>JAFUEZ010000003.1 GCA_017470115.1 Bacilli bacterium | reverse complement strand
CTTTTGTCATATGCTTTTGTTTCATATGTTGACCTCCTTTCGACGGAAGCATAGACATATAAAACATAACATTTGTAAGAGAAAATGCCGAAAAACAAAGTTTAATTCTAAAAACGGAATTAAGTTTTTCAAGTTATACAAAACTTCATGGCCGAATTTTATGCTTTACAAAGTAAAGCCATTGTGCTAATATTAATCACGCTGATTTGAAAGGAGGCAAACGAAATGTCAAGATATTGTCCAGTAACAGGTAAAGGACCAATTAGTGGTAACAACCGTTCACACAGCTTAAGAGCAACAAGAAGAAGATGGAATGTCAACTTACATACATACAGAGTCGAAATCGATGGTCAAGTTTGTAAAGTAAGAATGAGTGCTCGTGCTTATCGTAGTCTCAACAAATCACTTAAAGAAGATTAATAGTAAAAAAGCTTCCAGATAAAGGAAGTTTTTTTATTGCAAATTTTAAATAATTAAAAATATAACATTATGAGAATTGGGACATATGAAAGCATAAGATTTAACATAGTTCCCCGTTCCAAAATAGCAAGATAGCACTTCTTTGGTCGATTAAAAGTTTCAGCATCAACTTTTACCATTCTTGCCCAATTTTTATAAGTAGGATTTAACATTAAGAAAAATTCAAAAATCATGAAAATGATGAGAATTATAAATAATGAAATTTGCATATTTTGAGAAATTACACCATTTAAAAAATAATATTTGCTGCTAGTTAAAAAGAATAAATATAATGCATCTAAACATAAAGTTAGTGAAACAAAAATTGTGGCAAAAACCATGTGAAGTTTAAATGCAGATAATTTTATAAACGAAACAATGTTATAAACAATTAACGCTAAAGATAAAACTCCAGCAAAAATAAAACAAGGAATAGCACTTCCACCACTTTGATAAACTAAAATAGCAAATAAATATAAAGGAAAAGCAAAAAAGATACTTCCAGCAACTTGAATAACAGGAAAAACATAACTAGATTTTTGATCTCTTTTAAATCTATTTATCTCATAAGGAAGGTAAGTCAAAAAATTAAATTTTGCAGATCCTGTTCGATTAAAAGCTTTGATTTCAACAAACCATAAACTAGCAAAACTCAAAATTCCTAAAATTATAAAAATTACAATAACGTGTCTCATATTATTTAATTAATTTTTCATAATCTTCCTTTAGATTTTTACTTCTATAAAGGTAGGTTCCACAAACTAAAATATCTACTCCTGCGCTTCTACAACTTATAGCAGTTTCGGCATTGATGCCTCCATCAACTTCAATTAAATAATGGTAATTATTTTCATCTTTTAATCTATTTAATTCTTTAATTTTTTCAAGTGCAACTGGATTAAACTTTTGACCTCCAAAACCAGGTTCAACAGACATGACTAGCACTAAATCTACCTTATCTAAATAAGGTAAAATTTCTTCGACAGTTGTCGCAGGTTTTATAGAGATACCACATTTAATATTTAAAGATTTAATAAGTTTAATTGTTTCTAAAATTTTCTCTTTTTCTTCATAACTTTCATAATGAAAAGTTATTAAATCTGCACCAGCTTTTGCAAAATCTGGAACATATTTTAATGGATCACTAATCATCAAATGAACATCATTTATCATGTTATGAATTTTAGAAATCGAAGCTAAAATTGGCGCACCAAAAGAAATGTTAGGAACAAAATGACCATCCATAACATCAAAATGCAAAAATTTAACACCAAGATCTTCAACTTTTTTAATCTCGGATTCTAAATTTTTAAAATCAGCATTTAATATTGAAGGAGCAATTTCTACTTTTTTCATATCACTTATTCACACCAAATATTTTAACAAAAAATGAACCTTTTTTCTTCTTTTTAGAGCCAGATTTATAAAAAGCTAAAATATCTTTTTTTATTTCTTCTACAGACTTATATCTTTTATCTAAATCTTTTTCTAAACATTTCATTATTATTTTTTCAATATCTTGAGATAAAGAAGGAATAATTTTCAAAGGTGAAGGCACTTCATCTTTAATTTGCATTTGAGCAACAACATTAGGTTTTTCATCATCAAAAGGAACTTTACCGGTGACAATTTCATAAAAAGTAATTCCTAAAGCATAGATGTCGCTTTGAAAAGATGGCTTTTTTCCATAAACAAGTTCAGGAGATAAATATTGCACAGTTCCCATGATTTTTTTATTTTCGTTAACGTTTAATGGTGAGTCAATCAAGACAGAAATACCAAAGTCACCGAGCTTAATTGTCCCATCGTTACCATAGAAAATATTTTGAGGTTTGATATCTCTATGAACAATTTTTTTAGAATGAACCTCAATTAATGCATCACAAAGTTGAAGCATAATCGAACAAGCTTCGTTTTCTCTAAAGCTTTTTTTATAATCTAAAACATCACGCAAAGTATCGCTTTTAATAAATTCTTGAACGATATAAGGCAAGTTTTCATACTCTCCATAATCGTAAATTTTTACAATATTTGGATGAGAAAAAGCAGCAGCAAATCTTGCTTCATTTTGAAATCTAATTAAATTTTCAATCTTATTTGCAGTATCAAAACGGATAATTTTTATCGCAACTGGTCTTTTAAAAATGATATCACGAGCTTCATAAACATCACTCATTCCACCATGACCAAGTTCAGCAATAATTTTATATCGCTCATTTAAAAAATCATTGATTCTAATCATCTACTGCCTCCCAAATAACAAGAGACATATTGTCGCTACCACCATTAAAATTCCCTAAACTAATTAATGATTGCGCTTTATCTTCGACACTCAATTTTGTATTTAAAACATTTAAAATATCACGTTTTTTAATGTTGTTATAAACGCCATCACTACAAATAAAAATTGTTTCGCCACTATAGTTATAAACTCTTAAATCTATAGAAATTGATGGGAAAAGACCTAAGGCATTTGTAAGAATGTGTCTATCTGGATGGGTTGCAACTTCTTCTTCAGTAATTTGCCCACTATGAAGCAAAAAATTAACATATGTTTGATCTTCTGTTAATTGAACAAGCTCATTATTTTTAACCCAATATACTCTACTGTCACCACAATTTGCGACAATCATCTTATTTTTTAAAAGTAAGACGAGAGCAAGAGTTGTACCCATATTTTTATAATCGGCATTTTTATCTTGGATATTATAAATTCTTGTGTTCGCATTTTTTATAATTCGTTGAACCCATTGAGCAGCAAAAAATGTATTGATAAATCCTTTTTTCTCTTTAAAAATTTCTCCAATTATACTGATCGTTTTTTCTGAAGCAAAATCACCTTTGTTGTGGCCACCCATTCCATCGGCAACCATCATTAAAACATTGCCAGCACCATTTACGATAACTTTGCATTCATCTTCATTAGAAATTCTTACTTTTCCAATGTCTTTTTTGTAGCTAAAATTTCCGTTAAATCTTTTTTTCATTTTTTGCTCTTAATTGACCACATGCAGCATCAATGTCTGTTCCAAATTCTTTTCTGATTGTTGCAGTTACTCCATTTTTCATTAAAGTATCTAAAAAATCATGGACGGATTTTTCATCACTTCTTCTATATTTAAGTTCATTTACAGGATTAAAAGGAATTAAATTAACATAAGCAAGTGTTCCTTTTATTAATCTTGTTAATTCGAGTGCACATTCTTTTGAATCGTTAATGTCTTTAAGCAAAATATATTCAAAAGTTACTCTTCTACCCGCTGTTTTTTCATAATATCTCACAGCTTCCATGAGTTCGTTTATGTCATATTTTCGATTTATAGGCATAATTTTGTTTCTTATTTCATTACTTGGAGCATGTAAAGAAATAGCTAAATTGATTTGCAATCCTTCTTCAGCGTATTTATAAATCATTGGAACAATTCCACAAGTTGAAACAGTAATGTGACGTGCTCCGATTGCAAATCCATAAGGGTGATTCAAAATTCTAATAAAATCTAGCACATTATCATAATTATCAAAAGGCTCGCCAGTACCCATCACGACAACATGAGAAATACGACTATTTTCATCTTTTAATAAATCATCAAGTACTAAAATTTGACCAACGAGTTCAGAAACTTTAAGTTCTCTTTTCTTTTTTAAGAGACCACTAGCACAAAATGCACAACCCATGTTGCATCCAACTTCGCTAGTAACACATGCAACATTTCCATAATTGTAGCGCATTAAAACAGTCTCTACTTTTGAACCATCAGAAAGTTCTAAAAGTAGCTTAATTGTGCCATCTTTACTAACTTGTTTAGTATAAATTTTAGGTTTTTCTAAAGAATATTCTTGTTTTAAAACTTCACGAAATTTGAGTGAAACATCACTCATTTCATCAAATGATTCTACCCTTTTTTCATAAATCCACTTAAAAAGCTGAGTTGCACGGAATTTCTTTTCACCACGAGCAATCAAGTGTTCTTCTAATTTAGATAAGGTAAAATCATACAAATTAAGCATTTTATTTTCTCTTTAATATGGCGTAATAATATACGCTATTTTCATGTTCGAATGGGAAGAATAATTTTTCCCCAGTAATTGTGAAATTCTTATTACTTTCTAAGAAATTTCTTGTTCTAACATATGTTTCTTTAATGTTAAATGTTGGAACAACATAGACTAAATAACCACCATCTCCAACAAATTGAGCAATCTCTTCTAAGCCTTTTTGTTGTTCTTGAATAATTCTGTCTAATTGATTTGTATCAAAAAGCATTCCATATTCTGGAGCTCTTCTTAATAACTCTAATTCACTAGATTCAGGTGCAAAAATAAATATATCTTGCTTTTCTGAAAGGTGAGAAATAATTTCATGACGTGGAGATTCATAGACACTTAAATTTGAACCAGCTTTATTTTTAACCCTCATGAAAAGATCGGTATTGCCTTTAACATTTGGCGATAACAATGAGACTTTATTATTTGATAAATATCTATCAAGTAAGATTGGATAAAGCGAATTTTTGCCTTCAAAAAACATCGAAACAAATCCACCTTGAATCTCTGGCAATTTAAGGGCGAAGTAATATTCAGCTTTTTGAATTGGAACAATTGTTCCATTTCTTACAAGTTCATTTTTCCTAATACTAGAATTTGATTTGAACAAATATAAATTGCCACTAACTTTTTCAAAATCGCCCATTTTCTCTTGATAATTTTCACTAGCAAGAACTTTATTTAAATAAGCAAATTGAGCAGGCATTTTTGTCATCGCATTAATCGTTTTTACAGCAATTTCATCATCATATTGAGTGATCAAAGATTTAACAACCCAAGCAGGTAAATTATTTCTAGCACTCAAAAACTTAACTCGATTGCCCCCTACATTTTGTCTTAAAAACTCTCTTTTATCAGCGATGGCAATATCCCATTTTTGTTTGGCTTCATCAGAAAATTTGACTTGATAAAGCGATAATTTTTGAATCAAATATTTCGTTGACTCTTTTTCATCTAACGCTTTTTTATAGCTGTTATTCATATAAACTAAACCAATGTAAATCAATGGTTCAACATCTTTTACTGAGAAAATAGACTCAGCAATGACACAAATTAAATAATAATTTCTTAAAAATAATCCTGCTAAATTAGAAGTCAAAGCAGCTTCTTCTTTTTTAAGACCAGCAGAATTCTTTTTTAAAGAAAAAGAGAATGTGCTTTTATCTTTTAAAACAGATTTTAGAATTTTAAAACAGATGTCATAAATCTTCATAATTACTCCTAACCCATTTTCTTATCAAAATCTTCAAATATATTTCCCAAATAAGGCTCTTCTCCTGTTTCTTCGTCTTCAAACTCCTCTTCAACTTCTTCATCTTCAAACAAATCAACAGTATTTTCCTCGGTCATATACCTTGGATGAGTTGGGTCTATAAATTCATAGCGATTATCTTGAGAATAATAATAAAATTCAACAGATAAATTAACACAAGCATCCACCATAAACTCATGAATAATTCTAACTGCTTGTTTCTCTAAAACTTTCACTTTCAAAGGGGCGTTTACTTTTACTAAAACATTCCAAGTATTTTGCTCGACACCATCATGAATATATAGACATTCAGGAGCATAAAAATTGACTTCATCTTTATGCACTTCGTAAAGAGCTGCAATCTTGCTAGTCATTGCTTTTGAAATTTGTCTAACCATAAATGGATCAACGCCAATAATAGAAATCGTAATCATAAAATACCTCTAGTAATAATAATCATAGATTATTAAGGTAGTAATTTCAATTTAATAATTCAAAAAAAGCCTTAAATTAAGACTTTTTCTAAAATTTTTGAAATTTAATAATTATATGGATTCAAATTAATTTTGACTTGAATATCTTTTTCGTTTTTATATGAGTCTATCAATAACTTAATTTGATCACTTAAAACATTTAACTTTTTGTACTTTACAAAAACATTATTTAAGAAATATGGGCCAACTTTTGTAATTTTTGATGGACCTAAAACTGTTACATCATTTAACAACAAAGAAGCAAAATAGTTCTTAATTGTTTCTGAATATTTTTTAGTCATATCTTCTTTTTTTGATCTCATTGTGAAAGAAAGAATATTCATGAAAGGAGGATAATCGCTCATCTTTCTTCTTTTAATTTCTTCTTCATAAAATTTCTGGTAATTTTGCTCTGCCGCGCATTTAATAACAAAATCATTTATATAAGAAGTTTGAATTACTGCTTCTCCGGTCTTTTCAAATCTTCCAGCTCGACCTATGGTTTGAGTGATGAGCGAGAACGTTACTTCATTACTTCTATAATTTGGAAAATTTAATAAAGTATCAGCATTTAAAACTCCAACAAGAGAAACATTTTTAAAGTCATGGCCTTTACTAACCATTTGAGTTCCAATTAAAACTTGTGCTTTATTATCGTTAAAATCTTTTAAGGTTTCCTCAATTTGATATGTCTTATTTGCTCTATCGCTATCTAAAACTAAATAAGGAATACTAAAAATTTTCTTAAAATCTTCTTCTACCTTTTCAATGCCGAAATTACCAAATTTGAAATATTCAGAGTTACATTTTGGACAATGAGTAGGTTTTTTCATCTTGAATTCACAATGATGACAATATAAAACATTATCTAAACGATGATAATGAAGCGGCAAATTGCATGTAGGACATTTAAAAACTTCCCCACATTCCCTGCACTGTAAATTATTAGAGTAACCTCTACTATTTATTAAAAGGATTACTTGCTCACCATCAGCGATAACTTTTTTCATTTTTTGAATTAAAGGTAAAGAAAAAACTGAACTCTTATAAGAGAAAAGATTTTTGTCGTTACGATCCACAATAGTTACATTTGGAAGATCAACATCGTAATATCTATTATTTAATTCAACAAGTTTAATTAAGCCCTTTTTAGCTTTTGCCATTGTATCAACCGAAGGAGTTGCACTTCCTAAAACTAATTTTGCGTTATTATTATTTGCTCTCATCAAAGCAACATCTTTTGCATTATATAAAAATCTTTGATCGTCTTCTTTATAACTATCATCGTTTTCTTCATCAATAATAATTAAACCTAAATTATGAACTGGGGCAAAAATCGCACTTCTTATGCCGACAACAATTTGAGCATCACCTTTTGCAATTCTACGATATTCATCGTATCTTTGAGCAGGTGTAAGCGAAGAGTGTAAAACAGCAACTCCCTCTCCGAAATATGATAATAATCGTGAGATCATTAATGGAGTAAGAGCAATTTCTGGGACTAAAATGATTGAACCTTTATTTTCAAGTTTAATTCTCTCAATTAGTTTAATATAAACTTCGGTTTTGCCTGATCCAGTAATCCCTTTTAATAAAAATGTCGAAGTTTCTTTTTCTTCTGCTATTTCTTCAAAAGCCTTTTCTTGTTCTTTTGTTAATGTAATTTCTTTTTCATAATCAAAAGTAATAACTGGTTTATATCTGTTGGCTTCAATTGTTTCAATTTCAATAATTCCACGAGAAATTAAATCATCTAAAGTTTTGGATTTTGACAATTTATTTTTGTTTAAAACAGGTGTATTTTCAAATTTTAATAGGAGTTTTGCAGCGTTTTTGCTCAAAATCTCATCTTTTAACTTTTCTTTATTGAGTTTATAAAACTCATCATATTTAATTTTTGGACTATTTAAAGCAACATGTTTTGGTTTCATCGAAGGAGGTAACATCGTTTGCAAAATGCCGATGAGCGGATAAAAATAATGCTCTGAAAGTTGAGTAGCAAGATTCCGCAGTTCATCGTTTAAAATTGGCTTATCATCTAGAATTTCTGCAACAGGTTTAATTTCAAAGCCGATTCGTCTAGAATAACTTTCAAGTGTTTCATTAAGCTCGAATACATCAATAACAAAACCAACAATCTTTTGATTATTAAAATTAATAAAAACACGAACCCCAATTTCTACTTTTTCTTCGCTTGAATAAAGGAATTCGCGGTTTAGTTTTAATGTTGTATGCTCGACTAATACTTTGAGAATGTACATCTAATTTTCTTTTGACTTAATTATTTTTGAAATCTCTTTTGCGGCTTGTTCAGGAGTTTCATTAACGACTTGATACATATATAAAGAAGATAGTTTAAGTTCTTTTCTTGATTTTGCTAATCTCTCTTGGATCACTTCTTCTGACTCGGTTTGCCTGCCTCTAATTCGAGATTCTAATTCTTCTGGGCTTGGTGGCAGTAAAAAAATAGAAACAAACTTGTCATCATCAGAAAACTTTTCCATTACTTGTTTTGCACCATTTGTTTCAATTTCTAAAAGTACATTTTTCCCTTCGTTACGCAATTTTTCAACGTAACTTCTTGGGGTGCCATAACTATTTCCAACAAATCTAGCGTACTCTAATAACTCACCATTTTTAATATTTTGGTTGAAGGTTTCTTTGTCGACAAAAAAGTAATCGACACCATCAATTTCACCGTTTCTAGGTTGACGGGTAGTCATAGAAATTGAGAAAGCTAATTTTAAGCTTTCGTCTTCCATCAAAACTTTTCTAACGGTGCCTTTCCCAACACCACTAGGTCCACTTAAAACTATTAAAAGTCCCTTCATATTGTGTAAATTATAAATAATTTTAAATTGATAATCAAATCACTTATAATTTGTATATGCTTATTCAAGAAAAATTAGAAGAAATAGTTTCAAATATTAATAAGGATTTGAAAGGAAGTTATCTTAATCGAATTGAATGCTTGTCTGAATTCGATTACATTTTTAGATTCTCAAGATCAAAAGCTAAATCTATTTTTATTTCCTTGAACTCAAAAAATCCTTTTGTTTCATTAATCGATGAACGCTACACATTTTCTTCTACATCTTCTTTTTACCAAAAGATTAAAAACAAACTTGCAAATTCATGCTTGCTTAGTGCTAAAGTTTTAAACGACGACAATATTTTGTGTCTTGAATTTAGCAAAATAAACGATACTTATGATAAAATTCACTACTTCTTAATCTTTGAGATCTTTAAGTCTAATACTAATCTCATACTTTTAAATGAAGACAAAATTGAGGAAGCTTTTCGTTTTAGAGGAATCGATACAAATCATCCAATCCTAAAAAATGCAAAATATTTACCTCCTGAGAAACTAAATTTTGCAAAAGAAGTCAAAGAAAAAGATATCGAAAACGAAAAATACTACATTCAAAATCTTGAATCGCTTTATGTTGCAGCAAAATATAAAGAAGTCGCGCTTAATATAAAAAGAAAAATTAAATCATTAAATAAGAAAATTGAGAAAATAAAAGATGATCAAAACGAAGCCACAAAAAAACTTAACTACAAAGACTATGCTGATTATTTTTTGACGATTATGAGCGAAATAAAACGTGGAGATTCTTATTTTGATTATTTTGGCGAGAAGATAAAAATTAATGAAAACTATTCACCAAGCCAAAATCTTAATCAACTTTATAAGATATATAAAAAGGCAAAACAAACCTTACTTTCTACAAAAGATTACATAGATAAAACTGAATACGAGATTGATTATCTAACATCTGTTTATTCATCCTTACCATACTATAACGAAAATGATTATTTAGAATTAATCCCAGAATTAATTGAGAAAAAATTGCTAAAAGAGAAACATAATAAAACGCCTAAAAATTTGAAAAACGCTGCAAAACCTTATTATTTATTACATAATGGCGTTAAAATTGGATTCGGAAAAAATAGTTTGCAAAACGATAATTTAACCTGGAAATATGCATCAAGAAATGATTATTTTTTGCATACAAAAAATGAGCACGGAAATCATGTAATCATTTTTTCAAGTGAACTAGATGACGAATTATTAGAATTTGCTTGCGAGCTTTGTGCATTCTTGACAGGTCACAATGATGGAGAAATTATAGTCGCTCAATGCTCAAAAATTAAAAAAGGATCCGAACCTGGTTTAGTTAAGCTTTCAAGTTATGAATCCTATTTAATTAAATCTTTGAAATATGATTTTGCTTCTTTAATCAAGGAAGCTAAACGTTTTTAATTTCTTCTTCTAAAAAATCTTCGCCTTTTATAGTCTCGCGAGTTGCCAAACCATAAAAATTTCTTTGTCTTAAAGCCTCATAAACTACGATGGCTACGCTATTTGATAAATTTAGACTACGTGCACTTATTACCATTGGGATTCTAATGGTTTTTTCATAATGCTCTCTTAAAATATCATGAGGAATTCCAGTAGATTCTCTCCCAAACATAAAATAAATATCTTTCGTCAAACTACTATAATCATTTTGCGTGTAGATATTTTTTGAATATCTGGTGACATAATAAATATTTATGTTTCTATATTCATTTAAAAAAGCATCGTAGTTTTCAAAATATTCATAATCAGTTTCTTTAATATAGTCCATGCCAGCTCTTTTAAGTGACTTGTCATCTAATTCAAAAGATAGAGGACCAATTATTATTAATTTGCCCTCGATTGCCATTGCTGTTCGAAAAATATTACCAACATTGCTTGGTTTTTCTGGTCTATATAAAATGATTCCAATCATAAAAATAATCGAGTTTTGCAGGGTTTTAGTTAAAATTGAGTAGCTTTATAAAGATCGATTGCTTCTGCAATTACCATTTTTGCAGCTTTAGCATTTTCAACATCACCAGTTTTAACAACCTTATTTTCTAAGTTTTTATACACATCAAAGAAATGCTTTAATTCTTCAGCAACATGAATTGGAATTTCGCTAATGTCATTATAGACATTGTAATAAGGATCATGTAATGGGACAGCAATTATCTTAGAATCTCTTTTTCCACCATCCAACATTTCTAAAACTCCAATTGGCCTACATTCAACAATTGTTGAAGGAGCTAAAGAATCACTACAAAGAACCAAAACATCAAGAGGGTCACCATCATCACAGTATGTGAGAGGAATAAAACCATAATTATGTGGATAGTGTGTCGACGTAAATAAAATTCTATCCATTCTAATTAAGCCAACTTCTTTATCAAATTCATATTTAATTTTCCCACCCTTAGGAATTTCAATGAAAGCATAAAAATTTTCGGGTGTTATCGTTTTTTGATCAAATGACTTAAATAATTTTTTTAAACCTTCGTACATATTATTCTCCTTCCTTCTCTCTAACAAATTTATCAAAACTTAATAATTCATCAAGTGTCTCAAACTTTGCAAAGATAAATGAGTCTCCCATATCATCAGTGATTGCTTTAGGATATCTTCCATAAAAGCAAATGTTATTTTTATAAATTTCTAATACTTTATCTAATTTATTCTTATATTTAATCTCGTCTCTTAAGCCAATCGCACACGAATAATACTTTTCGTGTCCCATATATTCACGATTTTCATCATAAACAATGCTTTGAGCATAAATATTATAACAATTTAATGAGTTTGCAAAGTTAATCAGATCTGGAGTATAGCCTCCAGCAGGACGCATATTAGCTTCAAGTGCTACAATGGTCCCTTTAGGTCCTAAAAAAGGATGGTCTTTTGTTAATCTAAAGAATTCAAGATGGAAAAATCTATTTTGAACATTAAAAGATTTTAGAGTTTTAATGCCTGCCTCATAGACATCTTGAGGCACTTTATCCATCGGAACGCAATAATACATATCATCAAGTTTTTGTTGAACGATTGCTGAATTATCATTCAAAAAAACATGATGACAATAGAAAACTGGTTCAGCTTTTGAATCAGTGATTCCATCAAATGAAATGATCTGTCCTTCAACAAATTCTTCAACAATATATGGTTTATTTATATCCTTTTTCTTGAAAAAAGCCTGCAAATCCTCAATATTTTTAATTTTATATGTATCTTGAGCTCCAACGCCATTATCTGGTTTTGCAAAGATTGGATAGCCAACTTCTTTAGCAAATGCAGCAACTTTTTCTAATGAAGTATCAAGTGTCCATCTAGCAGCTTTGATGCCTGCTCGTTCATAAAAATATTTCTCTAAAGATTTTTGTTTATAGTTTTTAATTGTTTCTAAATTAGGTCCTGTTGTGATACCAAAAATTGTTCTCATTTTAGCATCTTGTTCTAACCAATATTCGTTATTACTTTCTAAATAACTAATTTCACCATATTTTTCTTGGAAATAAGAAATTGCTTCTATTAAAGCTTCATCATCAGATAAATCATAGCAATAATAATATTCAGTGAGTGCATCTTTAACTTCATCTGCTAATTCAAACCAAGGACAATCACCAATTCCTAAAACATTCAATCCGCAATCTCTTAAAGAAATACAAAATCTCCAATATGTTTCAGGAAAATTTGGAGAGATAAAGATAAAATTCTTCATAACGATAACCTCATTTTAAAAGTTTCAATCTATTTACAGCTTTTTTAAGACTAAAAGTTGCGTTTTGGTATTCAATTGAGTTCTTGTTGTCTATTTTTTCAAGGATCCCTTCAGCTCTTTCTTTTGCTCTTGTAATACGTTCAAGATCTAGTTCTTCTTGCTTTTCCCAAGTATCTGCCAAAATAACACATCTATTGTCTCTAAAATTTAAAACTCCACCACTAATTGCAAAAACCACTTTTTCATCACCGATTGTGTAGTAAAAATATCCAATATGAAGCATTGCAACTATTGATTGTCTATTTGGAAGAATACCTAAAACACCAGAATATGGGATGTCAACGTAAACAGAATCCACATCGACATATTCTTCTTTTCCATCAATTGAAATTAATTCTAAATGGATTTTATCGGACATTATTTAATTTCTCCGGCTTTTTTAACTACATCTTCAATTGTACCACAATATAAGAATGCTGATTCAGGATAAGAATCATAATCACCACTTAAAATTGCTTTAAATGAACGAACAGTATCAGCAACTTTAACATAAGCTCCTTTATATGCAGTATATGCTTCAGCAACGTGGAATGGTTGTGAAAGGAAATTACGAATTCTACGTGCTCTATTAACAATTATCTTATCGTCATCGCCCAACTCTTCAATGCCTAAAATAGCGATGATGTCTTGTAATTCTTTATATCTTTGTAGAATTTTAATGACACCTTGAGCTACAGCATAATGTTCTTCACCAACAATCTTAGGGTCAAGAATATTTGATGAACTTTCAAGAGGATCAACAGCGGGATAAATGCCTAATGATGCGGTGTTTCTATCCAAAACTGTTTTAGCATCTAAGTGAGAGAATGTGGTTGCTGGAGCTGGGTCAGTTAAATCATCAGCAGGTACATAAACTGCTTGAATTGAGGTAATTGAACCATTTTTAGTTGAGGTAATTCTTTCTTGAAGTTGACCCATTTCGGTTGCAAGAGTTGGTTGATATCCAACTGCTGATGGCATTCTTCCGATTAAAGCACTAACTTCACTTCCAGCTTGAGTAAATCTAAAGATATTATCAATAAAGAACAAAACGTCTTGATTCATAGTATCTCTAAAATATTCAGCCATAGTTAAAGCGGAAAGAGCAACTCTCATTCTGGCTCCTGGAACTTCATTCATTTGACCATAAACAAGGGCTGTTTTATTTAAAACACCTGTGCCTTTCATTTCATTATAAAGATCATTTCCTTCTCTTGATCTTTCACCGACACCAGCGAAAACAGAAATACCTTTTTGCACAGTTGCAATGTTATTAATCAATTCTTGAATTAAAACTGTCTTACCAACACCTGCTCCACCAAATAAACCAACTTTACCACCTTTAACATATGGGCAAAGTAAATCAATAACTTTGATTCCAGTTTCAAGGATTTGTGTATGTGGTTCTTGCTCGTTAAATGCTGGTGGGTTTCTATGAATTGGCATTTTCTTAGCATTTTCAATTTCACTGACATCATCAATCTCATCGATTGGTTCGCCTAAAACGTTGAACATTCTACCAAGAGTAGCTTCACCAACTGGAACTTCAATTGGCTTGCCAGTATTAATGACTTCCATGCCTCTATAAATACCTTCGGTTGGGCCCATAGCAACACAACGTGCAGTATCATCTCCGACATGTTGTTCAACTTCTAAATATAGGTCTTTCCCATTTAATTTAATAATAAGTGCAGTTAATAAATCTGGGAGATAAGAATCTAAAAATCTTACGTCAACAATCGTACCAATTGCTTTTACAACCTTACCATTTTTTAACTTGTTTTCCATAAATATTAACCTCCTTATTTGCTCGTACTTCCTGCAACAACTTCAGTAATTTCTTGAGTAATTGCAGCTTGACGTGCTTTGTTATATTCAATAGTTAATTTTTCACTTAATTCTTCAGCGTTCTTATCAGCGTTATCCATTGCGTTTCTTCTTGATGAATTTTCAGATAAGTAACATTCGTTTAATTTAATAAATAATAGATTTGCTAAATATTTCCTTGTGAGTTTTGTGACCATTTCATCCATACTTGGTTCTAAATCAGGTGCAAAGTTTTCATCATGTTCATTTCTATTATAAGAAATTGGAAGTAAATCTAACTTTTCAACTTTTGTAGCAATCTGATTAATGTATTTAGTGTAGATGAGAACGACTTTTTTATAATTTCCATCACGATATTTTCTAATCAAATCACGAGACAAGACACGTGCATTTCCCATAGTAATATTTTCTAAAATACCAACATAATCATCGTAATGAACAATATTAGGATCATCCGATACGACTTTGTGAATTTTGCTACCAATAGGAATTATTTCATCTCCGTTTTTATAAACTGAAGATAAGAATCTAAAAATATTGTAATTATAGGAACCACAAAGTCCTAAAGATGAAGATACAACAACATAAAGCGTCTTTTCAACATCCTCAAATTCATGTAAGAAACATGAAGTCGATGAAAGAGAAGCAACAGTAAAACAACTATCAACGATGTTTTGCAATTCATCACAATATTTCTTTCTAGTTAAATATCCATTTTGTGCTTGACGGAATTTAACACTAGAAATAAGTTTCATCGCATTTGTTACTTTACGCGTTGAATTAACAGTTGCAATTCTTCTTTTTACTTTGTTTAATCCTTGTGCCATTTATTAAGCTCTTTCTTTAATAAAACTTTCAATTGCCTCTTTTAATTTTTGTTCAATTTCAGAATTTAATTCGTGTTTTGCATTGATTTCAACTAAAATCTCTCCATGAAAACGTGAAATATATGTATATAAATTTTCTAAGAATGCGCTAACTTTATCAGGATCAACTGCATCTAAATATCCATTCATACCTGCATAAATTTGAACGACTTCTTTATCTAAAGATAGTGGAGAATATTGTTCTTGTTTTAAAAGTTCGGTGACAACTCTACCATGATTTAAAATCTTTTTAGTCGATTCATCTAAATCACTACCAAATTGTGCAAATGATAAAAGTTCATGATAATTTGCAAGATCCATTTTGATTGATTTTGAAACTTGTTTCATTGCTTTATATTGAGCACTACTACCAACACGACTAACTGACAAACCAGTATCAATAGCTGGACGTTGACCAGCATTGAAAAGATCTGTTTGTAAGAAAATTTGTCCATCAGTAATTGAAATGACATTTGTTGGAATATAAGCAGAAATATCTCCAGCTTGTGTTTCAACAATTGGAAGAGCGGTAATCGAACCACCACCATATTTATCGTTTAATCTTGCACACCTTTCAAGTAATCTTGAGTGCAAGTAAAAAATATCACCTGGATAAGCTTCTCTTCCTGGGGAGCGTTTCAAAAGTAAAGATAAAGCACGATATGCGACAGCTTGTTTACTCAAATCATCAAAAACAATAAGTACATCTTTACCATTTCTCATCCAATATTCAGCCATTGCAAGACCTGCGTATGGAGCAATGTATTGTAATGGTGAAATCTCACTTGCGGAAGCATTAACAACGAGTGAATATTTCATTGCATCATTTCTCTTTAAGCGATCAACAATTGATGCAACACTACTATTTTTTTGTCCGATTGCAACATAAACACAATAAACATTTTTTCCTTTTTGATTAAGGATTGTGTCGATAGCAATCGCTGTTTTTCCTGTTTGTCTATCTCCGATAATAAGCTCACGTTGACCCTTACCAATAGGGATAACAGAGTCGATACATTTGATACCAGTTTCTAAAGGTGAATTGACTGATTGACGCTCCATAATTGATGGAGCTTTACATTCGATTGGTCTAGTTTCTTTGACTTCAATTGGATCTCCATCATCGATTGCTCTTCCAAGTGAATCAACAACTCTTCCAAGCATTTGGTCACCAACAGGAACTTCAATGACTTTACCAGTACGTTTAACTTTTTCACCTTCTTTAATGTCATTTTTGTTACTTAAAAGAACACAAGCAACGCTATCTTCTTCTAAGTTCATGACCATACCATAACTATCTGATGAAAACTCTAAAAGCTCACCTAAAATAGCATTACGTAAGCCGTAAATAATTGCAATTCCATCTCCAACAGAAACAACTGTACCAATATCTTTTGTATATTCTGGGGTAGACTTAAATTCTTTTATTTGCTCTTTAATTAAAGAGCTGATTTCATTAGGTTTTATTTGCATAATAAGCACCTCATTTTTTAACGCTTTCTTTTAGTCGTGCTAGTCTAGTTTTTAAACTTGCATCGAAAACATTATCTTTAACAACTAATTTGAATCCGCCAAGTAGCGTTTCATCGCGAATAATTTCACATTCAACTTTTTTATTAAGTTTCTTTTCTACGGCTTCTATTGCTTTTTTAATATCTTCATCTTTCATAGATGAAACACAATAGAAAGTGCCTTCTTCAATATTCAAATAGTCGTCAAATCTATAAAGCGTTTCTTTAAAAATTTCGTATAAGTAAAATGCTCTGCCATTACGAATAATAATTTTTGTAAAAGAAAGTATATCAGTGTTAACAGAAGCAAAAACTTTATCAAGTATCTTGTTTTTATCTTCAAGAGTGTAATTTGAATCTGCCAAAATCTCTGCAAATTCACGGTTTTCTCTTAAAATAACAACAATTTGCTTAACTTCATCACGAAAACTTGCAACTTCATTTTTTTCAATTGCTAAGCTCAGTAATGCGATTGCATATCTATTAAACAAACTTTCTTCACCCATTATTACTTATCCGATTCTTCCTCTAAACCTTTAATAAAATCATCAACTATTTTCGTATTGTCTTTTGTATTAACTTCACGCTCTAAAAGTTTTCCTGTTGCGTCAAGAGCAACATCAACAATCTCATTTCTAACTTCTCGAGTAGCTTTTGCTTTTGCTCTTTCGATATCATCAAGAGCTTTGTTCCTTGTTTCTAAAGCTTCTTGATTTGCTTGCTCAAGTATTTCATTACGTGTTTTATTTGCTTCTAAAGTAGCCTCGTTTAAAATGACGTCTGCTTGTCGACGTGTATCAGCAAGTTGAGCTTCAGATTTTTCAAGATTTACTTTAGCCTCTTCATTTTTCTTAAAAGTATCGTCAACTTCGTTTTTCAAAGTTTCACGTCTAGCTTTTAAATATTTTGAAACAGGTTTATAAGCAAACTTAACAACGATAAAGAGCATTACAAGCAAAGCGATGAATTGAACCAAAAACGCCCATAGATTTGGGATCAATTTAGATTCAATAGTCGATGCGAGATCATCTCCAAACTTATCAGTGTCGCAAGAAGTTAACACGAATAATGAAACTAAACTTAATAAAAATAATTTCTTATTTCTATTTTTAGTTTTCATAATCCATTAACCAACGAAGATAAGTAAAATAGCAACAACTAATCCGTAAATAGCCGTTGTTTCAGTTAAAGCACATCCAATGATCATTGCAGTTCTTAATTTAGAATACATTTCAGGATTTCTTGCCATACTTTCAACGGTCTTCATACAAATTGCACCTTCCATAGCACCAGAAGCACCAAGTGCAATAGCCATTAAACCAATACCGATATAAGCCATACCGGTTGGATCATTGACCAAAACGTTCACAAGATTTGTAAGTAATTCCATACGTATACCTCCTCTATGAATTTTGTGATACCTTTTCTATAACCAATTCAGGTTCTTCAGGAATTTCTTGAAGAATTTGAATTAATGTAAGCATTAAATAAACAAATGTTTGGATGAATCCAGAAAATAAATCAAAGTAAAAATGTAAAATAGGAGTTATTACAGGAGCTAAGAAAATACCTGCAGGTCCCTCTGCTCCACTCACTGTAACCCCAAGTGAGTTTGCCCAATAATTGCCCATAAAAATACTTCCAAATATGAAGTTTGAAAGATTTTCAAGCGAAAAATATACGATACCCATGATACAAAAACCACCAATTGCGTTTCCAAATAAACGGAGTGCAAGCGATAATCCTGGGGTAAATGTTGTAATAATATTTACAGGCAAAAAGATAAAAATAGGTTCAACGTAACGTTTAAAATATCTCCATCTTTGATATCTTATTGCTGTCACGTGGATAAAAATTAAAGTTGTAAAACCAAGCGATAAGCAAACTCCTAAATAGGACATTGGAGAAGCTAAACCTGTAAGACCAAAAATAAATGCTAAAAACACATATATAGCTAATCCACAGGCTACACCAGCAAAACCACGATTATTTTCACCCATTATTTCAACAACAAAGTTTTCAACTTTTTCAACAGCCATTGAAATCACAAGTTTAAAACCTTTTTGTTCTTCTAAAGGATTTTCTGATGCCCCTTTGAATTTAAAATAAATTACAAATGAAAGAATAATAATGATTAAAATTACAATCAAAGATGAAATGATTTCTGGAACAAACCAATCATCAAAATCAAATGATAAGAATCCATCAAATATGCTGTCTAGAACGACATTATTCACTGAATTTACTCCTCATATAAAATAGAATTGTATCGATCATTAAAGGTAATCCATTAATTAAAACAAGTAAGAAAACCCACTTTGGTAATTCTCCAGTTCTTGGCCCAAAATAAATGAATAAAACTGAAGATCCAATCGATAAAATTACAATAAAGAATCTTAAAAAATTCATAATCATTAGTGATGCAACTGATGGTTGTTTCTTATTTTGCTCATTAATTTGAATGTTTGCCGCTTTAAGCATAAAAAGCAAATAAGCTAAACCAAAAACAAAAGAGATTGCCGCTATAACAATTGGATAATAATTAAATTCTGTATTTGCAAAAAGAGAGAAACAACTCCCTCCTATAAAAATTAATGAAATACCTAAATAAGTTAATATCAACGATTTATCATTATTAAAAAATTTACTCATCGCTTACTTTCCTTTTTCTCTAGTAAAACCGCTTCACCACTAGGTGACGATAAAGCAACACGTGGGAAGGCAATTGAAATATTGTTTTCTCTAAATGCATAGAGAATTTTCTCATTTAAATCAAATAAAACAGTCCAATAAACTGTTGTAGGAACATAACATCTTATCGATAAATTCAAACTATATTCATTAAATGCTGTTAAAACTGCTTGAGGGGCTGGATCTTGCATAATTCTCTTATCGTTTTTACAAAGTTCAATTAAAACTTTCTTCGCAAGTTCAATATCTGTGTTGTAATCAACTCCAAGATTTACATTAATTCTTCTAACAGCATTTCTTGAGTAATTTTTAATTACTGAATTTGTAATAGTTTTATTTGGAACTGTAACTTGTTGGCCATCGACTGTCTTTAAATGGGTATTTAAGAAAGTAACATCTTCAACAGTACCTTCACAAAGGCCACCAACATCAATATATTCACCAATTACAAATAATTTTGTATTAACGATAATGACACCACTAGCAAAATTACCAACGATATCTTGAAGTGCGATACCAATCGCTAAAATTGCACTTGATATAATAGTTGATAAGCCTGTTAAATCAACTTTGAGGATTACTAAAAATACTAAAACAATAAGAATATAAATTATTGCTTTTAATGTATTAAAGAAAAATCTCTTTATAGTTTTCTCTTTGACAAAATCAGTATCGAGCTTTAATGCCTTTTTGATAATCAACAAAACTAATTTTGCTATCAAATAAGAAACAGCCAAAAATATTAAACCAATTGAAAATGTGACAACATAAGGAGTTGCACCGCTTTCAGATGAAAACCAAAATTCTATAAAGTGTTCCCATCCAGCTACGAAAGCATCACCTATGCTTCCCCAAAAATTGCTCCAATCAAAACTCAAAATTTTCATAGAAATATTATAACATCTTTATTTAATATTTAAATAAAGAAACTTATTAATGATATTAAATTATTGAATTTTATGGATTTTAATGAAAAACACTGCAAAAACCATATAAAATCAATAAATTTTCACTTGAAATTCTCATAATTTTGATTTTTAATATTAAAGCGTGTTACGTAAATTGGTTTATCTCATTAACCAATATATTGTATAATTTGTATATAAAAGGACATAAAGATTATGGCATTTACTATCACTTATGAAAATAAAAGTGATACTTTTGAAAAGAAAGTTAAGCTTTTAGATTTAACTAACGGAAATAAAGATTATATATGTGCTCTTGTCAACGGCCAACTTCGTGAGCTTGATTACGATGTTTATTATGATGCTAATGTTGAATTCTTAACACTTAAAGACCATGATGCAATGGGCATTTATGAACGTAGTTTGCGTTTTATTTTTACTATGGCTTCTCACTTAGTCATTCCTGGCATCAAATTCAGAATGACATATAGTGTTTCAAGAACGATTTATGCTCAACTCATTCACAAAGGAAGTAACAAAGAATTATATTTAACACCAAAACTTGTTAAACAAATCGAAGAAAAGATGCATGAAATCGTTAAAGCCGATTATCCTTTCCTTAGATTAATCAAAACAAACGAAGAAGCAAAAAAGATTTATGAAGATTTTAATTTAGCTGATAAGGCAGCAATTTTAGAATATAGACCTGAAAAAACTGTTCACTTCTATAACTGCAACGGATATTACAACTACATGTATGGAAAAATGGTTCCATCAACTGGTTATTTAAAAAACTTCAAACTTCTTTTCTACGCTCCAGGATTACTCATTCAATATCCACGTAGCGAAACAAATGGTGAAATTCCTGAATTTAATGATGAACCAAACTTCTCAGATTCATTAATCAATTCACAAAAATGGGGTCAACTCGTTGGTTTGAACTATATTTCTTCTATTAATAAGAAAATTAAAAAGAGTGAATTATCTCAAGTTGAACTCATCAATATTTGTGAAGACAAACACAACAGAATGCTTTGTGAACTTGGTGAAAAAATCTCTCAACAAATCGATAACATTCGTGTTATTTGTATTGCTGGTCCTTCAAGCAGCGGAAAAACAACATTTGCTGATAGATTAACAGTCGAACTGAAAAGTCGTGGATTGAATCCAATTCGTATTTCACTTGATGATTATTATAAAAATAGAGAAGACGTCCCTAAAGATGAAGATGGATCATATGATTTTGAATCAATCGATGCATTAAATGTAGAATTATTTAATGAAAATGTTTTATCACTTCTAAATGGTGATGAGGTTAAACTTCCAACATACAATTTCAAAACGAACTCTAGAGATTTTTCAAGAAAAGTCAAAATTGGCGATAATGACCTTATTATTGTTGAAGGCATTCATGCATTAAACGAAAGAATGACTTCTTCTATTCCTAAATATTTGAAATTTAAGATTTACATTTCTCCTCAAGCTCAAATTAACATCGATGATGAAAATCCAATTTCCATCACTGATATTAGATTACTTAGAAGAATTGTTCGTGATAATCAATATAGGGGAACAAGTGCAGAAGAAACATTAAAAATGTGGCCTAGTGTCAGACGTGGTGAGTTTAAGTGGATTTATAAAACTCAAGAAGATGCAAATTATGTCTTTGACAGTTTCTTAAATTATGAGCTTAATGTCTTTGCTAAATATGCTCTTCCACTTCTTAAAAAGATTTCAAATGATAGCCCATATTACACTGATGCATTTAGACTTATAAATATGATTAAATACTTCAAACCAATTGAAGAAAAACGGATCCCTTGTACTTCGCTTTTAAAAGAATTTATTGGTGGAAATTGTTATAGAGATTCAGAATAAAAAGGTGTGACTTCGGTCACATCTTTTTGGTTAATTTTCCTCTCTTTCGAATTTTTGTTCGACTTTTGCAGGGAAATTGCGTTTATAAATTCGATAAATTGAATGTAATTGAGTTAAGTAAAGTTTCTTTAAATCTTCATATTTTCTGAACAATTCATCAGGTACAGTTGACTTATAATACATACTGAATATTCGCTCTAATCTAAAGAACGATTCGTATAAATTAATGATAGTTTGTCCAAAATAATATGTCTTTTTTGAATAAAGCAATAATGGTGATGAGTGAGCAATTTCACTAGCATATTCGTAAGTTTTTGAATACTCTTTTAGCCCTGCAGCGTTTTCAACACCATCTCTAAAGTTAAGTTTGAAATTTTCAAGTTGATCAAGATTCTTAACTTTATAAAGATATCCATATTCAATAAATTTCTTCATGTCTTTACTCTTCAAACCATGCTCTTTCATTTCATTTTTGATATCAGCAAAAACTTTATCTGTTTCTTCTTTTGAAGGAATCTCTCCACGATAAGCAAACGCATATCTTATGTGTTTAAAATATTCATCAAAACACTCTTTTCCATTATTTATAAGAGTGATCAAAATGCATTCATTTTCGTGCAAAGTTCTCCAAGTTGAATAACCCTCAGTCTCAAAACCATCGATTATTAACGACAAAATACACTTTGACATTTGGAAAGCTTTTACGAGCATATCCCTTACTAAGTTGTTATATCTATCTCGCGTTGCATTGTTTCCTAAAAACTGCAAAATGAAATTTAAATATAAATCAAGTGTAGAAACAGGTGGATTAAATTTATTAATAAAAGATTGAGATCTATAGTTGAGTTGTTCATTAGTTAAATATTTGTCTGCACAAATTGAACTTAACAAATTAAAGAAGTCATCGCTTTCTTTTACACGAGCTACATCTTCCTTATTTGTCATTCCAATTTCAAAAAGGTATTCGTTCAAAATGTACATAATAACAATGTAGTGATTAACAGGATTATATTTCCTTTGGAAAGCCTCCATGACTTCATAAATCCCATCAATAACAGCGTTATAAACTTCATACAAAAAATCGAAATCATTATCAAATGACACATTACTTGATTTTACAACAAGTTCAAAATCGTGTTTGTTTAATCTCGCTAAATTTGCCATGAAATTCCTTTCTGTTTGTACATTTTTTAACAAAAACCTTGCAGAACTCAACTATTTTTCTTAAAAGTGAGTTTTACTTAAAAGTTCTAGTTGCCTTAATTGCTGATTTCCACTTTCTATCAATCTCTTTTATAAGAGCTTTATTCATCTTTGGATTGAATTCTTTTTGAATTCTATGAATGTGTTTAACTTCTTCTAAATCTTTCCAATAACCGCTTTCAAGACCAGCAAGATAAGCAGCTCCTAGAGAGGTTGTTTCTAAACAGTGTGGTAATACTACTTTACTACTTATAATATCAGATTGATATTGCATTAAATAGTCATTTGCGGTTGCACCACCATCAACTTTTAATACTTTTATCTTTTTGTTAGATTCAATTTCCATTGCTCTAATAAGATCCTTTGATTGTAAAGCAATACTGTTTAAGGTTGCTCTAATAAATTCTTCCTTAGTTGTAGCTCTTGTAAGTCCAAAAACTGCACCTCTACATTGATCATCCCAATAAGGGGCACCAAGTCCAACAAATGCAGGAACAACATAAACTCCTGGCTCACCTACAACTTTCATTGCATACGCTTCAGATTCACTTGCTTTTTTAATCATTCTCATTTCATCACGAAGCCATTGAATACAAGCTCCACCAATAAATACTGAACCTTCAAGAGCATAAACTACTTCTTTTCCAATTTGCCATGCGATTGTGGTAACTAAACCTTTTGACGATAACACAGGCTTTTTACCAACATTCATAAGTAAGAAACAACCAGTTCCATATGTGTTTTTAGAGTCCCCTTCATTAAAGCAGTTTTGTCCAAATAATGCTGCTTGTTGATCTCCTGCTACACCAGTAATCATTAATCCTGGTTTTAAAACACTAGCTTCAGCAAATGAATAAGATGATGGACAAACTTCTGGAAGAATGCATCTAGGAATTCTAAAAAGTTTTAATAATTCATCATCATAATCAAGTGTATGTAAATTAAACAACATCGTTCTTGAAGCGTTTGTAATATCGGTTCTAAATACTTTTCCGCCACTTAATTTATAAATTAGCCAAGTGTCGATAGTACCAAACATAAGTTCGCCCTTTTCGGCTCTTTGTTGACCATCAGGAATTGAATCTAAAATAAATCTAATTTTTGATGCGCTAAAATATGGATTGATAATTAAGCCAGTTTTTTCATGAACTAAATCCTTATATTCATTCCAGCCATCACAAATTTTTGCTGATTGTCTTGATTGCCAAACAATTGCGTTATGAACAGGCATACCAGTTGCTCTATCCCAAATAACAGTTGTTTCTCTTTGATTTGTAATACCGATTGAATCTATGTTGTCATAAGTTAAATTGGTTCTTGCTAAAACGTCATTAATAACAGAAAGAACACTTAACCATAAATCAATTGCATTTTGCTCAACCCAACCATCGTGAGGGAATAAACACTCAACTTCTTCTTGAGCCTTAAAGAAAACGTTCCCATCATGGTCAAAAAGCATCGCTCTTGAGCTAGTTGTACCTTGATCGATTGTTAAAATATATTTATTCATATTTCTGACCTACTTTGCCCCAATATTCTTTGTGGCGATAATATTAACGCCTAACCCTAAAACATTTTCGATGACTACATCACCAATATGAACTGGCGCTTTAATCGACATTTTATCGATTTCTGCAACAACATCAAAAACTCTATCTTTTGGTAAAGTATCTTGTGATTTAACTGGGCAAACTCTCAATTGACCATTATCGACTTTGACTGTTGAAGTTAAAGTTCTTCTTGGATCAACAAGCTCTTGCTTAACATAATTTAATCCTCTTAAACATGTGTATCCAGTAATTGTGCCATCTTCATGAGCTGTAATATGGCATCCTTTTGGACAAACAATACAAGTAAATTCTCTATCCATAACTAAAGCTCCTTAACTTCTACGAACAAATGATTATATGATTCAAAATCATTTGTCTTTAATGTAACTTTCTTCATTTCTGATGGCAATAAATCCATTGCTTTGATTGATTTAACAACTGTGTCGCCATCCCTAATAATAATTTCACCACGTTTCATTGGCTTTCTAACTCTGAAACTAAATTCAACAGAATCGGTTGCTTCAGTAACGTTAATGATATTTGGTAAAACATATCCAACATTATTTGATTCAGTAACTTCAACAACTTTTTTAACGTCTTTTCTTCCATTTAATATGAGATTTGCAGCGTTTTTACCAGCAATCTCACCTTCCATAGAAACAAAATCGACTAAATCATGAACATGTAAAACGTTGCCGGCTGAGAAAACTCCAGGAATTGAAGTCTCTAAATTTTGATCAACGAAAGCACCTTTTGTTTTAGCGTAAAGTTTGCCATGAGCGCCTTCAGTAAAAATTGTATTAATTGGATATAATCCAACACTTAAAAGTAATGTATCACATTCAATAATTTGTTCAGTTCCCTTAATTGGACGTAAATTATCATCAACATCACTAATTTCAATAGCAGTTAAATTTGGTTTACCAATAATTTTTGTAACTGTGTTATGAAGCCTTAAAGGAATATCAAAATCTTTTAAACATTGAACAATGTTTCTATTCAAACCATTTGAATATGGCATAAGTTCTGAAACACCTAAAACTTTAGCGCCTTCAAGTGTCATACGTCTTGCCATAATTAAGCCAATATCGCCACTTCCTAAAATATAAACACGTTTACCAACAAGATAACCATCGATATTTAAGTGTTTTTGGGCAAGACCAGCAGTATATACACCTTTTGGTCTATCTCCAGGAATTGAAATTTGACCACCAGTTCTTTCATTACAACCCATTGCTAAAACAACTGCTTTAGCTTGAATTGTTTCTAAGCCAAGTTTAGAAGACATGACATCAACTGTTAAATCTTCATGAAGTTTCAAAACTTGAGTTTCATTCATTGCTTCAATGTTTCTTGCTCTAAATTCTTTAATGTATCTAGCAGCATATTCTGGACCAGTTAATTCTTCTTTAAATCTATGTAAACCGAATCCATTATGAATACATTGGTTTAAAATACCACCTAATTCAGGACTTTTTTCTAAAAGTAAAATGCTTTTTACACCATTATCATAAGCACTAACAGCGGCAGCTAAACCTGCGCTTCCGCCACCAATAATAACTAAATCTCTATAAATCATGTCTAGTTTCCTCCTTTAACGTCATACTTCATAATTTGAGTATTGAGGTCACTATAATTAATCTCATCTGGTGAAACATTTAATTCACGAGCAAGAATTTTGATAACGTCGTTTTGGCAGAATGTACCTTGACACTTACCAAAACCTGGTCTAAGTCTCTTTTTGACACCTTTAACAGTTCTTGCACCACAATTTCTATGAATTGCGTCGACAATTTCACCTTCTGTAACTGTTTCACATCTACAAATTACTTTTCCATATTTTGGATTCTCTTTAACTATTTTGTTGTATTCATCTCTATCGAGTTTTGTAAATCTAATATGTTTTCTTATCCTTGGATTAAAGTTTGGATTTACTTCAAGATGCAATTTATCTTTAACAAGATCAGCAACATATTCACCGATTGCTGGAGATGAGGCTAAACCTGGAGACATAATACATGCAAGATTAAACATTCCAGGATTTTTCTTACTTTCTTCAATTACAAAATCACCAACTGATGAATTTGCTCTAACACCACTAAATTGACGAATATTTTCAAAATAAGGAATTTGTGGGACAAGTTTAGCAGCTGTTGCTTTAAGTTCAGCTAAAACACTTGCTTCTGTACTTGTATCAGTTTTACTTGCTTCTTCGTTTGTTGGGCCAACAATATAATCTAAACTTGAAGTTGGTGAAACTAAAACACCTTTACCAACTTTTGTTGGACACATGAATAAAGTATGTTTTACCCAGTTTTCATTGAAGTGATCTAAAACATAATATTCGCCTTTTCTTGGAACAACATGATAATTGATGTCATCAAGTTGAGCAGCGATTTCATCACTATAAAGACCAGCTGCATTAACAACTGTTTTTGCTTCAAATGCTTCACCACTTTCTAATGTAACTCTAAAAATATCGCCATCATGTTCGACTTTTTCTACCTTTGAGTTAAGTCTTAATTCAACTCCATTATCCATAGCGTTTTCCATGAAATTAACGCAAAGATTGAATGGAGAAATAACTCCAGCATCTGGACAGAGAATTGCTTTATGAGCTTCAGGATTTAAATTTGGTTCCATTTTTAAAAGCTCATCATGTTCGATTAATTCAGCTCTAACACCATTTTCTTTTGCTCTCTCCATGAGTTCTTTTAATGTTTCATCTTCTTCATCTGAAAAAGAAACTGTGAGAGAACCATTTTTGATAAAAGGTACATCAAGTTCTTCAGCAACTTGAGGCATCATTTTGTTACCTTTTACATTAAATATTGCTTTTTTTGTACCTGGTTTTGGATCATAGCCACTATGAACAATAGCACTGTTTGCACTAGATGTTTCATCGCCAACGTCATTATGCTTTTCAAGAACTAAAAATGATCCATTATAACGAGATAGATATCTCGCAACTGCGCATCCAATAACACCACCACCAATGATGATTGAATCATATAATTTTTCCATTATTTACCTTCTTTTCTGTTGATACTATCAACTGCATGGAAAGTTTCCCCATGATATCTCTTATGTAATTTGTCTAAATTGAATTGTGCAACTTCCTCTAATGTAATTCCTAAACCACTAGCGGTTTCGGCAATGTACCATAAAACATCGCCTAATTCATCTTTTAAGTGTTCTTTATCAAGTTCATGACCTTGATATTTAAACTTTTTAACAATATCACAGCATTCTCCAGCCTCACCAGCAAGACCTAATACACCATTTGTAATCATGTCTTTTTTGCCTTCTTCACTGATAAGATTAAAGGCGTGCTTTTGATATTCGTTAAAACTTAATTTTTCACTCATATAATTAAGCCTCCACTACAAGTCAAACAATTATTATAGATAATATCTCAGTTCAACTTTAAAAAAATCCCTATAATTATATCATTATAGGGATTGAATTAATATGGTTAAAAGAGGCAAATTATTAAATTTATTCAATTACTGACAAAAGTGATTTGTCTATTTGCAAAAATTCAAGATCTTCAAATTGTGATGAGATGACATTTATATGAGCCTCGCCATTTTCTCTATAAACCAAAGCATCATATTTATCTGAAAGCGATATGATTTTTAGCTCATCAAATTCTTTAACTTTAAAATATTTATTAAGCTTCTTTTCATTGTCAGCATCAATTTTTTCTTCATGAATCTTACCCGCTTTATCAATGATGTAGACAAAATAATTTTCTTGATTCATATAAGCAATCGAAATCAAATCATACATTGAAAAGTTTGGATTGTTTTTTGAAAGTTGTATAAGTGCATCAACAAGATCCATTTTCTTATCATTGATTAAGCTTAAAAATTCTCTATTTAAGTCAGACTTTGTTTTTGGCAAAGCGTGTGTTTTTTCAAAATTTTCAACAAATGATGGATTAATTAACGCATCTAAAACTTCAATTTTTGAATACATTTTTAGAAAAATAATCAACTTCTGCAGGCTTTTTTGATTCTTTTCTAAATTTAAATCAAAATATCTGTGTTTTTTGTTGTGTAGTCTAATATCAATATATTCATCATCTAAAGAATTTTTCTTATCACCAGTTTCTCCAAAATTACAAAGCTTATTAAATAAATAAGTGAAGTAATGGACATTAACTGGAAGCACAAAATTCAAGTCTTCTTTCTTATAATATTTATTAAGATCAAAAACATCGATGGCAATATCGTACTCGTTTTCTCCAAGTCTATCTTTAGGAATGACAATAATTCCTTGCTTTGTATTAATAGTTACTTTTTCAATATAGTTAGTGATGTATTTTTTGTCTTTATCTAGCATCTCATCTTTTACTTTTAAAGAAGACAAGTTGTGATTAGGAATTAACTTAGAAATGTCATTAATAAATTCGTTATAAAAATCTGGGAAATGAGAATATCCATTAATTTCAATCATATCATGATTGTCTTCAAAATATATTTTAATCTCATAATCTATTTGTTCTTTAACCTTAAAAGGATAAATGTTTGAAACAGTTAAATCTTTGAAATCGTATTTTGCAAAGATTTCATTCATTCCGTCTTTATTTAATATATAAGTTTTGTTATTTCGATTATTAACAAAAACAAAATGCTCATCTTCTAGCATTATTGTATATGATCTTACCTTTTCTTTTAGACCATACTCTTTATATTCAAATCTAACTACTTGCTTTTCCATAATTAGATTATACTACAAATATAGTAAAAATAAAAATCTAGACCGAATTTAAGCCTAGATTTCATATTTTTATTCAATTTCAATATCAATTGATTTTAAGTATTCCTCTAATTTGTTAAATGTTTCTACGCTTAGACCGTGCTCAATCTCGCAAGCATCTTCTTCAGCTACATTATCTGGAACACCAATTTTTTCAAAAAATTTCGTTAAAAGCTTATGTCTTCTATAAGTTGATTCAGCGATGCGCTTTCCTTCATCTGTTAAAACAATATAATTGCTATCTTTATTAAATTCTATAAGTTTTTTTGCCTCAAGCTTTTTCATTGCGATGCTAATTGAAGGCTTTGAAAAACCCATTAAGTTAGCAATATCAATTGATCTGACTTTTCCGTTTTCTTCTTCTAACATCAAGATTTTCTCTAAATAATCTTCTTCTGATTGTCTATTCTTTTTCATAACTTTACCTAAATAAGATTTTACTAGAAAAATTAATTAAATCAATAAAAGTACATAAAAAGCATGTTCAAAGAACATGCCTTTTATTTTAAAAACATAAATTATTTACAAATCTTTAAAGTTTCAGGATCAAGTGTGACTTTAAAATCAGCGGCTAAATCTTCAAAGTTTTGACGTGTAATTGTTTGACGTTTTTCGTGAGTCATTGATAATACTTTAACTAAAATTTCAGCACTCTTTTCGACTGTATCAACAAGTCCAAATGTTGATTCAAAGTCTTCGCCTGTTCCAAAAATTCCATGATGTGCCCAAATTGCTAAATCATATTTTTCCATCAATTTAGATGTTGCGATTGCAATATCTTTTCCGCCTGGAACCATCCATGGAACAACACCAACTCCTGAAGGGAATACTACAGGACACTCTGTTGCCATTTCCCATAATTCACGTGTAAATACTTCATTACTAAGAGGTAAAACAAAAGTAAGGGCAATGATGTTTGTTGCATGGCAATGATAGACAACTCTATATTTTCCATTTGTTCTCTTTTTCACAACTTCAAGATTCATTAAATGACTTGGGAGTTCGCTTGTTGGTCTTCCCCCATCAACTAAACCCCAAAGAATCATGAATTTAGTTCCTGTTCTATCGACTTTAATGATACAAATATTTGACTCTGGATATTCCTTAACGTTCATCATATAACGACCACTTCCAGTAACTAAGAAGTATTCGTTTGCAAGTTCAGGAACCTCAGTTCCAATATCTTGCCATTTTGATTCAACAAAGTTTTCTTTTATAGAATTAGCTTCTTCTTCAGTCATTCTATAAGAAAGATTTCCTCCGTTTCTTTCGTGCCAACCTTTCTTCCATCCTTCATCGCACAATTTAATAAATTGTTTAACAAATTTTGCTTCTAACACTCTCATATTGAACCCTCTACTTTCTATTAAATTTCTATATCTTGAGTATTTTTGTTCGTAAATTCCAACATTTTGTGGGAGAAATTCCTCTTCCTCATAAGATAATGCAAGTTTTTGTCTAGCTTCATCTAAATTTTTAAATTCTTTTAAATAGATGAATTGAGCAAGTGCATTACCATAAATCGTAGCTTCACCTAATCCTGTTTTAACTTTTATATCAAGCGTATCAGCTATAATCTGATTCAAAAGTTTTGCGTTTTTGCCACCACCAATAACGATGATTTCGTTTAAATCTTTTTTAGATACGGCTTTTAATCTTTCAAATTCTTCTCTATATTTAAAGGCCATTGATTCATAAATTGACCTAATTATTTCACCATTTGTAAGAGTATTTTTATATTGTCTAGTTTTTACAAGATATTCATAATATTTCTTTTGCATGTCACCAGGCTTTGAAAATAAATCATTATTAATATCTACATATATTTCATTATTAGTCACAGTCGCTGCTTCATCTTGAAGATCTTGGAAACTTAAATTTGGATGCAATACTTCAAAATCTTTTTTCAATTCTTGAACAATAAACATACCCATGATGTTTTTGAGGAATCTCACTTTATGTTCAACACCAATTTCGTTAGTTAAATTTGCTTTAAAGGCTTCAACGCTTTTATTTGGCTCATCGAGTTCAATCCCTAATAAAGACCATGTACCACTCGAAATATAAGCAGAATTTTCTTTTAATTTAACACTAGCTACGCAGCTTGCTGTATCGTGACTTCCAACAGAAACAACATCAACTGGATAAATTCCAAGTTCTTTAACAATGGAGTCTTTTAAAACTCCAATTCTTTCAGATGGATAGACAAATGGAGAAATTTTACTTTCATCTAAGCCAATTAAATCAAGCAGTTTCTTTGAGACCTTTCTCGTAGTTGGATTATATAATCCAGTTGTTGAAAAATTAGTAATTTCTGTACGTCTTTCACCTGTTAAAAGATAAACGAGCAAATCAGGAATTAACAAGAAAGTTTCGAATTTAATCCCACTTTTTATATCACTATATAATTGGAAAATAGTATTAAAATCTAAATATTGAATGCCACTTTCTTCATATATTTGTTGGTAATTAATTTTGCTTAAAAGCTCTCTAGCGGCTAATTTATTTCTTTCGTCTCTATAGCCAATTGGAAGATCGATTAACTTGCCATTATCATCAATCAATCCATAATCAACTCCCCAAGTGTCGATACCAATAGATGAGATGTCTTTATATGTAGTTAAGGTAATTTTTAAACCTTCTAAAATGTTTTCAAAAATCTTATCAATATCCCATCTCAAATGACCTTTTATAGTTTTCATTCCATTAGAAAATCTATAAATCTCTTTAGATGAGAATAAACCATTTTCATAACTGAGAACTATAAATCGTCCTGAGCTTGCTCCTATATCTATACTTAAAACTTTTGACATAAACGCATATCCTTTAAAATTATACTATTTAGTATAATTTACTCAAAACTTTGATTAAATATTGATATTTAGTAATTCTAAATGCTAAAATGTTTCATATTCAATCAAGGATGGACAAATGTATGTATGATATTGAAAGACAAAGAAAAATTCTAGATATTTTAAAAGATAATAAATCTCATAGCGTATATGAGCTTTCTGATCAGCTCTATGCATCGGCTGCGACAGTAAGAAGAGATTTAACGAAAATGGAGCAAAAAGGTTTAATTACAAGAACTTTTGGTGCTGTTATGTTAAATCCAAATCCAACTAATAGAGAGTCAGCATTTGAATTAAGAGAAAAGATTAATGTTGTTGAAAAAAGATCCCTTTGTCAAAAAGCTGTCACTTTCTTACATGACAACATTTCAGTATTTATCGATTCTTCAACAACACTTCTTCACATTGTTCCTTTCCTTAATAGTTTTAAAAACGTAACAATTATTACAAATGGTTTATTCATTGCTAACGAAATCATTGCTCATACATCATGTAATTTAATGCTTTGTGGAGGCCAAGTTCAAGCCAATACAAATTCAATTTTAGGGCCTAAAGCAATCTCTGATATTAGAAATTTCCATGCAGATCTCGCATTAATTTCTTGTGGAGGCTTTGATTTAGATTATGGTTTTTCTGAATCTACAATCGATTCAGCAGAAATAAAAAAGACAATGTGTGCAAATAGTGATAAAGCAATTGTTTTAGCTGATGAATCAAAATACGGAAAGAAAATTCTTTATAGATCAACAACATTAAGTGATATTGATGTTTTAATTACACCATTTAAATTTAACGAAACTGAACAAGCAAAACTCGATAAATTTAATATAACAGTGATTCACTAAAATTAGTTTTCAACAATAAAAGATGTGGAAAAGTTTTCCACATCTTTTTTGTTTATGTTGATAACTATTATTCGAGTACAACAGCTTGTCTATTGAAAGCTTCTCTTGCTTTATTGAGTTCGACTAATGCTTTTTCATCTTCAGCATCTTCTTTAGCTTTCTTAGCAGCTTTCTTTTGTTCAATTGCGTCTTTTTGTTCTTGAGTTAATGCGTCATATTTTGCTTGTTTTGCAGCTTCTGCAGCTGCTTTCTTTTCGGCTGCTGCTTTATCAGCTGCAGCTTTCTTTTCTAAATATTTAGCATTTTCTTCTTCGAAATTAAGATGTTTCTTTTCACAATCAAGTTTTAATTGTTCAACTCTTGCTTCTTCAACTAAACGAGCATTTTCTTCTTCTTCACGTCTTGTTGCTTCTTCAGGTTCGACCCATTCGCCACCTTCTGCTAAAACTTTAGCTTTATGATCAGCAACGATTGCTTTGTTGTCAACTCTTGTGAATTTTTCAACATTCAAGAATAAGAACATAATAGCGATTGCTAAGTAACAAATACCTTCAACACCATAAGCAAGGAATGTATTTAAGAATGCTTTGTCAACGCCAGGGATATTATTTAAACCAACGATGATACCGTTACAGACACCTGCCATAGCGACCATGATTGATCCATAAACTGCCATTGAGAATCCATCAGTTCTAATTCCATAAACTGCTTCTTGGTGATCAAGAACGTTTGCCATTAATGCCATTGAAACATACATTGCAGGTGCTGTGCCTAATGCTTTAACAACAAATGAAGCGACAGAAATTGTTGAGATAACTGGAATATTTCCAATAAATGCTAATGATGAGAATGCTGCTGATGCTGCAAGAGCGGCAAGAATACCACCAAATGAAATTGATTTTGCTTTTGTGAATTTAATTGCAATTGGCCAGACAAGTGCCATACCAACTGCTGTTGGAATTGCACCAACTGTATTAATTAATGATGAAAGTGCGTTTTCTCCGGTTAATGCTTGTGAGTAGAATGACATGCCATTATTCTTCATCATTCCACCAAATTGATATAAGAACCAGAAGATCATGATGAACCACCAGTATTTATCTTTAACACAAACGGAAATTTGCTCTTTCATTGAGCCTTTTTTAACTTTCTTATCTTCACCTTGTTTTTCACCAAGTGAACGTTCAAATTTAACGTTTTCTTCAGTAATTCTTTCACGTGTGAAGAAGTATTCCATTAAAGCGCCAAGGAATAAAGCACCGATCATAACGATCATTAAAATAGTCCATTTTTCATTTGCTTGTTGACGGCTAACTTCAATTATATAGTTAGTATCACGTTGTGCTTCACTTAAACTATTTGTAACTTGTGCTGCTAATTTAAGACTTTCTTTGTTTGCTTCATAGAACGCATCTGAATATTTATAAACAGGTAATAATTTTAATAAGTCGACAAGAAATCCACCAGCCATACCTGAAATACCTGCGGCTGCTAATTGAGCACCCATAACAGCTGTTCCAAGTAAACCACGTTTTCCACTGTCACGTGTTGATAAACCAACAAGTGCTGAGTGTGATGTGTAATAAATTGGCCATGCGATTGCGTAGTATAAATTGTAACCAATTGTAACGAATGCTAATGCTAAAATGCCATTATCTTGAGCTCCTGCTTCTGGAACTTCACGAGCTGCTTCTGGGAAAGGCACTAAGAATAATGCTAATAAAGCAATAGCAACGATTGGCATACCAATCAATAAGAGTGGTCTTGCCTTACCGGCTAAACTTGGTTTTCTTTCCATCAATCTTCCAACAACTAAGTTACCGATAACGATAATAATTGCGGAGACAATTGGAAGGATTGTTTCAAATAATGCTGCCCAAGTTTCTAAGCCGAGAACTTTGTCCCAATATTGGACAAGCCAACCATTAACAACGCCATTTGACATTAAAGCAAGCATAGGTCCAAGCAAATAACCTAATGCTGCTTCAGGAAATAGTGAGACTGTTTGGCTCTTGATTTTTGTCGACATTAATTTTGTCTCAAAAAATCCTTTTTTTGCTTTTTCAGCCATGAGAACGACCTCCTAAAATATTTTTTAAATTATATTTAATTATAATTTATTATAACCGTTTCTACAAAATTAATTTGATTATATTGAAGGATATTACAAATAATTAATGAAAATTGAATTATATTTGCAAATTAATTATCTTAATGAGAGAACTTTATCTTCGTATTCTTTGATTTCGTCGTAGAATTCTTCGCTTAAATTTTGGCTTCTCAAATATTCTTCCCAAACATCTTCAATAGGAAGCATTTTATTTCTTTCAGTTAAATATAAGCGTTTTGTGAAATCGCCTTTTTCTTCTGCTTCAATCATTTCTTTCCAAGGAGTAAGAAGTCCAAGCATCAATGATTTTTGAATTGCTCTAACTCCACCTACCCAAGCAAAGATTCTATTAATTGAGGCATCGAACCAGTCAGTTGCAATAATAAATTTATCAACCATGCCATATTTTACGATTTCAGCACAAATATCTTTCATAGTGTCATCAAAAATAGCCATATGGTCACTATCCCATCTAACTGATCTAGTTAGGTGAACAGCAATATTATCATAGAAAGCTAAAAGTGATGAATATTTATCAGCAACATTTTCAGTTGGGTGATAATGACCATTATCAATAAGGCAGAAAATGCCACGAGTTGCAGCATAATTCATATAGAAATCGCCACTTCCAACAGTATAACTTTCTACACCAATTCCAAAAACCTTACTTTCAACCGCGACTTGAACGTGTTCTTTATCTAAAACAGTTAAGATTTCATCAATTGAATCTCTTAATCTAAGACGTGGACCAAGTCTATCTGCAGGAATATCTTTCATTCCATCAGGAATCCAAATGTTAACGAAACATTTATTGCCAAATGCTTTACCAATTTCAGCTGCAATTTCAAGTGATCTTTTACCATGTTCAATCCAGAATCTACGTGTAGCTTCATCTGGAGAAGAAAGTGATAATCCATCTTTCATTTTAGGATGAGCAAAGAATGTAGGGTTAAAATCAACTCCATCGAATCCATTTTCTTTAGCAAATTTAATCCATGGTTCGAAATATTTATATGTGTATTGATCTCTATCAACCTTTCCTTTATCTTCACCTAAAAGTGCATAACAAGCGTGTAAATTAAGTCTTTTCTTTCCTGGCATTAAACTTGCTGCTTTTTTAATATCAGCCATTAATTCTTCAGGAGTTCTTGCTCTTCCAGGGTAATTACCGGTAGTTTGAATTCCTCCACTTAAAGAATCGGAACCATCAAAACCAATAACATCATCGCCTTGCCAGCAATGAATTGAGATTGGAATCTCTTTCATTTTTGCAATTACTTGATCTGTGTCGATTCCGACTTTTGCATAAATAGCTTTTGCTTCTTGATATCTAGACATATTTCCTCCTAGTCCATTTTTTCAGTTAAAGTATGTTTACCGTTTTGAACAACTTCAATTTTACCACTTGGTAAATAGATTTCACATTCTGTTCCAATAGGTACTTCAACATCAACAATAAATTGATTATTTTCTTTACGCCATCCAGCTTTTATTTCACCAAATAATGATAATGTTTTTGCTTTAGCGTAACTAATTTCTGGAGTTAAAACTGGTTTAACTCTAAATTTCTTATAACCCGCTTCAACTGGTTCTAAACCAACAAGTCTTGTGTATAAGAAATTGCCAACAGATCCAGCAGCATAGTGGTTAAATGAAATCATACCATGAGTTCCATCATCACCTAAATTTGCTTGACCATTTTCATCTAAACCATCCCATCTTTCCCAAATGGTTGTTCCACCAACTCTAACTTCATAAAGCCATGATGGACATTTCGTATTTAAAAGCATCTTATAAGCTGTTTCTACTTCACCATTATCTGCTAAAGCGTAAAGAATATAAGGTGTTCCTGGGAAACCTGTTGAAATACAATAATCTCTTCTTTCAACAAGTGATTTTAAGTTATTAACTGCTTTTTTGTTTGTTTCTTCATCAAACATCTTGAATTGAATTGGAAGGACATAACCTGTTTGGAACTCTTCTCCTTTAAGTTTTCCATCTTCCATAAACTTCCAAACGTAAGCATCAGCAACTTTTTCACTATATTCTTTATATTCTTTTGCTTCTTCAGGTTTATTTAAAATATTTGCAATATCACCTAAAAGATTTGATGTATATCTAAGTGATGCGGTTGCAGTATATTTGTGTCTTGCTTGCCATGCACCCATCTTAGGAATATCAGTTGTTAGCCAATCTCCAAAATGGAATGTTGAAATGTTTTGCCAGATATATTTGTTTTTGCCAAAACTTAATAATCCTGCCCAGAATTTACAAGCTTTAACATAACGTTGCATGTTTTCATAATAATTTGTTAAGAAAGAGATATCTCCTGTCCTTATATATAATTGATAAGGAACATTTAAGATTGCATCTCCCCAGAAATCAATTGCCATTGCAGGCATTGTTGCTGGGAAACCATATCCGTTTGCAGGAACTGTGTTTGGTAAACCACCAGTTTTAAGTTGTTCAGCTTGGACATCTTTTAACCATTTCTCTAAGAAACGTGTCATGTCAAAATTAAAGTTAGCGGTTTGCGAGAATATTGAAATATCTCCTGTCCAACCCATTCTTTCATCTCTTTGAGGACAATCTGTAGGAATTTCAACAAAATTCGATTTAGCTGACCACATAATATTTTGATGTAATCTATTTAACATTGGATTCGAACATTCAAAATCACCAATTATTTCAATATCTGAATAAATTACAACTGCTTCAAGGTCAACGTTTTCTTCTTCAATGCCTTCAACAGAGACATATCTAAAGCCCATATATGTAAATCTAGGTTTAAATTGTTGATCTCCTTCCTTACATATATAAGTAATCATTTGTTTTGCACTTCTTAAAATCGCTGAGTTTACATCTCCGTTTGGAAGTAAAACTTCACCATGTCTTAAAACAACTTTTTGGCCTTCTTTTGCACCTTTAATCTTTAAAATAACCAAACCTGCAAAGTTTTGACCAAAATCATAAACAATTTTCCCATTTTCTAATTTGTTTTTAGAAACATATTTCATTGTTTCGTGTTCAATGACAGGGGAACCCATTTCAGCATATAAACTTGGATTAATTTTTAAGGTTTCTTTGGCTGCATTAACAAATTTTGATTCATCAATATTAATACGAGCATCAAATGTTTCACCATCATAGAAATCTGCTTCTCTATCTGGTCCATCCATCGTAACTTGCCAGCTTGAATCAGTTTTAATAATCTCTTTACTTCCGTCTTCAAATTCAACATGAAGTTCAGCTAAAAGTGCTTGTCTATCAGCTGCATTTCTATTTCCACGTGTAAAAATAAATGAACCAACAGCCCAACCACCTGCTACAGGGACTAAAATTTCATTATTATCTTCCAATAAATCAGTAACATTTATAGTTTGATATTGTAAGTTTGTTTTATATGAAGTAAAACCTGGAGCAAAATAGCGATTAATAGCTAATTTTCTATTTACATAAACATCATAAATGCCCATTGCTGTAATAAATAGTTTTGCTTCTTTTACTTTTTTATCAAATGAGAAAGTTTTTTTGAAAACCATAGGAACTGGGGAAACTTTCTTTTCAACAAATTGATATTCTGGATTTGAAATCCATTCTGCAACCCATTTTTCATCTAAAAAACCAGTTTCGAATTCGACTTTAGCGTTGGCTTCTTCACCGTTTTTAGTTAAAACTTTTACTTGAGCTTCATATTTTGTAAATGGTTTTAAAGCCTCACCTTCATAAGTAATTATTCGTGAATCTTTTGCTTCACATTCCCATCCATTACACGAGACACAGACGCTTTCAAGCTCAATCCCATTTTCATCACATTCTAAAACATATGAAAATCTTGGCTTTTTATTATCTGTAACACAATTATTCTCTAAATATTCGACTGTAAATTTACGAATTTTGATCATAATGACCTCCACCTAAAAATAATTATTTTGTTTTTTTAATTATATTAAATAGTCATTTTAGGTGCAATTTTGTGATTAAATATTGACATATTCGCTCAAAATCGCTCTAATTCAATCGACTTTTTACAACTTTATTCAAAGGCAACAAAAAAAGGTGATCATTTGACTAATATATTTATCTTGGATAAAAAGCTCCATTTTTGTCATTTTAGATTATAATTATGATATTTTTTAACTTTTACAAATAAAAATTTAACAATTACAATTATCTTTATTTATTGGGTCTTCAGCAATAGTAATGTTAATCGCTTTTGTTAGAATCCTTGTTACAACACACTATTTAAGTGATGTATCATTTGTGCGTTCACAGTTATCTTACTTACATTTATCCCTAAAGAGATAATGATGAGAATTAAGCCTCAGCAATTAGAAAAAGAATTACCACTTGAAGAAGAAAACAAAGAAGAATAAACAATTTAGTTATTAAAAATTAAACACCGTTTCATACAATTATAGAGGTGGTTTGTATAAAAACCCTTTAAAAGTAGCATTTTTTCAAAGAAACTAAAAAGGATTGCCGAAGCAACCCTTTTCAATTTTTAGTTGAAATTATTATTCAGCAGCTGGAGCTGGAGCAGCTTCTTGTGGTTTTGCATAACCAAAGAATAAACTTGCCATAACTAAGACTGCGGAAACGATTTCAATAATCATACCTGTGAATCCGACATAGCATGCTGTTTCAGCTGGTGCATAGCCTTTTTCAAGGTCTGAGAACATAACTGTACCTAAAACGTCTTGTTTTCCTTCGATTGTTTGAATGAGAGCAAAGACTAAAGCCATAACTGCAACAAGAGCTAAAACTGTAGGAATGATTCCATCGCCTTTTTTAATAGCGAAGAATATAACACCTGCGATAGCTACAAGAGCAACGAGGATTAAGACTATGACCCATGGCATTTGAACAAACCAAAAGTCAAAAGCGTTTGGTGAACATGAAACGATAATAACGATTAAGGCTACGACTGCGGCAAGAGCCCCAGCGAGTAATAAATATGAGCCAATCGATAATTTCTTAAGGAGATTTAACATTTTCTTATGCTCCTTTCTTCTTTAAGAAGAGGGAAACGGCATATAAGCTGGCGCCGATTCCGAGAAGGCTTGCTGATGTAGCAATACCTGCAATATAAGCACCTCTCCACCATGTCATATTCCATTCGGAGTGTGTTGTTTTATTAATTGAGTTAACGAGTGGTGTATGAGCAAACATCCAAAGTTTTCTCTTAACTGCGCTTCTAATACCAGCAACGACATCTTTATCATACTTGAAGTATTCGACATTGTTATATGGATCAACGTCAACATTTTGAGTTCTCCAGTCATATCCTGTTGAACCTGCTCTAAATGTTTCTGGCATAATGTCTAAGTCATCTTTAAGGTCGCTGACACAATAGCCGTGGAAGCCCCATTCTTTTTGGAGAATGTTTGTCATTAAACCTTCGTGAGCTGTACATTCAATGGCACCAATCTTTGAGAATGATGTCATAACGCCCATCATACCAACGTCTTCTTCAGGAGTATCGTATTTATGCATTTCAAATGGGATTTGGAAAGCACGAAGTTCAACTTCACGTGCTCTTTGTTCTGTCATGAATGGTGAGATACCAGATCTACCTGCTTCTTGATCGTTGAATGCAAAGTGTTTAGCTGTAATAATACCACCTTTTGCAAGAGCGCCATGAGCAACTTCCATAGTACAAATACCAGTTAAGACTGGGTCTTCACAGAAGTATTGTGAAGCACGGCCACCAAATGCTGAACGGTGTGTATTTGCGCCTGGTAACCAAACGATTGGTTTATCACCAACGATTGCGTCATTACCCATTAATCTACCAATTTCGTGCATAACGTCTCTATCAAATGAGGATGCCCAAATTGCGTATGTATTGAAGTAACCAACTGTTGATGATGGATATGAACCTGTTGATGGTTTTTCGACTTTCCATGGAGCTTGAATTTCTTCAGTATTTTGTCTCCAGGTAATACCAGCGCCGTTTTCTGCAAATGAACCTGCAGGGACACCAATATCATTAAGTGCGGAGAATCCACGACCTGATTGAATAGCATACATTAATGCATCTTCAAATTTAATACCAGAGAGTAATTCTTCCCAACGATCATCGTTGAAGTCAGCAAGTTTGAAGTCTGAGAACTTAAGTTCTGTTTCTTGACCCCACATTGCATTGAATTCTTCTTCTGATAAATTTCTTTCTGCAGCATTTCTCTTAATGTCGAAATATTTACCTTTTAAGAGATCAACCATTTCTTTAGGAGCGGTTAAGTTAGTGTATTCTTCTGGCCATGTTTCTTGCCAATTTTGTCTTGAAAGTCTCTTTGTTTGTTGTTGATCAAAGAAATCATTCCAATCGACTTTACCTAATTGATTAGTAATTTGTTCACCGGTCTTTGAATATGCAAATGTGTATGAATCAATACCATCTTCAGCAGCACCGTTTTGATATGTCCATTTCTTAGCGGCTTTGCTATTGCCGTTATAGTCCATGCCATCTGATGTTGATTTGCCTTTAAGAGCTAAGATGTTATTTAAAGCATCATGAGCACCATTACCTACTGAGAAGTAGTATTCGGAGCTTTCTTCCATGATGTATGTCTTTTTATTAAATGAGTCATAGCTTGCAACGTCTTGTAAATCAACGATTACTGGATATGTTTTTGTTTCACCTGGTTGAAGAATTCCAGTCTTTTCAAATGTAACTAATTGGACGGCTGCTTTTTCAACTCCATTAGTTTTATCATATGCAGTATAAGGTGATTGTGAGTATATTTGAACTGGAGTTCTACCAGCGACACTGCCTGTATTCTTAACTTTAACATCAAATTTAGCTAAAATTTCATGTTTACCATTCTTTTCGAAATGTGGTTCAGTGATTTCGAAATCAAATGTTGTGTAACTTAAGCCAAATCCGAAGCCATAATCAACTTCTTCTGAATATTTCCATTCACTACCTGTTGAATCAAAAATACCTTTTGATCCTTTTGCATTACCTTGATCTAAAACACAATCTTCATAACGTGTTTCATAATAACGGTAACCAACATATAAGCCTTCTGCTTCAACTAAATAGTTATAGAAACCAAAGTCTGTACCACCAGTACCGATTGATGATGTATCAATACGACCACCACCTTGTGTTTCTCTTTGTTCTAATAATGCTGTAATATCAGCAGCAGAAACTCTTGCTGAACGTCCTGATAATGCTTTGTTTTGAATTAAAGCAACATCATCCTTGTTTGCAAATTCATATAAACCAACGTTGACAGCTGCAGGAGTATTTTCAACACATGATGAATAGATGTCATATAATCCACCTGATGGATTAACTTCACCTGTTAAAATATTGTAAAGACCTTTTGCGGATGAGCCATAGTTATCTAATAAACCAACGTACATAATTGCTTGAACGTTTGGATTGTCCTTGATGTAACCAATTTCCATTTGTGAAACTGTTTCAATCATGACGATAACTTTACTAAATTTACTTGAAACCCATTCAACTAATTCTTTTTCAACATCTGAACCTGCTAAAGGATTTCTTAAACCTCTACCTTCAGCAACACCGTCTGGTCCCTTTTGATAATCAGCACCTTCAGCGTTTTGACGACCTAAAACAACGATTGCTGTATCATATTCAGTAAATGAATCTTCAAGGTCAGCGTTTTGTTCTAAAAGTTGAGCTTTTGAAATTTCACCATCACTAAAATGATTTGTTAATGATTTGTTGTTTGCATAACCTGGTGAACTCTTTGATCCTCTTACAGCAGCATAAGCAGCTTTAAGTGTTGGGTTTTGAACGAATTTTCCTTCGGCAGCTTCATCAGTGAAAATGCTGGTGAGGTTGGAATCTTTACCACGTTGACCAAAGACTGAAACTTTAGCTGTCTTGGCGATTGGTAAACAATTGTTTGTGTTCTTTAAAAGAACTGTTCCAGATTCTTGAAGAGCTTGAGCAGCGTTCTTGTGAGCTTGATCCCATGCTTCTGGGTTAAGTTTGCCATCTTCTGTCATCATGTCAGCGTCTGGGACAAAAGTTTTGAATAAGCTGTCATCATCTTCCTCAGTAATGATAATAGAGGATTTTGTGCCGAGTTGTTGGTCGACCATGATTTTATTCTCTTCGAGAATGAATGAGCCATAACATGTTGCAGCCAAGAAGAAACCACCTACAGCAGCGATACCTCTAAAGAGTGGACGAAGTTTGTACATAATTTCTGTAACCTCCATTTTTCTTCGTTTCTTTTTTTCTTTAAGAAGCAATTCAATCATTATATTTCATTGCTTCTCATGTGTTGTAAAAAGATTAAATCAACACATAATATCTCTTTTAATAAATCAACAAGTAAAAACAAATAGTAAACCTATTTTGTCTTCTCAAAATTTTGTTTTATCACAAAGAGATATTTCATTTTCTAAATTATAACCAAGTATATCTATATACTAAAATAGCAATATTTATCTCACTTGATTGCAATTTATGAACTATAAATTATAAATTTTAAATTATACCTTTTCCTTTTTTATATATTTTTTATATGTATTTGACAGAATAGTTTTGTAGGGAATCGCGGTCATAAATGTTGGTTTTCTACGACACTATTCTTTTCTTTTGTTAAACTTCCAATTATATGAAGGAATCAAAAAAAGGATGTTTTAACACATCTTGTAAGTTAAATTCATCCTTTATATTAATTAATAAGCTTTCGCAAATAAAACTAGGTATTTAGACTTATCGCCACAAACAGGGCATGTATCTTGGAAAGAAATTTGATCAAAAGGAATACATCTTGCTGTAGCGTTTGTTAATTCTTTGATTTTGTCTTCGCAAGATTGTTTTCCACACCACATCATCTTAGCATAACCACCTTTATTGACAATTTGTTCAACTTCTTCAAGAGTATGACCTTCATGAATATTGTTAAGTAAATTATTTAATGCAGCGTTATACATTTCTTGATGAATTTGTTTAAAGAGTTTTCCAATTGTTTCTTCTAAATTATCAAGTGAATATCTTTCTTTAGTTCCGTCATTACGTTTAGCAATCATGCATGTATTTGCAGCTAAATCTTTAGGACCAACTTCAATTCTAATTGGTACACCCTTCATTTCATATTCACTAAATTTCCATCCTGGAGTCTTATCAGAATCGTCTAATTTAACTCTAAACCCTGCAGATTCAAGGTTTTTTTGTAATTCTCGAGCTTTTTGAAGTACGCCAGGTTCATTCATTTTAATAGGTACAATTGCTATTTGAATAGGCGCAACAAATGGAGGTAAGACTAGTCCATTATCATCACCATGAACCATAATAATTGCTCCAAGTAAACGTGTTGAAACGCCCCAACTGGTTTGATGTGGATTTTTGATTTTGCCATCTTTATCTAAAAATTGAACACCGAAAGCTTTTGCAAAACCATCTCCAAAATAATGTGTAGTACCACTTTGCAATGCTTTGCCATCATGCATTAAAGCTTCAATCGAATAAGTTTCTAAAGCGCCTGCAAATTTTTCTTTTTCTGTTTTTCTACCTTTTACAAATGGGATTGCAAGTAAATCTTTGCCACACTTATCATAAATTTCAAGCATTCTTAAAGTTTCTTGACGTGCTTCTTGTTCGGTTGCATGCATTGTATGTCCTTCTTGCCATAAGAATTCTGCACCTCTTAAAAATGGCCTTGTAGTTTTTTCCCATCTAACAACAGAACACCATTGATTATAAAGTTTAGGTAAATCTCTATATGAATTGATAATTTTCGCATAGTGTTCAGTAAATAAACATTCGCTGGTTGGCCTAATAATTAACTTATCTTGAATTGGTTGACCGCCACCAATATCAGCAATTAAACACTCAGGAGCAAAACCTTCGACATGATCTTTTTCTTTTTGCATTAAAGATTCAGGAATTACAGTTGGCATATAAACATTTTCATGCCCAGTCTTTTTGAATTCTTTATCTAAATAATTTTGAATTTGTTCCCAAATTGCATAACCATAAGGTCTATAAATAATAAAGCCTTTTACACTGGAATAGTCCATTAATTCTGCTTTCTTACAAACATCTGTGTACCATTGTGCAAAATCTTCATCTCTACTTGTGATTGATTTATTCTTAATATCCATAAAACATCTCCTACTTCTGTTTCATATTTAATAATTTTTTAATTGGTCTCTTATCTAAAGGCATAATCATCGGTGATTTTTCACTTATAACTTCACTTATAAATGAATTAACTCCACCTTTGACAAGTAACTCTATTTCAGTCCAGCTAGTCGTATTAATAGAAATAACTGGAACTTTGAATTGGAATAATTTCTCAATTAACGCTCTTGAATTCATGAATTCTCTACTTTCAACTCGAGTAGATTGGCCAAGTTTAGCATCAACTAATATTCCATCAAACATTGAATATGTTGCATTTCTTAAATTGTAATCACCTACTTTTATTGAAATATATACTTCATAATCTTTTGATTGCAAATTCTTGATCGAGTTGATTAATTCTTGATTTGTTTCGTTGTCAACCAAATCATTATTATCAAGAATCAATACATATTTTGTAGATCCAACGCTACCTAAATGTGAGAAACTTCTAATAACATATTGAATCTCATTAATCTTAATCGGGTAAAATAGTTTCAATGATTGAGATTCTTTCTCATTATTAAATATAGGAATAACTTTACGAGCAACCATTGAAAATAGTTCCTTATCTAAATCATATTTTTCAGCGTATTTTTTTGCTTCATTCATCGATTCAAAAATACTATTTTTTGGAGAAACATAACTCATATACCCTTGGGTTAAAACACGTTTAGCTGCAATTTTAATTACAGGAGTAAATTCATAGTGCACTGAATTAAATTTAAGAAGTTTCTGGACTTCTGCTTTATAAGATTCTTCAGGATCTACTGAGTTGTTCTCTTCATTTTTGAAATACATGAATTCTTTGTCGCTATCTTTGCAAAGTTTTGCAACATTACGTAATTTTTGATATGCATCAAGATAATTATTATCCAAATCAGAAGTCTTAGCTCCAACTACTGAGAAAGTATAGAAATTATAATAGCCATGAACTTCTAAATTCTCTTTAATATCAATTGTGAATGCTTTTAAAAGTCTTCTTATTTGAAATTCATTGAGTGGCCTTGTATCTAAAATAATAATCTCAAGTGGGTCATTTTCGGTAAAAACCATGTAAAATGAGGATAAAAACTTCTTTTTCATTATTGCATTGGCAATAAAATAGCAATATCCATACTCATTAAATTGAGCCATTGTATTTGGATTTCTATAAATATTAATGACATACATATTACCTCTTGAGAACATGCCATGAGAGTAATATCTATTAGCTTCACTATCCTTATAAACGTCCTTCTTGTTGATTCCTTTTTTTGAATAGTTATATTCACTTGATAAGTTATTCAAAATATTTGAATTTATGTAAACTATTTTCTTTGCTCTATCAACAACATTAGCAACAAAAAGAATTCTTCTATGAACATTTCTATTTCTAGATTTACTAGAGATTACATCGCTAACACAAATTTTGGCTTCATCAGTTAATAATTCTTTTCCAAAAATTAAATCTATAATCCAATTTGAAACTCTATTTCTTTCTTTTTCAGCAAGTCTTCCCAAAAATTCTGTATAAGGAATAGTTGTAACGGTTTTTAAGTCGTGAAAATTAAAATATTTAACTGTTTGATCTTCAAAATTAACTATATAAGTTATGCTATTTTCAAAATTGTTCTCAATTGTAGTTTCAAATCTTTTATCGTGATTTTTTGCCATTATGAAAAGAATTGTCATAGCAATGCCAAATAGTACTAATATTGACAGAAAAACAACGATCCAAATATTAACTTCCATATCAAAAAAAGCAAAGTAATCCTTTTCTTTTGTTATTTTATAACAAAATTGATGAAACTACATCAAAAATCTATAATAAGCTAGTTTTAATTTACTTTAAAAATAACTTCTTCTTTTTTATAATATTCACACGGAGAAATACCCAAGCGGCTGAAGGGGTCAGTTTCGAAAACTGATAGAGGTGAGAGCCTGCGGGAGTTCGAATCTCCCTTTCTCCGCCAAGATTAAATTAAAAATACGCATAACCATGCGTATTTTTTTATTTGTAATTACTAACGCAATTAATGTTTATTCATTAACTTCTGCATCTATAACTTTATCATTGTTCTTTTCTTTATAATAGTTTTCAATAGGTTTTGCGATTCCATAAAATACAGGAATAAGGATAAATTCTGCCCAAGTAGGATGCCAAATGCCAAATCTCATGCCAACAAATAAATATGCAAAACAAACAAGGAATATAATGTTAAATTTTGATACTTTTTTATGTATGACGGCACTAAAAATAGAGTCGATAATCCCTGGAATGAAGAATAATGTCCAATAAACAGCCCAGCCCATTTGATTTGGAAGAAGCGCACCTAAAATAATATAAACAATTAAAGCAATTCCAAATCCGATTCCATCAATTATTTTTCTAACTAATCTCAATTTTGGATTAGCTTTCTTATATTCATCGTCATCATCATCGTCATCATGGTCATGAAATTCTTTCTTTTTACCATCAACAAAAATCCCATCTTTATCAATTTTGACCTCTGCATTATCACTAGTCACATGGATACCATCTTCATTGATTATGACTTTATCTCTTCTATCTTTATTATCTTTATTATTTAAATCTTCAGGATCAACGTTTAATAAATCATCAATCTTAACATTGTAAAGTTTAGCAAGAGCAATTAAGTTGTCTGTATCTGGTGCGCTTTCTCCGGTTTCCCATTTTGAAATAGCTTGACGGCTAACTCCTAACTTATCAGCTAAAGCTTCTTGTGAATAACCATATTTCTTTCTATATTTGGTAAGTCTTTCTCCTGTTTTGTAATCCATACTTTGTCTCCTTTGTTTCAACTGATAAAATTATTGTCTATTTAATGCACTAAATCTACCAAATTTACTTGGAATTTTTGCAACTAATAGTTGCATTAAATTGTAAAAACCATGCAAAACCTTAGTTTTTCTTATTTTATCATCTTTCCTTCGTATTTTTCTACATATAAAAATGATGTTGTTCCTTCTTCTTGCTCAAAGAATAATTCATCAAGAAAAACAACAGACATCGTCTCATTTTTCTTATCTATATTAATGACTCTAGCAAGCCTAGTTTTACTGAAATCATCTTCATTATGAACTATTGCTATTTGTCCAACTTTTGGTAATCTGTTCGTTTTCATATTAAAAAAGTCAGATAACCTGACTTATTCTAACCCAAGAGGTTTAGCTTCATACAAGAATAAATGGGTATTAATCTTATATATATCGAAGATATTTTTTGAAGCAAAATAGATAACAATTAATGTGACAACATAATCATCAACAGAATTGTATCCAAGAGAAGCTAAAAGTTTAGCAATTTCTGGTTCAGTTAATTTTAATCCAACACAAATAGCTAAAACCCAATGCTTAGAAGGTACTTTTTCTGGATTTGATAAAACTTCATCAAGTACTTCTTTTGAAACGTTTGAATTAATTAATAATTGTTCATCCGAAATATTTTTCTCTTGTTGATATTTTTTAACAAGCTTAACAAATTCTTTGTTTGATGATTTTACATCATCCAAATTTCTTTTTTCTTTGTTATATCTTGAAATTACATAATTTGTTAATTTAGTTCTTGCATCTTCATCTGCAAATTCAGGGAAATGTTTGAATAAAATCATATGAATTGTAAAGTCTGGGTTTTGTTTTAAAAACTTTTTGAATACTGATTCAGCAGTTTCATAAGCTAAATCGGCAGGATAATTGAATTCGCCACTCAATAATGGGAAGGCAACACTTTTAAAACCATTATCAAGACAAATTTTTAAAGATTTGGTATAAGCGGATTTTAAATTTTTTTCTTCGCCATGTTTTCCATTAATCCAAATTGGGCCAACAGCATGAATAATTGCTTTACAATTTGTCAAATTAAAAGAAGGTGTTAAAACTGCATCGCCGACATCACAGTGCCCAATTTGTTTACAAGCAAAAGCAAGTTCTTCATCCCCTGCTTTGTGAAATATTGCTCTTCCAACGCCCTCTACCATTTTGAGGTTAACGTTACTTGCGTTTACAATTGCATCTACTTGTGCTGAGACAAGATCACCGCGTTTAAGATAAAATGGCATACTTCACCTCCATAATTTCTTAGAAATTATAGCAAATTTAAATATAAGAGAGATATATTTAATGATAAATAAAATTATTTTTTTATATAGAATTCAAACTTTTGTCATAAATTAAATTTTTTAATACAACATTTTAATAAGTTTTCATATATGATATTATCTATTAAGGAAACAGAGTATGAAAATTTGCATTATTACTGATGATAACGCTGGTTTCAAAGAAAGCGAAATTAAGGAAAGTAATTTAAAACTTCTCCCTATGCCAATTATTATTGATGGTGAAGCATTCTATGAAAATAGAACAATTACCGAAGAAGAATTCTATGATAAATTGGCAAAAGGTGCTGATGTAAGAACTTCCCAACCTTCACCTGGCGTAATAACTAATTTGTGGGATGAAACATTAAAAGAATTTGACGCAATTATCCACATTCCTATGTCAAGTGGTCTTAGCCAAGAATGTGCTACCGCAAAAATGCTAGCCGAAGACTATAAAGGAAAGGTTTTTGTTATAGATAATCATAGAATTTCAGTCACTTTGAAAGAAAGTGTTCGTGAAGCACTTTATCTTGCAAGTAATGGCAAAACTCCAGAAGAGATTACTGAATACTTATTAAATTCAGCATACAAATCTACAATCTATATCATGGTTGATACTCTTAAATACCTTAAAAAAGGTGGTAGAGTTTCTGCTGCTGGTGCACTTTTAGGTGGTGCACTCCATATAAAGCCAGTTTTGACTATTTTAGGCGAAAAGCTAGATGCTTTCTTTAAAGCAATTGGTGTTAAAAAAGCAAAATCAGCTATGATTGAAGCTATTAAAAAGGATGTCCAAACTAGATTCAAGTATACTGAAAAAGAAAATTTGATATATCAAATGGCTTATACTAAAGATCGTGAAGCCGCTCTAGAGTTTAGAAAAGAATATGCGAAATCATTAGGAATTAAAGAAGAGAAAATTGAACTTGATCCATTGTCTCTATCAATCGCTACTCATATTGGTCCGGGGTCTTTAGCAGTAACTGTTTCAGAGACTTGTAGAAAACAAGCATAAAAGATGTGAAAACATCTTTTTTTATTAAAATGTTTAAGTTTTGCAAGGTTTTTAATGAATTTTCTCAATCTTAAACATTTATATTTACATTTTAAACATTTGGATTACATCATAATTTTGGTACAATTATTATATGGCAGATAGAGGAATGAAAAGATGGTTACCTTTCTCTGCTCTTATTGAACAACAAGTCTATCTTGATAAAATGATTTATGAAAAATACAAGGTAGAAAAACCAAGAGTCAGTACAGAGCAAGCAAGAAAGATTGATCGTATTTTAAAAGAATACGATAACTCTATTTTAAATATGAAAATTTATGTTGATGGATATATTTATGAATATGAAGGTAAGATAATGAAACTTGATATCAATAAAAAAAGGATTGTTTTAGAAAATATCACAATCCCTATTAAAAATATTATTGATATTGAAGACCCAAATCCTTTTGAAGATGTCCTTTAATATCCTCTATTTACTCTTATGTTCTTAATGATTGGATAAATTAAATAGGAAAGTCCAAAACAAACACCTCCAGCAGCACTTAAAAAATAAGTGATACCAGTGATAACAGATGATACAAGTAGACTTGTTTCTAGCTCTGCTCCACTCGCTGCAATAAGATAATCAGCTCCAACAACAATTTGTAAAACGCCATAGGCTAAATTTAAAGCTAAAAGTAATGCTCCAAATATAATAAGAAAAATATATGGATTTCTAATCCTTCTTTTCAATTCAAGGATTAAAAACACAAAATATAGGATGCCTATCGCGATTCCTGAAAATAAAATTGATATAATCGCTATTTCTATTTCACCATAAATAACACCTTGAATTAAAGTTCTAAGCGCAGGAACAATATAATCAAATATAATTACCACGCCTAAAGCAATTGCCATTGATCTTGGATCATCATAATTTTTAGCCCTAAGAAAAAATCTTCCTATATTTAAATAAAAAATGACATTTACTGCTGTCATAAGTAATTCGTAAAGTCCATTTTCATAAGCCTTAGACAAAACAAGCGAAAGCAAAGTGAGCAAATGAACTAAAACTAAAATTATTGAACCCACAATGCCAAAGATTGCAGGATGGAATTTTCTTAAAAATCTCATCTTTATTTCTCCACTATTTACTTTTCTTTTTTAATAAGGAATTCGACAGTATATTTTCCTTTCTTCTTCAGTCTATATTGAGCGTGACATGGATCGTCCCAAGAATTATCTCCACCTACACCTCTAACTTTGTCGCAAATTGTGATATAGGTGTATTTATGTTTTGGCAATTCGTCTTGATGAGTAGCGTTATCAATTTCAAAATCTGAATATGGCAAACATTTAAAATTGAAAGATTTATTAAGAGAATAGAATCCAAGTTTTTGCCCTTCTTTTCCTTCAATAATTGCGTAACGTGTGTATATATGATTACCGCATTCTTGAGGGAAAATATAATTTACAAACTCATTCTCTGGTTTAGTTTCATAAATACCAATTTTTTGACCAATGTATCTATCTGGATATGATTCACCACTTCCTAAACCATAATAAGTGAATGATTTAATTTTGTTTGGAACCTTAAACATAAGACCGAATTGATTAAATTCAGCATCGAATAGGTGTTTTCTATAAGTGGCTTTCACTCTCATATCACCGCTATTAAAGATTTGGTATTCAATCTTTACTCTTCTAATTCGAGGTAAATCCAAAATCCAATAAACCATAGTAACGGTAACTGATTTTCCATCATATTTTGATACCTTAGTATGACTGTTTAATGGAATTAACCATTGATTTTTTGAATACCCGATATATCTATGGCCAAAATACTTAAACATAGATCTTTCATTTGGAGTTATAGCTCTAAAGAAAGTTGCCTTTACAGTATCCTTTATAAATTCTTCTCCATTGAACTTAATGGAGATAAGCCCGCCTTCCATTGCATTAAATCCTGAGAAAAGATAATGGAAGCCGTTTCCCTTTACTCCAACATTATATCTACCACGAATTATTTCTAATTTATCTGTGCAAGTTTCTTCTAATTTTGTATTTGTTGAGGCATATTCAAAATTATATAAATAATCAAAATATCCCATTTCTGCAGACTTTTTGGCAAAAAGTGTATCTTCTTTTAAATGATAAGAGATTCTAACAAGTATCTCTCCTTCTCCGACATTTAAATCTAGTTGTTTCACATCATAATCAAATGACTCACCAGGTCTTAATGTCAATTCAAAACTTACTTCATTCTTTTTAACACCATTTAAATAAACACCAGCAACAAAATAATATTTTGATGTATCGACAAATAAATTGTCATTTCTAATGTTTATGCAATTTTCTTTTTTAGTAAACACAACATCTTGATAGTAATATTTCATTACATCAACTTTTGCATTCATTCTCTTATCAGCAGTTAAAAGCCCGTTGCAACAGAAATCTTCATTATTTGGTCTGTCATCATAATCGCCACCATAATTATATGTGTCATTTTCTGAATCATATATTCCTTGATCACAGAAGTCCCAAATAAATGCACCTTGGAAAACGTCATATTTATAAATTAAGGCATTATATTCATCAAAATTCCCTAATGAATTTCCCATAGCATGTAAATATTCACATAAAATGAAAGGTTTTCTTTCTTTAGCTTTTTTAATCTGCTTTTCTATTGATGCTGGGGTTGGATACATTTCACTAGTGACATCACTTATATGGAGATATTTCTTATCTTGGAAGCATCCTTCATAATGAACAAATCTTGATGGATCGGTTTCTCTAAAGAATTTAGATGTTTTTTCTAAAACAGTTCCGCCAAAAGCTTCATTTCCTAAACTCCGCGATATAATACAAGCATGGTTCTTATCTCTTTCATACATGCCTTTAGATTTTTGCATAATGAAATCTAAAAATTCATCGTGATTTCCTGGAAGAATATTTTCACGTTTTGGAGCGCCAGTTAACCTAAAATTAAACCATGTTCCGTGTGTTTCTAAAGGTGTTTCATCGATCACATAAATGCCGTATTTATCACATAACTCGTAAAAATAGACATTATCTGGATAGTGGCAACATCTAATTGCATTGATGTTATGTTGTTTACAAAAAATAATATCTTCTTCTATTATCTCTTTTGTTAATGCTCTACCTTTGTGGGTATCAAATTCGTGTCTATTTATACCTCTAATAATGAGGCGCTTACCATTTATTAAGATTACTCCATTTTTGATTTCGATTCTTCTAAAACCAATTTTAAGCTCATTATATTCAAATTCTATTTCATTTCTAATCAAGCTTGCCTCAAATTTATAAAGTTGAGGGTCTTCAGCACTCCATGAATGAACAGCTGGAAGATACTCGTTAATTTCTATAGTTTCACTTTTAACATCAACTACTTTGCTTAAAATAATGTTGCCCTTATAAGAGAAACGATATGCTAATTTAAGTGATGAAATTTCACCCTTAATTTTTAATGTTAAATTCAAATTTCCTTGAACATTATCGTCTAAAAGCGTGCTTCTATTATTGATATCGATAATGTGAGTAAGAGGCATAAAAACTAACTTTACATCTCTAAAAATACCACCTAATCTCCACATATCTTGGTCCATAAACCAACTGCCTTTAGTATATTTAAAGAGAATGATAGCAATTCTATTTACGCCTCTAACAAGCTTATTTGTTATATCAAATTCAGTTGTAAGGAAGTTCTTTTCCGAATAGCCAACAAAGTTTCCATTAACATATAAGAAAAGACCCGTCTCGAACCCTTCAAACTTTAAAACAATTCTGCTTGATAATCCGTCAGAAAAATCTAAATCTTTAAAATAAATTCCAAGTGGGTTATTTATTGGACAATGACCAATATCTAATTTTTCATTTCCATCCCAAGGATATTGAGTGTTTACATAAATTGGCTTGCCGTGTCCACCAAATTCAAAATGTTGTGGGACTAAAAAATCTTCTAGTTTAGATATATCAAAAGCAGGATTTAAATATGTGAAAACATCATTATTAAATGCTTCAAAGTATTTAAACTTCCACTTTCCATCTAGTGACACTTCATTAGATTTGCCACCAAGGAAGGTTTTATGATCAGAATGGTCCTCTAGCGCATTAACACTAGTAACTGAAGGATCATCTAAAAACCTTAAATCAATTCCATCCATAATCTTCTCCTTAACTAAATTACTTCAAAAATTCCACCAAAATGAGGAGGAAGTGCATTCATATGAAAATCTTCGTTATATGTTGACATAATTAAACTTAATTTATCCTTTAGCCAATATGTTTCAACCTCATCACTAAAATTTAAAACAATTAAATAGCGTCTTCCATTATATGTTCTATAGAATGAACAAATTTTATTTGAGACATATTGACGTTCAAATGAACCATACTTTAATATATCGCTCTCATTTCTAAATTTTATTAATCTTTTATAAAAATTAAGTATTGAGTTTTCTTCTTGTTGCTCTTTTTTAACATTTATTAAATTAAAATTATTATTCATTCTAAGCCATGGTTTTTCACCGTCGTTGAATCCGGCATTAACTTGATCGCTCCATTGCATTGGAGTACGTGCATGATCTCTACAAATTGTTTCATTAATCATTTTCCAAGCTTTTTCTTTTTTTACATGAAGAATTTTCTGGACAGTAGCAACAGTAGAAATTGAAGCACAATCATTTACTTCTTCAAATTTTAAATCGCTAATGTTTGTCATACCGATTTCTTCACCTTGATAAATGAACGGTGTGCCTTTAAGTGTCAGTAAAAATAGAGCTAACATTTTAGCGCTCTCACTATGAAAATCTTTTTCATTACCATATCTAGAAACACTTCTAAGTTGGTCATGATTTTCCAAATAATTAGCAATCCATGGAACTTCTTCTTGCCACTTAAAAATTGGTCCAACAAGCTTTTTAGCCTGAAATTTCCTTCTAAACACAGGTATTTTTGAAAATTTATCAGCATAAATATGATCGAATTCAAAAAACATATCGAGCGCTCTTGATTCTAAAAACTCTCTTCCAATCTCTGGAGTTAAAGTACAGGTTTCCCCTACAAGAAAGCAATTATAATTATCTAAAACTTCAACCCTAAAACGCTTTAAAATATCAAACATACCTTTTTGGTTTGCATAATATTTATCGCCTTTATTTGCTAATTTAAAGAATGAATCATTTTCAAAGCTGGATTTGAATATATTATTAATGACATCGCATCTAAATCCATATACGCCTTTATCAAGCCAAAATCTCATAATTCCTTCTATTTCTTGAATTACATCCTCGTTGTAGTAATTAAGGTCTGCTTGAGTTTCGCAATATAGATGCATGTAATATTTATTGTCTAAACCATCAATCTTTTTCCAACATGTGCCAGTAAAAGCACTATCCCAATTATTTGGAAGTTTCTTACCTTTTCCTTCTTTTATAATATAGTAATCTCTATATTTATTATTTGGATAATCTTTGATTGCTTCTTTAAACCATGCGTGTTCGGTTGATGTGTGATTAATAACTAAATCCATAACAATCAAAATATCACGCTTTTTAGCTTCAGCAATGAGTTCATCAAAATCTTCCATTGTTCCAAAACGATGATTAATTTTCTTATAATCAGCTATATCATAGCCCATATCATCCATTGGTGATTCATAAATTGGTGAGAGCCAAATAATCCCAATTCCTAAATCTTTTAAATAATCTAATTTAGAAATAATTCCTTGAAGATCGCCCCAGCCATCATTATTAGAATCCTTAAAGCTTGAAGGATAAATTTGATATACAACACGTTCTTTAAACTCGTTCATATTATTCATTTACCCTTTCTTCATTTTTAACTTTTCTTTTTTCTATTTCAGCAACCATCTCTTCATGATTCTTTTCGTTAATTCTGAAAGTTGCACCCATAAAAATAAAACACCCTACCATAAATAACATTGGTACGATTGTAAAGCCAACTTGATAAACTACTCTTTGCCATAACTCAACATTTGCTGTTCCTGTGATTGCATCTGCATGAGTCTTAACATATTCGCTAATTTGAGCTACGTCTCCATTAAATTGAACAATTGCTTCTTGCTCAAAACCACTTATTTGATTTGAAATAGCTAAAAGTCCACCAATCAACAAAGCAAGATATAAAACACCTTGTTGAATAGAGTTACCAAGTTTTGCTGCTAAAGCTCTTAAAGAAAATACAGCAGATTCTCTTCTTTCACCAAATTTATAATCGTTATATTCGATTGAATCCTGAATATTAATATAGATAATAAGTTGGAAGAATGTTTGGAAATAAAATACTATAAATCCAAGGACTGCCATAAGTGGGAAAAAGGCAAATGGATCTAAAAATACATAGAAAAATAACCCTAAATATCCAACCCCTACAACAATTCCAGATATAGTCATAAGCTTTTTAAGAGTCCATTTGAGTTTATTCAAAATAAATTGGAAACTAAATTGTGCTAATAAAGTTGCTGCAGCATAAACAATTGTAAAATAGAATTGATATGAACCTGCATCACTATATCCAAAATTGAAATAGAAATAATTTAACCCTAAAGTGACTAAGATTGATGATCCTGTGTAATAAAGCAATACTCCAATAATCGAACTTCTAACTTGGCTATTTTTACCTAAAACAGTAAAAATATCTCTCATTTTCATGCTTTCACTAGCTTTAATTTGACTTTCATCTTCTTTTCTTTCTTTCATGAATACACACAATACAACTTGTGAAACTAAATAAAGAACAGAAGCAATCAATGAAAAGGCCCTATAAGAAACAGTGTATCCAAGCGCACTTGATAAAATTGGAACAATTCCACCAGCAGCAAAAGCACCAATTGAAACAAATATAGAGATTATAGTTGTCAAATGACTTCTCACTTTTTCATGGTGCGATAATGAAGGAAGAACTGACCAATATGCAATATCATTCATTGTATAGGTAAGATCCCAGAAGAAATAGAAAACTGCAAAACATGCTACATAAGCCCACCCGTGGACTGGAAGCCAGAACATTAAAAGCGTCATTATACTTGAACCGACAGCTCCTATAAAAATCCATGGACGATATTTGCCAAATTTTCTAAGTTTAGATTTTTCTAAAATGAATCCCATAATTGGGTCATTAAAGCCATCCCATAGTCTCAATATAATTATGATGAGAGAAATCACACCATACATCGCAAGATATTGTGAATAATCTGATTCGCCACCAAGTCCACAATATTGAGCAAACATCAACAAAAACATCGAGACAAATTGATAAGCTAAGTCTCTAAACATTGCACTAGAAAGATATAGCCATTTTGTAGCTTTAGGTATGTTGTCGCCTTCAAATGTTTTATTTATAAACATAAAATTCACCTTTAAAATTCTATCATTTTTACATATTTTATTATATGTAAAACTACAAAATTGTCATTTTTCTTACAAAATTTAATTTGCTTTTGCTAGTTTGTAATGATTCTATCTAATGGATAGTCAAATTCATCAAACTCAATAACACCATTTTTATCAAATTGCTCTTTATAAAATAAACCTACTTTTAATGCTTTTTTACACATCGGAAGATATTTATCATAATAGCCTCTGCCATAACCTAGCCTTTTGTTCTTCTCATTAAAAGCAAGTCCAGGAACAAGTATAATTTCTAATGCCTCAGGATTTATAATTTCACTAGAATTTGGCTCAAAAATTCCGAATCTATTCTTAACATATTCAGTATCTTTAGTAATTCTATAAAAATTTAAAGAATCATTTTCTATTTTTGGAAGATAAACCATTAAATTATTGGCTAACAAAGCTTCAATAATTTTTCCTGTTTCAACTTCCTCATTAAACGAATTATATATGGCAATTCGCTTTTTGTTAGCCTCGTTAATTAATTTCATGACTCTATCATAAATAATATGATTATTATCATCTTTATTAATGATTTCATGTCTGAGTTTTTTAAAATAAATTCTAGCTTCTTTTTTATTCATTTAAAAATTTGAATACTTGCCCCATAATTTCAGGATCTTCTTCGGTCAATTTAAAATAATCAATGTTATAATCCTTACCTAATTTCCCTTCAAGAACGCCTTTTGAAATCAAATCTAAATAATAATTTTGTGCATCCAAAGAAAAATAAGGTTGATGATGCCTATTATGAGATACTACAAATGTAATATTTTCGTTATCTTTAAGCTCACCTTTAAACTCCAAGAATACTTTTTCATAGCTAACGACCTCATCTAAGTCACCATGTATTAACATAACTTTCTTATCGGTCTTCTTTAAAACTTTAAGTGTATCTAAATTTCCAAGTTTGCCAAAATAACGCCAATTCATTATTTTTAATAGCCACGAAATACCTTTTGATTCTGGAGAATTTGACAAAAAAACCTGCAAAACAGACCTAAAACCTGAAAATTCCACCACTTTTTCAACTTTATAGTTCTTATTTGCTAGACTTGCCATTGCGGTAAACCCGCCCCAAGAATGCCCAATAGCAAATCGCTTTAATCCTTTTGCTTCTTCATCAGTTTCAAGATATTCGAAGAAATATTTTTGATCGACTAGTGATTGAGAAAAATTCCAAAAATTCTCTCCTTCGCTCGATCCACAACACGAATTATCATATGCATAAACTAAATAACTAGCTTCAGCAAGTGCATTAATCTCCCTAGTATAAGCTAAATGACCATTTCCAGCACCATGAAAAAAGATAACCAACCCTTTATATGAATCTCTTTGATAATAATATTTGAAACCATTAAGCTTTAGCTTCTTTGAGTAGAAACTAAAAGGAGTAGACTTTAGGTTTTCAAAATCATCAACAGTTAAGACTTTCAAATAAGGACTGCCTTCTTGCCTAGATGGCATTTTACTTTGAATCTTCTTTTTTAACAAATAACTTACTATACACATTATCTAATTTTCCTAGCTTTTTGATAATTCTGCCTTCATTATAAAACGAATAATTCTGATGTCAATACTTTTTCAAAAATTTTCAAAATATTTTGATTTTAGGGGTTTATTTACAAAATTGCATGGTTTTTAATTAGTATATTTAACATTAATAAAGTATAAGAAAAGCCGCCAAGAATACACTTGACGGCCTTTCATTTATTTAGATTAAACTATTTAGCAAATCTATATTTTTTGAAAGCTCTTAAACCTTCAAATTCTGCTTCATCACCAAGTTCATCTTCAATTCTTAATAATTGATTGTATTTTGCCATACGGTCTGTTCTTGATGCTGAACCAGTTTTAATTTGACCAGCATTGACTGCAACACTTAAATCAGCAATTGTTGTATCTTCTGTTTCACCACTTCTATGTGAAACCATACATGTGTAACCATTAACTTGAGCCATTCTGATTGCGTTCATTGTTTCTGTTAAAGTACCGATTTGGTTAACTTTAATTAAGATTGAGTTTGCAACACCATTGACAATACCTTTTCTTAAGAAGTCAATGTTTGTAACAAATAAATCATCACCAACAAGTTGAATTTCGTTTCCAAGTTTTGCTGTTAATTTCTTCCAACCTTCCCAATCGTTTTCTGCTAAGCCATCTTCGATTGTGATGATAGGATATTTTTCAATCATCTTCTTGTACCAGTTAATCATTTGATCAGCTGTCTTTTCACCTTGGTGGCTCTTTTGTAATTTATAAAGTTTTGATTCAGGATCGTAGAATTCACTTGAAGCAACATCCATTCCTAAGAAGATTTGTTCACCTGGTTTGTATCCAGCTTTTACAATAGCTTCCATGATGAGATCTAATGGTTCTGTATTTCCTTTTTTGCATGAAGGAGCAAATCCACCTTCATCACCAACGCCAGTTTCATAACCTTTTGATTTTAAAACTGATTTTAATGCATGGAATGTTTCAACACCTGCTCTTAAAGCTTCTTTAAATGTATCAAAGCCTGCAGGAATGATGAAGAATTCTTGGAAGTCAACTGTTGAATCAGCATGAGCACCACCATTAATAACATTCATCATTGGAGTTGGTAAAACTTTTGCGTTAACTCCACCGATATATCTATAAAGTGGCATGCCATAACTTTGAGCAGCTGCTCTAGCACATGCAAGTGAAACGCCTAAAATAGCATTTGCACCTAAATTCTTTTTAAATGGTGTGCCATCTAAAGCTAACATTGCTTTATCGATTCCGACTTGATCATCAGCATACATACCAATGATTTCAGGAGCGATTTTTTCGTTAACGTTTTCAACTGCTTTTAAGACACCTTTTCCTAAGAATCTTGATTTATCACCATCTCTTAATTCGAGGGCTTCGCTTTCACCTGTTGATGCACCACTTGGAACGATTGCTCTACCAACAGTTCCATCATCAAGTGTAACTTCTACTTCAACTGTAGGATTACCACGTGAATCCAATACTTCACGAGCATAAACATCAATAATTTCTAACATTTGTCTTTCTCCTTTTTGACGGTAATATTATAAACAATTTGAGGTGTAGATTAAACAAAAACAAAAATATTATTAATTAATTAATAAATTTTTATCTATATAGATTAATTTTTAAAGTAAACTTGTTTGTGCATCTTGTGGAATTACTATCTTTGCCTCTTTATAATCATAGCAAAGTCTCATTTTTATATTTTGCTATGTTTTTAACTTTTCTTCCAAATTTGATTTGCTATTTGTTAATAATGAATAATTATTAAACTGCTTTTGCAATATATAAATAGAAAAGAATGCTACAAGAAAATTGGCAAAAAATTATTGAAAAAGATTAACATCATATCTTTATTTATTAATTCTTTATGATAAAATTTTTACGAAAGGAAATAAAATATGAAAACATTCTTAAAATTCTCTGGTGCAATTTCAGCTGTTCTCGCTCTTGTTGCCTTTATTTTAATGATGGCTACACCTGCTGTCACTTACACACTTACAATCGGTGGTAGTTCAAGTACATCAACTGTTGCTGGTGTGAATGCAATTTTTGGTAGTGGTGATGACTATGGTCCTTCATGGGCTGGCTTAATGTCATGGATTTTTGTCCTTGTTTCACTTCTTATCTTAGTTGCTGGTGTTGTTTTACCACTACTTAAGGTCAAAGCTCTTCAAAAATTTGCCGGAGTTTTAAACCTTCTTGCTGTCTTACTTTTAGTCGCAAGTGGTATCTTCATGTTCTGTGAAGTTCCTGCTTTCCAAGCTGCTGCTGGTGATGCTTCATTCAGTATCGGTGGAGCTGGTGGCACATATGGCTTAGGAGCTGGATGGGTTATCGGCGCAATCTTATCATTAGGTGCTGGCGCAGTTGCTATCCTTCCAACAGTCATGGATTTTGTTGCTAAGAAATAAGCTAAAATTCAAGAAATAAAGAATTGAGGGTTACCTCAATTTTTTATTTGCTTTCTATGAGTTTTTAAAATAAAAACCTTGTTTTGCAAGGTTTTTATTCTTTATTCTTCTTTGCTTTCACGCAATCTAATTCTTTTTTAACGAAGAAAACACAATTTTGGTTGTTTGGTTTTAAAACATATTTGACAGTTTGAAAACCTAATTTATTAAGTACCAAAATCTCATTTGGGTTTGCTAAGCCCTCTAAACTTTTTAATGATTTACTTAAATTTTTCTCTTCTAAATTTTTAATTAAGAACTCAATTGTAGCTTCAATATTTTCCTTTGCGGCAACAAGTAAAACAATCTTGCCATCTTTATCATGAACTAAAACTCCATCAGCTTGTTTCTTATTTTCATTAGAAGCAATATAGGCAAAATCCCCTTTTTTAACCCTAAAAGGAATCTTTGATTCAGTTAAAAAATCATAAGATTCATCTTTCATTACTATTTCGCCTGTAGTAATAAGACGAAATATATCATCTTTAAAATTGTCTTTATAAGTAACTAATTTTGGCATTGTACTTTTACCTTAATACGAACTGGTTCAAATGCTCTATTAACTTCATCAATATTTAACTTTTCAAGATAGAATGGCTCGCAGATTCTATAAGTTCTAATTGAAGAAGACACAAGTTTCATTGTAACAAATGAAATTAATAATACTCCAAAAGCTACCATAAGAGTATTGTAACTCATTAAGAATTTAACTAATTCAGGAATTGATGCAAAAAATCCGATAGTAATCAACTCTTCTTGGGTAAAGAATTCAGCTAAAATTAGAGCTGCTGAAACCAAAACAACAAGGAAAGCAAGAATAAATAATATAACAGCAATAAAACGTAATATTCTTCTGCCAAGTAGTGCTTTTTTTCTTGAGACAAACGTAAAATATTTAATTTGATCGCTACTTCTTTGTTCTTCAAATTGGTTGTATTGATTAACAATCAAATTGCATGGTTCAGTTGTATAATAAATTCTTTTTCTATTATCAAGAGCTGATGTTTCTTTACGCTTTGCTGTTTCTCTATAAACTTCAAGTCCATCTCCGCTTTGCAATCTAACTTTGAAACTATGGTGAATTATTGAAGCAAAAATAATATAAAGAAGAGCGACTCCACCAACAACGCTAGCAATAATAATATTTAATTGATCAAAAGGTGCCATAATTACCCTCCTTATTCAATCCCTACAATATGTTTTAAAGCTTTATAAGCTTCATCACATCTAATTTCTGCTTTTTCTAAATTCTCATCAACCATTTCGATATAGAATTTACATTTTGGCTCTGTACCAGATGGTCTAACACAGATATTTGAACCATCTTCAAAAATGAATTTAACTAAATCTCCAAGTGGTAAAACAGGAATCTTTTCTACTTTTCCACTTCTTAAATCTTTTCTTTCGAGTTTGAAATAATCCTCAAACACAGCAACTTTCATGCCATTTAATTCGCTTAGTGGATGTTCTTGAAGTTCTTTCATGATCTTTTTCATTTCATTTAAGCCTTCTGAACCTCTGAAGTAAATGTTATAAAGTTTAGATTTATGGTATCCATAAGTTTCACCAAGTTTAGCATAAGCTTCATCAAGAGTAAGGCCATGTAATTTATACCACAAAGCCATTTCACAATAGAGTAAGATCGCTTGGATTCCGTCTTTATCTCTAGCAAAATCTTTGATTAAACAACCATAACTTTCTTCATATCCAAAAATATATGTTGGGCCACCGTTAACTTCATAATAATGAATTCTATCGCCAATATATTTAAAACCAGTTAAGAAAGATTCACATTTTACACCATAGTGATCACATATTTTTCCACCTAAAGAAGATGAAACAACTGTGTTATAAACAACTGGTGAAGCAGGCATTTTGCCTAATCTGATATATTCTTGAATGAGGTAATCAAGTAAAATTGCAGCACTTTCATTACCAGTCATTAAGACATATTCGCCTTTTCTATTTTTGCAAGCTAAACCAACTCTATCTCCGTCAGGATCAGTCATACAAATAATATCTGCATCAACCTCTTTAGCAAGTTTAATTGGTTCGATATAAGAATCTGGATTCTCTGGATTTGGAGATAAAGTTCCACTAAATGCTGGATCAGGATCACATTGACTCAAAACAGGATAAACTTCATATCCGCATTCTTTGAAAACTCTCATTGCGTTTACAAAACTTGTGCCATGATTTGGAGTATAGACAATCTTGAAATTTTTCTTTGGTAAATCTGGATTAATTTGAACACTTTCACAAAGAGCAACATATGTATCATCGACATCTTTACCAAATACATGTGTTTTGCCTTTAACTTTTGCTTCAGGAACTTCAAGTTCAAGCTCATCACCAAGTGTTGCAATAATATCGATTAAATCTTTAATTTTTTCAGGAACAAGTTGACAACCTTCTTCATCATAGACTTTATAACCATTATCTTCTTTTGGATTGTGTGAAGCTGTAATCATAATACCGCCACTACAATGTTGATATCTAACAGCATAACTTAATTCTGGAGTTGGTCGAAGTGAATCAAAAATATAAGCATCAACACCCATTTTGTTTAAGATATCTGCGCAAAGTAACGTAAATTCTCTACTCATATATCTGTTGTCGTGAGAAATAGCACAGCTAACAGGTGCTTTATAATGTTTGAGCAAATATTTACCAAAACCAACGCAAGCTTTTCTGACTGTATAAATATTCATTCTATTTGTACCAGGTCCAAGAATACCCCTCATTCCTGCGGTACCAAATTGAATATTTTTAAAGAAAGCGTCGTCGATTTCGCTTTCGCTCATTTTTTGAAGTTTCTCTTTGTCTTCTTTTGAGAGAACCTCACTATTTAACCATCTTTTATAATTCTCGATTGTCTTCGTGTCCATAATAATTTAACCTCTTAAATATATGATAAACTTTTTAACTTTCTAATAAAATTAGAAAATTAAATTTATTAAACTTTTAAGAAATGATCTTATGTTTGATTTCAGCAGCTTCAGCTAATTTTCTCTTGCACCTTTTATGGTTCTTGCTATAATAAAAATATCTTACATAAGCACCTCCTTTCTAAGGGGGCTTTTTTATTAGAGGAGAACTACCCCTTCACTAATACAATGTATTTGAAAATGCCTTTTTTCCGATATTTTTGTTTGTAACCTCCTTATTGATAATAAATGCAATATATTTGGTGTTTCATTTCAAAAATTTACATCCAAATTTTTAACGTTTTAAGAAAGGATCTTATGTTTGATTTTAGCAGCTTCAACTAATTTTCTCTTGCACCTTTAATGGTTCCTGCTAAAATAAAGCTAGGGTTTTGTATTCAAAGCTATTTAGGCTTTGAATTTTTATTTTCCATAAGTTTAAATAATAACAAAATTAAAATTAAGATCATTATTATATCTTGCATAAGCATCTCCTTTCTAAGGACAGTGCTTAGTTGAAGGAGAACCACCCCTTCACTAATACAACGTATTTGAAAGTGGGATTTTTCCGAAAAATTTATAATATAAATAAAAATTCAATGAAAATAGAATGTTTTTGCAATCTATAATTCAAATAAAAAAGTCCACTTTTGCAGACTTTTTAAAAAATTTATTTTATTTGAAAAATTCTATTCTATGCAGACTCTGATATTTTCTACTTCTTTTTAAGAGCTAAAACATTAAATCTTTAGAGAAGTTTTTATGTTTTTTTTAGTTTGTTGAGAAAAGAAAAGTGACACACAAACTAAATTCGATTTTTAAATCTATTCTGTAATTCGTTTCTATGCCTTTCTAATTCATAAGGTGTGCCAACATACGTTTTCACTTTTTCATATATTGATTTAACATCTTCAATTGTAATCTCATTATCATAGTGTTTATAACAAGTCATAAATTGAGATAAAGAATAGCAATAATTTGATTTTATTCTAGATCCATCTTCTAGATTTTGAAATATAACAACATTATCGATTTGATAACTTCTATTTAATAAACGATATAAAATATCAGTATGTCCTTCATTTTGAATAACCGGATTAGGATGTCTTTTGCTTTCTCTTCTCTCGTCATCAAATGTTTGAATCCAATATTTATCATCATTATTACCAATTATATGACCAGACCAAGTTTTTACTTCAATACAAAATACACCTTTACGTGTTATTAAAACCATATCAATTTCAGCTTTTCTATTTTTGCCATATGGTAAAAGCAAATTAGTTAATAAATATTCATCATCTTTTTTTAAAAGATTTAAGAAATGTTGAACAAATTTTTCTCCCTTTATACCTGCAAGTTCTTGAGAATCACTAAAATCATATTCAATTATATTGTCTTCTTCTTTTGAACTATCTCTGTCTTTTTTAGAAATGTATATTAAAGTGTAAATTATTGCATATAATGCAACAATCCCACCTAATATTAAAAGAAAAATTAATACAAAATCCATGTATTAATTTTATCAATAATGACTCTACATTTAAAAACAAATCTTATTAAAATAATAGGCTTTTGTGGTTTATTTATATTTGTTTTACCTCTGTTCTTCTTGACGAGAAGCATTAATAATTTTTTACTTTCAATTCACTTTTAATAAACCAATTGATTGATTTTACTAACTATTCATTTTTTATTTTACTGTCACGTTCAATTTGACTCCTAGAGCATTAAATAATTTTTCTACTTTAGAAAATGTTGGATTGCCAACGCCTTTTTCTATTTTTGAAATATCGCCTTGATCAATATGAGAAAGCCTTGCAAGTTCTTTTTGAGTTATATGTTTTTTATCTCTTGTTTTGATAAGAAGCGTTGCAATTTTTTGGTTCAATGATGTTTCAAAACTTCCGATTACTTCACCGTTTTCATAAATACTCATGCAATCAAAATCAAGTTCATCATTCCAAATAATCCCGTTTCCTAACGAATCTAAGTGGCCTCTTAAAAATAGAGTTCTATCTTCTTTTAATTTTTTAAGTTGAGGGTATTTTAAAAACATTTTAGACATGTTATATCTAATTACTTTCCCATCTTGAAAACTAACTTCAACTTCTACGCCTTCTAAAAACTTAACTTCTGTCGCATGAATAAACATATCAATCTAAACCTTTCAATTTGTAATACTCTCCACTTTCCCGCATCCATAATAGTTCTTTTTAATACTTAAGAATAAACTCTTTGACAAGTTTCCTTGCTCGATAAGGAAATTATCCTTCACATATTTCTCCACTTGAAATATAAAACGAAGCTCCCTTATTTCCATATTCAGCATGAACATGTGGCGGGTTGTGGTCCTTTTCTCTTAAATACATTTTAATTACTATTCCATAAAAGGAACTAATTGTTGGCATTATTATACCTCCTAAATAATATGGTATTTACACCATAATTTCAACATAAATCGAAAAACAAAATTTGCTCTTCACTAATACAACGTATTTGAAAGTGGAATTTTTCCGAAAAATTTATAATATAAATAGAAATTCAATATAAATTGAATGTTTTTGCAATCTATAATTCAAACAAAAAAGTCCACTTCTGTAGACTTTTTAATCAAATTCTTATAAATTCTCAATTATTTTCTTGACGATTTGATCTTCGTTAAGACCTAATTTCTCAAATAATTCTTTTGAAGGAAGTAAGTCATTAAAATCTTTTTCTCCACCGAGATTAATAGCCTTCATTGGTGATGCTCCATAAAATCTAGATATCTTTTCTCCAAATCCGCCTTCAATACATCCATTTTCTAAAGTAACTACTAATTCGTGATTTTCTTTTAATTCATTTAGTAATTCTTCATCTAAAGAAGAATAGCAAATTGGGTTAATAAGTGTCGCATCGATATTATGAGCTTTAAGTATCTCTTTAACTTTTATTGCTTTATCTAAATAACTACCAAGAGCAATTAAAGCAACTCTACTTCCTTTTGATACATAGTGATATTTAAATGGATGAGATTCATCAAATAAAGAATTATGATAGCTAACACTTGCCATTTCAACTCTAATAACCATTGGGAAATCTTTTTCTTTAATACCAAATTCTATTAATGCTTCTAGTTCTGCTTTAGACGAGGCATCAAAACATTTGATGTTAGGAATATTTGAAATTAAAGGAATATCGTATTGCCCTACATGAGTACAATCTCCTCCATATATTCCTGCATCATAAACTATTATTAAAGCAGGATTATTGTTCATTGCTAAATCTTGATTTAGTTGATCATAGGTACGTTGAACAAATGAAGCCGAAACTAAATAGACTGGTTTAAACCCACCTTTTGCAATGCCACTAGCTAGTGCTACTGCATATGGTTCGCAAATTCCTACATCTAAATAATGGTTCCCTGCTTTTTCTCTAACTTCTTTAGATAAACCTGCTGCAGTTGGAGTTGAAGCATTAATCATAATTAACTCATCAATATGCTCCATGAGTTTATTAACAAAAATCTTTTTATATGTATCTTTTGTTGGATCTACTTTATAGTTTTTACCCATAACATAGTGCCCTGCTTCTTTATTGAGTGTAGCAAATTCATCTCCATATCCTTTAAGAGTATGAACATGAACTAAAATAGGATGATCAATATCTTTAATGCGCTTAAAAGCTTCTACAAGTTTAACTACATCATTTCCTTCATCTATATAAACATAATCAAATCCAATAGCTTTAAAAATATTAATATCTGCTTCACCATTAGTTTCTCTTAATAATTTTAAATTAGAATAGATTCCTCCTGTATTTTCAGGAATCGACATTTCATTATCATTTAAAATAACTATGAAATTTGAATTAAGTAAAACTGAATTATCTAAAGCTTCAAGAGCTTCTCCTCCTGAAAGTGCACCATCTCCCATGATTGCAACAATGTTAGATGATTGATGCTTTAAATCTCTAACTTTAGCAAGGCCACTAGCAAGAGCTACTGCAGTTGAAGTATGGCCAACTTTAAAAAAGTCGTGCTCAGATTCACTTGGCGTAGTGTAGCCACTTACTGAGCCAAATTTAGCAGGATCAATAAATGCATCTTTTCTTCCAGTTAAAATTTTATGAGTATAAGATTGATGACTGACATCAAAAACAAATTTATCTTTTGGAGAATCAAATACATAATGTAAAGCAACTGTTACTTCTATCATTGCTAAGTTGCTACCTAAATGACCTCCAGTTGTATATATCTTATTAATAAGTACTTCTCTAATCTCTTTAACAAGAGCAGGAAGCTCTTCTATTTTTAATTTCTTTAAATCTTTTGGTGAATTGATCTTTTCTAACATATTAATCTTTCCTTCATTTTTAATTCTAATATAAAGATTAGTTCAAACATATTTGATTTTTATCAAAATATCAAAATAATTATTAATTATTTAATTTGTATATGAAAAAATATAAAGAGAAGGATTATACGATAAGTTATGAAAAATAGTATTTTATCAATTGGATTAATTTCTTTAATTGCTTTATCAAGTTGCTCAATTGGCGAAGGTGGATTAAAAAAATTAAGTAAAGAAGAAGCAAATAATATATTAAATAAATACCTAACAGGCGAATTAGATACATTAGAAATATTTGATCCAACAGGTTATGCAAATGATTACGATTTAGTAAACTCACTATTTGATAAATCAAGCGGAGCACTTTTTCAAGACTTTTCAAAATGCAAATTTAAAAGTGTAACGTCTTTAGGCTACCACTATAGTGATAATTATTTTACTTTTGGACCTAACTATGATCCAGAAATTGGTAGATATTCTAAATATAATGTAACAAGTGATTACCATTTCTATAATAATGATATCCTCACATATAAAGAAGAATATAGAGATTCCGATACTAATCACGTTACGAGGTCTTATGATTCTGAGTTAGTAAAGGTAGGGCCTTCAACTTCTGAAGTATGGAATGTATATGCAGGAAAAATAAAAGAGTATCAAGATTTATATGAAGGACAATCACCAATTAATCATAACTATGATTTTTATAAATGGAATTTAGAACTCATTAATAAAATTGATTTCGTAGTTAATTCAAAATTAGAAAAAAGAGAGTATTTCGTAAAATCTTTTGCTTTTAAAACTGATAATAATTATGTTTTGATTTTGGATGGATCTAAAAAAGATGATATGTATTATGGAGATAATAATCTTGTTAAAAAACACGTTAATGATCAATTAATTACTGTTTTTGATAAATCTTATAATTTAGTTTCTAGTATAAATCTATATGAAGTTCATAGTAATGCTGAACAAGATAATATCGACTATTTTGAAAATCCAGTAAAGAGTGATGAAGTCGAATTAAAAGAAAAAATTGTTGAAGTTACAAATTATGAATATGGTGAAACGCCTCAAATTGAAGGCGAAGATGAATTCTTAAATAGCATCCCTGAACTTTATAATCTAGAGTGTTCATTAAAGTATAAATATAAAGCATTAACCTTAGATGAAAATGGAAAAATCACACGTGATCCAGCTAATATAAAAGAAGGTAGTTGGTCGACAGGTGGAATACTTGAAGATTTACATCTAGATGAATCAACTAAGGGTCTTGCTTTTGATAAATCTAAATTCTTGTTCGATGAAACAAATGAAGCATATATAATTACGCTTGATTCTTTAGAATTTCAAGAAATTCATTATGATCCTGAGCAACAAGATTTAGTTAATTCAACATATAAAGTAGAATCAAGCGATGCACCAGCTTTATTTTCACAAATGTATAAATTTATTAATTCTACTTCTGCTTATTATGAAGATACAGAATATCGAGTTTGTATCGTTCCTGAAGAATCAACTGGGTTTGTACTTAAATTTCCTGCAAATATAAAAGTAACTGCATCAAATCTTGAATATGTGACTTTTGAAGAATCACATCTATTTGATGAATAATTTGTTAATTTTTTAAACTAAATATTAATTTTCTATTGAGATTTTAAAATCTATTCGTTTTCGTATTGAATAAAATTCAATAAATATTATAAAGTAGTAAACGTGTAAGGTATAAAGTCATAGTAAGGTTGACTGCTTCTACATAGCTCCATTACTGCTATACTACCCACTGGATTTTCTTAATAATGGGTATATAGTTAAAGACTTATACCATCTATTTATGAAAGGAAATCTTTTATGAAAAGTAAGAAATTTATAATCTTTGGAGCAGCTGCTATTCTTGCATTAACTCCTGCTTTAGCTGGATGTGCTAATACTGTTAGTGCTTTTGGGTTTAGAGGTGTAAGGAAGAACGTTGCTGACGGAGATACAGGGAGTTTTACAGCTTCAATTACTGCAAAAAATACTCTTTCATATGCTTCTGCGCCTACTGGAACTACGATGACTTTGAAAGAAACATATTCAACATCAAAACAAATGACAAGTGGAAATAGCCAAACAGTTGATGTAAAATTACCAGAAAACTATTATTTAATAGGCCTTTCCTTAAGTATGCGTTCAAACGCTTCAGGCGGAGCAGGAAACCTTAAAATTAATGATGAAACAATAATTGAAACAAGTCGTTTTAATACTGCAAATTGGCACGGCTCATGGTCGACACAATATGTCACAGTAAATGTTAATAATGATAAATTTACTACCTTTGTTTCTGGTGAAGATGTTAATACTTTTACTATCGTTATAAGTGCAACGACTAACTCCTTATATTGCGAATCATATACTTTAGAATGGGGTTATAAAGAACCTGACTTACAGAGTAATTACGTAGTTACTTTTAATTCAAATGGTGGCTCTGATGTAACTACACAATATATTCCAAACACCGATACAGATGTCGCTACAAAACCACATGACCCTAATCCTCCTATTGCTGGATATAAACTTGCTTACTGGTACCTAGATGATGAATCAGTAGAATTTGATTTTAATACACCTATTACTGGTAATATTACATTAAATGCTAAATGGGTAAAAGTTGATTTAACAGAAACCTTTAATATCTCTGGCGCTTTAGAAAAAGATGAATTTTATCGTATACAAGGTGAAATTATTGCTACAACCGGTAGAGAGTATGTTTATATTCAAAACGGTAATAATACAATGAGAATTAATGACCCAGACGAAAAATGGACTTATGTAGTTGGTAATACACTTGATTTATATGGAAGATATCACGAAGAAAGTTCAACTAAGAAATATTTTGATAGTTTGGTTTACTGCGATGTTATCAATTCTGACACAGTAATTAATCAAACTCCTATTTCTTCCCTTGATGAAGTAAATGAAACAAATCGTTATAAGTATTTTTCTTACAAGGGATTAAAATTATCTACTGCTTTTGGAGAAACTGGAACTAGAAAAGCTGAGCTTGAAGGAAGTGATGTAGTTTTATTCTATTATGAAGGAACAGTAAATGGTGGAGAATTTGATACAACTAATTACGCTGCCGGAGATTTCGTTTTTGTTACAGGCTATATAGATATTTACTCTGGAACAAAAGAAATTATTCTTCAAACTATTTCACCTGTCACAATGTATACTGTTCAATTTGAAACAAATGGTGGCACAACTATTGATAATATAATAGTCCAAGAGAATTTAACTTTCGATGCGCCTGAAGCACCAGCAAAAGAACAAGACGAAAACTATACATATACATTTGCAGGTTGGTATAGCGATGAAGAATTAAAAAATGAATATGATTTCAATACCCCAGTCACTTCTGACATCACATTATATGCAAAATGGACTGAAACACCTCTACCAGTTGGTGACGCTCTATCTGTTATCGAAACTACATCAAAACTTGCTTATGATTTCGATGTAGCTAGCAATTTAACTGAACAAACAGTTGAAAAAACGGCTGCTTCTTACGGATTAGATAGCAACCAAAATTTAAATGGTACAGAATTAAAAGTCTCTAACCAAGTTTCTCTAACTTTTGCTAAAAATAGCGGCAGCAATCCAATTTATCATTCTGATGGTGAATTTAGAATTTATCAAAATAACTCTTTTACTTTTAGCTGCCCAAACGGAAAAATTACAAATATTTCTTTTGCTTTTACTGGAACCAATGTTGGAACTATTAGTTCTGATCATGAAAACTACGATTCTTCTACACACGTATGGGCGGGAGAATCAAATTCAATCACATTTACAAATGCTAACGGTGCTAAAGGTGCTAGAATACAATCCTTCTCAGTAACTTATTCATATCAAGAAAAAACATATCAATTCACAAAAGTTGTTACTAGATTTGGACCTACTATTTCAAAGAATCTTTGGACAAAAGTTCAAAATCAAGGAACAGTCAATGGATTTGGAGTATTTGTTGTTCCTTCAGCAGGTTTAGGTGGATCAACAATTAAAGCTCAATATGATGCACAAATTAGTGGTGGCAAATCACATGAAGAAGCAATTACTGCATTAAAAACAAGCTTAACTCTTGTAAACTACTACTCAGCAAAATCTACTCCATCATCATTAGATGAAGGCCACTACTACTGGAATGCATATGTTGCTAAAGAGAATCCAGAAAATTCATACTTTACAACAAACTACACTGCTGTATCATATGTATTAGTTGATGGCGCTCCAATATTTATGGGCGAAACAACAACAAGCGTTCAAAAAATTGCTGCTGATTTATTAGAATTAGATGAAAATGATGATGAAACAGCAAACGGTTCATTAGCTTGGCTTGCAAGTTTAAATTAATTAGAAGGGATGATTAATATATGAATAACAAATTTGTAACACCTGAATTAGAAATAATTTCATTCAATAATGATGACATCATCATGACAAGCAGTTTTGGTGACACAACTCCTAGTGAAGGCGACATCCAACCAAATGTTTGGAACTTCTAATTTTTAGATCGATTAAATGCAATTAACTGGCTGCACAGCAGCCTTTTAATTTGCTTCTAAATAAATCTATGTTAAATCCTCTACTATTGCTATACTAAAAAAGAGGTAACAACAATGAAAAATATAATTAAAAGTTTAATTATTCTTCCTTTTCTTTTAATAGGAATCGTTTCATGTACTGCAGAAAATAAAGATGATATAAATCCAGGAGAAATAACTGAAAAAGAAATCTCTAAAAATAAAGCAAACGAAATTAATGCAAACATTAAAGCTCATTCAGTAACTTTCAATAATTACAGTGCTAAATTTGATGTAAATGCTAGAGGTGAATTTCGTGAATACACATATATTCATAATGAAGATGGACACTATAAAACCACAATGAAAGGTAAATATAATACTTGGAATTGTGACATGGAATATATTAAAAAAGATACTTCTATGTATCTTAAATCCTATATCACTTCTTCTGAAGGAAAAGTAATAGAAAACATAGATGCTACATTTGATGAAAGTAGTGAAACATATTCAAAAAATTACGCAACTATCAATATGATAATGAAATCTCCTTTAGATTATATTGATCCTTATGTTCATGGATTTGATGAAGTTAGAGAAACAGAATGGGCAGATAGTTGGGGCTATACAGTTTCATTTAATTATTATTCAGATGATGATTCTTCTTTAGTTATTAAAATTAATTATGAAGGTAATGGAGCAAAATATTCTAACGTTATCGTTTATAATAATTTAACTTATCACTCAGCATATGAACTTCAAGAATATGTAAGCGACACAGGGGAAAGAAGTAAAACTACAAAAGAATTAACTGCTACTATTTTAACTTCTAAACCTGAAATAACTTTACCTCAATAGATTTAAAATTTGTGATTATATAATCAAAAACCATTCAAAACCGATATATTTTTATCGGTTTTTTTATTAATTAGTTCATTTTGATTAATTAATTATTTTTTCATATAATCACTTTTTGCAATTAAACAAAAACAAAATTGTTATTTTATAAGCTTTCGCTAAAACGCAAAATAAAAACAAAGAGGGTTTAAATTTATGAAAAATGCAATTGTTGGTCAATCTGGTGGTCCTACTTCTGTAATTAATTCTTCACTTGCTGGAGTATATGAATCTGCACTTGAACGTGGTGCACCTATCGTTTATGGAATGCTTAATGGTATAAAAGGATTTTTAGAAAAGCGAGTAGTTGATTTATCACTATACTTTAAAAACTCATTAGATATAGAATCACTTAAAAGAACTCCTTCTTCTTTTTTAGGTTCATGTAGATATAAACTTCCTGATCCAGATGATATTAATAATAAAAATTTATATGATTTTATATTTGATTATTTAAATGAATTAAATGTTGGCTATTTCTTTTATATTGGTGGAAATGATTCAATGGATTCAATTGCTAAACTTTCTAATTATGGAAAAAAGATTAATTCAGATATTAAATTCATTGGAGTTCCTAAAACAATCGATAATGATTTAGTTAAAACTGATCACACTCCAGGATATGGAAGTGCTGCAAAATATATTGCTGTCACTATGAAAGAAATAATTAGAGATGCAACAGTTTATGGCACAAAATATGTCACAATTGTAGAAATAATGGGTCGAAACGCTGGATGGCTCACTGCTGCAGCAAGTTTAGCTAAAGGCGTAGACAATGAAGGCGTAGATATGATTTGCCTTCCTGAAATTCCTTTTACTTGTGAAGGATTTATTGAAAAGGTTAAAAAATTACAAGCAAAGAAAAATAGTATCGTTATCGCTGTTAGTGAAGGCGTTAAACTTCCTGATGGTCGATATGTATGTGAATTAAATGATGATGGACATGAAGAAGACGCGTTTGGTCATAAAGCCTTAACTGGTACAGCTAGATATCTAGCAAATTTAGTAAGAAAAAATATCGATACAAAGACAAGATCAATTGAACTTTCAATCCTTCAACGTTGTGCAGGACATTTAACTTCTAGAGTTGATATCACTGAAGCTTATCAAGTTGGTGGAGCTGCTGTTAAAGCTGCTTTTGAAGGTAATACTGGGAAATTTGTAGCAATTAAACGTATATCAAATGCTCCTTATCAAGCCACTACTACACTTGTTGATATAAATGAAGTAGCAAATTATGAAAAGAAAATACCACTTGAATGGATTACAGAAGACCACATGCAAATGAAACACGAATTCATTGAATATGCTCTTCCTTTAATTCAAGCTGAACTTACTCCTATCTTTGTTGCTGGTAGGCCTTGGCACATTAAACTTTAAAGCTAACTCACCTTATATAAATAAATTAATTTTTACTTTTTAAGGCATTTTTTATTAAAAATAATTTGATAAATACCAAATACAGGTTATAATTAGGTTGACCAAGTTAACCAAGGAGGTTTTATGTATCAAATTAGTATTTACGAAGCAAAAACACAATTATCAAAATATATAGCATTGCTTGAAAGCGGAGAAGCAAATGAAATTATTATATTAAAAAACGGCAAAGAGGTCGCTAAGATTGTTCCAAGCATTAATAACAAGCAAAGACTTGGTGCAGGATTAAAGTTTTCCGAATCTTTGAATTTTAAATTGAAAGACGAAGACGATAAACTTGATGAATTATTTGGTTATTAATTATGAGATTCCTATTAGATACACATACATTAATATGGGCTTTATTTGATCCTGATAAATTGCCGGTTGAAATTCAATTAGCTATTTCAAACTTAAGGAATGAAATATATGTTTCAACTGCTAGTTTATGGGAAATAGAAATCAAAAATCAAAAAAGACCATTAACAATGCCTTATAATTCAAAATTAATCGAACTTTCAATTTCAAATGCTGGTTATTACATTCTTCCAATCGATTCACAAGATATAAATAATATTGATTTTATAATGCAACAAAATATACACAATGACCCTTTCGACCATATATTGCTTTCAACTGCTAAAAGCAGAGATTTATGCTTGATAACGCATGATAAAACAATTTCAAAATATAAAGATGTTCAAATGAAAACCTATTAATAAATTATTCTAATCATCTATATTTACAAATAATCTAACTCAAGTAAAATTAATACCATGAAAACTATTTATTTAGCTGGTGGTTGTTTTTGGGGAATTGAAGCTTACTTCAAACTTTTTGATTTTACTCTTGATACTGAAGTTGGCTATGCTAATGGAAATTATTTAAATCCAAAATATGAAGAATTAAAAGCTCATAAAGCAACGCATGCAGAAACATTAAAACTAACATATAAAGATGAAACATCTTTAGAAACTATCATTAATACATATTTAGAAGTTATTAATCCTTATTCAATCAATAAACAAGGTGAAGATGAAGGATTACAATATCGAACTGGAATATATTCATTAGATAATGATGAACTTAATAAAATAAAAGATATATTAAATAAGAAAGAAAAAGACTTAAATAAAGGTAAATTTAATATTGAAGTCTCTTTACTTTCTAATTACTCTCCTGCTGAAGAATATCATCAGGATTATTTAGATAAACATAAAGATGGCTATTGTCATATAAATTTAGCTAAATATAAGTCCTAAATTATCTATAATCTACTAAACCAATTAAAGATTCTAATATAAATTCGTTTTCTTCTTCGCTAGAAAACGTTCTTGATTCTTTTTCAAAATCATTATAATCCATCAAATTATGACCCATATTCATATAGATCATATTGTAATTATTGTTTGCCCAAGCAACTGGAACATCTACATAAGTTTGCCATATTTCTCCAACTCTATCACCAACTGGGAATGTTGAAGGATCTAATGACAATAAAACTGTGATATCTTTATTTGCTCTTAAGTCATTACTCCATGAATACCATTCGTTATGACTGCTATGGATTTGTTGAGGAAGATTTGCTGTAGCAAAATGATCATGAGTTTCAACTTTTAAAATTTCTGGGGTTGGATTCCGTGTATTACTTTTAAAATTTCCACTACCTAAAAATTCATTAAAATACCAATTCCAACTTGTGGCTTCTGTAGTAAATGCTGAAACATGCCATCCCATCCAACATCCACCATTTTCCATATAACGTTGAAAGGCTTCTTGTTGAGCTTTATTTCCTGGATAATTATTCATAAACATTACAACATCATATTCAGCTAAATCATCATCATTTAGCTTTCCAAAATCAGTTGAATAATCATAAATAAATCCATTTTCTTTTGCTTGAAGTGGGAACCATTCATTAGCTTCTTTGAAAAAATCTGAATGAGCAGGATCTCCGCCTTCTAAATATCCTAAAGCGAGCACTTTAAAATCAGCACATGTTCTACAAACTAGTTCCTCACCATTATCATGTAGGCTTCTTTCTTCATAGCCACATCTTTTACATTTTCTAAAATGTTCAGTCTCTGTTCTATGCCATCTTCCAAAACTATGAACTTCACAAGGCTCTACAGGTTTACTTGTATTACAAGCAGCAAGCAAAGAAAGAAACAAAACCGATGATACTTTTAAAATACTTGATACAAAATTCTTCATAAAAAAATTCTATTAAAATTTTATTTTTAATAGAACTTATTAAACTGCAAAATTTATTAAAATATTGCAATGCATAGTTGAAAAATCATTCAACTAATACACTTTTACCAAAAAAATATTAAGGTTTTGCAGGGTTTTTAGTGATTTGCCTTTTTTAATGTCTCTGTAATCTTTTTTAACCACACTGGTTTATCATAACCTTTTCCAGTATCTAAAGCATTAATTTTTTCAACATCTTCTTTATTAAGAGCGAAGTTAAATATTTCAATATTTTCTTTTAAGTGAGCTTCACTTGTTGCTCTAGGAAAAGCGACATGTCCAATTTCAAAGTGCCATCTCAAGATAATTTGACCTGGTGTCTTATCATATTTTTTAGCAATTTCTTTAATTACTTCATTATCAAGTAATTTTGATTTTGCATTTGCAAGTGGATACCAATCTTCAATTAATATTCCATTCCTTTTACAATAATCAACTTGCTCTTTTCTTTGGCAGAAAGGATGTATCTCAATTTGATTAACTTCAGGAATTACTCCAGTTTTTTCAATGAGTTTATGGATATGCTCATTTTCAAAATTAGATACACCAATCGCTTTAACTAATCCTTCTTTTTTAAGTTTGATTAATTCTTTAAAAGCATCAACATAATTACAAAGTGGTTGATGAAGTAAAAGTAAATCAACATAATCTGTTCTTAATCTCTTTAAGTCCTCTTTTAAAGCACTTCTAACATCTTTATAATGATTCATCCATATTTTAGTTGTTATGAATAATTCATTTCTAGGAACTCCAGATTCTTCTAGCGCTTCGCCAACAAAAGCTTGATTTCCATATATCTCTGCTGTATCAAAATGACGATAACCAAGCTTAATTGCAGTCAAAATTGAGTTTTTAACTACTTCACGTTTTGTCATTTGATATGTACCTAAACCAAATGCAGGAATTTTTGTTCCACCTAATAAACTAAAATATTCCATGTACTCTCCTACTTCTTTTTCTTTGCAAGTTTATAACCTATAAACGCTCCAAGTCCAACAAGAGCAACTCCTCCAGGGATTGTAGTTCCAAGTAAAATAGGAATTAAAGGGTCTCCTTTTGGAGTATCTTCTCCATTACCTTTATAAGCATCTAATAAGATCATAGTATTTTGTTTAACATTTTTTACAACATATTCACCATTAGAATTCTTGCTTAATTCTTCATCGCCTACATAGAGTTTGCCTGAATAACCATTTTTAAATCTACAAGTGAATTTTAAATCGTCACCTTCATCAACTTTATCACTTCCACTAATTCTAATGTTTTCATTAAGTGGGTAAGAAACATCAAATTGGTTCTTTTCAGTTGTTTCTAAAAGTTCAAAATAATCAAAGTTACAATAATAACTTGCATTATTTGGACATGTGAAATAGATTGTGTGATTTCCTGCTTCAAGATAAACTTTTTCTTTTGTACTATCCCAAACTGTAGCCCATCCACCAGTTGAAGGGAGATCTAAAGGCTTCCAAGGTGCGTTATCAATTTTAGTATAAATTTGAACGTTTGCAGGTGTTGAATATCCTAAAGAAAAATCAAAATATCCAGATTTAGCAAGGTTTATGGTCTTTTTTGCCACTCTAATTGTGCTTCCATCTTCCTTAACTTGATCAAGCGAAACATTAGTTGCATTTTGCATGTTGCCTAAATATGCCCAATCAGAGAAATCAATTTGGTTAGAATGTATATAGCTACTACTTGCTGGAGCCATTTCACAACTTTCAGCTTCCCATCTTAAAGCAGTTTCATCAATTGTTTTAACTGCTTCACAATATGTCTTTTCTTCAATGACTCTAGCAATTGCGCCAGCCATTTGTTTATGTTGAGCATAATCTGGATGGCCATCAGCACCACTTCCCATCTTATTAAGCATTAAAAATTCAACTGCATCATCACCCTTTTGTTGCCACTCTTTAATTTTGGCTTCGTATTGATCACTATATTTTCTATTAACGTAAGTTCCATACATGAAAATAAGTTCTGTGTCAGGATAAGTTTGTCTAACACGTTGATAATAATTATCAAGTTCTGCAACAAATGTAGTCATTGAATTATTAAAAACAGAAAGAATATTTTCGCCTAAATCATTATCTCCAAGTGAGAAAACAATTACATCAGGTTCATATTCTTTAGCATCATATTTTTTAGAAGGATCTCTAAAATGAGAAACTTCCCAATATAAATCTTTAAGTTCATTTTCTTGGCTTGCTGCCCAGTTAAGTTCACTATTGTAGCCTTGAAATAAGCCTCTACCTGATGTACAAATACATCTATAATCAGCATCAAAATAATCAGAAACAACTCGAGGATATGCTCCAAATGCATCAATGCCTTTTGCATGATCAATTTGATTTCCACAAGTTAAAGAAGCACCAACAAATTCAAATTGATATTTCTTTTCTGGTGTTGGCCAAATTTCAGCCTCATAATCACTTAAATAAAGATATTTAATCTCACAAAGACCACCAGCTGCCTCATTCGCTTTATAAATCTTGATAGTATGTTGGACATCTTTTCTTAAATTCTCTGCAACGCGAATTGAACCATTCTCATTTAATTGTTCAAGATGTTCTTCTCCTCCATCAACTGTCCAAGCTATACGAGCATTTGATGTAGCAAAAGCAACTTCTACACGTTCACAATTTTTAACATTAAATTCAATTCCACTACCAGATTGATCGATTACAACACCATCACTTTTTTCAAAGTATCTTCCTCTTAATCTAGTATTTTCTAAAATCTCACTAGGATTAAGTGTTCTTCCTAATGCTTGATCTTGAGCTTTTAAAACTAAAGATTCTCTTTTGACTAAATTATTTGTATTTAAATAAGGCACTAAAGCTAGTGCACTAATTCCAAGAGTTAAAACTATCTTTTTTAAATTTTTCATATTAATTCTTTTCAAATATTCTTACGTAATCTACAACCATATCAGCGCTAACGAACGAATCATCAGGTTTACGATTACCATCGTAATTTCCTCCGACAGCAAGATTAAGTAAAATATGGAAATCTTGATTAAATGGAGCACTTGGACTATCACTTGAATATAAGGTATTTCCATTTTGATAAACAGTATTTGAGACTGTAAAAAAAGGTTTTCCATCAACTGAAAAAACAAATGATCTTTCAAGCCGTTCAACTGCGTAGCAATGGAAATTAGTTATATCTCCTTCTTCTGCGCTAAATACGTAATCTTTATTATGATAAGCATCTCTATCTGCACTATTAGCTGAGTGAGTTGTTGCACCATATTTTCCTAACTCTCTACCCTTTGCTTCCATGATATCGATTTCACCACTTACTGGCCATCCTTTATCTTTATAAGATCCTTCAGGAAGCATCCAAAAAGCTGGCCACATTCCAGTTCCAGCAGGAAGTTTAATACGTGCTTCAATATATCCAAAGGTTGTAAAGACTTTACCTTTAGTTCTTAATCTTGAACTTGTATATTGGAAATCGTATCTTTCAGTATGAGTAAGTTCTTTTTTAGCTGTAATTGTTAATTTTCCATCCTTAACTTTAGTATTTTCAGCTTTATAATATTGCTCTTCATTATTTCCATACCTATAAATTCCATAATCAGAGCCATCACCAACTTGATGTTCCCAATATCTTGAATCTAACTTATCTCCTTCAAATTCATCTTCCCATGTTAAAGAATATCCTTCTGGAGCATAGCCTTTAAATTTTCCTTCTTCTGGAGTTTCTGGAGTATCTGGAGTGTCAGGTGTGTCTGGAATATCTGGTGTGTCAGGTGTATCAGGTGTATCTGGAGTATCATCTCCACCTTCATCATCTTTTTCACCTTGTCCATCAGGAGTTTTAGGTGTAAAGAAATCACATGAAGTGAGAAGCAAGCCTAAAAGTGGCAAAATTAACAATCTTTTTTTCATAAGGTTACCTATTTAGCACCTAAGAGAGGCATAAAGCCCCTCTTAGTCTAATCTTTTAATTAAGCAATTGTGACAGAAATGTCGTGTAAGGTGAATTCGTATTCAAGATCGAGTTCGATTGCACCAAATTCGAATGTGAGTTTGTAATCACCATCAGTGTTGAGTGTTCCACCTGGATATGAGAGGACACCAGCTTTACGTGTACCAACTTCAAGTGTTTGTTGTGCTTTTTGTTCACCATCATAAACTTGTGAATTTCCACCAGCAACGTTCATTGAATATGTGAAGTTGATTGTAACTGTTTGACCATCATTTCCTTTTGGAGGATTCTTGAAGTTAGCTTGGACGTGCCATCCATCACTACCCCAACCATGATATTTAATAACAGCTCCACCATCAGCATCATGTAATAAACTTTCTGTTGGAATACTCCAACCTAAACCTTCTGCATGAGCATATGTTGAATCAAATTGGACCCAAGTCTTGCAATAGAGTGTCATGGATTCATTAATTGGAGTTGATAAATCAAATGCTTGAGTAAATTCTGCATCTCTATATAAGCCTGCTAAACCTTTACCAAATCCATAATTTAAGTTCTCTGGAAGGACAAGGACTGCACCTGTTGCAACTTCAACTTCAGTAAGTTTATTACCATTTAACATTAATGTAACTTTCTTAATTGTTGCATCTGATTTTTCAACATAATTTGCAGTGAAATTATATGCTTTTGTAATAGCCAAACTGTCAGAATAAACAACATCACCATCTGTCCAGTTTTTGAAAACTAAATTTTGTTTTGCTGGAGCTTCTGGAGCTTCAACAGTCTTACCATCTCTAACTTTGATGCTTCTTAAAACTGTTGAACCATCTTTGAAGGTAACATCTTGATAAACGTGAGTTGTATCAACATCATAAATTTTAATGCCTTTGAATTTTAATGTTCCACCTGGCATACCAACGTGCGTTGTACCATCCATATATCCAAGTTGGACACTAACTGTAGCGCCATTTCCTTGTGTAAGATCTAAATCAAGAACATTTTTACCAACAACAAGAGCAATTTGTTTTCCTGATACTGTAATTGTTCCAGCAGCATCTGTTTCAATTTCCCATCTAGCTTTATAGTTTTCACCTGCTTCTGCATAAGGAAGTGTGTAGAAGAATTGAACACCATAGAATGCCCAACCAACTGAATAAGTTACTGAATATTCATCACTAGCAGGATCATAAGCATGTTGAGCGACGTTTCCGCCATCACCTGCCCAATATTTCCAAGCAGCTTTATCACGTTTTGAAGCATCTTCTGTACCAAAGACAAATGTCTTCTTTTCAAATGTAATATTTGTTCCAAGTGAAGCTTCATCAGGTAAAATTGTGAAACTTACATCAGCTGATACATCAAATTCATTAACTTTTGCGCTGACTTTAATTGTGACATCACCAGCAGCATTAAGTTTTACTGTTTTTCCACTAATTGTGACTAAACTTGCACCAGCAGTTGCTGTAAGAGTGAAATCACTAACAGCCTCTTCATCTGCTGTTGCGCTGAATGTTAATGTTGAACCGATTTCAGTTGTTCCAACATAACTTGCTTTAAATTCTGGAGCAACTTTATCAGCTAAAACAATTCTAATTTCAACATCTTCTTCAGGCATTTCAAAAGAATAAACTCCGTCTTTTTTTGTTGGTCTGATTGTTCCTGCTCTAACTGAACTAAGTGTTTTCTTTGGGTTTAAAACTTCAACTGTAAAGCTAACTTCATCTCCGGCCTTATATTCTGCTTTAAGACCTTCGACTTTGTAATCTTCACTTTCTGCATAAGTTACTTTGAATTTTTGACCAGTTGTTTGACCTGATCCATCTCCATCACCACCTCCACAAGCGGTTAATGAGCCACCAAGTAATACTGCACTTAAAGCTAAAGCACCGATTAATCTTCTTTTTTTCATTATATTAGTCTCCTTTTTTATTCAGCTCCGCCATCGCCTTCAGAAAAATCAACATTTGTTTCTGAGGCATCTAAAGCTTCATTATTTAAATCGATATTTTGTTCACCTGCTTGTTCTAAAGCACTTCCACCAGAAACTACTTTTTTACCTTTCCAAGTGAAGAACATCCATACGCCAACACCAACAACTGCTAACCCATCGATAGCAAAGACTACTGGTCTCCACCATGAGAAGTTTTCTTTAACAACTGCTTTACCGATTTCAACGTTCATAATATCGTTTGAGTGATCGTATGTTTTTGCGTATTGATATGTTGAACAGAATGTATAAACAACATTACGTGCAGCTTGTTTTGCACAATATACATCTGTTGCATTTGATCTTGATAATTTTGAAGCCATTGAACCTGTGTTAGGATTTAACCAAATGTCGTTACCTGCTCTAACACCACGTGGTCCATTCATATTTCCATCACCAGTTGACCAGTCAGTTAAAAGTGTTCCTCTGAATCCCCATTCACCTCTAAGGATTTCAACGTTTTGAGCATAGTTTGCACCAGCCCAACATCCTCCAACAGAGTTGAATGCTGTCATCATAGCATTTGCACCACCAACTTTAACTGCAAGTTCAAATGGTCTCATATAATTTTCACGATAATTTTGTTCAGTTAACCATGTATTTAAGTTTCTAGCGTTTTCACCAGGTTCTGATAAACAGAAATGTTTAACGTAGGCATAAACACCATTTGCTCTTGCACCTTCAACAACATTTGCTGTAAGGTAACCACTTAAAATTGGGTCTTCTGAATAATATTCATAGTTTCTAGCATTAAATGGTGATCTGTGTAAGTTACATCCAGGTGCATACCATCCAGCAACACCAGTAGCTTTTCCTTCATAACCAACTGCTAAACCCATTTGTTTTGCTAAGAATTTATCAAAGGTTTGACCAACTAATGTCTCTGATGGGAATGCTGTCCAGAGAGCTGTTGAACCAAATCCTTGAACTGTTGTATTGAATCCTGCAGGACCATCAAAATCGTATGTTTTTTCTTTACCAATTGATTCGATTGCTGGAGTACCAAAACCACAGTTTTCAACAATGTAGCATGCATCATCAGCTGATAATTGATCGATTAATTTTGTTAATTCTTCGCTATCATAATCAGCAGCGATATCTTCAATTAAATCTTCATCAAATACTGTATTTGGATTATTAACAGTATTTAATTGTTGAGAAGATGCTTTACCACCACTTGTTGTCTTTTTAATATATAATCCATTATTTGCGCTTGTTATTGGCATAGAGTCTTGATCAAATGAGTGGTTTGTGAAGTTATTAGCTGTTGTAACAACTGAATTGATAAATGAAGAAGGCATTCTTTGAGCGCCAGTTGACATAGTATCACGAGTTAAATATGGAGTTGGATTATTTGAAATTGTGCTTCCATCAAGAGGTACACCACTATAAGCATCACTACCTGTTAATCTTGTTTTAACTTCATTCCCAGTAACAGGGTCTTTATCATAAACTTGGATTTCATTAACTTTTAATGTGTATTGATTTGCTTCTCCTGCTTCCATCTTTTTAGCAACATGAGCATTTTCCATAAAGCGTAAATTGTAATTACCTTTATCAAGCTCAAATGTTGCTTCACCGTTTTCGTTTCTATCGTAGCAATCAAATGATGCAAAGTAATATGGATCAATTGAGAATTTAATACCAGTTTGTGTTTGACCAGCTGGGATTAGAGCGGTTTTTTCAAAATCTACAAGTTGAATTGCAGCTTTTTCAACTTCACCATTAAATGGTGCTTCAACATAGATTTGCATGACATCTTTACCAGCAACATTACCAGTATTTGTACATGAGAATTCAAGTTCAATCTTGGTATCTTTTGTTAAATTTGTAATTGATGTTAGGTTAGAATTAGTAAGTTTCCATTCAAATGTTGTATAGCTTAAACCATAACCAAATGGATATTGAACAACGCCATCATATCCTTGGCCATATTCGTTATCTACATCATCAAATAAGCCTTCAACATCAGCTGTTTCATAATATTTATAACCAAAATAAATATCTTCAACATATTGAATATGGCTTCCTTGACGTAAATAGTTTTTATATGAAGGGGCAGCCTTATAATCGTATGCGTGAGTATCCGTTAATCTACCTGATGGGTTGACTTCACCAAGTAAAATTTCAGGAATTGCTTCGGCACCGTTTTGGCCCATTAAACCAACATTTAAACATGCATCAACATCATATTTTTCTAAGAAACCAAGTTCCATTTGGTTTGAAGAGTTAATGATGACGATAACTTTGTCGAAGTTCTCTTTGCACATTTTAATGAGATCTTCTTCTTCCTTTGAAATTTGAAGATAGTGACGGCTATTATCAGTTGAAACACCAGCACCTAATTTTCTTTGTGTTTGAGGAATTTCACCAATATTTTCACCTGCGACTCTTGAAATCGTAACAAGAGCTACATCTGAAAAATCAACTGCGTTATTAATGATTGCTTCAGTGTAATTTGATTGAGGTGGCTCAATAATATATTGACGTGAAGAGTTGCCTGTTGCAAAACTGAAATTACCTTTGTAGTAATTTTCATACATTTGAATAAGCTCAGTATTGTATTCAATGCCTTTAGCTCTCAATGCACCTAAAAGAGTAACTGTTTTATCGGCTTGAATTGTTGAAGATCCACTACCAATACCCTTAAGTAAGAAACCGTTATCAGTTGATGCCCAACCAAAGACATTAATACGTTTTTCTTCACCTAAATCTAGAGGTAATGCTTTATTTTCGTTACGAACAAGAGCGATACCTTCTTCTGCAATCTTTTTAACGAGTTCACCAGATTGTGCGCTTACTTCTTCAAAAGCTTCACTATCGATTTCTCTAGATTGTCCGTTTAATGCGTGGTCAATAATACCAGCATAACTAAATGCAACACCGTTTGCGGCACCAACAATACCAAGTGTTGCAGCTGCTGCAATGGTTAGAACGATTTGCTTTGTACTAATTTTTCCCATAAAAATTAATCCTTTCTTTTATATTTCTCTTTAATTTGAAATTAAAGTTTTTACTAAATTAAGATAAGAAGAGACGTAATCTATTTAATGTTCCTTCAACTTGAGAGGCATTAAGTCTATACGTTCCTTTTTCTGTGATAAGTTGATTGTGAGAACTATATTGATCTGGTAAGTTTTGATCCAAGAAATAGAAACCAGATTTAGATAATTCTTGGAATTGTAAATCAACAAATTCAACAAGTTTAAACGAATAATATATGTATTTTTTTGAAATTGTTTTTAAATTTATTGAGCAAGAAAAATTACGATTTTCATCGACACTTATTGGGTTATAAATGATTCCTTCACTCGATTTTTGAGGTTCTAAAACAACAAATAATTCTTTATTTTGAATTTCTTTGCTTATAATGCCTTTAATATTTAAATAAGAGTCTTCTTCACCTACAAATTCAACATAATTTAATTTAGAAATTTCGTTATCTTTTAATAATTTATAGTAGTTTGTTGAATTCAAAGTTTCACTAACAATTGAGTATAAATAATTATTTTCATCACTAGTTAAAATGGTTGGTCTATCACCATAAGTTCTACTAGTAAGTTCAATACTACTTGAGCCATAGAACCAGAAAATACTATAGTGTGAAACGTCTTGGATATTATCAATTCTTATTTTTGCTTCAAAGTTTTTATTTTCATCAACTGAAACAATTGCTCTTCTTTCATCGATTCTATCGCTTATAGAACCTCTAAAAATCGATAAATATGAAGAATCAGATTTTGTATATACACCTTTGAAATTGAGATAAATAATCTCATCTTCATGTACAAAATTTATTTCTTTTATATAATTTGTGCTATCTCTAAAACAGATTTTTAACCCATCTTCATAATTTTCAAAATTAAAAGCTTTGAAACTTATTTCGTCACTAATTAATTGATCGATATTATTACAATCAGCAATTTTATATGTATAAGTTGGCTCATTGATGAATTCATTTCCTTGAAGTCTACCATCTAAATAAAGCGAAATATCATACCAATATCCTTCTTTTTCTAGTCTATTAAGATCTGCATCAACGCTAAAAAGGCCGTTTTCTTCATCAATTGTTACGTCAAAAGTCTTAACATCATTTACACCATATTGCTTATTATAAATAGCAAGTTTTGGTGATTCGATTGCACTAGATAATTGAGTTTTATCAAATATACCAAATGTCTTAAAAACAACATGACCCTCATCGTTTTTTGCAAATGTTGCTTCAACAATATTAATATCTTTTTTCTTTTTTAAACTAATTCCTAAATTCCCATTAACGTCAATCAAAGTCAAGACATTAGAACCGATTTGAGTATATCTATCACTTTCATCAACAAATGAATAATCAATTCGTGAGAATAAACCACCACAAGTTGATAAAAATACATCATAAGTTTCGCTTGTATCAGTGAGTTGACTCAAATCAAAATCGATTGTAAATTCATTATTTTTAATTTCACCTTTAGAATATTTGCTAACATAATCATTATTATTTATGATTCCAAAATTGACGTGATTAAGATCATTTTCAAGAGTTCCTTCAAGCGAGATAGAATCATCCTTAACTAATAAATTTGAAATGTTTACTCCATCTGGCTTAACTTCTTCTCCTGCCTTATAAGCTCCAGAAATTACTTCAGTGGTGCCATAAGTTACAGTATAGAAATAATTATTTTTAGTGTTTTTTGTAACGACAAATTTCTCTTTTTCATTAAAAATTGAGCCATCATTAACAACTATTTCTGCTTCGCCTATATCAAAAACATCTTTTTCAGAGCGATAAATTTTAAATGTATCAAAATCTAAATATGCTCCAAAATCTTTACCATCATGAAGGGTATCAAAAGTAATTACTTCACTAATTTCATCTCGAGTATCATCTTCATTAATAATCAAATTAATTGATGGAAGTTGAATTGAACCAACTCCTTCGACATGATTTGATTCATTATTTTGAGCTAAAAGATAGAAATTACTAAATAAGGAGTTATATTCAAATTGATAACTGGCTTCTTTTTTAATGACATCTACTTTTACATCATCATTATCAACATTTTTATCTTCAGAAACAAAAAATGAAAAAGAAGAATTTAATGCATCATCACATTTAAATTCTATATCATAACTACGATTTTGATTCACTTGAGCTTTAAAATCATAGAGTCTGTGATTAATTATTTCCCCTTTTTCTTCTTCATCTGGTAAGTTAGTTGCACACGAAGCTAAACTGAATGAAGAGAGGAGCATCAATCCACAAAATAAATTGCTGATTTGCTTTTTCATGTTAATTTTCTGTTTTAAACTTTTATCTTAGTGATTTAATATTATAAATATTAAAATTACTTGTATAATCTATTGCAGTTAGCAAAGCCTATTTTGCAGTATTACAAACCATAGGTAAACACATTTAATTTTTTTCTTTTTGCACAAAGAAAAGTTATAATTAGGACAATGAAAAAAGAGCTTTTATTTAAGAAATCGACTCAAAGATTTTTCCGATCGCTATTTATTCCTTTTGCGATTCTTTTTGGTGTTGTCACTTTTTCAATAAACTTAACAGCTATTATTACAATTCCAGAAGTTATTAATTCAAGGGTAGAAAACGAACAAAGAAAAGCTCTTATGAGTTTAAATCATTACATTGAAATTAATCTTTCTTTTAATAACTCAATTGCGCTATCAAATGATGTTACTAACTATTTGCTTGGAAACGATGAACTCGAAGATACTATTACTTCTCTTTTAAATATTAGAGAAACAACAGTTCAAGGTGTTCTTGGAGTTTCCCTTTTTCCTGTGAGAGAAAATTTACCTGCTCTTCATTCAAATAACATTATTGAGCAAAATTCTTTAGATAGTTTATATGAATATTTGGAGACAAAAATGTTTTTAATCTCTTCTGGTGAATCTCGAGTTATTTTGCGTGATAAAGGATTAATTGGAGATTACGCTAGCGAATCAAAACCACCACTTAGAGCTTTAACCGCTTTTAGAAAAATATACGATGATACTCATCATTTTATAGGTTTACTATCAGTAGAATTTGATCCTACATATTTAAATACAGTGATTATCAACAACAATATCGATGTTAATAATAATTATGGATTTTTTTGTGAAATATCAAATAGCAATATCGAATTATTCAATATTAAAGATACTTTAAACATTGGTAACTTAGAAAAAGTCCGTTACAAAATATTTAATGATTTATATTTAGAGTTTAGAGTTAAAAATACACTTGTCACTCCTCTAGTTACACTTAATTTAATTTCATTTGCTGCTTTTGTCGTTCTTGTGGGACTTTTCTATTTATTTGCTAAATATTATTCAAGAAAGACATATGCTCCGCTTGAAGAAATTAACGCAAAAATTAGAATGTCTTTGGAATTGAAATCTTAATTAAAGTACCCTTCCCAGGGGTTGAATATATCTCAACATTTGCCTTTTCTTTGTATTCGAGATTTAATCTATCTCTAACGTTTTTGATACCAAATCCATTCTTTGCTTCACTACTTTGAAGTTTATCTAATTTTTCAGTATCAAAGCCAACTCCATTATCTTTAATTTCAAATATAATATTGTCTTCTTCCCCATATGCATCAATTGTGATTAGATTATTTTCTGAATTTCCAACGAAGGCATATTTCGTACAATTTTCGACAAAAGGCTGCAGAATCAGCTTTAAAGTTAAGCAATCTTCTACTTCATTAGCTAAATTAATTTCATATTTAAGGTTGATATCACTTCTAGTTTTTTGAATATCTAAGAAATATTTAACAATATCTAATTCTTCACTTACCTTAATATATTTAGCTCCTTTATGAAGCGATAAACGATAGAATCTAGCAAGTGAAATTATAAACTCTTCAAGTTCAGGAATATTATAAATACGTGCCATCCAGACTGCACAATCTAGTGCGTTATAAAGAAAATGTGGATTGATCTGCATTTGAAGAGCATCATATTCAAGTTTACGTTGGATTTCACTATCAAGTTTTTGCTTAGCAATTAAGTTTTGAATACGCGTAACCATATCTAAATAAGAATTGTGTAAAATTTCAACGTCTTCTTTTATATCTGTATAAACAGCATTTTCGTTTTCAATATTTTCCAAATCAAGATTTCTAATTTCATTTGATATTTCTTTAACAGGTTTAACGCTCCTCTTAATATTAATTAAAGATGTAATTATAGTAAAAAGAGCAACACCAAACGCCAAAATAGAAACAAGAATAATAGCAAGATCAATCGTTAAAAAAGCATAATAATAATCGACAAAATGGCCAAAATATAAATCTAGATTAAATAAATCAGAAGTGAATTCACTTTTTACCCTTAAATAATAGTATCTTTTACCGTTAACAAAAATCCATTTGGAACTTTCGTTTTTTAAATTCTTACTAAGTTCAAAATCTTCTATTCTATCTGTAGTTGAAATATAAGCATTTCCATCAAGCGTAGTTAAAAATGTCTGAATATTTGGATTGCTTTTATCTAGATAAACCGCAAATGAATCTTCATTCAAATAATAAAGACAAATTACATCACTACTTTTATAACCTAAAATAGTTGAATAAAGATTGTCTCTATACAAATATCTTCCAAGTAAATAAGCTTTACCTTCGCTATCAACTTTTTTCAAATCAGTAGAGGTGATATAGACATAATCGCTTGTACTTGAATAGAATTGGTTTTCATAAACTAAAGAAACTGAATAAGCGATTGAACTTGAAAGTGCTCTACTATTTAAATATCCAGTTAAATAATTCTCCTTATCAACTGATAATTTGAATCTTGTTAAAAAGTCCTCACTAAAAACAGTATTTTGATAAGTAACAATATCATCTGTTAATTCTTTATAAGTGCGATCACTTTCATCATCAGCTTCTCGCAAAGAATTGGTGATAGAATTAGCGATAAATGCATATTTATAAGCAACGAGTGTTCCTATTGAAATCGCTAAAAAACCGAAGGCGACTCCGGTTACAATAAAGAATGTCCTACTAAATTTTATTTTTTTAAGCATTGTTGTTCTTTATAAATTGAGTTGGTGTACAACCAATATATTTTTTAAAGATAATAGTGAAATATTTTTCATCGTTAAAACCAACTGCGTATGCTACTTCATTAACTCTCAATTTACCAGTTAGCAAAAGTTCTTGAGCTTTCTTTAATCTAACATCAAGTAATGTTTTATTGAAAGTTGTGTTAATTTCATTTTTAAACATGTGCATGATATAGGAATCACTAACATTTAGTCTTTCAGCAATATAATTGATATTTAAATCTTTCATGTATTCTTCGTGAATAATATTTAATGCAGCAATCAAATTTTTAGAGAATTCGTTTGTTCCTTTTCCATAAATTTGAATGTTATTTTTAAAAGGTAAAAGATTGTTTGTTGAAAGAGCCTTTGCTTCTTCATATGACTTGTGAATCTCTTTGAACGATTCAAATGGAGACGAAATTCCTACAGAAATTTTTTCTTTATATTTGCCTTCAAGAGAATCAAAAGATTTGTTAATTGCTTCAACAATTGCATCTAGATTGTAGTTATTAATTATGCAAACTAACTTGTCATGATATGAACCACAGATTGATTTTAAATCAGATTTTTCCTCGATTTCTTTTAAAAAACCTTGCAAAACCCTAATAAAATCAAAAATTTGAGGTGGATTCTCTTCTTTTGAATTTACAATAGAACCCGAAATAACATAACCAGATTCAATGAATGGAAAACCATATTGTTCAAGTTCTTTTTTAAGATCTTCAGCTTCACTATAATTGTTATGAACCAAAATTCTAATAACCTTTGAACACAAAACATCAGCTGTGTTATTGATAATTTCTTCATTACCTTTGATTTGCTTTTTACGTTCAATATTAGAAACAATTCTTCTAAATGTATCTTTAATTTCTTCAGCACGTGCTGGTTTCAATAAATAATTGACAACATTGTACTCAAGGGCCATTTTTGCGTATTCAAATTCACCATATCCACTTAAAATGGCAATTTCTACTTCATCACCAATGATCTCTCTTAATTTTTTAATCATTTGGAGACCATCCATTACAGGCATTTTAATATCGGTTAAGATAATATCAGGTTGAACTAATTTAGCAATTCCAATTCCTTCTTGTCCATTTTTAGCAACAAAAATTTCATCAATACCAAAAGATTTCCAATCAACGATGGATTGAAGTCCCTTTCTTGCAAATGGTTCATCTTCAACAATTAATAATTTATAGCCCATAATATTCTCCTTATATTATCTTTGAATATTACTAAATATTCAAATAGAATAATGATTTTTTTCAAATATAAAAAAGCCTTGTATTTAAAAAATAGCAGGATTTTTCAGCAAAAACGCTGCAAATCTCGACTATTTTTTTAAATAAGCAAAAATGTGTAACTTTAGAAAGCCTTGTTATCTACAAAGATTCTGATGATATTATCAATCTCATCATCATCTAACCCACACGATAATAAATACTCTCTTGCATCTAAATATAAGTTATCTTGTTGATAACTTTCCAAGACACCTAAATATGTATTTCTAACAGTATCTAATGTTCTTGTGTTGTTAATCTTTCCTAAATTTGAGAAAAGATAATCTTTAAATAGTTCTTCTTGACTGATGCCTAAAAGAGTTCCAAGAAGATAACTACATAATCCTGTTCTATCAGTACCAATGTTGCAATGCAAATAAACTGGATAATTGTCTTTATGGGATAAGAATTTAAATATCTTTCCAATTGTTTGTTTTTCTCCAGTCATCATATTTGATAAATGCCAATTAAGTGGGAAATTATGATATTCTAAATCCTCATAACTATCGTTATTTATATAGCCAAATTCGTTTTTATCACCACTTTCACCATAATAAGTGTCATTCATTCTTAAATCTATCTCGCTTTTAACACCTTGTACTTCTAATAGTTCTCTTAATCCATCTTCAGTAATGTCGGATTTAAAAGTGTTTTGAGATGAAACATTTAATCTTCCACCTCTAAAGAATAATCCTTGACGCACTCTTCCACCAAGCTTAGAACGGTATCCACCAAGATCTCTAACATTTGTGATTCCGTCAATATCAAGATTTCTAGGAAGAGAATATGCAGTACGATAAAGATATACTTTTGAATTTTTCAGTTCTTCTTTTGTTTCAGCACCCTTAATATAGTAGGTTGTTCCTACTTTAAGATTTTTGACATCAATATAATTTGATGTAGTTTCAAAAATTATTGATTCATCAAATTTCTTACTTTCTGAAACTTGAATAACGTATTCTTCTTTTTCTTCTTCAGCTTCTCCTGCTAATAAGCGCAAACTACGAGATTTTGAATATTCATTTGAGCCGTTTCCAAAATTAGAAATCTTGTTATATCCACTTCTAAAATATGCATATTGAATTGGTGAATGAATATCATTATCAGGAACCTTAACAGTATTAGCGTTAACTAAAATATCATAAGAATCTTTAATGCTTTCTTCTTTATAATATTCGTTATAATCAAAAGTTTTTGGTGCATCATTATAAATTCTAATATGTCTACTTGCACCTTGAGTTGCACTACAAGAAGGAAGCAAGAAAGAAAGTGATAATATACCTAAAAATATAATTTTCTTATTCATATCAACCACCTATTCTGGAGAAACATTAAGTTCTACATAGTCTAAATTTAAACCTGATGTTGAACTTGTTTTCTTAAGATTAAAAATATTCTTTCCAATAACTACATCTAAACCTTTAACTTCAATCTTTCTCCAATCATACCATTCATAAGTAGATCCTTTTTCAATTGATTGATTAGTTTTTTTAGTTTCATTATTTAAAGAAATTGCATAATAATCATCAAAATTAACTGTTGTATTATGTGCAATAGCAACTGTCACATCTAATTTTGTGGCAACTTTGCTATTAAAAACAATCTTAAATACATTATCTTTTGTAACATCACCAACAGATTCTTCATTTGATGTAGATGGATTTCTAGGTTTTTCAGGAGTTGATTTTGAGCCATGAACAGTCTTTTTTAATCCATCAGGATTACTCCAAAGAGAAGTTTCTTCAGCTTCAAATCTTTTAATCAAATTATTTGAATTTGTTACTTCAAATAAAGGTTTATTTTGAGCGTCCTCTAAAACAGCAATTTCTACAGTTGCTTCTTTCTTTTTATATGAAATAGCAACTTCAGTATCATCAACTGTTAAAGGTTTTGATTCATATGTATATTGCGTAATCGTTTGAATATCTCCATCATCAAAATATCCAACAACATCCATTCCTATTGGATCAAAATATTCACCTTCTAAATAAACTGTTTTAATTGGATCAGTAACAACTTCAATTCTTGTGAGTTTAGCTTCTTTAACTATTTGATTTTCACTAGACGAACAACCAACAATTAAGGAACCAAAAATTAAAGACGAAATGAGTAAAAATTTAATATTTTTCATAATTATAGATTTAAATAAAGGGCGATTTCTCGCCCTTTATATAGTTTAAATTTTGAGTTATTCAGAAACGACTGGTGTAAATTCAAAGTAATCGACATTTGCTGTACCTTTACCAGTATTTGAGACTACTTCAAGCTTAACATCATGATTTCCCTTGGTTAGACTTGCTCTAGCTAACTCCATAAATTGCCAAACTGTGATGTCTTCACGAGCATTAAGTGTTCCTGTGAATGCAATTTTTTGTGTATTATCAACTGTTAATTGATATGTCAATGCCATATCAACTACATTACTTTTTTTGCTTTCAACTTGTGCAAATGCTCCAGCGATATCATATTCTTTTGTTTCAGGAACATAGATTTTGAAATATGCTGGTTTTGATTTTGCTGTATCACCAGTAGCAGCAGCTAAGAATTTGCCATCGCTTGCATCAGCTCTTTCAACAACAGCTGTTGCATTTCCACCTGCTAATACCCAATCTTTGGTATCAACTTTTTCAGCTTCAAATCTAACTTTTTCTGTTGCACTTAATTCAATGCCGTGTTCTCCAACATTTGGTTCTTCATCTTCATCGTGCTCAACTGGAAGGCTTTCAACCATTAATGATGTTGAATTCCATGTACCAGATGAATTAACGATTGAATATTTAAATGCTGAACCTGATTTTGCAACATCACTGAATGTTTCAGTAACTAAGTTTGGTCTATTAGTACCACTTAAAACCCAATCTCCACCTTTGCCAATTTGGAAGTGAACTGTATAAACTGATTTTCCATCTTTAGCATCTTTTGTATTATCAATATTTGCATTATTTGATAAAGCGATATCAAAGTGCCATCTACCAGCATCGTCACCATTAGGAGCTGCATCAATTGTAGCTTTAACACCTTCACCATTGTTTAATCCCCAAACGGTTGTCCAAGTACCATTATAAGCACCTGTGAAATAATAAGGATTGGATTGTAAATCAGCTAAACAAACAAGATCATCTGCTTCATATCCCTTGAATTCGCCACTAATTCTATAAGTAATGACGCCATCAACTTCAACTAATTCTGCATTCTTTGTAGTAAGGACCTTTGATTCATCTGGATGTCTTTCAACTCTTAATGCAGCAATATTCCAAGTGTTTGAACCGGATTGAATTGAATAATCGAAACCATTAAGTGTAAATTTGGTATTTCCAACTTTAAGATTCTTCATATTATCTTTTTGTCCACCAAATTGTGAGTGAACTGAGAAGACTTGTAAATCAAGTTTAGCAATATTTGGATCTGCAACAGGAACTTTTAATGTAAATGTTTTTTGTTCAGGGTCAATGGATGATAAAGCAGAATCACCAGAGAATTTAACTGCACTGCTTGATTCAGCTTCTTCGTGGCTTAAATATGTCCATCCAGCACCATCAAGATTGCTATTGTGTTGGAAATCAAGACCATATTGATCTAATAAAACTTCTTTAGTAACATTTTGTCCTGCATATTCACCACTAACAACATAATATGCTTTATCGTCGATTAATTCGACATCAGCAGATTTTGGAGTAACTGCAGAAACAAATGCTTCATCTGGATCATGATATACACTAACTTTTAATGAAGCGTTATTCCATTCAGTAGCGTTTGTAAATAATTCGATATTATAACCATTCTTGACAACTGTTCTAGATTCTAATTCGATTCCTAAACCATCCCATGTTGGAGCAGGAATTGCGTTCTTGAATTCTTCTGAAAGTGAATCATAACCTTCAACGCCATCCCAATCATCAGCTAATGTATTGACTTCAATAACTTTACCTGAAGCATCATGTCTATATCTCTTTTGGTCACAACGTGTATGAACTTTTAAATCGATATCTCCTCCAGCGCCTTCATATGTAAATTTGCCAATAAATGAAGTATCAAGGCTTCCAGAAAGAAGTGCAAAATTTGTTTCTTCTAAAAGGTTTGCTCTAGCAACAAATGTTCCATCGGCATTATGTTGAATTTCTCCATCGAGAACTAAATCTGATGTGCCCCAGCTTCCGCCATGAATCATAGCACGTAATCTAAATCCTTCGACATCTTTTGCAGCATCAAATGTAACTTCGTAAAGTAATTTGTCTCCACTTTCAACAAGTTTAACGTTTGTAGCAGTGATGTCTAATTTTTGATAGACAGCTGTATATGTAACTTCTTCTTCGGAAGCTGCATATGGAAGAATTTCTTTATCAAAACCACGGAAGACATAGACGCCTTCAGCATCTTTTGCTTTTCTTGGAGTTTTTGCTGTAAATTCAGGAACTGCACCAACTTCGATTTCGCCTTCTTTGTAGCCTTGGACTAATGTACCATCACTATTTCTGAATGCGACTAAGTATTTTGTTGCAATACTTTCAACTGTAACTTCAAATTCTTCTTTTAATTTTTGACCTTGAGCATTTGTAGCAACTGTTTCAACTGTAATTGTTGTTTTACCTTCTTTAAGAGCTTCGATTAAACCAGTAGCACTAACTGAAGCAACTGTTGGTTCACTTGAAGTAAATGTAACGCCCTTTTCTGTTGCGTTTGCTGGAGTAATTGTGACACCAATTTGCTTTGTTTCGCCTTCTTTTAAGGTAATATCATCAACATCGAGTTCTAATCCTGTAATAGCAGTAGCTTTAACGTGAATTAAAACTGTTTTGACTAATGATGCTTTAGCAACTGATTTAACTGTGATTGTTGCATCACCAAGACCAACCGCTCTAATTTCACCTGATTCTGAAACTGTAGCAACAGTATCTTTGCTTGAACTGTATGTTAAGCCTTTTTCCGATGCATTCTCAGGTGTAAATGTTGCGTGTAATTGAATTCTTGCACCAACTTCAACTGTTTCTTCTGAATGATCAAGAGTAAAATCAGTTAATTCAATAGCTTTAACAGTGATAGGAACTTCAACTGATAATCTGCCATATTTGACTGTTACACTCTTATCACCATAAGCGACAGCTTTTGTAGGCATTCTTAATTCTTCATTAGGAATAACTTTTTTCTTGCCATTATCTAAAACACCACTGATTTCCATTCCGGTTGGATCGAAATTTTCACCATCTTGGTATTCAGTCTTAGTTGGCATTTTTGTAACTTCGAGTGAAACGACTGTAGCTTCATCTTCACCTTGTTGTTCGGATGGTTTGTCACCACAGCTTGCTAAACTGACTGCTCCACCAATGAGAAGTGCAGTAGCGAGTAATGATACCATTACTTTTCTTTTTTTCATTATTTTTCCTCCTGTGACTTTCGCCACTAAAATTGCTTTATTATGTAAACAATTAATAAAACTTATGGTTTTATTGTGTCAAAAGTATTTTACAAGGTTAAGGAAGCAGCATATTTATATAACTATTTTGCAGTTTCTTAAACCCACATTGCAAAAAAAGGAACCGCTATAAGCGGCTCCTAATTTTATCTATCAACTAACACAATATCGCTTTGACTTGATGGCTTTTCAACGCCATCTCGATAAGCTTTATATTGTCCGTAATTGATTCCAGTATATAAGGCAATTGCAATAAGCAAAGCACCTATTCCTGATAACAAAATTATTAATCTAATCTTTTTAGTCATACTTTCTTACCTCCATTAAATTTCCTTTTTTGGAAGGAAAGTCATAACTACAAAGAGTAATGCTCCACCAAGAAGAGCGATGTTAGCATCAACAAGTAAAACTCTCCAATATTTCCAAGATTCAATAACTTGAGATGTAATGAATTTTGTACCAGTATTTGGATCTTCATTATAAACCTTGTTGAGATATTGACTTCTTAAATATGTATAAAGAACGTGATGCATAACTTCTTTCATTTGATGTTGAAGTCTCTTTGTTGAACCTGTTCCATATGTGAAGTGAGTTCCAGCATCGTTAAGTTCAGTATTCATACCTAAGTCGCCACCAGCTCTAAGTTGGTGATCAATTGACATGTATGGTCCATTATTTGCCCAGTCAGTAATGATACTTCCTTTGAAGCCCCATTCTCTTCTTAAAACACCAGTTAAGGAAGCTTCACTTCCTCCACTATATAAAGCACCAATTCTATTGAATGATGTCATAACACCAAGTGCTCCACCTTTTTGAATACCGATTTGGAATGGTTTTAAGTAGATTTCTCTATAAGCTTGTTCTGTGACAAATGTGAAACCTTCAACTTTATTTTCTTCTGTTTCATTCAAGCAGAAATGTTTGATGTAATCGTATCTTCCACCATTATTTAAGCCTCTAACTGCTGCAGCAAGAGTCATGCCTGAAATGAATGGATCTTCACTGAAATATTCCCAGTTTCTTCCACCGACTGGAGTTCTATGGATGTTACATCCCCAACCCCAGACACCAAAGATACCAACTGAGTTCATATCAGCAGCATATGATAAACCAAATGCTTCAATTAAATCTAAGTTCCAAGTTTGAGCGATATTAATTGCGCTTGGATAACCTGTTCCACGAGGAGCTTGTTGATAGTAACACTTAATTTGTGCAGGGCCATCAACTTCACTACATGCTGGTTTTCCTACTGATGGAACTGCAGGTGTACCATATGATTTATTAATGGTATTTAAAGTTTCTTGAACTGTAACTTGCTCTAAGACATCTTCCCATAAAGGATCATCATAATCTTCACCAAGTTGATATCCGGTTTCAGTTACTTCGTTATTTGCGTAAATCTTTAAATTATTATTTTTGCCCCAAACGACATCTTCATCAAAAACTGGTTCTCCAAAAATGTCATATTCAGCATTGTCCCAAGCAGTACCTTTTGCATCTGTGAAATAGAATGCGTTATTGAGCTGTGTTGAAGCTGTTCTTGATTTTAAACCTGTAAAATCTTTAACATCTTTAAAGCCTGATCTTGTTAAATAATCTGGTGCATAACTCTCTTCAACTGAGTCGATAGGATACCCATCAAGAGCATCTTCTCCAGTGAACATATTTTCTACAATTGCTCCTGTATACTTATCTTTATCAGCATTAATTGTTTCGTTAATATCATAAGAAACAATGAGGTTTTGCAAGGTATTTTCTTTTTTTCCTACCTTTATGTTGTGTGAATCAGTCATGAATTTGAATTGATATTTACCTCTATCAAGTTCATAACCTGTATGATTATTGTCATTCAAATCATAGCAGTCATAACTTAAAACATCTGCCATATCAACCTTGACATCAACAACTTGATATTCACCAGGTTTGAGTTCGATTGTCTTTTCATAACCAACAAGTGAAACTGCTGATTTCTCAATTTCGTGATTATGATAAGGAGGTGTTACATAACATTCAACAACATCTTTTCCTGCATGATGTCCAGTATTTGTAACTTTAATCTTGAAGGTAATATCTGCCGTTGGAGTAATGTTTGTTACTGGTTCACCTTTATCAAGGATTTCAACTCCAAATAATTCCCAATCAAATTTTGTATAACTTAATCCATATCCAAATGGATATTGAACAACAGCATCATAACCAGTTTTAGTTACTGGTCTAAAGTTAGCATCATATGTCTCAAGCTCATATTCATCCCAATAGCCTTCTTCATCTGCTGTTTCATACCATCTGTAGCCAACATAGATGTTTTCAAGATATTCAAAATATCTCTTGTTACCTCTATTTGTGCTTAATGAGCCACCTTTTTTAGATTTCATTGCAAATGTAGTATTTCTATCATAAGCAACGGTATCAACTAAGTGACCTGATGGAGATTTTTCTCCATAAAGAATTCTAGGAATTCCATAAGCACCATGAGTTCCAGTAAATCCAACTTGAATAGCTGCGCTTAATCCTGGAATAGTATCTAAGAAACTCATATCCATAGCAACTGGAGAGTTGATAATAACGACTACGTTATCATAGTTATCACCAACATATCTAAGTAAATTAGCTTCTTCAATTGAATAATCTAAATAAATCTTGCCTGATTCAGATTTATAACCAGCACCAGCTTTTCTCATTGCTCTATCAGCTGGAATATCTTCACCGGCGTTTCTAGTAATGACAACGATCGCGGTATCTGAATATTTCTTAGCGTTTGCTAAGAGTTCATCTGAATAATAAGTTTTGTTTTCAATATCTGGTTCATGAAGTGTAATGACACCATCATTGCTAACTGCACCTGGATCTTTTAAAGCATAAACATAAGGATTTGCATATCGCTTATACATAGCTTGAAGTTCTGTATTATATTCAATTCCATATTCACTTAAAGCATCATATAAATCGATAAGTTCAGATTCTTTATTATTTTCTGCCATAACACGGCCTGAACATGATGTACTATTTGCACCATAAGCCCAGTCGATGCTTGCCCAACCAAAGATGTTAACTTTATTTGAAACATCTTTATCTAAAGGTAAAACATTATTATCGTTTTTAAGCAAGACTATGCCTTCTTCGATTAATTCTTGCGACATTGCTTGACCTTTAGCTGAACTCCTTGAAACGTTTTCGCCATCAACAATTGGAGGACATAAAATTTGGTCAAGGTTGTTTCCGTTTCCTAAAGCTATGGAATCTCCTACACCTAGACCAGTACCAATGATTGCTGCGGCACTTAAACTAATGATTCTTAAAATCCGTTTTTTGCCAATCATTATAAGCTCCTTTCAAAATTTTACTTATAAATTAATACTATAAGACTAGTTTTAATATTCAATTCTATTGCAGTCGCTTCTACCTAATTTGCATAATTTTACCTTTTTAAAAATAACTATTTTTAGTTAAATATAATCGAGGTACTTTTTATGAAGACTTTTAATATGAAAAAAATAATCCCAGGTTTATTTCTTTTATCAGCTGTTGTTTTAGCTAACGGATGTGCCCCTACTGGTGATCATCACGTTGATCCAACTGATAATCCTGGTGATCAAACTCCTGTTGAAAAAGTGGAAAAAAGCCTGCAAATCACGCATCTTCCTACAAAACAAGATTATTTTGAAGGGGATAAATTTGAACGTGAAGGTTTACAAGTTTCAGTAATTTATGATGATGACTCTTCTAAAATTATCAATGATTTTGAAATCCTTGATGAAGATAGAGAGCTTACTCTTGATGATGCAGTCATGGTTGTTAAGTATAAAGAATTAACAGCAAAAATTCCAATTACTGTTGATATAAGACCTACTCCATCATTAACTTGTTCACTTTTATATTTAGAAGTCAAAAATAATACAGAAGTCTATCTCGTAGTTGAAGGTACCCATCACTATTACACAACATCACTTTTAGAACGTGATTCAAAATTATATTTAGAAAATGATGGAACATATGATGGTTCTAATTCCTGGGCATATGCTATTGCTGCATATCAAGGAAAAGCCGAAATTAATGGTGATAATTTTAAATTTAGATTTAGATTAGATAACGTTGATTCTCTCGATTATACTACTCAAAAAGGTTATATTACTCACTTTGAAACTTTATATACTGATGTTTCTAATTCAAAATCAACTCCAGAAACAACAATTGGAAATTTAAGAGTTCCTTTAAAGGATGATTCTGTAAATTTCACTGTTAACGAGATTGTTTATGGTCTTGAAATTAATCAAGCATATAACATTCCTGAACTCTACATTGCTCCTTTAAGAGAAAATGAAGGTCCAGGTGAAATTACTGATTATATTTCAGCTTGTGATCAAGAATTAACTTCATTTGATGAAGATAAATATTATTTAGGTAAATATGGTGATTATGTTGAGTGGATCGATAAAACTAAAGATCCAAGCCTACTTGAAGCATACTATAAAGATTTATTAACTGTCACCACAACTCCTATTAGTGAAACAAGGGAGCTTAATTATCAAAAAGGTCTTTTAGCGCTCTTTAATATCGATAATGAAATTAAATTAAATATCACAATTTCTAATGAAGAATTACAAAAATTAAATCATGATAACCAAGTTGGTAATCGTGAATCTTATAGAATTTGTGATTTAGATATTGAATTACTTGGAATTAGAATTCACTATCGTGAAGTTGGTATTAGACAAAAAGGTAATACATCAAGAGGTGAAATCTTAACAGGTAATAGAATTAACTTAAGACACTATAAGTTAAAATTCAAAGAACAATTCAACGATGAATTTACTGAAACTCCATATTCATTTACAAATGCAGATGCCAAAAAGTATCGTAAGAATCGTACTTTATTTGGCATGGAAAAAATGGATCTTAGAAGAAACACAACTGCTGATAAGACATTCTTAAGAGAATATTATGCTTATGAAGGCTTTAGAGCAAATGGTGGTATTTCTTCAAGAAGTAACCCAATGCATATTACTCTTACTAATAATGGTGCCACTGAAAATATGGGTATTTATCTAGGTGTAGAATGTGCTGATGATACATTCCTTGCTAGAAACTATAAAACAGATTACGCTACTGGAGATTTATATAAATGTGGTTGGGGAAATAATTTTGATAGTTCTTGGGACAACAATTTCGGTGTTGAAACATTAACTAAAAATACAGGTCGTTGGGGCGATTCATTCACTCAAACATCTTATCTCTATGATTTAAAGACAAACAAGAAAACATCCGATCATAGTGCTCTAAAAGGATTTATTAACAATTTAGGAAATACAAATTCTTCAACAATCACAAACTTCATTAAAACAAATACAATTTATGAAGATTTCATTACTTATAATGCTCTTGCTTATCTTAATGGTGATGCTGATGACTTAAGAGGTAATACAAACAATACATATGTTTATATGATAACTAATACTGAAATACCTCAATTTGTATTAATGCCTTTAGATAACGATCAATCTAATGGTTCTGCTGAAAGAGACTTCAGACAAGCAAACCCAACTGGACATCGTGGATCTCTCAATAACCCATTCGATACAAAAACCGGTCATGGTGATAGTAGAAATTGTAGAGTTTTATCAAAGACTTTATATGACACTGCTTCAACAACAATTAGAAGAGATTACTTAAATAAGGTCCACCAAGTCTTACAAAGTAACTGGTTCAAACCTGCAACCTTTAAAACTTACTATGATAAAGCTTATGAACATTATCACGATGATACTACTTTAGGTACTAGAATTATTGGCACTCAAAACGAGTTTAGTTTCACTGATAATTTAGATCCAGCAACTGGTTGGGCTCTTGATATTTCAGTTTATTTGCAAAATAAAGAGTCAACATTCTATAATTGGTGTGCTGCAAATAACGTCAATTTTAACTAATAAAAATCACTAATTCTTAACTAAATTAACAACTAAAAAGCCACTAAATTTCTACTAATTCTAGAAAAATAGTGGTTTTTTGCAAGGTTTTTACTAGTAGTTTACAAGTTTTAATAATTAGAAAAACATGCTTACTCCACTAATAAATAATAGTATGCATGTTATCTTCATAAATATATCTACGTTGATTTTTTTAACAATTAATCTTCCAAGGAAAATCGCTCCAACTGTTACTGCAACTCCAATTGCTAATATAATTGCCGAGTTAGCAGTCCATAAACCATTATAAATATGAGTACCTAAAAGTATTGAATTCAAAACTAACCAGATAAAAGAAAGTGTTCCTCTAAAGTTGTCCTTATCTTCAATTTTTAATCGTGCATAAATGACAACAAGTGGTCCTCCAGAAATAAATAGATTATGGAGCAATCCACCTAAAACTAGGAAGATATATAACACCCAATTAGGAATCTTAAGTTTTTCTGGTTTAAAAAAGAAAAAGAAAATAGCAATTAAGCAAACAATGACTCCATATATAATAAGGATATATTTTGCATTTTTAACAACTTCAGGAATAAAGAAGCCTCCAGCAAACCCTATTCCAATAAAAAGAAGCATCTTAAGAACTTCAATCCATAAGATTTTCTTAAAATTAAATATTACGATAATCAAACTAACAAAAATGGCAACTCCATTTAAAATTGGTTTTGCCACATCTGCTCCAACCAATAACAAAGATGGAGGCATTGCTAAAACTGTCCCTGCAAATCCTGTTATTGTTTGAATTATATTTGTTATAAAAATAATTAAAACAAATAAAATTGTTTGCCGTGTTATCATTTAATTTCTATATTTTCTCCAATAATTCCTACATATGCTCCAAGTTTGGCTTGGTTAGTGTCTTTATGAGCATAAAGCCACTTATTGCGTTTCCAAAGTTTTGGATCATTAGGTTTTACATCTAAGTCCTCATTTGTATGATCACTTAAAATGATTTGGCATCTAAAAGGTACATTATCAACCATACAAGGTGAAAAATGTAATGTGTAAGGATATAAAACTACTGCTTCACCAGCTTTAATATAAAAAGCTTTAACATCTTTTGAATCAATAACACCATTTTTAATGTCACATGGTCTAGCTAAAAGCAAAATCAAATCATTTAAAGCAATGTCTACTTCTGGACAAGTATGATATTCAAGGCAATTAAGCAATTTATTATTACCATTACAATAACCAATCTCGGCTTTATTTAACCCATAAATTTCTTCTTCAATTCGCAAAAAAGAAGGACAGTTATGGAAAGATTCATCGTCTCTAACATAAATATTACCTGTTTCAGGAACTGGAGTTGATTTTAGCTTTTCAAGTAAATCAGAAAAATCACCTTCTAGTTTATATCCATATTCTAAAAACTCTTTTGAAGCACTATTTAACATTAATAACCTCGAAATTTAATAATCTAGCTAAATATTCAGCTGCTTTTTTATATCTTACATAGCCCATAATAACGTGATGAGCAACACCTGTATAAACAACTGTATCAATGACATCTTTAATATGATGATCAAAGATGACTTTTGCATATGTTCCACTTAATAATTTATCCATTGGAACAGCTTCACCTTCTTCATAGAAGATCCTTGTTTTGCCTCTAGCAGTATCAATTCTAAAAATTGACATGTCACCGCTCTTCATAACAAAATCAGCAGTAACACCTTTACCACCAGCAAAATATGTTTCTAAACTTCTAACACATTTACCATCCCATAAATTACATGGAGCAACACCATCGTGCCATAACAATGCGTAATTTTCATCATAATTTACTTGTGATAAGTCGGCCATAAATGGAGTAGCTTCACCAGCAGCTCTAACAGCAACCATTGAAATTGCTGCTTCAATATCACCTTCACAAGCAAGTAAAATTCCTCTAGATTGTAAAATTGACATCATTGCACATGGTGATACACCATAATGACGGGCAAATTCTGGCCAACATCTAATTGCAACAACATCCATTTTTTCTCTAGCCATAAATTTATCTGCTAATACACAAAGTTTGGCAACTTGATTGACTTGATAATCGTTTAATTTATTAACATTAAATGTTTTTAAAACAACTTCTTTTTCTTTTGCGATTTCTTCTTCGCTTGCTTCTCCACCAAAGAATTCATCTAATTCATAATGTTGAATTAAAATACCTAATTTTTGATATAAATCGAGTTCATTAACGCCAACATTATAGAATCCATCAGCATGATAACCAACAAGTCCAACCTTAGAATTTTCAATAGCAACTTTCATTTTAATTGCTCGAATCCAGTCTTCATCAACTGTATTTCCAACGTGAACAATATAATCATCAACTCCAGCTTTATAAAGGTTTGAAGCATTTAAATTTACACCACAAACAGCATTTAATCTGATCTTGCCTCCGTCATAAGGAAGTTCATCAAATCCCCATAAAAGTAGGGGTTTTGCAACCTTTTTGTTCAAAATCAAGGCTAAATGACCTAAATGAAATGTTGCTGAAACTATAATTAAAGCATCAACATTTTGATCATGGAAAAATTGTCCAGCTTTCTCTGCTTCATCTTTTTCTATGACCATTTCTGGATAATTTACCCATTCAACTGAAGTATCTTTAACTACTTCAGCACTTCTTTCTTGATAGAGTTTATAAGCTGTTAAATAGTCAAATGTTTTTCTAACGGTACATACAATGCCAATACGTGCTTTCTTCATTATTTTTCTCCATTCACTACTTCATATGATGCGCTAAAATCTTGTTTTGCTAATCCTTGATCCATTGCTTTTTCATAGACTTTAACGACATTATTTAAACCTGGAAGGTCCATATTTTTACTTTCGGTTAAGTCTTTAGCAAAATGTACATCTTTATTCATATTTTCAACTGAAAATGCTGTAGGATATTCTCTATTTTTAATGTTGTTTGCTTTTGTTGAAAGATAGAAACAACTTGCTCCACCATATCCAAGAGCTTCAACAACATCATCTAGATTCATATTACAACTTCTTGCTAAACCTAAAATCTCATTAACACCATTTTGGATTTCTCCTACAAGTGCATTATGTAAGATTTTCATTGTAAGTCCTAAGCCATGACCACCAAGATAAATTATATTTTGTCCCATGCATTTTAAAATTGGTAAAACTTTTTCATAAATCTCTTTTTTACCTCCAGCATAAATTCCTAGTTCACCTTTAATAGCCGCTGGTTGAGATTTAACTACTGGACAATCTAAAATCTCGCCACCTAACTTTTCAACTTGAGGAGCAATCTCTTGATTAACAAGTGGCGAAATCGTTGACATATCAATCCAAATTTTATTTTTTAAATATGGTTTTAGTTCATTAAAAAGTGCGATAAAATGCTCATTTTTTGGAACCATAGAAATAATTACATCTGCTTCTTTTGCTGCTTCATAACCTTTAGCAAAAGGGAAAGGTGTTTCTTTTTTTATAATGTCATAACCAACTAAATCAAACTTTTTAGAGACGTTTGTTGCCATTGGTAGGCCCATGATTCCAAGGCCAATAAAAAATACTTTCATATTAGTTCTCTTTAGTGTGATCCCAAGCATCTTGGAATTGTTTTAAACCAAAATCAGTAAATGGATGTTTGAAGCTTTCTTCATAAACTGCTAAACCAGCTGTAATGATATCAACATCTAATTCAGCCATTTCAGCCATTTGCTTTCCAGTTCTTACTGCTGCAGCAATAATTTCTGTTTTATACCCTTTAAGTTTATAAATTGTTGCAATCTTTGCCATATAATCATAGCAATCTTCACCACTACTTTCTTTCCATCCAATAAATGGTGAAACATATTTAGCACCAATTCTTCCAGCTTGAATTGCTTGAGATGGTGAAAATACTAAAGTAACATTTGTTCTAATTCCTTGTTCTTCTAATTCTTTTGCAGCTTTTAAGCCTTCAAGGTTGCAAGGAATTTTTATAACAAAGTTAGGAGATAAAGAAGAAATCTTTTTAGCTTCTTTTACCATGTCATCTTTATTGTCTAAATGTGGATTAATTTCAACTGATACAGGGAATTTTTCCATTCCTTCAAGATTGTTTTCTTTAATCCAATTAGCAATATCAGTAATAGCAACTAAAAATGGTTTCCCGCTTGCTTGAATGTGTCTAGGATTTGTTGTGACACCATCAATTTTATATGCCTTATAAGCATAATCTATTTCATTTAACTTAGCTGAATCTAAAAAATATTTCATAACTATTCTCCTTTCTTAGTATTCATACTTTCAAATAAATCTTTAAATTTAGAGTCTTTTTTATAAAAAGCGATTGGTTGACCTATTGGTGAATCAACTGTAATTTCTCCACCTTGATATTCATCACCAGTAAAGAATTGTACCCAATTTCCTTCTGGTAGTAAAACGTTATGTTTATTAACTTTTTCTCTTAATACTGGAGCAACTAAAATATCACTTCCAAATAAATATTCTCTTTTGTTAGTAAAATATTCTTCTTTAGATGTATATTCGAAAAATAATGGTCTAATTGCTGGGGTGCCATTTTTATAATATTCATCTAAAACTGCTTTACGATATGGTTTTAATGTAGCAAATCGAGTTGAATTAAGTGCAAAATTATCGATTACTTCATCATCTGAGAATTGAACATTATCTTTTGGTCTATTTCCTTCATGAGTCCTATATACTGGCGTAAATACATTCATTTCAGCCCAACGATCAAATAATTCTTTGCCACGTTTCATCATCATAACTGTTGTATATCCGCCAATATCTGAATGGACAACGCCACATCCTGAGCAACTAAGCGATAAAGAAGCAGGAATTACAGAACCAATTCCATATTCATCAGAAAAATCAACATGTTGATCGCCATTCCACATCGAATTTGTATATTTGAGCGTATGACCATAAGCTGCACGTGAGAAGAAAAATACTTCGTTTTCTTTTCCGCTTTCTTTTATTGCTTCAGCACAACACTTTGCCCATAATGATGGCCATTTATTATGAAGTAATTTGGCATCTCCACCATAAACTAAAGCGTCTGTAGGGAGATATTCACCAAAATCTGCCATGAAACCAGAAAGTCCGATTCCAATCATGTTTTCTTTAATAATATTTTTATACCATTCATATGCACTAGGATTTGTTAAATCAACAATTCCAGCATCAAATGTTGTCGACTTAATGTGATAAACTTCACCATTTTGCTTTTTAACAAGGAAATGATTAATCTTAGCAAAATTATATAAAGGGGCATCTTTTTTAAGGAATGTATTGATGTAGCCTAAAAATCTAACTCCATCTTTATTTAATTCTTTAATAAATTCTTCAAGTCCAGGATAGAGTTCATCATCTTTAGCCCAGTTCCAATAAACTTGATAGCCAAAACTTGTGACAACATGTCCACACCAATCTTGAGCCCATAAAGCTGCAATTTTGACTCCTTTTTCTTTGGCTTTTAAATATTTCTTTTTGATTTCTTCTAAGCCACCTTGAACAGCTAAAATAGCTCCATCATTAACCCAATCTGGAATTGGAGCAGGAATTCCTACAAGTTTACATAATTCACTTGCAAGTTCTTCCATATTATCTGCAGTTAAAAGTGAAATTGATTTAGGAGTATCAGTAAATGAGATGATTACTTCGCCATTTTTAAGTTTAACTTCTCCATAAGAATCACCATGACAATAGAAAGCATAATTCTTACTAGAAATAAATGTAGGAACTGAACAATACGTTTGATGATGTTTATAAGAGGCGACTCTATCTGGTTCTGGTTTTCCTTTGATTTTCCATCTTAAAAGTTTTTTAGCAATTTCTAAGACTTGTTGATGCTCACTAACCCAAATAGGAACAGTTTTTCCTGATAAATCAAGTGTTGTATATTGTTCACCAAATCCATAGAAATGTTCACCTTCAAATGTTTTGAATCTAATTTCAAAATAATTGAAACCAAAATCTACATGGAAATGAAATTTAAATGGAGCTCGTTGATCTTCAGTGATTATTTCTGCAGAAACTTTTCCATTAGAATAAACATATCGATTGCCATCTTTATGAGTGTATTTAAGAACATTTATATCTCTTTTAGAAATATGCTTTTTAAAAGATCCACGTGACATCTTGTATTTAGCATTACATTTTGCCACAACTAAATAACATTCACCATTAATTAGCTGGTCGAAAAAATATTTACTTAATTCAATTTTATCCATATCTAACCTCAAAAAATTTAAGTTCTTAAATATTTTACAATATTTAAAAGTGCAAATTAAGTAATATCGATATATTTATCATTTTTGTTATTTCTATGTTAAAAAGGTCAGTTAAGCTTTAATATACTTAAATAAAAAACTACCTAGATTTTTTAATCCTAAGTAGTTTCTTTTATTGCAAAGCTTCTAATGTGCTTAACTAAATATTAATCTTGAGTTGCTTCTGCACCAATTGCGATTTCATTATTTGCAACTTGTTCAGCAAGCATCTTTTCTTTTGCTTCTTGAAGTTCAGCAGTTTTCTTGTGGCTTAAACCATAAACAAGGAAGAATACGATAGCCATCACACCAAATAAAACTGCAGGAATGATTGTAGCAAGTTTATACATTGTATCAAGTGTTTCAGCGGTTTGAACTTGACCTGCTCCAGATTTATAGTTCATAGCAAGTAAGGCTACGTTAACTGCAACTGCGGCAACAACTTGACCCATTTTACGGAAGAACATAAAGACTGAATAAGATGTTCCATCATTTCTCATTCCAGTTTTAACTTCAACGTCATCAATAGCATCTGTAGCAATTGCCCAAATTTCAAGAGTAATAATTGATAAACCAATTCCCGAAATAAGACAGAATACTAAGAATAAAATAGGCATTTTAACAACGATTGGTTGTAAGAAGAATAATAAGAGATTAGCTAAAGCTGCAATTGCGGCTCCAACTCCACAAATTTCTTTTTTACCAAATTTTCTAACGAGTTTGCCAGCAAATAACATGAGTACTGCCATAGGTGCATATGTACAAACCATTGAAACCATGTTCATCCGGTTTGCTGAGAATAAATCATTAAATAAATATGTGTAATATGTTTGTGTAAACATTTGACCTGCTAAAAGTAATAAACCAGCAAGTGAACAACCTAAGAATGATCTATTTTTTAAGAGAGCTTTAACAATTTTGAAAGCTTTACCTTTTTCTTTTGGAGTAGCTTGATCTTTAACTTCGTCTTTTTTAACGACTCTTTCTTTGTTCCATTTATATGCAACAAAAAGTAATAAACAAGCAACAACAGCACTAATAGCTACGCCAATTATGATAGGTAAATATTGAACTTGAGTTAATACTTTTGCGTTTTCACCAAGTTGTTGTCCAAGTTCATTTACTGGAACGTTTCCATCAGCATAACATTGTTGAAGTTGAGCAATAATATCATCAGCTTTTAATTGTTCAGCTGTAAATGTTACAGCTCCAGCTCCACTATAAACTGCTGGTTTTGCCCATAAGAATGTAACAAGTAAAACTGGAATACTACCTAAAGCAGCACCAATTGAACGGAAAACTGATAATTTATTTCTTTCTTTACCATCAGTTGTAACAACACTAGCAAGTGAACCATATGGAATTTGATGAACTGTATAAACCATACCAAAAATTATGTAGGTAATAGTTGCATAAACTGCGATTCCAACTGGTCCTAAAATATTTGCTAAACCTGTCCAAGGAAGGAACATTAAGATTGTTGCAATAGCAAGAGGAATAGCAACAAACTTCATCCAAACACGATATCTACCGCGTTTATCACTACGTCTCAAGTCAACAATTCTTCCCATGATTGGATCATTTATTGCATCCCACACACGAGCAACAATAAACATAATCATAATGAAAAGAGGAGCAAGACCTAATACGTCAGTGTAATACTTTTGAAGCAACGTTGTGACCGTTGCAAAGCAAAGACATCCGGCAAAATCACCCATTGCGTAACCAATATAGTCTTTACGTTTTAGACCACTAGTACGTGAGATATAATCGCTACCTTGAGTGTCTTGTGCTTCTTTAATAACTTCTTCAGCCATAAAAACTCCTTTGATAGTCTTTTTCGCTATAAGCGAAAAAAATGATATCTATATTTTTTCAACATATTAATTTTATATCATTAAAATTGTGGTTTCTACTTTTTTTAATATATATAAGGATAATAGTTCAATTATTAGTATTTATTTATTGAAATGTAAATTGAGTCACTTTTTCTTTTCTAAATTTAACTACATAGTCATAATTATTATATGAATATTTTACAAAACAGAATCTTTCATTTAATTTATAGGATAGTTTATGTATCTATTACAACTGCTGGTATTTTAGCTAGTTGGATTGGTTGGTTTCCAGATATTCATAATGAGTTTTATGTTTTCTTTACAAATCAAACAAATATATTTGCTGTTATTGTAGCTCTACTTTTAATCTATTCATCAATAACAGATATTAAAAATAAAATAACTAATAAAAAAGAAGAGAGATTTGTTAATTTAAGTTTCATGACTTTTATATATTTAGCAATAACTGCAATCTTCTTTAATGTTTTTACTCCTAATCAAAATATCTTTACTCCTGCCTTTTGGGCGCGTATTCAAGTTTGGATATTGCATCTTGCTTCTCCACTTTTATTTTCATTAGATTTCTTTTTATTTTCTAATAAAGAAAAAATAACAAAATATGCTCCTTTAGAAACAACCATATATCCATTTATTTATAGTATATTCATTATTATTAGATCACTTATTTTAGGAGATGTTGCACCATTTAAAGAATCAGGATATATCCGCTTCCCTTATCCAATTTTTGACTATAAAACATATGGCGTATTTAATGTCATATTGATGCTACTAGCAATGCTAATTTTATCAATTGGATTAGCATATTTATTAAGATTTTTACTACTTCTTCCATATAAAAAGAATAAAGAAAAATGAAAATGAATTCCCTGATATAGGGTGGATGAATTGAGGGCATAGTGATTATTAAGATACGCCATAGAAGCCCCCTACTACTTTTTAAGATTAGCCACTCTCCACTTAGCCATTGGATGTTTAGCGGCTCTTTCTGCATCATTTGGTTCAAATAAAAGATATGGGTCAAAATTACCTTTTGAGAATTCTATTAGATATTTCTTTTCGCCATCAGTGAGCGCTAGCAATTCGATTAAGAAAGAAATAACTTCTTCCTTAGTTTCAATTAAATCAAATTTCGAGTTTTTAGCTAATACTGGGAGTAATTCTTTTTTTATGTCTTCTTGGCTGATTGCTCTAATTGAGTCAAATGTATGCTCGTTAATATCAAAGATGCCATCTAAAGACATATAAAACACCATCATCTTTCGTAATTTGTCTTCTTCGATGAACATCATGTTCTTTTTTAATTTGCTAACATCAAATAGATCCCTTGGTTTGCTTCTATCGATTAAAGCACAAATCTTCATTCCAAATAGCTCTTCCAAAACAAGAGTTTGTACCATTACTTCTTCTTCAAAGTAATTAATTTTCTTTCTAACGCTTGGATCAATGTGAATTCTATCAATAAAATTGATCTCAACTTTAATATTGTCTCTATTATGAGAAGCATTGGTAAATGTATATGTTCTACTGGCTAAAATAAAACTTCCTCTAGATCTAGAAGAAATCTCGTAATCTTCACCAAGCATATAATTATCCAAAGCGTCCATGATTTTGTCTCTATCTTGGCTAGCTTTTTCTTTATCAAGTGAACCAATGTAATCTAAATCGATATCTACGCTTAATCTTGCTAAATTGGTATACATCAAATTAATGGCGGTACCACCTTTAAGAATAAGTTTATCCCCATATGGATCTAATTCAGTGGATATAAATTTAAGAACATCTAAAAGCCTAACTACTTTTTCAAGATTATTTAGAATGAAATTGTTATCTTTGTTTAACACTTCAATATATTTTCTAGAATAATTCATCAGGCATGCTCCTTTCTGATGGCACCATTAATTTCCACTTAAGTATTAACTTAGAGTGGCCAACCTTAGATTCAAAATAATTGATCTTATTACCTATCTTAGATAAACATAATTTATAAAACGATTCCGGTATTTCTTCGCCAAAGTGTTTTTCAAATAAGTATCCGATTTTCTGATATAAGAATGTTTTATCATAATGCTTTAATAGCATCTCAATCTTATCTATATTAAGTCTACGACAATTACTAAGAGCGTATTCTATTTCTTCAAGACCACCCGCTAGAGAAGGAGAATCTATAGAATCCACTATTGCGCGTTCTAAAGAAACAACACGAATATCCTCTTCTTTTATACGGTTAAGTATTTCTAAATCATATCCACTCTTTTTTGAATGATATATTACGTCTTCAAAAACCACATCATCAACATATACATGCGTTAGATAAGTGAAATAAGAAACAAAAGATTGAGTAGCTAAACCATAGTATTCTAGAGCCTCATGATATGAAAAATAAGCGTCATCAAATAGATGGCTTGCTATTTGAAATTTAGTTGCAAAGATATTTCCTGTAGATGGATTTACTAGTGCATATATTCCTCTTTTTATTTGTTTAAGCTCTCCACGCTTTGAAGCGCGATCAACAAAAGCATAAAAGGTTGCTACATTTGGATAAAATTCCTTTATATCTTCATATTTAAAGATTATTGGTAGAGTTTTCATACCATAATTTAAGCACAACTAAACACATATGTAAAGTTTTACTTGTAAGTTGGTATATTTTATATTTGGCTGAAAATCAGGTATTTTTTAAGCAAATCAGCTCAATAGTTCTCTCATTTTTATAAGTAAAACCTATAAAAGGAGTCCCTAAAATAGACTATAAACAATAAGTATACACGGTACGGGTTGCACCATTTCAAGAATCAGGCTATATCCGCTTCCCTTATCCAATTTTTGACTATAAAACATATGGTGTATTTAATGTCATATTGATGCTACTAGCAATGCTAATTTTATCAATTGGATTAGCATATCTATTAAGATTTTTACTACTTCTTCCTTATAAAAAGAATAAAGACAAATAACTTAAAAATCAAGTGCTTTCTTTCAAAAACCCTGCAAATCCAAAATATTTTTTGCAAAGTTCAAAAATTGACATTTAATATGACGCATATACAAACACAAAAATATTAATTTATATCATTTAAAATTGTTATTGGTGCCGCTATTATTACCATTCGTGCCACTTATTTTGCACTAATAAACTTTTATAAGTTTAATAGTAATGGAGGTAAAAAAATGAAAAAATTATTTTCACTTGCTTTAATTTTAGGCGCTCTTGCTCTTACTTCTTGTGGTGCTTCGAGTGATAAAGGAAGTCCAAATGAAGACAATCAAGAAGATAGAACACCAATTACTTATGCTGTTCAACCTGAATTTGCAACAGGCGAATCAAGAGATGAAAGCATCCCACTTTATGAAATACACACAGATGTTCAAAAAGATTTCTTGAATGATGAAACGCTAAATCTTGATAATAGAGCAGATGGAAAAGAAGAAAAAAGCTTCCCTCAAAAATACGAAATTAAACTTAATGGTGAAGAAAAGAATTATTTTGAACTTTCTTTAAATGAAAATTTTGAAGATTCAGAAATTTTTGAAACATCCGCTTCTTCAATCAAACTAGAAAATTTATTCATTGCTTCAAAATATTATTATAGAACTGCTACTTCGTTAGAGAATTTAGCTACCGCTGAAATAAAAGCATTTCAAACTTCTTTTATGGCTCCTAGAAATGTGAGAGTTGATGGCGTCACAAATTTTAGAGATTTAGGAGGCTGGGTCACAGTTGATGGAAAAAGAACAAAACAAGGTTTGATCTATAGATGTGGCAGATTCAATACTTCAGGAACTAAAGAAATTAATAAAGAAATTACTGAAGAAGGCGAAAAAGCATTGATTGAAACTTTAAAAATGAAAACGGAAGTCGATTTAAGAAATAACAAATACGACGAAACAGGTGGATTAGATGGTACTTCTTCTGTTGTTGAAGAATTAGAATATAAATGGTTTCCATTCCAAGTAATCAGTATCGAAGATAATAAAGGAGTTTTAAAAGAAATATTTGATTGTCTAAGCGATCAATCAAATTATCCACTTTGCTTTCATTGCAACATTGGAACAGATAGAACTGGAATGATTTCAATGTTATATAATGGAGTACTTGGTGTACCGTTTGATAGTTGTATTTTTGATTATGCTTTCTCAAATTTTGGTTTAATTGGAGGAAGACGTACGGCTACAATGATTCGTGATACAAAATTCATAAATGAAATTAAAGCCTATAATGGTGAAACATTTAAAGATAAATGTGAAGCGGCACTACTTGATATAGGTGTCACTTCTACTCAAATTGAAAATATCAGAAATCTGATGCTTTAATAAGTTAGAAGAATTTTAAGGAAGTTGATAAAATATAATTACTTCCTTTTTTATATATATGAGTTTTTGCTGCTAATCAGTTCTCATTCTTTGTCGTTCGTGCCATTTTTTTGCTTTTTAAATTTGATTTAACTAAATTAGAATCACAAGCCAAAAGGCAAAAATAAGGAGAAAATAAAAATGAAAAATTTAATCAAATCATCATTAGTTTCAATCGCTTTATTAGCTACACTTGCTAGCTGTGGAGAAAAGAGTATTAGTGCTAAACTTACATTCACAGATGGTGATGAAGCAGCTGATACAGCTTTACCAATTAAAACTAATGCTACAGGCTCAGCATATGCTTGGGCAATGATGCAAATGGTTTCAGCATCCGTTGAAGTCAAAATTACAGGTGAAAAATATGTTGCTTTAGCAATCGATCAAGGTGTTGAAGACAAATCAAATGCAATGTATTTCCACTGCGAAAGAAAATATGAAGGTGCTGCTACACTTGTTTCAGAAAACGTCTACAAATTAGCTGCTCCAACAAGCGGTTCAAAAACTACTGCTTACGGTTCTTCATTTGCTGAATATGAATCAGTCTGGGGCAAACAAGGAACTGTTACTATGGAAGAAGATCCAACAATCGCTGATAACTTCAATCCAGGAACAATTACATTTGCTGAAAAATCATTTACATACGTATACGACGCTATTCCTGAATAATCACTAAAAACATAATAAAGGCGCTTACTTTTAGTGAGCGCCTATTTTCTATTAATAAGGAAAATTACTATGAAAAAATTAAGAAAACCAAAATATTTCCTCTATGCTCCATTAATTGCAATTTTTGGAATTTTACTTGGGGCAACTTTCTTTGTTGATAACGCTTATGGCAACACGATGAGAGCTGCACTTTCAGAAACTCAAATTGATGAAGAACTACAAAAAGAGGCTCACGAAGATGCAGTCAATATTTCAAAAGAGCTCGTTGAAGAAGGTTCGGTTCTTCTTTTCAACAACGCAAACACACTTCCACTTCAAAAGAATTCAAAAATCAATTTATTTGGTGTCAAATCAGTTGATTTAAGTTATAACGCTTCAGGAAGTGCTGCTTCTTCAGGTAACATTGAATACACACTAAAGCAAGGTTTAGAAAGTGTTGGTTTCGAGATTAATTCAAATCTTTATGATTTAATCTCAAAAAATACCACTACTTCTGATACTGATGTCCACGAAGGCGGAGAATCAGTTGCAGTTCCTGAACTTGCTTTAGATAAATACACTGGAAATACTGCTTTTGATCAACTAAAAACATATAGTGATCAAGCTGTAGTCGTCATCGGAAGACTTGCTGGAGAAGGCGGCGATATTTCTAGAACTGGATTTGGAACCTCTGGTACTGAATCATATTTAGCTTTATCAACAAATGAAAAAGCACTTCTTCAAAAATTAGAAGAGGAGGGATTCACCACTACTGTTTTATTAAATACATCATATCCTATGGAAGTAGGAATTTTTGAAGATCCTACATATGGAGTTGATGCTTGCTTATGGATTGGAGGACCAGGTGCTGCTGGTTGTCCAGGAATTGGAACAATATTAAACGGAGATGTTTCTCCTTCTGGAAGACTAGTTGATACATGGGCTTATGATTTAAAAACCGGATCAACTTATTACAATTCATCAACTTACAATTACGTTTATGATAAAAACGGCTCATATGCTGATGCAGGTGGATGGACTGAATATAATGAAGGAATCTATTTCGGATATAGATGGTATGAAACTGCTGATAGTGTCGGATATTGGGATAAATCACCTTATACAGGATATAACGATGTTGTTCAATTCCCATTTGGATATGGAAAATCTTATACAACATTCTCTCAAAGTTTCGCTGAAACACCTACTGTTTTAAATAATAAAGTAACTTTTAAAGTTAATGTCAAAAATGAAGGAACAGAATATTCTGGAAAAGATGTTATTCAAATTTATGCAGAAACACCTTATGTCACGGGTGGAGTAGAAAAATCAAAAGTTGTTATTTGTGCTTTTGCTAAAACTTCTAAACTTGCACCAGGTGCCTCTGAACAAATCGAACTTGAAATCAATTTAGAAGATTTAGCAAGTTATGATGAGACAGCTAATGATGGAGAAGGTGCATATGTTCTTGATGAAGGAAATTATAAATTCTATTTATCAAACAATGCACATGGATGGAAGGATCCTTTACTCAATTATGATACATTTGAAAGTACATTAAATAAAGTTGTTTATAGTGGTGAAAACAAGAGATCTAGTGACAAAAACGCTGCTAAAAACCAATTTAATAAAGGAAATTTAGGAAATTTAATTGATATTGATAATGGTATAAACACCATTACAAGAGCAAATAATTTTGATGATGCATCAACAATTCTACGTCCTACTTATACTTCTGTTACACTAAATGGTAGATCAACAAACGTTAGAATCATCGCTTCCAATAGTGAAGAATATAAATATTTAGTAACTGATGCAAAGAAAACTCCTGCATATCAAGGTGCTGAATTTGAATCAACTACTACAAATGCATCGAAAACATATTCATTTGAAGATATGTGGGGTGTCGAATACGATGATCCAAAATGGGAAGAATTTATTAGCGAACTTTCAATGAATGATTTATCTACTTTAATTGGTAGTGGTGGCTGGGGAAATGCTGCAATTAAATCAATTGGTAAAGTTCAAATGGTTGATATTGATGGTCCTTTTGGCTTATCAAATTACATTAAAACTTCAATGAATGAATCAACGCACTGTATGTCATATTGTACTGAAGTTGTTATGGCATCTACTTTCAATACCGAATTAATTGAAAGATTAGGTAAAACAATAGGCAAAGAAGCTAATGCATCAGGTACTGCTGGATGGTATGCGCCAGGCTTAAATACCCATAGAACTCCATTTGGTGGAAGAAACGCTGAATATTTCAGTGAAGATCCACTACTTGCTGGTTTAATCGGTGCTGCTGAAGTTAAAGGTGTCCAATCAAATGGTGTTTATGTCTTCCTTAAACATTTCGCATTTAATGATGTTGAAGCAAATAGAACTAACAAAGAAAACTGTTATTTAACAGAACAAACAGCAAGAGAAATCTACCTCAAAGCATTTGAAATTCCTGTTAAGAAAGCTAAAGCTACCGGCTTAATGACTTCTTATATGTGGATTAATGGAAATTGGGGCGGAGCAAATTATGCACTTAATGTCCAAGTTTTACGTAATGAATGGGGACTTGAAGGTGCGATTATTACCGACAATTTCTGTGGTGGTTGGATGACCGCTTCTAAAGGTGTTGTTGGTGGAACTGATTTAATGCTTTCAGTTGCTGTTAAACAAATTGATGATTCATTAAAGAATACAGATAATGGCGTTAAGTTAATGAAAACTGCTGCAAAACATATTTTATATGCTATTGCTTCAGTTCAAAATAATAGACTTGTCGCTTTAAAAGATGTCAACAATCCATGGCCACCAATTATGGTTACACTTATTTGTGTATCAAGTGCTGGAATTCTTGCTTCTGCTGGATTCTTAGTCTTTGAAATCTTGCGCTATAATAAACATAAAAAATTAGCTCCTACTGAAGAATAATAATTAATTTTAAATATTTCCCTCTTCCGAACCGCTTTAGAATTTCTAAAGCGGTTTTTGTTAATGAGTTCAAAATGATAGTCGAGTATGCCAAAAATATGAAAATTATATAAATATATAATATATTTATATCACGAAAGGATTTAAAAAAAATGAAAAACAGAATAATATTAATTTCTTTAGGATTTGCTGCACTTACGTTGGCTAGCTGTGGCGGATCAAATGATAGCGGAAATGAATTAATTCCAAGTCAACAAAGCGATAAAGGTCCTCAACAAGATGAGATCGATGCAAAACGTAATGGCTCAACCGAATTTGTTTTTGAACCAATTGGTGGAAAGGATATCACAAAAGAATGTGATGAAAAAGGAACAATTGAAAAAGTCACTTATACTACTCACGCTTATGCGCTTGAAGATGCAGATAAGGTAGATAATTATGTTGTTGAAAAACAAATGAATGTCTATCTTCCTTATGGATATAGTGTTGAAAACAAATACAATGTTTTGATTTTAGCTCATGGTAGTGGCGAAAATGAAGACTTTTGGTTTGCTCAAGGTGATTATGATCCAAACAATATCACCACTTATTTAAGAGGATATGGCACTACAAATGTTCTTGATAATTTGATTAAATCAGGAAAAGCTGAAAAAACAATTGTTGTTACTCCTTGCTTATATACAACATATAATGGAAAAGATAGTCCAAATTCTAATTTCCATGATGAAGTTAATAATGACATTTTGCCTTACATTGTAGATCATTATTCAACATTTGCTGAAAATTCTACTAGCGAAGGTATTATTGCTGCTAGAGATCACTTTGCTTATGCAGGTTTATCAATGGGTTCAGGAATTGGATTTAGATCAATTTGGACAAATTCATTTGAATATATTTCTTATATCGGAAATTATTCAGGTGGCGTTGGCGAAGAAGTTTATACAGAAATCGCAAATAATCTCACAACTGGAAAATATAAAGATTATGAATGCAATTATTGGTTTAATGGTTGTGGAAATATTGATGGTTTAGCAACTGAACACGCTTCTGCTTATTTAGGTCTTTTATCAAAAGCAGGAAATAAATTTAAAGTTGGATATGATGTAAGTCAATATAATGCTGATTTTGTTTATATCAAAGGCACAGGACATAGTTATGCATGCTGGTTAACTTGCCTTTATAATTCAATGTTAGTTTTCTTTAAATAATTATGAAGAAATTTAGATTTTTCTCATTATTACGTTTGTTTCCTTTGCTTTGTGCAAGTTGTTCAACTTCTGGACAAGCAACTCCTGCTGAAGCATCAAGTAATTATGCAAAATTAAGATACACATATAATTATGATTATAAAAATTATTGTTATTTTCCTGCTAATGCTGGAAGACTAATTGATGCATCTATTAATGAAGCGCTTCTAACAATTGATGGATATAGCAAAATTGAAGTATCAAAATTAAACTACAAAAAAAGCGCTTCTTTAAGTAATGATGAAATCTCATCACTTAAAATTAATGATGGAAAAATCGTTAGTGAAGCTGAAAAAGGTACACTATATTACCATTGGATAATGGAAACAAATGAAAAAGGTAAATCAATAAATTTACCCGAAGTTGATCAAGATTATAGCGAAGATGTCACAACAATAAAAATTGATCAAAAATGGTTTGTTTATATAACCATCCACTAAGAATAATTACCCGTTAAGAGCCCCAATCTCTTAACGGGTTTCCTTTTTTATTTTTCTATATTTTCTGCAATATTTGTAAAAATGATTCTTGTTGTAAAAACATTGTTTGAAGTAGAAAAATCATATGCACCATCGTATTTATTTGCGATAACTTTGATAGATTTTATCCCAAAGCCATGATTTTCTTTATCTTCTTTTGTTGTTTTTGGAATTCCGCCTTTTATAACAACTTTTCCTACATAGTTGTTGCTTGCTTCAACAATTTGCATTCCTTTTTTTGTTGTAATACTTAATGAGATTGCTCTATTTTCTACAGGGCATTTTAAACTTGCTTCGATAGCGTTATCTAGAATATTTCCAATTAATGAATAGACTTCATTCGCTTTCATAAATACCAAACTATTTGGATCAATAACAGGTGTAAATGTGATTCTGTGTTTTTTACAATAAATCCATTTTTCTGTCAAAATAACATTAAGAGGCTCATTGTCTGTCTTTGCCATTGATTCATAAAGGTCGGTGGTTGTCGTTAATTCTTCAATCGTTTCTTTATCTAACTTTCCAGTATTTTCAATATCATGAATCAGATGTTTAATGTCATGAGCTTTAACATTCAACATATCAACAACATTTTTCTGAAAATGATACATCTTCTCTTCTTTCGCTAAGAACATTTCTGCTTCATGCTTTTCAAAAGCTAATTCGATTTTTTGAAGTTGAACATATTGAACAACAAAAGCAATAACTGAAATCGAAGTAAAAACAAGTAGCAAAGCGATAAATACAAACAAGTCTCTTTGGATGTAAATAATTGTGGCATTTAATCCAAAATAATTTGTAATAATGGAAAGAGCAAATAAAATTAAGATAATTTTGTCTTCATATTTTTGAATTAATTCTCCAATTTTCTTTTGAAAGAAGAAATATAAAACCATCCACGTTACCGAAAAAAACGCAACAAAAGAAATGATCACTCGATAATCAAGGAAATCTTGTGGAAAAATCTCAATCGAAATTTTAAATGAACTCAAAAGAATCGAAAACAAACAATAAGCAATACTTCTACCATTTGCTGAAGCAACTGCTACAAATAAAGAAATTAAAGATGTCGTTTCGTAGCATAATTCAACAAATCCACAACAGAGTAACCATATTAAAGTTGTTATGACAAAACGAGAACTAAAAACATATTCTTGGTTGCCTTTAATTTCATTAGTTTGAACGATAAACGAATTGATAAACGTTAATGCGGCTATTAAAAATAAAATCACAATTACTGATAAGATAAAACGCAAAGCAAAATATTTTTTCTTTTTAAGTTTTGAAGCAAAAAGGACAACAAAAAGTAAAATTTCAGCGAACATTATCGCGAAAAGAAAATAGTTATAAGAGAATGTATATAAGATTTTATCAAAATTCATTATTTAACGTTTCCACTCACAAATTGTGAAACTTTCTTTAAAAAATCATTTTTATAAAGTCTTGTAAGAGGTAATTCGACTCCATTAACAATTACTGAATTTGGAGTTACTTTATCAATCCAACGAATATTAATTAAAAAACTAATTCCTGAACGTGCGAAATTTTTAGGCAAAATCTGTTCTGCGTTTTTCATTGTGCCTCGAGATGTAATTTCTCCACGCTTTGTATGAAAATTTAAATAATGTTTATACACTTCAACAAAATAGATATCTTCTTCTTTAAAAATTTGAACTCCATCTCGAGTTTGAATGGCAACTTGAGTACTTTCTTGTTGTTTCAAAAACTTGTCTACTTTTTTCATTTTCATTTCAAAATCCCCATATTTTAATGGTTTTATAATGTAGTCAAGCGCATTCACTTCATAGCCTTGAATAGCAAATTGAGCCATATTTGTAATAAAAATTATAGGGACATTCTCATCAATTTCTCTGATTTTTCTAGCTAAATCTAAACCATTAATCCCAGGTAATTCAATATCAAAAAAGCAAATGTTGTAATTTTTAGAAAAGACAGATAAAAACAATTCTGCATTTTCAAAACGATCAATCACAACTTCATTTTGTCGATTGAAAAAATTCTCTACATGACTTTTGATAATCTCGAAATCCTTATCGCTATCCTCAACTATGGATATTTTTAACATATACATATTATAACAATATTTAATTTTTATAAAAATTAAATTCATTGAAAAAACTTGTCAATAAGTATCGTAAATATGTTATGTGTGCCAAAAACAAATCATCGATAGATATAAATCGTAAAATTTTAATAGAACTTTTCAAAATCAAGAAAATATGGAGGAAACTTATGAAAAAATTTTTGCCACTTTTTGCAATTTTAAGTGTCGTTAGTTTAGTTTCATGTGGAGAATCACAAAACGAAGAAGAAAAGCCTACTCCGGCAGAAACTGATGAAATCGATCCAAACAAAAAATACGATGATACAGATTTGTTATCAACAAAATTAAGCAACGATAAGCCATTTGAAATAAAAGGTGATTATGTTTATTTCGGGGAATATCCACAAACTGTTAAAAAAGAAAATGTTACAATCGATGAAACAGATTCTAAAGTAATCAAGAATGGCGATGAAGATGCGTTTACTTGTTTTAAAGGAAGCGATGGCTATTATTACGCAAAAGTAAAATCACATACTTATAATAACAACAAATATAATTTTCAAGATGGCCAAGAATTGATAACCAATACTGAGTATTATTTTCAAGTTCTTCCTTTAAAATGGAGAATTCTATCTAAAGATTTTAATAAAGACGGTAATGATGGTGATTATTTGCTCTTAACAGATAGAATTGTTGACTCTTATGCTTTCACAAAACAAGAAAACTACGATTCGAGTACGTTTTTAATGACTAAACCTGGTGTTCCAGAAGGAACATATGCGAATAATTATGAATATAGCGATTTACGTGTTTATTGCAACAACTTCTTCTATAATGCCGCTTTTAGTGATACTCAAAGAGCATTAATTGAAGATACAACATATAAAAACGATAAAAGTACAACCAAAGCTGCTGGAAGAGATAAAGACACAGTTACAACATGCCAGGATTTAACTGATAAAGTCTTTATTTTGTCATATGAAGAATGTCATAAAGAAGAATATGGTTTTGATAAGGTAGGAAAATATGGTGATGCAGAAAGACAACTATATTGTTCTGATTTATCTAAAGCAAACGGAAATGACATTTGGCCAAGGGATGACTACTTTTATGGAATGGGTATTCGGTGGCAACGCTCAGCTTATCCAAATTCAAACGAACATGCTGGAAGAAATTCAAGTCATGGATATACTTATTTTTACGATAATGCATATAAAGACAACGGAGGTGTTGCTCCTTCGATTGTATTAAAAGTTAAATAAAAAAGATTAATTATTTAAACCTGCAAATATCTCATATTATTCAAAAATATGTCTGTTTTGCAGGCTTTTTACTACTTCTATCTTATAAAAAGAATAAAGAAAAATAATTTTCCAAAAAAATATATCTTCTTAAAAATGAAAAAATAATAAATTAAGAAAATCAGATACTTAAAAAGGGCCTTGTATATTTCAACAAGGCCCAATTTAACTAATATGCGATTTTTCCATCTCCAGTAGAATATGGATTAAAGGAATTTGAGTTATTTTCAAATAATTCAATATGCCCACATTCCTCACATACATAAATATCGATAGGAAAGGAATTGTCAGCAGTATCAGTAAAAGAATAATCTCTTATTCTTAATTTTGTAGATCCACAATGAGTACATTTCTTAGTCATTTCTAATTACCTCTTTTTAATTCTAACCTTAAAAAGACCTTTTCTTCAATAAGCGATATACACCAGTGAACAATATTTCCAACACCAAACATGTCATTTAAGAATTCAATGCAAAGGAAGCGATAAAGAATAGGCTTGACCAGATGCTTAAGATTCTAGGCGCAAAAAAGCCACTATGACATGATTACCAAATAGATGCTAGATGTCTTCGTGGACCGTATGATTGCAGTCGATATAACGCATATTGCGGTAGTCATCGATGGCACTAATACGGTTAAACTTGAGAAACTTAGAGAATGTAGAAAAGAGATAGCGGAATTATAGCCAATCTACTCCAATACCATCACCGCTAAGAATCCTAAAAAGAAAGCCACTATTAGTTATAAAGTTGTCGATATTTAGTGAAAAAGCTCACAAATCATTTATTTTTTGTAAGAAATGCGGTTTTATTGAACAAAAAAGTTCCCACCATACGCTAGGAGAATAGCGGTGAGAACTATGTATAAGGATGAGGCAGAAAGGAAGCCTACGCTAGTTACCAGTCATCGTCTTCATCATCGTCATCGTATACGCTACGATCCCAATTATAGACGTATTCGCCTTGATCCCAACTAAATCCGTTTTCATCAATCCATTCGTATTCGCCGGAATCGTAATTCATGCACCATTTAGGTCCCATATCAGTCACCTAGTCTTCAATAATGTCGTATGCCACTCTAGAGCCTTTGACTCTGACCGCATGATATCTTTTGCCGTTTGCTGTCCAGTGTGGGAATGCATCGGCTTTTTCTTCGTTGGTATCACGATGGCAAACTATAATATTGTCTAGTACATCTGAGCCACCTTTTGATAATGGCCTAATGTGATCTAATGTTGGATGATATTGGCTTCTAGTATTTCCACAGGCTGACTTTTTCATTAGCCTGCCAGTGTAATCTCTGACTTCTTGAGCGGAGCCAAACACCTTGTTCCAAACATCAATGGTATTGTATTTTGACATTTTGAGTACCTCCTTTCGTATTAATGTTATTAACCAAAGAAAATATCCACAATGAGCCAAGTGGTTCATAAAATAATAAAAATACCCCTAAAAAGGGATATCCTTACCGTTAATATTTGCAACTTTGAGTAGCTTCAATAACGTTTTTTGACTAGGCTTCCTTTCACCACTGAAGTAATATTTCAAGGTTCTAGGTTCGACATCTATCGCAAATGCTAATTCTTCCTGAGTTTTACAGGAATGTCGATAGCACATGCGGATAAACGAAGCTAGTTCTTTGTCGATTCTTCTTTTGCTCGAATCCATTTTAGCAACCTCCGGTCCTCAGACCGTTGTCTTACTAACGGAGTTGCTAATATTTATTATATATCAAAGCCATCCTTTTGTCTTATAACTTAAATAATAAATATTTGATTCCTTAATGATCTCCTCGATATTAGTTAATCTATCAATAATCATTCTCATTGTTATGTAAATCATAAAAACATTAATTACATCTTTGGCTTGCGGATTAACATCAGGTTTTTCATAATCACCATGAATAATAGCGTTTCTAGAAACAAATCTGTCTCCACAACCCTTATTCATTTCTTCAATCGCGGCATCTAGTTTATGCCAAACAGCCTCGTAATAATAAACCTTGGTATCAGTGAATAATTTACAAATGTATTCAGACCTTTCCTTGCCGTTTTTAAATTCTTTCTTAGCTTCTTCATAGCCATTAAATATACCTGCGCACAATTTATGGTGATGATCAATTAAAGCATAAAGGTTTCTAAGCGAGGCCCAATATTTTCCTTCAATTAATAGGTTATAAGATGCAACAATATCATCTGCTTCTCTTTTATTAATTTCACCACCAACATCGCCATGCTTGATGAATACTTCAAACATTCCCTGAAGGAACATTGCATCATCATTCAAAAAATAATTATAGATGTCATCCATTGTGATATCTTCGGCATCTATTGGCAAATCTGGAGTATTTAGACAGTAAAGGAATAAACCTTTATCAGCATATTCATCCATCTTTTTCTTATATTTGTCGGTATAAAGGGAATATTCTTTGGCCATGAGAAGTTCAACATCAACAAAAGCTTTAAGAAACTCCATGAATGCTGGCTGTATTTTTTTAGATAATTCATTAGATTCTTCATAGGCTTTATCTTTATGAAGCTCTTTCATTAAATCATCAAAGCCATTTTTATCTCTGTTTTTCATGATATTAGCCAAAGCCACAGTCCTTTCTTTTTCTGGCAAATCATCAGGAATTAATGTACTCAAAAAACTATGGATTAGAGTAGGATCAACTTTATGTAGCGATTCTATATGTCTATCGTTAATTTCGGTATATGTGAATCGCTTCTCATTTAAAATCTGATAGAGTCTTGCTTCTTCTTTGATGTATTTCAAATGTTTTGTATAGCGTTTATTGAACTCATCGAATACATGAAATTTTCTTTTTTGTTCTTCGCTAGGCTCCTCGTTCCCATAATTAATTTCTTGAATCACGAAAAACTTTCTACTAAAACCTTCAAGCATGATGGTTGCTGTATTAACCGAAATATACTCCATGGCTTCATCATTCATGCATTCTCCAGGAGGGCAATTCATTATCTTTTGAACATAATGTTTCAGATAATCCACGATTAAAACAGTGGCGTGTTTTTCGTCTTGATAATAATAAAACCCTTCCACTTGTTTCATGTCCATGTGGCTACCTCTTTAAATTAGCCGCTCTCCACTTAGCCATTGGATGTTTAGTGGCACTTTCTGCGTCATTTGGTTCAAATAAAAGATATGGGTCAAAGTTTCCATTTGAGAATTCTATTAGATATTTCTTTTCGTTATCTGTGAGTACGAGCAAATCCTTCAAGAATTTAATGACTTCTTCTTTTGCGATATTTAAATCAAACATGTTTCCTTTAGCAAGGACCGGCCGTAATTCTTTTTTTATTGAGTCTTGTGTAATTTTATTAACATTATCAAAATTAGCTTCGTTGAGCTCAAAAATGCCATCTAATGATAAATAGAATACCGCAAGTTTTCTAACTCTATCCTTATCTAGATAAGGCATGTATCCTTTTAGTTTATAAATATCAAACAAATCTCTTGGTTTATGTCTATCAATAAGAGCGGCAATTTTCATTCCAAAAAGCTCAGCTTCTAAAAGGAGTATGCACCATTAGTTCTTTCTCGAAATACTTAACTTTCTTTTTGGTGCTTGGGCAAACATGAATTCTATCAATAAAATTAATTTCAACCTTGATGTTATCTCTATTGCCAAAATCGTTTGTATAAGAATAATTTCTGCTTGCTAAGATAACACTACTTCTAGATTTTTCTAGTGAGACGGCGTAACCCTCTTTTAACATAAAGTTATCTAGAGCTGACATAATAGCGTCTCTATCAACGCTCATCTTCTCTTTATCAAGGCTACCGATATAATCTAAATCGATATCAACGCTTAAACGAGCGAGGTTTGTAATTATTAAATTAATCGCAGTGCCGCCCTTTAAGACAAGCTTTTCATGATATGGATCTAAATTAGAATCGATAAAAGCAAGGATATCTAAAAGCCTAATAACTTTTTCAATATTAGCATTGATAAATCCAGTTTGTTTTCCAAAATTAGAAATGTAGTCTTCAGAATAGTTCATTAGGTAGGTATCCTTCCTCTTTTATCATTAGTTTCCATTTAGCGTTTAATTTACCTTCACCAGGATTGCATTCTAGATACATCACTGTATTTCCTGAATGTTTTAAACACACTTTATAAAATTCTTCAGGTATGTCATTACCAAAGTGTTTCTCGAATAAATAGCCAACCTTCTGGTATAAAAGGTTCTTATCATAGGCTTTTAGGAGTAACTGTACATCTTTAAGGTTTAGTTTAGGGCAGTAATCAAGAGCGTATTCCACTTCTTCTAAGCCGCCCGCCAAAGATAAACAGTCTATTGAATCTATGATAGCACGCTCTAAAGATACTACACGTATCCCTTCTTCTTTCATTCTATCGCGTATGAATAAATCGCTATTGGATTTCTTAGCTTTATATGTAACATCTTCGAATTCTAAATCACGAGCATGTGACTTAGTTAAATAAGTAAATATAGAAACGAATGACTGATTTGCTAAGCCGTAATATTCAAGAGCGTCATGATAAGAGAAATAAGCATCATCAAATAAATGACTGGCTATTTGGAATTTAGTAACAAAGATCATTCCAGTCGACGGATTAACTAATGCATATAGGCCTCTTTTAACTTTCTTTATATCTCCTCTTTTTATTGCACGATAAACAAACACAGAAAAATCAGACGCCGTCTTGTAGGTATCTTTTAATTCATTAAAAGAAAATAGCTTAGGTAACTGTTTCATATATAATAATATAACCATAATATTACATTTTTGCAATACTTTGGTACTTTTTTTATAATTTTACCATTTTAACATAAAAACGGCACTTTTTTGTTCATTTGTGCTGTTTAATGGTTTTCTTCTAATAGATAAATCTATTAGGAAATTGGTTAAAACCGGCTAAAAACAATAAGACTATACGGCACGGGTTGCACCATTTCAAGAATCAGGATATATTCGCTTCCTTTATCCAATTTTTGACTATAAAACATATGGCGTATTTAATGTCATATTGATGCTACTAGCAATGCTAATTTTATCAATTGGATTATCTTATCTATTAAGATTTTTACTACTTCTTCCTTATAAAAAGAATAAAGAAAAATAAAAATGTATTCCCTAATACAAAGTGAAAAATGTTGTCCATAATTGTGAAAACAAAGCCAAATTATAGGCTACTAAACAATGTTTTGGACATTTTTAAATCATAGTTATGTTTTCATTATAATTTCACTATTTTTTCGCTATTTTTCATTTAAATTTAATAATGATTTCGAAAACTTATTGCTAAGTAATAAACTTCTAACATATTCTCTAATATATGGTGCTGTGTGCAAGTTTATCGATTACCTTTTAGATGGTTGTAACTGCCAAATTGCTTACCTTTTAAGGATTGTCACAAATTATTGCTTATCTTTTTAGTTATACAAAAACTAACTAGTATGGTTTAGCAATTCGCCAGTGACAACACTATAATTCTTTTCCTAATACAAATGTTAAGTAATGTGGAATTGTTGTTATATCTCCAGTTTCTGAAATGTTGTAATCACCGATTTTTATTAATTTAGTTTTTCCATAATGATCTGGGTTTTTCATTATTTGTTTGCTTGATTTAGTATTACCTGTTGTTGATTTTGCTTCTATTAATGTCGCATCTCCGTTATAAGAAATAACTAAATCAACCTCAAGGCCACTTTCTTTTCCAAAATAGAATAGAGGAACATTAGCTTTGTAAAGCGAATCTGCAACAACAGCTTCATATAAGTATCCTTTGTTCATCCCTAGACTTAATCCGTTTTGTAAAATCCCTTTAATAACATCAAAACCAAGTTCATTTATCATTATTCCTATATCGGCGTAAAATAATTTAAATTCAGCATCAATTTTTCTAACCGCCAAAGGTAATGACGGAACTTCCACATTAAACGCTTTATATGCAACAGAAGAATTTAATAAATAATTAACCGCATCGCTTCTCTGATAACTGTTGCCACTTATTTTAGAAGTGATAAATCTTTGGTTATCTTTAACAACAAACGCCGCTATTAAATCAAACGCCTTTTGAATTCTGGCAATCTCTGTTGCAGTATATTCAAATTCTTCCTTTTCGTTTTTCCTTTTTGCGGGGTCACCTTTTATGTCAATAATAAGACTCTTTACTTTTTTAAATGCTTCAGAGTAACTATTTGAATTAATGAACTTCATTAGTGCCTCTGGATATCCTCCAACACAAACATATTCATTGAATAGCTGTTTCATTTTTAGATGAATAGCCTTAGGAACTTCTGTTTTGTTTTTAAAGTGTTTTAATAAATCATTTATAAAAGCATCGTCATATCCCATCGCCCATAAAAATTCTTCAAAATCCATTGTTTTCATTTCAAGAAAATCTTCAGAGCCATTTGGTTTTGGAACACTGCTGCTGTCAATATTTAATCCAATATATGATCCACTAGCGATAATTTCATACCTTCCATCTTTTTTAAAACTTTTTAACGCCAGCCTTGCTTTAGGACAATCTTGAATTTCATCTAATATCAAAACTGTTTCGTGAGGCACGAATTTAAAAGAAGGAAATAAACCAGTTAAAGATTTTGTTATTGCGTCTACTTCAAGAGATTCTTCAAATGCTATCTTGGCGTTTGGTGTCTTCCAAAAATCTATAGAATTTACATTTTTAAAATGAGATTTTGCAAATTGTTCTATGCTTTTGCTCTTCCCACATTGCCTTATTCCATAAACTAATGCTGGTGAATGGTCCTTGCTTTCAAACCATTCTGATAATCTTTTATCTATTTTTCTTCTAAAATATATTGTATCCATAAATGCAGTCTCCTCGAAAATAGTATAATACTTAAATGAAGAGCAGTAAATACAATTTGCACCAAATTCCGAGTGACTTTTTAATAGTTTTGCACCAAATTCCGAGTGACTTTTTAATGGTTTTGCACCAATTTTTGTTATATTCTCGCCTACAAAGGTTATAAACATATGTTTCCAGCGACAATGGTATCAAAAAAAAGATATGTGTCAATTTCAACCCTATGGAAAATTTGAGCCATTTTTACACTAAAAATATATCGATGTATTCTTATTTCACTATTTTTTCACTATTTTTCATTTAAATTTAATAATGATTCCGAAAACTTATTGCTAAGTAATAAACTTCTAACATATTCTCTTATATAGAGTAGGATGAAACACAAATTGAATACATCTTTGCGGAGTGTTGAGCCTACTTAAATAACATGTCTTTTGTATATGGAGACTCGCAAAATAACATATCTCTATATAAATTTTTCGTTTTTGAGCATGAAGTTAATAAGGTTCACGTGCTTGACACCACTTCTCTTTTGTAAAAGTTTGTCGAGCGTTAATAAATATCTCGGATACCCGTCGGTAATTCTTTCTAACGGTGCGTATTCTCTTTCTTCAGTGATTAATTTTCCATTCTCATCATATATATCATTAAAGATACGCATTGCGACTTGAATGTACGCATAATCAAGAGTGGTTTCATCTCTAGCAATAAAATCAACTTCTAATTTTCCGATTCTCCCGATAGAAGAAGAATAATCGTTAGAAAGTAAATAGTTATAAACGATGTTTTCAAGAACTGGACCGTAGTTGATTCTATTATCAGTTTGATCTACAAAATAGAAGCTTAAATCTGAAAGATAATATTTTTCTTCTCCGTTAAGCGATGTTTTGCTCTTCATGTCAAAACGATGACAGCAAGATATAATTTTTACATCTTCAAGTATCTTTAAATATGAATAGACAGTGTTATTGCTTGGTCTTTTCCCATTGACCTGTTCTAAATAATCGCAAAGTGAAATAACTGAAGTTGTGGCACCAAAGTTGTTAATGATATATGTTTGAATTTGGTTGAATAAGTGTCTGTTTTTAATCTTTTTATTCTTTTTAACGTCCTTCTTATATATTTCATCAATAATGCTTTTTACGTAATTGCGCTTGTCAAGAATGGTGTCGTATTTTACCGCAAGTGGAAAACCGCCTTCTAATATATAGTTGTTAAGTTCGATTTCTAAGTCATTATCGATTGGCTTTTTGAAGAATTTCTTCATTTCAATATATTCAAAAAAAGATAATGTGCCAACATTGAATTCTAAATATCGACCAGTTAATTTTGTGGCTAATTCTCCAGATAACAAATAAGCATTGCTTCCAGTTATAAAAATGGAACAATTATCATCTTCTCTAAAAGCATTAATCACTTCTTCGAAATCTTTTACATTTTGTATTTCGTCAATGAATAGGTATTTATCTCCTTTAATGGGATCAAGTTTGCTTGCAAGAATATCTTCAAGTTGGTCAGCTTTTTTAACTCTTCTATACGGCCTTTTATCAAGATTCAAATAAACAATGTTGTTCTCATCTACGCCGCTTTTGATTAACTCTTTCGCGATTAACTGCATCAGAGATGATTTTCCACATCTTCTAACACCGGTAATAACTTTGATTAAATCGTTTTCATGATAAAAAGGTCTGATTTTCTTTAGATACAATTCTCTTGGATATAATTTTTTACGCATGTAAATCACCTCACAACACTAATATACCACGAAATGACAGGTTTATCTGCATTTTTTTGATTTTTTTTAAAATTATTTCAGTTTAGACCGCTATTTCGAAGAATTAAGCGAACGACAATCTCGCAATGTAACGTATCAGGGAATGTGTTTGTTTGATTAATACTATATATAGTATTACCGACTATCAAAAACGCGACAATCCCAATGTAGTATTCAAGGCCTCGTGCACCATTTCAAGAATCAGGATATATCCGCTTCCCATATCCAATTTTTGACTATAAAACATATGGCGTTTTTAATGTCATATTGATGCTACTAGGAATGCTAATTTTATCAATTGGATTATCTTATCTATTAAGATTTTTACTACTTCTTCCTTATAAAAAGAAAAAAACAATTGAAAATGTATTCCCTGATACGGGGTTTGAAAATACCTATATACTTTGTATATAGGCCTTTTTAGTATATTACTAAACTGTGTTTTTGAGTTGCTTAACTATGTTTTATATAACTTCTAGTCCAATACTCTTTAAATATTCAAAAGTCTTGTCATAAATCTTAGGACTTGTTGATGGATCTATATCGCTTCCTTCAGGAACAAATATAACAAACCCTTGTCTAGATCTTGTTAGCAATACACGGTATGCATTCTTTAAGTATTGCTTTCTAATGTCCGAATTAACATTGCACCACATGTTTCTGGTGAAACGTTTATATTCAAATTCGTTGCCATTATGTCTAAAATCTCCATCCCAAGCGACAATGCCATAATCAATTTCTAGTCCCTGTACTGCAAACTCTGTAGCAGTCACTTCTAATTGATATGACGAATCAACTTCATCTTTGCCATCTAAAAACCATTTGGTTGGCTTAATTTCGTTAGAAGCCCATATTCCTTTGGCTCTTAGTCTTTCGGCGGCTGATGATGCCATTAAACCATATCTTTCTGTGCCTCTAGACTTTGTCCTAACCCAATTCTTAGCAACATTGAGATCTCTGGTGATCGCAACAGGATATTTATCTTTTATTTCTAAATAGATTCTTTTTGCATCTTCAGGCCTATTATCGATAATTGCTTTTACAAAGTCAGATAATTTTTCACTTCTAAAGGAACGCATGTTGACACTCAAATGAAGCTCAGGGATAACGTTATATGGGTGTCCACCTAAAAGCTCATCAATGGATGAATCACGAACATATTCATAATCTGTAATCTTATTAGATATATATACTTCCCAATCAGGGAAATAGGTTCTTATTGCTTCAAACCAGTCTTTTAATCCACCTTCTCCAGTATTGATTTCTTGCCCACCACCGACAAGGCACACAATCGTTGCCCAGTCTTTATGACGGTTCATATATTCAATTAAAGAATGAGGTTCACTCATGTGATAACCTGGTTGATTCTTCTTTCTTTGCATGAAGTTAGAGAGTTGAGACTCGTCCCACGCTCTTTGAGCTTCATCAAAAATAGCTATCTTATCATGTGGAACATTGTCTGGATCTAATGATTCGTCTCTGAAATGGTGAACAATCTGAATAAATGATTTAGTTCCGACTTTAGCTATACCCTTCTTGATACCTTGATGAACAACTGCATCTCTAGCGAGAGCTTCTTGGAGGACTTCCACTAATGGGCCGTTACCAGAAAGAAAGATAGCGTGTTCATCATTATCAAAATCATGTCTTGTGTTTGCAATATTTAAACCAGCAAGAGTTTTACCTGCACCAGGAACACCGGTAATAAAACAAATAGCTTTTTTGTGCTCACTCTTACATTTATCAATTACGTATGTAATAGCGCCGTTAGTTTTCTCTAAATTCTCAGCACCTGCTTCGCTTCTTGAAATCTCTTTAACGTCATGATGCTGATATAAAGCTTTAGCCGCTTCAATGATTGTTGGTGTTGGTCTGTATGGCGATTTTATCCAAGCATCTCTATTAATGTCCGAATCACTAACAATTGACAAAACGTGTTTGATAAGTGCTCCAATAGAAACGGCATTATAACGAAGCGAATCAAAAACACGATCTTCCGCTATTCCACCACTGAAATTAACGGTTTTCGCATCAGTTGCTACTAAAACGGGAACTATATATCTATGTTCACTAGCCTCATGGAAATATTTCAAATCAAGGGCATAATCTTCTGCTTGCTCTTCGTCTGCCATTTCATATGTTTTCTTATGAACTTTAAATTCCAGAACAAAGATAACACCTTTGATTAGCAAAGCTACATCGATTCTGTCTCCTATTCTTGGAATAGTATATTCGAAAATAATAGAACCATCAGATATATCTTTAAGCTGTTCTTTAAGTATTTCTATTTCACATTTCCAAGCATCTTTTTGCGTAGCTTCAGTAGCAAAAGAATCTTTTACTAAGAGTTCGCCAAAAATTGTTTCCGAAGATGTGCTTAAGAATTTTGAAATCGAATCGTTATAATAATCTTTGATTAAAGCTGCCATTATAAATAGCTTAGCAGCTAAATATGATTAAGAAAAGATCAGAAAAAGAAAAGCGACCAAATTGGCCGCTTGATTTATGCTTGAACTTCTGTTCTTTTGGAAAATTCTGAAAAAGAAGCATTTATCCATAATTTTTTGTAAACACCTGGTTTTACAAATTTTACAAATCCTAAATCTCTTAAATATTGAAGCGTCTGTCTTATTTTAGGCTTTACGCGATTGTTTGTTGAATGCTTTTCATGTAAAACATCTTCAAACGAATAAACATCTGAAATTGTAAAATCTTGTTTATCAAGAAGTTGCAGACAATTGAACACGTCTTTTTTCCATCCTTTTAAATTGTTGGATATTTTGTCGGACTCATCTATTGGCAAAATACTATCTCCTTCATTGTCAATATGAGTCAATTTATTATTGTTAAATTTTTTAACGAATTTTTCGATTTCCTTTATGGAATTTTCATCAAATGAACCGCACAGTTCGCTATCCATCATCATAATAAAATCTGAATAGATTGCATCAACTGTTTCTTTTTCATCTTCATGTAAAAGCAAACCATACTCGTAGTTGTTGTATAAAGCGTTGTTTGTTAAGTTTGCAGAGGTTACTAAAGCTTTTTTGTTGTCAAACAAATAAATTTTTGCATGAAGATTCTGAAAATTAATTACTTTTATCCCCGCTTCAAGTAGAGTCTTTATTGCTTCGACATCAAGAGATCCATTAACAAAGTTAGCCAAATTTGCTGACGTAATAACTTCAAAAACAACACCCGGATTCCTGTTTTTTAATATTTCATCCACTATTTCCTTTTTAATAAACGGAGCACAAAACAACATCTCTCTGTTTGCTTCTTTTATTAAATTAAAAAAAGAATCTTTTGATGGTGTTTTAACAATACTAATCATATAAGTACCTCCGTGTTAAACATTTATAATTTTAAACGATTTTTTATACTCACCGCCACCAAGGTATTCAATAATTGCATTTTCCCTAAATAATTTGAGTGTAGAATCAATTTGTTCATTTGTCTCATCTGCATCACCAAGAAACACTTTACATTGCAAAATTTCAGATAAAGTAAATCTATCTTTTTTGTTGATGTTTAAAATGTTAAAGAGTTGTTTATTAAACCCATCCAATCTATCAATTCTTTTTTGAATAAAGTCTTTTCGTTTAGGAATGTTATTTATAGTTAAAAAGTCATTAGATACTCTCCAATAATAAGCATCTCCTATTCTAGTTTTATAGAAAATACTACCTTTTGACTCGCTTCCAGAAACATCTGGTGAATAAGCTTTAATATTTTCTCGAATGTAGTTTCTGTCGCTATCAGAAATGCCGCCATTTATTTCAGAAAAAGCAACAAATATGGATTTCATATCACCAATTCCGCCAATGTTATTGATAGCTCTAATAATCTTATCTAATCTTGCTATACCAGTTCTTTTTATGTTTTGAGCTTTATCAGCTTCAACCTGTGCTTCAATAATCTCATTTCTACTAATCAAATATTCGTAAACCTTTGAAAATATGTATTCCGAATCACATGCATCTAAAATCATTTTCCCGGTTAAGCATTGAACGTATTTAATTGCATCGTTGAACAATTCTCTTTTAACTGATGTATTGTGGTCTTTTTCAAAAGCAAAGATAGCATTAAAAAATGCGGTAAGTGTTTCTTTGTTGTTGGACCAATTCGAGCCATAAAGAGTAAATGCATAGCCGTTTATATCGTGGGATATATAATCGAGAAGCTCGTATTTATTATCTTTATCATTGCAATACGTAAGCCTTCCAATCCACCACAATCTACTTAGCGTATTAACCATGTAGCATCTTGGCTTTGGAATCCTGAAGAAAAAGTGATTCAGAATGTCGTTTTCTATGTTTTTACCAGTAAGAGGGAAACGATCTAAAACATAATCATAGAATACAGTATGAGATAAGCCAGCCCACAGCCTTTCATCACTAGCAAAGCTGTCATTTAGCTCAATAAAGTTGGAATAAATTCTTTTTATATTTTCTGCATCCGAAGATGCTGGCTTCGATTTATCCAACTCTAATTGGAAATCTTCTAATTCAAGGAATAAATCCGTGTCGACAAATGCCTCTTCTTTTAGCGCTTCTTTTAGCCATACTTGTGGATTATCTCTATCAAGATAATGCTGTTTTAATTCTTTAATATTGTTTTTAACGTAAGCAACGGCTTTCGATGTCATTATTTTAATTTTCATAATAGATCATTTGCCTCCATTATTGCCTCAAGTTCTTTAAAAGCATCAGTAGATACTTCTCTAAAAACTTTTTGAGCTAATTCAAACGAAGAATTTGAACTCTTGAAATTATCAGATTCAAATCCGTCTTTAAAGCCAGGTATTTTTTCTAATGCTCTTTCTAAAACCATATACCAACCTTTATCAACAAAATCAGAATTATCAGCAGTTTTTAAAATATCAAATATCTCAACAAGAACAGGAATGACCGTCATCATTTGTTTGATTCTAACAGCAGTACCTCTTGTTTTTTCATAGATTAGGTAATCCTCTTGCGGTAGATAGATAATAATTTTATCGCCTGTTTCACAGTCAAATGTAATGTGCTCTTCAGTTTCGCTTTTTGTTATGTCAAAAATTGATGGGACTTCGCCATTAGTATCAAGCAGTTTTTTGATCTTGAATTCCTCGGTCTCTGTATAGCCAAGTGTTCTATATTTAAAAAGCGTTATATTCGCATCTAAATATCTAATATTCAAATTCGGATTACTATAATTCTCAATATCTCGATTTGCAACAAGAACAAAGCAGATTTCAACTGTATCATTAATGTCCTTTAATGGAATGTCTATTCTGCAATCACTTAGTTCATCAAAACCAATTTTGAATACTTTCCTATATTTTGTAGTTGAACATTCAATATGACAATTTAAGGAGACGCTTCCATCACCAATCAACGATTTGATTAGTTCATCTCCTATGACAATATTAGCTTTAATTGTTGCTGTTACAGAATCGTGTTCAAAACTCAAATCGTTTGGATAAAAGCTATTATCAACATAATCATCATGATCCTGAGAGAGTACTGGATATGGATACAATCTATTATTCTTTACTTTCATTTGCTTTTACCTCCAAAGCCCAATCTTCTTCACTCTTTAAGCTAAACAGAATGCGCTTTTCAACATTAGGTTTAACATCTACTAGCCTAATCATATTTTTGTTAATGATTAAACTCTCATTCTCTGAAGTGGCGGATTTAACATCTATTGCCATCGCTTGTTGCTCACTTGAAATCATGAGCTCAACAAATCCATGAGCTATTTCAATGTTAGATTCGAAACGTAATTCATATAAATTGTTCCCACGTTGAATTAAATGTGCCTTAATTTCACTTGATGGGATTTCTCTTTTGATTTTGAATTTTCCGTCCTCTTTAATCTCAAGTTTTTCTTCTTCTCCATCTGAATCAATTCTTGGATCAACTGGATCTGGATTTGGAGGAACAACAGAACCAGGGAATGGACTTGGTTCATCATTGTTGTTAATCACACGCTCTGTAATGTTTCCGTCTTCATCCATTTCAAGACTAATCTCAACTGTACTTCTTATGTCTTTTTTGTTTTTCTTACTCTTTTTGAGTTTTGTTTTTTCTTCAACTTCATTAGACAAAGAATCTACTCGCTTTGTATCTTTTTTGCCATGAATGTAAGAATAAGGCAAATATTCACTAACACCTTCAGCATCAATTGAAGCTTCCATGTTTTCTTCGTGAAGTTTAACAATTGTATCTTTTATTGCTTTAAAAATCGTTTGTTGATATCTATTAGCTTCTTTAGGATCTTTTGCTCTATCAAGCGACCATTGCGTATGCTCTGTATTTTCCAGATTCTTTTTAAAATATTCATTAACGGCATCCCCTCTTAAAATCACCACTGCCGAAAAACCTATTCTTGCATTTAGTCTATCTTTATCAAAAACTTTCATTCCACTTTGGCGGACAATAGCTGCTCTTCTGCATCCCAAAGGATTAAGCTTTACAAAAATCTCAACGTCGTCGTCTTCTAAAATCTTTATAGATAATTTTTCATCATATTCTTTAATTGTTTGATAATATTCAACTGTCAGATTACTAAGGTGCGATTTGCCGTCCTCTTTGTTTTCTTCGGTGAGCTTATATTGATTAATTAAATCATCAATAGTTTCTGAATTAATAACTAAGTCGCCATATTTAACTTCAAGCTTGTTATCCATAAATGCATAAAGGAAATTATCAATTGAAGATGTCACTATAGCATCTCGTAAATCCTCCGAAGAGATATCATCTTTGAACCCAAGAATGAATTTATCCATTCCAATAGCTCCATCCCTAGAATAATGAGGATCTAATGAAACACTTTCAAACACAGGATCTTTGACTTCGTTTGGGTTGCTAAATGAACCATGTCCAATGTATTGGAGATCTCCCTTTCTATAAGATGGCAATTTAATGGTTCCTTTGAATGCACTAACACCTTCTTCATTTACCGTATTATAAAACACGATTCTAACTTGAGACGAGGCAAAGGCGGCATCTTTGCCAATACCGAAACTACCTCCTTTATTGCCTAATTTATCAGAGACACCTTTGTTTTCTACTAAGTTATTCCAAGGAGAAGATTTATCAATTCCGACCCCATTAAGGCCGGTTGTATTTTTATCGCTTATGCGCATGCAACGAATCGAATTTGAATTAAAAATAGATAATCCCTTTTCAAAGAATTCAACTGCCCTTTTGTCGTTTTCCATGTAATGATCCCAAAATATTTTCTCATCATTAAAAACTGATTTAATACTTTCAAAATCATATTCAGCAAGATCTTCAGAAGGATTTAAAACAAAGTCATTGAACTCAACAATGACTTTTTTGTATGTTCCGTCTTCATTTTTACCAGCGTTATCAGTAGAGTTTTGAAGCTCTTCTTTAGTTAAAGATAACATTGGATTGTTTTTATATGTTTCAATGTTTCCGTCATTAATACCATCGATACCAGTCCATTCGGTTTTTGGCATATATAAAATTGTTTTCATATTTCCAAACCTCTAGAACTCAAATTTCTTTTTCTTAGGATATGCCGTTGTTGAGAACTTAGATTTAGCATTCCTTAAAGAAGCCTCGATAGCTTTAAAAATCTTGTCCACGTCTGCATCTGTATAATCGTAATTAGATTTATTAGAAAGGTTACCTAATAGATCGATCATATCGATAATTTTATTTGTTCTTGATGTTGCAAGACGTTTAAACTTTTCATTTTTGTTTTCCTCTTTTCTCATACCAATACCTCATAAATATTTTAAAAGTATGTTAAAAATGTTGTCAATAAACAATTAAATATTTATGAGATTTACCACTACATTTTTTATATATAGTATTTATTTAACAAATCTTCAAAAGAAATATAGATGCCATTTTCATTCAAAGATTTAATTCTTTTATCATAAAGTATCCTTAAAATGATCAACTTTTCATCGTAAGAACCACGATGCAATTTTGCGTGACAATTAGGGCATAAAGGTACAAGATTAGGAGCGATATCTAAATTAAGAGGGAAAAAGTCCTTTGAGGCTTTTAGCGGAATTAGATGATGGATTTCTAAATATGGTTCTCCATTTTTGTTATTAAATAGCAAATGATCTTCCCTTAGCAAAACAGCAACTTGACATCTAAACCCTGTCAATTCTAATACTGTACGTGAGAGATTTTTATCTGTAGGGATTCTTTTTAGCTCTCCATTTTTGTTGTACATATCAATAAGGCGTTGGTTAACTTTGTCAATATCTAGCTCTTGAACTTCTTCTGAAGAGGTAAAATCCTCTGTTGCAAAAGAACCGTCAATCTCATCTTCTTTGGAAATAATAATTCTTTTAATGAGTTCTTTCCCTTGGTCATTTAATAAAAATAAGTCAGGATTGGCTTTTTTAGAATTACTTTCGCTCTGTATGATTTTTGAAACATATTTAAAGAAATTCTGGTTATTATGACTAATAATGTTTCCTACTATTTGAAAATAACGAGGCTCTTTTTGGCTTCTAGAAGGATATGGGGTTAGATCTTCTTCACTAAGATCACAATAATATTTAATTTCTTTTTTTATTTCTTCTGTAGATGTCGGAGCATTATGAACATAAAGAACTCTCAACATCGGAATAATAAAATACTCTTCCTTGTGCTGTGCCATACTAATAATTTGTTATCAACAAATGTTTTACCTTTCTATCATTTCTATTGTTAAAGTTTACCATGTATTTTTTGTCAAAATATGAAATGTTGAATCCGAGCTTATTGTATAATTCAAAAATAAAGTCAGTATTCTTAATTACTATCATAACTTTTGCTTTCGTTTTTTTAGCCCATTTAGCCAATCTCTCCTGATCTTTTTTAGTAAAAGCATTTTGAGCATACTCACTAAATTCACTATCGTATGGTGGATCAAGAAAAACAAAATCTTTAGGACCAAGCTTTATCGAATTCAAAAACTGTTCGAAATCCTGGTTTCCAATCGTTGTTTCTTTTAGGTAGTTAGGAATTCCTGTCTCTTTGATTATCCCAACCTTGGTTAAAATACTTTTTTTGTTATACCCCATGCCTCCGTATGGAACATTGAATTCACACTTTTTGTTGTACCTAAACATCGATGAATAGCAATATTCTCTTAAAAAGTAAAAATAAGCAGATTCTTTTTGAGCTGTAAAGAAATCAGATAATCCGGCACTCTTTCTATTGTTATATAAATTTCGAATGTGAGTATAATATCCAGCTTTGAATGCCGTCTGAACATTACTAATCATCTCGCTTTTTGAAAAACAATTCTCAACATCTAATTTCTTAATTCGCTTTATTTTTCGAATCACATATTTTTTAATCTCGTTTTCAAAATTACTTATCTGCGCATTTTGGCCTGCCCTAAGCAACCCATTAAATTCCTCACTATGTGAGTAAGCAAAATCCGTTAATTTATCGTCTAAAAGTGTATCGTTGCCATCGCTCTTGTATCCAAGACAACAATCTAAAAAGAAATCGCTATTGTTTTTGACAATATTCTCTAAAACTGACCAGTTGTGCATAAGACATTTAATCTCGTTTTCAAAAGAATCAAACGAATTAGCAATTATTGAATAAAGCTGATAGAGTTCCACTGAAAAATCATTTATGTATCTTTGTGAAATCTGTTCGCTGGACAAAGCAAAAAACAAAGCTCCGCCACCAACAAAAGGTTCAACATATTTATCGATCTTTTTAGGTAATGCTGGGAGAATGTATTTTAATTCTCCTTCTTTGCCTCCAGCCCATTTTACAAAAGGTTTATTCATATTAAATATAATTTAGACTTTTTCATAATCAATGGCAAGCTTTAATTGCAATGCAATTAAATTGGCATTAAACTCCGGGAGCACATTATCCATTTCAATACTAAAACGTTGTTCAAATCAAAATTTTATCTTTTCCAAAATTTTCAGGTTGTGTATTTCTGGGGTGCCACCACCGGTCATATAGCTTCTTTTAATAATTCATCCCCTGAGGGAGAATAACTATGCTATAAATATAAAAAGGTTAGGCTTATAATCACTACTACTAATAAATGAATAGACGTCGAATTAGTTGTTATGCGATTATATATTTTAAGACCTAACCAACCTAACCCTAGGAAAGGTATTCTTCTATGAATGTCTCTACATCCTCGTCGGTAAGAATAGGTTCATCATCAGCTTCTATCTCAAACTCATTGAGAAGTCTAATACTTTGATAACTTTGTTGTGTGGATGAGTTTAAGCGAATCCAGTGGTTCCATAGCTTTCTTAAAAGAGAATATATTCCTTAAAGTTGAAAATTACATACTAATCTAGCAAAAACTATGCAGAATTTGATTATTTTTGTGAAATATCTATTATTATTTAGATAATTTCATCTCAATTATTAGTCCATTATCTACTTCATCGAGAACGTAATAGCCTGAACATGAACAGAAGAAATCTAATCTATCACGTCCTTTCTCATTATCATAAAAATATAAATATTGATTGATATCTGGTAAATAGACCTGAATAACCCTGAGTTTCTGAAATTCGAAATCAGTAATTTTATTAAACAATTTTATGTCGAAGAAAGAATTATTAATAAAAGCATTTTTCTTTGCTAATTCTGTTTTATCATATTGAGGATAATCCTCAATTACTTTATCTGTGTAACCGATAGCCAATTTATATTTCATCTTAATAATTTTATCGATAAGATAGTCACGTTTATATCTATTAAAATTGTAAAAAACATCTCTTTGATTTTGCTTTAAGAAATCAGACAAAGATTTGATTGTTTGAACTATATATTCCAAAGTAAATTGCCTATTTTCATCTTTATAAATAAGATAATCATTTAAGATATAACCATGAGCACTAAAGTTTCTTAAATACACAACTTCATCAATTATTTCTTCTGGTGTATTAATAAACCTTAAGGCTTTTGCTATAGATGTGTAACCTACTCCCTTATTTATCTTTCTTGTTCTATATATAAAATTCTCAGTAGCTAAAAATACTTTTGTTATAGAATCCACCATCAAAGAAGACATAATTCTAAAATCTGATGCTTTATTTTTAAACATTAATAATTGCAAGTTTTTATCTGCGTAAAATTTAGGTCTATTGATTTTCGATAAAATCTCGAAACTATTATTAATTAAAGAAACAGCTTTGCTATCAAATACAGAGATTTTAGATTCATATAAATAATCGACAAGTCCAAAAGAAGGCAACTGATTTGATAATCTTATAAATTCTTTTTCTTCTTCAATTTTTAAATAGTAATCTTCTTTGTAATAAGTTCTTGTTAAAGATCCCTTTTTAACAATCACTTCATTGTTATCTATCGTAGAATCAACTTTGAAAGTAGGATAATTTTCATTCCCTATTAAAATTGAACATTTTGATTCATTAATTGATGCTTCTTTAGAATATTCACCAATTATAGAGCTGAGAATATCACTTCCACTACATCTACGTATTTCAATCTCAAGATTAGTATGACTGATTTCATCTACGAATCTTTGGCCATCATTTTTTATATATTTTCCATTAGCAACTAAACCAATAATAAAATCTTCTTTAATAAGAGTATGAATTGATTGGCTTCTTAAAAAAGAAAGAATAATAAAAATGATACCTGCAACTGTAATTTCATCGCCTGACAAATATTTAATTTCACCATGAAAATGCTTTTGATTTTGCAAAAAAGAGAAATCAGACTTTAAAAAATTAAAATCTTCTTTGCTTATAAAAACATGAGCATTTATATCTCTTAATGAGGTCAAATAATAACTTAACTTTTCAAGATTAACGGATTCCCCTTTATTAAACATAGTTAAGCACGCATTTGGATACATTTGCTTCAGTAGGTTTTCATCAGCAGAAACCAAAGAAAAATCACAACCAAATGTGCCTCTAATTGTTCTTTCAATGTCTATCATTCCACTCAATAGAATTGCTTTAAGGTTACTAAAATACGATTTATCTGCAATTTGAATTTTCCCTTTATAGAAATCTTGAGCTGAAAAGTTTAACAGTTTAACTAAGTCATTAATATTACTATTATTTTTATGTCCGATATTTAATTTCATAGTTCCCTCCTTAATCTAAAAGCGTAAATGCGATTTTAATCCCCTTCATTTTTTCCACTATAACCTTAATATAGATATTAGAATTCTATTTTGGAATCAAGATTTGCAATCTACTACTTCTGTCTTCTTTTTCGAATTTTTATTAAGACTACTTATAAACTCCTTATAAGTCATTATCTCGCCATCATATGGGTATTTTAAATTATTTATTATTTCTTCCTTGTTCTTATCATCATTAACAATAAAATAATCGCTTTTACCTATATGATTTGAAAATATTCCTTTTTTGTTTTCGACGAAAACAATTATTGACTTAAGCATGTTCAAATCATGTTTTACTTCATTACTAACAATGTAACGCTTACCTGAATGTTCGGGATTTTCAATTTCTTCTTCTGAAGCAACTATTGATTCATATAAACAATCACCTGCGTATCTTGATTTTTTCTTATTTAATCTATTTTTAACTTTTTCCATATACTCAAGAGAATTTGTTTTTGCAAATAGAGATCCTTCGATTAATTCAATAGGATTTTTGCCAGTCAGTATACAAATTGCATCAAAAATCAATCTTTCCATCATAGCATCATCTCTAGAAAGATGATTTTGAAGTCTAACGGTTGAGTTAGGCCCAACAATTGTTTTGCATGCATTATAAAGAGACATTTGACCTTTATGTTCTAAATAAGCTCCAACCATTTTTTGAACATCATAGCATTCATAATTTAAAGGCTCTTTATTATATCTAATACAAGCATTATGAAGGTGTTGTATATCATTATTCATTGAATATGCAAGGCATATTGTATCAGGATCTTCCATCAAACGTTTAATTCGCTCATAAAACTGAGGAAACTCTGGAGATGAATAATAATAACCATAATCATAAGCGAGTTCTAGATCCTTTTCATGTTTTCTACCTTTTAGATGGAATCTTGATCCACGCCCATTTCCAGGAGACATAGGAATATCCTCGCTTTTCATAATGAGCATGTTTTCATCGCAAAGAACATACCCAAATTCACACATTTTTCCAATCCCATTGAAACAATTTGCACATTCAATATCAAAAAATAAGTATTTCATTTTAGTTACCTCCTTTCTCATTAAGAGCGTAGCCTATGAAGATTACGTGGTTATCTTTAATTGATACTACAGAAGAATATATATTTTTATTTCTGCTCATGACCATTCTAGCAAATGTATTTTTAATTTCTTTTTCGCTCATAGTATCTTCAAATCCTGACTTATCAATAATCTCAAGTATTAAGTTATCTGAAGAATTTAAACCTTTCTTTATCTTTTCAATTGTTTTTTCTATTTCTTCAATAGTTTTTCTTTCTAGATAAAATATTCTGTTATCCTCTTTTTCATTATATTTTCTTGAAGTTCCAATTGACATGACTTCACCTTTTTCGTTAATTCTCATTTGCATATTATGAATCTTTTCTAAAGTCAAATTTTTATTCATATTATTACGAAGGAATTCTTGAATTATTATGTAAGCTTTATCTGCTGCTCTTAACATAGCATTAGCTTCTGTTTTTGAAATAGCTTTAACTTTTATATCAACGTATGGGATTTCAATTTCACATAACCATTTACCATTTTCAAGCTGAATTGCTTCAATTTCTTTAGGTGTGTTGTTTTGTGAATAATGATTAATCCAGTTTTCTACTTTAATTAATTTGTTTGCGGTTTTTATTGTTTCTTTCATTTTTTAACTCCGTTTCTGACGATTTTTCATCGACAAAAATAATTTACAGCAAAAAATGATAACAAATAGTGTTTGTCCCAAAATCAGTAACAAAGAATTCTAAAGTTTAAATAAGAAAGCTCTCCCCTCCTGTTCAAACTCTTCACCATATATTTCTTTGATGGTTTTAGAATTTAGCTCAGTTATTGGATTAATTTTTTTATCAGAAACAGCAAATATGTCACATTCTAAGTTTATTAAATGATTAGGATTATGCGTCGTAAATATTATTGTTTTCCCTTCTTTAACTAAATCGGTCATTATTTTGAATAATTTTTGTTGGTTGCCAAAATCTAAAGATGCCGTTGGTTCATCCATAACAAAGATAGGTGTTTCCTGAGTTAATGCTCTTGCAATAAACGCCAATTGTAATTCCCCGCCGCTTACTTTATTTATACTTTTTTCAAGCAATTTAGAAATTCCACATTTTTCAGCATTACAGATTACTTTTTGATAATCGTTTTCGTTCATAGATAATCCTAATTTAATATGAGGATTTCTGCCGAAAGAAATAAAATCAAATATAGTATAGTCAATATTTATTTGAACGCTTTGAGGGATAAAAGAAATAAGACGTGCAAATTGAATATCTGATAAATCTTTAATATCATGCTCTTCAATACTGATCACTCCATAATAATCATTTATGCCAAGAATACAATCAAGAAAAGTAGATTTACCGCTTCCGTTTTTTCCTATTAACGCAACAATTTTGCCTTTATCAAAATTAATCGATATATCTTCCAAAATATTTCTGTTCTTATCATATCCAAAGGAAAGATTTTTAACTTCTATATAGCTCATTGTATTTCTCTCCTTCTTCTAAAAATGGCAAATATAAATACTGGAGTTCCTAAAATTCCCGTTATAATACTTAAAGGAATTTCATTAGGAGCGATACTTCTAGCAAGTGTATCGACGATAACCATCATAATAGATCCTAATAGAATTGAAATTGGTATGACCTTTTTATTGTTACTTCCAACAAAAAGCCTTACTACATTAGGTATTACTAGTCCAACCCAACCAATTGTTCCACATACGGAAACCGAAACCGCTGTGAGTGCCGTTGCAACAAGTATTAAAAGACTTATTGTAAACTTATAATTAACTCCAAGGGCTTTTGATTCTTTTAAACCAAGCGAGATAATATTAAGCCTCCAAGAAAGGATAATTGCAACAGCGCAACCAATAACAGTGACAGGAAGAACCACCCAAAAATCATTAATTGTTGTTTTTGATAAATCACCAAGAAGCCAAAAAGTCATTTCCGCTAACTTCATTTCATTATCTGCCAAATATTTCATAAGCCCTACTAAAGATGACATTAAGCCACCAACAGCAAGACCACACAATATAAGAATGATGTTTGACTTATTTTTAAATACCTTTGAAAGCAAAACTGTCAAAAGAACAGCAACAAATCCAAAGAAAAACGCAAACACACTAGTCATTGCGCTAGATAGGCCGACAAGGATCGCCAAACAAGCGCCTACACTAGCACCACTAGTAACACCCAACAAATCAGGAGAAACTAACTTATTATTAAATGTGCTTTGATATATTGAACCACTAACCGCTAAAGAACAGCCTATTAATACAGCCAAAAGAGTTCTCGGCAACCTTAAATATTCGATTACTCTATGAGGAGTATCCTCTATCTTTTGAAAGGTGAAAAATTTAAACACATCTTCGACTGGTATAAAGTACCTTCCAATACTCATCGAAACAAAAAATATCGCAATTAAAACAAAAATTAAAACAGCTAAAATTATAAGAAATTTTTTGCTTTTCTTTTTAGTTTGCATCTACCATTCTCTTTCCTTTTTTATCTAAACCTTTAGACATATTTTCGACATCCATATCACTTAGATTGTAATTAAAGTATTTTTTAATATTAGCTTTCATCTCAGCTTTCATATCGAACTCATAATCATTGAACAGCGAAGCTGCGTATTTGAGCATTAGTGGTGTTTCTGCACTTACATTTTCAATGCCAGTCATGCACACAGGAATACGATAAATTCTGTTTTCTTTATTACAATCAAGTGATGACCACACTGCAGAATTGTTGAGTTCATCAATTAAATTATTTTGATAAGCACCACCTATCATCATTGCATATGGGTTCAACTTAACCATTTCTTCATCAGATACTTTATGAACATTAAGAACTTCATATTTTTCAGTGGCAAGTCTAACATTAGCAATATCATAGATTTTTGATATCATCGAATTACCGCCATCAGAATAATATAGCCCTTTAGCCTTTTCACCGTTTACATAGTAAACAGCTTTCTCACTGTTTATGCTGCCCACTTTTGCTTTAATTTCGCTAATAGTATCTTTTACTTCCTTTATCCATGTATCAGCTTTTGCTTTTGCTTCTGGAAATAATTTCCCTAAAATATTGGCCACATCATAAATTTCATCATCGAATGGTCCAGATGGAGAATATTGATGAATGCCAATTACAGGAATGCCTGCATTCCTAAAAGAATCAGCATTTTCGGTATCTTGAATTATTACTAAATCTATACCATCGTTCACTAATTCTTCAGCAGCTACACTATATGAATAAGCCTTAAAATTTTTTGCTTGTGGATATAACTCTTCCGCCCACTTATTATATGTAAAAGAGCGATAAGTGCCTGCAATCTTTTCTCCTAAACCAAATGAAATCATTAAATCTGTAGCAGATTGAGAGATGCATGCTACTTTTTTTAATTTTTTTGGAACAACTACTTCTTTCCCTTCCATATCAGTAATTGTTATTGTCGATTCGGTAGACTCTTCTATATTTGAACATGCGAAAACACTTCCTAATGAAGCAGTCGCAACCAAGAATGTAATAAATGATTTTTTAAACATAAAATGCCTTTCTCTAAACTTAAGGATAGTTTAGTACCATTGTTTAAAGTCTCTAGATGTTTTTGATAAAAACTAGCTCCTACTCTAATGCCGTTATTAGAACCGAATGACTAAGAAAACGCCTTGGCTGTAATAGCAAGAAAGAATCTACAATGCAGTACTAATAATTTCTTGTTCTTGAAGGTAAGCATTTATAAAAGCCCAATGAGACTAAAGACTAAATCTCAAACAAACCTCCCAAATATGCTTTGTTTTTGCTCTCAACCATAACATTCAACAATTATAAAAACCGAATTAATAATTTAAGATGTTATAAATAAAGTTGAAGTTTCAATTAACAATATGTTCTTTCTCCTATCAAATGAATGTATAAATTTTCATTATCATCTTCTACTAAAATATAACTCGACTCACCAAAAAAGTCATTAGTTATGTAATGTGGATTTTCTTCTAGATACTCATCTATTAATTTAGACGATTGCTTTGTGGCGTTATCAATCGATTCTATTTTGGAATCACCAATACCGATTACTGTCTTATCAATCAACGGAAGGTAAACAACGCATTTGTAAATTCCATTTTCATTTTTTTTCGGCTCTAATATTGGTTGTGCATCAACATCGGCTTGAGTAATCCGATTTAATGTTTTAATTACTTCTTTTGCATCAATACTTTTCATATCATTCTCTACTTTCTATCACTAATCCTAGACGTTTATATATTAAATCCAAATAATTTGTTAAACCTAAATGTCCCAAAAATGGTAACAAAATAAAAAGGGCAACCTCATCGATTTATTCGATGACGATTGCCTTAATTCCAAGTCTCTTGCAAAGAAGAACTATTAGATCAAAATCAGTTTTAGCGTTTTTGCCGTTGATAAATCTGTTAAATGCCTTGCGACTATAACCAATTTCATCAGCAAACTGTTCTTGAGTCAAATTTTCATCTTTGATGAGGTCCTTGATTTCTTCCAATAATTTTGTGGAAGAGTATATGCCAGTATTGAAGCTCATTTAGCAGTACCTCCTCCACTCGTTTATTTCTAAACATTGGACGTACCCACTGGCTTACATATTATATCATAAACCTAATCTGTTTCTTCAGCTTCTTTAAATCCTTTTTCTTTCATATATTTGATTAATGCGCGCATTAATTCTATTGATTTAACCAACTCCTCTTCGGTAGGAGCTTTTATCTCGCTAGGATGATGAAAATAGTCCCTTATATATGTCGGTAACATTTTTGTAACATAAATCTTATTGAAACGAGAGTTAACGCGCTCTTTTTTAAATTGATCTATATTCTTTTTACCAAAGATTTTTTCTGATTTTCTCTCAATTTTTAAATCAATTGCTGTACTAGTGTCTTTATCAAAAAATTCTCCAAAGCAGGTAAATAAATGATCATGATAATCAAGTGATGGGATATGAAAAACAACATAATCTAATTCTGCAAATGTTACAGTTGGCAAGCATAAATTCATCTCATTGATTGTCTCAGCAATAATCTTATCGTTTCGTTTAAATAACCTAACAATTAGTACATCATCTCTTTTAATCAAAGATTCCAACACTTTTTCAGAATGTGTTGCTAAGAAAATTTGAGGTGTCCTTTGATTAATATCGGTTAGCATTAACCTAATTAAATCAACAATCTCTAATTGCCATCTAGGGTGTAAAGATGTTTCTGGTTCATCTAAAAGCACACTATCATTAGTAGGATAATATTTAAAAAGATCTTTTAATTTCAATAAGATTTCTTGTTGTCCTGATGAATAATTTGAAATGTCGTAACCTCTTTTCTTTTCATCGATTAATTGCAATATTTCGTTTCCACAAGCAACCTCGCCTATTGCACCTTCTTTAAAAAGTGTATAAATTTCAATATCATTAAGTAACTCTAAAAGTTTAAGCCCTCGCTCTTTGTTCTCAATAGGTTTAGTTTTATTTATAGATTCTACAGGAAAACTATCGCTGTTTACCGCAAATCTTTCTTTGCCATCAATTGCTTTTCCTATTTCACTCATAGCGCTTCTAGCTAAACTATTTTGCCTTAAGAATAAAGAAGAGTACGGAATAACACTAGAAGATCTTTCATTTTCTTTAAAAATAAAATATTTCGAATTTTGGTAGTTGAAAATTTCATTCAAAAGAGTGGTTTTTCCACAACCATTTTCACCTACAAAAGCAATAATTGAATATGCTTTACCTGTTGTTGGGTTTCTTAAATCAATGTCAACATCATTCAGAATAGGATGATTTTTAATCTTTAAATAAGTCAAATACATGCGAACACCTTATTTCTCAAAATAATCTAATATAGGGTAAGTTACATAAGAATCTTCTGTCTCAATAATATAATTAAAAAAATAATAAGGTTTCCTAATGCCTACAGAAATACAGTTAATCAATACGATAATATACCCAAGAATCGTACAAATCCGATATAAAGCAATATTAGTGGCTGATTGCATCAAAGAAAAATTGTACCAAAGCACTCCTCCAACACTCATAATAATGGCTAATAATTTAGAAATTACCAGTATATAGAAAAGTACACCATTACTCTCTTCTTCTACTATTTTCTTGTGTTCTCCATCATTAACTAAATATAACTCTAAATTTTTAACATTCCAAAAGGAGCGCATAGGTTGTTTGTTCCTTTGTTTGAATAAAGCAATTAAAACAATTATATAAGGAATGATTGCCAATAATGTAAGAACGATCAATATCCGTTCAAGTTGTTTATTTATGACTAGACAGACAATATAAAAAAGAAGGATTGAGGCTAATAGAGAAAGAAATATAATAGACTTTCTTTTTTGTTTCTTTATAGTTTTATTAAACTTCCTTATATCTTCCTCGATTCCATAAACTGTAGCATCGTTCAAATAATCTGCAAATGATCTACCAATGACTTCTGAAATTGGTCTAGCTTCATGATGTTTTGTTGTTGGTATTTTCTTTTCTATATCATCAAGACGTTCAATTATACTTCTATCATTTTTTGACATTGTTTATCCTCAACTGATTGTAAGTTTATCACATTATTAATTTTAATAGAATTTTTTCTCTTTGCTATAAAATCAATAAGATTATATTGCACGGGTTGGAGGTGATTCATCATGAAATATAATTTTGCAGCAACGCGTTTCTCATCAAAAGATTTCATGTTGACATATTCTTCTAGATTTTTATGATTTTTGCTTCATTTAATAGAGCAACCATTTCATCTAACATATTCCCTGATATAGGATGCCAACTCTAAATTTATGTGGAATCTTTTTCATTTAATAAACTTTAAAATTTTTATAATAATTCTCAAAATTCTCTGTGCTCTTCTTTAGATCGGCATCTTTTAAAACTTTATAATGCTTGTTAATTTCTGAAATAATATCTAATTCATCTATTTTTGTGTCTTCTTCAATCTCCTCACAAGCAGCAAAATATGCATTTACAGTAACATTGACCAATATCGAAGTAATTTCAAAATAATGAAGGAGTGGGTATTTTGAATTTAGGATACTACCATGAGCATAGCCGTTGCACATTGAGTGATAATAATCTAACAAATCGTATTGATTCTTATCGACACGAGCAAATTTCTCAACTATGAATTTTTTAACACTCCCAAAAGAGTATGGATTTTTAACCACTATTTGATGATAACCAGGAATTACATCAACCCATCCATAATGGAGGAATTCAATCTTATTCCTGCAAGATTTATTAAGTCTGTTGTTAAACTTATCAAGGAATTCGTCATCGAACTTATAACCTAAACTTTGTTTCAATTCATACTCACTGAACTTATAAAACTCATCCATTGCTTCATTGCAATTATAGAAAATTGTACCACGAATATAGTCTTCAATAATAATTCTGCAACTTGAATAAGCACAATCAGAAAAGTTGTCTTGCAAAAGAGACAAAATAGCCAAAGATTTATTAGCAATATCAATATAAACGATTGGCATCTTTTTTGTTTTTGGAGCAATTTTCAGAAGCTTTAATGTCAATATAGTTATGTAATAAGGTAATGGAAATAAGATGAATCGGTCACCACGAACCAATTGGCCTTCGCGAATAAACACACCAGTTTGATATCTAAGCTTTAATTCTTTATAAACATCTTCCATGAGCTCTTCTTTATATTCACTGCTATCTTCTAATCGAGAGCGCTCTGAATCAGAAAGAAAGATGATTTTTGATCTATGAACACCAATGATGTGCTCACAGAGAATATAGAATAAGTTTTGCGATCTCCCACTAAGAATTAATTGGACATCATCAGGAGAGGGAATGTAACTTTGCAAATCGAGATATCTTGTTAACATCGTGTACATAACATCGAGCATGAAATTTTGAGTTATTTGGCCGGCAAAAAGTTTCTTTAACTCTTTGTTAAGTTCTTTCTTACTTTTTTCAATGGCTTGGATTACATCCCTATTAATTGTTTCATTATTTTGCATGTTCTTATTTTAAACGACTTTGAATTATAATTCACTTCTTATTAAGAAAGACTATCCATCCACCATCAAAATCGATATTCTGTTTTCTTCTTAAAACAAAGTTTTACTTGCTACAAAGCAATAAGAATATATGACACGGGTTGCCTCGTATCATTTAAAATATTTTTAATTTCAAATCTAATCTAATTAGGCGACTATTATTTCTACAAATTTTGTTAGTCTTTCGTATAAATATTTTCCAAACAGCTTTGTCATTGGCTTTAAATCTCCTCTAAGATGATATGCATCAAAGGCATTGTAATAGGCAATTCTATCTTTAAACTTGATATCGATAGGCAGATAGCCAAATTTCATTAATTCTAAATTATTTAATAGTCTTCCAGTTCATCCATTTCCATCAATAAATGGATGGTTAGCTTCGAATTCAATATGGAATCTTGCTAGTTTGATAATGAAATAATTATGAACAACAATTTAGATAAATCTGGTCATTTTTAAAACGTGATTTAAATCACAATTCAAAGAAAAATGTCTATGAAATTCATAGACATTTTCTTTAAAAAACTTGTAAATCTAAGGTTTTTTCTAAAATTTAACTATTCAGCAGCTTTTTCTTCTTTGTGTAAGAAAGCAAAAAGCAATGCGGCAACAACAGCACCAAGAAGTGGTCCAACAATGAAAATCCAAACATGTGTTAAGGCTGTTAAATCTCCTGTGAAGATTGCATTTCCTAAAGCTGTCGCAAGACTTCTTGCTGGGTTAACTGATGTACCTGTTAGAGGAATTCCAACTAAATGAACTAGTGTTAAAGTAAGACCAATAATTAATCCTGCTTTTTTACCTGCACCACTGTTTTCTGATGTAACGTTTAAGATAACGTAAACAAAGATGCAAGTTAAAACAACTTCAACAAGTAATGCACCAATGATTGTTCCAGCTGTTGCTCCTTCTAAAGCAAAGTTAACTGGTAAGTTACTTGCAGCTGTGGCAGCAAGAGGGATGTTAGCCATTTTCATAATTCCAAAAATAGCAACGGCACCAAGTAAACCACCAACGATTTGAGAAACAACGTAAACGAAAAATTCTTTAAGTGTCATTCTTTTTGCAAGTAAACAACCTAAAGAAACTGCTGGATTGATGTGACATCCACTAACTCTACCAACTGAATATGCCATAGCAACAATGACAAGTCCAAATGCTAAAGATGTAGAAACTAATTCACCGCCAGTTAAAGCCGCAACTCCACAAGCGACAAAAACAAGTACAAATGTTCCAATCACTTCTGCAACTGCTTTTTTAAGTAAGTCTTTCATATAAAAATCCTTTCCTAATCAATACTTAATAATTTTAAAACTATATAAAATTATTTTCTATATTTAAGAGAAATAATAAAGCTATAAAATCAAATAAAAACAGTATCAACGACTGATACTGTAATAATTTAATTGTGTGAGTACAACAATATTGATGCAAAAGGACTCAAATGCAAGGTAAAGTAATACAATTTAGATACATTACTTTGTAAATTCGAGCCCACTACGGGATTCGAACGTTATTTTTTGATGTTCTTTTTGTTTTCCTCCCCCTTAAGTTTTTCCTCTATCCTTTCCATCGATTCTTTCATTTCTTCATCGGTGATAAGGCATTTAGCTCATACTTCCATCACCATTAAGAGCGAAAATTAACTCTGTATACTACATGATGCCAGTTTTTTGCCGTTTTTATGCGTTTTTTGGCTTTTTGAACTTCTTATCCTTAATAATTGCATCTTTTTTAAAAATGCATTCGATTGATGGTAAAGGCATGTTCTCAAGTTCTTCATTTGTTATACCTAGCATAGAAAGGAACTCTTCAAACGAAAGCTTTTGTATTTGCTTTCCTTCTGAAATGGCGATATCAACACATTTTTCTCTATTGCAAACCCAAGGAGTCCCGTCTTCATGGTAGCTAGCAAACGCAACAAAGATATCTGCTTCAGATCCATTTAGAACGAACTCGCCACCTTCGTTTTTTATCATCTGAACGAGATTCATCATCTCTTTAAAATACTTACACTCGTAATTGATACTTATTGAGATTTTCTTGCCTTCGCATTTTCCACTACCAGGTTTCGTAACTTCGACATTATCCAAAAACTGCGCAAATGTCTTTTTATTGCATCTCCTTCTCATAGAGAGCATGTCATTAGAACCGTCCGAATAGTCGCCTTTGAGCATAACTTCTTGTCTTTCAGCCCTTGCTTGTTCAGCTTTCACCCTCGAATCAATTATTAAATTCTCGGTATGATCTTTTGCACCTGGGCAAAGCTCAATCATCTCTTCCAACTTGAACTCCAGTTTTTCTAGGATCGTCTTCAGTTCAAGCATCGTGTTATAGGCATCAGCCTCGGCATCATGCTTGTTAGCGTCACCTTTGATTCCTAACTCAGATAATATGTTCTCTACTGAGACTGACTTCTTTGTATCGTTATATGATTTATACATTTCTTTAATATCAAAGAAATCGAAGTTGAGGCAAGGGAGGTTGTATCTTTGAAACTCACAATTCAAAGCGTGAACATCCGCTTCTATCGTGTGACCAAGAATGAAATTTGCGTTCTGGATTAGGGCGGCTATTTTCTTATAGTAAGCTGGGAAAAGAAGCATGTTTTCATACTGTTCTTTCCTTCTTGTTAGTATTTTCTTTAGCGCGTACCAATCCCAATCTGCGTTTTTAATGTTCGGATTTATGATAATGTTGCCTTTATAGAGAACTTTAAAGTTCTCATCAACCATAACATATCCGAATTCGCAAATCTTTTCTTGACCACCTTTACAGGAAGCAAATTCGCAGTCAAAGAATAAATAGTTCATCAGATTATCACCGTATGCTTTCCGCTATAGTTTGGGGCAGTTAATCTAAATTCTATTTTTTGCGTTCTTGCGAGCTCTTTTCCATTTTTGTCAAATTCGATGACTTCATATCGATAGGTCCCAAATGCAAGGCCAGTCACCGATTTAAATATCGCCTCGCTTTCCTTGAACTTAGAAATCAATCTCTCACTATTGTTGGAAACAAAATATAAGTTAATTTGCGTAGTCTCCACTTTGTCGGACACTAGGTTCCAATAGATATTTACCAAATCAGTCCCTGTTTTATGTTCTGGACAAATCTTTTGGTTTATTTCGGCTTGGACTTTCGAATCATAGATAGAGTGATTAGTTTCAACAAAGCAAAGCTTTAACGCTAAAGGCTCGGCTAAGCCATCAGGAAACGAAACTTTGATTTGCTTTGCTTGTTTATCAAAATCGACTGGTACCACAATTGTCTTTTCGTCTAGTAGTCCGTGTTTTGGTGTATCTATTACTTCACAAGCAGATCCATCAATTTCAATGGATGCTAGTTTCACTCCGCTAAAGAGAATGAAATGCTTCTTAATGTTGTAGTTTTCGACTTGTTTTACCAAGAATTCGCCGTTTTCGTTGACGAAACTCGTGACGCTATTCTTTTTAGCGTTGGAATCTAGTTCTTTATTCGCAGAGATGAAACAAATGGTTCTATCTAAAATAAATTTTTGATATTTATCCATGATTATTTGGCCTCCTTGTTGATAGAGAATACATATTCAAGACACTCTCTCATTTCCACTTCGTTTAGTTCTTCGACCTTTTTGGATTCGGAGTGAGCGATGTTGTTTCTTTGGATTCTCAACCTGCTAAAAATGTTCATGAGATGTTCTATTCTTTCTCTTTCAGGAATGATAACCTCTTCATCATATTGAGTGTCGGCAACTTGGTATCCCCATCCATCATCCATTGTTCTACTTTGAGGAGCGTTATCTTTTAGTGTCTTGAAATAAGTTGTCATTCTTTCGAATAGATCCTCTCCCTCACAGTGGTAGTCGAACTTCAAAATTGCATCAAGCAATGAGCAAAGGTCAAGAATGAATAGGCGCTGTTCCTTTTTAGCGAACAACCCTTTCTTCGAAAGTAATCCCTCAAAGTAATCCTTAGTTAATCCCTTAACGGCTTTTGCTCTATCAATCGCATCTTGCTTAATCTTATTTTCTGTGTCAATGTCGTTGCTGACACCAGTGTAAATCGCTTCTTTTAATGATTTAATGTATTCGATCAATTTGTTTCCTTCGAGTTTTTTGGCTTCTGAAGATACATCGTATGACTTGCCCTCAAATTGGAATCTATTGTAGTTATCAATAGACAATAGGTTTTGCTTTCTAATCAGATTTTTCATGTCTTCGTAGCTCTTAATTCCGACATAACCTTGTTTGAGATTGAATTCTGTCCAAATCGATCCTAGAAGACGAGGGTAGTTTTCTTTCCCGGCAAGGACTCCGTTGGCGAGTTCTTCTAATCCGTAATCAACAAAGAATCTATATAATTCGCCAACTCTTCCAGAAGTAAGCGTGTCAAATGCGAATTCGTAATAGTTGTAATAACCCTTGTTTAAGATGTCTCTTACAACCTTTAGATCCCTGAGTTTTCTGATTTCGCTAGGCACTAAAAGTTTGTCGTTAATGCAAAGCAAATAAGTTCTTTCTTTGTCGGATAAATCTCCGTTGAGCTTCACAGCTCTATCAAATTCGCTTTCGCTAAGGTGAGGAATCTTATCGAGCTCTCTTTCGTTTCTGAAGTTGAGTTCTTTGAGTCTTTTTACCGCTTCAGCGTTGTAATCGTTTAATTTTTTAGCATATTCTGCCTTGCCATTATTTAACAAAGTCTCGATAGCATCTCTTTGGAAATAGAGGATTCTTCCAACCACTCTCTCATCCGAGATAACATAGGTATTTGTCCAGCTTGCTCTATAAGAGCTGTTATATCCGTTATACTCGTTTGTAGGGAGACTTTCGCTGTTCAATTCTGCTCTATATGAAGCTAAAAGCTTATCTAATGTGTCGAAATACCCAAACTTGATGGCTAATTTAACAATGGCGTCGTGTAGATGAGTATATGTGTACTCTTTCCTATGTGAATAGCTATTTAATGGCTCTATTTGAAGTTCTAGAGTTGTTGCGTATTCATAACACTTTGGAGCTTTTTCTCTATTTTTAAACACGTATTCAAATGTTTCTTCTTTAATGAAATAAGTATCAACAGAAGTAATATAGTGAGAAACGCTTTGATTGTACATGAATGGGATTTCTCCTCTTCTGTTTGCTGGTTTATTACCAACTGCAAAGATTCTAAATCCAATCGTCTCTAATGCGTCTGGCCTATCGCAATCAACAGCCATCTTCACGTATTCATCGATAAAGTCATAAACAAGGAATGCTGCCCATACCTTCTTTGAATTCATTTTGATAATCTCATCGCAGCAAACCCCAAAAATCTTTTTTGCCTTTTCGGAGAAGATCTCTTCCCACGTTTTTTTAATAGGTTCTCTTAACTGCTCTCCATTTCTGTAACCCATGGAACGCCCGAAAACATATGCCGATGATTGATAATCGTATTTTTTGAAATTCTTAACGTCGTCTCTTTTGATAATCCAAGACAATCGTTTCTCAGCATCCATGTCATCGAGAGTAATTTTTTCTTCTTCCTGTTTTCCAGATAATAAAAAATCAAGGGAAACATTAAATAAAGAGGATAACTTAACTAAAGCTTCAATGTCAGGTTCCCTCGACCCGCTTTCCCAATTGCTGACTGTTTGAGATGTAAAACCAACTTTATCCGCAAGTTCAGCTTGTGTTAATCCTAATTGTTGTCTTAGATTCTTAATTCTTTCGCCTACCTGTTTGTTCATTTGAGTGGCCTCCTTTTTTCTACACCTTAATTCTACGTTTAGTTTCAAAATTCACCTAAACACTCTTCGTTTAGTTGAGTTTAAAATAACAACAAAACGTTTAAATTTCGTTAAACGAATTGTTGGATTTTGGAACCTTATTACTATGTAATACTTTTCCGTGTTTAAACTTCTTTGTTTATTATAACATATATTGATTTGATCTAATTAAAAATCCCTGCTACTCACCGATATGGCTTTTGCAGAGATTAATTTAGTTCTTAAGTTTGTAGTTAGATGCTTCGATTTGGTTACGGATCCATTCCTCTAAATCGCATAATTCTTGGAGATATAGTTTTTCGCATCTTCGCTCAACTGCTTCAATACTAGGTTCTTTGCTAGATTGAAGGCAATAGGTGAATTGGAAATCGAGGTTCCTTACAACATAAGGATAACAACTTTCCATCTTAAGCTATCAGTTTATATAAATATTTAATGATTTTGCAAACGACAAAAACACCCAACTAAGTTGCTGGGCTTTAATTTGTCTTTAGTTCAAGTCCCTCCCCTATCAAGGGAGTGACATAGTTACAATTTAAATTATTTGCCTACAGGTATACTACGCGAACCTTACGAGCGCTTATAACGATGAATATTTTTATCTGTTCATGAATCTTCTGAATAGTCAAATATATCAAATAAGCCCCTTAAATATAATAAAAACGAGATAGTTTTTGTTATCATCTCGTTATCTTTAGAATGGTGCGAGTAACAGAAGTCGAATCTGCACGCCTTTCGACACAAGATCCTAAGTCTTGCGCGTCTACCAGTTCCGCCATACTCGCATTGAAAGTATTTTATATTATTTTGAGGCAAAATTCGATAGGAATGTTAAAAGGTATATAAAACAAAGTCAAGCGACTAAAGTACTTGATATTTTATACTTCCTTTAAATATTCTTTGTAAATTTGCAATTAGGAAAATTAGAACAACCATAAAAGTTTCCATTTCTTCCTTTTCTTAAAACTAATTCTCCACCGCACCTTGGGCATATATTATTGTTGATATCTTTTTTCATCTCTTTAATTTCTTTTATATGGTCTTTATTAGTTTTCACTGGATTCTCTTTATATACTTTTATTACCTCAATTGCTTTATTTAATGATTCGGGACTAATTATCTTTTCAGTCACACTATCAAAAATATGTTTTAAATCCATTAATGTATATACTGAATCACTATCAATATAATCGATATTGTTATTAACAAAAATAACTATAGAAAAGAATGGAAGTTTTACATCAATCAATTCTTTTAATCTATAGATATGAGTTGCGTTTTGTTTAACAGGATTATATAGCTTATTTTTAACTTTTCCATAAACAAACACTTGTGTCCGTTCTCTTTGAGTATCGTTTCCATATATTCTTCCGGCATAATTTTTAGTTTCAATAACAAGAATTCCGTATTCACTGAAATATATATGATCTATTTGCGAAGTTTTACCATCTTCTCCAGGAATTATCACATCACTAATAACTTCTCCGCCAAATTTTTTAGATAGTTTCTTGAGTATTCTGTTTACTCTATATTCACCTATTTTTCCTTTAACCTTAGGACTAGAAAGAATTAATATAATAGTTCCCGTGACAATTAAAGAGATGATAAAAACTATAATAAATACATTAGTATTAAATACACCAGTTATTGAGGAAACTATTCCACTTATAACAAAAGCTAATCCTATTGATAATGCGATCATAAATATTAAAAACGAATCGCTTCTTTTTCTTCTACGTTTTGACATAATTCTTGCCTAAAATTTAATAAAACTTATATTGATTAATATTTTATCATAATAGCTAAAACACCTCAGAGAAAAAATATTTCAACATAACCTCTTAACAATAACAATTCATATATATTTTCACCCTCTATTTTACATTTCCACTTTTATCGTTTATCTTATAATTATGAAAACTAAATTTATATCACTCACAAGCTTAATATTATGTAGTTTAATCTTTTCTTCTTGCGCAAATATAAATAATGGTGAAGGCAGTGAAGAAGGAGATACTAAAAAAGATCCAAATGTAAATTGGTCGTTATTTGAAGAATCTAAACAAGATGAATTCTTTGATTATGCAGTTAAAACTGGAGTTAAAATTTCTTTTACTTCAACTACTCTTCCTTCTTCAGTTCCTGTTGGTTTTGGAGCACTTAAGGGAGATCATGCATGGAGTAATACTGGTAGCTTAAATTTTGGATATATTCGTTCAAGAGAAGAAAACGCAACATATACTTATCAATATAATGTTAATAACAATACTTATATTGGAGATTCTCAAAGATATGAATTAAGCGTATTTAAAAGTGCAGGATTTTTAAAATCCTTTAATTACTTTTATGAAGCTACTAAAACATCTAAACAAGAAGGATTCAAATTTGTTAAGCGTGATACTTTCTTAGATAGATCTGTAGATGTATATAAATACGATCAAGATTTAGGTAATGTTGTTATTTCTAAAACATTCTATGTTGAACAAACATATGGTCTTACTCTTTACTATAAACAAGCATCAACTAAAACTAGTGAAGCAGAAAAAACTATAGCAGAAACTACAGTAACTGAAATCCTTAAAGGAGATGATGTTATTACTCCTACTATTGCTCTTCATTAATTAGATTAATTAAAGATTCTTTTCATTCTTAAAATATCAAAAAAGCACAATTAACAATAGATAATAAGGTACGTTCAAGAAAAATTCCTAAATAAACACCTCTAAATGGGCAGTTTTTTAACACAATCAATTTCTTTTAAAATTAGCAATTAAAAAACTCCAACATTTGGAGTTTAATAATCTGTTAGAGTTCTACAAATAGTAAATAGATGAGTTCATTATTTATCTGAATAATGATACCTGCAAGAAATAATAGAAATAGTATTGTTTTCAACTTTATATATTAATCTATCTTTATCATTTATTCGTCTACTATAAAATCCTTTTAAATCACCAGTTAATGGCTCAGGTTTGCCTATTCCGTCACTAGCGCCATTTCTAGAAATATCTTTAAGTAATTCATTTATTTTTTTGCGAGTTTTTTTATCATTTTCCTGCCAAAAATTATAATCTTCCCAAGCATTAGGTGTGAATAAATAATTCATTATTTAATCCTCGTCAATCAATTGATGTACTGTTGCTTTGCCAGATTCTAATTGCTTCTTGGATTCCATTAACCAATCGTAGTTTGCTTTGTCTTTCAATAAATATGCATTTTCAAGAAGATTGTTATACGCTTCTTCAGAAATAATGACGACATTTTTATCTTTTCTTGTAACGATAATTGTTTCAAAATCATTAGTAGCTTTATCCATATATGTTTTCATGTTTTCTCTTACTTGACTATAATTAACTGCTATCATATGAAACCCTCCTTAGCTATACAAATTATAACGTACAATTTATTGTACGTCAATAACTATTGTATTTAAATTGTTTATTCGTTGTTGTTAACAAAATAAAAAGAAACCATATTAGAATTCATAAAGTTATTAATATTTGCAAATTTACCCTCGCTATCGTTACTGCCATAAGGGGGATTTGTTTTTTGTTGAGGTAAGAATTTTTCTAGAACTAAAACATCTTTCCTCCCATCATATAGTTAAAAAACGCATAACCTAAAAAGCATAAAGATTCTTCATAATCATTAACAGTAAAATTTCCATTATCAAAATTGTCTCTAACAAATATGATGGCTTGATCATCGTTGAATCCTTTTTCGTGCAATTTTTTAACTATATAATCGAAGTTTTTGTTTTCCATATCTATTCATTTTACATTTTAAAACAAATGCATTGATGTATTCACTAGAAAATAAATAGTCATTAAATAAATAATTAGCTTTGTTTGATTGAAAAAGCAACTGTATAAACGTGATAAGAATCTTCTGAACTTAATTCATCAGTAATGTGGCCTTCATAAGAAACAGCTGCAACTACATCACCCCATTTATTGAATTTATATTCATAGCGGCGATAATGCATTGTTTTGCCAATTGATTGAGTAGAACGCGAAGCGAAATAATACTCTTCTTGGCCAATGATAAATTTACATTCACGAGTATCTCCGCTAACTGGATCTGCTGCTACAAGTTCAGCTGCAGTTCTATTGATTGCTTCAGGACCATTTGCATATATCCCATCACCTTTTTGATCGATTTTCCAGAACCATGTATCATCACCTTGTAAAATAAATCCTGGATGGCCTGGTCTAGCATCTGCTCCATTGTTTCTAGCTACTGAATAGCTAACAGTACAATAATTGTAACCTTTTGTTTCTGGAGAAATTGTTGGATATTCAGGAATAGCTTCTCTGAAAGCTGCTTCTTGAACTTCTTGACCAGTTACGTTAATTTCTGTTTTTAAATAAATTTTGCTTGCGTCTTGTTTTTGATCTTCTCCACCTTTTCCACTAAACATATCAAAAAGGCTACAAGAAGCTAAAACGAACATTGTTGGAATTAGTAATAAAACTTTCTTTTTCATTAATTCCACCTCCTTACTTATATTTTAATAATACATGTATTTATCAAAATAAGGCAAAAAATATTATTTTTTGAAACAAACATTTGAATTAATGAAATTAATAATTATTGCTTTTGATCAAGTAAAAACGATTCAAATTAAATGAAAATATTAGGATTTTGAAGGGTTTTTGCTTATTTGATGTGATTTAAATCACACATAAATAAATATTTTAAATTATAAACCAATGTAATGAGATACCACTACCCAAATAGCTAGCAATATTAAAATGATGCCACCAATAATTCCTGATATCTCATATTTTCCTTTAAGTAATCTCATTATTTGCTTACCTAAAAATAAACCAACTAGAGAGATAGAAAAAGTTAAAACTAGAATAATAGAAACATGTAACCAAATGGTAATTGTTGATGATAAACCTGCATGACAAGCAACTCCTGCTGCTAAAGCATCAATTGCTGTAGCAAACCCATATATGATTACTTCTTTAACACTAAAATGTCTTTGTTGCTTTTCTTCAACTTTCTTTCTCATCTCTATAATTGATTCAATTAACATTTTAAAACCAATAAACAAGAGCAAAGCAAAAGCAAGCCAGACAACAACTTGTGATACAATCTCTCCAGCTTTAGCGCCTATTACTTCACCAAATATAATTTCGACTATTTCTACAAGCCAAAAACCAGCGAGTGGCATGAGTGCCTGTAATACTCCAAAAGTTAAAGCAATAAATAAAGATTTCTTCTTATTTATATCTATATAAGTTAATCCATCAGTTAAAGCAACAGAAAAGGCATCAGCTGATAAGCCAATACCAAGTAAAATAATTTCTAAAAGGATATGCCGCTCCATAATTAACTTAATAAATATATCATAAACTCAAAGCATAATATCTAATATATTAAATTTGCATATAAACAAAATAAAAGTCTGCAACGCAGACTTCTATGATTTACTTAATTCTTTTTGAACCGTGGTAGAATAGCGCAACAGTACCTCTTCCACTATGAGCTCCAATAATTGTACCAATATCAAATAGCTTGATTTTGCCCTTCATTGCAGGAATTTCTTCTTCAATTAATGCAATTACTTTTAGAGCGTCTTCTTTACATCCTGAATTTGACATAAAGCATTTGCCTGAATAATTTACTCCACCATCGCTATCTTCAACCATCTTTTCAGCAATTTTCTTGATGACTTTCTTTTTTGAAATAACTTTTTCTCTAACAAGTAATTTGCCTTCGTTGGATACATCTAATAATGGACAAATATGTAAGATATTACCGATTGCTCCTGATAATCTTGAAACTCTTCCACCTCTAACATAGAACTTAAGAGTTGTTGAGAAGAACCAATGTCTAATGTTTAATTTTGTTTCTTCAATTGTTTTGACAGCTTCTTCAAAAGAAACGCCCTCATCTCTTAAATCACAAAGATCATCAACAAGTAAGCCAAATCCACTGCTTGCAGCTAGTGAATCGATAATTGCAATCTTTTGATTTGGATATTCTTTTTCTAATTCTTCTTTAGCGATTAATGCACTATTGATTGTGCCACTTAATCCACTAGATAAACATAAATGAATTATGTTTTTTCCTTCATCTAAGAGTTTTTTAAAATGCTCTACATAGGTTTCGGCATTTAATTGACTTGTTTTTGTTACTGCGCCATTATCCATTCTTGTATAAAAATCTTCATAACTAATCGTTTTTCCCAAATCATCTTCATATTCTACGCCATCTATAAAATAGTGCATGTAACAACATTTGATGTCTCTTGAGTTGATGTAATCTAACGTCAAGTCTACCGCTGAACAACAACTTACTACGAAATTTTGCATATCTTGCCTCCAGAGTTAATCATAGATTAAAGAACGATTAATGTAAATAGTTTTTAAAACTAGATGAGGTAATATCAAAAATTTAGTAAGTGCAATAGTATGCATTTCTATCCTTAAATATGTATAATTATTCATGAGGTTAAAGATATGGAAAAAATTAGAACTATTGAAATAAAAAAGAGTATATTTGACGCAAATGAAATTGATGCTGATAAATTAAGAAAAAAGTTAAAAGAAAAGAAAATATATTTACTTAATTTAATGTCGTCTCCTGGAAGCGGAAAAACCACCACTTTAATTCAAGTTATCAATAGACTTAAAGATAAATATAGAATTGGCGTTATGGAAGCTGATATTGATGGAGATGTTGATGCAATTAAAATTGCAGAAAAAACTGGAGTTAAATCTGTTCAACTCCATACAGGAGGAATGTGCCATCTTGATGCAGAAATGACTGAAATCGGCATTGATGGATTAGATGCTAAAGACATTGATCTTCTTATATTAGAAAATGTAGGAAATCTAGTCTGCCCTGCAGAATTTGATACAGGCGCCGTTAAATCAGCTGTAATTTTAAGTGTACCAGAAGGACACGATAAACCACTAAAATATCCTCTTATGTTCCAAGTTTGTGATTTAGTTATGATAAACAAAATCGATGTAATGCCTTATTTTGATTTCGATATGGATAAAGTTAAGGAATTCATTCATATGAGAAATCCAAACGCAACCATTGTTCCAATATCAGCAAAAACAGGTGAAGGAATTGATAAAGTTGTTGAATATTTAGATAAAGAAGTCGCAGCCTGGATTAAATAATTTAATTTGAGTAAACAATAAGGACCAACTCAGAACGAGATTGGCCCTTTTTATTTAAAAGAAGACATGGGAGAATACTTAATTGACCGCGAAAACTGTCTAATGCCATTCGTGTCGTATTATATAACAATCAATTAAGATTGTTCATAACCATAATTCAGATATTAAAGATAGAGTTAATAGCGAAACGATTATGAGCTTTTGTCTTCTTCGTGCATATATGTTAGCAAATAGAAATAATTAATGCAAATTTTTAGTTAGTTTTATCAATATTTGTATCAAAATATCAATATTTTAAATGAAATGTTTCAAAATTTTGATTAATTTGACACTTTAAAGCAAAATTTATGACTCAATTTGAGCGTTTGAATGTTCAATTATTCTTGAACTTCTTCTTTAGGCTCCTTTTTTTCTTCTAATTGTTTTTCAGCAGAATCTTTAGCTTTTTATTTATATAAATATAATACAACCTTTTATATTTATTACTTAATTATTCTTTTATATATAAAGCAAAAACCTATCAGATTTAAACGAATTTTAGAAAAATATTCGAGTTTTGTAAGGTTTTTAATTTAAAACTGTGATTCAAATCACATTTATTATGGCTTTAAAAACCTAAATAATGAAGAATTTATAATGAATGTTTAATCACGCTTTAAAATTCTTTAAATAGTTTAATTTTATAGTATAATAAAATTATGAAAATATTTAAGATACTATTATTGGTTTTTGGTGTAGCTATTATTGCTGCTCCTGTTGTTCTTGTTTATGGTTTTATTGCTGATGATACGACAGTTGATGTTGAGAGAGTCGAATTCACTGATTTTGAATCATTCGGTAATAAGGAACTTTATTATGCTTTAGAAAACACACAAACAACCGCTAAAGCTAATCTCAGCGTTTCTCAAGAAGAACTCAATGGTTTGCTTCAATACTTACAAGATGAATATGTTCCAACTCAAGCTAGTGATTATTTGAAACAATTCTATATTTTAATTGATGGCACAAATTATGATTTTTATGTTGAAGTTAAAACACCTTTCTTCAATACAAGAATTACCTTGCAAACAACGCTTGATTATATTCCTGTTGATGGAGATGATGCATTCTATTTCAAAATTAACAAATTTGGTGCTGGTAAACTTTTAGGAGATGGCACTCTTACCACTTCTATTACAAATATGTTTATCAAGGATCAAGACATCAATAATGCTGCTGCAAATGCTGGATTCAATATTAATGTAGACCTCAAGAACTTAAGCATTACATATAAAGTTAATGATTTATTTAACGATGTTAAAGAAAAGATGGGTCACTCGGATGATTCTATGATTCTTGCTGATATTGCTGAGCTCATTATTGGCGAACAACTTCTTGATTTTAATTTTGATTCAAGTATCAATCTAGGATTAAAACTTGAAAAGCTTCATGAAAATGAAGATTATGTCTATCTTCCATATGAAAAAGATTTACATTTAACTCAACATAGTGATCAAATTGATACTTTATTAAATGCAAATATTATTACAAACCAAGATATTCAAGACCTTTATCTCTATTTAATTAATGGATATAAAGCTGTTTCAGATGAAATCCAAAGTAAAGTTCAACCTTTAGATTTAACTTCAATTGGAATCACTAATAACGAAGAATATAATGGCGAAGGTTTATATCAAGAAACAGAACTCGATTCTTTAATTCTTGATCAAATTGAAATTTCTGAACTTATTTCTTCAGGTCATATCGCTAATGTTAATGAAAGAGACTTCACTACTAAACTTTGTGCAAATGGTCTTTTAGGAACAGGTTACTTTGTTACTATTGAAGAAGACGGCACTAAGAAAACAAATTATGTTGCCTTAAGCGATTTATACGTTAACATGCTTGATAATAAGATGATTTTTAATGCTACATTATCAATTAACGGATACAAGACTCAACTTTATGTTGACACTACTGCTCTTGATCCTGTTGCATATTCATTGCCTTTAAAAGTTGACACAATTAAATATGGAAACATCACTCCTTCTGAAGCAATTACAGATTATCTTTTCACATTCTTAGAAGGTGTTGCTTCTGGTTTTGATTGGTTTAGTTGTAATGCTAGTGAAAAGACTTTATCACTTGAATTCTTACCAATTATTAATGAATCTTCACATTCTACATTAATTAAAGAAGCTGTTTCAGAAAGAGGTGGAAATCTTGTACTTAAATTACATGGTGAAAATCTTACCTCTGAAGATGGATATCTAGAAATCGGACTTCCTGAAACTGCTTAATTAATTATTTGTGTATATAAAAAATGAAGAATTAATAAGCACACAACATAAAAACGATATAAAAATAAACCCGCTTTACAGATAATGTGTAAAGCGGTTTTATTATCCACATATAATTCTCTCAATTAAATAAAATGGTTTTAACAGCAAATCGTTTTCTTTGCCAACATCCTTAGCCGAAATAAGGTATTTATTACCCACAATATTTGAATATTTTTTTGAAAATGTATCAATTGAATCATGTGATTTTATTTTTCCAGATTTTACTTCGATGGGAATGACTTTCTTATTTTTGATTATTAAGAAATCAATTTCATAATTATGTGAGCTTCCATCTTTAGGCCAAGTGTGATAATATAACTTCCTTCCATTAGCAACTATCAATTGTGAAACCACATTTTCATATAAATATCCTAAATTTAGTTCAAGCTTATTACTTAACAATTTTTTATATATATCCTCATGGTCGTTGTTATCACTATTGAAAAGCATAGTTACGAATAAACCTGTATCAGATAAATATAATTTCATTTTTTTAGAATCTATAGCTTGACTTAATGAGATAGAAGCATTTGTTGTGTTATAGCATATATTAACAATCTTAGAATCTAATAAATCAAATATACGTTCATCATCTTTTGATGTCTTAGAAGTTTTTGTTGCTGATTTCAAAGAAAACTTGTTTCTTTTTGCCGCAAGTTGGGAAGGAATAGATTCATATATTCTTGCTAATCTTCCACTAGGATCTATTTTCCTTAAATCATCTTTATATAATTCAATTATTCCTCTTTTAATGTTGTCAATCTCTTGAAAGTTTTTTTTCTGAATAAATGCTTCTACTGCTTGGGGCATTCCACCAACGGCTATATATATTCTAAAATCTCTGATTAATTTTCTATTTGTTAAATCACCGATTGGCTTATTCAATTCATATATTTTCTTAATAATATTATAATCAAATCCAACAGCATCACAAAATTCTTCATAATCCATCGGATTCATTTGAAGTTTAATTTCTTCAGATGGAATAACAATATCTTTAACATTCTTTTTTATGGATATTAAAGATCCTGTTTCTATATAGTCATAACGCCCATCTTTGACTAAATATTTAATTGCTTGTCTTGCTTTTGGAAACAATTGAACCTCGTCAAATATGATAACAGAATCTCTTTGATAAAGTGTTACCCCAGTTTCTGCTTGCAAGCGTATAAAAAATATATCTAAATCATGAATATCTTCAAACAATTCAAGTATATTTTTGCTTGTGTTGGCAAAGTCAATGATGATGTGACTTTTATATTCATTAATAGCAAAATTATAAGCAAGGGTTGATTTTCCAACACGTCTGGCGCCTTCGATTAACACTGCTCTTTTACCTGCATACTTATTTTTCCATAATAGTAAATCTTGATAAAGTTTTCTTTTAAACATGATGTCGCCTCTTTTCATAATCATTGTAACTAAATTGTGTTCTTATTTCAATAAGTCTTTAGGTAAATTATGTTCTTATTCCATTATTTCTATTTATTGATTTTGTCAATGCCTTATCAAATTATCATTTGAAATTCAACGGTTTTGCAAAAAATCAAACGCTATATTGTAATTTGAACACTACAAATTAAAAATCATTCTTATCTAGTCTGCTCTAATGAGCACACAACATATGAACGATATAAAAATAAACCCGCTTTACTGATAATGTGTAAAGCTGTTTTATTATCGAAAATATATAAAATACTATCACTAAATGGAATTATTTATTAATTTGTAACACCTTTAAGTACTGTCATAAGTATATAGATGCCTTGCTCAGTAAAAGCATAAGGTAGTTTTCTTGGACCACCCCAACATGATGTGAAATTTTTGCACTTCAAGATTTCTTCAAATTCTTCCTATGTCAATTGAAATCTAAATTCATCGTCAAATCTTTCAATATTGCTTTTTATTTGTCTATTAAAATACCTTGTTGCTTCATATCCATATATTTGAGCAAGCTCAAAATCAAGCATTACTTTTTCGCCACGAACAATATAAATCATTGATTCAATAATATCATTATTTAATTCAGGCACTATTATTGTATAACACAAATGCTATAATCTCTTTTTTTATAGAATTCTATATTTTTGTCGAATAAGAAAAAATTTGCCAATAATAAATAGGACTTACCACATCTTCTAATACCGGTTATTACTTTAGGAAATCCATTATTACTTGCAGAAATTAATAATTTTAAGTATTTATCTCTCTTAATCATAGATAAAACAATCTCTTTTTTTGTAGAATTCTACTGATTTTTCGATTTATATTTGAATAAAGATGTTTTAACAATGTCGATTTACCTGCTTGTCTCGTTCCCAAGACAAGTACGGATTTACTATTTTGAAACCTATCCTTTAATATATCTTCTATTAATCTTTTTATATATTTCATAATAAAGAATTTCCGACTAATCGTAATTACAACTACATTTTAGTCGGAAATAATTTTAGTTTTATTGTAGAAATATCAAACTATTTATATTGGTGTGAAATCGTTGATATGGAGCCTACTCTAATCCTCATAATTTGCTTTTAAGTAAGATTTATTAAGCTACTTTTTTAAAGTATTTTATGAAGTTCAATATAGCAAATACAAGTAATGGTGTAGCTGCAACTGGAACTAAAACTTCAACAGTAATAACAATTGGAGTTAACCAGTCTTTTCCTGGAATTACATCTTTAGAATCGATTGTTTTACCATTATATCCACCATTTGCATTGAAATCAGCATTAGCTTTTAATGAATCAACATAAGCAAATACAGTATGTTTGATAGCATCTTTTAAGACATGAGCTGCTCTTCTATTTGATTGATAATTAAATCTAAGACCAACTGCCATACCGATATCTCCACCAAGTCTAATTGTTTGGTCAAGATTCATATATTGGTTATTATCTGAGTAGTCAGTAATGACATATCCTTTATAACCCCATTCTTTTCTTAAGACACCTCTCATTAATGCTGCACTACCACCGGCCCATACAGCACCAACTCTATTATATGCAGTCATCATAGCTGTTGTATAACCAGATTGAACACACATTCTGAATGGTTCTAAATATAATTCTCTTAAAGCTTGTTCTGTCATCCAGGTATATAAGGAATCTCTACCAGTTTCTGTTTCAGCTGCTACAAAGTGTTTAATAACAGCAATTCTACCTGTATCTCTAATACCTTTAACAGCATTAGTTGCCATATAACCTGATAATCTTGGATCTTCTGAATAATATTCATAGTTTCTTCCACTAAATGGTGATCTATGTAAGTTCATAGCTGGACCATAAACGCCATAAACACCTTTATTATTCATATCTGTACCAAATGATAATCCCCATTCGTAAGCTAATGTTTTATTAAATGTTTGAGCTAAAACTGTTGCACTTGGATAACCAACACCTCTATTAGATGCATTAGCAAATGATGAGATTTGGTTTGGACCATCAAGTGAATAGATTCCTGGGAATCCGATTGAATCAATTGCAGGAATGTTAGGGTGAGCTCTATTTACTAAGCCAGTTGCGTTATTATATGAAACTTGATCTAACATTTCGTCCCATAATGGATCATCCCAATTTTCAGGATCTGCTAAATATTCACCATCTTCTGTTAAAGCGACTTTGCCATCAACACGTTCAGTTACTTTAACACTTCCTGATTGTCCCCATGAAGCTGAATGTAATGCATCAACATCAATTTCTTCACCTAATTCATCTTCTATTGCATTATTCCATGCATTAGCTTTTGTTTGATCACTAGAATTAGAACCTGCAAATAAGATAAGATTTTTGGTATTTGTACCCATATGTCTTCCATCAGCAGCTCTATGGGATGCTTGATTTTCAAGAGGTTCAGTTAAATTCTTGAAATCTTTTCTTGAAATATAATCTGGGACATCTTCTTCACCAATTCCATCAACTGGAACGCCATCAATTGCGTTTTCACCTGTAAACAATGTTTCGATTTCTTCGCCACTGATTGGATCTTTATTAAGAATAATGTCTTTTGATGTTGTATATGTTAATGATTCACCTTCGATTGCTTCGTGAGAATTCTTCATTAATTTAAGTTGATATGTACCAGCATCTATTTCGTATGTTGCATGTCCATTGCTATTTGAATCATAACAATCAAATGAAGCAAAATCTCTTGCTCTAACGTTTAATTCAACAAATTCACTCTTTCCAGGTTCAATTGTTGATGTCTTATCAAAATCAACTAAATTAACATATGATTTTTCAACTCCACCCTTCTTATATTCAGGTGTCATATAAAGTTGAACAGCTTCTTTACCAGCAACAGTACCAGTATTTGTAACTTGAACTGTAACTTTAATTTCTGTGTCTTTTGTTAATGTACTATTATTTGGAACACTAACTTCGACAATTCTTTGTGTAAATGAAGTATATGATAAACCATATCCAAATGGATATTGAACAACTGCATCATATCCGTTTACTGTATATGGTCTATCTAAATCATCTAGTAATTGTCTAGATTCACCAGTAAATGTACCTTCAGCATCTGCGGTTTCAAACCATCTATAACCAACATAGATACCTTCTGAATAATCAATATATGGTAATGATTCTCTTCTTGAAATAGCACCATTTGTTGTTTGGTTAACACCATAAGGAATTCCGGTTTCATTATAAATTCTTACACCATTAAATCCTGTATGATGGAAATAAACTGTATCTCTGAAGTCAAATGCATATGTGTCAGCAAGTCTTCCTGATGGAGAGACACCACCTTCATAAAGTAATGAAGGGATAACATTTGCACCAAATTCTCCAGTTGCTCCAACAACTAAACAGGCATCAATACCTTTAATTGTAGCTAAGAAATCTAATTGGAAAGCATTTGTTGAGTTAATAACAACAACAACATTATCGAAATTTTCAGCAGCATAATTTAATAAATTTTCTTCTGCTTCAGAGATCATTAATTGATGTCTATCATGATCTTCATGATTTGAAGGTTTTGAAACGTATTGTGTCCATTCAGGAAGATCATCAGATTCTCCACCTTGTCTTGAAAGAACAACAATTGCTGTGTCTGAATAATTTACAGCGTTATCTAAAATAGTTTTATAAGCACTATTTGTTTCACAATCTGGATCTCTTAATCCATACATTCCATATGGGTTGCTATCTACATTATTATTTAATGTATTTAAATCGTGCATTGCACTTTGATAAGTACGGTAATAATTAATTGGTTCTGTGTTGACTTGAACACCATAAGAATTGAATGCATCAACGATATCATCCATTGAGTCCCAACTACTATCACCTTTTTGAGATAATACTCTTCCTGATCCTGATCCACTATAAATCCATTGATAAGCGCCATAACCTAAAATATTGACTTTATCACCTTTTTCCATAGGTAATGTGCCATTATTTTTAACTAAAACAGCGCCTTCTTCTTCGACTTGTTCTGCAAGGTCTTTACCCATTTGGTTTTCAACGGTATGACTATCGCCTTCATCAACAACTGTACTTGGCCATAGTTGAGTACCAATAGCACCTAAATTTTGGAAATATAAATTGTTTCCGATTGGATAACCGACTCCAACTGCAGCAGCAATTAAAAGAAAAGCAGCACTAAAAATAATGCCGTTAGTTAAATGTTTTTTAGCCATTATATTTTCCTCTTTTCATATGATTACATTTTAATTTTACAAAATTAAATATTCAAGATTATTGAAGAATAAATAACTTAAATGCAGTTTTATACCCATAATTTATATTTTGAATAAGATTTAACTTATTCACATTCAAAAAAATAGATACTTAATATTAGGCCTTTGTGCTGAATCATTTTTTGATATTTTTATAGCATAAAACCCCATATCTACACTCATAATATGGGGTTAATAATTCTTCATTTAAACTATGTATTTTTAAGTAATTTACGTTGTATATTTATACTTAGAAGTAAAAAATAACTTGAATTTAGCACACTTTTCTTCTTTATTTACGAATTTTTGTTTATTCATTTTGCAAACTCTAATAGCTGCATGTTTACCACTCATAACTGCAATTGGTAGACCTCCTGGATCCATAATCCATTGACCAGCAATTACTAAATTCTTAAGTCCTTTAATGAGTCCAGGTCTCATTAATTTTTGTGCATGTTTTGTAGAGATGAATGACATGTATGAACCTCTATATGCATTTGTATAACGTTCATATGTAAGTGGAGTTGTAACGTCAATACACTTAATTTCATCATCACTAAGTTCAAAATATTTAATAAGTTCTTTTCTTATAATCTCAGCAAACTTCTCTTTGGTTTCAAGATATGTCTTTCTATCCATCTCTTTAAAGAAATCATATGTTTTATCTTTTGTAGGAATTAAAACAATTAATGTTGATGCATCACCATTTAGCGTTTTATCATAAGCATGATTTCTAACGCTCATAAAATTAATTTTTGTATCACCAATAACAAATTCTTCACATGGAATTGATACCATCTTTGGATAACTATACATATTTGCTTTACTAACTTTATAAGAGAAAAGCATACATGTATTTAATGGATTATTTTCAATATCACCAAATTTGTTTTCAAAATATTTATCTCTATATTTTCCTTTTAATAATTTATTAAGCAAGAAATGAGCATCACAAGCTGAAATAACATAATCTGCCTCAACTTTTTCACCATTTTTGAGAACAATTCCTTTAGCAACATTATTTTCGACAATTACTTCTTCAACTTCAGAATTTAGATGGATTTTACCACCCTTACTTTCAAAAGTTTTCTTGATATTATTCGCAAATTTTAGTGAACCACCTTCAATTACGCCAGCATCACGTTTACAAAGAGCTTGCATAATATAAACAAATGAATGGAAGTTAAAATCAGGGTCTAAAACTCTGCTAAACATTTCTCTTAAAATAGGTGATTTAAATTTTTTTGAAAATTCACGAACATTAATGCTCTTTAATCTTAAATATGGGAATAGAAGAGGCAAAAAATGAACTCCAAAAACAGTAAGCTCAAAAATATTCATTTGATCAATTGGTTTATCAAGTGGGATTCTAACATGTTGATAAGCTTTTATGTCTTTTATAAATCTTGTAATTAATTTCTTGTCTTCAGGAGCAACTCGTAATAATTCAGCTTCTAACTTTTCTATATTTGAATATAGAGTAACTGTTTCATTACCAACAACATATTTAGTGAAATATTCTGTATCATGAATAATTGATTGATCACTTAATGCTCCAATATGATACCAAAGTGGATAAAGATCAGAGTGTGGATTAGTTCCTACGACCCAATGGGCACATCCATCAATAAAAACACCCTCACGAGTCCATCCTGTGCATTGACCACCAGCGATAAAATGCTTCTCAAAAATTTCAACATCAAAACCATTATCTAATGCATAGATACCTGCTGCCATTCCAGAAACGCCAGCGCCAATAATAACTACTTTCTTTTTTGTTTCATTTTGTGACTTTTTCATTATGAAAAATTATACTACAAATCAACTTAATATTAAATCAAATAACTTAAACCAAAAGAAAAACCGATAAAAATATACCGGTTTTGCAGGGTTTTTCATATAAATTCGTGATTTAAATCACATTTTTAAGAATTGTTTTAGTCTTTGAGTCTTTGGGTTTTCAAAAACTTCTTTTGGATTTCCGCTTTCCACAACATAGCCTTTATCCATGAACAAAACTTTGTTTGCAACGTTCTTTGCGAAGTTCATTTCATGAGTAACAACAATCATTGTTCTACCTTCTGAAGCGAGTTTTTTCATAACATTTAAAACTTCATCAACCATTTCAGGATCAAGTGCAGATGTTGGTTCATCAAATAAAATTACTTCTGGATTCATGCAAAGAGCTCTAGCTATAGCAACACGTTGCTTTTGACCACCACTTAACTCTCTTGGATAATAATTCATTCTGTCTTGCATGTTAACTGCTGCTAGTTCTTTAAAAGCAACTTCTTTTGCTTCTGCTTTAGATCTTTTCAAAACTTTTTCTTGAGCAAGGCAACAATTGTTTAAAACATTTTTATTTTCAAACAAATTGAAAGATTGGAAAACCATATTAATCTTAGAGCGAATTTTATTAATTTCTCCTGAAGAAATAGAAAATTTAGGGGTATTCTTCATCGCTTCTTCATATCGTTTTGCATCATAATAATCGATTTTTTGAACAGGATGTTTCCTCACTTCTTTAAATTCTTTCTTTGCAGCTTTAATTTTATTTAAAAGATCAGGGTCATCACTACCTTCAATCTTTAAATTTTGATAAATAGCAAGATTATCTTCTGTTCTTACAAGTTCTTCTTCGTACTTATCTAAGGCTTTATGATAAGCATCATAATCGACAAAATCGTTCTTGCACTTAACGATATTGAAATATGTTTTTCCTTGAAAAATAAGCTCACCTCTAGTTGGTTCTTCAAGCAAATTCAAACATCTTAAAAAAGTTGATTTTCCACTTCCTGAAGGACCGATAATTGCGATAACATCGCCTTTTTCGACTGTTAAGGATATATCTCTTAAGACCTTAGTTTTTCCAAAAAACTTAGCAAGGTTTTTGATCTCTAATACTATTTCAGCCATTATTAAATCTCCTTCCTTGCTCTTAAATATCTTCCAAATGGATTAAGAGATATTTTCTTGCCATCGAGTTTCATTTCAACAAGCTTCAATACACCAGAAGCAATTAAAGTCATAACTAAATAAATTAAAGCGAGAATGACATAAGCTTCTAAGAACGAATATGTTGTTGTTGCAATGTCTTTTAAGCGATAGAAAAGTTCGCTAACAGCAATAACATTTAAAACTGATGAATCTTTAATGTTAACGATTAACTCATTTCCTATGGTAGGTAGTGCATTTCTTATTGCTTGAGGCAAAATAACTGAAATTGATGTTTGCGCACTTGTCATTCCTAAAGATCTAGCGCCTTCTACTTGACCCTTATCAACACCATTTAGACCAGATTGGACAATCTCACCCATATAGGCAGCAGTATTTAAAGTTATGACAATTAAACCAGCAATTAGCCATCCATTAAATACATTTAATACTTCACTAGGAAATCTGATGTTTTCCCAATTTAACCCAAGTGCTTGGCATCCATATTTAAATATTAAGGCTTGAACCATCATTGGTGTTCCACGCAAAACAACACTGTAAATTACGCAAAAACCTCGCAGAACTGACTTTAAAATCTTAATTATTAAAATATCTGTATCTTTTACTTTAATATTTTTTCCATATGCTAAAAAGATTCCTAGTATAAGGCCAACTACTGTTCCAAAAATAGAAAGGATCAAAGTTGTTGCGATACCAGACCAAATTAAATCTGAATTCTCAGCGAATATTTTTCCTATTTTTTCCCAGTCAAACATTAAGCGTTATCAGCGCTTCTTTGCGAAGCCTCTCCCATCATTTTGCTTCTTTGAGCTTCAGTTAGTTTATTTAATGATGTATTTAATTCATTAGTAAATTCTGTGTTGCCTTTTTTTGTTCCAATTGAAACTGATAAACCACCTAAATCTTCTGCACTGATAAATGAGCGGTAATCACAATATAAAACTGATAAACCACCTAAATTTGTCATAGCTTCGACAACAGGTAATTCTGCTGGCATAGCAAATGCAATTCCAGCTTTGACGTCTTGAGCAGCTAAAGGATAAGTTGCTTGAGGTTGATTGTGATGAATATTATAACCTTCTTGACTAACAAAATATGTATCAATGAATTCATCACCAACAACTGATGATTGGCAAACTAAATTTTTACCACTAAATAAAGTTAAAAGTGCTTCATATGAAAGTGGGTTATCTTTTGAATTTCCTGTTGGTAAATTCTCAGTTTTAACTAAAAATGCTAAATCACTTGATAAATAAGGAACTGTAAAATCAATTGATTCTCTTCTTTTTGGAGTATCAGACATTCCTGCAAGGATCATATTTATATCTCCGTTTTGTAGCGAAACAATTAAAGAATCCCATTCAAGCTTCTTAATAACAACTTCTTTTCCTAAATCTTCTGACAAGTATTTAGCAACAGAAATATCATAACCATCGGCAAATTGATTAGTTCCATCAATTGGTAAAGTAAAGTCGCTTGCTTTATTAACTGTCCAATTAAATGGTTGATATGCGCATTCCATACCAATTACTAGTTTCTCGTTTGTAACTGGTCCAGAACTACATGAAGTTGAACTTAAAGCAGCAACTGCGACAAATAAACGAATAGAATTGAAAAATCTAAAATTTCTCATGTGTAAATCCCTCCTGTAAAATAAAAGATTGCATCGTATCGATGCAACCCACATTTCAGAATTTACATCGATAGCTCCTCTAGAAAATTTCTAGGAGTCTACTAGGATGTTCTCCTGTAGCCCAATCGGCCTCAATACCTTGAAACCGTTTCGGCAATCTCACCTTTCACTTATTTCGCTGGATGTCTCCTCCATAAGTTACTCTTTTCGATTGCGCCTCTATCAATCTCGTATAAATAATAATATAAATAGATTTTATGTCAACATTAAAAATTAAATATTTACGAAGAAAAAATTAAAACTTGAAATATTCCTTTGCAGCTTCTTCGTAATACTTCTTTTCACTAAAGTCATAACGAACTCTACGGAAATGGAAATTGATTACATTATTAGCATCATCTAAAACATTAATAATGACTTCTGCTGAATAGCTTTCTGGAACAATTAAATTAGGACACTCGGACTTAAATTTATTATAGGCTGTTATAGCTCCATCTTTAGTTGCTTGATATTCCATGTTTAAAACTTTAGTTGTAAATGATGGGTTCTTTTCATCAAAGATTTGAAAATAAATTACATATTTCATAGATTAAATTCCTTATATAAATATTGTAGAACAAATTAATAAATAAGTCTCAAAAAAATTGCTAAACCCCTATATTTTTATTAAATTAATAAAAAATGTGTCTAGATTCTGACACATTATTTATTGAAGATTTTAATGCCTTTTTCTTTATATGGTGCAATCTCTTCATCAGTTAAATCTGTAAAAATTGCATCATATTCTTCAAGCGCTCCAACCCTATAAAGGAAGTTATTTTTAAACTTTGTGGAGTCAACAAGAAGGATCTTTTTCTCACTTCTTTCCATTGCAATCTTTTTAACTTCCATTGTTTCACGCGATCTTTCATATGTACCATCTGGTCTAACTCCAGCTGCACCACAAATCATTAAATCGAAACGGAAATGCTCTAACATATCAGTAGCAAAGTTACCATTAGTAGCATATGAATTATATTTAATAACTCCACCTAAAAATATAACTTCAATATCTTCTCTTTCACATAAAGTTGTTGCAATATGAATTCCATTTGTAACAACTGTCTTATAAGACATATCTAACATTTTTGCAAATTCATATGAAGTTGATGAATTATCAATGAAACAAGTTCTAAATTCTGGAATATGTTTAAGAGCAACTTGAGCAACATCTCTTTTTGATGAAGATCCTTCATTCATTCTAACGAAAATCGAAACATCTTCATTATTATCAACATAAAGTGCGCCACCATGAGTTCTTTGAATGATGTTTAATTTTTGCATTTCAGTCAAATCACGTCTAACTGTTGCTGGAGAAACATACAAAATTTTAGCAAGCTCATCTACTGTTGCTCTTTTGTGCACTTTTAAATAATCAAGGATTTCTTGATATCTTTCAAATGTAAAAAAGTTAGAATTTTTCTCTGCCATATTTTTCTCTTTCAAATTATAAACTATGAAAACAATCATTAAAAGACAAAATTAAACACAAACGAGCAAATAAAAAGGCAAAAGAGAAAGAATAATAGTGAAATAAACAATATTAATCAAAAGAAAAATGGTCGTATAAACGACCATTTAACTTATAAAGTTATAAAACTATTATGCTTCTGTAACAGTAATTTTAACTTCAGCTGTCCAAGTTTTATATGTAACTGTTATTTTTGTGTCAGTTAAAGCTAATGCTCCAGCTGGACTATATGTGTATTGATCGGCATCAACGACAGTTTCCTTACCATTATTATGTGTTAGGTAAACTGTCATGGTTGTTTTATCAAAAGTTTCACCAACTTTATATTCGGTTTTAATAGGGGTTTTTCTCCTTCCTGATCCAACACCATCAAGTCTAATTCCTGTTTCTTCAACTTTAGCGACTGTAATTGGAAGTTCTGCAGTCTTTGTAACTTCTTCAAAAGTGTAAGAAATTGTAACTTTTGTATCAGTTAATGCTAATGCACCATCTGGTGAAACAGAGTAATTTCCAACAAAACTCTCACCACCATCAGAGAAGAATGCTTTAACAAGCAATCCAGTTCTATCGAAACTATCTCCTTCATAATATTGAGTTTTTGCAGAAGATGAATCAAGTTCGATTTTTTCTAAAGTAACTACTTCAACAGGCATTGTTTTTGATGGACCACAAGCTGTCATTGTAGCAACTGATCCAAAAATAAGTAAGGATGATAAACCTGCGATTGCAAATTTTCTTTTCTTCATAAATATAATCTCCTTTATTTAATTATAATTATTCAGCTGGTTTTTCTTCAACTGCTGGAGCTTCATCGTCTTTAACAACTTTAAAGAAAGATGCAACGATTGCAATAATTGCAGAAAGAAGGATGAAAACTAAGCCTGTAATATTGACTTGACCTGTCAAAACAGCACCTGGATTGATGGTTAATTCTTCGTTTGAGAAGAACGTCCAACCTAAACCAGTTAATGTTCCATTAATAAATCCAACAAAAGTTAAGATTAAGAATACAGGAGCAAGTAATCTAAATACAAAACCAACTACCTCTAAAACTTTACCAACTATACCTTGGAGTTTAAATTGAGGAATACATAATCCAAGAACGAGGAATATAACTGAGAAAACACCTAATGTAGTGATAGTTCCAAAAATTGGATCTGTAGCTATGAGATATAATTCACCACCGTTAGCTGTTTGCATTTGATCACCCCAGTTAACTGTAATACCATAAAGGATTAATCCGACTATAGTAGTTACAAAAGCACCTAAAGTAATATAAGCACCTAAAGCTTGTTTTTTAAGAATGTTCTTCATGTTTTAAATCTCCTTTTTTCCTGGAAGGAAGCAAGCAGCAAGGAATGCAACACCAGCAATACCTGTTAAGACAGCTGTTGTAATTGTAGCTGCATCAAAGATTGTTTCCCATGGAGCGTGTTCAAGTCTTCCGACATAAACATTTAATTCAACTTCTTGACCTTCTTCGCCTTCTCCAGCTTTTCTTAAATTGTAATTAGCACTATTAGCTAATGTAAATTGTTGATACTTATTAGTTAAACGTGCTTTTTCACAAATATAATTGTCAGCTTTTAATGCGGCCATTGTGATGTAAGAGAATGACTTATCTGCAGCTGTATCTGAGAAGTCTTTACCGTCGGCACCAATAAATGAATCATTAGCACCAAATCCAGCGTATTGACATGTTGTAGCGTTAATAATTGAGTATGGTTCATGATATTGAGCTTGACCCATATCAGTTGTGATAATTCCGTCAAATGCCCATTCACCTCTCATGATTTCGACTTGTAAGCCAACCATATTAGTAACGTTTTGAGCACCGATACGTGCAAATGACATCATGACACCATTTCCGTTACCTTCTTCAGCACGTAATGCACCTTCGTAACAACGGATATCGGTTTCACGCATCTTTTGTTCTGTCATGTAACATGCGTTACCTTGACGGTTTAATTCTTGATCGTTGAAGCCCATGTGTTTTGGACCATTGATAGCACCTTTTGTCATGCATGCTTCATATTGAGCTTCACCAATACGGTTTGTTAACATTGGGTCTTCTGACATGTATTCTGAGTTACGACCATTATATGCAGATCTATGTAAGTTAAGACCGCCGCCCCAAACTGTCATAGGTCCTTTATTTTGTTCATCCATTAACCATAAGCTACATTCGCCTTCAATTTTACCCCATTCATAAGCAAGTTGTGGGTTGAAACTTGCACCGAGTAATGTATTTGAAGCAAGGTTAAGTTGTAATTGTTTTGCAGCAACGTGATTATCTTTGTCTTCTGGGATGATTGTTAATTTTGTTTGATAACCTGTAACAGATTCTGATTGAGCAGATGTTGGGTTACCAACACTTAATGTATCGGTTGTATTACCACCATGGAGAATAGCACCAACGGCTTCATTAATATTAATTGCTTGAGCATATGTTTCCCAAATTTCACTATTAACATCTTTGAATGCTTCTGGGCTATTAAGTTTGAATGATGTAATCCAATCCCACATATTGGAAAATTCTTTACCTTCACCTTCACCAACATTATCAGGAAGGATACCTTCAACATTTTTACATGGTTCACCACGATTATTTGCATCGTAGTAAGCACCGATATATTGTAAGTTACGTAAATTCTTTAACCATTCATCTTTCTTTGCTGAATCACCAATCTTAAATGCTGGTTCGGATTCAATTCCTGAACCATTAACAAAGTTTGTATAATTCTTTGGATATGTTCTCCAGTCAGCTCTTGTCAAATATGTGACTTTGTCTGGGAGATAGTAGTTAATATCTGCATCATCAGCAACGTTTGTAACTACGTGTCCATTTGATTGGGCAAATGATGTCTTATCTAATTGAGCAAGGTTAACTGTAACAGCTTTACCTGTTCCTTCACCACCATCAGTTGTCTTTCCAAGTTGTTTTAAAACGTTATTAACAGCTTCGTGTGCTCCATTAGCTGCTGTGAAAAGATAATCACCAGCATCCATAATATATGTTTTAGCACCTTTTGAATCCCAGCTTGCTAAATATCTTGTTGGAAGTGAAATTTCGACTTCTTTACTTTGTCCAGCTTCAACTTCAACTTTTGCTGAATTGAGGAAGTCAATTGCTGATTTTTCAATCTTATTCTCTTTATCATATGCTGTATATGGTTTAGAGACATAAAGTTGAGTATTGAATTTAGCTTTTCTAGTTCCTTTGTTTGTGACTTTAACAACTGCGGTTGTCTTTCCGTTTTCGGAAACATCCATATTAACACTTAAAACTTCTTGTTCATATGGAACATAGCTTAAGCCTTTACCGAATGGGAAGACAACTTCGTTCTTATAATCCCAAGCTTGAGCAACCTTAGTTGAACCGATTGGATCTGTTGCGTTTGTTCCAGTAGGATCATTTACTGAATCAAAGTAACGTGTTTCATAATATTTATAACCAACGTAAATTCCTTCTGCTTCAACAATGTAGTTGTTGCCATTGTAGTTACGGGTTGCTCTATGATATGGATCTTCTGCTTGTGTTAAAGCGATTGAATCTCTATCTTGATATTGTTGTTGACCCATATTAACTGTTGCAGGATTAAATGAGTTGTCGTAAAGATATGTATCAGTTAATCCGCCAGTAGCATCTGCTAAACCAACGAGGACTTTTGCGATACCACCATATTGGTAATCATTTGGAATACCACAGAAACCAATTGCATCAACTTCGTGATCTCCACCTTTAACAATTGGACCAAGTTCCATTGCGTTAGCTGAAACAACTAAAACAACAACTTTATCACAATGTGATCTTGCATAATCAATCATAGCAATTTCTTGATCAGAAAGAGCTAATGGATCAACAGCATTTGAAGCTGAATCTGGTTTATAATTAGCGCCTTCACCACCACCACGACCAACAGCGACGATACCAATTGAATTTGAAGGAATTACCCAAGTGTCTTTTTCACTAAATTTTTCAGGAATAGTGTAACTGCCAAAGTTGGTAGGAGCTTTTGCCATTCTTCCACCGAAGTCACCTGCTACAACTGTATCATTGATTGTAACTTTGTTAGTTGCTGCTAAGCCTTCTGCTAAAGTGATAAATTTCTTGTAAGAATTGTCGCCGTTATTTGCATTAACACCGGTATGACCATTTGGCATATTGAAACAGTTATTACCAAAAAGTGTAACGTTAGCACCTGCTGCTAATGGAAGAGCATTATTCTCATTTTGTAAAAGTGCAAAGCCTTCTTCACCTTGCTTTTCACAATGAGCAATCAATGCATCTGCAAACTCAGTCAAACTAGCATAGTCTTTTGTGAATTCTCTAACACCTTTGACAGTTCTTGTTTCCCAAATATCACGGTTAACTTCAAACCATCCATCCATCCGCCCAATAGCAAGATCAGATTTTGCTACTGAATATGCGCTTGTTGAGGTTGCAAGGAGAGATGCCATTAATGTTGCGGTGCCACCAAGCACCATTTTGAATTTTTTTAATCCCATATTTTCCTCCTAAACAATGTTTAATTATTTGAGCTTATTTATAATCTTCTAAATGAGTACTACTTATAAACCCAATAATGAAACATTTGTTCCTAGTTGCAAGGTCACTAATTATTTCTAAATAGCAAAAAACAATTTTATGAACTAAAAAATTGCTACTTAGAAACTTTTATAACCATACATACTGAACCTATAATACTTAAATGATTTGCAAAAAACATCTTTTTAAGGCTTTTAGTTTAGCAACTTAATAAATAATCAAAAATAAGAAAATAAATAAATAGAAATGAACACAAATGAGCAAAATGACTTATATTTAAGCGCTTACATTAAATATATATTTAATAAGGCGTGAATATTTGTGATTGTTTTAGATACTACGAACTATATTTGCAAGGAAATAAAAAATTTATTTGCAAATCGTTGCATTGCAATTCTTATCATTTATTTATATTTAATCTTTATATATAAAAAACCGAATTCTTAATGAACTCGGTTGAAATTTCTTACTTATTATTTTCGCTTTTAAAGAATCTAATAGCTGAATCAATCGCTATTGCTCCAATTGAATTACCAATAACGCAATAGAGGATATTTAATAGTGTTTCCAAGTTCCACATATTTGCTAAAGAGAAATAAAACATATTAGCAATACAGTGTTGCATGCCACAAATAACAAAAACAGTAACACATAATATTAAAAGAATTGCTTTTACTGGTAGACTTTCAATTACTTTCCACCCATACACTGCTAAATAAACTAGTATTCCACAGAAAAATGACATGATTATAGGAACATAAAATGCTTCATTCATTCTTTTTTCTGCGATTGCTTGAGCAGCAGTTATGAAATTTTCTGGTAAAGCAAAAAATAATAAATAACCAACTACTACTGCTCCAATAACGTTGCCAATAAACATTATAGGTAGATCAAGAAGCTCTTCTTTTGATGAATGAAATGCAAAGCCTATTTTTCCTGTATATAGTTTTGCTTGAAAAGCACATACAGACATTAATCCACAAGAAAATAATATTGCTCCAAGCCAAGATAAATTATTTGCTGAGCAAACAACAAAAGCTACTCCTCCAAGAGCAATAAATAAACCTGCGCAAATTCCTGCTACTAATGTTTTTAAATATCTCATAACTATTTATAAATTATCTATCTTTTTTTATTTTAGTAAACATAATTTTAAATATATTTAAATATTTGGTAGAATTACAAAAGAAAAATATGATTTACGCATTGATTGTTGCTGCAGGAAAAGGTGTTAGAGTTGGAGGAGACATTCCTAAACAATTTTTATCTTGCGCTAATGAACCAATCTTAGTTAGAACAATCAAAGCTTTCCAAAATAATAAAAATATTGATCGAATAATTGTCGTAACTTCTGCCCCATATATGGCTCTAGTAAATGATTATGTTAAATCATTTAATCTAAATAAGGTCAGCGATGTCGTTTTAGGTGCTTCTACTCGACAATTATCAGTTTTTAATGGTTTAAAATGTATCGCTAAAAAAGAGGCATCTGAAGAAGATTATGTATTAATTCATGATGGAGCTCGTCCACTTGTTAAAGATGCAATAATTGATAGAAACTGCAATGCGCTTAAAAACCATGAATGTGTATGTACAGTTATTAAAAATCCTAACACTACTTATTTCAGTAAAGATGGAGCAAAGATTGATTCTATAATGAATCGAGATCAACTTTATTTTGCCCAAACTCCTCAATCATTTAGATTTAAAACAATTTTTGAATTACATAAAAATGCATATCAAAATAATATAATTGACTCAACTGATGATGCTCAACTTGCTCAAATTGCTCAAAAAGAAATTTTCCTTGTTGAAGGAAGTAATGACAACATCAAAATAACAGCTAAAGAAGATATAAAAATTGCTGAGGCAATATTAAAAGGCGAATAATAATCCCTCTACTTAATAAGAAAGAGGGATTTTTAAGTTTTTAAAACTTAATAATCAATATATTTTTATTATTTGAATAAGCGTATTCAGCATCTTTAGAAATGCTTGTAACAATTGATATGCCAACTCCTCCAACAATTCCTTTTTCCATGTTTTCAGGAATTGTATGTTTTGGTTTAAGTAAAGGATTAAATGGATGACTATTATCGATAAATACTAAAACAATTTCATTACCTCTTTTTTCTACAGTTACCATCAAAGTTTTATTTGTTTTAGTTTTTCCATAAGAAATGATGTTATTCATTACTTCATCAATTACTACTCCAATTTTACTTAATGTAGCAATTTCACTTCCTTCTAAACATTCTTCGATTTTTGCTGTTAAATCAGGGATATCTTCATATTTTGGATTCTTATAGAAGAACGTTGAAACATCTTTTCTAATCTTGAAAGCAAGGATTGTAATATCATCAAATTGTTCTACTTCACCTTCAAATTCTTCTAAATCTTTAATTACGGTATCTATATTAAGTTTTGGTTCGTCATCTTTCATTAAAGAATTTCTTATTCTTTCATAACCAAATTCTTCTTCGCTCTTATTTATAGCTTCATTTAATCCATCTGTATGGAGTAGTAATGTATCACCTTCTTCAAGCTCTATACTTTCTTGCTTATAAACAAAATCTTCTTCTAAACCTAAAACAAAATTGGATTCAACTTTTAGACGACTACATTCACCATTATGCTTAATAAGTGGTCTTTCGTGTCCTGCATTAATGTAATTAAATTCATGAGTTTTTAAGTTGAGTACACCAAGAAATGCGGTAACAAAGAAACCTTCTGCATTATTAACACATAAACTATTATTTACTTTAAAGAAGACAGTTGATAAATCTTTTTCGTTCATTGATGCACTTCTAATTGATTCTTTTGAACGCATCATAAATAAACTTGCTGGAATGCCTTTTCCACTAACATCTGCTACAACAAAAGCAAGGTGATCTTCATCAATATAGAAATAATCATAAAAATCTCCACCTACTCCTTTTGCAGGTTTAATAAAGGCACGTAATTCTAAATCACGATCAAAATATGTATTTGCAGGTAAAGATTCAAGTTGAATTTTACTAGCGATACTAACTTCAGCGTTAACAGCTTCTTCGAAGTCTCTTGCTTTTTTGATGTTATCAACATAGGTAATGATTTGGCCTTGCATAACAGTGAACGCATCAGATAATTCTTTGATTTCATCAGTTGAATTAATTCCGCTATCAACAACTTCTAAAGCATCATCACTTTTCATCATTCCAACAAACTTATTTGTTGAATCAGTTAATTTATGAACATTTTTAATTAAGAATAATTTGGCAAATAAACCATAGATAATGACAAGAAAAACTGCTGATCCAATAGTAACTAAAAATTGAGTTAATAATTGATTAGCGAATTCTTTATTAACTTTATCAAAAGGATATTGTCCACGAACAAAACATTTAAATTCAGTATTTGAAAGCGTAATTGAAATGCGGTTATATGAATAAACTGTATTATCAATAATGAATTTTTTTGCATCTAAATCACTATCAAAAAAGTCAACTTCATCTTCACTAGGCATAACGTTTCGATATCCAAACGTCATCATATTATTTTCAACTAATGTTGTTTGAGAAACTAATTCATCATGAGCATTTTTTTCATAATCAAAGCTCATAACATTGATTACAGCGCGTTCATCAGGATTATTTGGATTAGAATCGTATAAAAAGAAAGATGAAAATGGAACTTCATTTATAAATGTAACTGATTGCATGTTTGCAAAAAGCTCAGTAAATAAGCCTCTTCTAATTGCCTTATCTTGAGAGAGGCCCATCTGTCCTTCATTTGATAAAGGACCAAATTCAGATAATCTTAAATCTTTTTGATAAACATCTACTTGCTCATCACTCAATGTGTCATAATCGTTTCTAATAGGAAGATAATTATCAATTAGCATGTTTAAAATAGAGCTGAATTTTGCTGATTCATCTTCATTTTCTTCTTCTTTAGTAAAAACGCCTTCTAAGTTATCAGTCATGATACCACAGGCGTCAGTGTATGAATTTCTTTTATCGTTATAAGAGATTAAAGCATTAACAGTTAAACTGCTAGAGACAGTTAAAAGAGTTAACACACCGGATAACGCTATAATTTTTGTTAATAAGCCAAATCTCAATTTTTTCATTATTCAACAATTTTTAAGATTTTATCAAAGCCAGTAACAGTAAAGATTTCTTTGATAACTTCGTTGATATTTCTAATTACCATCTTGTTATTTGTGGCTTGAGCTTCTTTTTTGAATAAAACAAGTATTCTTAAACCAGCTGAAGAAACATAATCTAATTTTTCAAAATTGAAGTCGATATCGAGGTTTCTTCTTTTTTCAAGGGGAATCAATTCAGCAAGTTGTTGAGAAGTAACTGTATCAAGTCTACCTTCTAAATCAATAAATAAAGTATTGCCTTCTACTCTTGAATTAATGTTCATTTTCATTTACTCCTTTTAAATAAATTTCTATTGAAGTGTTGTTTGTATTTAAAACTCTTGTATAAGAAATTTTATCTACTATTTTTCTAATTAACAAGATGCCACTAGTTGAAAATTCAGCTTCATCTTCTTTATATTGTGTTGGATCAAAAACCATCCCATCATCTTTAATAGTTAAAACCATCTTATCTTCGATAATTCTTAGTGTGACATCAATATAATAATGGTGATTTTTAATCTTATATCCGTATTCGATGATATTTGAAACCATCTCTTCTGCCCCTAAGGCAATCATTGAAGCATCACGCTTAGAAACATTGTGTTTTAAAGCAAAATTTTCGATTTCTTCAGAAAGTAATGGGACATTGTTTTTATCATTATTTACAGTTACATCATATTTATCTATTTCTTTTGAAGAAGGAATTAAGAATATTCCTTGTTTTTTAAGTTTTTTGACTCTTCCATAAATGAAAATAAATAAATATGTGAATAAAACTGTTCCTATTTCAGCGATAAGTTGACCTACAAAATATCCAAGTAATCCATGTGTATGTAAAAGAATAATTGATAAAGGTAACATCAAGACTAATGTTCTACAAACAACGGTTACATAAGCAGGAAGATTCTTCTCGATGGTAGGATAATACATTTGATTAAATTTAGATATTTCATAAGGAATGAATGCAAAAATGAATATCCTAATGAATAAACTAATTCTTTCTGGATCAACTGATGCATCAAAACCAAAAATTTGACAATAAAATTGAGGGAAAATAAATAAAACAATTATGATTAAAGAAGTCACAATGACATTAATTAAATAAATTAATCTTGTGATCTTTTTGAGTCCATAATAATCTTTTTCTCCATAAAGTACCCCACAAATATTTGGTATTACTTGTATTACTCCTCCTAAAAGTAAATCAAACACGAAAACCATATTTGATAAAACACCAAATAGTAAAATATCAACTGAAGCAGGATCAATAAGTTTAGAAACAAATATTGAACAAATTGCTAATTGAATTGCAGTTAATGCTAAATTTAAAGCCGTTGATGAAGATGCTTTTAAAGAGTCTAGTAGCATTTCTTTAGGTGCATCAAATTTAAAAGAGAACGATAATAATCTCTTTTTGCTCTTGATATAGAAAATGATTAATAAATCACCAACTAAATAACCAACCCCTGTTGATAAAGCTGCTCCAAGCATTTTTGCACTACCTGTTAACATCGTAATAAATAAGAATTCACTACCTACTTTTGCAGCATTAGCAACAATATACATAATCGATGCTAAACGTGGATTATTATCAACACTAATAAAACAAGCAATAGCTAAACTAAATCCGACAATTGGATCAGTTACTAAATATCCAAATATATATTGCTTGCCTAATTCTTTAAATTCTTCTGGACAAAATAATCCTGCAAGAGGTTCAGAAACAAAGAATGCAAGAATCGTAAATAATAAAGAAACTCCTACCGCTATTATCATTGATAAAGTAAATGCAGTTTTTGCTTTTGCTACTTCTCTTTTACCAAGTAAATTTGCGACAACAATCGCTCCTCCAGTTCCAATAGCAAATCCTGGTAACTGGATGACATATAAAACCGGTAAAACAAGGGAAGAGGCGCTTAAAGCATCGTTTCCAATAAAATTACCAACTAAAATTCCATCTAAAAGAGATCCAAATTGCATGGCAAAAATCATCAATATCGATGGAATCAAATATTGAAACATCTTTTTTGTCATCAATTTTGAATTACGCTCTAGCATTAATCGTCCCTTTCAAAGAATTCAAGTGAAATTAAAGATTTAATAGCTTTAATTAAATACTCTTTATCGGTAATTGGCCACTTATATCCTAAACGATATAGTGCTTTGATTGAGAAACTATTATCAGTCAAAATGTAAGAATGTGAATGGTTATCTTTACTTGTATAAGTAATTAATGCAGATACTTTCTTACTCTTTTCTTCATCATTTGTTGCTTCAAAAACTGCATCCATGAATTCTTCATCTTTAACGTTATCAATGTGTAAACCACATTCATTCATCGCTTCAATGACATCACCCATTTCAACAGGATGTGAATTTGCGCTATGGAATACAGTGAATTCTTTTGGAGCTGTTGCTAAAACTAAAATTGTTTTTGCTACTTCATCAATTGGTGAGAAATCAGTTGTTTCATCTAAAGATGAAATTGGGAATTTACCAAGTGCATAATATCCTCTTAATCCACGCATAAAGCCGTTAGTAATCGAATTAACTTGGAATTCACCATCGCTTTGTCTACTCATCAAATTGCCAACTCTAATGATTTTTCCATCTAATCCTTTATCATGGATTGCTTCAAGCATTGCTGCTTCGCCATTAAATTTGGAATTGATGTATTTATTTGAAATATCTTGTCCAATATCGAGTTGATATTCTTTCATACGGAAATGTTCTGGGAATTTATTATCAATATTTTCTCCAGCAACAGATAAAGTAGAAATTTGAATCATTCTAGCTTTATGTTCTAAAGCAATATCAATGAGATTTTTAACTCCACCAACATTAATTCTTTCGATAATATCGTCATTTGAGAAATGTTTGACAATAGCTGCAGCATTAATCAAAGTATTAAATTTGATATCTTTTAATTTTGCCTTCAAATCTTCATCAGCGATATCGCCTTCAATAATATGAATATAAGAATTAAGTTCTTCTTCAAATGGATTATCAAAATAATATTCAAGTAAAAGCGACATTCTACTATTTAATGAGATATGTTTACTTCTAACTAAAATATATGTTTCGACATGTTCATCAATTAATTCTTTTAAGATGTGGATGCCTAAGAATCCAGTTGCTCCAGCAAGTAAAACAGTACCTAAATCTTTTTCTTTATGGATTTCATCAACAAATTCAACCTTATTCTTCTCTAAAGCAGGGAATTTACTTTCTTCAACTTCTTTTTCTTTGACTTTTTCAACAACTGGTTGATCTTTATTAACTAAAGCAGCCAATTCTTCTGCTGTTGAATTATCAAAAACATCTTTATAAGCAATTGGTAAGCCTTCTTTTAAAGCCAACATTGCAACTTTTGATGCACTTAATGAAGTTCCACCAAGTTCAAAGAAATCTTCATCAACTCCAACACTTTCTAAGCCGAGTGCTTTAGCAAAAATGTTACAGATTGCTTTTTCAGCGGCATTTCGTGGAGCTTTTTTCTCTTTATTTGATGAAGTTGTTGTAATTTCTGGTAATGCTTTCTTATCAATTTTTCCATTTGGTGTAAGTGGAATTTTTTCGAGTTGCATCATGGCTTTAGGGATCATATATGGCGTTAATGATTTTGCCATAAACGCAGTTAATTCCTCTTTGCTTAATTCTTTACTTGCTGTGTAATATAAAGCAAGATAATCGCCATCAATTGCGTTATTTTTAACCAAAACAATACATCTTGTGACATCTGGATGCGAATTACAAACTTTTTCAATTTCATCTAATTCAATTCTTAAACCATGAAGTTTAATTTGATTATCTAATCGGCCAAAGAATTCTGTGTTGCCTTCGCTATTAACTCTTGCAAGATCACCACTTCTATAAGCACGTTCGCCATTTACTTCTATGAAAGCTGCTTTGGTCTTTTCTTCTAATTTGTAATAACCAATACCAACACTATCTCCAGCAATTGTTAAATCTCCAATTGCATTAATTGGAAGGACATGTCCTGCTTTATCCAAAATATAATATTTTGTATTAGCAACAGGTGTTCCAATCGTGACATATTTATCTTCAATAAATGTCATTGATGATGTGATTGTTGTTTCAGTTGGTCCATAACCATTATCAATTAAACAATTAATTCCTAACTTTCTAATTCTTTCAACTAGTTCATAAGGAACTGCTTCTGCACCCATATCAAGAACTTGGAAATTCTTCAAAGCTTCTAAGAATTCAGGTGTATCTAAAACATTTGAAACATATGAAGGAGTTAAGAACATAATATTAACGCCATATTTTTTAAGTGTTTCAGAAAGTAATAATGGATTTTCAATTTCTTCTTCACTTGCAATTACAGCTTGATAGCCATGAGATAAAACAACACATTCTTCTTGTAAAGAAGCATCAAAAGCAAAGGAAGCAAATGAGCAAGATGAGACTTTTCCTTTGATGATACGATATTCTCTAGTTGCTAAATTTGAGCCATTTAATACGTAATTAGCAAGGTTTTTGTGAGAAATCATCACTCCTTTTGGTTTTCCAGTACTGCCAGAAGTGTAAATAATATAAGCTAAAGACGACATTGGAATATCAACATTTGGATTACTAATTTTCTTAGATTCTAAAATCTCTTCGATTCGTAAAACCTTGATTCCAGTTTTCTTTAAAAGCTCTTTTTTATCTTCTTCGATTTCTTTTGTAGTGATCAAAACTTTTGAATCACTATCGGTAATAATGTATTCAACTCTATCATCTGGATATTTTGGATCGATAGCAACAAATGCCCCACCAGATTTTAAAATACCTTCTCTGACGATATAAGCACTTGCTCTTCTTGGCATGAGCATAATAACTCTATCGCCTAATTCTACTTTATTATCAAGCAAAGCATGAGCAATTTTGTTTGCTGCTTCGTTAAACTTTTGATATGTATATTCACCATCTTTTCCTGCAACAGCTAAATTGTCTGGATATTTTTCAACCATTTCTTCAACAAGCTTGCTATAAACTTTATTTGATGGCTCGACATAAGTTTGATTGAATTTTTCGTATAATTTTTTATCTTCTTCAGGTAAACAATTAATTTCATGAATATATTTCTTTTTGCTCACTTCTTCTAATACCAATTCAAATAAACGAGCAAATGATTTAATTGTTTCAACGCCATATTGAGATTCATCGTATTCAAAATGTAATTTGAATTTATTATCTTCAATAAATACATCTAATGAGAAGAGTGATTTTGCATCATCAGAATCTAAAATAACTGATTCTGCTTTTTTATTTGCAATTGTATCAAATGTAAATAAATCACCTTGATATGCAAACATTACATCGCTTGTAATATTAAATGTTGAAGCGATTTCTTGGAAAGAATAAATATCATTCAATTCAGAATTTTCTAATTGTTTCTTTACGGATTCAAGTAAAGGAATGATCTCATCTTCTTCTTTATATTTAATATAAACAGGTAGTGTTTTAACCATCATTGAGACAGTATTCATTGTTTTTGAACTGTTTCTGCCATTATAAATCGTGACAAAAAGTGCATCTTCTTTATAAATAAATTTAGAGAATGTAAAGCCAAAAACAAAGTTGGTTATCGCATTTAATGTTAATCCGTTTTTAGAAGCGAATGATTTAATTACATCAACATCCAAGGAAGAATAAATATCGTCGACGTGAAGTTTTGCTTCATCTTTTGTCTTTAAATCTTTCTTTAATAAATAACCTTCTTCAACATCTTTTAATAATGAAGAATAATAATTCTTTGCTTCTTCATATTGATTTGAAGCGCGTTTATCTTGTTCTTCTAATGCAAGTTCAAAACCAGTGAATTCTTCTTTTTCGATTTCTTCACCTGAATATGCTTTATTGATGTCATTTAAGATTATTACTTCACTAGTACCATCGCAAATTATGTGGTGGAAATCTAAGAAAAGATAATTATCTTTTTTAGTTTCATAAATTTCAGCTCGATATAAAGAACCACCAACAATTTCAAATGGTCTAACTAAAGAGGCCTTGTCGAGTTTATCAACCTTTAAGATTTCAACTTTTGGTTCTTCATCTTTTCTTAAAGCTTTAATGTTTCCATCATCATCCATTGCAAGATTCAAAAGTAGATAAGTGTGCGCTTTTATTGCTTTAATAACGCTTTCTTTAAGTTTATTTAAATCGATTGATTTATCAATTTTAAATAATAATGGAATGTTGTAATTTGTGCTTCCTGGTTTAGCAATTGATTCAATAAAAATTCCTTCTTGAGTCTTTGTTAATGGATATTCTTCACGAATTTCATAAGTTTTTTCATCTTCTTTATTATTTAAAAGAACAGCTAAATCACGAATTGTTGGATTTGAACTCAAATCTTGATTTGTAATTTGTTTATTGAAAGCTTTTGATAATCTAACCGTTAAAGTAATTGATGAAATCGAAGTTAAACCAGCTTCATAAATATCTGTTGTAACACCAAATGATGAGTGACCTAAAATATCTTTCATAATGTCAAAAATCTTTTGTTCATCTTCGTTTGATGGAGCAACAACTTCTTCAACCTTTAATTCAGGAACTGGTAAAGCTTTCTTATTAACTTTTTGGTTTTGGTTTAATGGAATACTTTCAAGTTGCATGATGTAAGGAGGAACCATATATGGAGGTTTCTTGCTCTTGATGAAGGCTTTTAAGTCATCAATGTCAATCTTTTTATCACTAACAATATAACCAACAATATATTTGACTCCAGCAGGATCAGCAAAATCTTTTACGGTTGCATCCTTAATATCAGGATATTCTCTAATAATTTGTTCGACTTCAGAAAGTTCAACTCTAAATCCTCTGAGTTTGACTTGGAAATCTTTTCTTCCAATAAAATCGATTTCTCCATTTGGCAAGAATCTAACAATATCACCCGTTTTATAAAGATTATGGAAAACAGGATCTTTATCAAATGGGTTTGTTAAGAATGCTTTTTTATTTTCTTCATCTCTATTTAAATAACCTCTAGAGACTTGAGGACCTGAAATATATAATTCCCCCTTAACTAAATAAGGTACACGTTTCTTGTTCTCATCTAAAACATAGAATTTATAATCTTTTAAAGCGTGACCGATTGGAATTCTATGATAGAGCTTATCAACTATAAATCCTGAACAATAAATTGTGCCTTCAGTTGGGCCATATAAATTGTATAATTTGTAATTTTTTGGAGGGTTAATTGGGACAAGTTTTTCGCCTCCAACTGATATAGTTCTAATTGTTTCAAAACTAAGTTCACTAACAAGTTGTCTTCCAACTTGAGTTGTGAAAAATGCGTCAGTTATCCTGTTTTCGTTCAAATATTTATTTAACTCAATCAAATCTAAACGCATCTCTTCAGGAATAATATAGATTGTGCCACCAACACAAATTGTTGGATATAAATCAAACATATCAGCATCAAATCCATATGAAGCATAGGCGCTTACATGAGCATCGTGTTGAAGATTTCTAAATTTAATATCAACTCCACAAGCCGACATAATATTGTGGTGTTCAAGCATAACTCCTTTTGGTACACCTGTTGATCCAGATGTATAAAGCATGATGAAAAGATCGCTTGGTTTTGGTCTATTTATTGGTCGAGATTCATCTTTTAATTTATCCAATTCATCAAGATAAATAACTGGGCCTTTATATTCATCAAGTAAATCAATGTATTGTCTTTCAGCAATGACGACTTTACTTGCAGCATCTTTGACCATGAAATTTAATCTTTCTTTTGGGTAAGATACATCAAGTGGTTGATAAGCTGCACAGGATTTAATAACGCCTAAGGAAGCAATAACAACGAATTCGCTCTTTGAAATCAAAATTGAAACTTTATCTTCAGCTTTTACACCAAGTTTTACTAACTCATTTGCGATTCTATTTGAAATAAGATCAACTTGCTTGTAGGTATATCTTCTATCTTTGAAAATAACCAATTCTTTGTTTGGTTCTTTTTCTAGCCAGTAGTCGAATTTATCTAAAACCATTTTATCGAGTTCAACTTCTGATATATCTACATCATTAAAGCTATCCAAAACTTCTAGTTGATGATCATCTAAAAGATCAAATTCATTTAATGCGATTGGTGAATCAAGTAATTTTTCAAGGGTGATGTCATATAAATCGATTAATTGATTGATTGAACTGTCTAAATACAAGTCACTACGATATTCAAACCAAATTTGGAATTTATCGTTATAGCGATGGACTTCAATTGACATGATTCCTTTCCCATCTTTTTCTTCAAGTTGTTCAGCAACAACTTCCTTACCCAAGAAGTTAGTTTTAAACATGTAATCGCCTTGATAAGCAAATAAGATTTCAGGATTTACGCCTAAATTTGAAACAACTTGAGAGAATGAGTACAAATCGTTTTCTACATTATGAGTCAATTCTTCATTTACTTTATGAAGCATTTCTTTTGAATCATTAATGCCTTCAAAATTGATATAAAGAGGGAAAGTTCTAACAAACATACCAAATGTATTTTTAAGTTCTTCGCTTCTCCCGTTATGTATTGTTGCAATAATTGCTTCTTTATCCATATTAACTTTGCTAAGTAAGAATAAGAAAGCACTGATAAAATATGCACTAGTTTTGATGCCTTCTTTTTTAGTAAATTTCTTAACTTCCTCAGCAGAAACTTTTAACTCTTTTCTAATTGTTTTATGTGAAATTTTTTCTTCTTTTACATCTTCAACTATAGTTGATTCAGCATCAATTCCACTATATTTTTCCTTGTAATATGCCTCTGCTTTTTTAAATTCAGTGGAGTTCTGCAGGGTTTTTTCAAAATTTCCGTATTCAAATGCGTTTTGTTTTTCGTTTTGAATTTCACCATTTTTATATAGTGTTTCAAGAGAATCAATAAATAATTTTATTGATCCGCCATCAGCTATAATGTGATGGAAATCAAAGAATAAATAATAAATATTTTTAACTTTTAAGATCTCAAAACGATAGAGATGAGAACCAAATAATTCAAATTCCCTTACTAAAGATTTTTTATCAATTTTCTCTAATTCAATTAAAGGTACATCAATTTCTTCTTCTAAAAATTCTTTATAAAAACCACCTTCATCATCTTTTCTAAGAATAGTAAAAATTCCTGGATGAACGTGAGCAAATTTATTAATTGCTTCTTTTAATTTTTTTACATCAAGATTTTCACCAAGTTCCATTAAAGATGGCAAATTGTATTTTGTTGTTGGATTTAAACACTCTAACAAAATACCTAGTTCAGATTGACTTAAATAATACTTTTCCATACTATTAATCCTCCAATGAATTGAGATTGATAATTTCTATATTGAATGGCTCTTCTCCTTTTAAAGTTAAAGATAATGCGTAGCCATTAAAAATTAAAGATTTTGTGTAATAAGTTTGTTCATCAACGATTCGCTTTCCTTCTAGAGGTATTCCTTTCACATCTTTTATGTTTTTTAGCTCATAAGAAATACATTTAACAAGGCTTTCTTTATTTGACCAAACTTGAAAAAGAGCATTAATGTCTTCAATCTTATTCTCTTCTTTATCTAAAACATAGCGAATACCATCGATTTTATTCTCATTTATTTTTTCGATATCAACTCCTACTTCTCTTGATTCATCGCTTACAAAAACAACATATTCTTCTGAATGTGAAACATTAAAAAATGGACCATTTTCTAAATAAGGTTTTCCACTTTCTTTTATTTTGATTTCACCTTCTGGAAGATATTTTTCCATTAAAAACCCTGCTCCTAATGACAAAAGTTTATCCTTTTCATGAACAAATTTTTCAGCCGTTTTTCTTCTATTTTCATCAACAAAAGATAGAACAAAAGTTATATTTTGTTTGATTAGTGAAGTATGTAGAATTCGAATTTTTACATTAACCATCGTTATATTTATCTTATCACGCACAAATATATCAAGTGAATAAAAAAGAGAAACATAGTATTGTTTCTCTTTAAAATATTGATAATTCTTTTAATTAATCAATGTCGATAAAATCTGCAATTATCTTTTCAGCAAATAAATTTCCTAGTTTAACTTCGCTGCCACTATCAAAATGATAAATGTCTGGTCCACCTAATGGTTCAGCATTATATTTCAAATTCTCTGCAATACTATCGATTATTACATGATTTTCATCTTCTTTCGATAAGTTAAGTTTTGCATTATTAATCTCTACATAATGTTGCCATGCAGGAGAATCAGAAATATATCCATCTACAAAACCAATTTCTTTATCAAGAGGTTTATAGTAACTAAAATCATTTCTTAAATCATTTTTGAAATTTCTTTCTAAGGTTTCATATTCTCCATATGAAGGCGAATTTGAATCATCTTCTCCTTGCATCCAACAAATTGCATTAATTGTTGGGAACAAATCCATTTCTTCTAATTTCCTGCATTGTTCTAAAACGTAAGCTACAGCTCCATTATAAAGATATCCAGTATTTTTACTTGTCTTTGAACGCCAATTTGAATATAAATTTGTACCACCGTATGCGTATTTTATTAAATAAACTGGTTTGGTAGGATCAACATTACCAATAGTTTCAGCAATTCCAAGTTCAAGGCCAAATCTTTCTTCGTTATTTCCTTGTCCGGTTTTAACTGGAACAAAATTACCATCACTAGTTCTTGCTCCGTTCATCAAATTATATGAAATCTTTACATTTTCTATTCCGTTATTAAACTTTTGAGCTCTTTCTTCTCCGACAGTTTTAGGAAGATATTGAACCCAAGAATGTCCTTCTGCATTAGATTGACCAAGAATTACAACGACTTGAACCTCGTTTGAATAAGTTTTCATTTCTTTTTCTCCTTCAGCGCTGCCACATGAACATAAAGCAACAGCCATTAAGCAAGGCAAAATCTTAAATTTCATTTTACGACCAATTCTCCATTCTCTAAATATATTTCTCGAATAACAGCTCTTTCTTTTCCTTGCAAAGAGTTGTTTTTATGATAACAAATTAAATTTCTTCCGTTTAAATCTTTAAAAATCATTGGATGTCCACTATCTATTTCTGGTAATTTCAACTGTTTATGAATATATTTTCCACCTAAAACACCATTCAGAGGATAAGCCACGCCAACAGCGTATCCATTATCTTCTTTTGTTGCCCAACTTGACCATAAAATGATTTTTTGATTATCAAATTCATAAACAAAAGGAGCATCTACAATATAAATATCTTCTTTATTTGGATTCCGCTTTGGGCATCTTGACCATCCAGTTTCACTTGCTTTAAATAAGATTTTTGGCTCTCCTATCGTATTTTTGAAATCCTTATCTAGTTCAATAGCGCATAATTTGCCATCGTTATCAGTCAACCATTCTTGAGAAAATAAACAATATGGTTTGTTGTTTTCTACGTAAAGTGTTCCATCAAGTGTAAACCAATTTTCAGGACCAATTGGTGCACTACAAATTTTAAAAGGACCAAGAGGATTATCAGAAACTAAAATTTGAGTCTTTCGTTTTTTACTTTTGCTCGAAAAAGTACCAAATAAATAATATTTATCATTGTATTTATGAACTTCAGGAGCCCAAAAATCTTCACTTCCCCAAAATTCTTTCGAACTAGTAAAAACTATTTTAGGTTCACTCCAATCGATTAAATTTTCAGATACAAAACATTGAAAACCTCTATTTTTGCCGTCGAAAAAAGAGCCATACATGTAGTATTTTCTTTCTTTATTGTCGGTTAAAATAAAAGGATCTCTAATATTAATATCTTCTAATTTCATACTATGCCTCCTCAAGAACGATTAGGTCTGTTTCAAATTCTTCAAGTCTTTTTGACAAATTAAGTCCAACATTTAGATAAAATTCGCCTTTATGAACTTTATTATCTAAACTATTTTTATAAGATTTATTTTTATCTAAACCTTGAAGTTTTAAGTAGAATCTATTTCTACCTTTCTTTAATAAATTCGAGAATAAAACCAAGCATTTTGATTTATCTTTTGATACCATATCAATAGCAAAATATTTCATATCAAAAGGTGATAATAATCGATATAAATCTCCTTTTAAAACTACATCGTTATGATATTTTAAATAGATTTCATTAACTTCTTTAATTTCTTCAATTTCTTTTTCAGATAATTTTCTAGGATCAAGTTCAAATCCATAACTTCCAAATAAAGCGATTAAACACTTTTCTTTAAATTCAGTGATTTTGCTGTCATTTACGTGACTTCCAGAAACTGAAAACGGATAAATAAAGCTTGTTCCATATTGTATGAAGAGTCTTTGAATTGGATCGTTTTCATCACTTGTCCAGATATCTGAAAAATAGAAAAGTGTTCCTAAATCAAATCTTCCACCTCCACTTGCACATCCTTGGAAATGAATATTTGGGAATTTTTCTCTTAATTTCTTAATCAATTTATAATAGCCTAGAGTGTTTCTATAAATAAATTCACCTTGGTTTTTAATATCTAAATTTTTTGCATAATAGTCATTGATGATTCTATTATGATCCCACTTAACATAATCAATTTTATAAGTTGATAATAATTTCTCTAATTCACCATAAATATAATCAACACAATTATCATCTCCCATATTTAAAAATTGTTGATGTCTAGATAAAAATGACTCATTATGTTCCAAAAACCCTGCAAAATCAGGATATTTTTTGTATAATTCGGAATTTTGATTAATCATTTCTGGTTCAATCCAAATACCAAAATCCATATTTAATGCATGACATTTTTCAATTACTAAATCTAAATTAATCTTTGATTCGTTTACAAACCAATCACCTAATGACCTATCATCAGTGTCTCTTTTTCCAAACCATCCATCATCTAAAACAAATAATTTTGTTCCAATTAAATTAGCAGAGTCTAAATAATCAAGCACTTTTTTAGTATCAAAATCTAAGTAACAGCCTTCCCAAGAATTAAGCAAAATTTCTTTATAAACTTTTTCGTTAGCTTCTTTTACAATTCTGTTTCTAATTAAATCGTGAAGTGTTCGAGAAATATTTCCTTTTCCGTATTGTGAATAAACCATAATGCCTTCAGGAACTAAAAATTCATCATTGCTTTTAATTTCAAAGTTAAGTTCTTCTCCTAATCCTAAAGTTAATCGAGTAACATTAGTTAAAGAAGATTCAATATCGAATCTAAACGAACCAGACCAAAGGAATGAAAATCCATATGCTTCACCATAATTTTCGTTAGCATCTTTATCTAATAAAATTACAAAAGGATTATTTTCGTGTGAGCTTCTTCCTGTTCGAGAGACAATACATTTTTCTCCCTTTTCTAAAGATTCTCTACAAAGTTGTCTTTCAAACATCCATTCTCCAGGAAAATGAATGATATCGAAATCGTTACGCAAAAAATCTTGAGATAAACTATCTAATCTTCTTATATATATTGATGAATTCTCTTTATTTATTAATTTTGTATTTCTAATAATTAAATTGAGGTCAGAAAAAATAGTAAAACTTAATTGGAGATATATTTCTTTTTGTTTTTCTTTTAAAGTAAATTCAAGGGTACTAGCTTCTTCATCTTCATCTCTAACAAAAGGCAAAACATCAAATTTCGGTTTTCCTTTGTAAATTCGATGGGAAATATATCTAAAATCAAGTCTTGATCCTTTTTCGCTATTAATTTCAATAAAATTATGTCTTGTATCGTAAGCAAGTGAGGTTGGAGCAATAAATGGGGAAGAATTAAATTGAATGTTTTTTAATTCTTCTTCTTCCTTTTTTTCATTATCAAAATAATGCGATTGCCAATCATGGGATATATCAAAAATACTATCAATATCGATATCATCAAGTCGCTTACCAAAATATGGGTTAGTTAACATCCCGTTTTCATTTAAATAAATGTAATAAGAAATTTCATTATTAAATATATGAAAAATATTTAATTCTTTATTGAAAATTATAGACATATTTAAAACCTTCCTATTGGAGGGCATTTTGCCCTCCAATAGTTAAATTTTGTTAATAGAAATTATTCAGCTTCAACAATTTTAATGTTTGAAATTTCACAATCGAAGTCACGATTAAGGAAGTTAATATTAACTCTTCCTTTATAACCATCGTTGACCCATCCCCATTTATTTTCAAGTAAGATGTGTCCATCTTTATCAGTAATTTTGAGGATATTATCTTGGCCTTCTGCTTCCATGACTCTCTTGAATTCAACGTGATATGTGCTTCCTTCTTCAAGTCTTGTTTCTTCGTCGTTTACTTTATAGGTAACGCCACCTGAACCGATTCCGTCATTCAAATTGCCATTTGAATTCCATCCTGTCCAACCAGCTTTATATTGTCCAATAACCATTGAACGTGCTTCGGCATAAGCGCCATCATATCTATTTGTTGTAACTGCAAGTGCTGGTAAAGCATCTCTTCCACCAAATGCAACACACTTCAAATCAAATGATAATGTTGCTTCTTTTTCTGCAGGAAGTGCTGCTTTAATTCCAAGTGATTTAGCAGCATGGTCTTTAGCGTTTAATGCACAGGTTGAATCGCTTGCTCCACTAAATGTAATCTTGCCGTTTTCAATCTTTGTCTTATCATCAGCAGCAAAATAATCACTGTTATCGGCTTTTGCTAAGAAATCGTTAACTTCTTTTTCACCAAATTTTGTACTGATTGCTGAGAATTCTGCAGCGGCACTACCAACATTTAAGATTGGATATGAATCAACACCTTTTAATGCATCAACACCATTATCATAGTAATAAAGTTGATCATTAACGAATGAGAAGAATTCATCACCTTTTCTAACTGATGTTAATTTGATTTCATCAAAGTTTAAAGCACCTAAATTATGTTGACCCCAAACTTGGCTTCTATCGGTGATATTTCCCCGTTGGACATTACCATCAGTAATTAACATAGTAACAGTTTTACGTGCGTTATAATTTGAACCTGGAGAAACTTGTAAACCATAATAGGTATTTAAAGCTTCATCAGCTTTTAAGTGAGAGATACCAACTCTTGACCAAGTATCGCCTGCATCTGGAGTTAATACTTTAACTTTTGATTCAGCAACATAGAATTTTCCAGCTGCACCAGTTAATTTTGCAAATGAATTTTGATTTCCTTTTGACTTAACTACTGGTTTTTCTGAGAAAACACCTGTAAAATCAAAATTGTCCTTATTTACTGAAAGGTCTACAACAGTGTCTTTAACTACCAATTTAAGTTCTGCGTAAATTTTATCAGTAAGTGAGGCTTTTAATTTGGTTTCACCTTGTTTTAATCCTTGAACATTTCCATCTTTATCGACGCTAGCAATTGTCTTATCTTCAACTGTGTAAGTAATTGCGTCGGTAAATTTTGTTACTGTTGGATTAACTTTAATTGTTTGAGTAACATAAAGTGATGCAGTTGTTTCAGCAAATGAAATTGTTGGTGTATTATCTAAGTATTTCATCGAATAATTGTCATTTGCGGCTTGAACTGTTGTAACTTTTTGTTCACCTAAATACCAACCATCAAAAACATAATATTGATTTGTTGATACAACGTTTGTTGGTAATTCATCACCAACTTTGCCTTCCATTTCAATTACGCCTGTTTTTCCATCAAGACTAAATGTGTCTTCAAGAGTCAATTTGTAATTGATTGTTTTTGGCCCTTGTTCACACGAAGCAAGTGCGCAAACTGAAAGTAATGCAACTAATAAAACATTTTTCTTCATCTTAGTTTCCTCCTTTGTTTATAGCTGATTTAAATGTTAAATTATTTACTTCTCCAGAAGCGTATTCTCCAGCAATCCAAAGAATGTAAGCTCCTGTATATTTAGATGTCATACCTTCAAATTTTGAAGATTTGAGATCAAAATTAACTTCTGTTTCATCTACGAACATTTTGAATGTTGAGATGTTGTTTTCAATTGTTCTTGTTACCTTTACATGATGTGATGTTTTTGGATTTTCAAACAATTGAGTGCTTGATTCTAGATAATAATAAGAGGAATTTTCGTTATCATATGACATAGTGTAGTTCCAACTATTATATCTAGCGGTATTTTCAACCTTTCCTTCTAATACAGAATTGCCAACTAAGAAAGATTCGACTGTATCGGCAGAATCATATCTACTTAAGTTAAGTCCAATTCCACTAAATCCGTTTGTATGAGCTTTATTACAAAGCATATCTTCTATATCAAATTCGACTTCAAAATCACCAACTAATTTAGCTTTATCACCAAGTGATTTAACCTTGTTGTCTTTAGAAAGAATATTATTTGATTTGAAAATGAATCTTGAATCTGATTGATATTCGACTCTTTCTTCATTTGATGGATAGAAAGAATACTTAAATTGTTGTTCACTTAATTTTGCATCGATTTGAGCATCTTCTGTTATTAACTTGTAATTTTTAACTGTTACTGGAAGATCAATTGAAACTAAAATTGGCATTGTTGGGATTTCGTCATAAACAGTACTTTCATCAACATACATTAATTTGTCATTTAATAAGTAATAATAAGTGTTATTATCTCTTAATAAAGCGACTTTAACTTCATTATTTCTCCAATCGATATTGTCGAGTCCGTTTTCACCCCAAGTTTGCGAACGAGTTGTTAAAGCTGGCCATGTTTCGTTTGGCAAATCTTTAACAATAAATTTATTAAAGTCATTTCCTTGGCCCTCAACTCTTGGCGAGAAAATGAAATATCTTGTGCTTGTTTCACTTAAGCCACTTCCAAAACCAAATCCTTGCCATACCCATGGAGAGATTTGTGCATCAACTTTAAATGAACCTTCAACGTAGTATCTTGTTCCTTTAAAATTAGCAAAATATAGCGAATGATATCCAAGTTTTGCAGTGTCAATATTTAATTTAACATTTGGATTAGTATCATCTGCTTGTTTTGAAATATCCCAATAAGGAGATCCTAAATCACTTCTAAATGTTCCTTTTTTAACTCTAAAATCAACTGAAGATGTGATATTTTGAGCTTCTTTTGATTTTACAGAAATTGTTACGTTTCCTTCTTTTAAGAATTCTACGTGACCTGCTTCAGTAATGGTTGCAACTGTTGCATCGCTTGTTGACCATTCGACAAGCGAAGATGCTTCAGCTGGTGTAACTTCAACTGATAAATCAACAGCTTGACCAACCCATTGAGTTAAATCGCCATATCCAATAATTTCTAATTTTGTTGGTAAGGCACTTTCTTCAACTGTAATTTCTATAGTCTTCTTACATTTTGGTTCAATCTTTAATGAACAAGTAATGATTGCTTTACCTTTACTTATACCAGTAACTAAACCTTTTTCATTAACTGTAGCAATTTTTTCATCGCTGCTAGTAAAAATAACGTCTTTTTCGGTTGTACCAGTAACTGAAGCACGAAGTTGGACAGTTTTACTAGCTTTAATGGTTGTTTGACCAATAGCAACTAAACGAATGTCGTAATCTCCATGATATTCTTCTTGTTCTCCTCCACCCTCTGTAGAATTACAAGAAGCAATAACAGGAATTGTTCCAAGTGTTAAAGCAAGTAATAATGGAATTGTTCTTTTTCTCATTTTTATACCTCCTAATAAATGGTTAAACCGCTTTCAACATCAAAAATGTATATCTTTGATAAATCAAAGACTAAATCAAGTTCCTCATCAAAATTATCAATTTCATTTTGAGGAATTTTCATTTGTAAATCAGTGTTAAAAATATCAAAATGCAAAATATATTCACTTCCTAAAAGTTCAATTAGATTTGGTTTTGCTTTGATAATTTGAGAAGCGTTTTTATTTTTAAATGCTTTTGCTAAATGAATATTTTCAGGTCTAATGCCAATTTTAACTTTTGCACCTTGAACTGCATTTTTATATTTTTCAAGAAGATTGGAAATTTCGTTTTTGATATTTTCTTTTTCAAGTTCTTTGTTCTTTTTAATATCTTTTTTCTTAAATAAATTCTTAATTTTCGAAATGAAGTTTTCTTTTTGAATAACTTTCTTTTCTTCCTTTTTATATATTTGAGAAGCTTTCATCATTTCGATTGCTTCATCATTCATGTTTTCAAAATTTTCTAATTGTTCGTTTAATTTATTAATTTGACTTGAAATAAATTCAAGATATTTTGAATTAAATGAAGAATCTAATTTAATAACAAAATTATCATTTATTTTAACTTCATTATTTTTATATTCAGAATTAATTATGTTCATGATTGGATTACCAATAAATGTAGCAACAAATAAATTATTTGGATGGTTATAAATTTCTTTTGCGCTTCCAATTTGTTGAATAAATCCTTTATTCATTACAACAATTTTATCGGCCATTGTCATTGCTTCGATTTGATCGTGAGTGACATAAATTGTTGTAGCATTAACTTCTTTGTGAATTCTTACGATTTCACTTCTCATTTGGACTCTTAATTTTGCATCTAAATTTGAAAGTGGTTCGTCCATCAAAAAGACATCTGCTTTTCTAACAATTGCTCTACCTAAAGCAACACGTTGCATTTGTCCTCCACTCAATTCTTTAGGCTTTCTATCTAAATAATTTCCTAAATCTAAAATATCAGCAACTTCATAAACTCGCTTTTCAATTTCTTCTTTTGGTAAATGACGAATCTTCAAACCAAAAGCGATATTATCGAAAACTGACATTTGAGGATAAAGCGCATAACTTTGGAAAACCATCGCAATATTTCTATTTTTTGGTTCTAAATAATTAGATAAAACTTTGTTTATATATAAATTTCCTGAACTTATTTCTTCAAGTCCTGCAATCATTCTTAAAGTGGTTGATTTTCCACATCCAGAAGGACCAACTAGTGCGATAAATTCATTTTTATTAATGTCTAAATTGAAATCGTAAACAGCATGGACTCCATTAGGATAAACTTTATTAACATTTTCAAGCTTAACAAAAGCATCAATTGATGAATCAACTAATTGATTATTGTTTTCTTTTAAGATTTTCTTTGCTTCTTCTTTTGTAACTAATTTATTTTCATCCATAAATTGTCCTACCTTTTAATGCCAGTGTTAGCAACTCCTTCAATAATCTTGCTTTGAGCTACTAAATAAACGATAAATATTGGAATCATCGCAATAATTGCACTAGCTAAAGAAAGTGTTATTGCTTCATATGATTCACATTGATCTGAAATTACTTTTAATCCATATGCTAAAGTCCAAGTAGTTCTAGGAGCATTTCCAATAATCAATTGTGCCCATTGAACATCATTCCACGCACCCATAAAACCAAATAATCCTTCAACAAAAATTGCTGATTTTCCTAAAGGCAAAACGACTTTTAAGAAAATTTTTAAATTTGATGCACCATCAATTCTTGCGTTTTCAATCAAATCTTTAGGAATTCCTGTGAAGAATTGTTTAATCAAGAAAACACCATAAACTCCGCCAAATGAAGGAATAATTAAACCAAGTAAAGTCTTATAAACTCCAAGTAAATTCATGTTTATTAATTGTGGAGTTGTAGAAATAATTCCTGGAATTGTCATTGTGCAAATTAAGAAATAAAAAATCTTATTTGCGTATTTAAAATCCAAAAATACAAATGCATAAGCTGCTAACGAAGCAATAATTAAGTAAATAACTGTTCCTCCAAAAGCGACAATCACCGAATTAAATAACCAGTTCCATATTGGATAATATTCGTTTGCTTCTGAACTTACATATTCGGTCTTAGAGAACAATTCAGCATAACCATCGAAAGTAAATGCACTTATTTTTGATGGGAAGAATGATTCAGGATGTAAATAAAAATCATCATGACTTCTAAAAGAACCAAAAAGTCCCCACAACAAAGGAAGTAAAAAGATTACTGAAACTAAAAGTAAAATTACAAAAGCTAAAATTTTACTTACTTTCTTTCCGCGCTTCAAACTTCTTTGCATGTTTAGAAACTTTCCTTTCTTTATTTAAAATAAGTTGAATAACCGAAATGAAAATAATTAAAACGCCTAAGCAAATTCCCATTGCTGCCGCATAACCAAAACTCATTGGATTTGATCCAACAAGCAAATCTTGAATTCTATAAACTGCTGATTTCATTTCTCCTAAATCAGGATTATTACTTGCAAGCATATAAATTTGTCCATAAACATTCATATAACCAATGAAAGTTGTAAATAAATTTAAGAATAATTGAGGTTTAATTGCTGGTAATGTGACATGTAAAAATTTTTTAAATTTGCCACAACCATCAACATCTGATGCTTCATATAAAGATTTATCAACGTTTTCAAGTCCAGCACAGAAAATAATGAAATTACCACCAATTCCACACCACACACAGAATAGTCCAATAATAAACCAACAACTTGCTACATCCCCAAACCAATCAATAGTTAAATTAAAAATTGAATTTACAAAGCCATAATGAGAATCAAATAATCTCATAAGAATAAGGCCTGTTGAAGTTAAAGGGAAAATTCCTGGTAAATAAATTGCCGCTCTAAAGAATTTATAAAAAGGTGGTTTTGTGTTAACAAGTAATGCCAATCCAAGAGGAATTAGGATAGATAAAGGAACAACACATAAACAGAATTTAAAAGTTGTCCAAACTGATTTCCAAAAATCTCTAGCTATAGCACTATCTTTAAAAAGCACAGCATAATTATCAATTGTTCCGATTTGTGAAGGCATAATTGATGTCGATTTAAATTTTGAAAAAGACATTATAATTCCTAGCACGAGAGGAAAAACAAAAAACATAAAGAATGAAATTGTATATGGACCAAGAAAACTACCTACATTCAAAAATTTAAGAAATGTAGATTTTCTTTTTTCTTTCTTTCTAGCAAATTCTTTTAAATTTACAAGTTTTTCCATATACAAAATTCAAATAACCCTGCAAAACCTCAATATTTTTTGAAATTTACTCAGAATATAATTCAATATAATCCAAACAATCTTTGTATTCTTTATCTAAAATATCTTTGATATTTTTATCTTTATGAGCTGAAGAAATTGCTTTTTGAACAGCACCTTTAAAATATGAATCAACATATGAATAATATTTTGTTGGTGGTACAACTACATAATCTTCTGGACTTCCCCAGTTCTTAACATATTTTTCATAAGCTGAATCAGATTTATATTCATCAGATAAAGTAACAGATTTTAAAGCAGGGATATGACCTCTTTTTGCCCATTCAATTCCACTATAATTTGCCATGTAGTCCATAAATACTGTTGCAGCACAACATTTTGTATAACTCTTCACATGTTTTAATAAAGTAATTGCGTGCCCTTCACCTTTAATTTTGGAAGCATAATCTTTTGATTGATCAAGAGCAAACATCCTTCCTAAATTCATGGTTGTAATGTTATTACTTCCGCCATCTTTAGCTAATAAAGCATCAAAAGTTTGAACTTCTTTTTGCCATGCCCATGGACCTTGTAGTTTAAATATACATTCACCTTTATTAAATGGAGCATCACCAACGTCATAAGATGAACCATAATCTTTACTCATAGCATTTTTATTTGTCGATGTTGATGAAGGAAAAATCCAATCTCTTAAAACACCTAAACCTTTTGCTGTTTCTTCACTATTCCAAGCAGGTTTTTCATCATTTGCTACAATTTTTCCACCATTTTGAATAGCTGCAGTATATGAAACAAATTCATGGACCCACATATCCCCAAATGAAATTGGGAATGCAGTATAATTTGTTGCAGTTGAAGCTTTATGCCATTCAATAGCACCAAAACCATCACTATTTTCTCCTCTTATCCAGAGGTTATTATTTTTAGCAAGTGTGGCTGCTTGATCACATACTTCTACTAATTCTTGATAATTTTGAGGTATTTTTAAGTTGTTCTTTTCTAAGATATCTTTTCTTACACACATCATTGCTGAGTGGCAATCAATCGGAACGCCATATGCCTTATTACCAATTGTTACACTTTCAAGTAATGATGGGGCAAAATCGGCTTTATCAAAAGCTGCTTTACTTTTTTCAAAGAAGAAATCGACTTCATTTAACCGTCCTCTAGAATTATATTCACTAGTTCTTGAACCATGATTAAACAAAACATCAGGGGCGTTTTGAGTATCGAATTGAATTGTATTTTGGAGAAGAGTTTCTAAATCATATCTAGAATAATGTTCAACTTCTACATTAATTAATCCTTTATACATTTCATTAAAAGTATTAACAATTTGATCTTGTGTTCCGGCATCATCTCCTGTAGTGACACTCCACATTTTAAGTTTTACATTATCGTAAACAACTTCACCGTTTGCATCATAAGTAATGTCTCCATCACCAGACAATTCACCATCTCCGCCTCCTTGATTACAAGAAGTTGTTGCTAAAGAGCATAATCCAATTAAACTAACAGCTAAAATTTTCTTAAGTTTCATATAAAAACCTCCTTAAAAATCAACAATAGTTGGTCCTATTTTTTCTTCATTTATTGAAGCTACCTTATCTTTCACATAAGGCATATCATTTTCGTCCCATAATAATTTGTCCATGAATACCACTCTTTCAGTTGGATATTCTCCATTCAAATCATAACCATGGTAAAAAAGCCGATATTCATCGTTAAAATCTTTTACAACACAATTGTGTCCTACACCTACGACTTTGTCACTAGGAGCAATACATGTATCTCCATATGGCTCTTGAGAAAGCAATTTTCCATTATGATCTTTAAATTTATCAAGGAATTTATCTGCAACTCCAACCTTTACTTTATAAGTAGATTCAACTCCACTTAAACAGGTTCCTTGAGAACCAAAATAGTATAATTTATTGTTATGAGGCACAATATAACTTCCTTCATAATTTATATCAACATTCATACTGCCATCAGTATTATCATCAATTAAATATGTAATGTGATTTTTAACATCGCTTCCATAAAATACTTCTGTTCCATCATCAGTTAAAAGTGTTGTAGCAATTCCAAAAAAGCTTCCCCAAACAATATAAAGTTCTTCACCAACATACATGACATAAGGATCGATTCCGTTTTTTACGCCAGTTGACTTATAATCAAGGAGTTTTCCATAATGCTTCCAAGGTCCATAAGGAGTGTCAGATGTTGCAACACCAATTCCTGGATTTTCATCTCCCCAAAGTGATAATGAGTAATAATAATTGTATTTTTTGCCAACTTTAACTACACAAGGAGCCCAAACTCCAGCATTTTTATCGTGCCAATCTAAAGCCGAAGGAGAATCTTCAAATACACTTCCAACCCATGTCCAATCTGCTAGATTCTTACTTCTAAAAATAGGTCCTTTATCGTATTTCACACCTATTTTTCCCATCTCGCAGGAAGTATTTGTGCAATACATGTAAAAATAACCAGTTTCATCATCTCTATAAATATCTGGATCTGCACAACCTACAAAATATTCTGATCCATCTTGTTTGTGAAACTTTAATGTATTTTTATATTTTTCAGTTTTATATTTTCTTTCACCAGAAGGAACAGGATCCTCACCTTTATTTTCATTATTATTACCACATGAGAATAAAGCTAAACTAATAACAGAAAAACACAATATTTTATTAAAAACCTTGCTATTCATTTGTTTTCTCCAAAATATTTATATATGGACCGTGATTAATTTGGTGATTTGTTGCTTTACTATCTTGAACGTGAGGAAAACCAGTTTCTTCATCCCAGATCAATTTATCCATATATAAAACTCTATTATTACTTTCACAACTATCAGTGTCATACCCGTGGTAAACTAACCAAGTATCACCAATATCATCTTCAACTAAACAGCAATGACCAGTTCCCATTGCTCCACTCATTGAAGGAACAACTACTTTTTCACCTCTATTTGGACCAAATAAGTCTCTACCTTTAGCATCTAAATAAGGTCCTTTTAAAGATTTAGATTTTGCAACAACTACTTGGTAAGTAGATTTTGCTCCACTACAACAGGTGCCAGTTGAAAGGAATAAATAATATTCATCTTTATGTTTTTTAATAAAGCTTGCTTCATAATTATTTGTATCAAAAACTTCATATCCACCAAGAGCAATTTTATTTTCTTTTTGATAATCTAATCCATTTTTAAGACCTAATCCATCATCAGTTAATTCGATTAAAGTAATTAATCCTCCAAAACTTCCAAAGACCATATAAAGTTGATTGTTATCATAAAATACATGAGGATCTATTGAATTAGTAACGCCAATTTCTTTGCTATTAAAGAATTTTCCATAATGAGTCCAAGGGCCATAAGGTGTATCAGATGTTGCTACACCAATTCCAGGATTTTCATCTCCTCCTGTTGATAAAGAATAATAGAAATTCCATTTATCTTTAACTTTTAAAACTGTTGGTGCCCATACTCCTGCTCCACTTGTTCCCCACGAAGGAACAAATGATTGGAAAACATCACTAACATATTCCCAAGTTTGTAAATCAATAGATTTTAAAACAGGTCCTCTTTTAAAAGTTAAATTAGGTGTATAAACGTTTGTTTGAGTTGAATAAAGATAAAAATAGCCATCATCTCTAATTACATAAGGATCGGCAATATAAGGAATCTTCTTTTCTCCTCCAACATATTGACCGAGAGGGTTTTCATAATCGTTATTATTAGCTTCAACAACTATGTTAGGTTGTTCCTTTGCACAACTAGCGATGGCAAAAATTGTAAAAATACTAAAAAATTTTAAAACAAATTTATTCATATGCCTTTTTTCTGTTTTTAACATCTAAATTATTTATTAAAGAAAATCAAAATTCAATAAATACACTTTAATTATATTATTTTTTTCACTTGTTTTTGTTAGAAAAAAATAACTTTTTTCTATACATTAGATGTTAAATATTGTTAAATATAGGTATGAATCAAAACATTCAATATAAGCGATTAAATGAGATAATTCATGACAAATTGATTCTTGAAAACTGGTATTTTGAAACGTTTTACCCTTCTTTTAAAATGGATTATCATTTACACCCACAAATTGAACTTATGTATTGTGCTGAAGGTTCATTTGATTTTTATTATAAACAAGATGAAAACGATAAGAACATTTCAAAAGTCACAATTAATAAAAACTGCATCATTATCATTAATACTGGATATTATCATAAGATTGCTAATGTAGATTACTCAACAAAAATATTAAACTTAGAATTCATTCCTACTCCAAAAAAGAAAGCATTAAATAACTTAGAAACGATGGTTAATTCAGTTAGTATCACTCTTTCGCAATTAATGGAACTCAATCAAAGATTAAAGAAATTTATAAGAAGCAATCGAAACTTTTATATTTTAATTGATGATAATAACGTCCTTTCTTTAATGGAAACAATAATTAAAGAAGCGACTAGAGAAGATTCTCCTGAACGTACCTTTAAATTAGGATTATTAACCACTCAACTATTTGTCGATCTAGCAAAATGTTCTTTTTCAGAAGGATATAATAAAACTGGAATCCACTATGTTGATGCTGCTACAACTTACATCAATTCGCGTTTCATGAATAAAATAAATATTGATGAAATTTCTCAATACGTAAAAGTTTCTAATGTCTATTTGCAAAAATTATTTAAGCTTCAATATGGAAAGACGATTCATGCTTTTATAAATGAAAAAAGGCTTAACCAAGCGAAATACTTGCTTTTAAATAGCAGTCTTACAAATAGTGAAATTTCTAAATCTTGTGGCTTTGGAAATAGAGAGCAATTTGTTACTTTATTTAAAAAGAATGTAGGTGTGACACCAAAAGAATTCAAAAGAAATAACGCAAATAAAACAATTAGATATTTCTCTCATAAAGGAGAAATCGAAATTAAAGATAATTAAATTTAGTATATTAAATAGGCAATTTCATTGAAGTGTCCATTTTGGGGTTCACTTCAGAAGAGACCTAATCTATGCTGGACAATTCTTTTTATCCAATTTTGAATAACTGACCCATAATTGTCAATAAAACTGACCCATATTTGTAAATAAAACTGACCCATATTTTCCAATTAAACTGACCCATATTTTTAAACAAAATGACCCAGTTTTACTATTAAGATCTTTAGTATGATGCATATTTCATCCATTAATCAAACATGTCACTATTATCTGGAAAGGTTTACCCGTTTTGATACAATGTCCACCCTCACGGAGTTTTGTCCTCGACTACATTAAATATTAATTCCCAATTTTAAACAATTTTTGATTTTGGGAAATATAACTACATTTCTTTTTATATTCATATAAAAAAGCTTATATTGAAAAATAAAATACCCGATTTGTATCAGGGATTATATACGATTGTGCCACACTTACTTGAAATATCAAAAAAGCGCAAACAATATAATGGTAAAATATCAAAAAAGCGCAATTAAAAATAGGTAATAAAGTACGTTCAAGAAAAAATCCCTAAATAAACACCTCTAATGAGCAGGTTTCGTAAGAACGATAACTTCCTAGAATCCAAACAGGGTGTTTTTTTCGTATTGGCAAAGAAAAACGCCTTGGATATAATCCTTGGCGCATTAAATGCTATAAACAGAATGTCATATATACAGGAATACAAACCACTCCATCATCTCTGATTGATAAGTTTTTGGGGTGAATTATATAAGAATTAGTGATTCTTTTTTTGAAAACCAAATTGAATTTTTCTAATGAACTTGTAGTATATTTTTTTGAAGACTTTACTTCTATTGGAGAAATCTTAACATTTGTTTTATCCCCACTTATTATAATAAAATCTATTTCCATGTCATTTCTATGCATTTCACTATTATAGTGGTTATAAAAATACAATTTATGTCCTGCTGCAACAAGCATTTGTGCCACTACATTTTCAAAAAGCATTCCTTTATTAACTGAAAGCTTATCTTGAAAAATTGCAGCATATATTTTTTTTGCGATTGCAGGAAATTCATCAAAAGCGTGGGAAAATAGGAGACCAGTGTCATTCAAATAGCATTTAATATATGTTCTATCTTCCGTTAAAGATAAGCCGACATTAGGATCATTACAAGAAAAACATTCATTGCAAATCATCGAATCAGCTAGCCAGAAAAATGTTTCTTCATATGCAATAGCCCTATTGTTGGTATCGAACGAATTAATTTTAACTCTTTTTTCATGCGATGATAAAAATCCAGGAATCCTATCATATATAGACAGTACTTTTGATTGATAATTTTGATCTATCTTCATAATGTCATTTCGATATGTCTTTAAAATTTCTCTCTTTTCTTCATCACAACTTTCAAATTGCTTGTTATCATCAATAAATGAACTTACAACTTTTGGCATACCACCAACAAGGAGATATTGTTTAAATAGAAACATCGCTTTTTTATGTAGAGGATCAAGCAATGGCTTTGTATTAATAAAGCATTCCTTAATATATTCTATTATTCTTTCCTCACCAAGTACCCACGCAAATTCCTCGAAATCCATAGGGTACATTTGGATAGATTTTTCTTCAGAAGGAATTAAAATATCTTTTGTATTTTCTCTTATTGATATTAACGAGCCGGTTTCGATATAGTCGTATCTTCCATCTTTTACTAGGTGCTTAATCGCTTCACGTGCCCTTGGAAAACATTGCACTTCATCAAAAATCAATAAGGAATCTCTTTTGTATAAAGTTACACCATATTCAAGAGATATCATCATAAATAATGAATCTAAATCATTCAAAAAACTATTAAATCCCTCTTTTATAGAGGGTGAAGCCTTAGAAAAATCAATTAAAACATAGCTTCTATAATTATTTTTCCCAAATTCTTCAGCAATAGTTGATTTGCCAATTCTTCTTGCCCCCTCAATTAAAATAGCTTTTTTCCCGTTTGATTTGTTTTTCCATTCTAAAAGTTTGTCGTATATTTTCCTTTTAAAAATCATAACACACCTCTTGACTGCATTTACGCACTTTAATTATACCTAGATTACTGCAATTACGCAAAGTAATTTTGTAAATTTTCTGCAATTACGCAGTATTGAGAGGAAAACATGAAAAGGAGTGTGTTAGTAACTATTTTTGCGTATAGACGCATTTTTAGATAATTGAATTCATCAATTATTTCTTTACCATGATATCTATGAAGCAAAAGAAAAATAAAAACATAAGCCTAATGAAGAAGCTAAAACACCAAAAACTGATAATGTAGTAATTAAGATTTTTATTTCTTTTTATGTTTAATCGGCCTTGGCCAAAATTTTTATACCACTTTCTGTCTTAACATAATCTAAAAACGCAGAAGTTAATGCATATTCTTCAACAATACCAACTCTTCTATTGGTTTGTCCGTATACATTAATTTCTTGAAGTTTTGTAACTGCAATATTTGATTGATTTGCATTAAAATTATCAGCGCATGGAAGAATAATGTTAGCTCCCCCATCAGCTACAATTTTACTAGAAAAATTAGCAATATAATAATATGGATCACTAGTCGTAGCGCCTATATAATATTTTTTATTAATTGCATCATAATCGATATTATTCTTATCAAGATATAAAATAAAATCATCAATTAACTCGTTAAATTTTGCTTCTTTCATGAACCTTCCCCAACAAGCAATATTAACTTCTTTTTCATTAATTTCTTTTTCAGGAATTGTAGGTCCTACATAATCTTTGTCTTCTTCTTCAATAACTATTTTATATGCTGCTTCTTTTAAAGTTTCATATATAGAATCTTTCAAAGTTGGAGCGCTATATTTACTTTCACCTTTAAATGATGTTTCTCTAACATCTAAACCAAAAATATTTGATACATGGACACAAGCACTTAAATATGCACCAGTATATCCTTGATGTCTATTATCACTTGCCCAAAGATAAATTTCTGGATTTTCTGAATATACTTTTGTAAATGCTTTTCCAACTGGAGAAACTAAATCGATATTGCATTCTAAAGCTGCTTTATTATATGCATCTCTTAACATCTTTTCCATTTCTGGAATTGTTTTTCCTATTTCATTTGCTGAATATGGAGAACCCCATGTCTCATATAAAACAATTTGAGCATTTTTTTGAGTATTATTTATTTTTTGTTGTAATGCTTTAACTCCATTTAAAAATCTTGTGTAATTTTGAAAAGGACACATACTTTGTTCTTGTAAAACTACATAATCAAAATCATCACATGCATTTAAAATTTTATCTACTTGTTTACCACATGTATCATTTGCATTTGCATGACTATCTAAATACCATCCTGGTCCTGTAATTGAATATGTTTCAACACATTCACCTAAATCTTCGGCAATATTATTAAAAATACCAGGGATTCCACTACTATATTCAACAACTCCATTACGATATGTAAAAGAATTACCTATAAATAAAATCTTAGTTTTTTTAACGATTGTTGGTTCTTCAGATTCACCAAAATTCCGATAACCTTTTCTATAATCGAATGTATAATCATTACTTATAATATTCCCGCCTGTTTTATCACTTTGCCAATAAATGTCGTTATCATAATTGATTTCTTCTTCATAATAATAAAGATTATGCAGCCTATCATTAGCTATAAATTCATCATCATCAATTAATATGGCTGTTTCATCATTAATACAATTTGTTTCAACATTTTTAATCGAAGTAGGTATCATTATATATTTTGGCTTAACAGAGATAAGTGAATTTTTACCAATTGAAGTAATTCCATGCCTAATATCGACATCTTTAATCTCATTTTTATGTAAATTCCAAGGTACATCTGCTGGATTATTAAAATCTTTAATCTCTCCTTTACCACTTATTTTAAGTTTATAAAAATTATCTTTTTTAATAAGTTCAGCGATTACTTCACTTGTTTCATCTTTAGAAATATTCCATTTAGTTTCTTCTTTAGAGTTTGTTCCACAAGAAATAGTTAAACTTAAAAATATAGAAAATAATCCACTCAATAATAAATTCTTTATTTTCATATGGTTCCCTACCTTTAATTTAATATAAAAAATATTTAATAACTAAATCAAGAAATAGTATTAAAAATAGATAAATTTGCATGTTTTATCTTATTTTGGTAAATCATTATTTAAAAAAGAAAAAGGTCAACCTTTTTTAAACATTTTGCACTTTGCAGAACTCACTTATCGGCTTCTTGATTTTGCTTCTTAAAAACCGAATCTTTTTCAGTTATTTCACGGATAACATGACAAGGATTGCCTGCTGCGAAAGAATTTTTTGGAATCGATTTAACAACTACAGATCCCGCTCCAATAACTGATCCTTCGCCAATTGTTACTCCACCACAAATTGTGACATTAGATGCAATCCAACAATTATCTTCAATTGTAATTGGTTTACCATACTCATTGTCTGTGTAGTAGCCTTTATCACTTAAGAAAATATTTCTTTCTTGATATCTAAGAGGATGCAGAGGTGTTACGATACTCACTCCTGTACCAATAAATACATTCTTTCCTATTTTTACAGGGCATGTATCCAAAATAGTTAGATTGAAATTGGCATAAGAATTATCTCCAATCTCAATAAAACACCCATAATCAAAATAAATTGGACCTTGTAAATAGATATTTGAGCCGAGTTTTATCCCCATTTCTCTAAGTATCTCTTGTCTCTGTTCGGTCTCTTCTTCTACTGTATTGTTATATTTTAAACATAGTTTATGAGCCTTTGCTCTAAGTTTAGCCAATTCTTCGTTTGCAGGGTCATATATTTGCCCTTTAAGCATTTTTTCTTTTTCGTTCATGCAATTATTATATCAAAAACCACAGAGTAAGGCTCTCATCTATTTTAGGTGAGTCATTTTGTCCAATTTTGAATAAGTGACTTTGGACAATTTTATCTATTCGTTTTATGTCGTGTTTATAAACATTCGCGAATAAAAAAACCTCACGTTTCTGAGGTTATTAATCGTTATGACGGTTATTAAATGCCGCTTCTACAAAACCGAGAAATAATGGATGTGGTTTATTAGGGCGAGATTTAAATTCTGGATGGAACTGCACACCAACATAGAAGTTTCTATCGCTTAATTCCACCACTTCCACGAATTGATCATCTGGTGAAACACCACTTAAAGTTAAGCCTTTTTCTTTTAAGATGGCGCGATATTCATTATTGAATTCATAACGATGTCTATGGCGTTCATTTATTTCTTTAACTTTATAGCAGCGCCGTAAGGTTGTGCCTTTACTAATTAAGCACGGATAAGAGCCTAAGCGCAACGTGCCACCTTTATTGATATCATCATTTTGCCCTGGCATATAATCGATAACTTTATACGCTGACTTTTTATCAAATTCGCCACTATTGGCGTTAGTTAAATTAGCAACATTCCTAGCGTATTCAATAACCATTACTTGCATGCCTAAACAAATGCCAAATAAAGGAATGTTATTATTTCTAGCGTATTTAACAGCAGAAATCATCCCTTCAATGCCGCGGTTACCAAAACCACCCGGAATAATAATGCCATCAAGTCCTTGAAGGACTTCTTCAGCGGTTTCATCGTTTATTTTTTCCGAAGAAATCCAGTGTATTTTGATATGGGTATTGTAGTAATAGCCGGCGTGTCTTAAAGCTTCAGCCACTGATAAATAAGCATCGTGAAGTTCGACGTATTTACCGACTAATCCAATATGAGTGTAATATGGTCTTTCTTTAATACGTTTAACCATTTTCTTCCATTCTTTTAAATCTGGTTCGTTAGCGTTTATATTAAGCTCACGACACACCACTTCAGAAAAATGGGCTTTTTCAAGCATTAAAGGCGCTTCATATAAATTTGCAAGAGTAATATTTTCAATAACACAATCTTTTTTGACGTTACAGAATAAAGAGATCTTCTCAAATATTTCTTTTTCTAATGGTTCATCACATCTAAGGATGATGATGTTTGGATTAACACCCATTCCTTGTAGTTCTTTAACACTATGTTGAGTTGGTTTTGTCTTATGTTCTTCTGAACCGTGTAGATAAGGAACAAGAGTGACATGGATAAATAAACTATTTTCTTTACCCACTTCTAAAGATACTTGTCTAGCGGCTTCAATAAATGGTTGAGATTCAATATCACCAATTGTGCCCCCTATTTCAGTAATTACTACATCGGCTTCGCTTGTTTTACCAACGTTATAAATAAATCTTTTAATTTCATTAGTGATATGAGGAATGACTTGCACGGTTTTGCCAAGGTATTCCCCTCTTCTTTCTTTATTTAAAACGTTCCAGTACACTTTTCCAGTTGTTAAATTAGAGTATTTATTTAAATCTTCATCTATAAATCTTTCGTAGTGTCCTAAATCAAGGTCAGTTTCCGCACCATCTTCGGTAACGTAAACTTCTCCGTGTTGATATGGAGACATCGTTCCTGGGTCGACATTAATATATGGATCGAGTTTTTGAGCGGCCACTTTTAAGCCACGCGATTTAAGTAAACGACCTAAAGAAGCGGCAGTTATCCCTTTACCTAAACCAGAAACAACACCACCAGTTACAAAGATGTACTTCGCCATAATTAGACCTCAAGATATAAATATATCTAATATTTTATTCGACAGTCACGTTCTTAGCAAGATTTCTTGGTTTCTCAACGTTTAACCCTTTGACTAAAGAGACAAAATCAGCGAAGAGGAGAATGCAAATATTATTTCTTTTTATCAACAACTGGTATTTCTTCAATTTTTGAATGTTCGATAAATAAATCGTAATCAGACACGAGTCTTTCTTCTTGAATAATTTGATATTTCTCAAATTCACTTAACGCAAATTTTTCTGCTGCTTCTCTCGAAACTTTTCCAGGATTATCTAGCACTTCCCTACCACTTAATTGAAGTAAAATGTTAAGTCTCTTGATATAATCATTCATCGTCAATGGAATATGTCTTCTTGCCATATCTTCTCCAAAATCTAAAAACATGCTTACCAATAAAGACAACGAAGTTAATTCTTCTTTTTCTAAATAGTTCTTTGCTACAACAACATCGCTTCTATGAATTCTTCCTTTCGGCGCATTATTCCAAGTTTTTAATCCCATATGATTTTTTGTTGCATCTGCACGATTCTTTATAATTTCAGGAGCTGTATTGCCTGAAACAGCATAATGCAATTTGTTTTGTACTGTTTTAAAGAACTCAAACGTTCTATCGTCTTGATTGTCATAGTCAATTGCAGTAACAAATAAATCAGTGACTTTTTGATATAATCTTCTTTCGCTTAAACGTATAAGTCTGATCTCTTCAAGAAGCTCATCATAATAATCCTTTGTTAAATAAGCTCCGTTGGCTAATCTAACGTTATCCAAGGCATATCCTTTAATAGTATAGTTTTTAAGAATGCTTATTGCCCAGTTTCTAAACTCCGTTGCTTTAGTTGAATTAACTCTAAAGCCAACCGCAATAATCACTTCTAATGAGTAAAAGTTAATGTTTCTTTCAATTTGCCTATTGCCTTCTATTTGAACTAATCTAAAAATTTGATGAGTTGCCTTGTCATCTAATTCATTAGATGAATAGATTTGATTAATATGATAACTAACGTTATTAGGCTCACAATCAAATAAATCTGCAATTGATTTTTGTGTAAGCCATAAATTGTCATCTTCTATAACTGAAGCAACAGTATTTTCTTTTGATTGATATGTAAATATAAGTGATTCAACTAACGCAATTTTATTCTTCATAATGGTAATCCTTCATATATATTATACAACAATATAATTGAACTATCAATATATTTGAAAGTTGAAAAGTACACAAAATTGCACCTCCGAAGAGGCCTAATCTATGCCGGATAAGTCGTTTTGTCCAACTTTGGACAATTTTATCTATTCGTATTATGTCGTGTTTATAATCATTCTCGAACAAAAAAGCGAGATATTTCACTCGGCTCTTTTTAATATTTTTATCTATATATTTATTAGTTTAAAAGGATATATCCTCTAAAGCCACGGTTTGAATAATATGAATCAGCACTATTATGAAAATAGAAAATGTGGCCATATCTTTTTTCACAAAACAAAGCACCACCTTTGCTTCTAATACTCTCTGGGGTTTTTTATCCAACTTGATGTTGATAAGTCAAATTCTTCGATATTTTGTAAATAATTATAAATATCTAAATCCATTAATAAAATGCCGTTTTTGTTTGCTTCTTCTATCGCACTAGATATAGGAGCGTTTTTCTTTCTACTTAATCTAGCCTTCTCATCATAACAAAGACTTCTTCTGCCTTTAGGTGTTTCTTTAGAAAAATCACAAAGGATTAATAGATTTAATGGTGCAATAAAAGCAACATCTACTTCTCCACCAGTTTCTTCCATATATTTAATTGAAGCTAGTGTTTTGGGATTATTGATTTTAGTTAAAACATCATCCAATTTGATGCCTTCATGTCTATATAAATGTTGATCAAATCTGCTTTTTATTGTTTCTAAAACATCGTTCATGCGCTTATTATATCAAAAACCACAGAGTAAGGCTCTCATCTATTTTCGGTAAGTCTTTTTGTCAAATTTTGAATAAGTGACTTTGGACAACGACAAATAAATTTATTTGGCTGAACTTACTTATCCGCTTTTGGACAATTTTATCTATTCGTATTATGTCGTGTTGAGGTCTATTCGCGAACAAGAAAAAACCGAGATTTTACGCTCGGTATATTATTTAATTAGATTGCGCCAATAGGTATCGCATATATTTCTTCATCAATTGAATAAATAGTGTCTGTTGAACAAATAATTCCAGAAGCTCCAACTCTATATTTTGTAATCTTTTTAAGAGTGCTAAACGCTGATACATCTTTTTTTGAATAAGAAACGCCACTTTTACACTCGATAAAATGGAGTGTGCCTCCCTCTAACATAATCAAATCAATTTCCTTTTGATCGGCATCACGATAATAATAAAAGTTAGCCTTTTTGTTATTGTTTTTATAAGATTTGATAATTTCATTAACAATATATGTTTCAACAAATCTGCCTGAAAAAATGCTATTTTTTAATACATCTTTATTGTTGAGCCTAGCCAAATAGGAGGCTAACCCTGTGTCTAGGAAATATAATTTAGGACGTTTTACAACTCTTTTAAGAGTTGAATTTTCGTTATAGGGTTCTAGCAAATAAACAATGTTACCCGCCACTAGAACGCTTAACCACGATTCTATTGTGGGTAAAGATACACCAATGCTTTTTGCTATATTATTACCAACAAACTCTTCACCAGTAAGAGATGCTATTACTTCCATAAATTTTTGAAATTTTAACTTGTCATTTAAATTGATTATTTGGGATACATCTCTTTCAATATATGTTCTAACATAATCAGAATAAAATGTTTCGGTTTCTAAGTTTGGATTATCATATAGTTCTGGATAAAATCCTTTGACTATTTGTTCATACAACTCATTAATGTCTATCTTGTTCTCAGCGCTTCTTTCCTGATTAATGGACGGATCAATGACAAAAGGTGATTCTCTCAATCCCTTAATCTCTCTTAAAGAGAGGGGAGACATTTCTACAATTGATACTCGCCCAGCAAGTGATTCTGAAACATTTTCCATAAGACTATATATTTGGGAGCCAGTTAAAATATACATTCCCTTATTATTGCCACCCTCAAATTTAACTTTATTAACAATTGATTCAATAACATCTAGTAATTTAGGTGCATATTGCACTTCATCAATAATTAGAGGTGATTTATGCAAAGAAAGAAACAATTCAGGATCTTTAGTTGCAGTTTCTCTTTCTCTAAGATTGTCTAAGGATACATATTCATAACCAAATTCTTTTTTTATCTCAGCACACAAGGTAGACTTGCCAACTTGTCTGGCTCCAGTAATAAGAACAACAGGCTTATTATTCATAGCTTTTATTACTGATTCTTTAATAGTCCTATCAATCATAAATAAATATCCTTTCGTAATAATTTAACTTTCACTTTAATTTTTACGCAATTATACAAATTAGTCAATGCTTAATTATCCACTAAAAACCGCCATTCCTGACGATTTATATTCAAACTGCCAAGATCGATCCGTTTTGTCCAACTGATGACAATCGGATTTGGACGACGACAATTACAAGTGGTTGGAAAAATTATCATAAAATATTTTAAAGTGCAATCTTAAAGTGCAACTTGCACTTAAAAGAGTTAAGGCACAAGAAAAGCCCTCTTACGAGGACTTATTTGGATAAGTCGTTTTGTCCAACTTTGGACAACGACAATAAATAATCAATTGGTGGATCTGGCCGAAGTCGAATCGGTTACCTCTTCCGTGCGAAGGAAGCGCTCTCCCAGTTGAGCTACAGACCCAAAATCCAAAAATATTTTAATAAGAACTTTACTTTAAGTAAATAAAATTATTTTTTTCTAAAAACAAAATACAATTTGAAAATTCTTTTAATAAATAATTTGTTCATATTTTAAAAAATTATAATTTTAATTGGCTTTTGTAGGGTTTTTGCTTCTAAATAGGCATCAAATCTAATTAACAATAAAAGGGTACCAGCTCTCGCCGGTATCCTTTTATATATAGATGCTTTTATTATTCAGCAACTACTTCTTTATCTTCTTTTTCTAATTTCATGATTGTTGCAGCAAATGAAGTTGCAAGAGTCAAGATTAATAAGATAAAGATAATAATGTAAAGAGCATCAAATGTATTTCCGTCAATGTCCATTAATACGTTTGATATAAACAACATTTCAGTATTAAATAAGACACCGAATCCTACTAAGTAAAAGATAAATGGAATATAAGCACCAAATTTGAAGTCTTTAACAAGAATTGCACAATTTGTAACAATTCCAATAACGAACATCCAAACTGCTAAGCTAGAAACTGGTGAATAGCTATTTCCACCTCTTACTCCATAGAGCAAGACTGTTAAAATTGCTAAAACCATTGCTGCAGCTGAAACATAGAAACCAATTGCTTTTTTTGCTAATAAATTTTTAATGAAAGCCATCTTAGTTCTCCTTCTTTGCTAAGAATGCGTTGACTGCGAGTAAGGCAGCACTACCAGCAACAATAACACTACTTCCGATAATTAAGCTATTTAATGCGATTTCATACCATGGAGCAACATATTCTATTTTTGTTGTCGATGTTAAACCGTTCATTGCCAAGCTGTTTGCGAAGTTGTAGAGATTATTTTTAACTGCATCTTTAACGAGTTGTAATAATTTTGCATCTTTTGGTAATCTTTCTAATAAGATTTTTTCGAAGCTAGCACCTGATGTACAGAACATTGTTGTTCCTGCTTCATAAGCGATTTGTGGTTCCATCAATGATTGTGGTTTTTGACCAAAGTCAGTTGTGACGTTACCTGTGAAACCCCATTCACCTTGCATAACATTCTTCCAAAGATTTGATGAATGGCCGCTCCATGTAACACCTAATCTATTGAATGCACCCATAACACCTGTACATGCTGGATCATCTTTACCTGTTGTTGAGAATGCATATTCATAAGCATTTAAGTAAATCTCTCTTAATGATTGTTCGTTTGCAAATGTACAAACGCCAATTCTGTTTGTTTCTTGATCGTTTAAGAAGAAATGTTTGAGATAAGGAATGACGCCATGTCTCATAGCACCTTTACATTCGGATTCTGCTAATTTACCAGCGATAAAACCATCTTCTGAGAAATATTCAAAGTTTCTTCCTGCATATGGGGTTCTATGTGTGTTAGCACCTGGACCATACCATCCAACACCTCCTCCCCAAAGTCCTTCTTCGCCAAATGAATCACCGACTGCGTCTGCTAATTCAACTGACCATGTAGAAGCGATAACTGTCTCGGTTGGATAAAGAACCATTGATTCATCTGTTTTAACTGCTTCAGTTGAATAATCATCATATTTCTCTTTATATTTTGATTTTGTCCAAGCAGCTGGACCATCAACTGCTGTTGTTGCAGGTAAGTTAACACTTTCAATAGCGAGTCTTCCTTGTCTTGATGATTGTGCTAACTCTTCAATTGATAATTGATCGATAATTTCGTCATATAAAGGATCGTTTCTCTCAAGTCCTTTTAATTGAACGAGATTGTATTTCTTTTCAGCACCAACTTTAATTCCTGAAACATCTTCTGAACCAGGAGTATATGCTGTTGGTTTGTTTTCTGCATCATAATATGAAGCAATTTTTGTTCTCATATTTTCTGGTGCTGCATAATCATTTAATGTAACAGGCCATGTTGCATCCCAATCACTTCTTGAAAGATATGTGACTTTATCTTTGTCAAAGTAATTTAAATCAACATCATCAAATTGGTTTGTAATTTTCTTGTTTGTTACTGATAACATGTATTCATCAGCATTGAAATTACCTTTAGCCCAATGATGAACTTTTGATGTGTCACCTTCTTTATCTGCTGAAGCGGCCATTCCTTTAGCAGCAAGAATGTTATTTAAAGCATCGTGAGCATCGTTACCAATTGCAAAATAGTAATCGCCCTTATCCATGATATAGGTTTTATTTGTTTTTGCATCATAAGAAGCTAAATCTTTGAGATCAATTGTGACATTATATGTTTTGCTCTCACCTGCATTAATTAATTCTGTTTTATGGAAACTAACGAGTTCAATGGCACTCTTTTCAACTCCGCCCTTTGTATATGGAGCTTGACCATAAATTTGGATGACATCTCTTCCAGCTACTGAACCAGTGTTTGATACCTTAACTTCAACAACTGCTTTCTTAGCACCTTCATCAATTTGAACCCTATTTAATTTTTGTTCAAATGTTGTATAGCTTAAACCATGTCCAAATGGGAAAACAACTTCTTTATTGTAGTCCCAAGCTGTATCTTTAAATGCACCTTTTGATGATTTTGCATTAAATCTATTTAAAACTGTATCTTCATAACGTGTCTCATAATAACGATAACCAACGTAAATTCCTTCTTGATAAAGTAAATATTTCTTTGAATCGTTGTTGGTGATTTCAGCAGCATTTGAGAATTCGAAATTACCAAAGTTTTGCATTGCTGGAGATGAGAATGAATCAGCTGCATATGTATCTGCCAATCTACCAGATGGGTTTGTTTTGCCAACTAAAATATCAGTAACTGCATCTAAACCGACTTCGCCTGTTCCACCAATATATAAACATGCATCAATGTTATATACATCAAGCCAATCTAATTCAGGTGTATTAAATGTATTAACAAGAACGATTCTCTTTGAGAATGGTCCATCTTTTAAGGCTTGTAAAACTGCTTTTTCATTGTCGTCTAAAGCAAGGTATTTTGGACCTCCTGCTGAAGCCGAATTCTTGATTAAATCACTTCCTTCGCCGCCAACTCTAGTTAAAACAAAGATACCTGCATCTTTAAATGAATCGAAAGATGATGTAACTTCTGCTGGGAATTCGCTTGGATTAATTTCTGGAATATTAAATGATCCACCATAAGTTCCTGTTTGTCCTCTTCCTGCTTTTCTAGTTAAAGAAGTACCATTTGATTGATTCTTTGCAGCAAGTTGAGCTTTATAGTAATCCATTAGAGTTGTATTAAGGTCAAGTTTGTTGTCGTTAGCGCATGCTTTTACTATGTCTGTTTTTCTTGCTTCACTAGCTGTAACACCGCCTGAACCTGTTCCACCGTAAGCTGGATCTACTGATGAATATCCTAAAAATGTTACTTTTGCTCCTTTTGCTAAAGGTAAAGCATTATTTTTATTTGTCATCAAAACTGTACCTTGAGCTTGGACTTCCTTAGCAACATCTCTTGCGTTTTGCATAACATCAGTGTATTTGCTAAATTTTGATTTAAAATAAACGCTGTCGACTGTTTCATCGCCGGTTTCAACTAATCTTGTAGTTGTAATTCCTAATTGTTTGTTAATGTATCCGCCCCAAACATTGAGAACTTTTTGCCCAGAGACCGAAACAACTAAAAGTCCAATGAATGAAGAGGCTAATACACGCCAAAGTTTGTTACTTCCTATTTTTTTCATTTTCTTCCTTTCTTCGAATACCAAATTGCGCTTATCTGGTAATCAATTTCTGTGATTTATCAAGGTAGCTAATCTTGAAAACCAATTTATTAATACGTAATTCCTTTACGTTTTAACCTATTTTGTTAAGTAGAAATTCTTCTACTTTTGGTGTCCGCCATTCTAAATAGCCACGTCTATATGGATGAATAGCGTCGCACATGTAATTTCTATATTTTTCGCTAGATATGTCGTTAAATGCTTTGTCGTTAAATATATCGATAACATCAACATTTACCCCTTCAACTTTGTTCCATTTAATTGCCAAATTTTTAGCAATAGAAATCAAAGCGTTATAATCACTCCCTTTTGTATCTTTAATACTTTTTTCACCGCTATCTGAAAAATAAGCATTTGTGTAAAAATAGACTGGGCATTTCCATGTATCTGAAGCATATTTGACGATATATTCCATAGCACCAACGGTTGTTGAAGTGTCAAAATCAGTTAAATTTGTTTTTGATTCTGCTGTTAATACTCCATATTCACGATTAAATTTTTCTTTACAATCGTTTGTTGAAAGTTGGCAAATGAAAAAATCGATTTTTTCACTTTTGTCAAATGAAGGACTTTCAACCATTCTTTTAACGTAGTTATTACTACAATCTTTCGTTCTAAGTGTTGTTCCACTTACTGCTTCTTTGGTTGATTTTGATCCATTTCTTGCATCGATATATTCCGCTAAAGCAGTATTTTTAGATTCCATTCCTAAAGTAACACTACTTCCTAACCAATAAATTTTTTTACCAGTTAAAGCGGTGTTATTTTTCGTACATTTTGAAGGATCATATTCGCTTCCATTGTTAGGCGAAAAATATGAGCACGATGCACAAAGAACTAAGGAAAATAATGGGATTATTTTAGAAAAATTTGGTTTCATAATTTCACGCACTATAATTGTAAAATACCTTTTGTAAATAAAATCTTTTTTGGCTAACTAACAAAAAATCGTCCATAGTCGGACGAATTTTGGAAAATTTGGTAGTTTTTTTGGAATAATCGGTAACTAACCTTTATCAACAAATACGATACTTACTGAAAAAAGATTATTTGAATAGTCATAACTTAAGACTCCATCGTATTTCTCGGCAATATATTTAATTGATTTTGAACCAAATCCATGACCTTTACCTTTTTTAGAAGTTTTTGGGAGTCCATTAAGTTGCCGTTCGATTTCTTTATCATAATAATTTTGAACTGAAATTGTTGTAACGTTATTTTTCTCAAAGATTTTTAAAGAAATTAATCTTTTTTCTTTATCGTCAATTTTCAAAGAAGCCTCAATTGCGTTATCAAGCAAATTACCTAAGATTGAGTAGATTTCATTGTGTTTTAAAAATTCAAGTTGAGCTCCATCTGCCATAACAGTAAGTAAAATTCCTTCTTCGTTACAAATGAGAGCTTTTTCAGTAATAACACAATCGATAGTGTCATTCCCGGTTTTAGCAATGTTTTCATATAACATCACTTCTTTTTCTAAATCATTAATGGTTTGGTTTTTAATTTCAGAATCCTCAAGGCTTTTAAGTGCATTAATTTGATGTTTCAGATCATGACATTTGATGTTGATTTGTTCCATATTACGTTTTGCGGTTTTATAATACTTTCTTTCAAGTGAAAGCCTTAATTCTAATTCATCATTGTCATTTTTAAGTTTTGTAAAACTAAAGATTCCAAAGGATATAAAAATAATTAAAGAATCTAAGGTAACGGAATAAGTCTCATAGAAAACTCCAAAAAAGTCGTTATCAAAAAGGTCTGTTTTTATATGCCTAATGTAGACACCTAAAACAATTAAAACTATTAAAAAAGCAAGCGAAGTAACTAAGGTCACAGGACCTGGTAAAGAATCATAACCCTTCTTTTTAAGTTGCAAGATGAAAAAATAAAAATAAATAGCATAAAAGACAACATATAATGCAGCTAATAAAACTAAATACCAAACACTTTGATATTGGTCACTTAATGGAACGCCACTAATTCTCATTATCAGATTAAAAACATGGTGAGCAAAATTTTGTACCAATAAAGCAAAAGTATATAAATATAATTTTGGAAACGCAGGAATATCAAATAAAACAAAAACCGAAATTCCAGCAAATAAATAACCCAAAATATAGAAAATAAAATATCCTAAGTTGCCAAAGATATTTGTAAGCCGGTTTTCTTGAATAAAATATGCTCCAACGCATGTTGAGATCAAAAGAACAGGCATTAATATCCAAAAATATTTTTTTCTTTTAACAAAGATAAATGATAGAGCTGTTGGAATTAAAATTTGAAAATAGAAGGCTAACATATTTATTTAATTCCGCCATAGAAAACACCAATTGCAGCAAGCACATCTCTTTTTTTGCTACGAGAAATTTGAATTGTGTGTTTATCAATAAAGATATTCTCACCTTCTATTCTTTCAATAAAGGCCATATTAACTAAAAATGAATTATTAACTCTTATAAAATTATATTTGCTTAAATCACCTTCTATACTTTTGAGCGTGTTTCTTGTTTCATAATTACCATCAATTGTGTGATAAGTTAAATCATGGAAATTAGATTCAACGAATTTAATATCAGAAATTCTAATTCTTACTTTTCCTGAATAAGAGTTAATCATTATAAAATTATCTATAAACTTTTCCTGAATTCTAATTGCTTTTTCCATCTTCAAATAGAAATTAAAATAGTCAATTGGTTTAACCATAAAATCTAGAGCATCAATTTCATAACCTTTAATTGCTAGTTTTGCCATGTTGGTTATGAAAATGATTGTGACGTTTTGGTCAAAAGCTCTTATTTTCTTTGCGGCTGTAATTCCATCCATTAATGGCATTTCAATATCTAAAATTGCAATATTATACCCATCGTTGTAGTCACTAACAAAATTTAATCCATTAGAAAATATGTCAACTTTTAAGTTCCTGTGAGTTTCTTCTTGAAACTTTTCAACGAATCTTTGAAGCAAAGTTGAGTAATGAGGATCGTCTTCTACAATTGCAACTTTTAACATATTAATTTAATTTAAGTTAATTTATTTTGTGTTTTCAAGTAATATTTTCTATTGCTTTTAAGATTTAATAGTTGAGATTAGAATTGTTTTTATTAAAAATAATTTCTAAGTAAATAGCTTTAAACTTTTCTTTCTTCGATTTCTCCATTAATAATTGATAAAAGGTAAGTATGGATATTTTTAACATTAAATGCTGTCTCTATATAATCCTTATAAACTTTTAATTGATAATTATATTTTTCATCATCAATATTTTTAAGTTTGTAATCGACAATATAAGCATTATTATCGTCAATCATCAAAAGATCGATAACACCATTTGTTCCATGAACCAAATCTTCAAATTGATATTCTTTAAAGATTTCTAAATTATTTAAATCAAAATGCTCATTTAAAATTTTCACTACTTTAATCACTTTACTTACATTATCACTGATGAGTGAATAGTCAGGATTTTTGAAATCAATAGCTTCTAATAATGCGTGCAAATGTGTACCAAAACGTAATGCGGATTCACTTGACTCATCATCGATATCTTTTGATGCTTTTTTGCTATGTTGATTAACTTTTCTTTCGATGTTAAGTTCTTTTACTACCACTCTAATGAAATCTGTCACCTCTTTATCAACAAAAACACTTAAATCAACTTCTTCATCACCAAAAATTCCAGTTGATTTAATTAATTCATCAATTCTGTTATATGCTATAAACTTTAAATATTTAGCATATGTATCTTCGTTTAAGTATTTTGATAAGTAAGGATCTTCATCATTTAAATAAATCTGTAAAACTTTGTTCTTGCCGTCTTCAGTTGGAGCAACTTTTATTTCAGTTATTATCTTGTTTTCGTACTTATAAGGACCAGTATATAAAGTTCGTGGTTCTATAATCTTAGATAAGTTATCTTTTTTGCATTTTTCAATCTCGTTTTTAATATATTCTTCCATATTGATTGAAGATGTATCTAATTTTAAATTCAAAAATTCATTTATAAATCTATGGTGAATCTCCGCTTTTTCTAACACATCGAGTTCAATTTCGTTTTCTTCGACATATTTATCAAAAGTTTCATCAAAATTTAAGAAACCTTTATCTAAATAAGGTGAAACTGAGAAAGTTGAATATGATTTATCTAAAAATTGGATAAAATCTCTTCCGATAAGTTTGCTTTCTCTCCGTTTTATTCTCTTTTCAATATCTTTTTCGATTTCTTCAGGAGACATTTTAACTTTAGTGTCTTCAATAAACTTCAAAACATCTTCTTTATAGATTTCATAAACCTCTTCATATGATTTTGCTTGTTCTTCACTAAATACAAAAACTAAATCTTCTTTTGCTCTTGTTAAAGCGACATAGAATAATCTAAGCCTTTCTTCGTTATAAACTTCTTCAAATTCTTCATCATCTTTTAAAACGTATCCAATAATATTTGCGGTTTTATCTGGATCAGCAAAAAGTGGTAAGAAAAATTTATTCTCTAAATTATAATAATCACCATTGTTCTTATCTTTTGGAGTTCTGAAATCAAATAGTGAAGGTAGGTAAACACAAGAATATTCAAGACCTTTCGATTTATGGATTGTTGTCAAAGTGACCGCATCCTCGCTTTGAGAAAACACTTCCTGTTCAACTTCGATCTTATAAGAATCTAAACGAACAAAGTATTCACTTAAATCTTTCAAAGAATATCCAAGTTCATCCATGATTTTAGTCTTCTCATAGAGCATGTTGTTTTTATCAATTGCCACCATTGCTTTTTTAAGATAGCTAACATTATCAATAAAATTTTCAGTATTTAAGACTTTTAAATATATCTCAGAAAGTGGTAAATTCTTCCATAACCTTGCAAATTCCGCATATTTTTTATAAATTAAACTATTTTTATAGTTCTCATTTTTGTTTTTAAACAAGTTATAAATTTGCTCATCATTGGTTTGAGATACATAGCTTCTAATAATTGCAACTAAACAATGCTTGATTTCTGCCTCTTCGATTTTGCTTGGGTTTTCAATCTCTAATAAATATAAAAGTTTGAAAATATTAGCCATTAATAAAATGGTCATATCGGTTTTAATACTATCTGTATAAATTACTTTAACAGGTATTCCTAAACAGGCAAAAGTCTCTTCATATGCTTTAAAAGCTTTTGAATTATAAGTCAAAACAGCAAAATCTTTATACCTTGCTCCCCTTGATATAACTTTGCCTTCATTATCTTTATCGATTACTTCATATCCGTTCATCAACCTAGACAAAATATCTAAAGCGACAACAGTTGCTTCTCCATCATATTGGTCTTTTTTATTATATTTTTTCTTTGGATATTCACTACAATAATTCAAAGCGTTCGAAATTGAAAATACACCATGGTTGAAGCAATTTTGAGGAATTTCATCATAGAGTTTATTACCCGCTTTAATAACGTGGTCTTCTTTATAATTTGCTCCACCAAAATCATTTGTCATAAGTTTAATAAACATATCATTAATCTCATCGATAATGACTTGCCTACTTCGATAATTGGTGTTCATATCAATTGCTTGACCATTTTTACCTTCTTTATAAGCATCATATTTTTCTTGGAACACTTCAGGAGCAGCTTTTCTGAATTTATAGATCGATTGTTTAACATCACCAACCGAAAAGACATTATTATTTGCGATTAAATCAATAAATTTGTTCTGTTCTAATGAGTTGTCTTGGCATTCATCAACCATTATTAATTTATATTGATTCTTTAGCTCATTTTTTACTTCTTCACTATTTTCTAAAATGTAAGTCGCAATATTAGAGATGTCACCAAATGTAAAAAATCCAGTCTCCATCTTGAAGGCTTCGCATCTATTAACAAGCGGAATTAAAATTTCGTCGATAATAAACGTTAAATATTTAACTTGCTTATCAATATCTATCTTTTTAAATGTTTCTAAATCAAAACAAGAAAGTGACCTTAATCTTTCATATATTTCTCGAGCTTTATCTCTACTTTCTTCTTCTTGTTTTCTTAAAAATTCACCCTTAATTTCATCAAGAAGACCGTTTGTCTTCTTTTTTTCATCAACTTTAAAATTGTCTTTATTAAGAATTAAAGTTTCTAAAGAATTAACCCCAATAAGTGATGCAGATAATTCTCTATAATAATCTTTGATCTTATTTGAAGCGAGATTGTTTACTACATCAAAGAACAAATTAATGTCTTTAATAATTTGCTTATCCGTATTTTTAATTAAATTTTCAAAGTAAGTTTTTGTAGCAATTTCTGCTTTATACTTTCTCAAAAATTCGTATTTTTGTGCGGAAACTGCAAGGTTTTTCTTATAAACGCTTAAAATAAAGTCAAATAAATTGTTATCATTTTTCTTGCAATAATCATAAACTAATTCTTTAAAAATAGCGTTTTCTTTCTCGTATAAATCATCAAAAATGCCTTGTAAAATTTCCACCGCTTTTACAAGCAATATATCTTCATCAAGAACATTAATTGATTTTGGATAGCCAAATTTTTGACCAAATTTGGAAACAATAAACTTTTGATAAGCATCAATGGTCTCAATATGAGCACTATCAACTAGAGGCACCAAGTGAGCTAAGGAGACACTATGTTCTAATGCTTCTTTAATTCTGTTTTTCATTGATTGAGCTGCATCATTTGTAAAAGTTAATATCAAAAGTTCATCAAGATTTACTTTCTCACAATCTTGGTCAAGTATATTTCGTTTGACACGCTCGGTTAAAACAGTAGTTTTTCCACTACCTGCACCAGCACTAACTATTACATTTCCTCTACTTGTAATAGCTTTTTCTTGTTCAAAATTGAATTTACTCATTAAAATCTTCAACCTCATAATCTGCTAAACAGATATCTTTAAATTTGCAATAACTACATGGACGTGTTGATGTATTTACTCTTAATTGAATTGGGCGAATTCTAAAATCTGCTTTTTCAATGCTTCTTGAACTCTTCTTTAAAAACTTTTCAAAATGTTCTCTAAAGTCATTAATATCTTCGTTGGTTATCGTTTTTTTAGATTGTTTATTAAGTTTACTTCCATCAGCAGTTGTCCTTAATCCCGCAACAAATTTGGAATCTTCTTTTGAAATTAAATAATCAAATTTACTTAATCTATCTATGTCGTCCAAAAATAAGCCTTGCAATCTTATTGTCTTTAAATCTTCTTCACTAGGTTTTAAATAGTTATAAAACTTCTTATCTTTTATTACTAATGGTTGGATAAATAAACCAGTTACTATTTTTCCTTTAAAACTACTATCGTTTGTATGATCAAGCAAAGTAATATATGCAGGAAGTTGACTACACTCATTATTCTTCATAAATGCACTTCTAGAAAAAGAAGCATCTCCAGTTTTATAATCGATTAAATAAATCGAGTTATCGCTAGTTTCAATGATTCGATCAATTCTTCCTGTAAATTTAACATCTTTATCACTTTCGATTTTTTGAAGCTCATCATCTACTTCTATATAATCAATGTCTTTTCTTTTGATAACTATATCAAAGCCTTTTTCACTATAAGTTTTAGTTAAAGACATATTATGCTTGTGTTCTAAAATTAGTTCACAAGTCTTTTTTACTTCATCTAAAAATCGAGGTAAAAGTGCTAATTCTTTCTTTGTAAAAGCTCCGTTTTTTTCTTGATATTTTTTAATCTCAAATTGAGAAATTTTATCAAAATCAAAGCTATTCTCGTATATTTTTTCTAAAATAGCATGTGCAACTGTACCGAATTTTGTATATATTGTATCTTCAAATTCGCTTAACTTTAAGATGTAATTGCAATAGTAAGCGAAAGGACATTTATTATAAAGATCAAGCGCAGAATAAGAATATATGATCTCTTTATCAAGTTTAAAATCTTCAAATGGATTAAACTCATTTGAATATACTGGCAACAATTTATCACCATAATATTTAAAATAATATTTTGCTCTTTCTGTAACTTGCCCTGTTTCTTCAAGGAAATCGATTTCTTTTCTATAGTTTATTTTGAATAAATTATTGCTATAAAATACAGCCATTATCTTTTGCTTTCCGTCTTTAATCTCATCGCTTTGCATAATGTCTGTATCAGTAACCATTAATTTTAAGAATTTAGTGAAATAAGATTCATTGTTTCTGCCATTATTATCTTTTTTATGGAAGAAAATATATCTTACTGATTCTTGTTTAATAAATGCTTCTTCAAGTTTCACATTCATTAAATTTGCTTCGTTAAAAGAATCTAAACCTAATTTTTCTCTTATATTAAATGAAATAATGCCAGTATCTTTAATCGCTGAAGGCATGAAAGATTGATCTAAACCAAAAACTAAAATAGATTTTTCACTACTAAACTCAATTCCACTACTAAAAGTAATATCATTTGTATATTGATAATCTTCTTGGCTTTGTGATTTTAAAATTTCTACGATATTGATCTTTTTTTGTGGTAATTTATCAACTTCAAAATAACTAAGAAGATTTAAGATTGATTCATAATTTGGATCATCTTCTAAATCACTCTTATGCTCTTTTAAGAATTCAACAATATTTATATCTTCTTTTATATATTTATAAATATATTTATATGTCTTTGTATCGATTAAAGTATTGTGAGCATTTATATAATATGGGACATTGATTCCTTCTAAATAAGTATTAATGTAATACTCATATCTATTTACATCTAAGCAAACACCAAATTTAGCAGTTTCCTTTTTTAAATCAACTTGAGCTAAAAGACAATTTAGCCCCGTAACGACTTCTTCATTAATGTTATTTGATACCCAATATACTTTTTCTAATGATGTTTCTATTACATCAAGCGCTTCTAAATATAAAACATTATCAATTTTTAATTCATTAAATAACGATTTTAAAGTTGATGATTCGCTTAATCCAACAACAATTATTTCACGGGACTTAAGCAATAAAGCAAGATCATTATCGAATTTTTTATAACCATTTTCTTTAAGAACGGCTTCATAATTTTTAAGTTCTTCACTTGCTTCTTCAATATGAAATGTTTTAAAAACGACCTCGTTAATTTCTTTGATTGAGGCATAAGTGTATTTATTAAAATAATCTAAACCAAATTTTATAGCTTCTTTAGAATAATAATTTCCAACTAATTCTTTAAATAATTCATCAATCGTAAATAACTTAAAATGAGTCCTTGGATAGGCTTTTTTGTATTCCAAAAAATATGATTTCATCACACGAGGTACAATTAAAATCTTATCTTTTGAATCAAAATATTTGCCTAAATCTATCATCTAATTAATTTTCGTTTAAATGAGATAAAAACTCTTCTTCATCCATAACTTTAATGCCTAATTTTTGAGCTTTATCAAGTTTAGAACCGGCTTCTTCACCAGCAATAACGATATCAGTGACTTTTGAAACAGATCCAGAAACATGAGCACCTAAATTTTCTAATATCTCAGTAGCTTCTTTTCTTCCATATTTGCTTAAAGTACCTGTTAAAACAACTTTTTTATTAAAGAAGAAGCTTCCTTCTTCAATTTTATTTTGCCCTAAATATTCCATATTTAAATTTAAGGCTTTTAATTTATTAATGATTTCAATATTTCTTTCATCTTTAAAATAGGAACAAATTGATTTTGCTACAACTTCACCAACATCATTAATATTGAGTAATTCTTCTTCAGAAACAGCCATTAAAGCATCAAGATTTCCAAATCTTCTAGCTAATACTTTGGCCATTTTTGTGCCTACTTCCTTAATTCCTAAACCCACAAGTAACCTTTCAAGCGAGTTCTTTTTGCTCTTTTCAATTGCAGCAAGAAGATTGTCTATTGATTTATGTGACCAGCCATCCATGGCAATTATTTCATCTCTATGCTCCCAAATATCATAGATGTCAGTTATATTTTCAATTATTCTTAAATCAAAGAATTCTTGAACAACTTTTTCGCCCATTCCTTCAATATCCATTGCGTCTTTAGAAGCAAAATGAATTAAATTTTCAATGTTTCTAGAAGGACAATTTCTATTCATACAGAAATGCATTGCTTCAACTTTTACTAAATTTGAGCCGCATTCTGGACACTTTTCAATCATTTTGTATGGCTTTTCATAACCATTTCTCTTTGAATAAACAGGGGTTACAACTTCAGGAATAATATCTCCAGCTTTTCTTAAAATGACTGTGTCGCCAACCATTAAACCTTTATCTTTAATAAAATCTTCATTATGTAAAGTTGCTCTTTGTACAAGTGATCCAGCAACTCTAACAGGTTCTAAAACAGCATTTGGAGTGATTTTTCCTGTACGTCCAACGGTATAAATTATATCTAATAACTTCGTTTCAACTTCTTCTGGTGGGAATTTATAAGCAATTGCCCATTTTGGAGTTTTAGCTGTATAACCTAATTCTTCATATAAATCAAAGTTATTAACTTTTAAAACAATTCCATCGATATCATAAGGAAGTTTGCTTCGTTTTTCAGTGTATTCTTTAACATAAGCAAGAATTTCTTCTTTTCCTTTTACTTTTCTATATTCTGGATTGACTTTAAAACCCATTTCTTTAAGTTTTTCTATCGCTTCAAAGTGAGTTTTAAAATCAAATTCTTGTGCGTTAGCAAAATAGTACCGCCATCCATCTAACTTTCTTGAACGGGCAATATTTGTATCTAAATTTCTAATTGATCCAGCAGCTGCATTTCTTGCATTTGCAAAAAGTGGTTCACCATTAAGTTCGCGTTTAGCATTCAACTCTTCTAAACTTTGCTTTGGCATATAAATTTCACCGCGAACTTCAACTCTTCCTTTTAAAGGAATTCTAGTTGGAATATCAGGAATTGTTAAAACATTAGGTGTAACATCTTCACCAACCATTCCATCGCCACGAGTTGCAGCATATTGAAGGACTCCATCTTGATATACTAAGCTCATTGCTAAACCATCAATTTTCATTTCAGCAACAAATTCTGTATCTTTTGCATGTAATGCTTCATCAACTTTATCAACCCAATCAATCAATTCTTCTTCGTTAAATACATCAGCTAAAGAAAGCATTTGACGAGCATGTTGAACTTTTGTAAAACCATCTAAAACACGTCCAATAATTCTTTGAGTTGGACTAGTTGGGGTTATTAGTTCAGGGAATTCCTCTTCAAGTTTTTGGAGTTCTTCCATCTTTTGATCATAAACCGCATCACTAACTGTAGGATTATCTAAAACATAATATTCGTGAGCATATTTCTCGATTAATTTCACTAATTCTTCATGTTTCTCTTTTGCTTCATAAAAGTTCATATTAATCCCCTTTCTTAGATAATGATGGATGTTGACCTAAAAGTCTTTTCCTTCCAAAATCCCTGAAATCTACTGTAATGATATCTCCATCAACTTCTGTTACTATACCTTCACCAAATACTTTATGAACAGCCTTATCGCCAACTTTCCAAGTAATTCCATTTGAATTAGCCAAAGTAGCAAAAGCTGAATCTTTAGAATTTTCTTTATATAATCCTGATTTTCCAGCCCCACTTAAATCATATTTATAGATTCTTTCCATTCCTTCACCTGTCGCTTTTAAAGTTGATTGGAAAAGTGGAGTTCCATAATCTAAACCTGCTTCTTTTATAAATTGAGAAGGTGTTGTGTTGCTTTTTGATATGTATGAATAATCACGATTTAAAGTTAAAAATAATTCCTTTTTTGCTCTCGTGAAAGCAACATAAGCAAGTCTTCTTTCTTCTTCCATACCAGATTTTCTTCGTTCTTCAAGAGCTCTTTGGTTTGGAAAAACGCCTTGATTTAAACCCATAACAAAGACATATTCATATTCTAATCCCTTTGCTGTATGAGCTGTCATAAGTGAGACTTTATCGCTTCCATCAATATCATCTTGCGAACTAAGAAGTGTGACATTTTGAAGGTATTCTTCGAAAGTTGATTCAACATTTTCTTTTAGATAATTACGAATATCATCGATTAAAGCATGAACATTATCGATTCTATCATCGTCGTCATCTTCATCATTTGCTAGCGATTCATAATAACCTAATTCTTTAAGATAGTTATCTAAAACTTCAGAATAAGCTTCAAGATTTTCTCTTAACTTTTCTCGAGTTTTTAAACTTAATTCTTGTAATTTTTTAAGCGCTTTTAAGTTCGCTGATTTTAATTGGCTTTGATATTTATCAATTTCCAATACATATTTGAAATAAGATAAACCATGTTCTTTAGCTTCTTCTTTGATTAATTGAATTGATTTATCACCAATTCCTCTTTTTGGAACATTAATAATTCTATCAAATGAAACGTTATCGTCTTCGTTCATCAAGAGTCTAAAATAAGCTAAACAATCCTTAACTTCTTTTCTTGAATAAAACTTGACTCCACCATATACATTATAAGGGATTCTACGCGTGGTTAGCGCATTTTCAACTCTCAACGAGAGATAACTTGAACGATATAAAACAGCAAAATCTTTATAATGAACTTCTGGATGAGTTGCTTTAATTTCTTCTATTTTGTTTCCAATAAAATTAGCTTCAGCAACAGCTGTATCTAAGTTCTTAACAACAATTCTTGCGCCACCAGTTTTCCTAGTAAACAAATCTTTTTGAATACGTTCAACATTATGAGCAATGAGTCGATTTGCAGCTCCTAAAATTTCGTTTGTAGATCGATAATTCTCGTTTAAAATGATCGATCTTGTTCCAGGAAATACTTTATCAAAATCTAAAATAATTTTTTGATTTGCGCCTCTCCATGTATAAATTGTTTGGTCAGGATCGCCAACTACATAAAGAGATGTTCCAGGACCAATTAAGTATGTTAAAAGTTTAAATTGAAGATCGTTTGTGTCTTGAAATTCATCAATTAGAATATGCTCATAACGTCTTAAATATCTTTCACGAATATCCTCAAAATTCTCTAAAATTTTAATTGTATAAATTAATAAATCATCAAAATCTAATGCTTTCGCTTCGGCTTTTTGATGTTCATATTCTTCAAAATATTTCAGAAGTTGTTCTTCTTGATCTCTATGAATTGGGTTGATTTTTACATCGCTTGGAAGTTCACCTAAAGTCTTTTTTGCTCCTATCCAATTCATCGCAATTTTATTCATGTCATCTGACTTTTTATAGCCAAATGATTCACCGATACTCTTTATCAATCTGATTTGGTCTTCTTCATCATAAATTATGTAATTTTTAGGAAAACCAAGGACTCCAATTTCTCTACGTAAAAACTTTGCACACCAGGAATGGAAAGTTGAAATTGTTAATTGAGAGATGTTTTGACCAGGTAAAAGATCCTTAGTTCTTTCGTTCATTTCTCGAGCAACTTTATTTGTAAATGTGATTGCTAAAATTCTACTTGGGGAAACAAATCTTTCACCAATGAGATAAGCAATTCTATATGTTAGAACTCTTGTTTTGCCACTACCAGCACCTGCAATTATTCGCAAAAATCTATCTTCTGCTGATACGGCTTCATATTGTTTGTCGTTTAACTCGTTTTGAAAATTCATATAAATATTATAACACTGAAAAAAGCCATTTAGGTATATAAAATAAAATTTATATACCTAAAAATAAAAAGTTCTTGTATTTAAGCAAAAACTTTCAAATATTTGTCAAAAAACCTGCAAATCTTAACCTAAATTTGCAAAAACAGTAATTACAATGTAAACAATATATGCAGCAAATAAGAGGTCGATGATACAGAAAGCAACGAACCAGCCAAAACTTCTTTTACTCTTTTTTAAAGCTATTTCTTCGGTTGTTAATTCTACTTGTTTTTGAGATTCGCGGATAGGAGTAAAATCAGCGACCTCAGATTCGCTTGAAGAATTTTCATCATCAAAAGAAACGTCAGATTCTTGCTCTGTAAATTTTAATCTGTCTTCAGGTTGTCTATATAAATCGCTTGATCTCTCTTCCATATTAATACTTCAATCCTCCTGGTGTTCTTGGATATGGTTCGGTGTCTCTAATGTTTTGCATACCAGTGATATACATTAATAATCTATCGAAACCTAAGCCAAATCCTGCATGCTTACAACCACCAAATTTTCTTAAATTCAAGTACCATTCAAGGCCTTCTTCGTTTCCGAGTTCTCTCATCTTAGCTTGAAGTTTATCATAATCTTCTTCTCTTTGAGAACCACCAACGATTTCGCCTTCTTTTGGTACAAGTAAATCGCAAGCTGCAACGGTCTTATTATCATCATTAAGCTTCATGTAGAAAGCTTTGATTTCTTTTGGATAATCTGTTAAGAAAACTGGACCCTTAACAATTTCTTCAGTTAAATATCTTTCGTGTTCGCTTTGTAAATCCATTCCCCAGAAAATATCGTTGTTTTCGAATTTATGACCGCCTTTAACTGCTTTTTGTAAAAGTTCAATTCCTTCTGTATAAGTCATTCTTCTAAATGGAGTTTTAAGTACGTTATTAAGTTTATCTAAAACGCCTTTTTCGATCATTGTGTTGAAGAAATTCATTTCATCAGGACATTTGTCGATGACATATTTGATAATGAATTTTAAGAACGATTCGATTAAATCCATATCATCTTCTAAATCAGCAAAAGCAATTTCAGGTTCAATCATCCAGAATTCACTTGCGTGTCTATTTGTATTTGAATTTTCAGCTCTAAATGTAGGTCCAAATGTATAAACATCTCTAAAAGCTAAAGCGAATGGCTCGACATGGAGTTGACCAGAAACTGTTAAACAAGCATTTGCATTGAAAAACTCAGTTGGTTTTTTAGGATCTGCAATTACATGAAAAACTTGTCCAGCTCCTTCAGCATCGTTTGCTGTGATGATTGGAGTATGAACATAAATGAACCCTCTTTCTTGGAAATATGTATGAATCGCAAAAGCTAAAGCGTTTCTAACTCTATTAACAGCATTAAAAGTATTTGATCTTGGTCTTAAATAAGCAATATCTCTTAAGAATTCGAAAGTATGTCTCTTCTTTTGAAGAGGATAATCTTCACTGCATTCTCCTAAGATATTGATATTTTTAACAGCGATTTCAAATGGTTGTTTCATTTCAGGAGTTAAACGAATATTTCCTAAAACTTCGATTGCTGTACCATATCTAATATGTGAGAAGTCTTCAAAATTAGAATTCTCTTTTGAATAGACTAATTGAATGTTTTTAAAATGACTTCCATCATTAAATTCAATAAAACCAACAGAGCCATTATCTCTATTAGTTCTTACCCACCCTTCAAGAGTAACTTCTTGTCCTTCGCTTAACTTCTTATCATAGAAATCAAGAAATAATTTTCTGTTTGTTAAACTTCTTTTTTGACTCATAAACGTACCTATATAACTTACCTTTCATTATAAACTTACTTAGAACTTTTTGAAATCTTCAATTCGCCAACTTGGATCAACTCCAAGGTCTAGTGAAGCAAAGACTTTATCTCTATAGAGATACTCTCCTACCTTTGCTATCATTGCAGCGTTATCAGTTGTGCACCAAATTGGTGGAATAATTACTTCGATTTCAGTATTTTCAAATTCTTTTGTAATCTCACTTCTTAAGTAACTATTTGCGCTAACTCCACCAGCTAAAACTATTTGTTTAATTTCATAAAGCTCAGTTGCTTTTTTAACTCTTTCAATAATCATTCCAATTGCAACGTCTTGGAAGGATTTTGCCATATCTTCAACAACAACTTTTTCACCGTTTTGTTCTAATTTGTGAACCAAATTTATGACTGCAGTTTTAAGACCGCTATAAGAGAAATTTAGTGTTCCATCATGCATTGGAGTAGGGAGTTTATACGAATGTTTCCCTACTTTTGCAAGTTTATCAATTTCAACTCCTCCTGGATAAGGAAGTCCCAAAACACGAGCTACTTTATCAAAAGATTCTCCAACGGCATCATCTCGAGTTTCACCTATAATTTCAAAATCCAAGTGATTTTTCATATAAACTAGTTCAGTATTTCCACCACTAACAACAACGGCAAGTGAAGGGAAATGAAGTGGCTTAACAAATTCGTTAGCATAAATGTGACCAGTTAAATGATGCACTGGTATCAATGGTTTGTTATAAATTAGAGCGAGTGTTTTTGCTGCTTGTAAGCCAACGTGAAGCGCACCAATTAAACCTGGACCACGGGTAACAGCAATTGCAGTAACATCATCCATTTTAATTCCTGCTTGTTGAAGAGCTTCATCAATAACACAAACAACATTTTCTAGATGTAATCTCGAAGCGATTTCAGGCATGACACCTCCGAATTTTCTATGCACTTCAATTTGGCTTGAAATTACATTACAAAGGAGTGCACCATCTTTAGTTATGGCGCAAGCAGTTTCATCACAACTACTTTCTAGACCAAGTATAATCACTGGTTTATCCATTAAATTTCTCCTTTCATCATATAAAGCGCATCTTCACCATCGTTATAATATTTTTCTTTTTTTGTAATCGTGGTGAAACCAAATTTCTCATAGAGTTTTCTTGCTGCAACATTTGATTCTCTTACTTCAAGAGAATAAAATTCTACATCATTTTTCTTTAAAATAACTTCACTTCTTTCTAATAGTTTTGTAGCAAATCCTTGATTTCTGCAGGCTTTTTTAACAGCAATTTGACAAATTGTTGAAGTTTCAAAAGTTATCCAGAAAATAATGAAACCAACAATTTCGCCTTTTTCTTTTGCAAGCAAGAAATGAGAAAAAGGATTTTCTTCCATCTCGTAAAGAATGTTTTCTTCATTGAATGCGTTTTTGAAACATTCATTTTCTATTTCTAAAATTTCTTTTAGATATTTTCTTCTAGCTTTAATAATTCTCATATCAATCCTTCAAATATATAGCTTTCAACGAGAATATATTCTCAACTAAATTATCTTCGCCTTTTAATGCGATAAGGTTTGAAGAAATGTCGTTTCTTTCACCTACTAAATCAAGATAAAGCAAATCTCCACAAAGAGCATAATCTTTATGTTCACTTATATATTTTAATACTTCTCCATTGCTCCAAATTGTATCTTTGATTAACGCTTTCTTACCATCATAAACTCCAACATAACTTCTTCCGCTTCTTGCGTTTTCAAGACAAATCGATGGTTTGTTTGGATTCTCTAAAACTTGAAGAGAAGAAATTGCATAACAAGGAATATTTAACGTATAAGCATAAATTTTTGCGATGGTTAAGGCAATTCTAACACCTGTATATGAACCAGGGCCAACTGTAACAATAACTTCATTTATCGATTTTGGATCAACATTATTCCTCTTTAGAATCTTATCAAGCTCTGGAAGCATGTACTCAGATTGACGTTGCCACGCTTCATATCTTGTCTCATCTACTTTAAGATTATCTTTAAAAAGAGCTACCAATAGTTCTTTGTTTGCACTATCTAAAACTAAACTAAGCATTTTTAAACACCTCTTTCAAAGCTTCTAAAATATGAAAATATTTTGGTGATAAAGTATCAAAATTGAATGATCTTGATCCATCATCATTAAGTAAAATCTCGACACTCAAAGAATCAAAAGGAATCATTTCATCTATAAAAGCAGGCCATTCAATAACGCATAACCCGTTTCCTTCGATCACTTCTTCTAAGCCAATATCCTTTTGCTCAGGTCTAACATCTTCTAATCGATACGCATCGATATGAAAAAGAGAAATTGGTTCATGGAAGTAACATTTTAAGATATTAAAGGTTGGTGAATTTATCTCGTCTTTAATGCCCAAAGAATTTCCAATTGATTTAGTTAATGTCGTTTTCCCAGCCCCTAAATCACCAGAAAGAGTCAAAACTTCACCACGAAATGCAAGTTTTGCAAGGTTTTCACCAATTTTATTTGTATCGTCAATAGTTTTTGAAATAATTGTTAGTTTCATTTTTTGTTCGTTTCTTTCTTAATTGTGCTTAAAAATGTTTCATAGTACTCTTTAATTTTTTCATCATTAAATGGGTAGTCACCATTTTGCATATATTTTCTAATTTGCTCGATATTGAATCTTAAAATTTTATCAATGTCATCACTATAATTATATTTTTTGCGGTGATATCCATACTCTCTTACGTCAATCAATCTAATGTCGTTATTTGGGTAAAGCTTCAAATCAAAATCGTAATCAATATATTTAACTTTGAAATTATCGACAACATATGGTGAAGCAAGATTTACATAATAAGTAATTCCAGTAGACTTCAACATAGCGATAACATTCCACCAACGTTTTTTAAAGAAAATCATAATCGCTGGCTCTTTGGTGTACCAAACTCTAAAATCGTGTTCAATAACCTTTGTTTTGGTTGAAGCCACAACGATATATTCTTCTGTTTCTTCCACTACAAAAACATTGTCCCGAATACGGTGCATTCTTCCGTCATGTTTATATCCTTGGATTTCAATCCATTTATTCAGTAAGTTCATAAAAAACACTCCTAAAAAATGGATTATTTAATTTCGTCTAAAATGCTTAAAACCTTTTCAAGATCTCTTTGGCTTCTTTTAACACTATTAAAATCAAATTCTTTATCAACAGGAATTGACATAAATTCATCAGAATAATCAATTCCAATACATGTTTTACCTGGTCTAATTGAAACTATGACATCAATTAAAGTTTTATCAATTTTTAAACTTGTAATTTTTCCGATAACCTTCGTTGTTAAAACGGATTTCCAATTTTTGTCATTTGTATAAACTAGATATGTCTTGTTGTTTTCAACAAGTTCAATACCATCCAAATCATCGACTGGTCTAGATAAATTTCCGCCTTTTATTTGTAAAATAATTCTGCATCCTTCTTTGTCATAACTATTATCATAATCAAAGAATCTTCCTAAAAACATTGGTGAGAGTCTGTTCTTAATCATGATATTGCCAGCCATCTCAGCTGTGCTCAATTCTTTACCTTTGTAATTTACGATAACTGTATTTCTAGATCTAGTATTCTTAATATCTTTGTAAAATCTAGCATTAATGAAAAGTTCGTCTTTTAATTGTTCAGTTGCACTTGAACGTAAATTTTCAAATCTTGAACCTGAATATAGGAACTCATTTGTGCTCTTGCAAAGCAATTCTAAATAATCGTTTGCTGCTTGAGTCATTTGCTTCTTTTGAACTCTACCCATTAAGAAAACGACAATAAGAACAGCAATCATTACACCTAAGCCAATATACGAAATATATTGGAGTCCTTCTTGTCTTCCGAGAGTAAGCATCAAAACAAAGCAACCTACAAGAACAACCAAAACAATGATACTAACTAAGGTATTTGTTCTTCTAATTTTCTTTTGTTTAACAAAATACTCTTTTCTACCATCTTCGATTCTCTTTTTAACAGCCTCTTCATCATCAGCAAGAGGTTCAGCATTTAATGCATCTTCTTCTTTTTGATTCTCTTCAATAGTAGTTAAAACTTCGTCATCGCTAGCAACGGGAGCATTACTAGTTTTTTCTTTTTCGGCTTGTATCTCAGCCTCTTCAACTTTTTTAGCTTCTTCTTCGCTATACTTCTTTAAACCCATAGAGATAAGTCTCCTTACTTAAACTAGTAATAGTCTACACTATTTGTTTCTTTTTATAAAATAAAAAGGCCATAAATTTTAAAAAAGATAATTTTAACTTTTAAATTTATTAAAATTTAATGACCAAAAATTCTCAATTTTTTTCTAAAATATAGTGATTCTAATAAGAAAAATTCTTTGAATTTGATGAAAAAGCCTGCAAAAACCAAATATTTTTAATTTAATTGAATTTTTTATTAATCAATAAAATAGGTTTTAACAGGAGTAAAACTGCAACCCAGTCTATTAACATAGTCATAGGAATGTATGTTGAGTTATATATTAAAGCATCTACTAAAGTATATTCATAAAGTATCATGCTTGATGAGCAAGATCCTATGTATCTAACGACCATTGCTAAAAAGCATCCGATTGTTACAGCTATAAAACTATAAATAAATTCCGCTTGAGCATAATCCTCTTTTTTGTTCTTATAAAACAACTTAAATAAATTGAAGAATAAACCGACAAGACAATATCCACCGAACCCAATAAAATAATCAAATGGATATGTTTGAAAGCCATAACCATCGAGCATACAAGTGATAAGACCGAAAATAACGGCACTTGCGACAAAACCTTTATATGGTCCATGTCTAATAGCAATAATAAACAATGGGATTGCGGCAAAACCGACACTTCCTCCACCACTTTGAACTTTAATTTTCACGAAGTTGTCGAGCACAATTGCTAGAGCAATTAAAACGCCTTCTTCACAGATTTCCCTTGTCGTATATTTGATGCTTGCAAACAACTTTGAAGGTTTACAAACAGCTATTAATAAAATGGATAAATAAAAGAAAAAAGCATCGTATGTACAATAATCTAATGATGGCCATTCATCATGAAGAGTGACACTACTCACATCATTAATTTTAAAAAAGTTTGTGAAATAAATAGCAATTAAAAGTAATGGTAAAATAGCTGTAATAATAGAAAAACCTTGCAAAACCTTATTTATTTTGCTGTTTTTAATTTTTTCAACCATTCCAATTGCAGTGAGAATTCCAGTAAGAATGATAGCTACAAGAGCAAAAATTAAGAGTAGATTTGATTTAAATTCAAAAGTAGAATCAATTAGTTTTGCTTCTCCACCAAAAGCTAAAGTAAAGAATTTAACAAAGTCGGCAATATCAGGATCAGCATAGAAATAAACGCAAACGCTTCCTCCCATAAATAGGAAGAAGGCTACAACTGTTGATATCAAGACAAAGAGATCGTTCGAATTAGTAAATATAAATTTAAGGAATTTATTTTTTTCAATGATTCCCTTCTTCTCTAAAAACTTTTTCAAATAATAATATCCAACTAAAAGTGCCGCTACACCTAAAGCCACTATCGAAAGTACCAAAAGTAAGTGCCAATCGATACTTTTTAAAGAAATAGTATTAGTCAAAACCATAACTCCACCTCTTATAAATAAAAATCTCTACCAAAATATAGGTAGAGTTATCGTCTCATATTCCAACGCTAGCATTACCTAGATCTGGTCAACGGTCAAACGAGTATCACGTTTATCTCAGCCCATTCTTGAGCACCCGAGTTAATTATAGTTTTGTTAATTGATAAAGTAAAGTATCTCTATTGCAACCAATTAATTTCTTTTTCTTTATTCTCCTTTAAATATTTGTTGGCTTCTAAAAAACAGCCACTATCAAACCATCCACCTCTATTTGCACTTAATGGGGAAGGATGATTGGTTTCAATTACTTTGTGATAAGGGTTTGTAAGATATTTGTGATATTTTTTAGCGTTTCCACCCCACAACATGAAAACCATTGGCTTATGCATTTTGTTTAAAACAGAAATCACGTCGATTAATAATTGCTCATATTCTTTCCTTTTGTGACTTAATGGCTTATGAGCCTCTACTGTTAAAAACGAATTCAAAAGCAAAACACCTTGTTTAGCTAAATATGTTAAATCTCCAGATTTTGGCAATTCTCTTTCTACCTTATATTCTTTATATATTTCTTTAAATATATTTTGAAGTGAAGGAGGTAGTTTTATGCCATCTCTAACACTAAAGACTAAACCCATTGCCTCTCTTGGGTTAGGATAAGGGTCTTGACCAAAAATTACAACTTTCACCTCGCTTAATGGTGTTAAATTAAAAGCATTAAAAATCTCATTTCTTGGAGGATAAATTATCTTGTTTTTATATTCTTCATCTAAAAAAGCCTGCAAATCCGTATAATATTTTTGCTTTTTTAAATTTTCAAACAATTCATCCCAAGAAGTGTATGTCATAAATTTATACTTTATTATTCTTAATCAATGTGTGAAAAACTTCATATAAAGACTTCAAACCTAACCATGAAGTAATATTGTTAACATCTAATGGAGGTGCAATTTCAACTAAATCCATACAGGTGACATTTAAAGTTCCAATGACACCTGTTAAAATAGCAATCGTTTCAAAATTTGAAAGACCAAAAGCTTCTGGGGTACCTGTACCAGGAGCGTAAGCAGGATCGTTAGCATCGATATCATAACTAAAATAGATTTCGTATTTTGGATCTTTATATTTTGCAATTAAAACTTCAAGCAGTCTTTCAACCCCTAATTTTTTAATATCTATTGTTTTATAAACATCAAGTTGTGGATGCTTTTTAAAAGTTTCTATCTCTTGAGCTTCAAATCCTCTGATACCTACAAGAGTTACATTTTTATCTTCAAATCCATATTCTAATGCACGAAAAATAGGACAAGCATGCGAATATTTTGATCCATCATATACATCACAGATATCTGGATGAGCATCCATATGTATAATTACTGGGGTTGTTCCGTGTTTCTTACAATTTTCAAAAAATGCTCTTTCGGAAGCAATAGCAACACTATGATCTCCACCAAATATTACATGGAATCCTTTTTGGCTCAAGAATTCTTTTTCTAACTTTTCTTTAAGAGCATCAAAATTATCTCCTGAATAATTTCCGTTATCAAAAATCTTAACCTTTGTTAATAAGTTTCCTTGCATGTCTAAAGCAGGAAGATCATAACTAAGTTCTCTCAAAACATCTGGGGCTAAAGATGCGCCTTTACCAACACTTGCATTTTTATCAAAAGGAATGCCGCAAATAAATACGTTTGCTTCACCCTTGTTCTTAGCCATCAAATCTCTAAATTCTTTCATAGTGTTTGCTCACTTTCTAATCATCTAAATAATTATAGTAAAAGTAATAATTTTTATAAATTAAAACATTATATAAATATAATTGTGTACAATTAAATTGTTTAAAATTAAATAAAAATCTGCAGGTTCTGCAGACTTTTTGAAAATCTAATCTATTTACAATCTTTATGATAATTAAGAAAAGAACCAACAAACATTCCACTAGTTGTCAATATTAGAGCAATCTCAATTCCATAAAAGAATGCATAGTATAAAGAGTATTCAGGAGTTGTCATTACATTAAATATAAACGAAGAGAGCAAGGCTACAAATACAAAAATTGAAACAAACATATCTTTTTTCATAACCTTTCCTTTGGTAATACTAATAAGTGAATGAACTGTTAAATACAGATATAACACAATAACAAGACTTACAAGACCAATTGAAATGTAATAATGACTCGCTAATCCACCGGTGAAAAAAGCAGCTACTGCACTAGGATCACTTAAACTATAGAAAATAAAAGTTCCAATCATGACTAAAAAGAGCACAACATTTGCGACTCCACAAATTAAAACGATTATTCTTCCAATAAAATTCTTCATATAAATAAAAAGTAAATTTGGTTAATTTACTTTGTTCATTCTATAGCCAGTACCAATGTCTGTTCTTATTAGTCTTCCAGATTTCTCATCTCGACTAATTTTCTTTCTAATTGCCGCCATAAAGACACGCAATCCATTTTGATCTTGGCCGCCTTCTCCCCAAATGTGATTAATAATGTATTCGTAAGTAAGTGTTTTTCCCAAATTATATGCAAGTAAGCAAACAATTTTATATTCGAAATTCGTAAAGTGAACTTCTACTCCGTTAACATAAATTGTTTTCGCATCATAATCGATCATTAAGTTACCGTTTTTGAAGATATATCTTTCTTCACTTGTCAAATATCTGAACTCTTTTCTCATACGAGCGAAAAGTTCATCCATATTAAATGGCTTTGTAACATAATCATTCGCACCAGCATCAAGTGCCAAAACCTTGCTTTCAACATTTGTTCTGCTGGAGACAACAATAATTGGAAGAGTATTATTAAAACTTCTAATTGTTTGAATGACATATAAACCATCTTTATCAGGTAAACCTAAATCTAAAAGGACTAAATCAATTACTGATTTGATACAAAAATCGATGGCTTCAGATGCTGTAGAAACAGCATACACTCTAAATCCGTTGGTTTTTAATGAGTTCTTGATTTGAGATAAAGTCAACTTATCATCTTCAACAACTAAAATATTTTTTTGTTTCTTTTCCATGTGATTAATTATAACACAATTAATGAATATTAAATTAATATTAATTTCTTAAAGCTAAATTTAAACAGTTTATTGAATTTACTTTAATTTATTTAACTTTATAAAAGGATAAATAAAATCTATAATAATCTCATGAAACATTACGATTATTTAATTGTAGGCAGCGGCCTATACGGAGCAACTTTTGCTCATGAGCTCTTAAAAGCGGGAAAATCTGTTTTAATCGTTGAAAAAAGAGATCATATAGCAGGAAACATTTATACAAAAAAAGTGGACAACATTGATGTCCACATTTATGGTGCACACATTTTCCACACCAGTGATGAAGAAGTTTGGAATTATGTTAATGATTTGGTTAAATTTAACGGTTTCATTAACTCACCACTTGCATACTATAAAGGCGAATATTATCACATGCCTTTTAACATGAATACCTTTCATGAAATGTGGGGAGTAAATACGCCTGAAGAAGCTAAAGCCATCATTGAAGCCCAAGTAAAAGCAGAAAATATCACAAACCCTAAGAACTTAGAGGAACAAGCTCTCTCACTTGTCGGTCGTGATATTTATGAAAAACTTGTTAAGGGCTACACAGAAAAACAATGGGGAAGACGTGCAACTGAACTTCCTGCATTTATCATTAAGAGATTGCCTTTAAGATTTGAATACAATAACAACTACTTCAATGACACTTATCAAGGTATTCCAATTGGTGGATATACACTTTTAATTCAAAGAATGATTGAAGGTGCAGACTTAAGACTTAATTGTGATTATCTCAAAAACAAAGCAGAACTCGATTCAATTGCAGATAAAATTGTTTACACTGGGCCAATTGACGAATATTTTGATTATAAATTTGGACCACTTGAATATCGTTCGTTACGTTTTGAAATTGAAAAACACAATAAAGAATATTATCAAAAGAATTGTGTTATCAATTACAACGAATACGAGATTCCATGGACAAGAATTATTGAGCACAAATATTTTGAAGACGATAAATCACCTGTCACAATTATCACCAAAGAATATCCAGATAATTATGAATTAGGTAAAGAAAGATACTACGCAATTAACGATGAAAAGAACAATTCTCTCTATCTTAAATATAAAGAGGAAGCAAATAAATTAAATAACGTCATCTTTGGTGGTCGTTTAGCAAATTACAAATATTTTGATATGGACGACACTGTTAGAAAAGCTCTTGATGACGTTAGAAAAGAATTAGGAGAATAATTGCCTATGGAACAAACACTATTAAAAGAAGGTTTATTATTGAATGATGATGGATCATTAACTGAATCCGGTTATGCTTTTGATTTAGTTAAAGAATACAATCGTTTAGCGATGGGAAGAAACATTAATAAACGTAAAGAGTGGGACTATTATGCTTTCTTAAATGATGAAAATGGTGTTTGTATAACTGTTAGTAATCTCTCATATTTAGCTTTATTTTCTTTAACTTATATAGATTTCAAAATAAATAAATATATAACTAAGACTTATATTAAGTTAAATCCAAGAGATAAAAAATTCATCCTTCCTAAAGACTCTTCTACAGGTAATATTTCAATTCATGAAAGAAATTATTCTTTCTCAATTAAACACGTTAATGATGAAAGAGTTATTACTGTTATAATGAAAAACTTTGCTAACCACGATGCAGTTAAGGTTTCGCTTAAAGTTAAAGAAACAACAGAAAAATCGATGGTTATCGCAACTCCATTTGAGAAGAAACACCAATTCTACTACAACCAAAAGAAAAATTTACTTCTTGGAGCCGGTTCAATTGAAATCGGAAGACGTGGAATTAATATTAAACCATGTTTAGGTGTTCTTGATTGGGGAAGAGGCATTTGGTCACGAGATAATACTTGGTATTGGTCATCATTAAATTATGTTGATGAAGCTGGTAATAATGTTGGATTCAATTTAGGATATGGGTTTGGAGATACATCAAAAGCAACGGAAAATATGTTCTTCTTTAATAAAGAGGCATTTAAACTAAATGATGTTAAATTTGAATTCACACAAGATGAAAAAGGAAACATTGATTTCTTAAAAGAGATCAAAGTTAATTCCGAAAGCAAAGATATTGATTTAATTTTTGCTCCACTATTCAATAGACACGATGAAACAAACGCCATCATTATTAAAACAAATCAAAATCAAGTATTTGGAAGATTCAATGGAACAATCACTGCTGAAGGTAAAACATACGAAATCAAAAATGCACTTGGCTTTTTAGAAAAAGTGCACAATGTATATTAAAATGAAGAGCATCGCTCTTCTTTTAATTTCCAATTTTCAAAGATGAATTTTGAAGATATGTTATAAGACACAAACTCTTTGCATCTTTCAATTCACCTTTTTTAATTAAGTTAATTATTTCTTCATAACTAAGTTCGATAACCTCAACATTTTCATTTTCATCGAGGTTTTGCGAGGTTTTTGATAAACTTTCAGCAAAATAAAGATATATTATTTCATCAGAATATGCGCATGTTGGATACATTAATCCTAAATATGTTATCTTGCTAGCTTTATATCCTGTTTCCTCTTCAAGCTCTCTTAGAGCTGTATGGATTGGTTCTTCATTTTCATCACACTTTCCTGCTGGAAATTCATAAAGTACCTCTTGATAAGGATATCTAAATTGTTTTTCGACTAAAAATTTTCCATTTGGTAAACGAGCAAGCACGCAACTTGCTTTGCAATGTTTAATATATTCTCTATAAGTAAACGTTCCATTAGGCAAAACAACTTTATCTTTATAAACGTCAATTATTTTTCCAGAATAAATTACTTCACTTTCGACTTTAGTTTCTTTTAAATCCATAAAGCACCTCTAATTAACTTTAATAATATATGAATATATAAATTTTGAACCTACATCAACAAAATTCATATATGGCTTTTCAGTAATTTCTCGATTTGCATCTAAATAATCAGGTAATCCAAACCATGGCTCAATGCAAATATAATTGCCCCATGCTTTATCGCTCCAAATCGCAACAAATGGAGCATCACCTTTTTTCACAGTAATTTTAGAACCATTAATTTTATTTAATTCAAATTCATTAATATCTGATGCTTTTAAAATTAAAGTGTTTTCTTTTAAAAACAATTCTCTATTAACTTCAATTACATTTGATTCTTTCAATATTCTTTCGCCTTTGATAAAAGATCCTGTCTTTTCTAATTCCATTTGAATCAGTTTTCTTTTTTTATCGATTGTTATCGTGTTTCCTTTCAATTCAAAATACTCATTTACTAACCTTCCAGGAACTAAAAAAGCTGGATGAGCTCCTAGTTCAAAAGGAAGTATTTCATTACTTTTATTTATTATCTCATAAGTAATTTTTATTTCGTTCTCTATCAACTCATATATAATATTTGCTTCAAAATTAAATGGATATCTTTCAATTGTTTCTGAGTTACTTTTAAATGAAACTATTATTCTTTTATTTTCACTAAGCATATCGCCAGTCATATAGCGGATTAAACCATGGTTTTTAAATTCGTATTTTTTGCCATTATGAAGATAATATCCATCTTTTAATCTAGCAATAAAAGGAAAAATAAAAATGTCTTGACCTTGCCAAGAATTAGTTAAAGGTTGATATAAACATTCTTCATTTTTCATCTTGTCAAAAATGGAGGTCATTGATCCGCCTTGGTCTTTGACTTTTAATCTTAAATATTCGTTTTCTAAAATTGCTTCCATAGATATTAATTATAAGATTTTTTATCCAATAGAAAAAGACCTATAACATTGAGTTATAGGTCAAAATGAAAGGGGGATTATAGAATCTTATTTTAAAGATTCAAGCATAAGTTCATTTAAGTTTTTGATGAAAGTTTCTTTATCTTCTACTTCAAATCCTTCTAGTAACATTGCTTCATTATAAAGGACTGAAGCATATTTATTAACTTTCTCTTGATCTCCTTTTACTTTATCTAAAGCTTTAAAAAGTGCGTGATCTGCATTGATTTCTAAAACTTTGATGGCTTTTGCCTTTTCTTCGCCATTAGGAATATCATTAATGGTCTTTTCCATATTTAGTGACAAACCATCTTTTGTTGAAATACAAACTGGTGAATCAACTAACTTATTTGAGATAGAAACCTCATCGACTTTACCAGCAAGTGCAGCTTTTAAATTATCGAGCAATTCTTTATTTTCGGCTTCTGCAATATCAAGTTTATCTTTATCTTCCTTAGAAAGTTCTTCTTTATCGTGGTCTGTAATATTTCTAAATGATACTTTATCGTAATCATTCATCATTCTAAATGCAAATTCATCAAGTTCTTTTGTTAAGAACAATACATCAATACCATCTTTTTTGAATTTTTCAATTTCAGGAAGTAATTTAATTGCTTCAACACTTCTTCCGCTTGCATAATAAATGTACTTTTGACCGTCTTTCATATTTTCTTTATATGTTTTTAGGTCTATTGGCTTTTCATTATTTAAAGTTTGATAAACAAGCAAATCAGCTAAAGCGTCTTTCTTAAATCCATACGATGAATAGATTCCATATGTAATGTGTTCACCATATAAATTCCAGAATTTTTGATACTTTTCATTGTCTGATGTCTTCAAATCTTTGAGGGCACTTATTACTTTATTTTCGATAATATCACTCATTTTTTTAAGTCTTACATCTTCTTGAAGCATTTCACGAGAGATATTTAAGCTTAAATCATTTGTATCAACTAAACCTTTAAGGAACTTAAGATAATCTGGGACTAATTCTTTTGTCTTATCTTTAATATAGATACCTTTAATATAAAGTTTTAATCCTTTTTCATAGTTTTGTGAATAAAGATCAAATGGTGCATGTGATGGTACAAAGACCAAAGAATTAAAACTTACAACACCTTCAATATTAAGGTTTAAATTCAATAAAGGATTATCAAAATCAGCGAAATTGTCTTTATAGAAATTGTTTAAATCTTCTTCAGTAATATCTTTTTTGTTCTTTTTCCATAAAGGAATCATCGAATTAAGTGTTTTATCTTCTAAAACTTCGACAGTCTTATCCTTAATTTGTTCACCTTTATCATTTAATTTTGGTTTTGTGGTTTTCACAGTCATCTTAATAGGATATCTAACGAAATCACTATATTTCTTAACAAGGTTTTCGATATTATATTCGTTTAAATATTTTTCGTAATCAATTTCGTCAGTATTCTTTCTTAAATGTAATGTGATTTCTGTACCTGTATCTTCTTTTTCGACGTCTTCAATCGTGTAAGTTGATAAACCATCACTAACAAATAAATAACCTGTGTCATTTAATGTCTTTGTCTTAACTTCGATTCTATCAGCAACCATGAATGCGCTATAAAAACCTACGCCAAATTGACCAATGATATCTAAATCGTTCTTTTCTTTAGCTTCTTTGATTTTTTCAGAGAATTCTTTACTGCCACTATGTGCGATTGTTCCTAAATTTGTAATCAAATCTTCTTTAGACATACCAATACCATTATCGGTAATTGTGATTGTTCTATTTTTGCTATCTGTTTTAATCCAGATTTCATATGACTTTCCAGGAACTTTTCCATCACTTGTTAATTCTAAATACTTATATTTATCGATAGCATCGCTTGCGTTTGAAATTAATTCTCTTAAGAATATATCTCTATTTGAGTAAATAGAATTGATCATTAAGTTTAACAGTTCTTTACTTTCGGTTTGAAATTCTTTTGTTTCTTTCATATATTTACCTCCGTTTTTAGCACTCTATTCTTAAATCTGCTAACAATATTTTAACACTATTTTTAGCACTTGCAATAGAAAAGTGCTAAATTTTATAATAGCACTTTCTTTAAATAAAAAATTAGCGATTATTATCGTTATTTTTACAAATTTAAAAATATAAAATTATATTTTAATTGAACCGTCTGGCAGCTTTGTGATCGTTCCAGTTTGATTGCAAATTACTAAAAAAATAACAAACGCTACAAGAATTGCGCCAATAACAAACAAGGCAACAGTTAACGATCTTAGACCAGATGATTTGCTGTCATTTTTTATAAATTCTTCTTTTTCTCTTCTGTTCATAAATTAACACCTATCCCTTTAAAATTATATCTTAATTGTTTAACTAAATTCTTATCTTTATCGCTCACTCTGAAACTATCACAAATTTTAGAAATTGCCTTAAGTTTAATATCATTCGAAATTGTAGAATCTTTTAAATATTCATAAACTTCAGATGGAAATGATATATATAAAAAGGATAGTAGCCAAGCTTCGACCATATTCACATAATAAAAAGAGGAATCTTTAAATAAACCAAGAATATCCTGTAAATACTCTTTACAGTTTTTAAATTTGAATAAAACTAAATAAGCATAGCGAATTAACATCTCTATATTTGTATTTGAAAATTCATCAAAAAATGTAATTGCTTCTTCAAATTTCTTTATCTTTAAATGCTGATATGTACAATCAGTAATTGCCCAAGAATCAATAATATCAGTATTATTTTTCAAAAATAATTCCTGTTCTGCAAGGTTTTTCATTTGAATGAGGTTAATTGTCAAGTATATTTGGTTTAATTCAAAGCAGTTTCTTTTCTTTAATTCTCTAAAATCAGCACTCTTAAATTCTTTTATAATAGATTCAACTTCTTTAGCATATAAACCGAATAACTCCATTTTTGTATTCAAAATCTTACGCTTCCACTCAATGGTCTTTTCGTCTTTTTTTGCTTCGCTAATTCTCTTATAAATCTCTATTTCAATATTCATAAAAATATAATAATGCATTTATCTTTTATTTTTAATATCAAATTATTTAAAATATTGATGGAGGAATAAATATGGCTGATCCAAAATTATTTAAATGTAAAAAATGTGGTAAAGTAATCGAACTTTTACCTGGCACACATGACTGTCCAACAGTTTGTTGTGGTGAAAAAATGGAAGAATTAAAAGCAAACACAACAGATGGTGCTTTTGAAAAACACGTTCCTGCAGTAACAATCGAAGGAAACAAAGTAATCGTTCAAGTCGGTAGTGTTCAACACCCAATGATTGATGCTCACTTCATTCAATTTGTTTATCTTGTTACAACAAAAAGGACAATTAGAGTTGATTTAAAACCAGGTGATGCTCCAGAAGCAAGATTCGTTATCTGTGATTGCGAAAAACCATTAAAAGTCTTTGAATATTGTAATTTACATGGACTTTGGGTTAAAGAATTAGATTAATTACTACTTCTTATAAACAAAAAGCTTACCCATGAGGTAAGCTTTTTTGCTGCTTGAATTAGCAACTTTCGATATCTTTGTTTAGTGTAATACCTAGAGCGCTATCGTATTTGCATACGTACTTACGAGAAGGAGAAATCTCTTGGTCAATAATCATTTTAGCTATTTGTGTTTCGATATTATGTTGGATAAATCTCTTTAATGGTCTAGCACCAAATTCAGGAGAATATGCGCTTTCAAGTACATAATCTTTAACACTAACATCAAAATCAACAATATAATATTGCGATAATAATCGTTCTTTTAAGTCGTTAAGCATCTTACCAACAACTTGATATTGTACTTCTTTACTTAACGAATTGAACGTTACTATTTCATCAATTCTATTTAAGAACTCTGGCTTAAATGATGTGTGAAGTAACCTATCAACAAGTTCTGAATGTCCTTCAAGAATTTCTTGAGATCCAAGATTACTTGTCATAATAATTACTGTGTTTTTGAAATCACAAAGTCTACCTTGAGCATCAGTTAGTCTTCCATCATCCATGATTTGAAGCAAAAGATTTAATACATCTGGAGCAGCTTTTTCAATTTCATCAAACAAAACAATAGAATAAGGATTATGTCTAACAGGTTCAGTCAATTGACCGCCTTCTTCATAACCAATATATCCTGGAGCGGCACCAATCAATCTTGATACACTATATTTTTCCATATATTCAGACATATCGATTCTAATAATCTTTTGATCGCTATCAAATAAAGCTTCTGCTAATGCTTTTGCAATCTCTGTTTTACCAACACCAGTAGGTCCTAAGAATAAGAAACTACCAATTGGACGATGTGGATCGTTAATTCCAGCTCTTTGTCTAATAATTGCATCGCTTATAAGCTTGATTGCTTTATCTTGACCAATCACTCTCTTTTTTAGAACTTCATCAAGGTGTAGAACTCTTTCTTTTTCGCCCTTTGTTATTCTTTGAACAGGAATGTTAGTCATTTTTGAAACAATACTAGCAATATTATCTTCAGTTATAACATCAGAAAGTATTTTTCTATCTCCAGAACCTTTTTCTAATGCATTGAGTCTATTTTTAATGCTTGGAATTTCTTTATATTGAATTTCACTAGCTTTTTTATAGTCTCCACTATTAAATGCTTGTTGAAGTTCGAAATTAAGATCATCAAGTTTTGACTTTAACTCTTTAATATCTTTAATTTCTTGTTTTTCTTTTTGCCATTGTTTTGTCAATTCTTCAGCTTCTTTATTTAAGCCGTCAAGTTCGTCTTCAAGTTTTGAAAGTCTCAAAGCAGATTGTTCATCTTTTTCTTGTTTCAAAGCCATCTTTTCGATTTGAAGTTGTCTAATTTTTCTAGAAACATCGTCTAATTCACTAGGCATTGATTCGATTTCAACTCTAGTCTCTGCGCAAGCTTCATCAATTAAATCGATTGCTTTATCTGGCAAAAATCTATTTGTAATGTATCTAACACTATAATTTACAGCAGCAACAAGAGCATTGTCGGTAATATGAACGCCATGATGAGATTCAAAACGATCTTTTAAGCCTCTTAAAATTGATAAAGTATCTTCTTTAGATGGCTCCAAAACCATAACTGGTTGGAATCTTCTTTCGAGAGCTCTATCCTTTTCTATATATTGTTGATATTCCTTTAATGTTGTCGCACCAATACAATCAATATCGCCTCTAGCTAACATTGGTTTAAGCATGTTTGAAGCATCCATTGCACCTTGGTTTCTACCAGCTCCAACAATTAAGTGGATTTCATCAATAAAAAGAATAATTTTATGATTACTATCTTTAATCTTGTTTAGAACAGCTTTTAATCTTTCTTCAAACTCACCTTGATACTTTGCACCAGCAACAAGTGCACCCATATCTAGTTCAAAAATTTCTTTATCTTTTAAGGTAGATGGGACATCATTTTTAACAATTCTTTGTGCCAACCCTTCTAAGATTGCTGTTTTACCAACACCTGGTTCACCTAAAAGAACAACATTATTCTTAGTCTTACGTGCAAGTACTGTAATAATGTTTCTAATTTCTTCATCTCTACCAATAACAGGGTCTAACTTATTCTTTTTAACTTCTTCATTAATATTACGCCCAAATTTTTCTAAGATGTTTTCATCTTTGCTGTAATCTTCTGGTCCATTAAATGCCATAATAAACCCTCCTTTCATTAGCACTCATTAATTCTAAGTGCTAACTATATTATACAAACAAATTTAGCACTGTCAATACCTAAGTGCTAAAATTATACAAATTCATTATAGCATTTGTTTTAAACCAAAATAAAAACCTGCTAATTTCATAATTTAATTGAGGTTTTGCAGGCTTTTTACTAAATTTTATTATATTTTCTTCTTATTTATATTCTTATATTTTGTAAATCTTATCTCGTGATTATTATCAATTAATGGCTCGCCTTCTTCATAACAAACAAAATTTTCGTTCTCATCTAAGTTATTGAAGAACACTTCAGCACCACCAACTTCATTCACTTTTGTTAAGTAAACTTCATCAACATAAGGCAAGGTTTGATTATAAATTGAAGCTCCACCAATAATATAGACGACCTCATCTTTAGCTTTTTCGCTAATGACTTTTAAAAATTCTTCAAAGCTATGAACATTGATTACACCTTCATAATTGTGTGTTGGATCGGCAGATAAAACTATATGAGTTCTATTCTTTAATGGTTTTGAATTTGGAAAAGATAATAATGTGTTTTCTCCCATTGCAACAAAATGATTTAAAGTTGTCTCTCTAAAAAATTTCATATCTAAAGGAAGAGAAAACAACAACCCATTTCTCTTTCCGATACCAAATTCTTTATCACAATTTAAAATTGAAATAATCATTTTAGATAGCTACAGGAATCTTCTTTCCTAATTTTTCATATTCATAGTCTTCGAGTTCAAAATCATCGACAGTGAAATCATAGAAATTCTTAACATTCTTATTCATTATAAGTTTAGGGGCTTTATGTTGAGGCTTTGCAATAACCTCTTTAACTAAATCAACATGTCTATCATAAATATGAGCGTCTGCTATAACATGTACTAAAGTTCCCGCTTTTAATCCAGATACTTGAGCAAACATCATTAAAAGAATTGAATATTGCAAAACGTTCCAGTTATTAGCAGTTAACATATCATTACTTCGTTGATTTAAAATTCCGTTTAATGTGTCTCCACTAACATTGAAAGTCATTGAATATGCACATGGATAAAGACCCATTTCATGTAAATCTTCGAAATTATAGATATTTGTCATAATTCTTCTTGATTGTGGATTGTGCTTTAAATCATATAAAACACGATCAACTTGATCAAATTCACCTTCTGGATAAATTGATTTTTTAGCTAGTTGATATCCGTATGCTTTTCCAATTGAACCGTTTTCATCAGCCCAAGCATCCCAAATATGTGAGTGTAAATCATGAATGTTGTTACTCTTTTTTTGCCAAATCCATAAAAGTTCATCAATACAGTTTTTAAAAGCTGTCTTTCTGATTGTTAAAATTGGTAATTCTTCTTGAAGATTATAACGATTAACAATGCAGAATTTTTTAACTGTGTGTGCTGGAGTTCCGTCTTCCCAATGTGGTCTAACTTTTAAATTTGTATCCCAAAAACCATTTTCAAGGATATCCTTAATATTTTCTACAAAGATTTCATCTGCTCTAGACATAATAATTCCCCCTAATTTTCTTATATAAATTTTACCATTAATAATATTTAATAATATTGTTAATTAATGGATTTTAATAATTAAATTTTAAGTATCTAATTTAAGAATACTTCTTTAATTTCTTTATATTCACCAAAGACAACAATTGTGTCGCCTTCAATAAATGTTGTATCTTTTGAAATTTCAACAACTGTTCCTTGGCGTTTAAGCATCATTACATTGATACCATGTTCTTCTTTTAATTTAGATTCTATTAAAGTTTTATCGATAATAATTTCTGGCATTTTATTTAAGGTAACTTCAACCATCGCTTCTTTGCCATAATTATCAATAATAGCAATTTCGTTTGTTTTTTCTTTTAACTCTTTAACAAGCTCAATGTGTTCTTTTTTAGTTAAATTGAACAAATCTTTAATGTTTTGTACAGGACCAAAAAGTACGATAATATCGCCTTTTTGTAATATCGTATTTGCTGAAACATCAAGGACTTTGTTTTTTCTATTAACAATCAATAAATTGATATTGTAGTTATTTTTAAGATCAGTTTCATATAGTGGCTTATCAACTAAACTTAATGGCATTTCATTAATTAAAACTTCCATGATTGAATATTTTCCATAGTTATCAAGTTCAGTAATAATATTTTTATTTGGTCTTCTTTGCATGCTCTTGATTGCCGATCTTTCTAAAAGTTTTGATAATGGTTTAGCAACAAAAGGAACCTTTAAAACAATTAACAAAAGGAAGAAAACAGCAAGTGAGATTAAAATAACAACACTATGGTCTTTTAATTCATTAATAGTTGAAATATTAGTAAATATAGAGACAATAAGAGAAACAATGATAGCTGAGAAAATGTGTCCAGTAATCATTGTTGCAATCGCGAGTTTACGTCTTTTTGGTGAAGAAGGAATGATTTCAGATTCACGAGTTGTAAAACCTGCGTTTGTAAAAAGAGAAATAACTTGGAATCTAGCTTTTTCATGAGTGAGTCCAGTAAGTCTAAATGCGATAGTAAAAAACTCTACAAGAATAATGTAAAGAATAATAAACACCAGCATCAAAATTAAAATAATAGTTAAACTCATACTAAAATTAATTATACATAATCTGAATCATTATTTATATAAAATAATGAGATTTTGCAAGGTTATTTTATAAGGATAACAAATCTTTAACAACTTCAAAGGCTAGGATAATTCCCATTACTGATGGGACAAATGCGGTTGATCCAGGTACTCTCTTTTTTTCTTTCTCTTCTTTTAATATCAAAGATTCGTCAATTTCTTTAGGCTCTTCTTTTGAATAAACTACTTTAAGTTTATTAATTTTACGCTTTCTTAATTCATGTCTCATTACTTTTGCAAGTGGATCAGTATTTGTTTTAAACAAATCTGTAACAACTAGCTTTGTAGGATCAATTTTATTTCCAGCTCCCATAGCAGAAATTACAGGTATATTTAATTCATTGCATCTTGATATGATATCGATTTTTGCTGAAACAGTATCAACTGCATCTATTACATAATCAAAATCACTAAAATCAATTTCGCTTCTATTTTCTGGAAGATAAAAACATTTATATTTTTTTACATTAATTTTAGGATTGATATCTTTAATGCGCTTTTCAGCCACATCAACTTTTGCTTCTCCAATAGTCGATGTTGTAGCAATTATTTGTCTATTAATATTCGTTTCGCTCACTTCATCTTTATCAATTAAAACAACATTTCCTAAACCACTTCTAACAAGCGCTTCTAAAGCGTAGCCTCCTACTCCACCAATTCCAAAAATTGCAACTTTTTTACCTTTTAGAATTTCTAGAGCTTCTTTACCAAGAATTAATTCTTCGCGATTAAAATAATTTTCCATAACAAAAATATAAAAATTTATTAAGCAAGATTCAAGTGTCTAGATGTTATTTTATGACAATACCAATAATATGATTTTGATAAAAATGCTCAATTATTCAAATAAACGCACTTTCTAGATTAAAAATTTGAATATTTTGACATAAATTTGAATTCTACAAACTTTTTTATTTTTATTTTCTTAAGTGTGCTTTATCTTAAAATTATGATTAGTCGAGCAGCACACGCACCAACTGAAGAAGAATTAAATAAGTTTAATTCTATCGTTGGAAATGAAAACATCTCAATAGCAGAGTATTCATCTAAAGATAATGGAGAAGACTTACAATCTTTTAGACATAATCATGATGATTATGAGTTTTTGATTCCTTTAAAAACTATTCCACTTATGTTTTATGAAAAAGCTGATTACATCGGTGAAGTTGGCTTTGTTTACCCTATTAATCCATATTCTAGACATGGAATTGAATCTGTTAGCAAAAATTCAGAATTTTATTCAGTTATTATCGCTAGAGATTATTTAGACAAGATCAAAACTAAATTTGGATTCCAAAATAAATTCTTCTATGCAAGATTTAATGTTGGAATCTCGCTTCTTGAATACATCAAAACATTCCAAAGATTAAATAACTCACCTTTATCTACTCCTGATGAAATTTTGAATATTACTTATTTAATCGCTTCTTATTTAATTAATTTTGGTTTAGTGACTGGTCATACAGATAAACGCCCAGAAAAAAGATACTTCCCAAAAATGAAATCAATTGCTCTTTATATGTATGATAATTTCAAAAATCCTGATTTAACAATTAAAGATTTAGCCGCTCTTTCAGGTTTTTCTGTTGCTTATTTTACTAAATCATTTAAGCAATTTATGAACGATACTCCGATTAATCATCTTAATAGATTGCGTTTATCAGAAGCAAAGAGTTTATTCTATGATAAATCGTTATCTATAAAAGAAATTGCTAAAATGGTTGGATATAAAAATGAAACAACTTTCACCGAAGCATTTAAGCGAATAAACGGAGAGCTTCCAAAAGAATTCCGTAAAAAATATTATTAAGCACCTCGAGTGCTTTTTATTTTTCTTTTATCGTAAAAGGATATATAAAAATTTCAAAAGCAATAACTGTTAAAAGTAATGCGCCATTATAAATATCATAAGATAGCCCACCAAAAAAGTTGCTTAAAGGAAGGTCTAATCCTAAGGTAATTAAAAAGCAATATAAAGCCAATAAAAAGAATAAAATAGCAAAAATCCCTGCTAAAATGGATGTTTTTTTAATAATTTTATTATCTTTATCCAAGGTTAAACCTGGTAAAATTTGAGGTCCTAATTTATATGCTCTAAAATTTAAATAGAAAATAATTCCTATAAAAATAAAATGTAAAACTAAATAAATAGCTTCTAAAATATATAAGCCAAAATTATGTTCCCAATCTTCTTGATAAAGTACTTTAACTAATGAATATCCAGTTAATAAAAATAATAAAGCAAGCAAAATAGAGATAAATAAAAATATAAATTCTTGTTTCTTTTTCATACCTACAATTATCAAGTATTTTTTTCTTAAAGTCCACGACGAAAAGACTATATCAAAGATAAAGTTTTAAAATATTCACTGATTTAAGCACTAATCAGAGATAGATTGACTATAGTTTTGCCCAGTTTTTAATAAAGCCCAAACAATTCGAAGTATCTTTCTTGCTGTATGAGTTAAGGCACAAATTGGATGTTTTCCTTCGCCTTTTTTCTTTGAATAGAATTCTGCAATCTCAGGACAATGAATACGAGCTTTTTCCGCTGCTTGAAATAAAGCATATCTAAGTAAAGGCGATCCTCTCTTTCTAATTGCCCCATGCTTTTCAATCGTTCCAGATTGATAGACTCTTACATCTAGCCCTGCAAATTTAATTATCTTATCCGCACTTGGAAATTGGGACGCATCTCCTATTTCACTAATAAGTAGACCCGCTAAACGATAACCGATTCCAGGAACAGTTAATAAGTTAGGTGCTGTTTCATCAATTAATGGAACCAAAAGTTCATCTAGTTTGTCGTTCCTTTCTTGGATGTTTCTAAGTTCGTGTACCAATTGGATTATTATTTCTTCGGTTTCTTGGAATGAAACCCCAATAGAATTTTTAGCAATATTTCTAAGTTCGCTGAATTTAATTAAAGAAAATGCTCCCTTTGACATTCTCCTTAGTTTCTCCGCTGTTTCACTTCTTGCATTAGAAAATTTCTTCGCGGATGGAAAGTTCTCTACAAACCACAAAGTAGTTTTTGAATCAAAGAAATTACGACCTTGATATCGTTTAATATCTCCTCTTTTTCTTAAGAAAGGGATTAATTCTGGAAAAGATTCATCTAAATATCGATGAAGATGATTAATTGTTCTTTCTTTGTCCTGATAAAGAAAATATTTAGCTCTAGATATTCGCCTAATTCTTTCAATGTTGTATGATTTAAGCATAGATGGACTGAATGGATGCTTTGATGCATATCGGGCAATAAGAAGTGCATCAAGGTTATCAGTCTTCGCCTTGTCGAGATATTCAGATTGTTTAAATCTCGCTATCACGACAGGGTTTTTAATTTGGACTAAATAATTATTAGCAACTAAATATCTAAATAAACATTCATGATAATGACCAGTTGCTTCCATCACTATTTGAAATAATAATTCAGATTGATCAATTGATTTAAATATTTCTATCAATGAATCAAATCCTTGTTTAGAATTGGAGAAGTCAAAACTCTTTTTAACTATTTCTCCGTATTCGCTGATGATGCAACAAGTGTGCTTAAACTTGCTGACATCAATACCCACAAAATAAGTAGGCATAAATAAAACCTCCTTTTGGATAGTTACTTTGGGCAATTCGCTTAGCTTCCCTAACGTAATATCTCAAATAGAAGGTCGACGCCTCATCCTACAAACAACGTTTAATAGGGAAGCCGCGTCCTCAATATGAAAATCAGACTGTCTAGCAGTAAATATATTTTAGAGGTCCCGCGACTATCCTTATATATTTTACCAAGGAAGAAAAAGCGACCCTAGGGGTCGATCAATAATGCATCCCTTGGATACATATATTGTTAATGAGACATCTTTATTTTATCATAGTTACCTTAAATTTAAGCCAAATAAAAAGCAGAAATCATTCTGCTTCTTATATTTTTAAGTGATGCTTTTAAACAACGCTTTCTTCTTTTTCTTTTACTTTTTCTGCATGCTTCAATATGAGACCAAAAGCAATAAGTGTTGAAAGAGAAAATGCATAAGCTGGGATAGCGGTTGCCATATAAGCTTGTGAATTTGCTTTTGTTTTTTCAGTAAATATTGTTTGGACTTCATCCCAATAAACTGCAGCAGCATAATATTTACTACTTTGATCAGTTAAAGCATTAGCATCTGCTTTAATTAATTGGTTTAACTTATTTGTTGCAGCTAATTGAACAGAGTTTGAAGCTTGATATTTTGCTTTTTCAAATTTAGAAACAGTGAAAAGAGTTATAGAAGCAATTCCTAATACACCAATAATGCCTACATAAGCAAGCGTTCTTAATTGTTTTTTATCAAGTTTCTTCATCTAACTTTTCTCCTTCCACTACTTAATTTCTGGAGCGTTCTCTTGATCAACTAAAATATTACGTTCAGTTTCTAAATCGAAGAAATGCATTGCTTTGCCTTCGAAGGTAACATTAATTTTATTACCCATAACCATGCCTTCTCTTTCGGATTCGCTTAAATTAATTGTAGGAATTCTAACAACTAATTTTGTGCCATCTTCTGTAACAACATGTAAGTGATATTCACTACCCATCATTTCATTAACTTCGATGGTAACAGGGAATGAATTTGAACCTTTATCTCTAGCAAATGTAATATGTTCAGGTCTAACACCTAAATTGATTTCTCTATCAGGTGTGTTACGTTTTTTAAGCATTTCACCCTTTTCACCAGTGACTTCAAGTTCATGTCCAAAGACTTTAACAAAATATTTGCCACCTTTTGAATAAAGGTTGGTTTTAATTGTATTCATCATTGGAGCACCAATAAATTGAGCTACGAAAAGGTTAGCTGGCATATCGAAAAGTTCTGTTGGTGTGCCAACTTGCATGATATAACCATCTTTCATACAAACAATTCTATCACCAAGTGTCATAGCTTCAGTTTGATCGTGAGTAACGTAAATAAATGTTGTATTGATTCTCTTTCTTAAAAGAATAATCTCAGCTCTCATTTGGTTACGAAGTTTAGCATCTAAGTTACTTAAAGGTTCATCCATTAAGAACACTTTACAATCTTTAACCATAGCTCTACCAATAGCGACTCTTTGACGTTGACCACCAGAAAGTGCTTTTGGTTTACGAGTTAAATATTGTGTGATGCCTAAAACTTTTGCTGCTGAAGTAACTTTTTCATAGATTTGATCATTTGTATAACCTTTGACGGCTTTACCTTTTTCGAGTTCTTCTTCGACTTGAGCTATCTTTTTAGCATTTTTTACTGGGTCTTTTTGTAATTCAGCCAATTTTTTCTCATCAGCTGCTCTTTCTTCTTCGCTTAATTCATAGTGTCTAATATTTTTATCTAAACGAAGTGGGAAAGCCATGTTTTCGTAAACAGTTAAATGTGGATAAAGAGCATAGTTTTGGAAAACCATTGAAATGTGACGATCTTTTGGTTGCAAATCGTTAACGACTTCTCCATCAATTTCAACTGTACCTTCACTAATATCTTCAAGTCCAGCGACCATTCTAAGTGTGGTTGATTTTCCACATCCTGAAGGTCCAACGAAAACAATAAATTCTTTATCTGCAATGTCTAAATTGAAATCATGAACTGCAACAACGTTGCCAGAATAGATTTTCTTTACATTGGTAATTTTTACTCTTGCCATAATTTATTCCTCATCCTTTAACAGCACCACCAGTAACGCCTTCAACATAGTATTTTTGTAAGAACAAGAATAAGACCATTACTGGAATTGCAACGATGACACCACCAGCACAGAAATGCGCGAAGTGTGCACCGATATTTGCAGCACTTAACCAAGAATTAAGACCTGCTGCAACGTTCATACCTGCTTGACTACCAAGTGAGACCGTATACGCGAAGACGAAGTCTCCCCAAGGTCCCATGAAGGAAGTTAAAACAGTATAGATTAATATTGGTTTACAAAGTGGCAAGATAACTTTAATAAAGATTTGTGCTCTTGTCGCTCCATCAACTAAGGCTGCTTCATCAAGTGATTTTGGAAGCGTATCTAAGAAGCCTTTTGATACGTAATAGCCCATACCACTAGATGCGCAATAAACAAGAATTAAACCTGGGACAGCATTATCACCAGTCAATCCAAATGTTTTTAAGATTTGATATAAAACGATCATTGTTAAGAATCCAGGGAACATGCCAAGGACTAACATGATGTTCATTAATGGTTTACGTAATTTAAATCTAAATCTAGATAAAACGTAACTCATCATGAATTGCATTGCTGTTTGAATGACACAAACAAATAAAGCAATAATGAATGTGTTGAAATACCATTGTAAGAAGTTAGTTTCTGCTGAGAATAGATAAATGTAATTATCAAATCCCCATTGTTCTGGGAAAACATAACCTGTAACACCTGGGTTTCCAACATCAAATGATTTGAGTAATAAGAATATGAATGGAAGGATCCAAACAATTGAAATTAAAGCGAGCGTAATATAAGAAATTATATTAACTGTACGACGTCTTTTTGACATCGATACCATCTTTGGTTTCTTTTCCATCTTATTGGAACTCCTCCTCATTACGTGTACTTGGGATAATGTTATAAACGACAAGTGAGAGTACGGCAACAACAATAAAGACCATGATACCAATAACTGCCGCTAACTTGTAGTTACTATCATTAACCGCAAGTGAGAACAACCATGTAATAAGCAAGTCTGTTTTACCTGCGTTTCCATAGTATTCTTGAACGTTAGGTCCACCACCAGTAAGAAGATAAATAACATTGAAGTTATTCATATTACCAGTAAAGCTCGTTAAGAGGTATGGACCAGTAATAAATAACATGTAAGGTAAGGTAATCTTTGAATATTGTTGCCATGGATTTGCACCATCAATATTTGCAGATTCATAAAGATCTGCAGGGATATTCATCAAAATACCAGTGACAACAAGCATTAAGTAAGGAACACCAATCCAAAGATTAATAACAATAACTGTGATACGAGCAAGAATTGCATTACCCCAGAAATCAATGTGGGTACCTAAAATTCCATTAATAATACCATCAGTTTTGAACATGTTAGACACGAATAAAAGTGAAATAAATTGTGGGATAGCAATTGAGAAAACTAACACGGTTCTCCAAAGCTTCTTTAACTTGATTCCTTTTTTATTAATGAGCATAGCAATCAACATACCTATAAAGTAGTTAGAGAATGTTGCAAAGAATGCCCAAATAAGTGTCCAAAGTAAGATTTGACCAAAAGTCATTGAGAATGATGCACCATCTGAGTTCGTCCAAGTAAAGAGTTGAGCCCAGTTATCCCATCCTACCCAACCAAATAAATTTAATGGTGGGGTGTGATTTGCATCATAATTTGTAAACGCAACAAGAATCATGAAGAAGATTGGTAAAACTGTGAAAATCAAGATACCAATAGTTGGAATAGCTAAAAGTGTCTTGTGGAATTCTTTATCTACCATTGCTCTTAAATCATCTTGAGCAGTTTCAAGTTTCTTATTATCTTTAATAATTTGTTCACTAATTCTATTTTGCTTAATATTGAGGTTCCATGTGTAAATGAAAGCCACAATGAAGAATAATGTCAAAACACCATAAAGCAAAATATTAAATGAGTTTTCTCCATATACGATAGTTCCTGATTCTGCATCAACTGCTGATTCAACTTCACCAAGAATATAAAGCCTTGATAAATAATGACCACCAAAGAAAACCATGTACAAGATAAATACTACTTCGAATAAAGCAAATATTATTCCTCTTAAGATTTGTCCACGAGCAATGCTTCCAAATCCCATTACAAAGTAAGAAACTTTTGTTTTCCAATCACCTTGAATGAATGTCATGATGATTGTCTTGAACCAATTAAAGATTCCTAATCCAATTCCTTTAATGAATCCCCAAATCTTGATTCCTAAATTCTTGAACCAAAGAGGAATTCTTTTAAAGAACAAGCCAACTTTATAACCAAACTTTTGGGAGCGGCTTAATCTCAATAATTCTAAATCTGAATATTGTTTCATGCTAAACCTCCTTAATCATCTGATAATAAGTCAGGCAAACCATTTTTGTAATTTGTCAAAATGGCTTGTAATTGAGCATCTGTTGAAGAAGTTTCAATCGCTTTAGCTGTTGTAGCTAAATGTAAATACCAAGTACCTGGACATTGTGATTGAATTGTTGCGTATTCATGTTGTTTAGCAAGTGCTGCTAAACCTGGATGATTAACAACTGCTTCTTCTTGAGATGATTTAACGTTTGTAGGACCCCAAGAAACTGTATTAAATCTTTCTGTTTGGCAGGTTTCACTTGTCAAATAAAGGGCAAGTTTTCTACAAACAGAAGCTTTTTTAGAATTTACTTGAGGTTTTACACCAAGTAATTTAAATCCATCATAGCTTCCTAAATGGATTGTTTCTCCATCAACTGTATATGATGGAAGTTCTGCACAACCTAAGTTATCACCAAGTCTATTCTTAGCAACTTCATAATTCCAAATACCTGAAACAAGAGCTGCTGATCTTTCACCAAGTCTAGAAGCAATAGCATCGGTTGAAACAACAGATTTATCAGCAACTTCTCTTAAACCTTTTGCAGCTTTAAGACCATTAGCTTCATGGAAATTATCATGGTATGCAGTAAATGCACCGGTTTCTTCATTAATATCCCAAGATGTTTTACATCCTGCACCTAAGAAATAACTTGCACTATAGAAGCCATCTCCTCTTGCTGGGAAGTTAAATGTTTTATTCTTTGCTTTACATTTAGCCATGATGGTTGTCACACTTTTAGCATCTTCATCACTAATAACGCTCTTATCATAATATAAGAAATATCCGTTATCGTTAGTGAGTGGGAATGCATAAACTGATGAACCAATTGTTGCAGCTTTAACTGAGTCTTCACTATTTCTTTCAGAAACTAAATTCAAATATGTTGAATTAAGTTTAGCAACAGCACCAGCAACTTTAAGACGTGCAAGTTGGTCTTGAGCAAATGCGAAAATGTCTGCACCTTCAGTGACGTCTTGAAGCATTGAGCTAGCAGCGTTACCTTCTGATTGAGGTTCAATTGTTAAATTGATTTTGTATTTTGTACCATTATCATTAACAAATTGTTGAACTTGAGTTCTTGTTAAATCAACGATTGCATCATCTACCCAAATCTTAATATCGTATGTTCCTGAATCTTCAATACCATCATCGATGACATCTCCGCTACCTGAAGAAGCATCAAGACCAGCAACAACATAACTATAGGTAAAATTACAACTTGATAATAAGAAAGCAGGTACGAACAATAATAATTTTAATTTATTCTTCATAATTTCCTCCTTTCCTATGCTGAAACCCAGATTCCATAAAGGCTTAAAATATTGCCTTGTTTGTAATCTGTTTCAAAATTCCAAAGATGAGATTCATCAATTGATGAACTATATTCGGAATATCCAATAAAGTGTGGATAAAGTGGATCTGGTGCCATAGAATCAGTTATTTTTGCTTCATCTGGCAATGATCCTAAAGGTTTTAACATGTACCATCTCATAGAATAAAGTGGCTCATCACTATTTGAATTGTTCAAATAGAAATTGACTGTCATGTTAAATTCACTTGTATCAATGTCGCCTCCTCCTCCTTCATCTCCTTCTTGGCCGCCATCAGCAAATGGGTCTCCAGGATATTCATGAGTTGGAGTAACGGTTTCTGTGAAATTACACGCAGCAAGTAGTGGAAGCGTGATTAAACTAAGTATAAATAATTTCTTTTTCATCACTTTACCTCCTATTTGCCATGTCTATCGTAGATTCCAACTGAATTGGTTCTACCAAAATAGACTTTGTTATCATCAATTGACATATTTCCATATGTGAAAACATGATCCCAAACGTTTTGCATAGCATTTTGATCACATTGAATGTAATCTCCACTGCCAACATTTCCACTGCATGTGTAAATGAATCCTTCATTAGCTTGGAAAGCAACGCAATTTGAGAAATTACCTTCTTGTGACCAATATCTATTCATAACTCCACTTCCTTCAGATGTTGAGGACATAAAAGCATTATAACCATCATTTGTTCCTCTCTTTTTTAAGAAGTTTTTATGACTCTTAACAATGGTCTTCCAAGCTTCATTATATTTGAAATCTTCATTTTTAATTGAAGTGTTATCAACCTTAATTTCGATCTTGTTACGCCATTTGAATGAGTTGACACTTAGTGGAGCGTTATATGAGTTATGAGAAATATGATGACCATGAAGTGTAGTCCATGAATCTGCTGTAATTGAATAATCTTTATTAGCTAAATCTTCATCTGAGAGTTCTTTTGTTCTTAAAAGTTCTTCGCCTCCAAGCATAAGAGATGCACTGTTACTTGCAAATAGCATTGCATGTGCTTGAAGTGATGCGTGTAATAAATCTTCAGCTGAAGCAGCTTCACTTCCCTTTAATGTATTATAAAGTTGATCTCTTAATGTCCAGTTATCGTGGCAAGAAACATAGTTAATTGTTTGTTCTGGATAATAACCAGTCTTAACTCCATCAGTATTGACGCCTGAATTTGTTCCCCATAAGCCATCAGCAATTGTTTCTAATGTGCCTTTGTCACAATACCAGTCATCTCCACCTCTATTTTTCCAGTTACCTTGTTGAATCCAACCAGAATCTGGATAATTCTTGCCATCATAAGTTGTTCCATTTCCACCTCTAACAGCGTTTCTAAATGCATCATTAAATCCGCCTAAATAAACACCATCAGTGATGAAATTGTTACATTCGTTATAAATTTGCCATGTTGAAGCGCCATAGTTATGTGGATCAGCTGCACCTGGATTTACACTCCACCATTCAGAGCTTCCTTCACCATGATATCCACCACTAGTCCAACCTTCACCATAAATATAAATATCTGGGTCAATCTTATAGAGTTCTTTTTTAGCTTCAATCATTGTCTTGAAGTCAATTAAACCCATAAGGTCGAATCTGAATCCTTTAACTTTATATTCAGTTGCCCACATCTTTAAACTATCAACGATGAATTTTCTCATCATTGGTCTATCTGTGGCTACTTCATTATGACATCCTGAACCATCAAAAAGTTCACCATTTGCGTCATATCTAAAGTAATATCTTGGCATGAGTTTATGGAAGTTACTTCCGGTTGCACTACTAACGTGATTATAAACAACATCCATAATTACACGCGTATGTGCTTCAGTTTGACTGAGCTTTAAAACTAAATTCTTAAATTCTTTAACACGAGCTAAACCATCATGAGCATTAGATGAATAACCACCTTCAACAACATTATAATTGAGTGGATTGTAGCCCCAGTTATATTTTAATGTTTCACCGGATTCATCATTATCATGATCAAATACAGGATTAAGTTGAACTGCATTAACGCCTAATTCATTTAAGTGATCGTATCCAGTTGTGACTTCAGTGCCAGCAACTTTTGTGCCACTTTCAACAAATGCGTTATATGTTCCGTTTTTGTTGCCTTTATTAGAAATCCATGAAGAATCTCCAGTAAAGTCTTGAATATGGACTTCATAAATTGATAAATCTTGAGGGGTTGCTAAATCTAATCCTTCTACTCCATCCCATTTAACTGGTAATTCGTCCCAACCTTCAGGTTTAGAATTAGGATCAGCTTTATCATATACATAACCTCTAACACCACATGCACCAGCACTTGTTGCATAAGGATCCATTACAATATTTGTACCAATACTATTATCAACTTGGTAGTTATAATATTTGCCTTTAACTTCAGCAATGTCTTCTCCAGTGAATGTTAATTCCCAAACACCACCTGAAGTATATTTCATATGGTATCCTTTGTATTTGTTATACGCTGCTTTTTCAATATCGCTTAATCCACTAGGAGCATATTCTGCAGAAGTGTCTTTATCATAAACCATCAAAGTCATATTTGCTGAAACTGGTGACCAAACTCTAAAGGTGATTTTGTCGCTTTCAACAGTACAACCTAAATCTTTTGTTGTAGATTCATAATATTGATGGAACTTTGCTGTATTATAAAGATTTTCAAAACTGACTGTTGCGGTCTTATCAAGTTCCGCCATATCTGGATCAGTATCGGTTGATGGATCATGGCTAACAAGTGAATAAACGACATTAATGTGGGCATCGTAAGGAAGATTAATATTAAAATCACCATTATTAACACCTTCTTTAACTAAATACCGTTTTTGAATGTCAGCACGCTTTTTAGCTTTAACCTTATAATAGGTCTCATCAAACGCATAAAGTTTCCATTTTACACTTGGAGTGGCATCAGTGAGTTTACATTCAATAGTTTTCCAATCGGTAAACTTTGCAAGTTTAATACCATGGACTCTTGTTTTTGCCTCGCTATCAAGGATTGCAATACCACCGCCTGCGGCTGGCATTGTCCAAACTTCACAAGTCGTTGACCCTGCTTCAGGAGGAAAATCTTTATATACAAGTTGCATATCGTCGGATTGTCCGCCCCAATTAAGTTGAGTTTCACTAATCTTCTTAAACTTAATAATAAAGAAAAGACTACTCTTATCAGCAAAATCAACAAAACGAGAATCCTTGAAGTCGATGGTAATGGTCATCATAGTGTTATCAGCGTTAACTTCCATAATGTCAGAGGCATTATCGAAATTATATTCAGCGCCATCAACACCGGTGACCCAAAGATAGAATGCTCTACCATCACATCCACCTGCTTCGTTGTAATAATGGAGAATAACTTTGTCTACTACAACATCATCTTCTTCGTCATCATCATCATTTTCATAACGAATGTCTGGCTGATCAAAGATGGCGTGACCATCATCATTATCATCATAAAGCGCAGTGTCTAAACCAGGAAGGTCTTTTTCCTCATTTATAGCGCATGATGAAAGAGATGTGCTCATCCCTAGAATGAATAAGCTGAGTGGCAAAGTACAAAACAGAAATTTTGACTTTTTCATAGTTATTCCTCTTTCTTTTTTAAAACAACTTTAATTTATCACCATTGTCTTATTTATAAATAAGAACAATAATAACCTTTTTATCACGAATTATTATCAAAAACCTTGCAGAACTTAATTATTTTCGAATTTTTGATACTTTTTTAAATATTGCTCGTGTATCAATATCTAATTTATGCTTCAGCTGGAATTCCTATATAGACTTGGTCTTTTTCAAAAGCAAGTTTTATACAGAAGTAACTTGCGGTGAAATCTTTAAGTACTGTATAAGATGATTCACCTTTACTTAAGTAGGAAGTCCATTTAATACTATCTGGAGAACCACCAAATGAATATGGATCTAAATTCACTGTCCATTGAGCTTGTGTACCAAAATCATATAGACCAAATGTTTCATCTTTCTTAAAATCAACGTTATTAATGGTGTATTCAGCATATTGAACTCCATCATAGACAGGATCGGATGAATGTGTAGCTAGATAATATTTTCCGCTTCCAAACATGATTCCATAGCCTTCTTCAGGTGCTTCGCTAGTTGAACCACCTTCTCCACCACTAAATACAGCATATAAGATTTTGTTAGCTACAGAAGGAACACGAGTGTATCCAACTGGGGCACCAGTTCCATCATAAGCTTGCCAATATTGGAAAACTGAGCCACCAATTGAAGAAGTAACTTCTTCTACTCCAGGCAACGCACTTCCAACAACCGCTTTATATTCGACTGTATTTTCTAAAAATAGTGAATCGATTGATGTTCCTTGACTGCCTTGATATAAACCATATTTTCCTAAAACCAAATAGGTTGTAACTTCAGTTCCACTTGGTACATCTTCTCCTCCTGGACCTGGAGTTGGAGTAGGTGTATCATCTCCTCCAGGACCTGGAGTTGGAGTTGGAGTGTCATCTCCTCCTGGAGTATGATCTCCACTATCATCACCTTTATTAGGTTTTCCTTTTCCGTTATATAAAACACAAGAACTTAACGATAATAAGAAGATAGGCATCAAAATTGCTAATATACGATTCTTTCTCATAAATTATCCTCCTTATGCCTTAAATACCGTGATTCCCCAAGCAGTTTGACCAATATCTGCTCCTTTTGCTTCAGGGGCTCCACCTAATGATTTATAGAACGTTGTTGATGTTCCAGCAACATCATCTGGATTCATCAAATATGAGCTATTTCCTGTTCCTATATTAATATAGATAACAAGCTTAGATTCACCTGTGACCTTCAAAACCATAACATTTTGACTACTTGAAGAATGGAATTCAACTTTTGCATTCTTTCCATAAAGTGACTTGATAGCAATTAAATTCTTATACCAATTGAACATTGAATTTGCATCGGCTTTTTGAGCTTCTACATCTTTTAATGTCTTGTTATAAGCATCAAGTTCAAATGTATATGGACCAGCTTTATAATTTGGTCTCTTTGTTGCATCTTGCCACAAGAATGGTTGACGATACCAAATATCTTTTGAGTTTTCGCTTCCATAAAGGTCAACATGTTTATTTGTATTTGATGACATACCAAGTTCATCGCCATAATAGATCCAGCTTAAGCCTTGGCTTAAAAGCGTGACTGCTGCGTGGATTTTTGCTTTATTAATTTGATCACCTTGACCAGTAACATTATCTAAAGCAACTGTACTATCAATTGTTCCAGTACCATTAACTTGGTTGATAGCTCTCATGACATCGTGATTTGATGTAAATGCACCATCAATAAAGTCTTTTCTTGATCCACCAGGGATTGAATATGGGTTTTTACCATCATCAACTAGAACTGATGAACTTGATGCAAATGGAACATATGTTTCATTAGCTTGTTTACTTGCGTAATTACTAGCGCCACCTGCATTAGCATATAAATAAGCAGGAACATGATAGTAATTTGAGAAATTAAATTGTGAATCAAGAGCTTGATAATATGTTGCGGTTCTTGTTCCCCAACCATCGAAGTTTTCACCAACTAAGAAACAGTTTGGATAATCTGCTTTAACACCATGAGCGAAATCTTTCCACCACATAATGTTCTTAGTTAAATTAGATGAATAATCATAATTTTTAGAGATATATTTACCTCTTTCATCATCATAAGTTTCTGTAGTACCAACATCTTGAACAATGATGTCACCGCTTTGGAAACATTCATCTCTCATGAAGATGTGTTTAACAGCATCAAGTCTAAATCCATCTAAGCCAAATCCCATCCAATACTTTGCCATATCGATGACAAGTTTTCTTGTAGATGAGTTAAGGTAGTTAATTTCAGGCATTCCGCTTCCAAATTTACCATAATAGTAATATCTAGATTCACCATCTTTAAACCATGATGGGTTGTCGCTTTCTGCGTCTTCTTTAACTGTCGTTTGAATATATTTTCCTTGAGTGTGATCATACTTTTCAATTGTATCTGTTTCAAATTTCCAAGTATAAACATCTCTATAATTAATACCCGTTGAAGGATCTTGCTCGTTCCATTGAGATTTAGTAAACCAAACATTTCCTTTTGATGTATGGTTCAAAACCAAATCCATTAAAACTTTCATTCCTTTTTTGTGGGCTTTATATAAGAGCTCTCTATAATCATCCATTGTTCCGAATTTCTTATCGACTTGATAATAGTCAGAAATATCATAACCATGGTAAGAATCGCTCTTTTGAATTGGAGTTAGCCATAATACATCAACTCCTAAATCATCAAGATAATCAAGAGAATCAATTATACCTCTAATATCACCCATTCCATCTCCGTTACTATCTCTAAATGAAGCAACAAAGATTTGATAACCAGTACCAAGTGATTTGAATTCATCGGAGGTTGAAGAAACTCCAAGTGAATTGCTATAAGGATTTATTGATGATCTATATTTACCTTCAGTATCAGTTTCAACTGGGTTAATTTTAACTTCAGAAGCACCACTTCCAGCAAAGTATTTATAGTCGTATAAAGAGCCGCTTGTGACGAAAATATGTATTGCTTTCCCTCCTTCAACAACTCTCCAATTCTTTTCTAAACCAAAATCATCTAAATATGTTTCTCTTCCACCATCACTAGTCCGGTTTGTTTTTCCAGTCATACTATCTTGTAAAGGAAGCAAGAAACCAATTTCTTCTGCACCTTCAAAACTTGTTGCTTTACCAGTTTTACCGCCAACAAGTCCTGCTTTATAAAGGTCAACATCAGCAATAACACCATAATCATCAACAAACATTCCAGTTTTGTCTGTTCTACCAAGATCTTCATAACTCATCCAAGCTGTTGACATTGGTGAAAGAGTTAATTTTGGACTAACAACTGGGTCCCTTCCAAACGCCCAAAGCGAACCTTCTAAATCTTGAGGTGCGTGTTGCCAAATCCAAAGACAATACTTCTCATAATTGCCTTTACTTCCTCTATTATAATGGAAGTATAAATGCCCTGGTTTTGAAATGGATGTTAACCATTTATCATATTCATCAGGGTCTTCGATTGTTTCTCCTGGCGTGTCATCTCCACCTGGACCTGGTGTTGGAGTTGGAGTTTCTCCACCTCCTTGGTCATTTCCGCCACCTCCACAAGAAACGATAAAGATAGGTAATAAAAGTAAAAGTGCTTTAAATTTTTTCATATTTTTTACCTCGCTTTTTTATAAAAACCTTCTAAATCAGCGTTTTTTTCTAAATTTATCAATAATAATATTTATTTTTTCCATCAACGGTCTCACCATTGACATAAATAATTATTGAATCCTTTGTATATTTTTTTGATCCACTATCAGAATTTAAAGAGATATCAATCGTTTGATTCCGTCTTTGAGTCAAATCACCAGGATTAAGTCGATCAAATGTAAATCCTGTAAATGATGCGTCAATATAAACTGTGCTTGCGTTATCAGTAAATGTAAAAGCATCTGTATAACCATCAGCTAAACTTGATGAACCAAAGCACCAAAGTTTAGAAATTGCTCCGTCGCTATTCCACCAAGTAACATCTTTAATACTAATAGTAAGTTTACGAGAACAACTCCAATTTCCTTCGTTTAAGGTGAATTTATAAATTCCACTTTCACTAGTCAAATTGATTGTCTCACCCTCTACACCATATTTTCCATATGTTTGAATACCAACATAATAATTTTGTTGAGTTAAAATCTCATCTCCACTACTAGCTGTTAAATAATTGTGTTCTTCATTATAAAAATATAAGACATTGTTTCTTGTAAATTTAGAATAAAGCGTCATATCACCAGTAACTGTTGCATCGTCACTTAATTTTGTTTCACTTGCAAAATCGTTAGAAGAATTCCATGAATCAAAACTAAATCCTCCACCAATTGAATTAAATTCGAAACCTAAACTAGATAATGAATCACCTTCATAAGCTTTAAGTGATTTTTCTTCAAATGTTAAATAATCACCTTCTGCATTAGGAGCAGGAACAAAATATGTTACTGTAACTTTTTCTTTTGCAGCAAAATCAAATTCTACATTTGTTGCTCCTTTTGTAGTTAAGGCAAATGCACTTGTAAAAGAGGAGCCTAAAAGAGCTACTGTTAGAATTGATAAAATTACCTTTTTATTAGTCTTCATAATTCTCCTCGTAAACTTGTAATACTAAATTTGAAGCCTTATTATCGTTATTTTGACTAAAGTAACTAGTTCTTGTATAGCTTCTACCATCTACTTTGCAACTATCTTGTTTTGATAATAAATTTTCGCTTTCACTTCTATAATGTGGGCTTCTTCCACCAAATTTTCTTTCTCTTTTTTCTTCTTCTTTATTTATTTCGTTTTTTTTGACGTCTTTTTTACGCTCGATAACTTCTGCTTCTATCGCTTTTTGACGTTCATATTTTGCAATACGTCTTCTTTCTAATCCTGGTTTTAAATATTTCAAAATATAAATTATTACAAGAATAATAAAGATTGATGTGAATAATGCAAACCAGAAATACAAAGTTCCTGTAAAAGCAAAAATTGCTCCAACCTTAGGAATTTTCCAAATGACCTTTCCTCTTACGAGCGAATATTCAAATGGAGTATCAGCAGAATTATTTGAATCGCCTTTTGTAACTAAAAATTGTTTTGTAACACCACTATCAGGATCAACAGATGTGTATTTATCAATTACTCTATGAACAACTAGGGTGTCATCATAATAATAAGTCACAACATCATAAACTTTGACATCATCGAAACTCTTATATTCTTGGAAAGTAATCAAATCAAATTTTTCGATTTGTTCCATTGAATCATCAAGATAAGTATTATTTGGGTTTCTTAATGCCATTGAGTCACTGACTACAACGGCTGAATGGAGACCAAAAAAGGATGCTTTATAACCACTATGTCTATCAATGCCATTAAATATTGCAACAAAAATAATTATTCCTGCAAAAGCATAAAACAAAACGTTGCCAATTATCTTTAAGGCTCTGATAAATTTAGATTTTTCCTTCTTTTTTTCCATATTTTATATTTCCTCCCCATTATAGGGGAGGAATCATTTTAATAATTAAGCGTTTCTTTTAACAGCATTTACTGGATTAGCGTTTCCACCTAACCAATAAACATCATAGGTCTCGCCTTCTTCAAGTGGAGCATCTGCATTTCCCCATACTCCATTGCAGAAACAATTAATCTTTTCAAAACCACCAGCTTCGGCTGTACCAACTATTCCGTTATACATCCATTCATAATTATCTGCATTGATGTTAACTGACATAGCATATTTATCATCTGGTGACCAATTTGTAGCACCACAAACAACATAAGCCTTGTTGAATCCTTGGCTAACATCACCAAAATTGACTGATAAATTATAAAGTGAACCAGCTTCATTCTTTTGTAAAAGGTCGACACCTTCCATATTAAATTTGACCCAAACACTTAAATGTTGTCCGCCATTTGATGTAACACAAACGTCTTTATTTGCTGAAACAGTCAATGCATCAGCAGCTGGAACTAAATTATCAATTAATGCGCCACCATAAAGATTTGCGCCGACTTTACCTTCTTGATAGCCATCTAAAGAAGCATAAACTGTAACTTTTCCTGCTAAAGTTTCATCAAGTAAAGTTAATGAAGCTGAAAGATTTCCTAAAACATATGATTGAGATGGAACACCATTAGCAAATGATGCACCTAAATCAAATTGATAATGAACTTGTGGGAAATCAGCAGATATGCCAGTTCCTTTATTTACTCCGGCTTCATCATAATAACCTTCAACAGCTACTTTTCCTTCGTTAGCGTTTGTAATTAAATAATTTACTGTACCTGTACTTTCTGAACCAGTAGCGGCTGAGAAATCAAAACTTGCATTGCTTGCATTTGAAACATAAAGTGCAAATGCTGCTCCAAAACTAACTAATACGCCTGATACTGCAGCGCCAATAGCGATAATCTTACTCTTTTTCATGATTATTACCTCCTATTATGCGCCAAAGGATTGGGCGATTGTAATTGAACCGCTTAAAGTTTTACCAGCAACTTCAGTTCCGTCATACACTAATTCAATAGCATAATATGCTGTAGTTTCATGTGTTTGATTATCATTGCTTGCAACGACAGCAAAAGATGTTTGTCCTGTTAAATGATCTTTATCAAGAGTTAATTTAGCTGGATTTTCATTTAATGCACTAGCAATTGTTTCATCAGTTGCTAATGCAGCGGTTTGATAAACCTTAACTGTCATACCATCAACAAAGTTTGTTGCTGATTTTGCCGCCATTGTAAATGATAATGTAACATTTCCAGCAACTGATTTTGTTGATTTTGGAGAAACAGTTAAATAACGATATACAGGTCTATTTTGAACTAAGTTTTCACAATTATCGATTGTGGCTGTTGTTGATTCATGTCCCCAATATAGATTAATTGCTTGATCAAAGTTACCACTTGTTCCTGTAGCTGCTGCGGAGTTTCTAGTCAATGCGAAAACAGTACCAACCGATCCTGCAAGGCAAACGACCATGGCTCCAATTAAAAATGCTTTTTTGCTCATTTTGTTTTCCTTTCATATTAAATTGATAAAAATCACAAAGCTCATTTTAAATACAAATTTACTCTAAATTATGTGAGTCAACTTAAGTGTACCCAAATAGGTTAAGAAATAGGCTTATATGATTAATATCGCTTTCTTAGCAATTTAATTTTAAACCCGAGAAAACCTATTTTCAATAATCACGATACAAAAAATACACTTAAAAAGTGTACTTTTATAAATAATTGAATTTTTATCAATTAAAGCGATTATTTGTTTGCTTTTTCGACAGTTTCTTCAATGCTCTTAGAAGCTTGATTTTTATATTTTTCTAGCATTGAAATATTCTTGATATGATGAGTTAAATTGCATGGACCTCCAATACAACCCCCGTTACAAACCATTCCTTCAACAAAATTAAATTCAGATTGAGCTTTCTTTAATTCAGCTAAAGCTTTTTTGATGTTATCAATTCCATCAGCATTAATGCCTTTAACTTCAAAGTCATAATTTCTTTCTTTTATAACTTCACCAACAGCTGCTGATAAACCACCACACTTAGCAAAGCCTCTTCCGAAATAAGATCCGCCAAACTCACTATATTCACTATCTTTTAAAGATAAAATATCAACACCTTTAGCATCAAATAAAGCTTGAAGTTCTTCAAAAGTCAATGCAGAATCAACATATTTTCTAACATTTTCAAGTTTAATTTCATTTTTCTTTGCTGTACAAGGACCAACAAAAACAATTCTTGCATCAGGATGTTTTTCTTTAATTAATTGAGCAACTGCTGTCATTGGAGAAGGTGAATCAGAAACATATTTAACTAAATCAGGATAGAAAAGTTGAATGTATTTTTTGAAAGCAGGACAACATGATGAGGTTAGTTTTCCTCTTTCAACTAATTCTTTTGTTTCGTTTAAAGCAACAATATCAGCACCAAGAGCGGCTTCTGCTACATCATAAAAACCTAATTCTTTAATTGCTGAAATGATTTTACTATTTGGATATTCGATAAAGTTTCCACCAATTGAAGGAGCAACAATAGCAAATACTTTATATTTTGTGTTGTTTTCAGATTCTTTAATCATTTTAATGATGTCTTTAATATAAGAGACATCAACAATTGCTCCAAATGGACATTGATAGACACAAGCACCACAATTAATACATTTTTCATCATTAATTTGAGCCGCATTTGTTAGTGGATCAGGTGAGATTGCTTTTTGTTTACACGCTCTTTCACATGGTCTAATTCTATTTTCAATAGCTTGATAAGGGCAATTTTGAGCACATAATCCACAGTTAACACATCTTGATTTATCGATTGTTGCTTTTAAATCGCTACCAAAAGAAATGCATTTAACAGGGCAGGCTTCACTACATCTATGTGCGATACAACCACGGCAAGCATCACTAACTGTGTATCCACCAAGTAGACATTCATCACAAGCAATTGGAATTACTTTAATAACATTACTAGTATCATCAACACTAAAACGCGTTGCAACTTTCATTCTTTCTCTAACAATTGCTCTTTCATGATATATACAACATCTAAACGATGGTTTTGGGCCTGGACAAATCTCTTCTGGAATGTCATAAAATTTCTCTTCGAAATCTCCATCGTATATGTGTTTTGCGACAGTCTTTAAAACACGGTATCTTAATTCTTGTACTCTAGTATCAAATTTTGGCATATCTTACCTCAATCTTTCATCCTTATTATATATTAAAATATCCGTTTAATTTATGTAAATATTATCAATTTTACATACAAAAACGCTATTATTTATAAATTTTAATTTATAAGAATGAAAAGAGCATATTGCCCTTCTTTACAGGTGATATGCTCTATTTTGTTTATATAGTTTTGCTTAAGCAGCTTTTTCAACTGTTAATGCAGCCATTTGCCATGTGACAGAATCCAATCTTAAGCCGTATTTAATGCCGTCTTTTGTAAATGTCTTTGTTGTATCACATGTTTTAGGTTTAATTTCGTGTAAATATTCAGCACCACGACCACCTAAATAAATCTTTGGTGTTAATACCCATTGAGCGGTGCTTTCACCATATAATGGTTTCATAACATTTGAGATATTGATTTCCATTTTGAAGCCGTTGCTTCCATCTAATACAGGATCTAAAGCAACTGTATCTGGGTTGTAAACTTCATCCCACCCAATGCCATCTGCATCTTGGTTGTGTTGGAAATAGAAATCGTACTTTAACTCTTCTGCTGTATAGCCTTTAACTGTTCCGTTTAAGACATAGAAGATGCCGGCTTCTCTTTCTTCAAGATCAACTGTATTCATCTCAAATAAGTGTCCTTCATCAACTGCATAGATTAATAAGCCATCCCAACTTGCATGTCCTACATAATATGTGAAGCCGTTTTTAGCCGTATAAGTAATTGCGTGAGTTACTTCACCTTGTGGATTTTCAAGTTTTGTCCATGTATTTGAAGCACCTGAATAATTGAAGTTGGTGCTTGTTCCACCATATACAGCATTTCCACCTTCAGCAGCATCATAGATACCAATATGAGCGTATCCCATTGTCTTTAATGTAGAAACGTAATCTAAATCGTATTCAAGTGTGAATGCACCAGTTTCACCAATCTTTGCTCTTACTGGAGTTGTTTCGCTTCCTTGCCAGAATGAAAGTTCGAGATATTGATTAGCAAATTTAGAGTGTGCAGTACCTTCAAACTTCATAAATGATTTTTCTACACCTTCTACTGTCTTATCAACAAATGATAATGTGTATCTATAATTGATTGCTGAGAAATAAACTTTTAATAAACCATTATATGTAGCAAAAGCATACATATTATTATTAACTTCAATTGTTTTATCAACATCAACACTGACATCGTTTTTAACGATGTTCATTGTTTCTGTACGTTCTTTATAAGAACCAATCAAGGTAATATCCATCCAAGCGCCTTCAAAATCAGCACCTTTATCACTTAAATTTGTTAAATCAAATTTTGCATTAAATTCTTCACCTTTTGTTCCTTTAAATTCAGGACCATCAAGTTCAATGTTCTTGTTTCCTTCTTTTAAGTGGAGTTTAACTGTATCAGCAGCTTTATAAATACCATGAATAGTTAAAATTGGTTTATTTTCTTCAACACTTAAAGAAACAGCATCAATTTTAACAAGTTCAACTTCCCAACTTGCTTTAGCATTAACGTTCGCACTTGTAGCGTTTGAAATAGCTCCACTAAACGACCAACCATTGAATTTGCTATCAGCCTTAGATATTTGAGCAGCTGTAGGAAGAGCAACTTCAGAAGCTAAATTTCTATAATATGAGAAGCTAACAACCCCGCTTGCATCGACTTTATAGTTATTTAAATTTCTTGCTGCTAAGGCAGAAAGATAACTGCTATCAATAGTTCCGCCATCTGGATCAATTGTTACTAAGAATTCAACTGCTTTATCAAGTTGAACTGTAATACTCTTATCGCCATAGACAACATCAAAAGATGTTTCGCCACCAACAAATGTTGCTGGACTAATTGTATAACCGCCGGCTCCACTTGAAATGGTATCTTTTCTTCCTGTGGCATATGTAACTTCAACGACCATTCCAGCTACATCAACTGATTCTCCAGCAAAATAAACTAATTTTGTTGGTTTTGATGAAACTACAAGTTCACCAACCATTTCGGAAACAGCGATATCAATTGTTGTATCCTTTGTAATTGTTGTTGAATATTTGCCATTTTTAGCACCAAGCCTCTTGTTGTTAACTTTAACTGAAGAAACTTCATACCCAGTATCAACTGTTACAGTAAAAGAAATAACACTATCTTCTTCTGCTGATTTTGGTAACGAACTTTGCCCTTCAACTTCAACATGAGCGTGATCATCAACGTTCCATGTTAGAGCAAATTTTGTTCCTTGTGTTTCGCCTTGATTATCTCCTCCACAAGAAGCTAAGGTTGTAAATGTTCCTGTGATTAATCCAAGACTTAATAATGAAACCAATATTCTTTTACGATTTTTCATTTTTTTATCCTCCAATCATAAATTATTAATTATTTGAACAATACATTCTCATGATTGATTCAAGCGTGGTGCCTGATTCAAAAGTCATTTTTGTGACGCTTTCATAAGCAGTATCGATTTCATACCATTTTTCCATTATTTCTTCATAAGAATCTTTATCAATAACGGCTTGGCTAACATGTGAATAATAAATTCCCCGTCCTCCATATTTTCCTTCTTGAGTAAGGTTTAATTTATATGTCCATGATGTCCAATGCCATTTATCAGTATTTAATCTATTTAATGTATCTTTCCAGCTGTCTTCAACGTTATATAGATTGAATTCGCCCATATAGAGAGGTACATGGAAATTTTGTTCATTAACTGAATTAAATTTGCTATTCCATGAACTTCTATTAGAATCAACATTGTAAGCTCCTGAATAATGATGGAAAGAATATATTACATTTTGCCAATAATATTTAGATGGTTGTGGTAAATTTGGGCCGTCCCAACACGATTCCATAATAAGTGGCCTATCACTATCAATTGTCCTAATTGCTTTGTAACAATTGTCTAAGAATTCCCGGTGTCTTGTAGTCGTTGACCCTCCCTTTTCACCAGGTTCATTTAATAAATCATATCCAGCAATTGAACTAACTCCCTTATAATGTTCAGCAAGTGCCTTCCATAAATCGATAGTTTTATTCATTTTTTCTTCATTTGAATAAAAATCAACTTCGTCTGCGCTTCCAAAAACTTGACCACTATGATCTTGTCCATTTTGTGAACCATAAGCTCCATGCAAATCTAATATAACATAAATTTTACGTTTAGCTGCGCCTTCAATAAAACTGTCTAATAGTTCAAAATTGTATTTTTGACCTTCAATTCTTCTTACGTTATTAAAATCTGGATCAACACTCATATATGAGAATGGGAGTCTAATAACGTTCATATTCATGTTTTTGATATTATCAAAATCATGTTCTGTCCAGAAATTATCACGATAATACTTCCATAATTTAAGTGTCTTTTCTGCACCAAATCTTTCGACCATCTTGTTTGTTAAAGTATAATGATCAGTTGTCCCTCTAGACATTGAAGCGGCGCACATCCGTTTTTCAGTAACTAAATATCCACCGGCATTCACGCCTCTTAAATATATCTCTTCTTTATTCTTGTTCTTTAGAACGCTATCCAAGTCTATTTTTAAATAATCGGAGTCATCAAATTCGCCAAATAAATCAAAAGTTTCAGTTATTGGCTTATCACTCTCTTTTTCTTTTTCATCACCATTATCGTTATTTTCAGTACAAGAAAAAAGTGAAGCTAACATAGCTAAACTAAGTGTAAATATTTTTTTATAAATTAATTTCAATTTGATTACCCGTTTATTTTCTCACGAAAATAATAGCAAAATGAAAATATGTGATTAATTGCATAGCAGTTTTATTAAACTATTTTGCACGAAATTAAACTATGTTTAATTCTATTATTTGCTCGCTTTTGATTTCTTTATAGCCTTGAGTTCATCGCGAGCTTGCTTATTACTTTTGAAGACGATTCTAAATAATCTTACAAACCATGCGACAGGAATTAAAATCTTATGTTTATAAGCCCAAGAATAAGCTCCTTTATAAAATTCTAGAGGTGGAAATATTCTAGACATCAAATATCTAAACTTTCCTTTTTCTTCAACGCCCTTATTTACAGCGTTCTCTAAAGTGCCATATGTACCAGAAGACACAATAAATAAAAGTGTCTCTTGTTCTTTGTCGTCTAACTTCTCATCATTAAAAGCTTTGCTTGACAATGAGGATATTTGCTTTGAAAAGTCTACTAAATCGAGCTTTTTTAACTCTTTTTCAATATAATCCCAATCTAAAGTTTTGTTTTTTAAAAATAAGTAATAATCAATTAATGTTCTAATTCCACATCCTGAAACGTGGAAATGTTTATATGTATGAGCAGTGAAATATAAATAAAAATCTTCATCTTTTAAATAATGCTCATACCCATCCTTGATAGGTGCTTTATCAATATAATTTTTAAAATAGGCAACGCTTAGTGCATTATCTTCTCTATCAGCAAATAAATCACGATGCATCTCAAAATTAAAACTTGGTTCTTTCATATAGACGTCGTGATTTGATCTTCTAAAATCTTCAACCTTATAACCTCTATTAACAAAAAACTTTTTGATAGCTTTATCGTTTGAAGCAAAAAGAATATCATTATCAGCAAATTCACGAGTGAATTTATCAGGATAAAGTTCTCTTATCGCTATTCCTTTTAATGGCAAATAATGAATCTTATTTTCACCTAAAAAATCAAAAAGAATTTTGCGTTCATTATCATATAAAATCGACTTTCTAATATTCATCATATAGATCTCTTCAAACTTCTTCAGTTTTTCAGGATCTACTTTCAATTTTGTATCAATTATTACTTTATAAAAAAGAGCCCTTAAGGAATGATGACTAGATAATTTATAAAAAAATCCTAGCTCAGTATCATCTACTTCAATATCAGCTTCTTTCTTATTAAGATAAAGGGCAATAAGATGAATATAATCTTTTACATATTTTATATATAATTCTTTTTCCATCCTATTCACCTAAATTAATAACTTTATCAAACAACTTTTCATCGTATTTATGATGAGAAATTAAAACAATAGTTTTATTCTCAAGAGCTAAAATATTCGAAATTACTTTTTCTTCAGTTGCTGCATCAAGCGATGCGCTGCATTCATCCAAAAGCAAAATTGGTGCTTCACTATATAAAGCTCTAGCAATAGCAATTCGCTCCATTTGGCCAAGAGATAATCCATTTCCTTTTTCATTTAAAAATGTCTTTTCTTTTAAAGCTAAATCATTTATAAATTCTTCAGAATCACTCATTTTAATGGAGTTTTGTAGAGTTTTTTCATCAATTTGCTCATCAAATAGAGTGATAACTTCTTCTATTGTTCCTTCCATTAATAAGTTTTCTTGAGGCACATAAGCAAACAATTGTTCGTATTTTCTTGATAAACTCTTTTCGTTTTCATCAACCAAAACAATCTCTCCACTATCTTGTTTAATAAGCGACAAAATAATTCTAAATAAAGTAGATTTTCCACTTCCTGAATGTCCGCTAATTAAGATTCTCTCATTCTTCTTAATAGATAAATTGAAATCCTTAAGAGCTTCTACTTTGTTTCCATATTTATCTAAATAAGAATAGTTGATATTTCTAACTTCAATAGATTTAAATTTATTGTTGTAATATTCAATAATTTCTTCTTTTGTAAGTGCGTTTTCTTGTTCGTTTATTTCAACTTTTAAACGCTCTCCACTAGCGAGTAAAGAATAATATCTAGGAATTATTGCTGTTAAATTACCTAGTGGGCCTGTAAGTTGAGTAAGCAAAGCAATTAAAGAAGTCAAAAGTGCGATAGTCATCGTGCCTTCAATAATTGCGTTTCCGCAGAAGAATATGCCTAAAAGATATGCTAAATAGTAAACAAAAATATAAGAAATCGAACATATGATTGAAAAATAATTTCTACTAAGTCTAGCTTTCTTGTATTCTTCTACCCCCTTTTCGCTACGCTTAATAAAGACATCTTCTTTCACAAATGAATGGATAATAGATAATCCTTGTAGACTCTCTGAGAAAAACACTTTTACTCTTGCGTCCTTTTCTTGCATAGCGTGATTAAGAGTTTTTAATCTCTTACGTAAAAAGTAAGTTGTAAGTAAGATCAACAAGATACAAGGAATAAGCGATAAACCAAAAATAGGGAATAAATAAATAATTGCAGCAAGAGCTAAGACAAGTTGAACAATCATCCTACAAAGAGAAGGAAGGATTGATAAAATTGAAGAAGCAATTACATTTGTATCTGTTGTAAGTCGATGTATCCACTCTTCTTCATGCTTGCTTTTTATTTCTTGATAGTCTTTACTAAGAATCGTTTTAAATAAATTATTTTTTAATTTATTCTCGATTTCAACATAACTATATTCATAATAAAATCTATAAAAAATTTGAAAAATAATGAGGAATAGAGCAATTATTGACATTATGATGGTATATTTAATGAATGCTTCGTTATCTTTAGATTCGATTGATGAAATTACAAAGCGAAGCATAAAAGAGAAAGCAACTGTCAAAGCGCCAAGAAGAATCTGACAAAGCGAAAGAAGGAAAACCGTTCTCTTTTTTCCTTTGATGTTTTGAATAATAAATCTTAGTGTCTCTTTGTTTTTCATTTCACTTTCCTTAAATGTAATATCTTTAATCCTATTTGCCACATTGCTTTGATGTAGAAGAAATTTGAATAAAAGAATTTGCGCGCTTTTTTATCTTTAGATAGATCGATTTTTTTACCATCTTTTTTAGTAATCTCAATTAATTTTCCTAAGATAGCATCTCTACTTATTGGTTTATCTTTAAAGTAATTATAATCACCAGCAAGTATCACCTTATCTTTTTTTACTTTTAAGATTCTATGAAGGACGTAATGCTCTTGATGGCTTTTATATAGAACAATGTCGCCTTTTTTGAACTCTCCATCTTGCTTTACGATATGTAAAACATCTTCTCTTTCCCTAATTAATGGGTACATTGAGAATCCAATATTTGTAAAAAAGAGTTCACCATCTCTTTCAAGTATTTCTTCAAATTTATAACTTGATTGCATTAATCTTTTCTAATTGATTTATAAAATCACTAACTCCTTTTTTAATCGTTTCTTTATCATCATTTGGGCATTTTTCATAAAAGTGCTCACAGATTTCTTCAACTGAAAGGTCATTTTGTTCAATAAGGTGAACAATTTCTGCGCCTGTAGAATTCAATTTTACGATACCATGGAATTTCTTTGTCTCTTCTCCAACAGCAATTAAGATTTCTCCATTTCCAGTATCATGAATCAAGAAGTTTTCATTTAATTTCATTTTTTATAATCCTTTCATAAGTCATTTTAGCTGCACTAATGTCTTTATTGACATAAATTTCATATAAATTTACTTTTTTAATGATCTCATCAGCAATATTTAAAGCTTTTGCTCTTTTTGCTTTATCATATGGTAGATAAATCTGAGATATAAGGTTTAAATAATGAGTGCTTTTATCATCAATTTTTTTATAAGTATTCTCTTCTCCTCTAGATAAAAACACTATTGCTTTTAATGGGGCCGAAATATCATTACCTCTTCTTTCTTTTCCGTTCCATGGCGAAGAATGAATTATAATCTCATCATTTTTAACTTCTAATAGAGGCTTATCATCATTGATATAAATCATTTTATCACCTAATAACTCCGACAAGAGTCTTGTATGAGTTGATTTTCCCACTCCGCTTCTAGCAGTAAAAATAAATGCATAACCACCGACTTTTATTGATGAAAAATGAAATACAACAATATTCTTTTCAATTAAAGTATCAGCAATTTTTCTATATAAAGCCGATATTTCTTCATCAACATAAAATTGATTATTGGTGCTATTAATTACTTCGTTTTTTAGATCTTCTTCAGTTAAATTAATTTCTAAATCTTTAGGTAAATCTGTTAAAAAATCTCTACAATATCGTTTTGTAGTTTCATTAAAACAATTTATCTCTAGAACTAACCCTGCAATTTTAATCTTAAAATTAACCATATTTAAAAGACGAGTTATATCAATAACAAAATAATTATAAATAATTAAATTAGTAAAGAGAATAAATTAACTAAAATTTATTCTCATCATAGCTAAATTAAGCATAAAAAGAAAAATAATGGCGTGTACTTTGCCATTAAGTTTCCCTTTTCATTAAAACCAGTGAATTGGTCCCCGGTTTTCTTTTGCTATATATTTATAAGTAGCTTTCGTAGTTAAATCTTCTTTAATCGATGATAAATCTTTATCCCATTTTTCAAATTCGTAGGTAAATTCATCATCTTCTGGTCTAGTAGGTGTTTCACCTTTATATTCAGCGGCTTCATTTTCCTTTACATCCACTTCATAAAGAACATCATCATTATAATTTATAAATGTGACGTGATATGTCGTTGCTTCAGCTGGTGTATCCTCGCCTCCAGTTGGTTTTGTACCATTATCTTTAGGTTTATCACAGCTAAACAAAGCAACTGATAAGATAGATAAAACTAATACTAGATGTCTACGCTTCATATTTCTTTCCTTAAAGATATTAAATCACCAAAGATTTAAAAAATCTAGTAATGTTATTAACTTCAAGTATCATGACTATAAATTTTAGAAACTTAAAACAAAATATATTATTTCAAAGAACACTTTCCCTTAGTTATCTAAGCTTAAGGAAATTCCTGATCCACTAACACAAAACGACCGACTTTAAAAATGTGTATAGGATTTTGGAATCGCTTGGCCATGCCTTTTAAAAGATAGGCTAACTTTAAATTATGTTATCGATAATGGGTTATAGTTAACTCTTAAATAGAGTGAAAGGCGTTTTCTAATCTTAAGCAAACTAATTTAGCGCTTCATTTTAAATTCTGCTTCAAGATTAATTTTATAATATTCGCAAGCAAAATATCTTGTCAATAACTTTTTGAAAAATTTTAAAAATATTTTAGTTTTGCAAGTTTTTTCCTAAAATTTGCAAGTTTTTCGGAAAAATTTCGTTTTGAAATACATTATATTTATTGGAGGAGTATTATTAAAGAGGGTAAGCGTCAAGGCAAATTAAAAGGCGGATTGCTCCGCCTAATAATATTTGTTTTATATTATCTTGAGCCAAACGAATAACTTAAATTATTATTCGTTAAATACAAATATAGACAATCTTCATTGTTCTTTGGAAATTCAAGATTTGAAGTTTGATTACTCTCGTTCTGGTTTTCCCAAGAAGCTGTTCCTCCTGATTTCATTTCAACAAGAACTATTGCTTGATAAAGAGTTGGGTCAATCTCTGCAGTCTTTAAATATGCCCCTTCTTCAACAAATGTAAACCAATCTTTTCTATTTGTTGTATCGTTAAAAGCATATAAGGCTGTCCATCTACCGTCTGCACCCCACCACCAAACATCGTTTTTAACATAAATTGGTCTAACAACATTTTGTGCCGAAACATAAATCTTTCCTTGATTATTTAAATATAGAGTATAGTCGGCTTTATAATTTGCTTTAATTGAACCTTCATCGTTTGCAAAGAAATAATTATCAACAGCATTGCCTGTATCAAGACCGTTTGCTTTAATTACTTGGAAATTATTGCTTGTTGCATCTTGCCCGAAAATAAAGAATTTGTCATCTTTATTTAAAGCAATATTTGAAAATGAACCAAAATTATTTTCTGGTTTATCTCCTTGTGTTGTAATGTCTTGAGGAACTGGAGAACCGTTTGCTTTTTTTAAATAGAACTTAGTTTCGTTTCTAGCAAAAGTATAACTAACAGTATCATCAGCAGAAGCTACTCTTGTTGAGGAAATTGTTGTTCCTTCAGCATTTGTTAAACTTAAACTGACAACGATATAATCATCTTTGTACTCTTCACCGATATCCATTAAAGTATAGACAACAAAACCAAAACCTTCTCCTGCCACTAATGGTGTGCCACCATCATTAACAGTTTCATAATAACCTGTTGGTGATTTTGTGCTTTGACCTAATGAACTGCCTGTTGCACTATCATATGCGTTTCTTGTCCATGTTGCTTCAGTAATATTATCAGGATCAGCAACTTTAGCAATAAATCTGACATGATATTTATCATTTTCATCGTCGTAAAGTGTTTGGAAACCAACATGCTCAACGGTTGGAACAGCTTTTTTAATTTGTGGAGCTTTATTAAAAGCTTTCAATTCACTAGCTTTTCCAAAAATTTCTTCATGAGCAAGACAATCTTCAGCAAAAACTTTTGTTTTTGTACCCATTCCCGAGCCTGAATTATTGCATCCAAATAATACCATTAAAACAGGGAGTGCCAATAAAAATAAACTCTTCTTCATAATTAGTTCCCCCAAATATCTTTATCAGGATCGTCTCCGAAGTTGCTAAGACTTCCTCTTCCACTTAACGTAATAATATCATCACAAGCAAAATCAACGACTTCTGCAAGTGGTATAATGAATTTCTTATCTTCCATATATAAATACCTCTTTTGATACACATAAATTATTTCACCGACTATATTAATTGTCCATATTTTCAAAGAAAATTTTTTTAAAAATTTGAAATTTAATAATCTCTTCTAATTTCATTTAGAATCCTCTTTTTAAGCACCTCTTGATTTATGTAAACTTTTAAAGATTTGATTGCAAAACCAATCATAAATATAAGAAATAATTAAATTCTTCGGAAAAAATCCATTGTCAAACTCTTTATATTATGTGAAAGGAGGTGATGAAGGAATAGTTTTAGAGACAATAGCTATCTAAAATACAATTTCCCCCTTATCTAAGACGGGATTAATTTATCTCCGTCTTAGAACCCTTTAATCAATTATTTATATGAAAGGAGAGTAAAATGGATTTTTATACATATTTTTTCCATATAAAAACTCTATGCTAGGTGTGATCGCATAGAGTAATTAATAAATTTATTTATCTAAGAATCTAATAGCTCCAAGTGCAGCAATTGATCCATCTCCTGTTGCAGTAACAATTTGACGAATTCGTTTTTGTTTACAATCACCTGCTACAAAGAGTCCTTCAGTTTTAGTTGTGCAAGCGTCATCGCTAATAATAAATCCATATTCATCTAAATCTAAAAGATTTTCAAATGGTTCATTATCAGCTACTTGACCAATTGCTACAAATATTGATTTTGTTTCATAGATTAGTTCTTCTTGAGTAACTTCATCTCGCAAAACAATTGATTCAAGATAGTCTTCTCCATTTAATCTAACTACGACTTTATTGAAGATTGCTTTGATATTTTCGGTTTTATTAACTTGCTCAATAAGAGACGCTTCACCTGTTAAGAAACCTAAATTTTGAATTAATGTGACAGATTTTGATGTTTTGGAAAGTAATATTGCTTCTTGCAAAGCGCTATTTCCTCCACCAATAACAGTCACATCTTGTCCTTGATAGAAGGCACCATCACAAACAGCACAATATGAGATACCCTTGCCTACAAGTTTTTCTTCTCCCTTTAAACCAAGGGTTCTGTGCTTTGAACCTGTAGCAAGAATTACTGATCTAGCTTCTATTTCTCTTCTTTTACAAGTGATATTAAATACATCAGTTTTTGTAATCGAAGTGACTTCATCAAATTCAAATTCAACTTCTAACGCCATTGCTTGAGCAACGAATTTATCTGCTAAATCTAAACCTGAAATAGATTCATAACCAGGATAGTTTTCTACTTTAGGGGAATGAGTGATATTTCCACCCATTGCTTCTTTTTCTATAACAAGAACAGACTTTTTAGCTCTTCTAGCATAGATTGCTGCAGTAAGTCCTGCTGGACCACTACCAACGACTACAATATCGTAGACCATAGCACTTATGCTCTTGCTTGTTCAATAAATGCTCTAATGTTAGAAACGTTTTCAACTTTCTCAACTAAAGCACCATCTTTAACAATAATAAGGGTTGGTGCAACTGTGACACCAAGTTGTTTTGTTAAATCGACATTGTCATTAGCAATAATTTCGCTAAATTCAATATTGGCTTGAGCTAAGAATGTTTTAGCCATTCTACAATTTGGACATGTTGTAGTAGCAAAGAGATATGTTCCATCATTTAATGGAGTTGCAAAGTTTTCTGGTTCGTCTTCAATAAGTTCATCACCTTTCTTACATTCGAACTTAACCATTGATTCAATTGCATCATATTCTCTTCTATCTTTGTATTCTTGAGCTTTGCCATCGTTCCAGTTTTGAATTGGTCTATAGTAACCAGTAATACGTGAATAGACTTCAGCTTTTCTACCACATTTTGGACATGTGAAGTGTTCACCTGCAATGTAACCGTGTTCAGCACAAACTGAATATGTTGGTGACATTGTGTAATATGGTAAACGATAATTTTCAGCAATTGTTCTAACTAAATTTGCAGCTGCTTTCCAATCTGGTAATTTTTCTCCAAGGAATGCATGGAAAACTGTTCCTGATGTATAAAGTGTTTGAAGTTCATCTTGAATATCAAGAGCGGCAAAGATATCTTCTGAAAACCAAACTGGTAAATGACTTGAATTGGTGTAATATGGTGTTTCACCTTCTTTAGCAGCTGTGATGATATCTGGATAACGTTTCTTATCGTGTTTTGCTAAACGATATGCTGTTGATTCTGCTGGTGTAGCTTCTAAGTTATAGAGATCCCCATATTTTTCTTGATAATCGGATAATCTATTTCTCATGTGGTTCAAGACTTTCTTTGTGAATTCTTGAGTTTCTTTATGAGTCATATCCATTCTTAACCATTTAGCATTTAAGCCAACTTCGTTCATACCAACTAAGCCAATTGTTGAGAAATGGTTATTAAATGTTCCTAAATATCTCTTTGTATATGGATATAAGCCGTTTTCTAAGAGTTGTGTAATAACTTCACGTTTAACTTTTAATGAACGTGCTGAGATGTCCATAATCTTATCAAGTCTAGCAAAGAAATCGATTTCATCACTTGCAAGATAAGCAATACGTGGCATGTTGATTGTAACAACACCAACTGATCCAGTTGATTCACCACTACCGAAGAAACCACCTGATTTCTTTCTTAATTCTCTTAAGTCGAGTCTTAAACGGCAGCACATACTTCTAACATCACTTGGTTCCATATCACTGTTGATGTAGTTTGAGAAATATGGAGTGCCATATTTAGCGGTCATTTCAAATAATAATTTGTTATTTTCTGTTTCTGACCAATCGAAGTCTCTTGTGATTGAATATGTTGGAATTGGGTATTGGAAACCTCTACCATTAGCATCACCTTCAATCATTGTTTCGATGAATGCTTTGTTGACCATATCCATTTCTTTTTTACAATCTTTATACTTGAAGTCCATTTGTTTTCCACCAACAATAGCATTTAATTCTGCTAAATCGTTTGGAACTACCCAGTCAAGTGTAACGTTTGTAAATGGTGCTTGCGTTCCCCATCTTGATGGTGTATTAACACCATAAATGAATGATTGGACACATTGTTTAACTTCTTTATAAGATAAATGATCAACTTTAACAAATGGTGCTAAATATGTATCAAATGATGAGAAGGCTTGAGCACCTGCCCATTCGTTTTGCATGATACCAAGGAAATTAACCATTTGGTTACAAAGTGTTGATAAGTGTCTTGCTGGTGAACTTGTAATCTTTCCAGGAACGCCCCCTAAACCTTCTTGAATAAGTTGTTTGAGTGACCAGCCAGCACAATAACCAGTTAACATGGATAAATCATGAATATGAATATCACCATTTCTATGAGCATTAGCGATTTCGTCATCATAAACTTCACTTAACCAATAGTTAGCTGTAATAGCACCACTATTAGAAAGAATCAATCCACCGACAGAATATGTAACAGTTGAATTTTCTTTAACTCTCCAGTCATTAACTTTTAAATAGTTATTAACGAGAGCTTTATAGTCTAAGAAAGTATTTTTAGCTCTTCTAACATTCTCGTGTTGTCTTCTATAAAGGATATAAGCTTTAGCTACATCATCATAACCTGCTTGGATTAAGACTGTTTCAACACTATCTTGAATATTTTCGACAGTGATTGTGCCTTCATTAATCTTGTTTTGGAAATGTGCTGTTACTTTCAAAGCTAAGAAATCTATGATTGAAGGATTTGAATCCTTATTAACTGCAACAAATGCTCTTGAAATTGCGTTGATGATTTTGTTGATATCAAAATCTTTAATGGTTCCGTCTCTTTTTACGACTCTATACATGTTTTTACCTCCTTAGTCTACACCCCTAATTTTAGCTACTGGAACATATAATTGTGCTTTTTTAAGGCACGCCTCTAAATCTTCTTTTGACATTGCATTGAAATGTCCGTGCACACTATCTTTGTCTTGGAAGCTTTGAAGGAAATAATGTTTAGCACCTTTAATCATCTTTCCGATCTCTTCAAAGTCATCAATAGCGTGGAATTCTTTGATTACTGTTGTTCTGAATTCGTAATCAACTTTGCCCTGAAGCAATATATTTATGCTTCGGCTTATGTTTTCAATGTTGACCTTTGCGCCGGCAGTGAAAGAATACTTTTCATAAGTATTTTTTACATCCATTGCAACATAGTCAACGAGTCCTTCTTCAATGAGATTTTCTAACACATCCGGGAAGGATCCGTTTGTATCTAATTTTACTTTGAAACCTTTTTCTCTAATCTTAAGAATCAGGTCCTTGATATCTTTATTAATAAGTGGTTCCCCACCTGTTATTGCTACCCCATTTAGAATACCTTTTCTGGTGTCTAAGAATCTCATCAATTCTTCTACCGAAATGGTTCTAATATCACTAGGCGGATTAATTAGTGATGTGTTGTAACAATAAGAACACTTGAAGTTGCATCCTCCGAGGAATACTGTACAAGCCAGATTTCCGGGGTAATCTAAAAGAGTTAATTTCTGAAGCCCGCAAATTTTCATATTATCTCCTCAAGTGAGTGTATTTAGTCTCTCACATTTTATATTTTTTGCAAATAAAAAAGCACTAAAATTTTTAACTTTTTTTGAAACATTTTTTTATTGAATTTTTTTAGAACAAGAAACGCTATTTTTTAGGGTAAATTTTACAATTTTTATCTCTTTTCCACATTTGTCATGACTAACTTTTGTCTGAGTCAAAAAACTTATGAAAGGCAACTTTTTTCTTATCTTTATTTATATATATAAGGATAAAGTTTGTTTAAAAAAATAGAGACAAAATTTAAACAAGATTTTGGTTTTTTCTTCCTTGATATTTTTAATTATTTTTTTACTTGCCTCAATAAAAATTTTTACCTTACTTTTTAGCTATCAAAACTTACACTTCCTTTAGCTGAAAACTCAATAAGGTTTGATATCAGAAATTTGACTTACACCTAGTTTAAGGTTCCTCAAAAAATTCAATTAGAGTTCAAGATCCCTCAATATCTTTTTTCACTATTTTAAGCTTTTATAGTTATGTAAATTTGTCTTAAAGTTGAAATTCCTTTTTTTCTAAAATAATGTCTTTATTGCTATTGATGTAGAAAATTTTGTTAATTAGATTTTACATTTCAAAATAGCGTTAAAATCTAAAATTAATAAAGTCTAGGAATTTACCTATAAATAAAAAATATGTGATAACAATCATATATTTTATAAATTCATTATCTAAATCATAAAGATAATCATATATAAACTTTTAATCTAAGATTAATACCGAGAAAACTCATCTAGTGATAAAATATTCAAGTAAGAAATATTCTTACTTTAACAAAGAAGGAATTTAAATATATGGAAAGATTAGTTGGTACAGTTTCACGTGGAATTAGAGCCCCTATTATAAGACAAGGCGATGATTTAAGTGAAATTGCTGTTAATGCTGTTTTAGCCGCTGCAAAAGCTCACAATTTTGAATTACGCGATAAAGATGTTATCGCTTTAACCGAGTCAATTGTTGCCCGTGCACAAGGCAATTATGCAACGATTGAAAATATCGCAAAAGATGTAAAAAATAAGATGGGAAGCGACGAATTTGCTGTCATTTTTCCTATCCTTTCACGTAATAGATTTTCTATCCTTTTAAAGGGTTTTGCTAAGGCCGCAAAAAAGATCTATTTAATGCTCTCATATCCTAGTGATGAAGTAGGAAATGCACTATTAACTTATGATGATTTAGACGAAAAAGGAATCAACCCATATAGTGATGTTTTAAGCCTGGAAAAATATAGAGAATTATTCGGCTATAAGGTACATGAATTTACTGGTGTAGACTACATTTCTTACTATAAAGAATTAGTCGAAAACGAAGGTGCTAAATGTGAGATAATTTTCTCCAATAATCCAAGAGCAATTTTAAATTATACAAAGCATGTTTTGACTTGCGATATTCACACAAGAGCAAGAACAAAACGTATCTTGAAAGCAAATGGTGCTGAAGTTGTTTTAGGAATGGACGATATCCTCACTTCTTCTGTTGATGGTTCCGGATACAATCAAAAATATGGTTTACTTGGTTCAAATAAATCAACTGAAGATAAAGTCAAATTATTCCCTAGAGATTCACAACCATTAGTTGAAAAAATCCAAGCTTCTATTTTAGAAAAAACCGGTAAACATGTTGAAGTTATGGTTTATGGTGATGGTGCTTTTAAAGATCCTCAAGGAAAGATTTGGGAACTTGCTGATCCTGTTGTTTCACCATTCTTTACAAAAGGTTTGGTTGGTACACCTAATGAACTTAAACTTAAATATTTAGCTGATAACGATTATAAAAATCTTAATGGTGAAGAATTGAAAGAAGCAATTAAAAACTCAATTAAAACCAAGGATTCAAATTTAGTTGGTAACATGGCTTCACAAGGTACAACTCCACGTCAACTAACTGATTTGATTGGTTCGCTTTGTGATTTAACAAGTGGATCAGGAGATAAAGGTACACCAATTATCTTAATCCAAGGATACTTTGATAATTACACAAATTAATTTCTTTATATATTCAAAAAAATATCACGCCTTGAGACGTGATATTTTATTTTGATTAAAGAGTAGTGTTTTCATAAAGTGAATAAGGCATGAATTGAATTTCAAGATTTCCATTTTTCTCTCTCAATTCATCAATCATAACTTTCACTTCATCTGGATTTTTCATTCTAACTCTAAATTCAAGTCTAAATAATGAACCCATATCAATCGTTTTTACTCTAATTAATTCATGCTCTTTTGTGTAATGAGCAAATATATCAGCAAATTCTTCATCATAATTTAAATCTTCAGGAACAGTAATTCTAATTACCTTTTCTGCTTGTGCTGCTTTATGAGTAAAAATTGGTAAATATGTTAAACCAATATAAATTAAAGCCATAACAAGAGCAAAAATAACTCCATAAGCGATATAACCCATTCCAAATGTGAGACCACAAGCAACACCAATAAAGATGCTACCAATTTCTTCAGAACTTCCTTGAGCAGATCTAAATCTAACTAATGAAAAAGCTCCAGCAATAGCAAGACCTGCTGCAATGTTATTAACAAGAGCAACTATCATTGCAACAACAGTAGGTAAAATTGAATTAATAATGAAAAATCTTTTTGATGTATGCATTTTAAATGACATCAAGAAGCTTAGTGCAAGTCCAGTTAATAGACTTGATGCAATCATAATTAGAAATGTTGGTGCGGTTATTGAACCATTGAATATTGAATCGAATAAGTTTTCCATAGATTTTCCTCCTTAATCTCTAATTCTTTTGAATTAGGAATGTTCCCTTTAGATTTTTCTAACATATATGCTTTTCCAATTTTTGAGAAACTGCCTCTTCTAATTTTTCCTTTAGTAAGAATGCGAACTAACCATAGTGGCATATTATGTAAAACTTTTATTTCCATTAAACAGGTGTCTTCATCAAGTAATGGGATTCCTTCTAAAGATGTATGTAAGTTCACATCTTCTACTCTATATCTTGGGTTAAAGTCAAATGTTACTCTGACTTCACTTCCTTCTTTATAATAGCTTTCTCTTTCATAAAGAATTAAGAATGTTGGTTGTAACTTTTTATAATGATCTCTGAAGTAAGCAAGTTCTCTAGCGATTTGACCATTACCTGCTACATTTTCTCTTTCGAAGAATGTCTCAGCATCTTGCTCACAAACTTGAACTCTTCTTTTATAGACCAACCCTTGGCATTTTCTTTTTAATTCCAAATAACAAGGGCTCGTTTCATTTGCTAAGCCATAGCTTCTAAGTCTAATTTTTTCTTTGAATTTTGGCTTTTCAATTGAACGTCTTACAAGGAGATTTGTTGGTGTGTCATAATAAATTGATTGAATTGTCGTTCTTCCATATTCATCAATGTTCATATGCTTAGATAATTCTTCTTTAATGAATTCATAATCTTGCTTTGTAAGAATGTATTTTAATTCGTATCTTTCAAATACTTTTCCATATGTTGCCACTTATAAAACCTCCTTTCTTAATTACATAATAAGGAGGTGACTTAAATTTAAGTTAAATTTTATTTATTAAAAATCTGCTTTAATTATGAATTCTCTGTTTTCTGCACGAGCAGATATTCTTCCTTTATGCATTTCAACGATTTCTTTTGCTAGCGACAAACCAATTCCAGAACCTTCTATATTAGAGCTTCTAGCACGATCTCCACGATAAAATCTATCGAATACTTTATCTTGATCGCCTTCTTCTTCGATCTCTTCAACATCATTTTTAACTTCTAGATAAATTCGTGAATTATTCTTCTTTAAAGATACAAACACAAAAGATAAAGAATATTTATAAGCGTTATCAAGGAGAATGTTAAATAGGTTTCGAATCATTTTTTCGTTGCCTTGTAAAGAAATGTCGTTATCAATTTGTGTGTTAATTTCTTTATTTGCTTGTCTAAATGTTTCTTTATAAGACTCAAAAACCTCTTTCAATAAGCTTGAAATGTCTAAAGTTGTAAATTCTTTATTTGTTGATTCATCAATCTTTGTGAGTTTATTCAAATCTTTAACCATATTAATTAATTTTTTGGTTTGCTTTTTGATTGTATTCAAAGATTCATTATTTTCACCGATTTCTAATTCAAGTAATTCGCTATTTGCAGAAATTATTGTTAAAGGTGTTTTTAATTCATGACTTGCGTTTGAAACAAACCTTTTTTGTTGTCTTTGTGATTCCTCAATTGGCTTTGTAATTAATTTTGAAAGCATTAAAGTAACAACAAAAGCAATAATTAAAGCAACTGCAAAACCACCGAGCGATGTCCAAAGAAAAACAAAAGATGATTCACGTTCTCTTGAAAAATCAACAGCTACTACCATTCTATAATCAGGGAGTTTTTCAACTCTACATCTATAGTTATCTTTCCAATAAGTACCTTCTTGCTTATAAATAGAAAGAGCAAAAGCATTAGCTTCTTCAACTGTAAAAGCAGAGGTGTGTTCAACATTTGTTTCAAGTGTTTCACCGCTTTTTGTGAGTTTTACAAAAAAGTATCTAAATGCGTGCAAGTCTTCTGGACCATTTCTATCTGTAGCTGGATCGCTTGCAAAATATAATAAAGAAAGGTTTTGCCCATTTGAATTATCAAAGTCTGGATCTAATTCGGCACTATTTTCTCTAACGATTCTAGATGTAACTTCATCAGCTCTAGAAGCGACATTTGAGAAATTGATAATGTTAATCGCTAAAAGAACACTGCCTAATAAAAGGAAGATTGAAACTATCGTAACTAAAACTATTTGAAATCTAAGCTTCTTTATCATCGTTTTTACCTAATCTATAACCTATACCTCTAACGGCTTGAATAGTATAATTGCTACCAATTAACTTCAACTTTTTACGAATATTTGAAATAAATTGCCATACAACATTAATCTCAGCTTGAGAATCAAAATCCCAAATTGTATTCATAATCTTTTCTGTTGATAACAAAACATTTTTATTTCTAATAAATAATTCTAATAATTGATATTCTTTATTTGTTAAATTGACTCGTTTATCTTTTGAAATTACTTCGGCTGTATTTGGATCAAGAGTGAAATCGCCAAATTCTATGGAACTAATTACCTCACCTTTTCTTCTTAATAAAGCACGAACTCTAGCCAAAAGTTCCTTAATTTGAAATGGCTTAGTAAGATAATCATCTGCTCCTGCATCTAATCCTTCTACTTTGTCATCAATACTTGCTTTTGCTGTTAGCATCAAAACTGGAATGTTGTTATCATTAGCTCTTAGCGTTTTTAAAGTAGTGATGCCATCCATCTTTGGCATCATATAGTCTAAAATAAGCGCATCATATTCGTTGTAATAAACTTTATCTAGCGCCTCTAACCCATCAAAGGCAACATCGACCTCATATTTGTTGAATTCAAGAAGTCTTTTTATTGCTCTTGATAGTTCCCTATCGTCTTCAACAACAAGAATTTTCATTTAATACTCCTTTTTATCCTCAATTGCTGCGTATTCCTTATAAAGTTTTAGACATTCAGATCTGTCAAGTTCACTCATAATCTCTTTTCTACTTGCTAAATCCATTCTTTTATAAAAATTATTATCTCTAAAACCAATAATGTCTGTGTCTACAATGTTACATCCATAATAAACTGCTTTTATGTTGCTCCATAAAATAGCGCCATAGCACATTGGGCATGGCTCTCCTGTTGTATACAATTCACATCCTGTTAAGTCAAATTTTTTAATTTTCTTACAAGCAGCTTTAATCGCCATTATCTCTCCATGACATGTAGGGTCATTATTTTTTATAACTTGATTATGACCTCTTCCTATTACTTTTCCGTTTCTAACAACCACAGCACCAAAAGGTCCACCGTATCCATTTTGAATTCCCTTTTTTGCTTCTTTAATTGCTAATTGCATAAATTTGTTCATAATTTTTTAAAAAATATCTGGGTTTTGCAAGGTTTTTATAGATATTTACCTGTTAGTCTCCAATTATTTCCTCCATATTAATTTCGTTAATTTCTATATTATCTATGAAATTTCCTTTGTATGTTATAGCTATATAATAATGCTCTTTATAAATTTTCGCTAATGAAACATAGTTTTCATTATCAAAGATATATGGTCCATCACACTCATTTGATGATAAATCATTTAGTTTTATTTCTTGATTTACTTTGGCACATTTCATTAAAGATTTCTTTAAAGCTGATACTCTAGCAAAATCAGCCTCAGTAATTGAATTGCCTCTTTCATTTTTATCAAACGCATAATTTATTAATCGCACATCAATATCGACGAATCTTTGAATATCTATTCCAATTTGTTTGTTATAAATAGCAATTAAATAATAATGCCCACTAAATGATGTCGAGAAATATATATTATTATCAGTTCTTTCCGAAACAAATTTTTTAATCAGTAAACTTTTAGCAAATTCCTTAATTTCTTCTTTGTTTGCCTCTTCAGAAACCGAAAAATTATCGACAGTTGTCGCTCCAAAAAGCTCTTTTTGATAATACTTTTCTACTTCTTTTATGTTTATGGAATAAATATTTATCATGTTTAAATTATAAATTATTCAGCGATGATGAATTAATACAAAACAGTTTTACTATATTAAAAAGAGATAATTTGGATGATAATTAGCTTGAGCAACAATTGCTAACATAAGAAATATCGAAATAACAAAATATACAATAATATCAATACCTGAAATAATTAATCCGGCCATGCAAAGAGATTTATTTTCTTTATCTTTATATTTAACAAGTCCACAAATTGATATTATCAAACCTACAAGAGGAAAAACGAATGCGAAAACGAGTGATAACACTCCAACAGTTTTATCGACTCTTTTTTCTTGTTCGGGTGTTTGCATTACTTCTTTTTGCTGCAAATCAGAAGATTCGCTTCCGTCTTTTTCGTTTTGAGAAATCTCGCATCCACAATATGGGCAATATTTGTCTTTGTTACTTATTTCTTTTCCACAATTTGAGCAAAACATAAAATATCATCTCCATTAATTAATATGTTATCAGAAACTGAAAAAATAAATATATAAATTTAAAAATTACTTTTAACAACCAAATTAATTTTCGGTCTGTAAATTGAATTTGTCTTTGCACCATTTCAAATTATGTAGGTGCATTTTATTTTGCAGTTATAATTTTAATGAGTTTCGCTTTGCTAAGAAAGGAGGAAAACATATGAACGATATAGATAGAGAGAAACTCGTATACA
>JAFUEZ010000002.1 GCA_017470115.1 Bacilli bacterium | reverse complement strand
TTTTTACCATTTTTTGCCTTCAAATTTATGAAAAATTCAATATTTAGTATTATTGGATGCACCAAAAAGTAAAATTATTCTTTCAAAAGTTAATTTCTTTAATATTTCAAAGACTTGGTGCATTTTAAATTTCAATTAACCAAATATTTTGATTTATATTAACTTTTAAGAGAGAAAATAGTAAGTTCATAAACATTTAAAAAGCCTGTACAGTATTTATACTTGACAGGCTATTTTTTGAAAAATATTCGTGTTTTGCAGGCTTTTTATATTATTTGCATGCCTTTTAACAAAATATATTTTGGTCCGTGATAATTTGGTCTATTTGTTGTTTCTTTAGAAAACTCCATTTCACTACTTACTTTATTAAAGTCGCCAGAAATTGAAAAACCAGTCACAGGAATTTCTTTTTGTCCATCAAAATAGAATCCTAAACGAACCTCTCCACCTATGAAACCAGAGTCTAAATCTAGTTGCATACCAGAAAATCTTACGCATCTTATATATGGCTTTTTCTTCATTTCTTCGATTGACTCTTTTCCTTCTTTTACAACTACTACAGGTAAATTTCCGGTTGGTTTTTCTATTCCTAGATAATAGCCAAATTTGTATGATCCAAACATATTTTGTGCTACACCATCTTTAATAAGTTCTATGTCTTTTAAAACAACGCCATCTTCATCAACTGGACTAGAGTTTGCGGCGCCTTCACACATCGACACCATTTTAAGATTAAGTTTTGTTCCTTTGATTTCTTTTCCTTGAACACTTTCACCAACATTAAAATGATTTCTATGATGATATTTCGTTCCATATGCCAAATCGTCTGCAAATGAATTAAAAACTTGCTCAACTTCTTCATCTTGAATAATAATTCTTAGATCTTGAGGCAGCTTTTTAATATTTAAATGTTTAGCTTTAGCACGTGCTTTTGCAAGGAGTAATACTTCTTTAATTTCTTTTGTTATTTCTTTTGGATTAAAAGTTGAAAAAGTCATCATGTTGTAAAGCTCAACTTCGTCATCTTTCTTCTTCCAAGAAGGAATTGTTTCGATATTTCCTTGATATTTCGTTGAAACAAGATTGACTCCTTTTGAATTTATTACTCTATTAGTGATTTTATAAAGGAAGATTTCAGTCGCACTTAAATAACCATCTTTGAACTTATCAGCTTTAAATACTGCTTTTTCAACGTCTTTAATAACGCGATTAAATGGCTTCTTTTTCAAATTTGTTTCTTGCTCTTTGATTTCTACTTCTTCTTTTCCTGGAATATCAAAGAATTTATTGAATGTGAATTGGCTTGCAAATACGGCTTCATCAATTTTAGCTTTAATTTCTTTTTCATCCATATAAGGATAATAGGTGAATGTCGCTGAACCTCTTTGCTCATCTTTATCAACATAAATAGTAACTGTATAATCGACTACATTTGTTGCTCTATTTGTTTCTAAGCGTTTATCAACATAGAAAAGTTCGCAAGATTCGGTTTCACTAGCATTTATTTTCCAAGCAGAAATGTTTTTAGCCTTTTCTAATACTTTAATTAATCTTTTCATTAGCTTAATTTGCACCTCGCTTTCAAATGTGGTCCACCATCTGAGACACAGACCCACTCTTTATATCCTTTTCCGCAATGTCCTGAACCAGTAATCACGCATTCATCGGAAACCATTGAAATGGATTTTAATAAATCAGGAACATAACCAGACATAACTACAGGAGCAACGATTTTTCCAGTAAATTTCCCATTTTTGATTTCTCTTCCATAACTACAAACACATTGAATGTTCCAATTTTTTGGATCTTCCATGCCATTATCAGTTTCAAAAAGCATGTAACCGTGCTTAACAGATTTGATCATATCTTCTATCTTATCTTTACCTGGCATAAAGAAAGTATTTGTCATACGAGTATATGCTTTTCTTTTATATGATTCTCTTCTTCCGTTTCCAGTTGGTTCTGTTCCAAGTTGTAAAGCCGAGACTTCATCACTAATTCCTGTTTGCAATATACCATCTTTAATAATCAATGTATCATGAGCTAAAACACCATCATCATCGAAAAAATATGAAGCTGCAGAAAGCGCCGCAGAAGCTCCATCGTGCATTTCAACAAGTGGTGAAGCTACTGGTTTATTAAGATAGTGCATTGATTTTGCTCTATGTTTAACAAACATGTCCATTTCTACGCCGTGTCCAAATGCTTCATGAGCAATTAATCCAGTAATAGAAGAATCGGTGATAATATCGTAAACTCCTGGTTTAATTAATGTCGATTTTAATAAATCAATTGATAATTGTGCAGTTTCTTCAATACGTTTTTCAACATATTCAAAAGATTTCTCATATGAATTAAACGCTCCAACGCATCTAGCTTGTTTCATGTTTCCTTCTTCTGCAGCAACAGTCATTAAAACAACATTCATCCACGTATAAACTTGAGTCAGTTCTCTATTTTTAGAAATAAATAATGCGCTTGTTTCATATTCAGTAAACATTGCCATAACCATCGCAATTTTTTCTGAATATGAGTGTGCTTTTCCAAGAATATTATTAAGTCGTTCAATAATTTCTTCTGTCGAGAAATGTTTACCTTCTACTTCTCGAGCAAAATCTTTGACTAATGGTTCGTCTTTTAAAGGGTGAACATTAACATGATTATCAAGAAGCGATTCATCTAAAGCGATTTTTTTATAAATTTCTTTTTCAATCTTATCAATTGATTTGTTAGTAATATCAGAAAAAGAGTATTCGGAATAAGTTTTTCCATTGAATATTTTAGCAACGAAACCACATTGCTTTTCCATAGTATCACCAACACTAGTCATTCTCGTTGTAACTCTAATTGTTTTACCAACAACGTGTTTACCAAGAATGGCTGCATAAGGATATTTTTTGTTTAACCTAGTAACAAGATCTTTTATTAAATCTTTTCTAGATTCTAAATATTTTGAATACATATTTCTCCTCCTTCTTTATTATTATACAGCAATTATTTTTTTGAACTACTTATAAATGATAATTAATTGTATACAATTGAATTTTAATGAAAAACATTGCAAAACAAACATTTTTTTATAAAAAAGATGATGCCTAAGGCACCATCTTGTTCGTTTTAATTATTTCAGTATTTTAAATGAGATGTATCCCAAATCCTGGACATGGAGGGGTATTTTCATGTCAAAGACCAGTTATTTTCACAAATCCTTTAGGATTTAATTTCTCGTTTATTTACCAACTGCTAATTTTACGCATTCATATGCGCCATTATAATGACCCTCTTTTTTAAGTTCATCAATTCTATCGCACATATGAGGGATGATTTCTTTATCGGTTAACAAGCGATCAAGCATTGCATTAGCCTCTTTTGCTGTTGGGCATTCTGGAGTAGAATCGCCGTTTTCTCTACCATTAATTGCTCCATATACTTCATGTCCACCAATATGTCTCATGAATAGTTTAGGAATTGGATAATATGCAAGTTCACTAGGTTTTGTTACAAGCAAATCCGTTACAGGCATTAAAAGATTAGTCGAATATACTGCTTCAAATATATCCTTATTATATATAGCGTAAATTCCTTCAGCATCGCCCTCTTTAATTTCATCAACAAGCTCTTTTAATTTTGAATATTCATTGAAATAATTCTTGGTTTCAATTTCAACCTTTGAAATGAGTTTATTATAAACATCAAGATGATCACCAAAATTAATAAATAATGTGGCTTTCTTTTCTTTTACATAAGGTAAAAGATGCTTAACCATCGATAAGAACATGTCAAATCCAGCACCAGCTCCACCAACAGTCATTAATATCCTCATTGGTTTTCCGTTTTGAATTCTTTCTTTTCTTCTCTTGTTATCGTTTTCTAAATCTACTAACAATTCATGATCGATAAAACAACCAACCATCTTTAAACTTTCTTCAGGGATTCCTTGAAGTGGTTTTTTATCAAATCCATTTAATGTTTTATAACCAAAATAGGCAAATGGAGTTTGAACTGCATGAAGCGCTCCTTCAGATAAATGTAATCCCATTGGCCAGTTATCAGGAATTGCGTTAACTACATGAGTCATCCCAGCGTGAACTGCTGCTTGAGATGGCCAAACATGTGTTGCAATATATGGAATATCTTTTGGAATATTTCTAAAAATTGGAACAAGAAGCTCACTGTTTGCTTGATCTTTTGCATTATATGAAATCTTTTTAAATCCTTCTGAATTTAAAGGTTCCCAAACAAGTTTATTAAATAATTTTGATTTTTGAGAAATACGCGAAGCTAATGAATACATATCGTTTTGTTCACGAATCATTTTTGATCCTGTGGCATCAAAAGATGCTAAATCAAGCCAATATGGTTTATATCCAAGCGCTCTTGCAGCACTTGCCATAGCAATAGAAATTCTATAATGCCCAAAGCCCATACGGATATTTCCGACAATTAATGCTTTTTCATCAAATTTTTGATTTTCTTCGCCAAAAATTATATTTGAAGCATCAATAAAATCTAATGTTGGGATTTCTTTAAAATTAATTTTATAGTCTTTAGAAGAGTCATCACCATATTTTTTAATATATTTTGCTTTGCTTTTCTTTGCTCCCTTGACTACTTTTGCAGGCTGTTTATTGCCAAAAATTACTTCTGATTTATTCATGTTCAACTAGAACTCCTTTCTTCCAATCATATGTTAAACGATTTGCTTCGTTATTAATTTCATAATCAATATCAATCAAAGATGGACCATTTCTTTTAATTTGAGTGACTTTTGCGTTGTAGAAAAGATTAAATGCTTTGTCTAAAATTGCTTTCTTTTCTTCATCATAAGTTGCAATATTATCACTCGTCATCAAAACACTACCCATTAATGCATTGATTATTGTTAATGCTTTTCTTTGCTCTTTGGTTAATTCAATATTGTCATCTCTAAGTAAGAAAACATCAGGGTCATTACCAAATAGATGTTGATCAAATAAATGTCTATAAATTGTATTTTGTATGGTAACCTTCGTTGAAATTCTTTCTCTATGGAAAAGTCTCATATAAGGAACATCATCAAATTTAAGAGAAACATCTGGTCCAATTCTTAAATAATCAAAAGTTTTATATGAATTAATAATGTTTGCACCACACCCCAAAATAATCTTATCTTTTAATATTTCTCGTAAAAACTCATAAGCTTCTTTTTGGGTTTGGCATCTGCTTTTACCTTTTTTAGGATTTAAAGCTGCTGCATAAAGAAAATCTAATTTAAAGAAATCAAAACCTAAATTCATGTAGTATTCTATAGACTTCTTTATGTAGTTTCTAACTTCTTCATTTGTAAAATCTAAAGCATAAAATTTAGACCAGTTTCCACCTGCTAACATTGGTTTTCCTTTTTTATCTTTTAAAAGCCAATCTTTATGTTCAGCAACAAGTTTAGACTTTGTTTCAGCAGCAAATGGAGCAAGCCAAATTCCAGCTTTATAATTTTTTGAGTGGATTTTTGCAACGATTTTTTCTAATCCGTTAGGAAATTTCTTTTCATCAATATCTAACCAATCACCAACAAAAGTTTCATATCCATCATCAATTTGAAACACATTAAATCTTGAATCAAGCGCATCTAAATCTTTTAAAATAATTTCTTCATTAATGTCTTGATAATAGTTGTACCAAGATGTGTAACCAAAAATCTTTTCTTTATTTAAGCTTGGGAAGTCTTCTTCAAAGGCTTCAATTCCTTCTTCATAAGAAAGAAAATATTTATAATCGAAGATTGTAACTTCTTCTCCAGCATGAAGTGTAATTCCTTCGACATCGCTTCTTAAAAACAAATTCCTTCTATCTTTAATTAATTCAATAATTAAATATGCAGTATCAAAATTTAAAGAATATAAGAACGATTCGAATTTTCCTTTTGAATAGAAAACATCATAACCATGGCTCTTTTTTATGGAATACTTATAAAAAGAGCTATCTCCATATTTATTTAAAGCATACATATTAGTAATAATATGTGGCGATTTATTTATGTTTCTTAATCTCTTCTTTAAATAGTGTTCTTTAGTATCTGTCCATGATTGGTAACCATTTAAAAAATATAGATCTTTAAAATTAACAAAACATGGTAACTCATGCTCTGCAGCAACTAAAGTTATATCATTTTTTGCTTTTAAAACTACTGTATGTCTATTTCTTTTATGATGCGAAATAATTTCTACATCAGAATTTGATTCATTTGTCTTAAATTTTTTATTTTTGATTAAATAAGTAACTAACATATTTTCTCCTCTATGCCTTTAACGAAACCAAAATGGTATTTATTAAGCAACCAATCTCATCGGTCTTTTTAATTTTTTTATCTTGAGCAAGCACTCCTTTTTTATAAGAAAGCTTTTTGCATAATTCGATTAATGCATGAGTTGTCGTGAAATAAAATAGTTCGATATTATCAATGGTTTTTACGGTTTTATCTTTAATGCCAAGATTATAGGCGTCAATAAAAGCATTCTTAAATCCTTCTATTCCTTTTTCATATTGTTTCAAAACATTTTCGTCTTCACCCATCATTAATAGATCAAATTCTCTAATGAATCTAAAATATTCAGGTTTGTTTTTAAAAACTTCTAAATAGGAAAAATAAAACACTTTAAGTTTTTCATAACCTGTCTTTGCTTCTTTTAAAGCAAAGTAGTCGTTTGAAACTATTTCTTGTAGGCTCAAAACTGCCTCAGCAACTATGTTTTGCTTTTTCCCAAAATAACGATAAATTGTCATCTCACCTACATCTGCAGCTTCTGCTATCTCTTTGATTGTGACATTATCAATACCTTCGCTTAAAAAAAGGCTAGTTGCCACATCTACAATGTAAGTCCTTTTTAAATCAAGAAATCCCATAATTATTGTTCCTTTGATAGATAAATTCTCAAAATGATAGTTTAACTATCATAAATATATAATTTTATTTTGTTTATGTGCAACAATAAAAAACTTTAGCACTAGGCTAAAGTAAATTTTAATTATTTAAGAATTGGTGTTAAATCGGCTGACAGGCATTTTGGGCAAATTATAGGCGTGGCTGCCATTTTTGCACAAACTGGACAACCATACATAGATAATCTACCACCTAAACCTCCTGGATGAGGATGAATTGGTAAGGTTCCATCAAATTCGTTATTACATTTGTTACACTTATACTTCATGTCTATATTATAAAAGGATATAAAATTATTTCTTCACTTTTGATTTCTTTGAGCCATTAACTTGTTCATAAGACATATCAATAAGTGAAAATACATATTCATCAGGTAAATAATCCGATAAAGAAACTGAAATCCACGATTCTTTATTCATATGCCGTCCAGGAAATATATTTTCTTCAAGAAGCAAGGCATTAAAAATTGATTTATCTGCTTTTACGTTTATTACAAATCTACCTTTCGTGTTTGGCGCAAGCTTATTATCTTCGACGTTCATTATGCATCCATACCAACGTCTATTTAATCTATTTCTAAAAATTCCAAATTGAGGATATCTTTTCCAAGGAAACTCAGGGTCGTCACCATACATTTCTTTAACATATTTAGCAACTCTTTCTGCTTGAGGATCAGCAAATAAAGCTCTCATAAAACATTTTTCTCTAATGTCTAACAAAATGTTTTTATATTCTTCCCTTAATTTTCCAATGAATTCACCATATGCACGTTCGTTATTAAATAAGGAGTATTCTTCATTAAAAGATTTATCAATAATTTTTGCACTCAAAACATTTTTTGAAATAGTGATTTTAGCTTCAAACTCACCATTCATTATTGGTGTAATATAGAAAAAAGAGTTTTGTTCTTTTTTAAATCCATACTTAATTAAAGAATCTTCTTTAGCTTTATATCCGAACATTAACTCTTCTTCGATTTTCATAATTTTAATTAATTTAGTTTTTAAATATTAGCAAAAACCCTGCAAAACTCGATTATTTTTGATTAGTTCTATGTTTTTTTACTTTTTCAAAACTGACAATTCTTTTAGCAAATATTAAATTTAAAACAATAAATACAGCTATAAAAGCGAGCGTAATTATAAAGCAATATAATAAATCTAAATCGATTCCAAAGAAATTCACATTATATCCAAAGCTATTAATTTGCTTCATTATTGACTCAACACTTTCCCCTGCAGGAATTACAGATAGATTGTTAGCAAAGAAGTTAGATATGTTGCTAAATGGTGTTGCTAAGAAACTATATCTAATTATACTTGTTCCATAAGTTCCAGGAATTAAACAACAGAAATACTGAACACCTGTTGGCAACATCGCAAATGGCATATATGCTCCCATTAAGAATCCTGCCGCAGCTGAAACGATTCCAATAACAGAAGCTAAAATAGGTTCATTTGAAATGAACAAGCAAATAAATGTTGTAATTAATGTTGCTTCAAAAGTATTTAAAATTACTGTCCCTAGAATCGATAAAATATCAAGGAAACTAAAGTAAAATTCACCATAACATGCAATTATAATAATCGCTAAAAGCGCGACAACCAAGGACAAAATTAAAGTCACAATAAAGTTATAAACAAAGTAGCTTGCAATAAGAACATTCTTTTTAACAGGAGATGCTACAAAGTCTCTATTAATGCCCTTTTCTTTGTCTTCGACAAGTAGTGAATTCGATTGTAAAGCAATCGCTAATATTGATAATGATAAGAAACCGGATAACATCCAGGCATCAACTACTGTTGCAACACCTTTATCTAATTCTGGATTTGAACTTAGATCAATCCCCATTTCAACAAGTCCTTTAGAGACCATTGAAACTTCCAAAGTCCTTAACAAAATGACATAAACCAATAACAAAATTACAGGTACCATTAAGGTATAAAACAGCCTAATTTTGTTTGCCATAATCATCTTTAAATGACGATGCGTTAAAGATGAGAATATTCTAAGATCTTTTTTAAATGAACTATTCATGGTCTTTCATGTCCCTTCCAGTAACATTTAAAAATACATCATCCATGTCACCTTTTTTGATTTCTATATCTTCAAGATAATTATCAAATTTATTGATGATTTCTTTGGCTTCTTTAGTGTCTTTTACATGAATCTTATAAAGATTCTTTTCTTCGTTAAACTTAAATTTGATGTTATTTTGAGTTAATAACCCTTCAAATTCCGCATTTTTTTCTTGATATGAAATAATATAATCGCTTGAATATTGGTTCTTCAATTCTACAGGGGTTCCTTTGGCGATAATGTTTCCTTTATCCATAATAACAACATCACTAGCTTGATCGGCCTCTTCTAAATAGTGAGTTGTTAAGAATACAGTCATTCCTGTTTCTATTCTAATGTGGTCAATTAGTTCCCAGACAAGCTCTCTTGTTTTTGGATCTAATCCTGTTGTAGGTTCATCGAGAATTAAAAATTTAGGATAATGAACAATTGCTCTTGCAATATCTACCCTTCTTTTTTGACCACCCGATAAATTCTTAATTGGTCTATTTAAAATAGGCTCTAAATCTAGAAGCTTGATTATTCTGTTGATATTGTTCTTTTCTTCTTCTTTGTTCATTCCATAGAATTTTGTTCTAAATCTTAAATTGTCATAAACTGATAATTTGTCATCAAGAACTGAAGACTGAAAAACAAAACCAATTAGATTTTTAATTTTTTCTCTATCCTTATCAAGATCATATCCTTCAAGAATTATCTCACCATCATCTTTAGATAATATAGAACAAATAATGTTGATGGTTGTCGACTTCCCAGCACCATTGATTCCAAGGAAAGCAAACAAAGATCCTTTTTTTACTTCAAAAGAAATATCGTTAACAGCTTTAACATCACCATAAGATTTCTTTAAATTTTTAACAATTAATGCGTACTCCATCTTTTATGAATTCCTTTTGATTTTTTCCCATTTATTTCCTTTTTTAGACATAAATCCACCAAGAATTGTAAATGCATAAATGATTAAATAAACCGGGAACAAGAAAATAAGTGAAACGAATTGAGAACGTTTTTTCGCACCAAATTTATCATATTCAAAAACAGCTAGAACGAAAGATTGGGCAATTCCAAATATTACAAAAGTGAATCCCGCAAAGATTACTAGAGCCCACATTGTACCCCAACCAATAGAAGCAAAATATTCAGTAGTAAACATTGATAACGTTGCTGTTCCATTAAAAACCAAAGCAGAATAGATTCCAAAATATATATAATAGAAAGCCAACCAAATAAATAATGGTGCGCCTATAAAAAGCCAAATATATGTGAAAAACGTTTCAAGATAAGAAAATCTTCCTGTTTTAAAGAAAAGGAAGAACATTTTTCCAACCTTTTGCTTCATCAAAGCTTGACCGCCTTGAGCAATTCGCTTATTTCTATTAACTGTATCTTTACCTGTAGATGGCATATCTTCATATACTATTGCTTCTTCAACAAAATGCATCTTAGTTCCATCCAATATTCTGTTTAAGCAGAAATCAGTATCATCGGAAATATTTTCAACATCATAACCATTTGTTTTAAGCAATAGTCTTCTTGACATTGTAGCTCCGCTTCCGTTTATGTGTTGTGCAATGCCCATTTTTTCTCTAGCTCTTGAACAATATCTTGAATCATAACAATAAAAGAAGGAACAAGCCCTAGTAAAAGTGTTTTGAGCACCATTAATAGCTCCTTCAAATGGCCTAAAAAAGTCTCCATCGTGTTGATAAGCGTCATTCATTTTGCTAGAAAACTCTTTATTAAAATGATTATCGGCATCACAATGTACGATTAATTCGACGTCAGGAAGGTTTTTTAAGATATAATCAATTCCCATTTTTAATGGAAATAAAGCCATTTTATGGTTAGGATCATCATCGAATCTTGTCAAAATGTTTGCTCCGGCTTCTTTTGCTAGCTCAGCAGTTTTATCGGTGCAATTATCTGCAACAACATAAACCGTAATTAGCTCTTTCGGATAATCTTGATTTTCTAAAATATCTTTAACAGTCGAAAATATGACATCTTCTTCATTATGAGCTGGAATTAAAAAAGCTATTTTTGCCTTCTTTTCAGATTTTGGAAACTTTCTTTTTTTTGTTACTAAAGCGATGATAACCTCTAAAAATTGAACACTTAAAGGAATTGCAAAAATGATCAACACTATATAGTTGATGATGCTTAAAATTCTATACAAAACTTCGTGCCACATAATTAATAATAATTTTATATTATTATTCGCTTCGTTTACAACCTCATTTATTGTTACAGAATTTTGCATCAAATAATAAAAACAAAATAATAAATAATTTGTTACTTAAAATTTGCTCGTAAGCAATTTAATTGTACACAATTGAATTTTACCAATGTATACAATGCTAACTCAATGAAAAACCTTGCAAAACTAATATATTTTCGCAAATAAAAACCATTTGAGTGTTTGATGAATCAAATGTTCAAATGGTAGTTATAATATTTTATTACTTATCTGAGTAATCAATTGTTGCAGTCATCTTAGTGTTGACGGCTTCCTCTTGAGCTGTTGGCTCCTCTCCTGCTGATGTAGGATCTTCTGCTCTAAGAACAGGTTTTAAGTCAGGAATGTCTGGGAGACCAGTAATGTTCATTACATGTGTTCCTTCCATTGATGCCACGTTTTTAATTAAGAAGCCATATTTATCATATGTTGTAGTTTGATCAGAGTTTACATCCATTGAGAATGTGCCAGACATACCCATGAAATCAATTGCACCACTTGCTACTAACCTTCCTCCACGATTAATTTGTAAAGGATCATAATAGAATTTTTCTGTAATTTTTGTTTTCTCTTTATCAACCTCAATATTGATTCCCATTTGAGCCATAGTTTTGTTATCGCCTAATTGAGCAAATACATCTTCAGCAGTCATTTTCACATCATCTTGAGCTTTTTCCCCAACAAGATACTTGTAATCGTCGCTGCCTTCTTCGCTACTAACCCAATCACCATCTTCAAATGTGTAATGGTATGTCTCCTTTTCTTGTTTAACACCATTTTCGACTTCCTCAACAACCAAAGTTGCTTTCAAATATTGATGTTCTTCAATTTTTTCAACTCTGCTTTGGAAATCTTCTTTTGTTGTTTCTGTTCCCTTTTCTGGAGCAGGTGCGTTACAACTAGCAAGTGTAACCAACGCTAATAAACTTGAAATTAAATTAATTCTTTTCATATTTACTTCCTTTCGTTAATGAAATAATTATATATTTTTTGCTGATAAAAAACATAACCAACAAATAATATTTTTTCAAAATTTATAATAATTTTGTTTTTTGCTATTAAATTATAATATTTGACAAATATTTAAGAGAGCCATCGTATGAATTTTCATCTACTCCGTTTTCAATCATTTGAGCTGCTAATGATTTTGCTGAAGCAATTGTTTGCTTTAAAAATATTACTTCGCTCTCTGTTCTAATATATGCCACTGAGACATAATCATAAGTAAGCTTAGCATTGGATATTTTTTTATAAAGATTCCACACATAATAAGTGCCCTCTAATTCTCCTTTTTGAGTATCATTAGCTTCAGCAGGATGCTCTTTATTTTTTTCCTCTAAATCTGTATCAAATTTTTTAACATTTGTGCCATCGATTGAATTGTAATAATCCTTTAAAGCGTTGCTATTCAAATATTCAACAGATGAGAGTAAAACACCATATCCTTTTATATTATGTCCATTTGTGTCATATGCATCCCATAATTCTTTAGAAATAAATCCACCAAATCTAATCGCAACATCAGAAAAACTAAATCCATTATGTGTTGTCCAATAAATCTTGATCGATTCAGCATATAGTGCTCCAGATTTGGATTTTAAGCCTATATATTCATAACTACCATCGATTTCTATAGTTCCAGATTGATTTGAACCATCATAAGCAAAAGAACCAATTAATGTACCTGCTTTATTTGAATCATATAAATCAGCTGTGGAAGTATATGCGCTGTTTTTTCCATATATTTCTATAGTACGACCGTCTGCGGTTGCACTATTAAAATTGATATCTACTTTTGCTATTAAAGCGTTATTACTATTCTGTGTTGTAATAATTCCAGCATTATCACTAGCTCTAAGTTGAACAGAACTATTGCCACCAGCACTATTTCCTGCATAAACTACTCCAGAAACATCAGTTTTGTTTTGCCAATTAGAATAGCTCGTTCCTGAAACGCCAGTAAAAGATTTTGTTAATGTATCCATAACAACACCTTCTGCCTGCTCATAATTATATGATAATGAAGCACTTGTCTTTGTTTGCTCAATTCGCTCTTTTGTGGATGGTGATTTATACAATAACTCTACTAAACTTGGACGAATTTGAGAATCTGGTATCAAATTAAAGGATTTTACTGGCGAGTCAAAAGTTAATATTATCTTTGCTCCATCATAATCTACAGTAACTCCTTGTTCTTTTAACGTAGTGATTGTGTTTCCTTCAGCCTCATTTTTAAAAGTTCTATAACCGCTATCACAAGTTAATTCAACTCTATTGAATTCACTAGCGCTATTAATTGTAATTTTGTGTCCAACATACCATCTACAAGATGGATATGTGTTTTGCCACACATTAACATCACTGCTTGAGGTGTTCTTTCTAACATCAACATTGACACCACTTGTTGATGTATAAGAAATATGAGGATCATTTTTGTCTGATAAATTGTTATCAATAACAACGCTAGTATCTTTGTTATAACTTAGGCTTCCAACAGAATTGTAGTTTGTATCTTGTTCTCCTTGAGCTTTAACTGTTACTGTACAAGTTGCATAAAGTGAATCACTGACTTTTGCTTTAATAGATATTGATCCTTCTCCAACAGCAGTTACTTTTCCACTTTGATTCACTGTTGCTACATTTTCATCTTCCGAAGACCAAGCAATATTTGCTTCTACTCCTGCAGGAGATAATGTAGCTGAAAGAGTTGAAATATCCCCAACAACAAGATTTAATGAACTTTTATCTAAAACGATACCAGTAGGTAGAATTTGCTCATCACTTACAGTTGAAACAACAATTTTTGTTGCTCTAACTTGGTTAGTTGATGCAGTAAAACTAACTCGGGAAGCATCTCCAGTCCAAGTACCATTATATCCACTATATGTATACCCTTCTTGCACTTCAAAACATCCTGGTCCATATTTATCAGCGTTTTGAGTTGTACAAACAAAAGATACTTTTTTAATTGTCTTTGTTGAACCGGGAGCAAGAGAAATTGTTAAAGTTTTATTTTTATAAATACGATAATTATCATCATTTCCTAAAGGACTTGATTCGGTTGAAAGAGTAACACCACCTTTACTTAATGAGTCATTTGCTCCCTCGGTTTGACTCCCTTTATCGGTGCCAGCAACAAATTCAACTACATCATCAACTTCTGGCTCTTCAATAAGGTCGCCTCCACTTGAACTATCAAAAGGATAAGCTTCCATACAAGCATTCTTTATTTCTGTACTTGCTTGGCTTCCAAAAATTTTCCAAGCTAATTCAGGGCGGTCAACAAAAGGATTTCTGTTTTTTTGCAAAGATGTTTGACAATAATTGTTTCTGTTTCCTTCTAACATATCAGGTTTATCTTGTGTATGCCATTTTAAAAGAGTGTCATAACTTTGGAAAACATCTTCTATGTCTAAACTAGCATAGTTTGGATATCCATTATATGCTGTCCACAAGTACATAATTGTACGAGCAACATCGCCTTTTACTTGATCGATTGGTTCAAAATAAGTTCCTCCAGCCGTGTAACCATAAAGCATTGTTTCATGGTAGACTGGTCCCTGTTTTTGAACATCACCATATGGTTTATTGCCTCTTGAAGAGTTAACGCTATTATAAGTTGGTCTTAAATGTAAAATATCAACGCCGCCTTTATTCTCGCCCCAGTTCCCGTTAGATAAAGATTGAGGCCAAACATGCTCTCTATTCCACGTGACTGCAGCATTTTTTGCAACAGAATCACGAGTATATAAATAGATCATATTGCTGCTATTTGTTGGGTCTTCATCAGCATATTGTAATTGGGTAGATATATATCTGCTATCTCCAGAGCCACTATATGTATAAAAACCTTGAGGAACTATCAGACTTGTGATTGCTTTTCTTAAATCGCCATTCATTCCTTCGGATTTAGAAAAATCGATTGCATTATAGTAGTTGCCACTATATGTATATGGCGCAAAATCAGCTAAATATTGATTTGCTTCTTGTTTAACAGGAATACGATTATAATCGACAGAAAAACTTCCACCAATAATCATGAATGATGAGATAATTAAGGATTTTAATAAACTAATTCTGATTTTCATAATGCAGCTCGCTTTTGTTCTTTAAAACAATGGCCAAATAGAATCGGGTTCATCGACGTATTCATCTCCAGGCTTTGTTCCTTGGCCGCCGCCAGGTCCTGAAGAGGTAATAATGTCTTTATTAACAAAATTAACAATTATAAGTTGTGGGAGTTCAAATTTATTATCCATTTAAACGCTCTCCTATTATCAATAAGTAACTACTTGATTTTCAAATTATATCATATATGTTTATCGTATTTTAACAATCTATTTAAAAATATTTTAATTTTTAAATAATACTAAAATAGTGATGGATTTAAAGAATTTTTGAAAAAATATTTAAGTTTTGCAGTGTTTTCAACAAATTTGAGTTTTTACATACCTTAAAATTCGCAATTATTTAAAGATTTAATTTATAATAAAAATAGAAAATATATAAAGGGGTCATTATGAATAAAATAAAACTATTACCATTTATATTTGCAACAATGGTTACAATGTCGGCGTGTTCTTCAAATAATAATCAAGAAGATAATAAAAAGTCACAAATTCCTGATCCAACTTATGACATTCCCGAAGACGAAGAAATTGATTCTTCCACAACCGCAAATGATGCACAATTTGATGTTTCAAACGTTGAGGAAATCGAAGGTAGCGTCTTAAAAAATAAAAAAATATATTGGCTTGGCTCCTCAGTTACATATGGTGCCTCCTCTTCTGGGCAATCTATGGCCGATTTTATTTCTAAAAGATCGGGGTGTATTTCAGTTAAAGAAGCAGTTTCAGGAACAACACTATTAAATGATGGTTTAACCGATGATACAGGCAAAAAATCATATGTTAATAGACTTAAAACTACCACTTTATTTGACACAAAAGAGGAAGTTGACGCTTTTGTTTGTCAAATTTCAACTAATGATTGCACGTCTGCAAGACTATCAAAAAGAGGTGAAATAACTGCTGATGACAAAAGAGAGCTTGAAAATTTTAATGTAGCAACCACCTTAGGAGCAGTTGAATATATAATTAGTTATGTTGTAGATACATGGGGATGTCCTGTATATTTTTATTCTGGTTCATATTTTGGTGATGGTTCTAATAAATATCAAAGACAAAATAGCAACCCAAAAGGAAGCGACTATTCTGCTCTTGTAGATCAAGTAAAACAAATTGCTGAGAAACGGAACAAATTTAAATTTGTAGATGTAAAAATAATTGATATGTATAACGATGAAGAGTTCAACGAACTCGCTTCAGAGAAATATTATTCATGGGCAATGAACGATCCAATACACCCTAAAAAGGCTGGTTATTTACAATGGCGGACACCATACATTCAGCACTTTTTAGAGAAGGATTTCATTGAAAATTATTAAAAATAACTGCGTTTTGCAGGGTTTTTGATAAGTTAATCTTATTTAAAGGTCAATTCATCTCTCTTTTTTTGGAATTCTTCTTCGGCCATCATACCTGCTTCAACAAGTTTTTTATATCCTCTAAGTTTCTTTTGATCGTTCTTCTCCATATCGGTTTCAACTACTGTATCATTGGCGCCATAATCTGTCTTCCTCAAAACGTAGTTATAACCATATCTAAAATATTTCTCTTCGCTTCTTCCCAAAAAAGAAAGAATGAAAATTAATAGACCAACAAGAACCAATATTCCAAAAATTCCTAACGGAATATAAAAAGCCCATATAGGAAAGGTTTCATCCACAACATTTGCAAACACAATTGTTATAATTCCTAAAATCATTTCAACAAAAAGACAATTAAAAAACAAAACTGCTCCAAAATATCTAGCAATATAAAATAGTTTAGGATGTTGTTCTTTTCCGATAATAATCAACTCTCCTCTACTATATTCCTTTTTTCCAATTAAATATTTCCCATTATTGTTGGCTTGAATATCTTTCATGTGTTTTCCCTCTATTTATATTTTAAATATAAAAAAGGTAAATCGAATAGTTTAATCTACTAAATTAAAAACACTTTTCTTTTCTTTTTCTTTTGCAATTATTGATTTCTCCGCATTTATAACAAAGTTCATTTTTAATTTGTGGTTCGTTATTGAAAAATGATTTCAAGTTTTCAATTGTAGTTTGTGCAATATTTTCAAGAGCTTCTCTTGTTAAAAAAGCTTGATGTGATGTAACAATAACATTAGGCATTGAAATCAATCTTGCTAAAAGATCATCATCTAAAATATGACCAGAACGATCGGTGAAGAAAACATCTTCTTCCTCTTCATAAACATCTAAACAAGCAGCACCAACTTTTCTTTCTTTAAGACCATTAAGTAATGCTTCTGTATCTATTAAAGCTCCTCTGGAGGTGTTGATTATTACAACTCCTTTTTTCATCTTCTTGATTGATTCAGTATTAATCATATGCTTAGTTTCTTCAGTAAAAGGACAGTGAAGTGAGATAATATCGCTCTTTTCAAAGAGTTCATCGAGTGAAACATAATTAATATCAGAACCTTCAATTGGATACTTATCGTATGCAATGACATTCATCTTAAATCCCTTGCAAATATCCATGAATATTCTTCCGATTTTACCTGTGCCAACGACTCCAACAGTTTTTCCTTCTAAATTAAATCCAGTTAAACCATCTAATGAGAAATTAAATTCTCTTGTTCTGTTATATGCTTTATGAATACGTCTAATTGAAGTTAAAAGTAAAGCCATGGCGTGTTCAGCAACAGCATATGGAGAGTAGGCAGGAACATGAACGACATGCACTTTTTTAAAGGCGGCCTTTAAATCAACATTATTATATCCAGCACATCTTAAAGCAACTATTCTTACTCCATATTCATATAATTTATTAATGACTTCTTCGTTTACTTCATCATTAACAAAAACACAAACTGCATCGTGATTTCTAACAACTTCGATTGTTTTAATATTTAACTTTCCTTCAAAAAATGAAATTTCAATATCATCTGAAATATATTTACCAAATGTTTCTCTATCGTATGAACGTGTATCAAAAAAAGCAATTCTAATCATAATTTGTACCTCTCAATTAGTATAGCAATAAATTAAATTTATTTCTTTAAGATTGCTTAAAGAAGTTTAATTTTTAAAATGCTGTTTAATATCTTGCCTTGAATTAACTTAAAAAATAAATAAAAACAGGGTAATTTTTAATGAAAACCCTGCAAAACTCAATTATTTTTTAAAACTACAAAGTTTTGAATTCAATTATTCAATGCATTGAATGCATCTACAACAACTTTATATTCAGCTTTTAATTGTTCAATTAGATCTTTAATATCTGCAGATTCTTTATTCCTGGTTGCCTCAGTTAATTCAGATGCAAGTTTAAATAAATTGGTTAAAGAGAGATTTCCCGTAACGCCTTTAAATGAATGTGATAAAGCAAAAACTTCTTTAATATTATTTGCTTCGTAAGCTTCAATAATTGCATGATATGAATTGCTTTCCATGAATTTTTTGATCATTCTTTCAATTAATAAATCATTCATCATTATCGATAAAGCGCCTTGATAATTGCTATTTGTGTCTTCGTAAAATTTCTTAATGTTCATTACATTAAATCCTTTTCAATTAATTTTTCAAAATCTGCTAGAGATAAAGGTCTACTTAAATAATAGCCTTGAACGACATCACAACCATTTTCTTTTAAGAAGGCATAATGATCAGCTGTTTCGACACCTTCAGCAACAGTAACTGCTTCCATTGTTTTGGATAAATTGATAATCATTTTAATAATTTCTTTAACTTTTTCACTTCTATCCATGCTCTTAATAATTTGCATATCAATCTTTAAAACATCAAAAGGAAGATCAATTAATGTATTAAATGAGGAGTATCCACTTCCAAAATCATCAATTTCAACCTTGAAACCACTATTTCTTATTTTATTAACAACTGAAATTACTTCTTTTGCATCTTCAACATAAGCTGATTCAGTTATTTCAAGATTATATGCGCTATGAGGAATGTCATTAGAATCAACAAATCTAATAATATCTTCTACAAGTGTTGGTCTATAAATATCAACACGTGATAAATTCACCGATAAAGGAATTAATAAGCCGTATTTTTTCTTCCATTCACCCATATATTTAGCAGCTTTTTCTAAAATATATGAATCTAGTTGACCAATAAGACCATTTTCTTCAAATAAATTAATAAATTCTCCAGGATTAACAAAACCAAATTTTGGAGAAATCCATCTAATCAATACTTCTGCACTAACAAATTCTGGTTTATCACCTTTAATCTTATATTTTGGTTGGAAAAATAATTTAAATTGTTCTTCTTCTAAGGCTTGTTGGAAAGAATCAATTAGTTCTTCTATATGAAGTGTTTTTGCTTGCTTTTCTTCATTATAAATTGCGATATTTTTCGTATAATCGTTAGATAAACTATCGGCTGTTGATTCGGTTCTTTCAATGACAATTTCTTTATCCATACTTTGATCAACAAAAGGATAAACGCCAAGCCTAATTGAGATACCAATATCCCCAACAACATTATTAATCGATGAAGCTAATTTATTAAATAATTCTTCATAACTATCGTGATGTTCAGCATAAATTATAAAGGTGCTTCCACCATCTTTTCCAACGATTCCTCTACAATTTTCTAAACATTTATTTAGAGTTTCTGTGATTGCAAGAAGGACTTTGTCGCCAAAAGCCCGACCATAAAGCTCATTAATTAATCTAAATCTATTGACTGAAATTGCTATCATATCCTTTTTTAAATCAGGATATAAAGAGTCAAATTGTTGAGAATATTTTTTAAAGAATTCACGATTATAAAAGTTAGTTAATTTTTCTCTTTCAACTTCTTTAAGAATCGATCTATCTTCATAAAGTTCAATCATTCTCTTGATTCTTGCAACTATAATATCTGGATTTTCATATGGTTTTTTAACAAAATCATTAACACCTAAATGAAAACATTCTTCTTCAATATTTTTATCACTAGTACAAACAATGAAAGGAATTTTTTTGAGCTTTCGATTTTGTTGTCTATCTTTTAAAACTTCTCGACCATCATAAGGCATAAAAACATCTAAAAGAACCAAATCAATTTTTTGTTCTTCTTTTAATAAGATATCGATTGCCTCTTTTCCATCTTCTGCTTTAAGCACATTGAAGTCATTAGAAAGTATTGCTGATAAAATCTCTCTATTAATTGGTTCATCATCAACAACTAAAATTGTCTTTTTAATTTCAAACAAAGAATGTCTTTTTCCTTTCATAATTTATTTCCTTTCTAAAATAATTAGAATTTTAACGATAATAATCAACTATTCTCTAAGTGCTCCATATTGTGCAACAGCTTCATCAACTGTTAAAGTTTTTCTTCCAACTTTCAATGCTGCAATTCTTACTTGAGCGGTAAGTGGATCCTTAATTCCAATAACTTCAGGTGAGAATGTACGTTCTTGTGGAACTTTTCCAAATGGAGCATAAACTGAGTCAAACGACATCTCTTTTGTTGGAGTAACTAGTCGTTTAAGTGATGCCATGTTATTTAATTCTTTAGTACTTACTAAAAATCTCATGAATTCACGAGTCATTTCTAAATCATCACATCTTTTATTAATTGAAAATTCAATTGATGGACTATCAATAAAATAACCACCTTTTTCTGTTGAAGGGATTGGATAGAATGAGTAATCAAATGGTGAAGCAACAAAAGCTTCTGATTGTGATTCGCGTTTTTTGGTGCCAGAAACAGTGTCTCCGGCACAAACCATCATAGGAACATCGCCTTCAAAGAAACGAAGAATGACTTTATTATAGTTGTCTGCAATTTTGTCACATTCTTCGACATCAATCGCACCATTATCGACAAGCGCTTTAACTTTCTCTAACGAACTACGTAAATATTGTCCAGCTGATGGATCAAGATTATTTGCAAGATTAAGTGCAGTAGGATTGTTTGCAAGTTCAGCAACAAAGGAAGGATAAGCAATAGTATTCATCAAATAACTTGAAGATTTTGCAGTATATCCCATCATCGGACTCTTATATCCTTTATCACTAAATGATTTACAAACATTTAATAATTCGGTCCATGTTTCAGGTACTTTCAAGTTTTCTTTTTTAAATAAGTTTTCATTAACTAAAGTTCCATAAGTTCTTGAAAATACTGGAACCATCAATACGTTATTATTTGAATCATGGCTAAGTAAGCCTGGTCTGATACAATCTAAATTTAATTTTAATGAGGAATCTGAAAGGTTTTCCATGTGATCGATTACTGAATCGTACTTGCTATTGCCCATCATCCATGTGTATGAAAAGAAAATATTTGGTTTCTCTTCTCTTTCCAAAACACTTCCGATAACGTTGTTATAATCATCAATTTTTTCATAAGTTAAACTAACGTTTGGATAATAAACATTGAATCTATCAAATTCAGCTTCAAGTGCTTCAAAATTATCATACGAACCAACAATAGTAATTTCACATTCAGTATCTGTATTTAATGAAGGTTTAAATTCATCAGATGTTTCTCCAGGTGTGTTGCCGTTACAAGATACCAAAAAAGATATCGAGATGATGCTTAAAGCAGTGCGAAATAATTTCCTCATTTTTTAGATTCCTCCTTAATTCTTCGAATTACTTTAATAACAAGTTTGATGTCTATTGGCTTTGCAATATGACCGTTCATACCAGCATTTAAGCATTCTTCAATGTTTTCAGAAAAAGCATCAGCAGTCATTGCAACAATTGGAATTTTAGAAGCCCAAGGATCTTCTAAAGCACGAATTGCTTTAGTGGCATCTAATCCATTCATTTCAGGCATTTGAATATCCATGAAAATAAGTGAATAAGTGTCTTTTTTAGCTTCTTTTATTTTTTCTAAACAGATGCGGCCGTTTTCAGCTCTCTCTGAAGTAATTCCATACATTGATAACAAAGCAGAAATGATTTCCCAGTTAATGTCGTTATCTTCTGCAACAAGGACATGCATCCCTTCAATGTCTGAATAATCGCTTTCTGGTTCAGTTGATGTAACCTCGCTTCCAACAATTTCGCTAATTTTATCATAAAGAGTTGAACGGAAAAGTGGTTTACTAAGGAAGCCATTAACTCCAGCTTCTTTTGCTTTTTCTTCAACATCATCCCAAGAATAAGCACTAATCAATAAGATAGGGACATTTGTTTTAACTTCAGAACGAATACGTCTAATTGTTTCAATACCATCAACATCTGGCATTTTTAAATCTATGATAACGATGTCATAATTTTTCCCAGTACCTTCTCTATGTTTTATCATTCCAAGAGCTTCTAATCCGCTTCCTGCTTTTTCAGCTTTTAAACCTAAAGATTCTAAAGTATCAACAGCAGTTTCTAAAAGGACTTCATCATCATCAACAATTAAAACATCCATTGAATTAAGCTTCATTTCTGATCTTTGGTGCTCAGCAATTGGAATATCTAAAATTACAGTAAATGTGGTGCCTTTGCCTAGTTCGCTTTCGCATTCAATGGTCCCACCCATCAAATCAACCATTTGTTTTGTAATTGCAAGACCTAATCCAGTACCTTGAATACTATTTATACGACTATCAGTTTGACGTGAAAATGGTTGATACATATTGGCCATAAATTCTGGGCTCATTCCTATACCAGTATCAGAAACTTTATAAGTTAAACGTACGCAGCCCTCTTTTTCACTCTCTTCTTCTTTCATATCTACACTAACTTTGCCGCCTGGTTCAGTATATTTAATAGCGTTTGAAAGAATATTGATATAAATTTGATTTAATCTAAGTTGATCAGCATAAAGATATTCTTTATCCATTCGAGAAATGTGGAAACTAAAGTCAATGTTCTTCTCTTTTATCATTGGTTGAGATAAATTCATGAGATTTTCAACCGTTTTAACGATTGAGAATGATTGTGGAACAAAATTTAATTTTCCACTTTCGACTTTTGAAATATCCAAAATATCATTAATTAAAGTTAATAAATGATTGCTAGCTAAATTTATTTTACGTAAATTTTCAGCAACTATTTTTTCATTTTCAAGGTTCTTTTCTGTAATTGTTGTTAAACCGATAATTGCATTCATTGGAGTACGAATATCGTGTGACATTGTTGAAAGGAAGATGGTTTTTGCTTTATTTGCTGAATCTGCTTCTTTTGCAGTAAGTTGAAGTTTTTTGTTAAACGTTAACATCACGATAAGATCGAAAATAAATAAGATAATAAGTCCCGATGTAATAACTCCGATTAAAAACCAGTTTTCAGTATCAACAATTAAATCTTTCTTTGGCATTAAACTCAAAAGTGCCCAACCACCTGTTGCATTAAATGGAGTATAGGCAACGATGCATTCTTCATGGCGAGAATTATACATCGTTAAAGATCCGGTTTCTGAAGTAATTTTATTAAAGAGAACTTGGGCTTTTGTTGAATCGATGTTGTTATATGATTTATAAAACTCAAAGAAACTTGAATTTTTAAAAGAATTGCCTTTAATAATATAGTTTCCATTAGCATCAATAATTGAAAGTTCGGCATTTTCAAATTTTTCTTTAAGGAATACCCAGTTATCTTTGAGTTCAGCAACAGGGAGGACACGAAGCAAAATTGAATCTTTAGCCTCTCCACTTTCTTTTAAGGTAATGTAATTACAAAAAGCAATCGATTGTTCACCATTAATTGGATTTGTATAAGCTCGTGAAACATTAATTGAAGTTCCGATTTCGTGAACCCAACTCAAATCATTTAAAAGTCCAAGATTGCTATATGAAACATCATATTCATCGGTAGTCCCGGTTTTAGGTTTTGTAGATTTTCCAGTTTGTGTGTCTAAATAAAGCAAATGTGCCGATGCATTTTTTAAAACATGAGAGACACGAATAAAAGAAGTTGCTTCTTCCATAGTCATGTCTTCACTGTTGATATAATGTGCCCAAACATCACAAATACGTTGCTCACCTTTAAGGTAATTTTCGGTGACTTGTTCCATTGTAACGGTCGAGTTTTCAAAATTTTCGATTTGGCTTTGAGTGATCGCTTTTGTTTCAGTAGAAGCGTAAATAAAAACGAAAACCACCATCGAAATCATGATAAATACGTTAACAATTACTACCCAAATTTTTTTCATCTTTTTTCCCTATAATATTTAACTTTAAAACTAAGTTGTTTAATGTTTTTATACAATTCAAGAAAACTTTCATTGCTATCAACTTAATTTAAATAATTTATCATTTAAATTATCTCAAAAGAGACACAAATAAAAAAGAATTAAATTTGATGTCTACACCTTTCTTAATGTCTAGGGTTTCAGGTACCTTTCAACATCGAGTTGTGGTTTATTCACATATTAAGTGTTGCTACAATTTCTAATATCAAGATAGTATTTTTCTATTTTAGGTCTTGCTCTAACAAAATGTTTTTCTAAACTTGGATCAAATTGTTTACCCATGTTTTCCATGATAATGCGGTTTGCATCATCAAAAGAAAATTCATCTTTATACACTCTTTTACTCACCAAAGCATCATAAAAATCGGCGATTGCCATAATAAGCGCTTCTAAAGGTATATCATCACCTTTTAAACCGTTAGGATAACCCTTTCCGTCCCATCTTTTAATAAATATACACTAGATAAACTTAATTATTTAAATCTAATGAAGGAAATAGTCTATTATCTAACTGTTTTTGCTTATTTTTACCTTAACAAAAATTGATAAAGTATATGTTTCAGATTAGGAAATCATTGTTAAGGTTGATATAAATAGATCACTAGACCAAAGCTTTAATGAATCTTTATTACTAATAAAATTAGCAACATCTTCTTTCGCAGAATTGAAGTCTACATTTAAGAACCTTTCTTTTAATAAATCTTTGACCATATCTAAAGTTAAATCTGTGTCTATAGAAATTTTTCCTGTTTTCTTTAATTTGTTTTCTAAATATTTAAGATTGATTTTTGTGCCTTTTCCTAAGTAGAAAAGATAATCATAATAATCTCTACCTTTGACATGGTTTTTATAATTTCTACAGATGATCGCATGGATTTTACCTGCGAATAAAGTCTTTTCATCAAAAATTCTTATTTCATATGGAGAAGGTAACAATTGGTATTTTATTTCGGTAGTGCCGCCGCTAGGATTATCGGTGTCTATTTCAAATTTAATTTTAATCTTTTGGTTTCCTACTACTTGTTTTGATTCATTAGAGCTTGGAAAAAAGTTCATCATTAACAACAATGTGTTCCCTTTAACAAAAGCGGTTTGGATTTCTTTATCTTTGCTTTTGTCTTTAAAAGAAACGTCCATATCTAAACCACAGGAAAGAAGCTCCTTTTTAACGTATGGAATATAGTCTTCGATATTAAAAGTCTCTTTATTAATTAAAGCAAAATCTAAATCTTCGCTAAATCTATTTAAGCCATGAAATATCCTTAAGCAAGTTCCACCATAAAATGCTGCCTTGTTAAAAAAACCACCACGAGAAAGACCTGCTAGAACCACTTCTTGAACTATTTCTTTTATTGCGTTTTCTTTATCAATGTTGTTCTTGGGATTATATTTGCTTAACATTGCTTCTAAAATACTATTCATGTAAGTATTCCTTTCTTATTAATTTTATTAATAGTTCAAGGTTGCTTCTATTATATAAAGAAGCAAGCCTTATTAATTCGTTAAAATCTAAAGAAGCAAATTCCTCTTCATCAATTCTTTTATCCTCAAACAATAATTTTTTTAATTCCTTTATGCTTTTAGTGACCCTCCATTTATATAAAGAGTCACACAACGCCTTCTCTTTGCAAGCGATCTTAGCGAAATAGCCATCGTTTTCAATTAAAGATAAGCCACAAGAAAAAGCCCTAGATGGGATATCCGTATATTCAAACCTACCAAAGATATTAACAAAAGTCTTATTTTTTCTTATCTCTAGAGATGCCGAAGTAATCGCCACCACTTTTTCAGGTATAAGTCCATAAAAAGAAAGAGCGAATTCAAAACTAATATATGAAGGTGAAAGAATAGAGCCAGCTAAAAAGATAGGGTTGGTGTCGCTATTTGTTTCATATAGCCCTCTTGTTAATCTAAATAATTTTCTTTCGTCTACATCTCTTTTAATCTTATCTAAAGGATTAACATACTTAGAATAATTTGACTTTAATATTGATGTGGTTAAAATCATGTTTTTGCTCCTATAAATACAATTATATTGGATTTAGTAGAGAATTCAACACTATTTTTAAGCATTTTAAGCAAAATAATCATACCTAATTACTTAAATCTAATAAGAAAATACTCTATTATTTGTTTTGATAAATCACTTCATTTTAATCCAACACTTTTCTTTTAAGAAATCTACAATATCGCCTTTCTTTGACTCATCTTCATAATATGACACAAGGACTTTTTTAAATTCTTTAACTTGTTCTGCGGGCACCACAATTAAACCTAGTGCGTGTGAAATCAAATAATGGTTGGCAAATATAATTGCAGTTCTTTTGTTTCCATCTAAGAACAATTGCTTTTTCATGACATATAAAGCTAAATCAATAGCGAGATCAATTCCCTTTTCATTATTTAAAACATTATATAAATCTTGTTTAACTTGGTCTTCGAATGGAATTAGAGGAATATAGGTAGAACCGCCAATAATAACTGGCACACTTCTAATTCTTCCTCCGTTTTGAATAACTAATAATCCTTCATTAACTAATCTAGCAATATAGGAGGCCAAATAATAATCGCTTGGTGCTTGAATGACGTCTTTATCTAAGATAAATTGCCATGCGTGTTTTAAATTAATGATTTTTTGAACATCTTCTACTTTTACATTTTTAACAATTCCATTATCAATAATTGCTTCTATATCAGGAAAGGTGGTTCCAACCCCTTCTAACACAGCTTGATCATAAATAATTTTCTTCATATTAGCGCGAGCAAAATCTAGATTAAGAGCAACTCTATCTGATATTTCACCTTCATTATAACCAAGTAACGCTAGTTGTTTTTCAAGCTGCCTAATTTCCTTGCGAAGAGATTTAGTTTCAACATTGTTTCTTAATAAAGTGCTGTATAGTTCTTCGCTATATTCCCCAACATAAGTAGATTTAACTTTATCTAACTCTCTTTTACGGACATATAGGTATTTCTTTCCTGATATAGTTTTTATTTCTGGAGTTCCATCGTATGGCAAAAGATTTAAACGAGTTTGTAATTCCGCACGTCTATTTAATAATTCTTGAATTTGGATAAATGTATTTTCCATTAAATATCCTCCTTAGGGAACATTTAACTTTTATTATAGATATTTTGTTCCCTAAATTCAATTATTACTTTGATTCATAAAAGTAAAAGGATATGTCCTCGCCTACAAAGGTAATAAAGATATGTTTCTGATGACAACGATATCACAAAAAACATGTTTCCTATTTCAACTTGACCCTGCAACGGAAATACAATGTAACGATTTATGTCCAATAATCGATATTTAACAGAACTAAATTAAAAATATTCCAAATTTGTTAACTTAATGTCATTTATGCCGTTCTTATTGTTTTTAATGCCAGTATAAAAAGTTTTTAAATTAATTCTTTTAATATATTAAAAAGGAGTTTTTATGAAAATCACGCAAAAAATAATACCAATAATTGCACTACTAGCTATAAGTGCTTGTTCTCCTAAAGAAGAACATACTGTTCATATTTGGCAAAGTGGAGTCTGTACAATTTGTGGGCTTGAATGTGAACATGATTATTCAAATGGAAACGGAAAATGTTCAATTTGCAACATGAGTTGCAAGCACTTGAAGAGTCATTCAACTGATAATATTTGTGATGAATGTGGTTTATACAGTTATCATAATTTCCATGATGGAGAATGTACACTTTGTCATCAAGAAACAAATTTAGAAAACAGTGTGCCTGAAGAATTTAAGTCGTCAGTTACTAACAAAGGGCAAGTTGTAGATTTTACTTATCACACTAAAAATTACACATATTGTGCGGCTTATGGAACAGATTTAGTCGATGTCACCAAAAAAGCAGCCATATATTTACCTCATGACTATAGTGAAGACAAAAAGTATAACGTTATATATTTGCTTCCAGGCCAATTAGAATCTTATGATTACTGGTTCAGAGATCAAAGCGTTTATACAACAAATGTTTTTGATCATCTTTTAGAAGCAAATATGGCAGAAGATTTTATTGCAGTTTCTTACAACTTCCATACTATGATTGAAGATTATGATGATCCTAGTAAAGTCGATGCTGAAAAAGTTAAATTTGAAGCTGATGCAGATATGAGATTTGTCACAACTGAAGGTGGAGTAAACGAGATTAAAGATTATGAAGGAGTTTGCGATAGAGAAATTAAAGATTTAATTAAACAAGTCGAGACTAATTATTCAACATATCTAGAAAATGATGATAGTGATGCAAATTTAACTGCAACTAGAGCACATAGAGCTATGGGTGGATTTAGTGTTGGAAGCCATGTATCGTGGCAATCAGGTTTTTGCAAATCGTATTCATATATTGGCAATTTTGTATGTATGGAAGGGAGCAATTTAACATATCTTCCTTATATTGAAAAAGCGATTGAACTTCAGACAGAAGAAAATCTCCAAGTTCATTTTATTTTCCAACAATCAAGTGAAAAAAGTGATGCTGAAGCAACTCAAAGAGAATTTTTTCAAGAAATTGTTGAAAATAATAATTATTTTGAATATGGTAAAAATTGTCTCAGATTAGAAGTAAAAGGCGGGAATCACTGGTATCAGTCTTACATGGATGGTTTATTTAACGCAATGTGCTTTATATTCTCAGATAATCCTGAAACTGTTAATGTTCCTCAAATGCTCAAAAAATAAAGAATAATATTTGAATTATTTACCATATTTTTATTATTAATATAGAAAAGCAAAAACAATGATCTTATAAAAATGAGTTAGTTATAAATGATTATTTAACCAATTCGTAACAATTGACTGTTACTGGATTGAGCTTAAAAGATGACTGATGTTTAAGATGTTCTTGATGGGTGAATTTAAATCCACATTTTTCAATTACACGATTACTACCGATATTTTCCACTACTGCTTTAATTAAGACCTTATTAAAGCCTTTGTTGAAAAGATATTTAACAAAAGCTTTACATGCTTCAGTCATTAAACCTTGATTCCAATATTTTTTTGATAAACAATATCCAATCTCGGGATTATCATCAATATAGTTAACTACATCAATAGAACCAATGGGTTCGCCACCATCTTTTAAAGTAATAATGAATCTAATGGTTTTCGAGTCTTTTTCTTCTTCAAGCCAACAGGTAATGATCGTTTTAGTCACTTCTATATTCTCGTGAGGATTCCAAGTTAAATATTTAGTAACTTCAGGATCGTTTGCCCAATTGTCAAACATTGGTTTGGCATCTTCAATTCTTGGTTTTCTGAGCAAAAGTCTCTCTGTTTCGATACATTTATTTTTAAAATAATTCTCATAAAGTGACAAAAGATATAACGCTGATTCACCATAAAGGCCTGTTTCATCATCATCCAACATTTCAATTACGTCTGACTGATAAAATCTGTTTCTAGATTCTTCGATGCTCAGCTTATATTTTTTCGCTATAAGTTCAATGGTCTGAGATATAAGAATTGTTTTAGATAAGATGTGATTATCGTTTGTTGGTTCTTGTGAGACATCCGCGTCAAGTCTTTTTCCGATATACTCATTTATCGAATATGTAGACATACCGTGCATATCTTCATAATCCTCTTTTAATTCATCAATAATGCCGGCTTTATTAAGTTCGTTATAAATGGTTCCACTACTTTGATTAACGCTAGATGCATATTGTTCAACACACATAACAATGAATCGATTTATCTTTTTGTCTAAGGCACTATTTGTTCTAGTTGCTCTTTTTCTAGTTCCTTGTTTTTGGGCACCGATATCAATAGACATGTTTAAAAAGCTTACTAATCTAAGAAGAGTGTCAATAGTGTAATTGCCGCTTCCGTTTTCAATAGCCCATAAAGTAGATCTAGTAACACCTACTTCTTTAGCGACATCATCCATTCTCAAATTAAGTTCTAATCTTTTGTTTTTAAGTTTTTGGCCAATTTCAAATTTGCTTTCCATGTCTATAGTATACAAGAAAGTTAAGTTAATGTCTATTATATTAAACATTATCTTTTATTTCTGATATAGTCCTACTATAGTTTCAACATGTGCCTTCACTACAATATGAATATATGATTATTTAACCAATTCGTAACAATTGACTGTTCCTCCTGTAAATTTATGGAATGAAAAACTTTATATATGATTAAAAATATATATAAAAGTTCAATTTTAATGTAAAAAATATTAAAAAGGATTTTGCTACACTTTCGCAAAACCCATCTTAAAATTTAAATTTGTCAATGATTATTCGTTTATTGAAGGTTCTTCGTTCTTCGCTTCTTTATTAGATTCGCCTTTGCCAAATAACACATCAAGAACTATACCAATATATGATAATGAAGCTAATAAACTAACAATAGGTAAATTTCCTAATGTTACAACGTTGCCTAATTGATCAAATAATATATTTACAATAATAACTAAGATAAATATTCCACCAAATAATGTTGTTAATAATCTTAATGAATTATTTTCAATAAATGTATTGATAATAAATATTAATATGAAAGCAATAGTACCAATTAGACTAAGAATTGAAATAATCCATGCGGTAGGTCCCATATAATCGGCTAAATTAATCATTCCAATTAAAATCATAATAAACATAAAGATTGGATATAATGAGATTGTGAATATATTAAATATTTTCTTAGGTAATTTATCTCCGATAATGATGTCCATAATTCCATCTGTTAAATAAAAGACACTGAGAATGACACCAAAAATTCCTAATACTAATGTTCCACTATCATCACTTGCTAGCCAATTTACATAAATTAAAAGTAATAACGCACCAAATATAATTGATAAAAATGGCTTAATAATTTCGCTAATTTTTTTCATGATAAAAAACTCCTTAATAACATTATAGCAAAGAAAATATTAATCCCAACGCATAAAATAAGTTGCACTGACTAGACCCTATAAGGGCTATTACTCCACAGACCCTCAAGGATCATATGTGGACTGACAACCATTTGATGTAACAGAAGGTTTTTTCCCATCACATGAAGCTATTTCGATTCTCACATGCGTAGCACCCAGTTTTTATCTTCATTACAATGGGGATATATGGTTATTTAACTAATTCGTAACAATTAACTGTTGCTGAATTAGGCTTAAATGATGACTGATGTTCAAGATGCTCTTGATGAGTGAATTTAAATCCACATTTTTCTATAACACGATTACTACCAATATTTTCCACTACCGCTTTAATTAACACTTTGGTAAAGCCAATATCAAAAAGATATTCAATAAATGCTTTACAGGCCTCAGTCATCAACCCTTGGTTCCAATACTTTCTTGATAAGGAATATCCAATTTCAGGGTTATTATCAATATACCTAACAACATCTATAGAACCAATTAGTTCACCAATATCTTTTAAGGTAATCATAAATCTAAATGTTTTTGGATTATTTTCTTCTTAATATCTTCTCATCCATATATTTTGATTCCATCCTTTAGTATCTCTTCTAAAAATTTTTCATTAGTAATTAATTGCCTGTGTGTATGTAGATCAATTTGCTTATGCAATCTTTCTTCTAGTTCAGTCGCTATACCATAAAACTTCATTCCCATTGCTGGACAAACTATCAAAATATCAATATCGCTCTTGCTAGTTGCTTCTTGTCTGGCATAACTTCCGAACAAATATGCACATTTAATTTCTGGATATTTTTCTCTAAATAATTGTTCACATACTTTCTTAATATGTCGAATATTTGTCACATAATTTGTACTATCAAGTACACCTAACTCATTTAGCTTTTTTATTAATTCGTCAAAGGTGTTATTAAAAAGATTTCCCTCTTCATATGTTTGATATGTACGACGAGAAACACCGCACGCATTAGCAGCTTCAATTTGTGTTAAACCTAATTCTTTTCTTTTTTGTCTTAATTCATTCATAATATAATTTTATCTGCGCATTTTAGATTGCGCAACTTCTTTTTAAAAAAGATCTATTGTAGATTACCTTTTTATGAATGAAATTGTACAAATTAAGATGATTTAACTTGTGCTTTTACAATTTAGATTATTTTTGATTTTTCAGTGTCAGCAAACAAACAGTCTCAACATGATAAGTTCTTGGAAACATGTCTACAAAATCAATTGATTTAATTTCATAATTCTTTTTCATCAAATTTAAATCTCTGCTTAAGGTTCCAACATCACAAGAAATATAAACTATTTTTTCTGGTTTGCTTTTTAGTAATCCATTTAAAAATTTAGCATCTAATCCTTTTCTTGGCGGATCAACAAACACAACATCAAATTTTTTATCAATCAAATAATCGGCTGCATCTTTACAAACAAAATTACAATTTTTAATGTTGTTAAGTTTGGCATTGTTTTTTGCATCAACGATTGCTTCTTCAACAACTTCAACTCCATCAACACTTTTAACGTGTTTTGATGCAATTAAACCAATTGTTCCAATTCCACAATATGCATCTAAAATCACATCGCTCTTTTTTAGCTCAGCTTTTGAGATAGCAAGAGAATATAGTTTCTCACATTGATCATGGTTTACTTGATAAAAAGACTTGGATGAAATTTTAAATTTAACTCCTAATAAGTAGTCATAAATGAATCCTGGTCCATATAAAATTTCTTCTTTATTTCCTAAAATAACATTAGTTTTGCGGGGATTTTCGTTCAAAACCACGGTTTTTATATTTGGACATTTTTCAATTAAAGCTTTTACAAAATTATGTCTTGAAGCAAATTTTGCATCTTTAACAACGAGAACAACCATAACTTCTTTTGTGACTTTACCTACTCTAATAAGGACATGTCTAAAGGTGCCGTGTCCAGTATCTTCATCATATGCTCTAAGCTTCATTGAAATTATTAAATCTTTTATAGCTTTTAAAATCTCAACATGTTCTTTTGATTGAATTGCGCATTCAGTAATAGGAACAATGTCATGACTTTTAATTTTATAAAATCCATAGACTAATCTTTTTTGCTTGTCGTATCCAAAAGGTACTTGAATTTTATTTCTATAATAATATGGCTCTTCCATCCCAAATATGTTTGCTTTTCTTGCATCGATTCCAGCAATTTTAGAAATAGTTTGAACTGCAACTTTCTTTTTGTATTCTAACTCTTTTGAATAATCTAAATTTTGAAAAGAGCAACCGCCACATGATGTTGAACATGGACATTTTGGAGCGATTCTATACTCAGAAAACTTCGTAATCTTTTTTATTTTTCCAACATCAAAATCTTTCTTTTTATATAAAATTTCTACTTCTGCTTCTTCATCGATTAATAAAGATGGAACAAAAATAACACGATTGTTATCGTCTTTTGCCAAACCTTGACCATCAAAAGTAAAGTCTACACATTTAACTTTTCTAATTTCATTAACGCTTTTCATATCTCATATTTTAATATTTAAAGATTAACAAAGAAATATTTAATAAACATTTCATAACTAATCTTTAAAATAAAAGACACGTTCGAACGTGTCTTCAACTTTTATTTATTTCCACCCATTAAGTTTTTGATGTATTCAACTTCTTTTGCTACATCAAGTCTTGGGAAGAGAACTCCTGTTTTGTTTACTTGATGATTATTTAATAAATTGACGTTTGACAAATTATCAAAATCAGTTTCTAATTCATTTAAGCCAAGTTGAATGAAGATTTCTTTGCTCTTATCAACTAAAATTGGTTCTAAAAGTTTTGATCCAACAAAAATTACTCTTGCAAGATGTGACATCACACTTTCAAGATTCTCTTTTTTATTCTCATCTTTAGCTAAAACCCATGGAGTTGATTCTTCGATGTACTTATTAGCTCTTCCAAGCAAATTCATGACATCAATATAAGCTTCAGTGACTTCAAGATTGTTCATCTTTTCAACATAACTATTAATCGTGTTATTAGTCATTATTTCTAATTCGTGGTCAAATTCATTGATGTCGCTCTTAAATTCTGGGATTTTACCTCCAAAATATTTATCAACCATTGAAACTGTTCTTGAAACAAGGTTTCCTAAATTATTAACAAGGTCGGCATTGATTCTTTCAACAAATTGCTCTGGAGTAAATTGTCCATCTTGTCCAAAAACGACTTCCCTAACAAGATAATATCTAACTGCATCTACGCCATATCTTTCAATTAATGGGTATGGCGAAACAACATTTCCTTTAGATTTTGACATTTTGCCATCTTTCATCATAAGTAAACCATGAACAAAAACTCTATCAGGGAGTCTTGCTCCAATACTTGTTAAGAATTCAGGCCAATAAATTGTATGGAATCTAGTAATATCGGCACCAATAAGATGGATGATTTCAGTTTCTTCACTTGCCCAGAACTTTTGATAAAGCTCGTCATGGTCAGTTCCATAACCTAAAGCACTAATATAATTAACAAGAGCATCTAACCAAACATAAGAAATATGATTCTCACCTTCTTTTAAAGGAACGCCCCACTTAAATGAGGTTCTTGAAACGCATAAATCTTCAAGTCCTGGTTTAATAAATGTGTTAACCATCTCATTTTTTCTGCTTTCAGGGTAGACTGATTTTGGATCTTCATACCAAGATAAAACCTTATTTAAATACTTCTTTGTCTTGAAGAAGAAACATTCTTCAGTTGATTTTTCAACTGGTCTTCCACAATCAGGACAAATATGTTCTGGCCCCACTTGGGTTTCAGTCCAGAAAGATTCACATGGTGTACAATACCAACCCTCATATTTTCCTAAATATATATCATCGTTTTTGTATAAATTAGAGAAAACTTTTTGCACACATTCAACATGTCTTTCTTGTGTAGTTCTTATGAAATCGTCATTAGAAATCTTTAATGCTTCCCATAATTTTTTGAATACAGCAACCATGTTATCAACGTATTCTAAAGGCGATAACCCTGCTAATCTGGCATTTTTTTCTATTTTTTGGCCGTGTTCATCTGTACCAGTGAGAAAATATGTTTCATAGTGTCTCATTCGTCTATCACGAGCAATAACATCTGCTAATGTAGTGCAATAAGCATGTCCAATATGTGGATTTCCGCTTGGATAGTAAATAGGTGTAGTTATGTATAATCTTTTCTTTTCCATGAACATTTTCTCCTTACCTGTAATAATTTATCACTTTATTATCTTTTTTTCATTGAATTTGATGATAATCTCGTTAAGAAATATGTAGAAAAAAAGGAATCACGTGATTCCCAATTTTTCTTATTTTTTAAATCCGTATTTTTTGTTGAAACGGTCAACTCTACCATCTGATTGTGTAAATCTTTGCTTACCTGTGTAGAATGGGTGACAATTTGAACATGTATCAACCTTAATTTCTTTTAATGTTGATTCTGTTTCAAATACGTTTCCGCATGTGATACAGGTAACTTTACATACATGGTAATTTGGATGAATTCCTTGCTTCATTTCTCATTACTCCTTCCGCCTAAAGATTCAATGCGATCTTTAAGAAAGCATGTGCATAAATGATATTATTTTTTCGTTAATCAATCAACTAATTTTTTATTCTCTTTTTAAAAGCCTCTTTCGGCTAATTCTTTTGCAACTTTTTTATAGAATTCAAAGACAATCTTCTTCTTTTTATATGATGCTGTATTATCAATTACTTGATTGTGCGACAAGTTCTCTTCACTAATTTTTCCTCGATAGTTACCAAATATTGTTGAATCTTGAGGAACTAGGCCATCTGTAGGTACATTTTCTTCGTGTCTAGATATAAGTAGAGGAATCGCATCAATAAAATTATCTTTAACATTATTAGTTGAAGAAGAAAAACTTTGATAATAAACTCTTTCTTTTATTATTTTTACTGGTTCATCAAGAGAATTAACTCTTTTTAATTGTTCTCCTAATATTCTTGCTTGTGGTTTTTTATCTCCAATAATTCTATACCATAGATTAATAAAGAAATTTTCGATTGCTAACATAAATTTAGGTTGATTCATCATCACATTTGCAACTGGAGTTCCTTTAAAAGGTGAACAAAGCGCAGTGATACTAGCTACAACTTCTTCTCCTTTTAGATTGTCAATCATATACTTTGCATCTAATCCACCTTTTGAGTGACATATAAGATTAACTTTTTCTACTCCTGATTTTTCTATTATCTTATTTATATATGTTTTAAGTTGTAATGCATTATTTTCTATACTTCCACACGCATCAATTTTAGCAACATAAACGTCATATCCTTCATCACGCAAGATCTTATCAATCTTTCCAAAGCATTTAAAAAACAGCCAATTTCTTACAAAGGCTCCGTGAACTAAAACAATCGGATACTTAGTTTTCATATTTTCATTATACTTTCTTTGTGTTTCTTTCATTAATAAATTTATTTTTTCCAACCACCATTTATAATTATTTCAGGAGGTAAAACTATGATATCTAAAAAGCTTGCTGCTGAAGTAATTAATGTCGCTTCACAAACTGGTGCAGATTTTGTAGAAATCTTTGCTGAGAATTCCTTTAATACATATTTAGAAGTTGAAAATGGCAAGGTTGAAGAAACTAGAAATTCTAATATTTCTGGAGTCGGCTTAAGACTTCTTAAAGGTACTCAAAGTGTTTATGGTTCAACTGGAGACATTTCAAGAAAATCTTTGTTGGAGCTTGCAAAAGAATTATCTGCTTCTTTTAATGGCCAAAAACAAATTGAGGATGTTAAGTCTTTCAAACTTAAAAAACATAAAAATTTCAACACTCCATCTACCCCACTAACATCGATTCCTACAGAAAAAATTATTAGTTTACTTAAAGAAATAAATTCAGTGCTTAGTTCTCACGATAAAAGAATTGTTAAAAGCACAACTGCAATGATCATTAAAACTAATGACAATGAAATCTTTAACTCAAAAGGTTTGATGTTTAAAAATTATAGAGAATATGGGAGATTTATCATTGAGTCAGTCGCTTCAGAAAATGGAAAAATCGAAACAAGATTTGATGGCCCTGCAACTCAAGGTGGTTGGGAATTTTTCACAAAAACCTTAGATTTGAAGGCTTTAGCAAAAGAAAACGCTGAAAAAGTAATTTTAATGCTACAAGCGAAAGAAGCTCCATCAGGTAAGTTCCCTGTAATTATTGGTAATGGTTGGGGTGGCGTTATCTTCCATGAAGCTTGTGGTCACCAACTTGAAGCAACATCTGTTGCAAAAGGAATGAGCGTTTTTTCAGGTAAAAAAGGTGAACAAATTGCCAATCCAATCGTCTCAGCTTATGATGATCCAACTATTCCAAACGAATGGGGTTCATTTAATGTAGACGATGAAGGAAATCAACCTGTTAAACATGAACTTATTAAAAACGGAATTTTAACCGGTTATTTAATTGATGATTTTAATGGACGTAGAATGAATGAAGCAGGAAACGGCGCTTCTCGTAGACAAAGTTATAAATATGAACCAACTTCCAGAATGAGCAATACATATATTGCTCCAGGTAAATCTACTCCAGAAGAAATTATTAAAAACACAAAACTTGCTTTATATGCAGTCTCCTTTGGTGGAGGAAGTGTAAATCCAGCAACCGGAGAATTCAATTTTGGCTGTTCAGAAGCTTATATAGTTAAGGATGGTAAAATTACTGAACCAGTAAGAGGTGCTACTTTAGTTGGTAACGCTCGCGATATTTTGATGCATATAGATATGGTTGGAAACGATTTAGCTCTTGGTCAAGGAATGTGTGGCTCTTCTTCAGGAAATATTCCAGTAAATGTTGGTCAACCTACCATTAGAGTTGATGAAATTGTCGTTGGAGGCAGAGGAGGATCAATCTATGAATTTTAAAAAGTTTTTTGAATTAGCAAAGCTTAATGGATTAGAATCTGCCGACATCGAAGAAGTTAGAAGCAAATCGCTTTCAATTGAAATATTTAAAGGCGAAATTGTCTCTTATTCAGTTTCAATTGATAAAAACTTCACTGCTAGAGGCATTTATAATGGAAAAATGGGCTTCGTAAGCGTTGAAAGCGATGACAAATCTACTCCTGAATATATTGTTAAAACAATTAAAGAAGCTGCTTCATTAAACGAATCAAGTGATGAAGCAATAATTTTCAAAGGTTCACCAAAATATAAAAAGAAAAGGGTCTATAATGAGAGGCTATCTAGTTTTGGAGCTGAAGAAGCCATCAAAATGCTTCATGAAATTGAAGACAAATTATATGCAAAATCAGACAAGATTAAAGATGTTGAAGTTGGATTTAGCTTAAGTGACAATTCTTCTGTCCTTGCAAATTCTTATGGTCTCAATTTAAAAACAAAGAATAACTACTTCTATTTCTATGCTGAAATTGTTCTCTCTGAAAATGAAAACGAAACAAAATCGGCCTTTGATATTTTCTTCGATAACGATTTAGATAAATTTGACTTAGATAAATTTGTTGATGAATTAGTTGAAAAAGGATTGAGCAAGCTTAATGGGGAGTCAATTGAAAGCGGAAAACACAAAATTGTCTTGAAAGAAAATTGTGTTGCTAGTTTACTTGCTGCTGCAATTTCAAACGCAAGCAGCGAATCTGTCCAAAAACATTCCTCAGTCTTTGAAGGTAAATTAAATCAAAAGATTTTCTCAAGCAAAATTACAATAGAAGAAAGACCACTAGAGAAAAACCTCTTCTACACTTATTTTGATGATGAGTGCGTAGCAACTTGCAATAAAAAAATCATTGATAAAGGTGTTTTAAAAACATTCTTCTATAATCTTGCAACCGCTAAAAAAGATGGTGTTGAAACAACAGGTAATGCTAGAGGTAGAGGCTCCAAGATGGGGATTGGCTTCACGAACATTTTCTTAAAACCAGGAAAATTAAGCGAAGAACAACTCTTTGAAAAAATCGAAGAAGGTGTTTATGTTACAAGTCTTGCAGGACTTCATGCTGGTTTAAACCCAGTAAGTGGTGATTTTTCACTACAAGCAGAAGGTTTCCACATTAAAGGTGGAAAACTTGGAAAAGCATTAAAGTTATTCACATTAAGTGGAAATCTATTTAAAGTTTTCAACGATGTCATAGCATTAGGTAACAATTCAAAACTTCTTTCAAGCTCGATAAACTCTGTTTCTATGGCTGTTAAAAACCTCAAAATCTCTGCAGAATAGGCATATTTTTTAAAAATTCGATTTAAAAGCGGTATTTCTACCGCTTTTTTCTTGCTCTTATTTAGATTTTCTTTTCTCTTTTAATATATAAAGGATTCCGATTGTTTTTGGCCCACAATGTGAAGAAACAACACATCCTGCTTGTGTAATGTGGATTGATTCTTTTGGAATATATTTTGAAAGTTCTTCAACGATATATTCTGATTCCCCATCCATTCTTCCGCTATCAGTAACAAAAACGTGATCTGTATAAATATTGTTTGCATTAAAATCTTCAACAAATTCTTCAATTTGAAGGTCAACAGCTTTTTTATATTTTCCCCTTGGAAGTTTGTACATGGTTAATTTTCCATCAATAACCTTGGCTACTGGATGTATTCTTAGAAATTGAGCAAATAATTTTGTCATTCCAGAACATCTTCCACCTTTATATAAATAATCAAGTACTTCAATACAGAATTTTGCACTAACTAAAGGTACCAGTTTTTTCACTTCCTCAGCAATTTCATGAATATTTTTTCCTTGATCTCTTAATTCACACATTCTAATAACTAAAAGACCTGTTCCGGTTGATAAATTAGCTGAGTCAATCACTTCAATTCTTCCTTCAGGGAATTCTTGAGCAGCTAAACATGCATTGCTATAGGTTGATGACATTGTAGATCCAATACCTGTAAAAATAATGTCACACCCACTTTCAATATATGGTTTAAAATCTTCAATAAATTCAGCGGTGTTTCTAGCACCTGTTCTTGGAGTTTTACCAATTTCTTCTACTTTTTTATAGATTGATTCGCTATCTAAATTTACTCCATCTAAATAATCTGTTTCATCTCCAGGGATTGTAACGTGTAGAGGGACAATCTTAATTTGATACTTTTCAACTAATTCTTTACTTAAATCTACCGTTGAATCCGCAATAACAATAACTTTATTCATCGTTTGCTCCTTTGCGTGATATTTCTATCTTTATAATTATAATAAAAATACCATAATTAAAAAATGAAATTAAAAATACTATTTTTAATATACATTTGTTTTCAAGAATAATAAAATAATAAGCATAAGGAGATATAATTTCATGGCAAAAAAGAAGAGAGAACATAAACTTTGGAACGAATTTAAAGCTTTCATCTCACGTGGTAACGCCTTCGATATGGCCGTTGGTGTTGTTATCGGTGGTGCTTTCAGTGCAATCGTCACAGCACTCGTTGGTATCTTAATGAGCTTAGCTACTTGGGGTGTTCCAGGAGGCTTAGCTGGATTAATTACTGTCTTACCAGCTCTACCAGGATCAAATCAAGCAGGTATAGCAGGAATTGGTCAAGTCTTTAATTCATCTGAATTAACACAAATGACTATTACTTATGCTAAATCAACTGCTGACGTTGATATCACCGCTTCAGATGCAACATTTGTCCAATGGCAACAACAACTTACAAGCAAATACACCTTACATGGTGGCCAATATGTTTGGAATAGTGCAGCCTTCTTAGATTGGGGAGCATTAATTAATGCTGTCATCTCATTCTTAATTATCGCTATCACATTATTCATTGTTGTTAAAGTTGTTAATACTTTAAGAGCAGCAAGACTTGCAGCTGAAGAAAAAGCAAAAGCAAAACTTGAAGGCGAAAAAGTCGAAGAAGAAAAACCAGCCGAAGAACCAGCTGAATAAAATTAAGACTTCATCGCAAACAAAAAGGAGATTTAATTATTTCTCCTTTTTTGTTTACAGTTTTAATTCGCTTGCTTGAGGTACGATTTCCGAAACTCTATCAAGAATAATGTTTACTATTTGATTTTGTTTCTCTATCTCTGCTTTTTCTTCGCGTTTATCAAGTTTAGCTTTCTTTTCTAAAGCGTATTTAATTTCGTTGACGCTTTTTTCTGAAATGCCTACATAAGCAATATAAAGTCGCATTCCATCGTATGTTTTGCAATTTCTTACCATGTCTGCAACATCAGTGCCTACGATTTTTTCTTTATATATATTAGTAGCTTCTTCTTCTGGTTTAGTCAAATAATCCAAGAAAACACTTAACACAACAAATCTTCGATAAGTTGAGCTAGCCATTTTTGTTTTGTCGCTAATTGTTTTGTCGATTATTTCTCTTGCTTTCTCAAAGTCTTTAGCAATTATCTCATTAAGTGTTGCTGTAAAATTAACGTTTGCTGTGAAATCGGTGATTTCATCAAACACTCTGATTTCATCAACTTTCCCACCATAATATTCAATTTCATTGTTGCTTAATCCGTAATTATAAGCCTCGATATTTATCTTCTTATTTAATAATAGGATTCTATAACCATCATTTAGTGAATCAAGTTTTGCTGGGAAATAGTTATAAACAATAAAACAAGCGCCAATTGAAGCCAAAACAACAGTCCCATATTTAATTGCCATCATCATTACTTTTGCATCATCAGCAACATCTTTGATAAATGCATAAGCACAATATAAGCCAACAAATTCTAAGAGCATTAATAATAGAGGGGTGAAAACGTATGGCATTGGATTAGATTTTTCAGATTTTGGAGCTATTTCTGTTGATCCAATAAATCCATTAGGCTTTGCAAATTTAAACTTTGTCTTAATTTTTTCCCCTTCTTTAACTTTATAAAAGCAAAATCCAAAAATGTTAAATGTTAAAACTCTATATTTACCTATTTTTGCACCGACATAATGGCCAAGTTCAAGCAAAACAGCATTAACAAAAATAGAAACAACTAAAGCAACAAATAAGAACAAAAGATTAGTTCCAAATTCATTAAATAAATATCCAGATTCCATAGCTGGCCTTATAATTAAAAAACCAGTTAAAAGAACAATTGTCCCCATCAATATATAGATTAGTAAGCTTAAAAAATCTTCTTTTTCCATAATTGTTTCCTTTCTTAACTAATAATAGTCTTTATAACCACTGCTGCCAATCCAACAAAAGCAACTCCTGATCCAGCAATCATAATTATTGAATTCATAAGAGATAATCCAACAAATAAAACGACTACCGATATTGACATCATAATTGCACTAAACTTTAACATCTAATTCTCCTAAAAAGTGATTTTAATTAAAAATATTCGAGATTTGCAGGGTTTTTAACGTTTAACAGCAATTTTCAAAAGCTGTTCGTTGAATAAATAATTCAATTTTAAATATATCTCATCTTTAGTATAATCCGCATTTTTAAAATAGAAAAGTACCTGACTTGCAACTGCTTTACCATAGAATCTTGCTGTCTCTTTTTGAATATCGATTGATAAACGATATTGCGCCAAATACAAAATGAATGATCTATATAGATAAGAGAAAGCGAATTCTTCTAATATTTCTCTAGCACTACTAATTAAAATTTCACGATTAAAATCTTCGTTTTTAAATAAATATTCAATTAATTCTTTAACGATGATTTCTAAAGATCCACTATTTTTAATCTCTAAATCGTTATCTTTAAACATTGAGTAAATCACATCATAAATGTTTTTATAATGATAATAAAATGATTGCCTTTTAATTTTCAAAATGTCACAAATCATTTTTACATCAATTTCTTCAATTGAATATGAACTTAATAAATTTACAAATGTTTTTTGAATCTCTTTTTCAGTATTTTTCATATTTTCCACCTATTCTGTTCTAAGAGCCGTAACAGGATCCTTCTTTGCTGCTGCTCTTGCAGGGAACAAACTACTAACAAATGTTAAAACAACAGATATAACAATAAGAAAAAGCATCGATGTAAACGCTAAATCTGCAATATTGCCAATGTTGTAACTTCCATAAAGCGCATTAAGAATTCCATTGATTGGGAATGTCGCTCCCCAAGCAACAAGACACCCAAATACACCACTTCCTAATCCAATAAAAACACATTCAGCCTCAAATAATCTTCCAACGTCTTTCTTTCTTGCTCCAACCGCTCTTAAAACACCTATTTCTTTAGTTCTTTCAATAACGGAAACATAAGTTATAATGCCAGTCATAACGCAGCTAACAACAAGCGAAATAGAGGCAAAAACAATTAAAACAACTGAAATAATATCGATCATTTGAGAAAGCGAAGAGGTTAATGTGCCAACAATATCAGTATAATTCACTACTTCTTTTTGGCTGCTTGCGTGATCTAAGCTTCCTGTTGTGTCAATTTTATTGTAATCGTCGAGTCTCTTTTTAAGAGTTTCTTTTGCGGTTAAATCAGGCGAGAAAATAATAACATTATCAATAGCTGAATAATTATTCATAAAAGCCATGACAGAAATTATATAAGGATATGCTTTTTGTTTGGTTGCAACGTCAAACGATCCTTCACTTAAATATCTAATAATTCTCGCAAGATAATCTGAGATACCATCTAATCCTGAAACTTTTAATTCGTCGTCAATCAATTCTACACCTAGTTTATTAGCCCAACCGATATAATCACTAAATGTATAAGGTTCACCAGAAGAATTTTCACTTTCGCCACTAAATAAGTTATAGAAAGTTAAATAGTTACTAAAAGTTCTATTTAATTTGGTGGCAGTAAGTTCAGATACATTCTCTTCTTGGAGCTCTTGAAGATCACTTAATAAATCTATAAGCGATGCGCCATCTTTCCAAGTCATATTATGTTCGATGTTTTTATAAACTTCTTCTTGTTGATTTGATTCGACTAAATAGTCTTGCAAAGACTTTTGATAGCACAATCCAGAAGCCATTGTTTGAATCGAAGAATCTTTCTTTGGTCTTAAAATCCCTGCTATTCTGCACTCAATTCCTGCATTTTCATCTTCATATAAAGTTTTCAAATCTTTTTGTTCATAATAATATGCTTCATATGTACTTTGTGAAACACTCTTCGAACTTGTTGTATAAAAGTCTTTGTTTGGGAAAACTTTAAATTTCTTTCCAATAATATCATCAAAACTTATTGGGTGTTCTTCAGCATATTTTTCATCATAGTTTTCATCATCTGGAATAAAGCCGAGTCGTTTTAAAACGCCTAATGGGAGTTCATTTTTCTCGTTTACCATTAGCATTAAATCGCCTTTATCTTCTGAATCACAATAATTACCAGCAATTACATCGTAATCACTTTCTTCTCCATAAAGAACATGGAAAAATTGTGTTGGTAAGCCAGTAACAGTCGATAAAATGCTCGAATAAGATAAGAAACTGGTGTTTTCAACTATATATGGTTCGTCGCTTCCAACTAATGTTGTGGAAAGGTTATATCCATATTCATCACCGTAAGAAATAATATAATCACTAACGATTTTTTCTTTATTTTTAAGTTTTTCTAAATAAGAAATATATTTAGGAGTAATGTTGTTATAAACAAGTTTTCTAGCTATTCGTCCTTCTCTTGTGACATAGATTTCTTGCTTATCAGTAAAAGATTCATTTTCAACAAAATCAGCATCATATTCGTAAGTTACTGAATAAGATGCAACAGTAATTGGCATTTGTGAGGCAGTTTCTTTTTCCATTCTAGCAACATAATTGCCAAAACCATTGTTAACACTTAAAACCAATGCAACACCAATAATACCAAACGATCCAGCAACAGAAGTTAATGATGTTCTTCCTTTTTTCGTTAATAAATTACCAAAAGATAATTTAAGAGCGGTCCAAAAAGACATTGAACTCTTTCTTTCTTTCATAGCTTTTTTTAATTTGCTATTTTTCTTTTCATCAATAATTTCAAAATCTTTTAATGAAATATCGTTTTTCTTTTGATATTCCTTATTTTCTTTTTCTCTTAAGGATTTCATTTCTTTTTCTAGAGAGTCAGAAGAAACTTCACCATCTAAAAATTTAATAATTCTATCCGAATATTTGTTGGCTAAATCCTCGTTATGAGTGACCATGATAACAAGTCTATCTTTTGAAATTTCTTTCAAAATATCCATAATTTGCACACTTGTTACACTATCAAGGGCTCCTGTTGGTTCATCAGCTAAGACAACTTCAGGGTTGTTAATAATTGCTCTTGCGATTGCAACACGTTGCATTTGGCCACCAGAAAGTTGATTAGGTTTTTTGTTATATAAACCATTAAGTCCAACTTTATCAAGCGCTACTCTAGCTCTTTCAATTCTTTCTTTTCTTAAAACGCCGTTTAAAGTCAAAGCCATCGCAACATTATCTTGTAAGTTTAGTTGTGGAATTAAATTATAAGATTGGAAAACAAACCCAACCCTTTTGTTTCTATAATTATCCCAGTCTTTATCGTTATAAGTTTTAGTTGATTGTCCTTCAATGATCAAATCACCACTTGTGTATTGATCTAATCCACCAATAATATTTAAAGTGGTTGTTTTACCACACCCAGATGGTCCTAAAATTGAACAAAATTGTTGTTTTGGGAAAAACAAATTTATTCCTTTTAAAGCTCTGAATGCTTTTTTGTCTACGTAATAATCTTTAATAACATCTACAATTTCTAGCATGAGAAAATTATATTACTATTTTCTTTTTTTACATAGTAAAAAACTCAAAATTTTAAATTATAAACCTTAGTTCAAAAAAAGACGATTATTGTCGCCTTTCTTCAAAAAATTCTTTCATTAATTCTTGTATCTTGTCTTTTAAAATTCCGCTTGTTATCGTCAAATTTGATTTAAATTCTTTTGTTAAATCTATCTTTCCACCAAATCCACCTGTTGCTGGTTCATATATTCCAAATACAATTCTAGATATTCTCGATTGTAAAATTGCGCCTGCACACATCACACAAGGTTCAACAGTAACATATAGTGTTGTGTTTTCGCTTCTCCAGTTTAATGATTTTTGTCCTGCTTTTTTTAAAGCAATAATTTCAGCATGAGCAGATATATCATGTTTTTCTTCTCTTAAATTGTGAGCTCTTGCTAAAATTTCCTTATTTTCGTTATTTACAAGGACACAACCAATAGGAACTTCACCTTTTTTATATGCTTTTTTAGCTTCTTTAAAAGCTTCCTTCATGAAATATTCATCATTTTTAATCATAGTTTTATTATAATACCGTTTATGTTGATATGCTATTTGCTCTTTAGAAATTGTGATTTTTTTGACTATTCTACCAATCATATAATTCGCTATTTTTACACAAAAACCATGCAAAACTCAAATATTTTAGATAAATTCATTCAAAATAAAAACCGTCGCACAATCATAAAATCATCTTATGGCTGCTATGTTTCCATCCTGACCAGGTTCGAAGCAATGACTCGCAACGGCCTAATTATTATAAATTAATTAACTGATTAAACAAATAGTTTTATTAACTATAAAGAAAAAGAAGCACTTGGCTTCTTTACTTTTTAATAGGTTTTAAAACTTTAACTCCGCCCATGAATGGTTGTAACACTTCAGGGACTAAAACTGAGCCATCAGCTTGTTGGAATTGTTCCAAGATTGCTGGGAAAACACGTGATGTCGCAAGTCCGCTACCATTTAATGTGTGCATATAGTGAAGTTTACCATCTTTATCTCTATATCTCATCATACCTCTACGTGCTTGATAACTTCTTGCATTAGAAACAGATGAAACTTCTTTATAAATTCCCATAGATGGTAACCAAACTTCAATATCATAAGTTCTTGCCATTGAATGTGAACAATCAGCAGCTGCAAGTTTACTTACTCTAAAGTGTAAGCCTAATTTTTCTAATAAATTTGTAGCTTTTTTGACTAATTCATCGAATGCTCTATCGCTATCATCTTCTGTAGTATATTCGACCATTTCAACTTTATCGAATTGATAACCTCTAATCATACCTCTTTCTTCGGTTCTATATGATCCGGCTTCTTTTCTATAACATGGTGTATATGCGAAGAATTTCTTTGGGAGCTCTGCTTCATCTAAAATTTCGTCTCTATAATAATTAACAAGGGCAGTTTCAGCAGTTGGAAGCATGAATCTCATTGGTTCTAAATCTTTAAGTTCAAAAACATCTTGTTCAAATTTTGGAAATTGACCAGCAGTAAATCCGCTCTTGTAATTCAACATATGAGGTGGGAGCATCATTGTAAAATTGCCTTTTAAATGTTCAGAAATAAAGAAATTTAATAATGCCCATTCAAGTTGTGCACCAAGTCCGGTATAGAACCAAGTTCCATGTCCTGAAACTTTAGCGGCTCTTTGATAATCAATTAAACCTAAACTTTCAGCAAGTTCAACATGGTCTTTAATTTTGAAATCAAATTTTGGTTGTTCATATACATAAGCGATTGGTTTGTTGTTTTCTTTTCCTCCACCAACTAAATCTTCATCAGGTAGATTTGGTAAAGCAACTAAAACTTCATTGATTTTTGTTTCAAGTTCGGCAAGTTTTGCTTCACTTTCTTTATTTTCAGCAGCTAAAGCTTTGACTTGAGCGAAAATTGCATTTACATCTCCTCCTTCTTTTTTAACTTGAGGAACCGATTTTGATAATTTATTTTGCTCAGCTTTATTTGCTTCAACCTTTCTTTGAAGCTCTCTTTTTTCTTCAACGTTTTTACAAAGAGTGTCGATATCTGCTTCGTATAATTTTCTAGCTAAAAGTTCTTTTACTTTTTCTTTATTCTCTAAAATATAATTAAGTTCAATCATAAAATTTCTCCTTGTTTTATATATTTTTTTAAAAATAATTAAGTTTTGCAGGCTTTTTAAAATTATTCTTCAGAATTTTCGTTTTCTTCTTGAATATTTTCTTTTTCAACTTCATTAATTTGAGCATCAATTTCAGCTTGCTTTTCAGCGATGTTTTCATCTTCTGCTGGAGGCAAAACTGTAAATGAAGATACTGTTTCTTTATTCTTTAAATTAATGATTTTAACGCCTGATGAGTTTCTACCACAGACTCTAACTTGAGAAATTGGAGATCTAATAACTTGGCCATTATTTGTGATGGTCATGTAATCTTCATAACCGCCAACAACATTCATACCAACGAGTTCACCTGTTTTCTCAGTGATTCTAATTGTAATAACACCGCCTGCACCTCTATTTGTTAATCTATAGGTGTCAATTGGTGATAATTTTCCTAAACCTTTTTCAGAAATAACGAAAACCAATTTTCCATATTGATCTGTTGCTAAACCAACAACTTTTGCATCGCCTTCAAGTCTCATACCTCTGACACCAGCAGCAGTTCTACCCATTGGTCTAACATCATTTTCATCAAACATACAAAGTTTTCCTTCGTTGCTTGCGATACAAATCCTTGTGTTTCCGTTAGTTACTTTTACACCAAATAAGTTGTCGCCTTCTTTGAATGTAATCGCATATTTTCCGTTGACATTAATTCTCTTAAATTCTTCAAGAGGTGTTCTCTTAACAACGGCTTTTTCTGTACAGAAGAAAAGATAATGGTTCTCATATTCTTCTACATTAATAATAGAAACAACCTTTTCATCTTTTTCTAAATTTAAAAGATTAAGTGCTGGGATTCCTTTACCAACTCTACTTGATTCAGGAATTTCGTGACCTCTTTTTCTATAAACTCTACCTAAATTTGTGAAGAATAAGACGTCCATATGTGTCTTAGAGAAAATTGCCATCTTAACTTCATCGTTACTATAAACAGTCATACCTTTAACGCCTGTTCCACCACGATTTTGAGCTCTAAATTCAGATGTAGACATTCTCTTGATATAACCGTTTTCACTTAAAGTAATAACAAGATCATCTTCAGGAATCAAATCTTCATCATCGATTGAAAGAACTTGAGTTGAAATTGATGTTCTTCTCTTATCTCCAAATCTTTCTTTGATTTCATCTAATTCTTTTAAGACAACTTCAAGTAAATGTTCTCTTGATTCAAGAATGTAATTGTAATTTGCAATATTTGCTTCAAGTTGAGCTTTTTCGTCTTCAAGTTTTTGAGTTTCTAAACCAGTAAGTCTTCCTAAAGTCATAGCAACAATTGCTTTGGCTTGAACTTCTGAGAAACCATATTTTTCTTGAAGTTTTTGGGCAAATTCGTTTGGATTAGCGCTACTAGTAGCAAGTTCAATGAATTCATCACGTTTACTTGTGCCGCCAAATTCATCTTTCTTTAATATTTCATGAACTCTTAACAAACCTTCAACGATATGTTTTCTAGCTTCATCCTTTTCTTTAAGGAATTTTGTTCTTCTTTCAACAATTTCAATTTGATAATTTGTGTAATGATTAATTAACTCTTTAAGACCTAAAACTTTTGGTGCGCCATCAACAATACAAAGGTTGATTACACCATAACTAGTTTCAAGCTGAGTATTCTTATAAAGTTGATTCAAGATAACTTGAGGAACGGTGTCTCTTCTACATTCGACTTCAATATTAACATCTGTTTTAGAGAAATCTTTAACTGATGTAATGCCATCAATGACTTTTTCTCTAGCAAGTTCACCGATTTTTGCAACTAATGCACTCTTATTAACTTGATAAGGAATTTCAGTGATTATAATCTTGCTTTTTCCGTTGGCTTCTTCTTTAATTTCAGCTCTACCACGGACCTTAAATGTGCCTCTACCTGTTGTGTAAGCTTCTCTAATTCCACCTAATCCATAAATAATTCCACCAGTTGGGAAATCAGGACCTTTAATAATGTTCATTAAATCTTCAACTGAACATTCTGGGTTTTCAGCAACATATTTAATTCCATCAATTACTTCGGTTAAATTGTGTGGAGGCATTTTTGTAGCCATACCAACAGCAATACCGTCACTTCCATTAACAATTAAATTTGGGAATCTAGAAGGTAAAACACTTGGTTCTTCAAGTGAACCATCATAGTTAGGAACAAAATCAACAGTTTTTGAATATAAATCACGAGTCATTTCAAGAGCGAGTTTACTCATTCTTGATTCTGTATAACGCATAGCTGCTGGATCATCACCATCCATTGAACCAAAATTACCATGGCCATCAACAAGTGTATATCTCATCGAGAATGGTTGAGCAAGTCTAACCATTGTCATATAAATAGCTGAATCGCCATGTGGGTGATATTTACCCATAACGTCACCAACAATTTTTGCTGATTTAACAAATGGTTTGTCTGGTGTAAATCCGCCATCAATCATACCGAAGATGACTCTTCTATGAACTGGTTTTAAACCATCTCTGACATCAGGAATTGCACGTGAGACAATAACTGACATTGCGTAATCTAAGAAGGCATTTTGAACTTCTGAGACGATTTCAGTATCTACAAGTGATGCTTCAATTCCTGCTTCAAGAGCTGCGTTTTCTTCAGCTAAACTTGTATCATTTTCTTCATTTGAAGGGGTTTCTGCAGGGTTTTCTAATTTCTTTTCATCGTTTTCCATTGTTTTACCTCCTTATTAAATATCAAGGTTTTTAACAAATTTTGCGTTCTTTTCAATAAATTCAGAACGTGGTTCAACTTCTTCACCCATTAAATCACTAAAGACTTGGTCTGCTGCTAATGCATCATCAACAGTGACTCTTAACATCTTTCTAACTTTAGGATCCATTGTGGTTTCTTCAAGTTGTTGTGGGTCCATTTCACCAAGACCTTTATAACGTTGATATGGATATCCTGGTTTTAAATCAAGTGTCTTTCTAATAACATTTAATTGTTCATCAGTATATGCATAGTATGCTTTGTTTTTGAATTCAACCTTATATAGTGGAGGTTGAGCAATATAAATATATCCATGATCAATTAATGGTTTCATAAATCTGTGGAAGAATGTTAAAAGTAAAATTCTAATATGTGAGCCATCAACATCAGCATCGGTCATGATTACAATTTTGTGATATCTAATCTTACTAATATCAAAATCTTCTCCAAAACCAGCACCAATTGCGCTAATCATGTTTCCAATTTCAGCATTATCAAAGATTCTATGTTGCTGAGCTTTTTGAACATTAAGAATTTTACCTCTTAATGGCATAATTGCTTGTGTTCTTGGATCTCTACCTTGTTTTGCACTGCCGCCTGCTGAATTACCCTCAACGATGAATAATTCGCATTCTTCAGGGTTATTTGATGAACAATCAGCAAGTTTTCCTGGAAGAGTTGTTGGCTCTAAGCCATTCTTTCTTCTTGTATTTTCACGAGCAGCTCTAGCGGCAAGTCTTCCTTCATAAGCTCCTCTAACTTTCTTCATGATTTCGGTAGCAACTGCTTTATTTTCAAGCAAGAATCTTTGTAATTGCTCACCAAAAATATTTGAAACAATCTTTTTGACTTCGAGATTGCCTAATTTTCCTTTTGTTTGACCTTCATATTGTGGATTTGGGTGCTTAACTGAAATAATTGCAGTTAAACCTTCTAAGCAGTCATCGAGATTGAATTTTTCTTTATCTTGATCTTTTAAGAATTTATTTTCTCTAGCATAGTTATTTAAAACTCTTGTTAAAGCTAAATTAAATCCATCTTCATGCATACCACCGTTTCCGGTAGAAACGTTATTACAATATGAATAGACGTTGTTATTATAATTTGATGTGTATTGAAGTGCGATTTCAGCATAGATTATTTCTTCTACACCGTTATCATCAAACTTTTGAGCACCTTCACAATAAATAATATCTGGGAATAATGGGAACGATTTCTTATTGATGAAAGAAACGTATTCTTTAATACCACCATCATATTTAAAACTTTCTTTTTCGTTTGGTTCGACTCTCTTATCAGTTAAGGTGATTGTGATTCCTTTATTTAGGAAAGCCATTTGTCTTAATCTGTTTTTGATTGTTTCATAGTTAAAAACAGTTGTTTCTTTAAAAATTGTTGGATCTGGTTTGAATGTAACAATTGTTCCATGATCATCACATGTTCCAATTTTCTTTAATCTATCAACAGCATTTCCACCGTTTTCAAATCTTATATACCAAATTTCCCCATTTTTATGAACTGTGACATCGACCCATTCAGAAAGAGCATTAACAACTGATGCACCAACACCATGTAAGCCACCAGAAACTTTATATCCGCCACCATCTCCAAATTTACCACCAGCATGCAAAACAGTATAAACGGTTTCGACGCCACTAAGTCCTGTTTTAGCAACTATATCGGTTGGAATACCACGTCCATTATCAGTAACAGTGATTGTATTATCAGGATTAATAGTAACTGTAACTGTATCACAAAAACCTGCTAAAGCTTCATCGATACCATTATCAACGATTTCCCAAACAAGATGGTGTAAACCGGTTGATGAAGTTGAACCAATATACATACCAGGTCTTTTTCTAACTGCTTGAAGACCTTCAAGAACGGTTAAGCTGTCACTGTTATATTCGTTATCGACTTTTTCTAAAACTTTTTCATCGACGCCTTCGATAATTTCTTCGCTGATTTTACTATCAATGTTTTTTTCTTCTTGTTCATTGAAGCCTTCGTTTTCAGGAATAATTTCATCTTCAGGTTTTACTTCTTCAGTAACTTCTTGAATTTTCTTTTCTTCTTCCATACTAGTCCTCCTTGACAATATTGTCATTGTCACATATATAGTATTTTTCTTGATAATAATCGGATTTTTTTGTGTTTGTTATAAATACTTGATTGAAAGTTTTTAAATAATTTAACAGATTCTTTTCATGATTTTCATCTAGCTCACTTAATACATCATCTAAAACAATAACTGGTTTTTCTTTGTCACTTTTAGCTAAGAAATATGGAGCAATTTTTAACGAGATAATCGCTAATCTATTTTCGCCTTGCGAACCGTATACTCCTAAGTTTTTATCTCCTAAATAGATATTAAAATCTTCTTTATGAACTCCAATAGTTGTTACTTTTTTCTTTAAATCTTCTTGAGTTTGCGCTTTATAGAGTTCTTGTAATTCTTCTTCATAATGTTCTTCAGAATCAAGAAATGGTTTATATTTGATTTTTAAAACTTCATCAGTAAGTGAAATGTTTTTATAGACATCTTTAAGTATCTCATTAATTCTTTTTACGAATTTTTGACGATATTCATAGATAGGTTTTGATAATCTCACCAAATAATCAGTTAAAATTCCTAAGTAATCAAAATTCACTTTTTCTTGTTTAAGTAAATCATTACGTTGTTTTAGAACTTTTTCATAATCCATCAAACTACTTAAATAGATTTTGCTATTTTTTGAAATGTTTTGATTTAAAAATTTGCGTCTTTGTGATGGTGAATCTTTTAATAAATTCACATCTTTAGGAGTAAAACACAAAACATTTATAATCCCATTTAAGTCGCTTAATTTAGAAATTGGCTTTTTATTAACACGTATTTTTTTGCCTTCACTCAATAGATAAACATCAATATCTTTTGAAGATGTTTCACTTTTTGTTTTAGCTTTAATGATTGAATATTTAGAATCTTTATTGATCATCTCAAGTGTATCGTTGGTTCTAAAACTTTTGCCAAAACTTAGTGTATAAATGGCCTCAACTAAATTAGTTTTTCCTTTAGCATTTTCCCCTACAATATAGTTAATGCCATCAGAAAATTCAGCGGATAAATATTTATAATTTCTAAAATTTGTGAGCTCTAAATTAGTAACTTTCATCTAGTTATTTCAAGAAACACTGAGTCATTAATCTCTATTTTTTCTCCGCCTCTAAGTTTCTTTCCTCTCATTTTACAATCTTCGCCATCAACTAAAATTTTGTTTTCTAAAATAAAAACTTTTGCTTCAGAACCATTATCAATAATGCTTGCAAATTTAAGAAGTTGACCAAGCGTAATATAGTCAGTAGAAATTTTGATTTGTTGATAATTCTTAGACATAAAAAACTCCTTTAATATTATATATTAAAGGGGTTTTGTTTTAAAGAGATTTTTATGTTTTTGATGATTTTTAGCGGATTGATTAAAAATCTTTCTCTAATAGGTTCTTACAGGGGTTATAAGTTGAATTACTGAGTCATTATTTTTGTCAACTACAGTAAATGGTTTCATTTCACCAATAAAGCTAATTAAGACATCTTGACTCTTGAGTGCTCTAATTGCTCCAGAGACATAATCACAGTTAAATGAGATTTCTAATCTATCACCAGTAAATTTAAATAAACTAAGTTCTTCTTCTGCTGATCCGGTTTGTTGTGATTTACTTGAAACGACAATTTTGCCTTCTTGCATTGTAAGTTTGACAATGTTTTCTCTTTCTGTTGAGAAGAGGGAAACACGACTCATCGCATTTAAGATTTCATTAGCATTTACTTCTAAGTAATAATTGAATGTCTTAGGAATAATATTTTTAACATTTGGATATTGTTCAGGAATTAATTTTGAGTTCAAAACTGTATTTGCTAAAGCGATAATAACTTTTTTATCAGCTATAAATAATGAGATTTCTTCTTCGTTTCCAACTGATCTAGCAGCTTCAAGTAATGCTTTTGCTGGAACGTTGACATTGAAAAGTTCACTATTTTCGACTCTTAATTCTTTTCTTCCGAGTCTAGCACCATCAGTTGCTGTGAAAGTTAAGGTTTGTGAATTACATTCGATATTAATTGCAGTTAAAATAGCTCTTCCATCTTTTTGTGAAGCACAGAAACCGACTTCATTAATAGCGTCTAAGAAATCTTTAGTAAATAATCTAACTTCAATTCCTGTTTTTTCAAAATCGAATTCTCTATATTCACTTGCTCTAATAACATTTAGTTTGAAATTTGAATTTTCTGCTTCAATTCTAGCAATAGATTCATCCATGACATCAAATTTGATTTCATTTCCGTCAACTCTTTTAACAATTTCAGTAATTAATTTTGAATTTACTAAAATAGCACCTTCACTCGTATCTCTGATGATTTGCTTTTCATTTAAGAAATATGGAATTGTTGTAAGAATTGATAAATCACCATTTGAACCAGTAATCTCTAATTGATGATCGTTTAATTCAAGTTTTAAATAATTAAGAATAGGGTCAAGTGATTTAGCTTGAATAATACGACTAGCATTTAATAATCCTTTAAGGAATTCATCACGATCAATAATAAATCTCATATTTAATACTCCTATAATTTATTTTAATAATAATAGTAACTGTGGAAAGTGTGAATAATGTGGAAAACTTAATTTTTGAAAGAAGAATTTTACGATAATATTCGCTTCTTTAACTCTTCAACAACAAGTTTAGCTTGAGAGTCATTTTTCAACATTTTCTCAACGATTTCAACGCTGTGCATAACGGTTGAATGATCTCTACCGTTAAATATTGAGCCAATTTTTTTGAATGGAACGTCTAACATATCTCTAATTAAATAAATAGCGATATGTCTTGCGTTAGCAATATTGCCTGTCTTCATTTTACCAGTTATTTGAGCAACACTTAAAGAGTAATAATCAGCAACTACGTTAAGAATTTTTTGTTCAGTAACTTTATTTTTAGCATCGCTAACATCTACCATTCCTCTTAATGCGTCAGCACAAACATCAAGAGTGATTCTTTCGTATTTATTTAATGAAGCGTAGAAATTTAATCTTACAAGTGCACCTTCAAGATTTCTAACAGAATCTTTGAATTTTTCTGATAAGAAAATGAGAACTTCTTCATCGTAATTTGAAACATCATAACCACCACTAATAAGTTTTTTCTCTAATATTTCTCTACATGTATGAGAATCAGGTTTCATAACTGGCACAGATAATCCGCTTGTGAAACGAGTTATAAGTCTTGTATCAATTCCATCTAATTCACCAGGAAGTCTATCAGAAGTTAGAACAACTTGTTTGTGATTTTGACGAAAATCTTCGTAAATATTGAAGAAAAATTCTTGTGTCTTTTTCTTATCTTTTAACATTTGAATATCATCAATTAAGAAGACATCAAAGCGTTTTAAAAATTTGATAAGTTGTTCCTTTTTAGAATCGCCATTAACAAAATCAAGGTATTCGTTAATGAAATCTTGGCTAGATGTATAAAGAATTTTCTTTTCAGGATTAGAATTTTTAATATAATTTCCAATTGCGTTTAAAAGGTGAGTTTTTCCTAAACCACTTCCACCATAAATGAATAAAGTCTGGAAAATATTCCCTGGTGTTTCTGCGACAATCAAGCTAGCCTTTTGAGCTTCTTGGTTATTTTGTCCGACAACAAAGTTGTCAAAAGTATAATTTGGATCAACAAACGACCCCTTAAAAAAGTCTCCATATTGAGCTAAGTCATTTTGTTCTTCTGTGGCTTCTGAAATTTGACTCTCTTGAATAAAAGCGACAGTAAATCTGGTCATAGTGAGATCATAGAATCTGTCTTCTAATTCTCTAGCATATTTTTGCTCTAAAATTGTTTTAGAAAGAGCACCATCTGCGACAAGGACAATTTTATCTGAAGCGACACTATAAACTCTTATTTTTTTAAAAAATGCATCATATAATGGTTTGTCATATTCACGTGCTAAAGTCGTTGAAATATGGTTCCGACACTCATTTATTTCACTAATGGTAAAAGTTTTCATGTTTTTCTCCTGCAAAAATTTTATATCAAAGCAAGAATAAAAAGTAGCGAAAAATAGGCGTTTTTTGAGTTTTCCACATAGCACAAATTTAAAAATATCGACAGTAATCGCACTTATAAAATTTCCACAACTTTTCGATGTGGAAAACTGTGTGGAAAAAGTGGAAAAGTAAATTTCTGTTGAAAAGTAGGAAAAGTCTCCACCAAAGGTAAAATAATCCACAATCAAAATAGTTCAAGATATTCGTATAAAATGAACTTTTCTACATAAAAATTAAAGGAAATCCACATGCATGTTAATTAGAAAATGAAGTGTGGAAAAAAGATGAAAATTAAGGATTTTTTTAATAATTTTAAAACCAATTTTGTTTGACTTATATGTATTAATACATATATAATTTTCAGTGCATATTAGGAGGATTTAATATTATGAAAAGAACTTACCAACCAAGTAAACTCCATAAAATGAGAGTTCATGGCTTCAGAGCAAGAATGGCTACAAGCCACGGAAGAAAAGTTTTAGCTTTAAGAAGAAAGAAAGGAAGAAAAGTCTTAACTGTTTCTAAATAATGAAAAAGATTAATCGAGTAAAGAAATTTCGCGAATTCCAAGAAATCATCAACTTGCGTAAATTTGTAAGAAACGAATACTTTACTATTTATTATCGCGAAAAAACACAAGAACACGGACGCATTGGATTGCTAGTTACTAAAAAGAATGGCATAGCTGTTACAAGAGTTAAAATCAAAAGACAAGTTAGATCAATTATCGACAATACTCTTGATTTAAAAGAATTAAATAAAGATTTGGTCGTTGTAATTAGCAAAAACTATGATAAAAACGATTTTACTAAAGCTGAAACTTTACTCGTTTCGTTACTCAATACTATTAAGGAGAGATAAATGAACAAAAAAGGAAAAATTATCGGATTAGCTGGGCTTGTTGGTGGAGCACTTCTACTTACGGCTTGTAATTCTTTTTGTTCTGAAAACGATATCAGTAATTATTTATACAATTACGATCCAATAAATACTACTTTCTTTGAAACAACTGAACAAGGCGACGACTTTGTTTTTGAAACTTTCCAAAAACAAAAGGATGTAGATCTAAGTCAATTAGATAAATCAACTTTTAAAGTCAAAGTTTATGATCAAGCAACAAGAAAATACGAAATTAAAGATTATTCATCTGACTTAGTTTTTAGACAAATAAATACAGACCTTTATGCATTGAATGCGATTGAAATTACTGCACCTAATGCAACTCTTTTAGATAAGAATTCAAAAAGAAACGATATAACTGTCACATTTGGTCTCAATTCTTTTACATCTTCTTTAATTGAAGCATGTAAAAAGAACGGGATAATGACACCAAATTTAAGATTTTGGCAAGAACTTGACGATGTCTTTTTGTCATATATTGATGAACAAAATACAGCCGATAAAGCTTACGATTGGTTAAAAGATGTATCTTTAAGCAATATCACTTATGCTCAAATGAATGGCTATACTTATGAAGCGCTTGATTCATATAGAACCGAACCAACACAAGAAAAGCTAAACAAACTTCTCAATGGTGATTCTACAGAAGAGGCAAAATCAAGTACCTTACCAGGAAGGTATTATTCATTTTTAACCACATTAGGTCACAATAAATTTTTCAATGAAAAAGATTCATTAGACGCTAAAAACAAACCTAATTATTATGCTCATCTAGAAAAATGGAATGATGATTTAGTTTCAAACGGTATTATTGATGCTGATGAAGCAATGAGCGCCAACTTTTTAAATACTTATAAGAACACTCTTGCAAGTAAAGTTAGTACATTAAAAACATGTATTACTGTTGAAGATGGTTTCTATGGTCATACAAGCAACGATCCTTTAAACGATTCTGTCTTTATCGAAGGAAAAGGATACGATTTCTATCAAGGATGGGGTGAGGCTTTTGCAAAACACGGATTCTTGGAAGGCTTATTTGTTTATCCAATTGCTACTATGACAGAAAACTTTGCTCACGCATTTGGAATGAATGGTGGCGGTCAAATTTTAGCCGTTTTACTTACAACAGTAATTATTAGACTTTTATTCATGTTAGTTACACTTCCATCAACACTTTCACAACAAAAGATGCAAATGTTACAACCTGAAATTGCTAAATTGCAACAAAAATATCCAAACGCAAATTCAAATAACTATGAAAAACAAAAAATGACTCAAGCGCAAATGGCTTTATATAAGAAGTATAAAGTTAGACCTGCATTGACATTCTTAACATTAATTGTTCAATTCCCAGTTTTTATTAGTGTTTGGAACGCATTACAAGGATGTGCTTCTCTTTCAAGCGACGCATTCTTAGGCTTAAGATTATCAGATACTATTTGGGGAGTTTTAAGTAACTTCACTGGATGGCCAGGAAATGGTGGCTGGTGGACAGCACTTATTCTTATTTTACTTATGAGTGCCGGACAAGTTTGCGCAATGTTTGTACCACAATGGTTAAACAAAAAGAGAAACAGTACAATTCAAAAACTTGGTAAATCTAATACACAACAAGATCAAAACAAGACTATGAAGATGACTCAATGGATTATGACAATCTTCATTATCATTATGGGCTTCAGTTTACCATCAGCAATGGGTGTTTATTGGTTTGCAGGTGCTTTATTTAACATCATTCAATCAATAATTATGCACTTTGTATTGCTTAAACGATTAGAAAAAGGGAGATAATTCATGAGAAAATATACAGCTAAGACACTTGAAGAATGTCTTAAAGAGGCTGCTGCCGATCTTCAAGTCGAAGAAAAAGATATTAAATATGTAATTGAAGAAGAGAAAAAAGGTCTCTTCGTTAAAAAAGTCACTATCGCTGTTGAAGAAACATCGGACGTTATCGAATTTATAGAAGAATATATTAAAGATATATGTCGCAATTTAGGTATGGATTGTAGTGTCAAAACATTCTATAGAGATGACGTTATCAAAGTTTTACTTGAAACAAACAAAAATTCAGTTTTAATTGGTAAAAACGGTGCTTGTTTACAATCATTAAACGAATTAACAAAACTTGCTGTTTCAAGCAACTTCTCAAAGAAATATAAGATTTTACTTGATGTTGGCGGCTACAAAGACAAAAAATATTTCAAAGTTATTTCAATTGCAAAACGTTGTGCAAAAGAAGTATTAAAAACACACATCGATGTCAAATTAGATCCTATGACACCAGATGAAAGAAAGAAAATTCATAATGCTCTTAGTACTTGGAAGAACATTAAAACAGAATCTGTTGGAGATGGAAAATTAAGAGCTATCGTTATTAAATACGCTCCTCAAGAAGGAAATGAAGAACCTCAAGAAGAGGTTGAAACTGAAGAATAAAAATGTACGAAACAATTGTTGCCCTTGCTACCGCACCTATTAAAAGTGCCCTTGCAATCATTAGATTAAGCGGTGATGATTGTTTTTTTGTAGTGAGCAAATTTTTCTCTAAAGATTTAACCACTACTACTAAATCAACAATTCACCACGGATTTATAAAAGATAATGATGAAATTATCGATGAAGTAGTTTTACTAACTTATAAAGGTCCACACTCATTTACTGGTGAAGATAGCGTTGAAATTATTTGCCATGGGTCACCTCTTATTTTTAATAAGATTGTTGAAGTTGCAGTTAAATATGGTGCTCGACTTGCTTTAGGTGGAGAATTTTCTTCAAGAAGTTATATGCATAATAAAATGGATTTGATTCAAGCTGAATCCATTAATGATTTAATTAATGCAGAAAGCGAAGAAAGTAAAAAGATATCAATGATGGCCTTAACAGGAAAAACCTCAAAACTCATAGAGCCACTAAAAAAGAGTTTTGGTGACATATTAAGTTTGATTGAAGTAAACATTGATTATCCTGAATACACTGATATCGAAGAGGCAAATTTTGAAAAAATAAATGAATTTTGCACGGAAAACATTAAATATATAGAGAATTTAATAGAAAGCGGAAACAAAGGAAAAATTATTAAAGATGGCATAAAAGTCGCCTTAGTAGGAAAACCTAATGTTGGTAAATCATCAATTTTAAATGCATTATTGCAAGAAGAAAAAGCGATTGTCACTGATGTTAAAGGAACTACTAGAGACGTCGTCGAAGGAAAGATTAATTTAAACGGCATCGTTATTAACTTATATGACACAGCCGGAATTAGAGAAAGTAATGATTTAGTTGAAGGAATAGGTATTAAAAAGAGTATAGATAAACTAAACGAAGCTGATTTAGTTTTAGTAATTTTTGATTCGCTGAAATTAGACGATGAAGATAAAAAGATCTTAGAATTCGTTAAAGATAAAGAATATATCACTGTTTATAATAAAGCAGATTTATACGATAATGATGGGAAAAATAATTTGTTTGTTTCTGCTTTAAAAGATGATATTAATCCGTTAAAAGAAGAAATTATTAAACATCTCGGCTTATCAAAGAGCAACTACTCCAACCCTTCTGTTGCGAATACAAGAGAATTAGGAATTTTAGAAAATTTAAAGAGCCAATTAATAAGAATTAAGTTAGATAATATGGCCAATGTTCCTGTTGATATTATTAACAGCGAAATTCATGATGCATATCTTAAAGTTTTGTCTTTAACTGGAGAAGATAACGATTTTGATATTGCTGCAGAAATCTTTTCAAGATTTTGTGTAGGGAAATAAAATGATTTTTGATACACACATACATTTTAATGACGAAAGAATTTATCAAGATTTTGATAAATATTTTTCTGAAGCAATAAAATTAGGCGTAAATAGGTTTTTATGTATAGGATATGATTTAGAAAGTAGCAAATTAGCTATTAATTTAGCTGAAAAACATAAAGAAATATACGCTGCAATAGGTGTAATTCCTACAGAACATAAGCAATACGTCTTAAAAGAGGAAGGAAAAACATCAACTATTGATGAAATTCGCTCCCTTGCTAAAACATCAAAAAAGGTGATTTCTATCGGAGAAATCGGACTTGATTATTATTGGGAGAACGCTCCAGAGATAAAAGAAAAGCAAAAAATCATGTTTAAGGAGCAAATTGAGCTTGCAAACGAACTAAATTTACCTATTTCTATACATTGTAGAAACGCAATTCAAGATTGTTACAATGTTTTAAAAGAAAACAAAGTTAAAAAAACCGGAATTATGCACTGTTATTCAGGCAGCAAAGAAATGGCAAAAGAGTTTGAAAAGCTTGGTTACAAGATCGCTTTTGGCGGAGTTTTGACTTTTAAGAATTCTAAAGATAGTAAAGAAACCTTATTAAATATAAAAAAAGAAAGCATTGTATTTGAAACAGATGCCCCTTATTTAGCCCCTACTCCTTATAGAGGAAAAATGAATGAGCCAAAATATATATGTGAAACAATCAAATATGCTGCTGAAATGTTAAATTTAACTTATGAAGAAATGCAAAATATTTCTTTTAAAAACTCATTAGAGATTTTAAACATTAAATATGAATAGAATAGAAGATTTAATAGTTGTTGAAGGAAAAACTGATATAGATTTTTTATCATCATTTATTGATGCAGATTTTTATAGTGTTAATGGTTCTGCTGTTAACGAAAAAGATTTAATTTTTTTAAAGAATATATCTAAACAAAGAGGAATAATTGTTCTTACTGATCCAGATTATCCTGGAGAAAAAATAAGAAATTTTTTAAACGAAAATATTCCGAATTTGAAAAACGCATATGTTAAAAAAGAAAATTCTATTAAAAACCATAAAGTCGGTGTGGCTGAATCAACAAAAGATGAGGTCTTAAACGCTTTGAAAAATGTTGTTATATATAATAAAGGAAAGAAAAACAATTATTTAACTTATATGGATTTATATGAATTAGAGCTTGTAGGTGCTAAAAATTCAAAAGAATTAAGAAAAATCGTTGATGATTACTATCATACAGGAAAATCTAATGGTAAAGCCTTATTAAAAAAGTTAAATTATTTAAGTGTTAAAAAGGAAGAATTGGAGAAACTGTTAAATGCTTAGTGTTGAAGAGATTATAGATTTCTTTAAATTAGAAAATTCACACGCCAAAAAAGAACTTGGTCAGAATTTTTTGATTAATAGCAAGACATGCAAAAGCATTGTTGATCTTTTAGATATTCAACAATCTGATAGTGTACTTGAAATCGGACCTGGACTCGGAGCTTTAACAGGTTATATTATTGGACAAACATCGAGATTTACTGTCGTTGAGTATGATCAAAAATTTGTGAATTTTTTGTCTAAAAACTATGAAGGACAAAACATTGAAATAGTTAAAAACAATATTATAAAATACAAAGATTTTACATTTAATAAAGTGATTGGGAACCTCCCTTACTACATTTCTTCAGACATTATTGAGAGCATTTGTTTAAATTATGTTAATCTTGAAAAAGGCGTATTTATGGTTCAAAAAGAATGTTATGATCGTTTCACTTCTTCTAGCGGAAAAGACTATAACGCTTTAAATGTTTTATTACTTTATATGTATGAAATTAAACCTTGTTTAAATGTATCAAAGGTAAATTTCTTTCCAACACCAAAAGTAGATAGTTTAGTATTTGAAATCACCAAAAAGCCTGCAAAAAGCCTAGATTTTGCAAAAATATTGTACAAAACAAGTAAAATATGTTTTTCAAATAGAAGAAAAACATTATTGAATAATTTGTCATCGGTTGTTAGAGATAAGAACAAAACTCAGGAATTGCTTGAAGAAGCAAAATTAAGCCCTACTTCTCGTGCCGAAGAACTTTCAATTGATCAGTTTGTCTTATTGACTGAAACATTAATAAGCAATAAAATATTTTAATCTATTAAAGGTAATTTTTATGATAGAAAAAGCTTATGCAAAAATAAACCTCGCATTAAATTGTTTAAATAAAAGAGACGATGGTTATCACAATTTGGAATCAATAATGCTTCCTATTTCTCTTCATGATTCGTTAGAAGTCTCAATAAATAAATATGAAAAAGACGATGACTTTGTCACTTGTGATGAAACTTCAATACATATTTCTAAATATAATTCTGTACGTAAAATGATTGCTGCAGCGAGAGAAGAATTTGGTTTTAAAGAAAGGCTTAATGTGAAAATTCACAAAAACATATTCTTGCAAGCTGGTCTTGGTGGCAGTTCAGCTGATGCAGGAGGAGTTTTAAGAGCAATAGTTAAATTGCTTAAATTGAAACCAACAAGAGAACAAATAATTAATATTTCTATTAAGGTTGGATCTGATGTCCCTTGGTCCTATTTTTCTAAACCAGCTCTTCTTTTAAACAAAGGAGAAGTTTTGGAAGAAATTAATCATAGATCCCCTTTAAAAGTTTTGTTAGTAAAACCAATTGAAGGGTGTTCAACTGGAGAAATATTTAATTTAGCCGATAGTTATCCATCTTTAAAACATTGTGATATTCAAAAAGTTAAAGAAGCTTTTATAAAAGATGATTTAGATGCTATTGAAGAATGTATGTCTAATTCTCTTCAAGAACCCGCAATTTCAGTTGTTCCAGAGATTCAAAACATTATCGACGATTTTAAAGCCAATGGACTTAGATGTGTAATGATGTCTGGTTCAGGTTCTACTGTTTTCGCTCTTTCAAAGAATAAAAACGACTTTAAAAAATTACTAATAAAATATGAAAAATTAGGTTATCAAACCTGTGAATGTGACATTTTAAACTAATATGATATTTGTAGATTGCTATAACAAAAACGTATATATTGGAGAAGACCTTGTCGGTTATATAAACCATAAAGGGGTTATTTATATTAATGGAAAGAGATTTGCTGAACTTACAGCCGAAGGAGAAATATATCTAGAAGGAACATATCTAGCTGGATATATTGATGAAGCTGGTGATATTTATTTGAATAATAAAAAAGTTGGAATTTTAAAAGCAAATAATGACTTATATTTCTCAAAAAAAGCGTTAGGTTAAACCAAAAACCCTGCAAAAACTATATATTTATACAAAAACAGCCTGTCAAGTAAAAATACTGTACAGGCTTTTTAAATATAAAAAAAGACCAGTTTTAAACTGGTCTTAATGTATGAAGTAAATTAATTATTTTCCTTCTTTTTCTCTTTTTAAGAGGATTTCAGCTTGTGCAGCTGCAAGTCTTGCGATTGGGACTCTGAATGGTGAACATGATACATAATCTAATCCAACTCTGTTGAAGAATTCGATTGATTCTGGATCGCCACCGTGTTCGCCACAGACACCACAATGTAATGCTGGGTTTGCTTCTTTACCATCTTTGACTGCCATCTTAATAAGTTTGCCAACACCTTTTTGGTCGACATGTTGGAATGGATCTTCTTCAAAAATCTTTGTTGCATAGTAGTCGCCTAAGAATTTTGAAGCATCGTCTCTTGAGAAACCAAATGTCATTTGTGTTAAGTCGTTTGTACCAAATGAATAGAATTCTGCTTCTGTTGCAATTTCACCAGAGAGTAATGCTGCTCTTGGGATTTCAATCATTGTACCAACGTGGTATTTCATATTAACACCGTTTTCAGCGATGACTTTATCTGCTTCATCAGTGATGATTTTCTTAACAAACTTGAATTCTTTGAGGTCGAGTGTTAATGGAATCATGATTTCTGGTTCGATTTTTCTACCTAATTCTTTACTTGCTTTGATAGCTGCTTCGATGATTGCTCTTGCTTGCATACGACCAATTTCTGGATATGTAACATCAAGTCTACATCCTCTGTGGCCCATCATTGGGTTGAATTCATGGAGATATTCACATCTTTCTTTGATTTCAGCAACTGATTTGCCAAGAGCTACTGCTAATTCAGCAATCTTGTCTTCTTCTTGTGGGACAAATTCGTGTAGAGGTGGGTCTAATAATCTAACGTTAACCTTGATTTGATCAAGTTTTGACATTGACATATATAAACCATAGAAGTCATCTCTTTGATATGGGAGTAATTCAGCAAGTGCTGCTTCTCTTTGTTCTTTTGTATCAGAAAGAATCATCTTTCTCATGTGGAAAATTCTTTCGCCACTGAAGAACATATGTTCTGTTCTACATAAGCCAATACCTTCAGCACCAAATTCAGCAGCTTGTTGAGCATCTTTTGGAGTATCAGCATTTGTTCTGATTTTTAATCTTCTATATTTATCAGCAAGTTTCATCATTCTTCCGAAGTTACCAGCTTTTGTATCTGCTGGAACCATTGCTAATGGGCCTTCGTAGATGTTTCCTGTTGAACCATCAACTGATAATGTATCGCCTTCGCCATAAACTTTACCGTTGATTGTAACTGTTCTTGCTTCTTCATCAACTTTAGCAGCACCACAACCTGTGACACAGCATTTACCCATACCACGAGCGACGACGGCTGCGTGTGATGTCATACCACCACGCATTGTGAGAATTGCTTCAGCACTGACCATACCTTCGATATCTTCTGGTGATGTTTCAGCTCTGACAAGGATAACTTTTTCACCCTTTTCTTTTCTTGCTTTTGCATCACTTGCTTCAAATGATAAGTGTCCACAACCTGCACCTGGGGAAGCTGGGTTACCTGAAGCGATTGGTTTTGCTTCTTTTAAAGCTTTTGGATCGAATGTTGGGTGTAATAATGAGTCTAATAATTTTGGTTCAACTCTTAAGACTGCTTCATCTTCTGTAATAACGCCTTCATCTAATAAATCAAGAGCGATTTGTAAAGCTGCAGCAGCTGTTCTCTTACCATTTCTTGTTTGTAAGAAGAATAATTTGCCGTTTTCAACAGTATATTCCATATCTTGCATATCTTTATAATGTGCTTCCATGGCTTTAATTGTTTTAGCAAATTGATCATAAACGTCTGGCATTTGTTCCTTTAAATAATTGATGTGGAATGGTGTTCTAATACCTGCGACGACGTCTTCACCTTGTGCTTGTGGTAAATATTCTGCGTAAACTTCTTTTTTACCGGTTGATGGGTCTCTTGAGAAAGCAACACCAGTACCTGAATTTTCGTTTAAGTTACCAAAGACCATTGATTGAACGTTGACAGCTGTTCCCCACGAATAAGGAATTGAGTTCATTTGTCTATAGACGTTAGCTCTTGGATTATCCCATGATCTGAAGACTGCTTCGACAGCTTCGTGTAATTGGATGTATGGATCTGCTGGGAAATCTTCACCAAATTTTTCTTTATAGTAAGCTTTATAAGCTTTAACTAAGTCTTTTAATTGTTGTGTATTGACTTCTGTATCGACTTTATAACCATTGTCTTCTTTGATTTTGTCGAGCATTCTATCCATATCTGTTCTTGGCCAACCTTTTGCAATGTTGGTGAACATAAGGATAAATCTACGATATGAGTCATAAGCAAATCTTTCATTTCCTGAAACTTTTGCTAAAACTTTTACTGATTCATCATTTAAACCAAGATTTAAAATTGTATCCATCATACCAGGCATTGAGACTCTAGCACCTGATCTGACTGAGACTAATAATGGAGTTTTTGTTGGATCGATACCACCAAATGATTTTCTGGATTGATTTTCGACTTCTTTAATTGCTGCATCAATTTGAGCAACGATTTCTGCTGACATTTTCTTTCCGTTGTCGTAATAGCTGGTACAAGCTTCTGTTGTAACTGTGAATCCTTGTGGGATTGGGACACCAATGTGTGTCATTTCTGCTAAACCAGCACCTTTTCCTCCGAGTAATGGTTTTCCTAAGCCATATGCATCTTTGAAAAGGAAAACATATTGTTTTGCCATTAATAAATACCTCCTAAATAGGCAGTTGTTTTCAACCAAGGCATATTATAAACGATTTCAAAACGTCTTAAAAGTTTTTATATATAAAAATATATAAAAAATAATTTTTGCTTAATAAAGGAGCAAGCTAGACAAACGTTTTTGCAATTTAGTGATTAGAAAAATTGTTTTTTTGTCATTAAGCAATAAATGGTAAAATATGAAAGTATTTTATAAGGATTTAGTTATGGAAAAGGAAAACGTTATTGCTATTGACTATGGAACCCAATCTGTTAGAGTCTCGATTGTTGATAAAACAGGTAAATTTTTAGCTTTTGAACAAGAAAAATATGGTGAGCCTTACTTTTCACCAAAACCTGGCTATGCCGAACAAGAACCAGATTATTATTATGATTGCATGTGTAAAGCGGCAAAGAGACTCACCGCATCACATCCTGAACTTTTAGATTCTATAAAATCGATTTCATCAACATGTTTTAGAGATAGTGCTGCTTATTTAGATAAAGATTATAAATCAATTAGACCATCAATTATTTGGTTAGATCAACGTCAAGCCGATTTAAAAAAGAAATTAAAATTTATCCATGCTCTTGCTTTTAAATTAGTTGGCATGGAACAAACGATTGTTTTAAATAGGAAAAGAACCCCAGCTATTTGGTTACAAGAAAATGAACCAGAAAACTGGAAAAAAATAAAATATTATGCACCTTTAAATTCTTATTTTAATTATAGAATGTTAGGAGTTTTAGCTGATAGCGCATCAAATATGACTGGTCACTTCCCAATCGATTATAAAAATAGAAGATGGTATAAAAAAGGAGCAATGAAAGGAGATTTATTCCAAATTGATCCAAAACTTATGCCTCCAATTGTTGAAGTAGGCTCAGTAATTGGACATACAACTCAAAAATGTTATGAAGAAACTGGCATTCCTGCAGGAATTCCTTATATTGCTACTGGAAACGATAAATCTTGTGAAGCCTTAGGTTGTGGAGCGATCGATGAAAACTGTGCACACGTTTCTTATGGAACAAGTTCTTCGATTGCTATCGTAAAACATTCATATTTTGAACCTGAAAAATTCCTTCCTTCATATTCGACATGTTTTAAAGGAACATATACGGGCGAAGTCCAAATCTATAGAGGTTATTGGATGTTAAAATGGTTCATTAATGAATTTGGTGGATCAGAAAACTTAGAAGCAGAAATAGAAAACAAAGCTACTGAAGAAGTATTAAATGAAAAGATTTTAAATATTCCAGCAGGAAGCGATGGACTTATTCTTCAACCATATTGGGGACCAGGTTTAAGTAGACCTTTAGCAAAAGGCGGGATCGTTGGGTTTTATGATGTTCACACAAAATATCATATCTATAGAGCCATTGTTGAAGGTATTGGATATGGGCTAAAAGAAGGATTAATGAGCATCGAAAATAGAGGAAAATTAAAAGCTAAATATATTACTGTTGCAGGTGGAGGATCAAAAAGTGATGCGATTTGTCAAATCACCGCTGACTTATTCGATTTACCTGTTTTAAAGAGTGAAACTTATGAAAATTCTAGTCTTGGATGTGCTATGGCTCAATTCATTGCAGATGGCACTTATAAGAGTGCTGATGAAGCAAAAAAGAATATGGTTAGATATGTAAAAACTTTCACTCCAAATCCAAAAATCGCTGCAGAATACAAATATTTATTTGAAAAAGCGTATTTAGAAATGTATCCTGCACTTAAAAATATTTATAAAAATTTAACTGATTTAAAGAACAAAAAGAACAAAGAAAAATAGAAAAATAAAAGAGGTTTTAACTTTCTAAAACCTCTCTTTTTTGCATTGGGTTAACACCACTAAATTGTGAGTTATATAGGTCTGCATAGAACCCGTTTTTAGCTAGCAGTTCTTTATGATTACCTGTTTCAATGATGTGTCCTTTTTTCATAACAATAATAAGTTTTGCATTCTTAATTGTTGATAATCTATGAGCGATAACAAATGAAGTTCTACCAACCATAATTTTATCTAAAGCGTCTTGAATTTTTTGTTCTGTTCTTGTATCAACTGAGGAGGTCGCTTCATCAAGAATCATAATTTTTGGTTTTGAGATAATTGCTCTTGCAATTGTTAAAAGTTGTCTTTGACCTTGAGAAATATTATCACCATCTTCATTTAAAACAAAATCAAGGCCACCTGGTAAAGCTTGAATGAAATGCCATGCATGAGCTTGTCTACATGCTTGTTCAATTTCTTCATCGGTCGCATTTTGATCGCCATAAAGTAAATTCTCTTTAATTGTTCCTTTAAATAACCAAGTATCTTGTAAAACCATTCCAATAGTTCCTCTAAGACATTTACGTGTGTAGTTAAAGATAGTTTTGTTATCTAATTTAATATTCCCATTATTGAAAACATTAAGAATTATTTGATCATAAATTGCATCAATCTTCTTTTCGTCTTCGTTTAAAGTCTTAGTGCTTCTGCTTCTAGCATTAGCCAAATAATTAAGGACGAAAGCTTTAACGCTTTGAGTTTTTTCTTGAATAGAATTTAACCCGTTAAAGTCATATTCAAAATCTCCAGTGACTTCATAGAATTTATTTATTTCACTAATTTCCTTTTTGCCCTTAGCGATTAAATCGTTTTCGTTAGCAATATTTGTAATATCGTAGAACCTCATAATAAGGTTAACCATCGTTGTTTTTCCTGCTCCTGTTGGACCAACAATTGCAATTGTATCGCCAGCATTAACATGAAGTGTGAAGTTTTCAATTAATGGTTTATTTTTAAGATATGAGAAATAAACATCATCAAAATAAAATTCGCCTTTTATATCTTCATCACTAGCAATAGCGGTCTCTTTATCTGGAACTTCTTCTTCCTCATCAAGAAGAGCATAGACTCTTTCTCCTGCTGCTAAAACTGATTGAATTACGTTGATGATTTGGCCAACTTGTTGGAATGGTCTAGTAAATAAATTGAGTAAGGTAAAGAATGTAATCATAGTTCCAAGTTCGCCAATTACACCACCAACGACCGCAATACCAACATAAGCTATATTATTAATAAAGATAGTAACAGGCCAAATTAAACCGCTTAAAAATTGAGAAGTTCTGTCGCTTTTTGCCATTTTAATGTTAATTTCATCAAATTCTTCTTCAACATCATTTTGTTTGTTAAAGAGTTTAATAACCTCAAAACCAGCGTAATTTTCTTCAATTTTTCCGTTTAATACACCTAATTCATGACGGTAAATTTTAAATTGTTTTTGAGAAGCTTTTGAAATTCTCATAACGCCTATTAATGTAATCGGAAGAACAGCCAAAGCTATTAAAGCAAGGCGCCATTCATAGATAAACATACCAATTAATGTTGCAAAGAATAATGAGATTCCTGAGGCAATTTGAGTAACGATTGATTGTAAATTTCTAGAAATATTATCAACATCATTTGTTCCTACAGAAAGAGTATCTCCGTAAGGCACCCTATCAAAATAAGAAAGAGGTAATTTATCTAACTTTTTAATGATTCTATCTCTAAAGATATATGCATATTTTGTTGAAATACCAACAGCAATAAATTCCGATAACCATGAGAATAATGCGCTCATTACATAGAAAGCCATCAAGACGCCAAATCTTGAGAAGAAGAAATCCCATTTTACAATCAAATCATATGAAGCTGTAACATCAAATAATGGACTAGTTGATAAATCTGTTGAGCTTGTAGGAATGATTTCATTTAAGAAATTACCTAAGAAAATTGGTGATAAAACAGCTAAAACAGAAGACGACGTACAAGCTAAAACAACAATTAAAAGCAGGAATTTCTCATTTTTGAAATCTTTAATCATTCGAGAAAGAACTTTTTTGCCATCTTTAGGTTTTTCAATCATTCTACGTCTACTACCTGGACCTGGCATATTAGTTTACCTCCTCTCTTGTTGCTTCTTTCATCATTTGAATAGTTTTCTCTACTTCTTCAGGATCGAGTTGAGATTTAACTATGTCTTGATAAACAGGGCAAGATTTTAAAAGCTGCGCATGAGTTCCTTTTCCAACCATTTGCCCATCATTTAAAACGACAATTGTATCTGCATCTAAAATAGAAGATACCCTCTGAGCGACGATAACCATCGCAGATTCTTTAATATTTTGCTTTAATGCATATCTTAATTTCGCATCTGTTGAGAAATCTAAAGCGCTAAATGAATCATCAAAAATTAAAATTTCAGGTTGTTTAATAATTGATCTAGCGATGGTGAGTCTTTGTTTTTGACCACCAGAGAAATTTTTACCACCTTGAGATACAGGAGCATCTAATCCTTCAGGAAGTTTTGAAATGAAGTGTTGTGCTTGAGCAATTTCAAGTGCTTTATTAATTTCTTCATCAGTAGCATCTTTTTTACCAAATTGAATATTTGATCTAATTGTTCCGTTAAATAGCAGTGCTTTTTGAGGGGTAAAACCGATTGCCTCTCTTAATTCTTTAGTAGAAATATTTTTAATATTAAAACCATCAAGTGTGATTTCACCTTCGCTAACGTCATAAAGTCTAGGAATAAGATTTACAACAGTCGATTTTCCAGAACCAGTAGAGCCAATAATAGCAACAGTTTTGCCAGGTTTTGTTTCAAAACTGATGTTTGAGATAGCTGGAACACTGCTTCCAGGATATGTAAAACTTACATTATCGAATTTTAATACGCCTTTCGCCTTTCTGGCGATAAATTCTTCGTTAATTTCTTTATCTAATTCGTTATCATTAATTGGATCTTCAAGATTTAAAACTTCGTTGATACGATTTGATGAAGCAAGGGCTTGAGGAAGCATAATTATAATCATCGCTAACATTAAGAAGGAAGACATAATTTGAGTTGAATATTGAGCTGTAACAGAAACGTTAGTGATTGTTTCTTGAATTACAGTGCCGTTAGTTATTAAATTACTGCCATCGATAATTGAAAAACCTAGAGCAAATATTCCTATATAAGCAAGGTTAAAAATTATATTAGTAATAGGATTTAAAAAAGAAAGGAAACGCGAAACCTTTGCGTGTGTCTTTGTAAGATCTTTATTTGCAAAATCAAATTTATTCACTTCTTTTTCTTGTTGGTTGTAAGCACGAATAACCCTGATTCCTGTTAAATTACCTCGCAGAACTACGGTTAAATTGTCAGTTTTGGTTTGAATCTTTTTAAACATTGGGGTTGTCACAGCAACCATTATGATAACTCCAACAAGGATAATTGGAATAGTAATTGCTAAAACAATAGCTAGTTTTGCATCAGCTGTAAGAGTCTTAATTAAGCCGATTATCATGTATGTAGGAGACATAAAAACGATTCTTAAAGACATCAAAACATACATTTTAACTTGCTCGATATCGTTGGTTGTTCTAGTAATTAAGGTAGCCGTTCCAAAGCTATCAAATTGAGTAATTGATAAAGAATTTACCTTTTTAAAGACTCTTTCTCTTAAAGTTTTACCAACATATGAAGAGACTCTAGCACCGAAAAAATGTTGAGAAATACAACATATGATTACCCCAACAGAGATGAGCATCATCCACCCACCATTGATCCAAATTTGAGTTATTTTATCTTCTGCATCTGACATTATAAGGGAAGTAATTTTACCCATATATTCAGGAAGCATAAGCTGTAAGTAACATTGACCTATAATAGATATGGCTGTAAGGAGTAAAAAATACCATTTATTAAATACAAATTTAAGTAATTTTAACATATTTATTTATCTCCTTTCTCTAAGAAAGTAAGGAGAATTGGAGTATAATCATAATCCTTAGAAAGAACCTTAGAATACTTAATTTTATCTTCTGCAAGCGACTTAACAAAAGAAACATAAAGCAAGAAAGATTGAACTAAATGTTTATTTCTAGTTATATCTACGATGCCATATTCTTTTTTAAGAGAATCTTTAAAATATCTATCCACTTCTTTATCAAATGTAATTTTAAAAATATCATTAGTGAAATTATCCAAAACACGATCAGAAAATAGATAAATATAATAAGCTGATTGCGTATTCTTATTAATGTAATTTATTAAAAGCTTAAAAATACTTAAAATGAAATCTTTTCCTGGTTCATTATTGTCCATTATTTCATGAACATCTTTACAAAGAATGTCTTTAATAGTTTCGTAATGTGCGATTATTATCTCGTTTTTGTCCTTAAAATAATGATACATTAAGCCGTGTGAGCACTTAGCTTTTTTAGCAATCATATCCATAGAAACGTTTTCATAACCTAAATTAGCAAAAAGCTTTAGGCTGATATCTAAAATCCTGTTTCTACGTTCTTCTTTAATTTTTTCGTTTTCTTTAAAAGTTCTAGGCATAGAAATATAGTATTTTTGGTTGACAAAATTGTCAATCAAAAAAGAATATGAATTTAAATAAGTTTATATTTCTTTGACTTTTAGTAAGGTTATCGATTTGTGCAATATTCTTAAATAAACATTGTAATTTCAATCTAAATATCAAATTTTTCGGAAAAATTGCCTTGTCAAACTCTTTATATTATATGAAGGCGGCAAAAAATGAGAATTTTAAAAGAAAAACGAAGAATAATCATTTATAATTATTTATATGATTTTAGTTGTTGGTTTAGGAAATCCAGGAAGAGAATACGCACATACCCACCATAACATGGGGTTTGATGTAGTAGATAAGTTCGCAGATTCGTTAGGAGTCTCTTTTGATCGAGAAGGATTCAAGGGGATATATGCAAAAGCGAAATATTTTGATCACGACATAATTATTTTAAAACCACAAACTTATATGAATTTAAGTGGAGAATCTGTAGTCCAAGTTTTGAATTTTTTCAAGATATCAATTGATGACATGATAGTAGTGTTTGATGATATGGACATACCTGTCGGCCATTTGAAATTAAAAATTAAAGGGTCAAGCGGCGGACACAACGGAATAAAATCAATTATAAATTCAATTGGAACAGATGAGTTTAAACGAATAAAGGTAGGAATAGGAAAAGCAGAACACGACGTCATCGATTATGTCTTAACAAAGCCATCTAAAGAAGATGAAGCCTTCTTACAAGAAGCACAAAACAACGCAGTCGATGCATTAAAAATCGCAATTAAAGAAAGTTTTAATAAAGCAATGACAATTTATAATAAATGAGGAATAAATGTGCAAAATTTATATACAAAAGCACTAGAATTTTTTAAGGAAAACAATAATTCAAAAATAGAAAAATATGTAGTTGATCCTATTGTAGGGACAGTGCTTTTAACATTAAAAAAACGGCAAAATTCAACCGAAAACCTTGCTATTTACACACAAAATACTTATTTTGCAAATATTTTATATCAAAAATTATCGTCTGTAATTGATAAGGAAAATATAGTTTTACTCCCTGGAAATGATTTTGTTAGAGTCGAATATTTAAGTGAATCAAAAGAGTTGAAAAGCGAATTAATTTATGGGCTTTATAGGTTAAGACACGCCAAACATTTGATAATAATTTTGACCCCATCAAGTCTATTAAGATTTTATCCTTCAATTGAAAATTTTGACTCACTTTTTATCAATTTAAAAGTGGGTGACATCATTGAAATTGAAGATTTAAGAAGAAAATTGGCTAGTCTCGGCTATATTAAGGTCTCAAAAATCGATCAATCATTAGAATATGCTTCTCGTGGTGAAATTATAGACGTATTTTCTTTAAATTATGACAAGCCATTACGTATTGAATTCTTTGATAACGAGATTGAGTCAATCAGATTGTTTGATATTGAAACACAAATTAGTACTGAAAAAATAAAAGAATGTAAAATCATTCCAGCAACAATCGACGTCCTTTCAAAGGAAGAAATTGAAGGCGCTAAAAACAGAATTATAAACCAGCTCAAAAAAGATTTAATTAATAAAAATGATGCACAAAAAGAAGAGCTTCAAGCTAACGTAAATCTAGATTTAGAGCAAATAGAACAAGGCGTAATTTCTTTCAAAAACTATAAATATATTGGGTTTTTGCAGGGTTTTCACACAAATTTAGTTGATTTTTTAGAGAATTATTCAATAATTATTTCTTCAAAAGACGATTTTGAAAAATCAAAAGAAGCACTATTAAACGAATCTAGAAAATTCCTTCTAGAACTTCAAGCTGATAATAAATGCATATCTCATCTTGAATACTTTAACGAAAGAGCCGACCTATTTACAAAGCAAAACAAGCTTTATATTTTGAACTCTTTCTATTTAGATAAAAACGATACATCAATACCATTAAGAGCAATTAGCGATTTTAATTTCAAAACTGAGAATGCAAGAAATTTGATCGAATATTATTTGGTACAAGGATATAAAATTCTGCTTGTTGCACAGGACGATACACAAAAAACCAAAATCACTCGAATACTTGAAGAAATTAAAGAAGAATATACACTTACTGATGACTTCAACATCAGCGAAAACACCAGAGTTTCTTTGATGGTAAAAGATTTTGCCTTTTCTTACGAATTTACTAAAGAAAAATTGGTCGTACTTTCTTCAAAAGACATTTTTAAAGAGAAAAATCATCTTTCAACTTACTCAACTAAATTTAAAGAAGGCAAAATTATTGAATCTTACGAAGAATTGGAGCCTGGAGAGTATGTTGTTCATGAAAAATACGGAATAGGCAAATTCTCTAAAATTGAGACAGTCGATTTAAATGGTGTAAAAAACGATTATATCGAGATAATTTACGCTAATGACGATAAATTATATGTTCCTTTATATCAATTCAATTTAATAAGAAAATATGCAGGTAAAGAAGGAGCGAGCCCAAGACTTAATAATTTAAATTCAAAACAATGGGAAAAAACCAAAAAGAAGATTAAAGAAAGAATAAATGATCTTGCAGATAGATTATTGAGTCTTTATCAAGAAAGAGCCAAAGTCCAAGGCTTTGCTTTTTCAAAAGACGACGATCTTCAAAAAGAATTTGAAATAAGTTTTGAACACACATTAACAAAAGATCAAGAAAAGTCTTTGAACGAAATCAAAAGCGATATGGAATCGTCTGCTCCAATGGATAGATTGCTCTGTGGAGATGTTGGATTTGGAAAAACCGAAGTCGCATTGGAAGCAGCAATGAAGGCAGTTTTGAGTGGCAAACAAGTTTGTTTCTTGTGTCCAACAACTATCCTTGCAAATCAACATTACAAAGTCGCTTTAGAGAGATTTAAAGACTTCCCAGTAAGCATTAAAATTCTTACAAGAATGAACACTCCTTCAGATGAAAAACAAATAAAAGAGTTGGTTTCTGCAGGGAAAACGGACATTTTGATAGGAACACACAAGCTTTTATCTAAGACTATTCAGTTTAAAAATTTAGGTCTTTTGATTATAGATGAAGAGCAAAGATTTGGTGTTGAACAAAAAGAAAAAATCAAAGAACTTTATACTAATATTGATGTTTTGACTTTAAGCGCAACACCTATTCCTAGAACACTTCAAAGTTCATTAATTGGCCTTAAAAACATCTCTACAATTGAAACTGCTCCAGAAGGCAGAATGCCAGTTCAAACATATGTTATTAACTATGATGAGAACGCAATAAAAGAAATAATTAGCAGGGAATTAGGAAGACAAGGTCAAGTTTTCTATGTTTATAATGAAATTGCAACTATTTATAACAAAGCATTGAAATTACAACGCTTGTTACCAAACGCAAAAATCGCGATTATTCACGCAAAAATGGATAAAGAAGACATTGATAATGTCATGAATGATTTCTATGAAGGCAATGTTGATATATTGCTTGCTACAACAATAATCGAGAACGGAATTGATGTTAGAAATGCAAATTTGTTAATTGTAGAAAACGCTGACAAGTTCGGTCTATCGCAACTTTATCAAATTAAGGGTAGAGTTGGTAGAGGAGATAGAATTGCTTTTGCTTATTTAACTATTAAAGAAAATAAAAAGTTAAATGAAGAGGCAAAAAAGAGATTAAAAGCAATTCAAGATTTCACCGAACTAGGAAGTGGATATAAAATCGCGCAAAGAGATCTTTTGATTAGAGGAGCTGGTGACATTTTAGGTCCTGAGCAAGCTGGATTTATAGATTCTGTTGGTATTGATATGTATATCAGATTACTCAATGAAACCATAAAAGAAAAGCAAGAGGGTAAAGCAAAAGAAGTTGCAAAAAAGACAAATCAAGTTTCGCAAATTACTGCATTTATTCCAAAAAACTTTGCTAATTCCGAAGAAAAAATCGAAATTTACCAAAAAATTGTATCTACGACAACGCTTGATCAGCTTGCTGTTTTAGAAAGAGACTTAAAAGATCAATTTGGTAATTTACCAGAAAGCACAAAAGGAATTTTTGTTAAACGCGCCATCGATATTTATCTCACATTTGAAGAATTTAAAGAATTTTTAGATTACAATAAGTTTGTAGAGATAATTCTCGCAGATTGTTTCTCTGAATTAAATGGCATCGGCACAGCTTTGTTTACCGCTTTAATTCAATATACAAATAGAATTAAAATGGCTTATAGAAATCATTTAATCCATATTTCTATAAATAAGGATGAAGAGTGGATCCAAACCCTTACTAGCGTTTTAAGAATCGTTCATAAAGTTTACATGTCAAAAAGAAAGGCAACACATATAAATGAGGATTGATAAATATTTAAAATTAACAAGGCTAATTAAAAGAAGAACTGTAGCCAAGGGACTCTTGGATAGAGGAATTTTTACAATTAACGGAAAAGTAGCTAAACCATCGAGTGAAATTAATGAAAACGATATTATTGTTTTGCCTTTAGGAAGGCACGAACTTACGGTAAAAGTCTTAAGAATTGCTAATGTTGTAAAAAAAGAAGAAAGCCACGACTTATACGAAATATTAGAAGATAAAATTATTGATAAAGATGCAGACAAACTTGACGAATAAAGAAAAATATCTATTAGCTTGTAGTTATGGGCCAGATTCAATGGCTTTGTTTCACATGCTTTTAGAAGAAAATATTTATTTTGAAGTTGTTCACGTGAACTACCATATTTTAGAACAGGCAAATGATGATGAAAATGGAATTAGAGAGTTCTGCAAGAATCACAACGTTAAGTTACACGTTCTAGAAACTCATATGCCAAAGAAAGTAAATGAAGAAGATTGGGCAAGAACAGTTCGCTATGATTATTTTGCTAATGTAGCAAAAGAAACAGGCATTAAAAACGTCCTTATTGCTCAACACATTGATGACTTCATCGAAACATATTACTTACAAGTAGAAAGAGGATATGTTAATTATTATGGAATTAAAGAAAGAAACGAATATAAAGGAGCAATTATCATCAGGCCTTTTGCAACTTTATATACTAAAGACGAACTTCTTAAATATGTAGAAGAGCACAATATTCCTTATTCAATTGACCCATCAAATTTAGTCCCTGTATTTAAACGCAACAAGATCAGAATTGAAAAAATTAATAAAATGACAAGAGAAGAAAAATCTATTTTAATCAAAGAAATTTTGAAAAAGAATCAAGATTTGCAGGCTTTTTTGACTAAAATTGATAGTTTTATCATTAATGGAACAGTTAATTATTACGATTTTTCAAGCCAATTTAATGATGAGCAAAGTTTCTATTTGATGCTAATTCAATTATTGAATCGCTCTTTTGTTTTTCATGAAATTTCTTTAAAAGAATCTAACGAGATTAAGAAAGTTTGTGAGTCAAAGACTAAAAATTGGGAAAAAGTTTTGAACGATGATTTTAGTCTTTATATTGAATACGGAGAAATTTCAATCAAGAAAAAAGCACAAAACTATTTAGAGACAATCGATCTTAGAAATGTAAACCCAATTTTTAAAATCGACCTTTCAAATAAAAATGCATATCTATTTAAGGGCAAATTTCCACTAACCATTAAACCAGTTAACACTAAAGAGAAATATGAAATGAACGGCAAGACACTTTCAGTTAATCGCCAATTTATTTCTTGGAAAGTGCCTCTTTCAATCAGAAAAGTCCGGCCAGGCATATATGGAAAAAATGGAAAACTTTTATATGTTCCTCGCTACGAAAGCGGCAAAGAAAAATCGAAAGGACTGATTCAATTTGATTTAGGAAAACTTGAAAAGTAATTTTTAAATTAAATAAAAATTAAAGTTTATCAAAAAAAGACGATTTTTGAGCAAATTTCATTGTTTATTTTATCTATTAATATAAAATTATATTAACTCTCTAAAACCCACAAAAGGAGAAGAAAGGAGAAAACATGGACAACAAAAATGGAAAAAGAAAAGGTTCACGAATATATGGTTATTTTGTCTATGTGATTATAGCCGTACTTTTAGGCTTTTTAGTTTACTTTATTTTTAATCAAGCCAACCAAAGATATAAACAAATATCAACTTCTGAGGCTGTTCAACTTATTCAAAGCGATGTCGATGACGCAAACGCAGAAAAAGACATCCTTGCTGCTGAGGCAAATTTAAGAGGTAATCAAGTTACCCTATATATGAATGTCGCTAACAATTCTAGCGGAACAATCAAAATTGAAAGTTTCTATACAACTTTTATTCTTGAAGACTATAACAACATTCCAATTCATACATCAACAGGCGAATATACCATTGCTGAAGCTATCATTAATCAAATCGCAAATTCAGCAACTAAGTCTGATTACGTAAAATATAAAGATAACATTGGTTTTGATTCAAAAGAATATCAAGAAAACGCATTCTTATCATGGTTGCCTACAATTATTACTGTTGGTGTCACTGTAGTTATCGCAATCTTCTTATTTAGAATGTTGATGAATACTGCCGGCGGAAATCAAGCAGCACTTGATTTTACAAAATCAAAAGCAAGAAGAATTGATGATTCAAAGGTCAAATTTGCAGATGTTGCTGGTTGTGATGAAGAAAAAGCCGAAATGATGGAGCTTTGTGATTATTTAAAGAATCCAAAGAAATATACAAAATGTGGTGCTAAATTACCAAAGGGTTTCTTGCTTGTTGGCCCTCCAGGAACAGGTAAAACGCTATTAGCAAAAGCGGTTGCTGGAGAAGTTGGAGTTCCTTTCTTCTCAATTTCAGGATCTGATTTCGTTGAAATGTTCGTTGGAGCTGGTGCAGGAAGAGTTAGAGACTTATTTAAAAACGCCAAACAAAATGCACCTTGTGTTGTTTTCATCGATGAAATTGATGCAGTTGGTAGACAAAGAGGCGCTGGTTTAGGTGGTGGAAACGACGAAAGAGAACAAACACTTAACCAATTACTTGTTGAGCTTGATGGTTTTGAAGAAAACTCTGGTGTAATAATTATCGCAGCAACAAATAGAGCTGATGTTCTCGACCCAGCTTTATTAAGAGCAGGTCGTTTCGATAGACAAATCACTGTTAATTTACCAGATAAAGCCGGTAGAGAAGCTATATTTAAGATCCATGCTAGAAACAAGAAATTCGAAGACAATATTGATTTTGGTCAATTAGCAAAAAGAACAGTTGGTTTCAGTGGAGCTGATATTTCTAACATCTTAAATGAAGCAGCAATTTTAGCTGTTAGAGGAAACCGTGAACTTATTTCAATGGCAGATATTGATGAAGCCGTTGATAGAAGAATTGCAGGTCCAGCAAAATCAAATAAGAATTTAGTCGAAAAAGAAAGAAAACAAATTGCTTATCACGAATCTGGCCACGCAATAATCGGACTAACACTTGAACACGCAGAAAAAGTTAGAAAGATTACTATTATTCCAAGAGGACAAACTGGTGGTCACGTCTTAATGGGACCAGAAAACGACAGATTCTTAATCACAAAGAGTGAACTAGAAGCTGAAATTTGTGGTTTATTAGGCGGTAGAGCAAGTGAAGAAGTCTTCTTTAAAGATGTTTCAACCGGAGCAAGCAACGACATTGAAAGAGCGACAGTTATCGCAAGAAGAATGGTTGTTGAATGGGGTATGAGTTCACTAGGCCCTATCCAATACGAGAAAAATTCAGGAAGCGTCTTCCTTGGAAGAGACTATACTTCTCAAAAGACATTCTCAGTTGGAGTTCAAGACGAAATCGATAAAGAAATTAAGAAAATTATTGAAGCCGCTCACGAACAAGCTTTAAAAATTGTTAATGAGAGAAAAGACGACGTTATTTTAATTGCTGAAACATTACTTGAACACGATACAATTACCGAAGAAGAAATCGGTTACTTATTAGAACATAGAAAACTTCCTGAAGAATCAGTATCTCAAAAAGAATCCGCCGGAAGTTCTCAAACAATTTTAAACGGCAACGAGACTAAAGCAGAAAATACTGAAGAAAAGAAAGAAGAATCTTCAGTTTCTAAAGAGGAAGTTAAAGCAGAAGAATGAGTTTCTACATCGGAAACATCGAAATAAAAGGAAGAGTTATCTTGGCCCCAATGGCTGGGGTAACTTCTTTTTCTTATAGAAAATTCATGAAGCCTTTTGGGTGTGCTTTAACATACACAGAAATGATAAGCGATTGTGGACTAAATTACGGAAACAAAAGAACTTTAGAAATGTGTTATTCAAACAGAGATGATGCACCTCTTGGTTTGCAACTTTTCGGAGGAACAAAAGAGACACTTTTAAAAGCAATTGATGTACTTGAGGAACATAAGATTAATTACGATATTTTAGATTTGAATTTGGCATGCCCAGTACCTAAAGTTACAAAAAATAATGGGGGTTCTAGGCGGTTATTGGATCAAAACGAACTTTTTGACATGGTTTCTGCTGTGGTTAAAAAGTCTAAAAAACCGGTCTCAGCAAAGATCAGATTAGGATATGACGAAGTAAACGTTTATGATACATGCAAAACGTTAGAAAAAGCTGGAGTAAGCTTCATTATGGTTCATGCAAGAACAAAGAAAGAATTATACTCCGGGACACCTCGATTTGAAGAAATAAAAGATTTAAAAAATATAATTAAAATTCCTTTTGGAGTAAGTGGAAATATTTATACAGTTCACGACGCGATGAAGGCTCTTGAAATTACAAAAGCAGACGCTGTTCTTGTTGCTAGAGGCGGAGAAGGGAACCCACTATTAATTAAAAATATTAATGCAGCACTTAATGGTGAAGAATATGAGCAAACAACATTCGAGAAACAAAAGAAATTCCTCTTTGATTTTATGGATTTGCTTGTAAAAGAAAAAGAAGAAAAACACGCATTACCAATTTTAAAAGGTGAGGCTCCAAAATTTTTCAATATGTTTCCAGGTGCAGAAATAAGAAAACTTAAACAACAAATAACAGAAAATTGCTCTTCAACGGAAGAGATTAAAAAGCTTATTAATGAATTTCATTATGATAATTTAGAGTAATTAGTGAATTACTCTATAAATTTGTATATAATTTAACATCGAAAGAGGCAAGTATTATGGAAGAAAAATTAAATGATCAAGAGATTGCTAGAAGAGAGAAATTACAAAAGTTAAAAGAATTAGGAGTTGATCCTTATGGCGAGGCCTATGAAAGAACGGACACATCAAAAACTTGTAGAGAAAAAGCAGAAGGCCAAACAAACGAATCTTTAGAAGTCAATCCAATATATGTAAATGTAGCTGGAAGAATCATGTTTATGAGAAAAATGGGTAAAGCATCATTTTTCAACATGCAAGATAAATTTGGTAAAGTCCAAGTTTACATTTCAATTGATTCGGTTGGAGAAGAAAGCTACAACGTATTAAAACTTACCGATATTGGTGATATTGTTGGCGTTTATGGAAAGTTAATGTTCACAAGAACTGGCGAACTAACAATTAAGGCTGAAAAATATACATTCTTAACAAAATCATTAAGACCATTACCAGAAAAATTCCATGGTCTTGTTGATATTGAAGAAAGATCAAGACACAGATACGTTGATCTTATTATGAACGAAGAATCAAAGAGAACAGCTCTTTTAAGACCTCAAATTATTAGAGCAATTCAACGTTATTGTGATTCTCAAGGCTTTGTTGAAGTTGAAACCAGTGTTTTATCACCAATTTTAGGTGGAGCATCAGCAAAACCATTTATTACACATCACAACACATTAAATAAAGATTTTTATTTAAGAATCGCAACCGAACTTAATTTAAAGAGATTAATTGTTGGTGGATTAGAAAAGGTTTATGAAATCGGTAGATTATTCAGAAACGAAGGAATGGACGCAAAACATAACCCAGAATTCACAACAATCGAACTTTATGAAGCTTATGGCGACCTTCAATCAATGAGAAGATTAAATGAAGGATTAGTTAGATATTGTGCAGAACAAGTCTTAGGTACAACTAAAATCAATTATCAAGGTTTAGAAATTGACTTAGGTCAAGAATTCAAATGGGTATCAATGGCTGAACTTGTTAAAGAAAAAACAGGTTTAGATTTTGAATCTGATTTATCATTTGAAGAAGCAGTAGCTTTTGCAAAATCAAAAGGAATCAAGATTGAACCACACTGGACAAGTAACGGATATATTTTAAATGCTTTATTTGAAGAATTCTGTGAAGCAGACCTTATTCAACCTACATTTGTCCATGGACATCCAATTGAAATATCTCCATTAACAAAAAAATCTAAAGATCCAAGATTTGTTGAAAGATTTGAACTTTATATTAATGGAACCGAATTCTCAAATGCTTATTCAGAACTTAACGATCCAATCGATCAAAAAGAAAGATTTATCGCCCAACTTAAAGCAAAAGAATTAGGTGATGATGAAGCTAACGAGTTAGATGAAGACTTCTTAGAAGCTCTTGAGTATGGAATGGCTCCAACTGGTGGAATCGGAATGGGTATAGATAGATTCATTATGTTGCTTACAAATCAAGCAAATATAAGAGAAGTAATCTTGTTCCCATGTATGAAAGATCAAAAGTAGTTAAAAGAATTTAAATTTAAGGCGAATCTAGTACGGTTCGCTTTTTTATAATAATTACTCGATTTTATTTTTATTTTTGATAAAATATCAATGTTGCTCCCGTGGCGGAATTGGTAGACGCGCTAGACTCAAAATCTAGTGTTAGCGATAACGTACCGGTTCGATTCCGGTCGGGAGCACCATTTTTTTATTTATAGAATCCTTTCTGCTAGAAAAAACCTTGCAGAAATTGACTATTTTAAAATAATGTAATTTACATGCATTAATATGATATAACAAAAACCCACTTATGAATTTAAGTTGGATTGTTTTTGTTAGCAAATATATTTTGGACTAAAGATTCTTAATAATGGTGATAATGTTTTGTTTGTGCTTGTATTCGTATTTAACATCATCCATTGTCTTCTTGACCATCATAATTCCTAAACCACCAATTTGTCTTTCCTTAACAGATTGAGTAATGTCAGGATCATCATGTTCAAGAGGATTATATGGTTTTCCATCATCAATTAAAGAAATTTTAATATTAGTAGAAGTGACAGAGACCGTAACAGTTACCTTTCCTAAGCCATCATCATATGCGTAATTACAAATATTTGAGAAAAGTTCATCAAGAGCAATATCGATTTTGTTAATTGTTTTCTTTTCAACATAGTTAAGTTCAAGATGGTTGTTGATAAAATCAAGAACCTTTACAAAATTAGAAAGATTTGCACCTACCTCAAGTTTTCTAGTTCTTCCTTCAATTTTTTGCTTAAATTCAAAGCAAAGCATTGTTATATCATCAAACTGAGGAGCTCCATTAACAAATCTATCGACTTCACGTTTAACAGAATCAATAATTGTTTCTGTATCTTCGCGTCTATTTTCTCTTAAGACTCTTTGTAATTTCTCCATGCCAAATCTGTTTTTAGCGTCGTTTGAAGCTTCAGGAATACCATCAGTATAAAGGAAAATCTTATCGCCTGGTTCTAATTTTAATTGTCCTTCTTGGTATTTAACTTCTGGCATACCAGCTAGGACAAAACCTGGTTTACATCTATATGATTCAAATGTATTGTTCTTTTCTTTATATATAAATGGCATTTCGTGCCCAGCGTTTACGAACTTATATTCTCCAGTTTCTAAATCGAGCAAACCTTCATAAGCAGTGATAAACATATCGGATGAATTGCCTCTAGATAAAAGGTTATTAACAAGAGTAAATGTTTGAGATAAGTTTTTAGAATTAATTGTGTGGTCCATTAATAAAGTTTTACCAATGGCCATGAAAAGTGCTGCAGGAATGCCTTTACCAGAAACATCAGCGATAACTAAAGCCAAATGTGTTTCATCAACCATAAAGAAATCATAAAAATCGCCGCCAACTTCTTTTGCTGGATCGATATAAGCGGTTATTTGAAAGTTATCGTTATTTGGGAAGTTGTTTGGAAGCAAACCTCTTTGAATTTTTTCAGCGATATCAAGCTCAGTACTATAACGTTCTTGTTGAGCAGAAATGTTTTTAATTGAAGCAATATAACCAGCAATGCTTTTTTCCAAGGTTTGAATAGAATGAGTTAAATGTTCAACCTCATCTTTTGTATTAATTTTCAATTTTGAAATTTGTGATTCTTGCGTGTTATTTTCATTTCCTTCTTCTAAATAAGAAGTAGTTGCTTCATCAAGCTTTTTAATAGGTTTAACAATTGTTAAATTAAATAAGAAAACAGCTAAAACTGTGAAAGCAAGTGCGAATATGCCAACAAATACACCTAAACTAGTTAAAAAGTTTTGGATTCCACTCATAACTTTAGCAAAACCTATATCAACGTATGAGTGGCAAATTAATGATTCATCGCTATCAAGAATAGGGACAGCTGTACATAAAATTGCGCCATAATTTAGTGACTCGTCAAGATAAGGTTTAATAATTTGATCTTTTGCAGGAAGATCTTTAATTTGGTCTTTTTGTTCTTTTGATAAAGGATAATCAAAATAACCTGGTGCCGAGTAATTATTTGAATGTTTTGAATCTGCTAAAACAATTAATGCATCATATTTTGAACTGATTACTGCAAAATAAGTTGAAGCAACAGTATTGTCTTCAAAAATACTATCAAGATAAGATTGAATTTTAATAAACGAAGAATTAGAACTAACGCTATCAAAGTTTGCTAAAAATGTAGTTTTTTGTGTTTCATCATCTAAATCAGGAAGTTCGTTATTGTTTTCCTCAATAACTTCATCAAATTTTGTTAAAACTAATTCCTTAACTTCTTTTAAAGCTGCAGTATCAACAGAAGATGCTTGAGTCTTTGCAAGGTTAAGAGCGGTTGCACCATAACCTTCTTCTGAAGTCTTTCTATAGACAAAATAAGAGATTGTTAAAGTTATGTTTGATAAGAGGAGAGCGAAGACAACGAAAGAAAGAAATAACTTCCACCTAATAGAAAATTTAACTTTAACTTTTTTCTCAGCCATAATCACGCCCTCTAATTGTTAATTATTATATCAATTATTTGTTAGCAAATAATTAAAAATATAAAACTATATGTCAAAAAAATGAAAATAAGTAATAAAGAATGAGGTTTTGCAGGTTTTTTTAACGTTTAAACAAGATGCTTTAAGCCAAAGAGTTAATTAAAAATCTTCTTTTCTTTTATTAATTCATTTCAATGAAATTATGATAGAATAATAACATGGGTGTATTGATATATATTTTATTTGCTTTAGTTACTGCAGGGCTCGTCGTCCTTTGTGTTTTTATGCTAAAAAAAGAAATAGCTGATAGAAAGAAAGAAAAGGAAGAAGCTCAAACAGAGCAAAAGGAAAAAGAATTAGAAGAAGACGTTAAAGAAGCAATTTCAAAAAAGATTTAATTCTTAGAATTGCTTTTCTTTTATTTTGCTAAAACGTTAGAGAAAAAAAACATGAATAAGATTTTAAAGAGAGTTTTAATAGGCGCTGGAATTTTTGTTGGTGTCGTTGTTTTAGGTGCTGGTGGATATGTTGGTTATGTTATCCTTTCTTATAATAGAATTGGGGATTGCGACTTAAAAGTAGACTCAAAATCTGAGCTTGAAAAAGTTGCAGTTGGAGACACTTATAAAGTTTTAACTTATAACATTGGTTTTGGTGCTTATTCTCAAGACTTCGATTTCTTCTTAGATACTGGATATGATGAAGAAGGAAAAGAAACTTGTGGCCACCACTCTACTGCAAAATCAAAAGATGAAGTAATTTTTAATACTAATGGGGCTATTAGTACAACTTTGGAGCAAAATCCTGATTTTGTTTGTTTTCAAGAAGTAGATACGGATTCAACAAGAAGCTATCACATTAATCAAGATAGTAAAATTCAAGAAAAATACCCTGCTTATGATCATGTTCATGCAATAAATTTTCATAGCGCATTTTTACCTTATCCACTTTATGATATGCACGGAGCAGTTAAAGGTGGACTAACAACTATATCAAAATATAAAATTCAAGAAGCAAAAAGACACGAATACACTGTATCAACTGGTTTTTCAAAATTCTTTGATTTAGATAGATGCTTTTCTTCCTCTGTAATCGACGTTTCTAACGGGAGGAAATTATATATTTGTAATTCCCACATGTCTGCTTACGATGAAGGCGGCGTTATTAGAGCAAAACAAGTTGAAGAACTTAATGCTTTCTTAAAAGAAAGAAAAGATAATGGAGACTATGTTGTTTTTGCTGGAGATTGGAACAACGATTTATTAACTAACAATCCTGATTTTACTTATAACACAACAGACCATAGACCATTTGGAGAAACCAAAAAAGATCCAGATTGGGTTAGCAAGTTCTTTGATGAAGAAGGAAAATCTCCTGTAATCGAAGGCTTTAAAGTTGTTGCAAGCGACAACTATCCAACATCTAGAAATAATGATATTGAATATATCCCTGGGAAAACTTATACAACAGCAATTGACGGTTTTATAGTTTCGGAAAACATTGAAGTTGTTTCTCACGAAAACATTCAAACAAAAAACGGAAATAAAGGTCTTGATGGGTTTGCTTTTTCGGACCACGACCCATCACTTTTAGAATTTAAATTATTGTAAAAACCCCGCAAAACCTAAATATTTATATTAAAAAACCCTGTTTTATAAATTTAACAGGGTTATTTTTTATTTCAATTAATTAGTATTTCAAGGTTGTTAATTTGCTTAAACCTTCTTTAATTCTGGCTATAGCGTTATTCTGTCTTTCAGGGAAATTTTGCCCAGTCGTTTGAATTTTACTTAAGAAGTGGACATCACCAACAAATTGAATTTTTTGGACAATTTCTTCATAGTCTGGTCTATCGCCATAAATTTCATTTAAGATTCCATAGAACAAATCTTTGCAAGTCTTTGCAGGAATACCAAAGAATTTTTCTTGGTTTTCAGGATCATCTAATGCATAGGCAATATATGGAATATATAAATCTGCATATTCAAAAATGTTCGAACCGATTTGCATTGAATCCATATCAATTAAAATTGGCTCACTTTCTTGAATGAAAACGTTTTTAACATGGCAATCACCATGAATCAAGAAATCTTCATCAGGAATAGTATCAAATAAACTCTTAATTTTAGCGTTATCTTCATCATTAAAGAGAGGTTTAATTTTTTTTAACCATTTATTTGCAATATCTGTTGCTCTTGGTAAAGCGGTTGATATACATTCTGTGGTATTAAGTTTTCTTAAAAGTCTTGCAGAAAGTTTTACTGCTGCATCAATTTGATCACCTAAATCTAAAAGATAAGTTTTTAATGATTTTGCATCAATAAGTTCATAAATAGCGCCATAACCACCTTCTTTAACTCTAACAACGTCATAAGAAATAGCAGTTGGAACACCTAGAACAAAGGCGTTTTTAGCGTTTTGTCTTTCTCTTTCGATGTCTTCAACAGGATTACCTTTGAAAAAATGTTTAAGGATTGTATCTGGAGAAATTCTATAAACTTTTCCATAGAAACCTTCACCAATAATTTTGCATCCTTCAATTGAAACTACTCTAAGAGCTTTTTTGATATCAATAATATCTGTAAAACCAGTCATTGAGAAAATTTCATAAACTTCTGAGCTGACTTCAATAATTGAAAGTTCATTAAATTGTTTTTTAATTTTAAGGACAATTCTAAGACCAACAGAAGAAATATAATCAAGGTCTTGAAGGTTTAAAACGATTTTTTCAGCGCGTTGATTACCCAAAATTTTAAAAATTGATTCTTCAAAATCTGCCGCATTTTGTGTATCAACTCTATCGGGGAAATAGATGATTAGTTCACCATTTACTTTTTCAAATTTTAATTCCATAACTTATTCCTCGTTTTGTATATTTTAAACTTTTTTATATATTTTAACTATTAATTTAATATTATTAAATTATAAAATTAAAGAAATTAGAATTTTTTGGAGAAAATATGAAGAAAATTATAGTTGTAACTGGTGCTTCAAGCGGTATGGGAAGAGATTTTATCAAGCAAATCGAAGAAATAGAAAAAGTTGATGAGATTTGGGCAATTGCTAGAAGTGTCAAAAAATTAGAAGAATTAAAAGAGGAAATAAAAACACCTGTTAAAATAATTCCACTTGATTTAGCTAAAAAAGAAAGCTTTGAAGAATATAAAAAGATAATCGAAGCAGAAGAAGTAAAAATCAGAATTTTAGCTAACTGCGCTGGTTTTGGCATTTTTGATCATACAGAAAATATCGATTATAAAGTTTTAAATGAAATGGTGGATTTGAACTGTTCAAGTTACGTTAATACAATTTCGATTTCTTTACCTTATATAGAAGAAGGTGGAAAAATTATGAATATTGCAAGTTGTGCAGGCTTCCAACCAATTCCTTATATTGCGTGTTATGGAGCAACTAAAGCATTTGTTTTAAGTTATGGAAGAGCATTAAACGTTGAACTTAAATATAGAAAAATTCATGTATTAACTGTAACTCCGTTTTGGACAAAAACAGCTTTTTTTGATAGAGCTGTAGATACGGATAAAAAACCGGTTGTTATAAAATATGCTGCAATGTATGACCCACATAAAGTTATGAAAAAAGCCATAAAAGATTTATATAAAAAGAAAGAAATTTCATGCTATGGTTTTAAAAATAATGCCCAAAGAATTCTTGTTAGATTACTTCCTAAAAAGATGGTTATGGGTACTTGGATGCGTCAACAAAAATTGAACGGGACGCCACAAATTCGTAAATAACCTTGCAAAAACTGACTATTTTTAAAAAAACAGACATTTCTGTCTGCTTTTTTTATTCATATACCCAATCAAGTTGTGGTAAGTTTTTCCGCCTGCCTCCATGAAGTCTATGCATCTCTTCAACAATTAACAAAATTTTACCAACCGTTGGTCTTTCTGGGAAGAAGTCAAAATATTCTCCATTTATATAGAAAGCAAAATAGGTACAATCAACTGTAATGACTAAAGTATTATAGGTTTGATAGTCAAGAGTAAAATTAAATGGTTTTCCGAGTTTAGTTCCTTCAAAAAATATACCTTCATGAGTAAATTTCATGACTCCTTCGCCACAAACTTCTGAAGTAGCTTTATTTTTTGGAGAGTGATAAGGAGGCAAATAACCAACCTTAACTTTTTCTATAAATTCAAAGTTAGGATTATCTTTTATTTCGTGATAGACAATTTTACGCTCTTCATCGTGCCATCTTGCTGGATCACTTGGAATAATAGAGCCTTCAAATGGATGGAAATCATAATAGTCATCCATTGTTGCGCCGTTTCCACAATTTAGACATTTAATTTCGTTGCCTTCGCCAATCATCTCAAATTCATGACCACATTTTGGACAGCGATACAATAAATCATGTAGATGTGAACAAATATTGCCCTTACCATCGTATTTTATATGAGCTTCTTTATTGTAAGCATAGTCGTCTTGCCAGATTGCTTCATTAATTTTTGCATCAATTTCTTCTGGAGATAAAACTTTCAAATCTTCAGGAGAGAAAAGAAGTGACATTGTAGCTACTGTTTTACCTTTTCTTTCGTCTAAACATACTTTGGTATTTGATAAGAAAGCGCCTTTTGCTTTTGCACAATAAACTGGAACACCATATTTTTTGAGCATTTTTCCTGTCCCGACAACTATTGGCTGGTTGTGTCCGTTAATAGAAGACATTCCTTCAGGAGCAAAGCAAACAACTCCGCCATCTTTAATAATAGTTCTTACGGCTCTCATAGAACCCATATCAAGAGTGAAGTTCTTTTTAGGGATAAAATGAAGAAGATGAGCAATAAATTTTAAATGCGATCTAAAAAATTCGTTATAACCGACCATGAAATTTAATGGTCTACCTTGAGCACATTGAGTTTGCCAAATAAAATCTGTTCTTGACTGATGATTATAGATAATAAATGCAGCACCTTTAGTATCCTTTATGCTATCTTTAATCTCGACTTCAACTTTATGCATTGGCGAAAGAAATGGTTTGATAACTAGATGATAAAAAAACCACCATAAAAAGCGATTTGGTTTTTTGTATTTTCTTTTATCAAGTTTCTCTTGCATGGTTAATTTATGTTTTGCCATTTTGAGTACCTCTTTATAAATATTAAAAGAGTAGAAACAAAAATTAAAGATTTTTCAAAAGAAAAATCTCTGTTTTTGTTAAAATTTAACATTTTTGCAGAGATTTTGTCTTTTTTAAAGTTTAGAAATTATTATTTAATTTCACCTGTGGCTTGATTTGCTTGCATTTCAGCAAGGATCTTTTGCTCGTAAGCTTCTTCTTTCTTTTGATGTTCAATAGCAAGCTCTTTTTTAGTGTCTTCCCAAGCTTTGCCGTGAAGAGGGAAGAACCACATTGCTAAGAATGATAAAGCAAGTAAGATACCTGTGACTAAGAACCATGATGGGAATAAACCAGTTTTTGCTGAATCAGGTTGACTTGCCCAATCGGTAATTTCGTTTCCTTTTTCATCGGTTGTTTTTAATTGTGCATTGAAACCTGCCCAGCTCATGAAAATTGGGAAAATGGCTTGTGCGATAGCGCCTGCTGGTTTTGTAATAAGTGAGTTGATACCTGCATAAACACCTTCTCTACGTGAACCATTGTCGACTTCATCTTTATCAATAACGTCACCATTAACTAATGGAACAAGGTAAAGACCACCCGAGAATCCAATACCAACAAGGAAGAATCCTAAAACTAATACCCAGAAGTATTGTCCTAAGAATGAAGCAAGTAAACAACCAGCTCCAAATGAACCACACATAATCAATGCTTCAATCTTATTGCCAAGTTTATTTCTCATAAAGATATAGAAGAGAATTGAGAGTAAAGCACCAACAGCAAGGGCAGCATATAAAATAATCATGTTATTTTCTGGCCACATTCCTGCATAGTAAGTAAGACCTAACATTAATGCGTTTTGTGCAAAAATAACTGTCCATGATAAAACTTCAAAGATTAAGAAAGATTTATTTTTAACACATTGTTTTAAACCTTCTAAGAACTTTGGTTGAGGTTCTTCTCTGTGATAACCGTTTTCTTTGTAGAAGAATGTAGAAACAAAAACTAAAGCACCAGCGACTAAACCAGCGGCGGCCATTGCCCAAGGGAAAATGTCAGCATGAGTTTCAATTAATGTTGTTAACATTCCATTTAAAACCATTGGAGCACCAAATGAAACAAGCGAGAACGCTACGTTCCAAACAAAAATTGGTGATCTTGCATTATCAGTAACGGCCATTTCATAAGGCATGACGTAAATTGCAGATGCAATAGCGGTGTAAACGATATCATATAAGAATAAGGATATACCCATTTGGAAACCTAAGAACCATTGATTTCCTTTCATTGCAGGGAATGATATCCAAGTAATAGCAAATAATACTGCCATTATTGGAGCACCATATCTAATCCATGGTCTTCTTCTTCCGAGTTTTGATTTTGTTCTGTCGGCCAAGAAACCATAAAGTGGATCATTAACTGCGTTCCAAATACCAAATAAGATCCAAATCAATCCTGATACCCACTCATTGAGACCTAAGAAGTTGTGGTAAAAATAAGTTAATGCTGTTCCTTCTGCAAAAGCACAAAGTAAACCTGTTGATGCATTAGCAACACCAAGCCAGACAGCAGCACTAGTTTTTACTTTAGGTTCAACTAATTTAGGTGAGGAATTGTTTGCTTGAATTTCTCCATCCATAAATAAACCTCCTTTCAAGCTATCTTATTTAAAAAATATTGTAAGTAATTTAAGTAGGCATTGTTATCAAGCGACAAACTTTTAGCATGCCCAGCACCTTTGACAATCACCAACTCAGTTAAAGAATCTTTGTTTCTTGCTTCTTTAATCTTGTAAGCAGAAGATACAGGAACAAAGTCATCAGCATCGCCATGAATAATCAATAAAGGTGTCTTTGAATTTTTGCAATCTTCCATTGGCTCAACTTCATTAAAGCTGAATTTGTAGAACATTTTGACAAATAACCCTGCAAAATCTGCATAAAATTTTGGTAAATGGAAGACTTGCTTCGTTTTGTGATATACAACATCTTTTAAAGTTGCATACCCACAATCTTCGACAACGAACCTAAGTTCATCATCATATTTCATTTCCATGAGAGCAGTAGAAGCACCCATAGATTCGCCTTGGATACCAAGGTATATATCTTTACCGAATTTTTCTCTAACGATAGAAATTAATTCGTGAAGATCCTTTGCATCTTTATATCCCATTGTTATAGGACACCTTTTGTTATCACCATGACCTCTTAAATCATAAGTGATGATGTTGAAGTCAAGTTTCATATATTGAAGGCCATATTTATACATGCCTTCTCTTGTCCAACCATATCCATGAATTAGAATTACGAATTTGTTTGAATCTGAATTCATCGCGTAATTCCAATGTAACTCATAACCATCGGATAATTTTGAAACTTCTTCATTTAATTTAACTTTCTCGATTCCGTTTATCCAACCTTTATTAAAATCCCAATCAAACGCTTTTTTACGTGTCCATCTATAGGGGTTACATAGGAATAGCGCAAGAAATATCGAGATAAGAAGTGACGATACCAAGAACAATATTACTATTGATCCTAATATTATAAGTAAGATGTAATACCGCTCCATTAGACTTTGATTCCTTCAATGATGGTATTTACTAGCTGTTTTACTGCATTTGTATAGGTGAGACCTGTAAATTTGAAGAAATCCTTTCGATAGAATGATTGTAATGAAGATTCTAGAACACGGATTACTAGATAAACATTTGTATCCTTTTTAATAATTCCTTGTTGTTTACCTTCGTTTACTAATTTTGCAAAATAATCCCATCTAACTTCATATTCATCCATTAATCTTTTGAAGAATTTAGGCTCTGTATCAGCAAGGGCTGACATTTTAGACATGTTAATTCTTTTTTCTTCAGTAGTTTCGATAGTTAATAATTTGTATATTTTCTTTTCTAATGAAAGCGATGAGTCTTCATATATTTGCTTTTGGGCAATTGATATTTCCTCAACAACGTTGTCAAGAATAGCTTCGTAGATTTCGTTTTTTGATGAGAAATATTTATAAATAGTTTTTTTAGAAATATGTAATTCTTTTGAAACTTGCGACAACGTCAAAGAAGGGCCTAAAAAGTTAAATAGGTCAATAAAAGTGTTTAAGATTTCTTCTTTTGTTGTCGATTGTTGTTTCATTATAGGAAACCCGATTTTTTATTTGGGTTTCCTTAATTATGTCAAACTTAATATTGATATGCAACAATGAATATTTAAAACCTTTATTATTAAATAATAAAAAAATGTGATTCAAATCACATTTTTAATAAAAATAATGGAGTTTTGCAGGTTTTTAAAGGTTAATGAACACAATAATGTTCTGATTTTTAACATGTTTTTCTTTTATATATTGCTTAAGAGTTTCAAATTGAGAAGCATCCTTACTATTCAATTTTATGTTCATAGTTTTTTGAATTTTTGCTTTTATAGATTTTAAGCTATTAGAATCAAATTCTTGAGTTTGCAAAAAGATTACACTTTCGTTTTTTTGTTTTAAATATTCGATGGTGCTGTTTAAATTCTTGTTTTCAAGAGGCAAGACAACCAGATTAAATTTATCATCCAAAGCTAAGGAAATTTCTGAACCATAATTGTGATTTTCTTTATTTGAATCTACAAATTTAACAAATACGTTGTTTGTCTTGGAAAAATCAATCAAAAAAGGAGCAGAATTAAGTAAGAGTTCTCTAAATGAATTGTAAGTTTTCTTATGAACAATTCTTGAATCATATAAATCTAAAAAAGAATGATATTTTCCACCTTCTCTATAACCACCGACCATATCAAGTGTTACGTTTGATCCGGCCATAAATATGTTTTTTTCAACTTGGTCGTTATATGTTTCTTTTAATTCTTTTATTAATTGCTTTGTATTATATCTTTGAGATATTGTTGAACCATCCTCAGCATGATGTAAACTTTCTGTTAATTTACATGCACATTGAATAAATTCTAAATTATGGTAATTTTTCCAAGAAATTATGTCTTTTTCTCTAATAAAGTACATTGGTCTAATTAATTCCATTCCGGGGAAATTCGTGCTATGAAGTTTTGGCAACATGGTTTGGAAAGAACCCGAATTTAGCATATTCATTAAAGTGGTTTCGATGACATCATCATAGTGGTGGCCAAGTGCAATTTTGTTACACCCCAATTTCTTTGCGGTATTATAAAGAGCTCCTCGTCTCATTTTTGCACAAAGGAAGCAAGGAGATCTGCCTTGCTGCAGATTTGCAACATCAAAAATATTAGTTTTTACAATTTTGGCATCAATGCCAAGAAGTTTGAGGTTTCTATCAATAACTTCTTGATTGGGTTTGTTATATCCGGGATTCATGACAAGATATTCAACATCAAAATCAAAATCAGAGTGTTTTTTAAGCTGCATGAATAATCTAGCCATTAACATTGAGTCTTTTCCACCAGAAATACAAACACAAACTTTATCTCCAGGAGAAAGAAGTTCGTACTCTTTAAGTGCTTTTACAAAACGTGACCAAATTTTTGCTCTATATTTGACCGTAATAGATTTTTCAAATTCGTCTAACATGAACTTACCTTTTAATTATGTCGTATGAAACAAGAAAACTTTTCTCTTTATTTAACAAAGAAGATATCTTTTCATTTTTATAGATTCTAAAAATTCGATAATAATTGTTAAAGTAATGGGATTCCCAACTTAGCAATGAAGCTAATTTATCAAGAGAAATCTTACTATTGGACTTTATCAATTGTTCAATTTGATTTTCTAAAAAAGACGATTGTAAGGCGTTAAAACCGAGTGAATATAATTCAAAATCAGATAATGAATTAGAGAGTGAAGAAGTAGTAGATCCAAATGTGCAAACACCTTTTATTTTTGAAAAGAATTCAAGTAGAAACTCTTTAGGTAATTCATTTGCTTTTTCAAAGTAGAAAGCCGAAATACCTAAATGCTGAATTAAAAAATTAAAGAAAGCTACTAAGTATTCTCTATTATTTCGAATCTCTTTGGCAGAAAAAGATGAAAGCAAGTCGAAACCAAAACCAAGTTTAATTTTTGCAGTACTCGCCTGCTTCTTTAAATTTACAAACTCAGTTAAAAATGAGTTATCAATTGTCTCTTGCTGGAAAAGATTGAATTTGTTTTCTGCGTTAATGTCACATTTGAAAATATCAAAAAAGATTAAAAAATCTGTTTCATCGTTTTTAGCTCTTTCAAAAGAAGATACTAATCGTTTCGATGAGAATTTTGATTTAAACTTAACAATTTTGATCAATCTTTTATTATTTAAACCTGACATATAACGCAAAAACCCTGCAAAACTCAATTATTTTTATAAAACAAGCGATAGACGTGAACAAATTTCTTCTAAATATTTTTGATCAATTTCATCAAATGCATTGAGTGAATCTGAATCAAGATCAAGAACTGCAAGCAATTTTTTATTTGAAATGATTGGGAGAACGATTTCGGATTTTGTGCTATCAGAACATGCGATGTGATAAGGAACTTTAGAGATATCTGGACATAATTGCGTCTTTCTTGTTCTTGCGCATCTACCACAAACACCTTTTTCAAATCTAATTAAATCGCAACCTAGACCACCAACATAATAACTCAAGAATAGAGTCCTTTCTTTAGGTGTTTTTTCATATATTCCTACCCAATCCATATACTCAAATTCGCTTTTTAATAAATTAAGTGTATGCGATATTAAAGTTGTGTTGAAAAAGTCACCTGACTCAAGGTATTGATCTATAAATTTAACGATTCTTTCGTACTTTTCTGCTTTTGTTTCCATAATTAAATCCCTATTAAATTAGATAGTATTATTTTAATATATTCTAATTAATATTTTAAGATATAAACATATTATGAAAATTATAGGGACCGGAAACATCGAAATTAATGTTGGTAAAGCTAAAAACGAAGAAGAGCTTCTCGCAATTAAAAAACTAGCTATTTTGATATGGAACGAAGTTTATAAAGATATATTGCCTGACGAGCAAATAAATTTACTTTTAACTAAATATTTTGAAATCAATTCTATAAGAAATTATATAAACGACGGTTATGAATACGTCTTATTTAAATATATGGATAATTTTATTGGTTTTGCTTCTTATGTAGAAAAAGTAAACTATTTCTATATTGATAAAATCTATTTCATTGAAAATTTTAGAAGAAAAGGAATAGCAAAACGTTTCATTAAATTATTGATCGAATTATACAAAAAGCCTGCAAAACTCAATGTTAATCAAAAAAACATTGATGCTATAAATGCTTATAAAGCGATTGGTTTTACAATCGAAAAAGAAGAAATTATAGAGTTGGGTAGCGGACTTCAAAACATAGATTTTGTAATGATTTTTGAAAAATATTAAAATTTTTCGGAAAAAAACCGTTTTCAAATACGTTATATTATATGAACAGGCATTCTTGAAATTTTTCTTTCTGCTTTACTTAGTAAAGAATTTTTAATAGAATATTAAAGCATTTTTTATAAATGCTCTTCTCTGCTCCAACAATAGCGATGATTGGAGCCAGATGTCCAAAGGGAGGTAAAAGGTATGAAAAAGTACGAAATCATGTACATTTTAAAATCCAGCCTTGATGACGCAGCAAGAAGTGGAGAAATTAAAAAGCTTCACGATGCCCTTACAAATAACGGTGCTAAAATTAACAACGTTAATGAATGGGGTTTAAGAGATCTTGCATATCCTATTAAAAAAGAAATTAAAGGATATTATGTCGTTATTAAAGTTGAAGCAGAAAATGTTGCTCTTCAAGAATTTGACCGTGTTCAAAAATTCGACAACAATGTACTTAGAACATTAGTTACTGTCGATCACGAATAAGGAGATTGAAGAATGATTAACAGAGTAGTAATCGTAGGAAGATTAACAAGAGACCCAGAACTTAGAACAACTCCATCAGGAGTTTCCGTTATCACATTTTCGCTAGCATTTGATAACAAAACAAGAAATGCTGATGGCACAACAGGAACCAGCTTTATTAATTGTACAGCCTGGAGACAACAAGCAGAGTTTATTTCAAAATATTGCAAGAAAGGAACTCAAGTTGGTGTCGATGGAAGCTTGCAAGAGAGAAGATTCCAAAGAAGAGATGGTACAAATGCCAGTACAATGGAAATCCAAGTTGATAGTGTCACATTGTTAGGATCTAAACCTGCATCACAAGCTCAAGAAAACGCTGCTAACAACAGTTATGTGCAAGATGTCGAGCCAAATGATGATGATTTATTAGGCGGCGAAGATTTTGCAGATGATGATATACCATTTTAGGTATCAATCAAGAAAGGATTAAGAAAATGCCAGCTTTTAAGAAAAAACCAAAGAAGAAAGCCTGTTATTTCACAAAGAATAAAATCAAATTTATTGATTATAAAGATATTGAATTATTAAAGAAGTTCATTACTCCAAGTGGAAAAATCAGTGCTAGAAGAATGACAGGAACAAGCGCAAAGTATCAACGTCAATTAGCAAAAGCTATTAAAAACGCAAGATATATGGCTTTACTTCCATACATTCAAGACTAATTGAAGAATTATGTTGTTGGACAAATTCATTTATCCAAAGTTGGACGAAATGATTTGTTCGCTAAACACAAAAAAAGTCCTCGAAAGAGGGCTTTTTTCATATCAAACTATTTATAATTTAGCTAATGACTAATGCCATAATTGAATTCTTAATATCAATTCTAGCGTTTCCAAGTGTTTGCTTGGTGTGAGGATTGTCCCAATTATATCTACCAGCGTCAATTGAGGTCATAACATCACCTTGTTCTCTGCCAGTGTTATATAAAGAACCTTCGAGCCAGAAGTGTGGGAGATATAGATTTGGTGCAAACCACGAAGTATCAATAGTGATTAAGAAATAACCATCTCTTACCACGCAATCATATGCATTTTTGTTGATTTGATTTAGGCTTTGACCATCTAAGCACATATCGACAAAGAAATCATCTGCTTCATAACCAACACAAGAGCCAGATAACATATAATAAATTTTGTTTGCTCTTTGAACAAGGTGGACACTATCACCATCAACGACAAATTGTTTGTTGTATGGTTTTTCACTAAATACATGGATATGAGAAATGTTTGGAATCGGGATGTCGGAAGGATTAAGTGGGTTTGGATTTTCGGTTTCCATTTTAATTACATTAATCCCTGCTTTTAAATGAACCTTATGAAGGATGACATGTTGCATATTAAACCAATCTCTATCGGCAGGAAGATTGATATCGTCAGCATCAATTTGAATATTGTTTATCGTCCATTTAACGAATTTTGTTAATCCTTTCATATCTGTAGCAGATCCAGTTTCAGGATTATAAATAGTAGAAGAACAAACAAAATCAATATCCGCATCTGCAGGTTCTGTGACATCAACTATAAAGGAGAGATATCCTCCGCCGTTTGGGGCAATATTACCGATACTCTGTCCAAAAAATGAAGTGTTATCATAGATTTCAACGTTTATGTAGCCATTTTTTCCTGCAGCGTATGCGCGGGATTCAGCTTCCGTGCTTCTACAAGTGTAAATATAGGGATAAATAGATTTTGTTTTTTGAATGAAAGCGCCAGTGCTGTCATAGGTCACAAATTCATTATCAATATCGACATAAAGTGGCCCTTTTGGTTTTGCGTTTTCAACCTCTTTGACTTCGTCATCATATTCTTTTTCATAATTAGCGTAGTTAATTCTAGACACCAATATTGTAATAGCACTGAAACCCACTACAAAGGAGGCAATACTAATACCAAGGATTAAAGACATTTTCTTTGCAAGTTTGCGTTTCATATTATTCTACACCCTCCTTTCCATTTTCTTCTGGTTCCACAATTGGTCTTAAAAGCAAGTAGAGGCAGAATAAGAGTCCTCCTCCAATAGCGACATCAATACTGACTAATGTTGGACGCCACCATTCCCAAGGATTTTTACTACTAGTAACAATAATATATTCTTCTTCATCGGCGCTTTCGTTGTAGTTAAAATTCACAAGCAGTGGATGAATGTACCCGTAAATAATTTCTTTACAAACATCTTTCATTCTCCACTGAAATCTAGGAGTAGCAGAACTTCTATTTGGTAAAGACGAAGATACACCACTAGTGTAATGCATATTCATTCCATAATCAGAACCCGCTCTAACTGCTTGAGCCTGATCCATTAATTGAGATGATTCACAGTAGTCGGTAACAATCATTCCATGGAATTGCCGTTCGTTTCTTAAAACACCGGTAATCAAGGCTTCACTTCCTCCAGCCCAAATACTGCCAATTCTATTAAAGGAGGTCATTAAGGCACTTAATTCACCATATAGAACACATTCTTTAAAAGGCTTTAAATAGATTTCTCTAATTGCTTGTTCACTAACCCAAGTATATAAACCAACGCGGTGATATTCTTGGTCGTTAACCGCGAAGTGCTTCATAAAGCAATATTTACCAGTAACCGCGACACCCTTAGAAGCGTTTGAAGCCATTTTTCCTGAAAGGAATCCGTCTTCTGAGAAGTATTCAAAATTTCTTCCTGTATAGGCAGAACGGTGGATGTTCGCCCCAAAGGCGTAAGCGCCGCTTCTTCCAACAGCCTGCATATCTTTACCATATGATTTCCCCATTTGATATGCTAAAGATGTTGACCATGTTTGACCGGTGACAGTAATGCAAGGGTAAGCTGTTCCTCTAACTGAACCAATACCAGCAATAGCGCCAATTTGTTGTGGACCATCCGCATCATTTCCATCTGGTCTACCTGCGCTTGGAATGCCTTTATCATTACTTAATGAATTGGTATTAATGACATCGATAGCTTCATCCCAGGAAATTTGATCTAAAATCTTATTCCAATTTTCATCATCATTCCAATTTTCTGGATCGGCAAGTATACGTCCTAATTCTGTTAATTGCCCGCCAGTAATAACTTTGTTTGAACCAGAGCCGCTGCCCCATGATGGATTAGTGGTTGGTATTTGATTTCCAAAACCATCATTTCCCGTCTTATTATCCCAAGCGTCTCTAATGGTGGTGGAATATGTATTAATACAAGCAGAAGTAGGAGACACTTCTAGAGCCATGTTCCAGTTACGATTTGTTTGTGTGGTGGTTGGAAGAACAAAATTCTCTCTTGTCATAAAATCAACATTTTGATTAAGAGTGCTCCCATCCGAACTTCCACCATCAATCGCTTTTTCGCCAGTAAAGATATTTGTGACTTTTTGACCAGTAACTTCATCAACATCAACGTTAATCGTGTTATCGATATGATAAGTTAAGGTGTTGGTATTCATCTCTTTTAGAGTGTGTGAATCTTCCATAAATTTAATTATGTATTCACCTTGATCGAGTTCATAACCAACATGTCCGTTATTGTTTTTATCGTAACAATCATAGCTTTCAAAATCAGACACCCTAATCGTGTATGTAAGAGAAACACTTTGCCCACTTTCAAGTTCTGGTGATTTCATAAAGCCTACAAGGTTAACATGAGCCTTTTCGATTTGCCCATTATAATATGGTGGAGTCATATAGATTTCAACGACATCTTTACCTTTGAAATTTCCCGTATTTGTGACTTTAACTTTGACAGTGATTTCATCCTTATTAGAGGTGATTCGACCACCATTTGCTAATGATGTTTCCTCTAATTCCCAACTAAAGGTGGTATACGACATTCCAAAACCAAAGGGGAACTGAACAACATTTTCATACCCATTATATGGCTCGCCATCCCAGAAACCCTCTACGTCAGCAGTTTCATACCATTTATAGCCAACATAAATACCTTCAATATAATCGACATAGAAAACCTTTCTTTCATTTCTATCTTTATAATTACGGTTATATGGCCATGCGCTTGAAGGGGCTCCTTCATAGTTATTGATATATTCATAACCACCACGATAATAGGATGGTTCATATTCTAATTTATATGGATATGTATCCGTTGTTTTTCCGCTTGGAGATACTTCACCATAAATAATATCAACAATTCCATTAGCCCCATAGTTTCCAGTACAGCCACATATTAAGCAAGCATCAATTTTTTCAATTCTATCAAGGAAGTCTAATTGCATCAGATTTGTGGAATTAATTAAAACGATAACATTTTCAAAATTATCACAAATCCATTCAAGTAACGCTTCTTCCTCGGTGGAGATGGTTAAATAACCCCTAGTAAAATCGGTATCCGCATTATATTTATATTGAGCATGAGGAATATCTTCGGTTTCACCCGCTTTTCTTGAAATGCACATTATTGCGGTGTTAGAGAATGACTTGGCACTATTTAAAAGATTTCCATACGAACTTAGTGTGGGTTCTGCAAGAACACAGATGGTTTCCGCTCTCGCGCCACCTAAGTTAGGATTATTCCCTCCTAATGGACCTCTAAAATTAGTGTAAAAGTTATATAAATCATGGTTATATTCAACACCATTATTCATTAAAGCTGTTGGGACATTATATTGAATTTCCCCATTTGCGTTAACCGCACCTGAACCGCCGCCTGAATAATACCAGTCTATAGAAGAATGTCCAAAAACATTAACTTTATTAATGCTTTTATCCAAAGGTAAGGTTCCATCGTTTTTAACTAAAACCGCACCCTCTCTTTCAATTTCTCTAGATAATTCATTGCCGCTTTTTTTGGTGGCAATAATACTTTCATTGTTACCAGCGACAGGATTACAAAGATAAGCAGTTATGTTTGAGTCATAGACATTGAAAGCAAAATGGTTTCCAATTCCAAGACCGATAAAAGTTGCTATAATTAATGGCAAAAAGGCCGCAATTAACACTATTTTTGTTTTAATTTGCTTTTTTGTTGCATTACCAAAATATCTTTTAAACATAATCAGTTACCTTCTTTTCTGCGTATATATTATTTATAGATATTATAAAACATTGAAAATAAAGATGATTAATTGTAATTTAAATTGCACCAAGTCTTTGAAATATAAAAGAAATTAACTTCTGTAAGAATAATTTAACTTTTTGGTGAGGCTAATAATACAAAATATGTGATTTTTTAACAATTTGAAGGCAAAAATGATAAAAAATCGTAAACCAAAAAGACTCATTAAATGGGTTGTATTTTAAATTTCACCGTTTCGCTTTGCCTTAAAATAATTAAATTATTTATTCTTTTTCTTGGTCAGCACGCTTGTTCGCTGCGACAGAAGCTTATTTAAGAGAATTACTCGGCATTATAGTTACGTAATATAAGACATCCAAAGTGTTATTTTTCTTATTATCTATTGTACAGAAAAATGCGCTATTGTACTTGATTACGTACATACTTGTTATATAATATAATTAGGAGGAAAGACTTATGGCAGTTACTAATATTTCTGTTTTGAGAAAGAATCTCTTTAGTTCTATTGATAATGTCATTGAGTACAATGACTCTATCACTGTGAGCACCAAAAACGGAAACGCAGTTATTATATCTGAAGCTGAATATAATGCGATGCTAGAAACTATTTATTTAGTTTCTCAAAAAGGACTTGTTGAGAAGATTAAAAGTGGCGAAAAAGAAGATATTTCTAAAATGTCTACTTATAATCCAAATGAAGAGTGGTAGTTATGTGGATTATTAAATTCACCAAAAACGCTGAAAAAGATAAAAAACTACTTAAAAACGCTGGATTAGAAGACAAAGTAAAGAAATTATTAAACCTTATCGCAAAAAATCCTTTTCAAAACCCACCTAACTATGAAAAACTGGTTGGTGATTTACAAGGTTATTATTCTAGAAGAATTAATCTTCAACATCGTCTAGTTTATAAAGTTCACAAAGATATTAACACAGTCGTAATACATTCAATGTGGTCTCATTATGATGACAATTAAAAAAGATTAGCATTTGAAGTGAACCCATTTAGTCTATAATGGCATCTTTTTCTTTCTTATAATTCTTCAAATTGTTGAACGAAGTACGAGAGATTTATAACAAAATAAATAAAACGAGTTTTGCATATGAACTTGTCAATACAAAAACATTTTGTTTGTCCCAAAAGGGGCACTTTTTGTCCCTGTGATATCAAAATAGAGGTAACTATGTTAATATAGTTAAGTATGAATTTCATAGATTTTTTGGCGACTTATTTTACACGTGTTTTAGATGCGACGATGTATATTCAATACTTTTTCATGTCGTTTTCTTTAATTATTATTACTGCCCCTAAAACGCTTACTAAAAAGAGTGTTCTCTGGTCAGCAGTGACGTTTGTTATCATATATTGTTGCTTTGTGGGATTAGAATCAATCTTCTTTGCATTGGCTAATATGATTAGCCTACAAATTGGTGGTATGTTATTTACCGCTTCCTTTGCGGTCATTCCAACACTTTTTATTGTTTTCTTTCTTAAAGATCGTCCATTACATAAAATTATTAAAATTGCTGTAGTAGTGGCTTCGACATTAATTACAGAAGAGATTGGTCGTACATTAGGTATGGCGGTTGGTGAATTAACAGGTATTACTTTCTTTGTTGTCTTAGCAAGAAGCATACCAATTATTCTTTTGCCATTTATTGCTATGGTAATTTATAAATTTGACATTATGAGATTTAAAAGATTACCAATTACCCATGTTGCTATTCTTTTGTCTTTAGCCGCTCTTCTTAGTGTCAGTGCGGTTTGGCAAAACTTCTTAAACGTTAGTGATTCAGGTGGTCGCGCCTTATTAATTTTTGTTTCAGTCGTAGAACTTGGTGTTTTAACAGGTATTTATTATTCCATTTATTCTTTGATTGATTATCGTCACAAAGTGACAGAACTTGAAGTTTCTAATAGCGTTATGGAAATGGAAAAAGATGCTTTAGAAATTGATATGAATAACCGTGAAGAATTAATGAAGATACGTCATGATTTAAGAAATCAACTCAGCTATACACAAGTTTTATTAAATGATGGTAAATATGAAGAAGCAAACAATTATATTCAATCTTTGATTAACCAAAAAGAAGAATATTTATATAGTTTTTCGTGTTCTAACTTGGTGGTCTCTGGCATTGTTAATTTAGAATTAACTAAAGCTAAGATTGATAATAAAAAAATCAAATTCAAAGTAGTGGTTCCTCCTCATCTTCCTTTTGAGGACAGTGATTTATTATCTTTAATCACTAATATTGTTGATAATTCATTAGAAAATTTTGTGCCAAAAAATGAAGAAGATTTTATTAATGTCGCTATTGTTACCCAACAAGATTATTTGCGAATTACCGCTTTTAATAGTGTGGAAACAAATCAAGTTAAAGGTAAGCCATCACTAAGAACGACAAAAAATGGTAAAGCACACGGATATGGCACTAAAATTATTAAAAATATCGCTAAGAAATATGAAGGTTATGTCTCGTTTGCTTTTGAAGATGACAAGTTCGTCTGTGATTGTTTATTAAATATGAACCATAAGGGAGTTAACAATGCTTAAGATTGCTTTGCTTGATGATGATAAGACTGCCTTACTCATTTCTAAAGGCGCTATAGAATCTTTCTTTCAAGAAAAGAATATTGCTATCTCTTTAGATGCTTTTTCTTCTCCTATTAACTTTTTAGCGATGGCCGAGGAAAAAAATTATCGTCTTGTCTTCCTTGATATTGATATGCCAGAAATTAACGGCTTAGAAGTTGGTAAAAAATTAAAAGGTTTCAATCCTCAAACTGATATTATCTATCTTTCTCAAAGAGAAGATTTAGTATTTGATACATTACAACTCCATCCATTTGGTTTTATCCGTAAATCAAGAATTATTCAGGACTTCGCTAGTGTTTTGGAACTATTTGTTAATACAGCGCTCAATACTAATAGAGAAAATAAAAAGATTACTATTTCTTGTAAAACCGAAACGATTTCCGCGGATATTGATCAAGTAATGTATATCGAAGGTAATCGAAACTATCAAACTTTTTATTTAAAAGATGGTTCTAAATTCGATGCCCGTGTACTAATGGGTGAATTAGAAAGCAAATTAAAAGAAAATGGTTTCATACGTGTACACAAAGGGTATTTAGTTAATTATCTATTTATTAGAATGATTGGTACAAATGAGGTTAAATTAACTAATAATAAAGTTCTCCCTCTTTCTAGTAAAAGAAAAGATGAAATCATGGAAGAATACCTTTCTGTTACGCGTAAAAATAAATCTATTTATTTATAAAATAAGTCACACTTATGTGAATTAAGGCAATCTATTGATTGTCTTTTTTCGTCCCAATAAATTTGACTTTTGTCCCATTTAAATTATTTATGTCCCTTAATAACGGGAGCTTTTCCCAAATGGTTTTTCTTTACTTTTTTTCTTATAGGATATAGTCATGAAAAACTCGAAAGAGGTAGAGGAGGAATACAATGAAAGTATTTAAGAAAAATGCTTTACTCTCCATCGTCTTAGCAACATCAATTGTTAGTTTAGGCGCTTGTCAGAGCAATGCAAAAATCCCTGTCGTATTTGTCGCTACAACTTCTAGTGCCTATAATACAGAAGTAACAATTGGCGACTACGCTTACAAATTTAAAGGTGTTGTTGATCAAAAAAGTAACAATTTCACCTTACAAGGTATTGTTCAAGGTCGTTCATCCGGTAATAGTGGTGGTCAAGGCGGTCCTGGTGGCGGATTCCCAGGCGGTGGATTCCCAGGCGGCTTCCCAGGTGGAGGCGGTGGTCCTGGTGGTCAAGGCGGCCCAGGTGGAGGTGAACAACAACCAGAAGTCGCAGTGGAAAGCATCAGTCTTTCACTCGATATGACACAAGCCTTCATCGGTCAAACCGTTAAAGCAACAGCTACAATTCTTCCAGAAAACGCTACAAATAAAAACGTCACATGGTCTTCTTCTAATGAAGAAATTGCTACTGTCAGCAGTGGCACCATCACACCAAAGGCCGAAGGTAAAGTCACGATTACTGCAACAAGCCAAGGTGATCCAACTAAATCAGCTTCAGCTGAATTAACAGTCGTTAAAGAAGACTTAGCTGCTCATAACTGGTCATTAAGCGGAACCTATAAATTAGAAGAAGGATATGGCTATATCTTAAATCTCAATGATGAAAACAAAACAGTTATTCACGCTGACTTTGATAAATACGAAGGCCGTCATGAATTCTACTATAACGTCAACATCGAAGGCCACGAATCCTTAGTTAAATTCCAAGCTAAAGATCCAACATTCTATAAAACTTTAGCGAAAGATTACGCTAAATGGGATGAAAGAGATAGCAAATACATCTTCAAGGCAGTTGCTACTGGTAATAACAATAGCAAAGCTACAGCTTATATGTACTTACATAACGATGGTTCCGTCGTCTTAAATAGCCCAAGTGGTGCAAACCGTACTGTTAGTTATGGCCCAACATGGTCTGAAGATAATGGCAAGATCGTTATCAAAGATGGTGAACAAACTTACGAAACAACTGCTTCCGTTAATAAAGATCACCCAGGTTATAGACTCGTCTATAATAACTTAGCTTATTTTGTCAGCTTAAACCCAGAAGTCAAATGGAACAAAATGACTCTTTCTGATTTCGATGGTGAATCAAAATATGAATTTGTTGGCTCCTATACCACATCTGGTCCAGATGGTGGCACAAAGTCTGTCAACCTTAACTTAGGCGTTGATGGTAAGGCCAACTTATATGAAGGCGGTTTTGCTCCAACAGCTTCAGGAACTTGGTCTGAAGCCGACAGCACATTAAACGTTAACTTAGAAGGTAGAGAACCATTAGTGTCCGCTAAAGATGCTAAAGGTAAATATGGCTTCGTCTATCAAATCAAAGTGAGTAGCTTCTTTGGCACACAAACCATTGATGTTGTCTTAACTCAATCTAAATAAGGAGGACTAAATAATGGAAAACAAAGTTTTAAAGATCTTAAAACCAACAGCTAAAATCTTAGCCCTCATCTCTATCGCTTTAGGCATTTTAGCGATTGTCATATTAGTGTTATTTAATTTCTCAGATGTCTTCACAATCTTTACAGATGATGGCACAAAATATGCTAATGGCTTTAGTTATCCAGGCTATCAAGCCATCTTCTCTGGTTATGGAAACATGATTATTCAAGGTTACACAGAAGCCACATTCAACATCTGGACATTCTTAGGTTGTTTCTTACCATTAATCGGTTGTATCGTTGCTTGCATTATGCTCGCTACTAACTTCAACAGAAGAGGCACAAATAAGAAAAAAGCCATCGTTGAAGGAATCGTTGCCATTTGTTTAATCTTTGGTGGCATCATTCTCTTCAACTGTGACAAACTTTGGATTGAAAACGCTAAACACGTGACCGGTTCTTACACCAATTATTATGAAGAATACTTATTACCAGCTATGAATGGTGAATTATATTTTGGCAAAGACTATTACCCAACTGTGGTCTTAGTTGTCTGCTTAATCACCGGCATCTTCAAAGCTATTAACTGTGGTGTCTTATTATTCCAAAAATACTATGCACGTAAAGTTAATCAACAAAACGTTCAAGTCGTCAAAGAATAGGAGGAAATGAACATGAAAGCTAAAAATAGAAGAATTACTTACTTAGCCATCATAGGAGGTGCCGTCTTGGCTTTATTAGGTGGCGTCACAATTGCCGCTAACGTTCAAGAAAACAACTTAGATCTCTTACTTGGACGTGGCAAACAACATACTAAAGATAATAGCTCTTTAGATGGCAATTACATTGATTTTGAATTTGATAATCAAGACGATGCTTTAAAAAACGCACAAAGAATGACACAACTTACCGCTGAAGAAGGTATGACATTGTTAAAAAACAAGAATAACGCTTTACCACTTGCTGCTAATGAAGGTGTCACTGTGTTAGGCTATTATTCTTGGCACAACAATATGTCTGGAGGTGAAGACCCAGCAAGCACAAGTGGAGCAGTCTCTTTAGCCAACGGCATTGAACAAGATACAGATATCCCATTCAATCAAGCTACTAAACAAGTTTATGCTACTGCAAATGGTGATTTTGTTGATCCAGCTACTGCCTTAGCCAGTGCTGAATCTACATTTGCTTCATATCCAACAGCCGTCATCACCTTAAAGAGAAACTCTGGTGAAGGTAATGACCAATCATTAAATCAAGGCATGAGTGAACAAAATAGAAGTGGCTTAGTTATCAATAACGCTGAATTAAAGCTCATTGATTATGCTTGTAAACACTTCAACAAAGTTATTATTGTCGTTAACTCTGCTAACGCAATGGAACTTGGTTGGTTACAAGAAAACGATCCAAACATGGATTCTGATGGTAACTATACAGATCCATATACAGGTAATAAATATGATTTTTCTAAAGTTAATGGTGCAATCTGGGCTGGTTGCTGTGGTTCTCAAGGTGGAATTGCATTAGCTAATATCTTAAAAGGCGCTGTTAACCCATCTGGTCACTTAGTTGATACATATGTCCGTGATTTAAGAAAAGATCCAACATATAAGAATTTCGGTTCATACGTGTATTCAAATTCTGATGAATTAAATTCTTATCAAGATGAAACATTCTTCGTTGATTATGAAGAAGGAATCTATGTCGGTTATCGTTATTATGAAACAGCTTATAAAGAAGCGAAAGAAGGTAACTATAATGGCTTTGATTATGCTAGAGAAGTCGTCTTCCCATTCGGTTATGGCTTAAGCTATACAACATTTGCACAAGAATTTGCTGAAACTCCATCATTTGATGCTGCTTCTAATGAATACACATTCAAAGTTAAAGTCACTAATACTGGTCCTGTTGCTGGTAAAGGTGTTGCTCAAATTTATGTTAATGTTCCTTACACAGCCGAAAATAAGGCAAATCACGTCGAAAAATCACATGTCGTATTAGGCGGATTTGGAAAAACCGAAATCTTAGCGGCTGGTGCTTCTGAAACCTTAGAAATTAAGGTCAATAGAGACTACTTTACAAGCTATGATTATCAAGTTGAAAAAGCCTACGTTTTAGATGCTGGTAATTATAACTTCTATTTATCTGATAACGCTCACTCTTGGGCTGACATCGATGAAATGACCTCTGGCAAAGAAAAAGTCTTATGGACTGATAATCTTTCTAAGAAAGTTGTTTATAAAGATGGCGTAGATGGCAAACGTTCCACAGATAAATCAGTTGCTATTAATAAAGAAGATGATGAATTAAATTATCACTTCAAAAATTTTGGTGAAGCTGATCATGGTGAAGGCTATGCTATTAACTTCACAAGAACTAACTTTAAAGACTCTTTCCCACAATCTCCAGTAGAAGATGACTTTGAATTAACAGACGCAAGAGCATTGAAACAAGTTGCCAGATACGATGTTTGGGCAGAAGAAAATAATCCAATCAAAGAAATGCCAAGCGTTAATACCGATGGTACAAGCTATACATTAGCAAGTATGAGAGGTGTTGACTTCAATGATCCAAAATGGGATGACTATATGAATCAATTCACCCTCTCTAAGATGGTTGAAATGGTCACCAATGGTGGTTGGAATGAAAAAGCTGACGTCGAAAATGGTGTTCCAGAATCTTATGATGCTGACTCCCCATATGGTTATTATGCTCACGCTTTGACAATTAAAAACATCAATAAATGGTACTGTGGTGATCCAATGGTTGCTGCAACATTCAATGAAAAACTCGCTAGAGAACTAGGTGAAGCCTTCGGTGAAGAAGCTCATGCTAACTACTTAGCAGGTGGCACATTAATCACTGGTATCTATGGTTATGGTCTCAATATGCATAGAAGCGCCTTCGGTGGTAGAAACTATGAATATTATTCAGAAGATGGTATCTTAGCTGGTAAGATGGCTGCTGCTGAAGCAGGTGGTGCTTCCGAAAAAGGTTTAATCACCTTCATGAAACACTATGCATTAAACGATCAAGAAACAAATCGTCAAAAGAATGGTTATTGTTCATGGGTTAACGAACAAGCTTTCCGTGAAGTCTACCTTAAAGGTTGGGAACTTTACATGAAAGAAGCCAAAATGGAAGTTAAATATTATGCACAAGTTGGCGAAGAATTAGATACCAATTTATCCAAAAAGACTATGTCAGCTGCAACAGGCATCATGACATGTTATAACAGAATCGGTGCCACATGGGGCGGTGCAAGCGTCTCTATCCATGACATCCTCGAAGATGAATTTGGCTTCACAGGTACAGCAATTACTGATGCTGGTGGTCAAAAGAATACTTATATGACTTCTGACTTCATGTTAAGAAGAGGTGGTCACTTAACTCTTACCAATAATGGTACAGATGGTTTATATGACACATCTTCCCCAACAGCTGTCTATCACTTAAAAGATGCTACAAAACACATTTTATTCAACAAAGCAAATAGTAACTGTGTCCAAGGTATTTCCCCAAGTGCTTCCATTTGGTATGAAATGTCCCCATGGAAATCAGGCTTAATCGCTGGTTGGATTGTTGCTGGTGTCTTAGCACTTGTAGATGCAGCTTTCATTGCTCTTATTGCACTCGGCAAGATTAATGTGAAAGAAAGAAAAGAACCAGAAGAAGAATATTAATCATAAAATATTCTTTCAAAAACAAAGGGCATGGCAAAAGCTAAGCCCTTTGCTTTTATATATAAACACGTTATATAGTGAATATGAAAAAATATCAAAAACCCTGCAAAACCCCAATATTTTTAAAAAAACACGTTGGAAATAAAAGGAAATAGCAGTAGACAGTTTATTGATATTTTAAAATGCGCAATATCTCATTTTTGTTTATTTTATTTTTAGAGGCTTTTTTAAATTAATCCAATAATTTAAAATATATGAGATATGAATCACTTTTTAAACTATCTCGTATCAAACATTTTCTTGATTGTTATTAGTGCAATCATGATTTTCATTTCGATTTTTAATTTTAAGCAACATAAAAGAACAAGTGAATTCATGTTAGCAATTACAGGCATTGCGATTTTGCTATCAATCACAGAAGTATTAGAACAACATTTTAAAGATATTGCATCAGTTGAAGCGACGACAGTGGTAGCTTTTCTTCAATATGTTTTAAGACCTGTTTGTGTGGTTTTATTTATCTTCTTAAGTAAAGGTCAACCAAAAGGAAAATGGTCGATTGTATTCACTATTCCATTAATGATTAACTTTGTGATTTTCCTTTTAGCTTTTATCCCAGGAGTTAAACAATATGTATTTCAATTCTCAATAAAAGGAGAAGAAATCGGATTTGACGGAGGGCCACTAAGGTTCTCTTCTCATATTGTTGGTCTTTTATATTTGATTTATTTCTTATATGTTTCCGTAATGAGCATAAAACTCAAACATATCTCCAATGCGATTATTATTTTAGTTTGTGTAATATTGATTCTTTCATGTGTATCTATTGAAACGTTCTTTAACGAAAACGGTGACATCCACATTCTTAATACAGGAATTATGATTTGTGTTATGTCTTATTATCTATTCCTATTTATGGAAAAAAGAAAACGAGACGCTTTAACTAATCTATTTAATCGTTCCACTTATTATCAAGATTTATTAAGAATGGAAGCGAGTTCATCGGCTGTTATTCAGTTTGATATGAATGGACTTAAATATTTAAATGATAATTTCGGACATGAAGAAGGTGACAAAGCCTTAATTGAAATTTCTAGAATAATTGTGGATAAATGCAATAGAGACATGTATGCATATCGATTAGGTGGCGATGAATTTGTTGTTATTGCTAACAATATGAAAGAAGATGCAGTTAGAGAAATCGTCGATGAAATCAAAGAAGATTTGAGCAAAACTAAATATACTTGTTCAATAGGTTTAGCTTTCCGTAACGACAAAAACACTTCTCTTCAAGATTTAATTCGACAAGCAGAAAAAGCGATGTATGTCGACAAATCTGAATATTATAAAACCTCTCAAATAGAACGCAGAAAATAAAATTATTTGTTTTGCTTATTTTCAGGACTAGCTTCACTAGTCTTTTTTAAATTGTTAGGGATTAAATATTTTTTATTAATAAAGTAGCAGAACATTGCTAATAAAATACAAGTGAGTTTAAGAATAACAGCGCCAAGCAATCTATTGAAATTAAAGATATTATCAAATTCAATCAGGGCAACGCCACCATAATAGAATACTGAGTGGACAATTAAACCAGCAATTAAAGCTAAAAGAATTATTAAATAAGATAAAACATTCTTTTTTCTACAGCCAATTGTGATTAAAACCATAACCCAAACTCCAGCAATTGATCCAATACATGAGAAAAGGTAGATAAAGAAGTTTTTAAGTGCTTCTATAGAATATCCATTATACGCAAGTTTAGCGGTAAGCTCGATAAGCGCTGAAATAATAATTGCGGCAATAGTGGTAATTGTCATGTTTCTTCCTTGTTTATATCCATAATCTAAAATTCTCACAATTACGGTATACATAAATAAAACACTTAAAATGTTTTCCATTGAAAAAACAAGCTCTCCTAAATAAATAGGATTATTAATTGAAGTGAATAAATTCGCATTTACAGCAGAACCGATAGCAACCGCAATTAAAGTAGGAACATCAAGCCACTTTCTAAATATAGTGGTGAGCCCAAAGGCAACAAACATGAATATAATTAACGTAATAAAACCAATCATAATTTAGATATATTTAAACTAATAAACACAAAAATTTTTAATAAAAATATTCTATAAAATATAAAATCATAAAGATAGCGCTTTCAGTTTTAAGAAAGCGTTTTCTATTGCTTTACAATTAATTTTTAGGGTTTATTCTTTTAGTGGTTGAAATAAACCAGAAGAAAGGAGAAAGAGAAGTATGGCATTTGTAAAAGCATTAAGTTTCTTGATCCGTTATTACAAAGGTTTAAAAAGTAAATAAACCAAGAAACTTATCTTAAAAACAAATAGACTTGATTATGTTCAATAGTAATCAAGTCATTTTTTTATTATAATGATAAAAACCAAGCATTTTATGAGGTGCTTTTATGAAACATTTTGGCAAAATTTTATTAGTAGCTATAAGCGCAATTTCTTTAACTTCCTGTGATTTTTTATCACTTATTTTTGGAGAAAGTGGTTATGACAACTACGAAGATTACTTTATTCAGGATTTAAAATATGAAAAATTCACAGATATGGATTCATTTAATAAAAAATTAGATGAGTCAGCATATTTTTGGACAATATATGAAGGATCAACTTCAACAAGCTATTATTCAGGTAAAGCTTTACTTTTTAGCGTTTATAATTCTAAAGAATATGTAACTTTATATAACACTCAAGGACAATATGTTTATGTTGAAAGAAAAGATGGTGTTTTAAGTTTTACTTGTAAAGAATCTGAACTAAGAGAAAACGAAGAAGGAATCTATCTTTATAGAGGAATTAAAGATCCACTAAAAGCTCAAAAATATGATGATGGCTACCTTGTTGTCGCTTATGGCAAATTCATGTATTTTGTCACAAACGACCTTAAAACTGTTTATGTTAACGAAGATAATTCTAAAGTCTTTAAAGGTTATCAAGGAACAAAAAATATTCCCGATTCAGATCTTTTAAATGAAACCTTAGCATCACTTGGAGAGGATACAAGAATTAAACTTCCTGCTCCTGAAGGAGATAATATTGAAATTTGGTATGGACTTGATTATTACAAAGAAAAACCAAGTCACACTACAGCATATTTAGCAAATGTTCACCCAGTAGATTATGTAGAAATATTAAAGAAAAATGGATTTACTGTAAATCGTTCATATGAAGATCCTTATTATGGCTTTTATGGTAAAAATGGTGGATATTGGTATTGTTTTGATGAAAAAGAAGAAATTGAATGCATGATTAGACTTCAAAATTATCTTTATACAACTCCACTTGGCAAAACTTATGGTCCTTTAAATAACACAGAAATCATGTTTTATAAAATGAAAAAAGGTTATTTTGGTGAAAAAGAAACCACAACCGCAACCGATTGGAGTGAAAGCGATAAAGCAACATTTGCTACATGGTATGATGGAGGCATTGATCCAAATGCAATCCCATTTATTCCTTTAGGAAAACGTTACAACGTTCCAACTACAATGTCTTTTGCTCATTCTGGTCTTCTCGATGGAACCTTATCTTATCACCATCAATGCTATAACATACGTGACGATAGTCCATATTATTTACTTGGTGGTTATGATCAAATTTTAGAAAATAATGGATTCCATAAATTTGTTCCTGCATACAATTTAGATGATCCTAAAGAAAAGAGTGATTTCTTTAATACCGAAGATTGTAAATATGTTGAATGCTTCATTAATGATGAAAAAGACATGGCTATAAAATATTATTTTGACGTAACTTATGGCAATACAATTCGTGTATTTAAAAAGAGCTTGATGACGTCTTGGTTAGTTGATTTAGAAGAAGATTAATTAATTTTTATTCGAATATTATTTATATTACTTTATAATTAATTTAAGGAGGATTTCATATGGGCCGTTTAAAAGGTAATACTGGTGCTTTACTTTTATTTATTGGAACAATCATTATTGCAATTAGTGCTGTTTTATCTATAATTACAACCGCCTTAGGTTTAGGTGTAGTTATGGATGCCGCAGCAAAAGCAGTTAGAGACGCTGGTGGAGCTGATGCCGAAGTTGAAATGGCAAAAACAATCGCAATGATAACAGCAATTGTTATTCTTGTTATTTCTGTCGTTATTAACTTACTTGTCGTCATTCCAGGATTTAAGTATTCACTTCAAGGCAAAGCAAAAACTTGGGCATTTGTTATGTCAATTATTTGCATCATTAGTGTTGTTGCAAGTTTAATTAACTCATTCCAAAATTTAGGTGCTTTAGCTTCAACCCTTGTAAGTGCAGCAGGCTTAATTCTTTACATTATTGGCGTTTTCATGCTTAGAAAGAAAGAAGCCTAATTGAAATTTGCTTAAAGAATAAGAAGATGGTGAAACGACCATCTTTTTATTTGCGCTATAGATGACCAAAAAAGTGTGATTTAAATCACATTTTGAAACCTAATTTCCTTGATTTAGTTAAAAATACGACAATTTAAACGAAACTTATGCACAATTGAAACAAAGTAAAATTAGTAATTTTATAATAGTTTTGTCATTAATTTTGAGGCTTCGATAATATTAGCCAATAATTTTTAGGAGGAAAATAATGAAAAAAAGAAGAATCGCATTAGCGGTATTAAGTTGCGCATTATTAACTGGCTCTTTAGTAGCATGTAATGAAAGCGAAGAACCTATTTATGTCAAAAACGAAATAGTAAGTATTTCAATTAAAACACCACCAACAAAAACAACATATAAAGTTGGAGAAGTTTTTGATCCTACTGGTGTCGTTATTGAGTCTACTTGGAAAGACGGACAAAAAAAGATTGTAAGTGGATATACTTGGGATAAACACGACCCATTGACTTTACAAGATAAAGTCATCACATTTACTTATCAAAATTTTACTTGTACATTAGACATCACAGTTCGTGAAGTTGCTGTTAAGGGAATTATAATCAAAGAGCAACCTTATAAATTAGAATATAAAATCAATCAAAAATTTGATCCTACCGGATTAGTAGTTCACGCTGTCTATGAAGATGAATCAACTTTAGAAGTTAAAGATTACACAATTGTTGATGCGGATAGAGAATTAAAAGAATCTGATAAGGAAATGATCGTCAGATATAAAACTTTTGAAGCAAAAATCAGCATCACTGTCACAGATCCTGTCGACGTAGTTATTGATGATTTAAAAACAATTAGACTTGAAGCCGAAGAACTCGATTTCAGTGAAGCAATTTTAAGAGAAGATTTTGCTCAGGCTGGAAGAGGATTTATTGAATCACCAAATGATGGTTCAGTTACAAGCGGAGGCAAGTCAATCTGTGGTTATAATTTGAATTCAATTTTCAAAATCCGTTTTGAAGCAAAAGAAGATTCTACAATCCTTATTAAAGCTGCAATGGCTGATATTGGTAAAGATTATAGTTTATCAGAAGCTCTTGAATTTAAAATGGACGACCAAGTTATAGTCGCTCAAGATAAAGAATTTGGCAAAAATGGATATTGGGATTGGTGCGAATTCCCTGTTGGAGTCGTTTCGATTTCAAAAGGAAAACACACATTCTCAGTTAAATGTGTTTCAGGAAAACCAAATATGGATTATTTTGATTTTGTCGTTACAAAATACGGTGACAAAGTCATGGAAAAAGAATTGGTCGGTTATGAAGTTAAATCGGCACCAACAAAAACACACTATGTTGCTGGTGAAACTGTTGATTTATCTGGCTTAGTTTTAACAGCAAAATATAACGACGATTCAACAGAAGATATTACTGAAGGCTTCACAGCTAAAAAAGAGGTTGTTGAAATTACAGATACAGAAATAGTTGCTATTTATGATGGCCACGAATTTGCCTTCCCAATTACTGTTGAAGGACATGTTGACTATGTAATTGATGATGTCAAGGAAATTACAATTGAAGCAGAAGATCTTCCATTTGAAGGCATCGAAGAAAAACAAAGCGATAAAGATTGGTCAAAACTTGTTGAAGCAAATTCTTACGCTAGTGGCGGCAAATCACTTCATTCAGTTGTTAAAGCAAGCTGGAGCTGGGATTTAGATGTTCAAAAAGAATTAAATTTAGAAGTTGTTGCAGTTGTTTGTAAATACGAAGCAATTCAAACAGGAACAAAATATGAAATTAAACTTGATGGTGTTCATTTCGATAACGACAACATCACTTTAGGAAGAACAGATGGTAACGATTGGTACAACTTCAAAGATTCTAAAACTGAAGTTGGAAAAGTTGCAGTTGGCTCACACAAGATTTCCTTCAATATTTTAGATGCAATTAATGTTGATAAAATCGTACTTAAATTTACTGATCCAAATGCAGAACCAGAAGAACCACCAGTTGTTGAAGATCATACTGTTGAATTAAGTGAAACCGAAACTGTTAGATTTGAGGCCGAAAGAGTTGATACAAAAGACTGGGTAATTGGCAGTGGCAACGACACCCCTATTGTTGAAAGAGCTGATGCAAGCGGCGGTAAATTCTTGGCTGCTGCTACAGGAAATGTTACAAATGCAAAGCCTGCATATTTCAAAATTGTTGTTCCAGCAACAGGAAAATATGATATTAGTGGCGCTTTTGCTCAAGTTGAGGGCAAAAAAGATAAAACTGTTGATATGTCATTAACTTATAAATTAGTTTTAGATGACACACAAGAAATTGCTTTAACAGGCAACCTTGATGCACGTGAAGATATCACACAATGGCAAACTTTACATTTTGAACAAGCAACACTTACTGAAGGTACACACGATGCCAAAATAGTTGTAGTTAGTAATACAGGTAGTGGCACTGCAAATATTGATTATTTTGATTTTGCACCAGTTGAAGAACCTGAAGATACCGTTGATTATGTGGTTGACGAAGCTAAAGAAATTACAATTGAAGCAGAAGATCTTCCAATTGAAGGCATCGAAGAAAAACAAAGCGATAAAGATTGGGAAAAACTTGTTGAACCAAATTCTTACGCTAGTGGCGGCAAATCACTTCATTCAGTTTTTAAAGCAAGTTGGAGTTGGACTTTTGACTTAAAAGAAGAATTTGACCTTGAAGCAATTGCTACAGTTTGTAAATATGAAGCTATTCAAACAGGTGAAGCCTATGATATTAAAGTGGACGGAGTACACTTTGATAACGACAACATAACTTTAGGAAGAACTGACGGAAATGATTGGTATAATTTCAAAGATTCAAAAACAAACATCGGCAAATTGTCTGCTGGAGTACACACTATTTCCTTTAATATATTAAGTGCCGTTAATGTAGATAAGGTTTTATTCAAATTTAGCGAACCAGCACCTGAACCAGATTATGTTATCGACGAAGCTAAAGAAATTACTTTAGAAGCAGAAGATCTTCCAATTGAAGGCATCGAAGAAAAACAAAGCGATAAAGATTGGGAAAAACTTGTTGAACCAAATTCTTACGCTAGTGGCGGCAAATCACTTCATTCAGTATTAAAAGCAAGTTGGAGTTGGACTTTTGACTTAAAAGAAGAATTTGACCTCGAAGCAATTGCCACTGTTTGTAAATATGAAGCTATTCAAACAGGTGGCGCATATGATATTAAAATCGATGGTGAACACGTAGATAACGACAACATAACTTTAGGAAGAACTGACGGAAACGATTGGTATAATTTCAAAGATTCAAAAACTAATGTTAGTAAGCTTTCTGCAGGTATACATACTATATCCTTTAATATTCTAAGTGCTGTAAATGTTGATAAAATTTCATTTAAATTTACTGAACCTAGTGAGGAACCTATTGTAGAGGAAGCTGATTATACAGTTAGCGAAGCTCAAAACATTAGAATCGAAGGCGAAAATTTGCCACAAAGCGGAATTAAGAAAATCCAAGCTGGTAAAGACATGAACCAATTAGTCGAACCAAATTCATATTCAAGCAACAGTGCATCATTACACGCTGTTGAAGAAGCTGAATGGTCATATATCTTTGATCTCGAACAAGAATTATCTCTTGAGGTTCTTGCAAGAGTAGGTAAATATGAAGATGTTGTTACTGGTGATAGATATTCCGTTGTTGTCGATGGAGTAGAAATCGAAAACGATAATATTACTTTAGGACACACAGATGATAACCCTTGGTATACATTTAAAGATTCAAAATCAAGTGCCGGAAAATTATCCGAAGGAAGACATGTAATTAAATTTGTTATCAAACAAAACATTAATGTTGATTACATCGAATTCCAATTCAGTGCAGCTGAATAAAAATAATTGAGATTTGCAGGGTTTTTGAAAAAATTCCCTGCAAATTTAGGAGTATTTTAGGAGGTATTTATGAAAAAACAATTTCTATTTTTACCGTTTTTAGCCTCAACATTAATGATTATAAGTAGTTGTAGTGCTGCAAGAAAAATAATTTATTATGACGATGATGAAGAGAGCGATGAATTCAGATATGAAGAACCTAATACAAGTATTTTGCCACCATTAATTGATGATGGAACTACACCTGGGGGAGACACTCCTTCAACAGACCCTGTTGTTGATAAATATGAAGATTTAGACATTAAGAACCTTGCTAACATTAATGCAAACGGTACTTACACAATCGAGGCAGAAGATTTAGATTTAAGTGGTGCGACGCTTCAAGCAGGATGTCAGGGATTTTATGAAAACCCAGCATCACAATATCCAACAAGCGGAGGAACTTGTATTGCTTGTGTTGCTTCACCAACAATTTTGGCGTTTAAATTTACATTAAATGCAGCCGCAACCGTTGAATTTAATATTGTTTGTGCAAAATATGAAGCAGATTATGATTTGGACGCAAACGTTCAATTCCATATTGATGAAGAAGAACCATTTGTTTCTAATGCAAAAGGAAATTTCTTTGGACATACTGAAGAAAATCAATGGTACAACTGGAAAACAGCAAAACTTGGAACATTGAATTTAGCAAAACAAACACACGTTATGTATATAAGAGTAATTGGTGGAGCATTCCCAAATACAGATTGCTTCAAACTTAATGTAACTAATTATGGAGCATAGAGGTAAAAAATATGAAACGTACAACGGCAGTAATTAATTTTTCTACGATCATTATGCTTGCTTCTTTGCTCACGGTAGCTACAAAAGTGGCAATGGACAATGCTTTAATGATCGATAGTTTTTTAACAAAACAAACTATTAATGTTGATGAACATGAAATGGAAGAATTGAGAGCGCAAGGAAAAGAACTTGCTCAAAAAATTGTTGAAGATGGTTCTGTATTGCTCAAAAATCAAGATAATGTTCTCCCATTAAAATCAAAAAGAGTAAACATTTTCGGTTGGTGTGCTTCTGATAATGGATTCCTTTATCAAGGTGGCGGATCTTCTGAAGGTGGTTATAGTGCTGATAAAATCTCTCTTTATCAGGCTTTTAGAGATGTTGGTTATGAAATAAATGAACAATTAGCTTCTGATTATAATCGTTTAGGTTACAGAAGAGAAGGTGCTCCTGATCAAAACCAACACTCAACATATTATAGAACATATGATGCTGGCGAAGATTTTTTCACTGAGGCAAGAATGTCGCAAGCAAGAAACTTCTCTGACACAGCAATTATGGTTTTTTCACGTAGAGCAACAGAAGGTGATGATTTACCAAAAGTAAACTACGATGAGAGTGGTAATCCAGATGCTTCACGAAATTATTTATCTCTTTCTAAAAAAGAAGCAATAATGGTTAAACACGTTACAAATAATTTTGACAAAGTAATTTGTTTATTTAACTCAAGCGCTCCAATGGAAATGGGATTTGTTGATTATCCAAAGATCGATGCAGCAATGTATATTGGATATCCTGGATACTATGGAACAACTGCAGTTGCTAAATTGCTTTGTGGAGAAAACGGAGCAAATCCATCAGGCCATTTAAGTGATACAGCTGCTTACGATTTAAGAACTGCACCATCATTTGTAAATACAGGACTTGATGCAACTAAAACCTATAAAGAAAGAGGTGGAAGATATACCGATTATGCTGAAGACATTTATGTTGGATATAAATGGTATGAAACAGCTGATGCTGAAGGATATTATGATGATGTAGGACTTGATATCTATAAAAAAGAAAGAAGAGGATACGATGCAATCGTTCAATATCCTTTTGGTTATGGTCAATCATACACAACCTTCAAACATACTTTTGAAGGATTATATAAAGGTGATACAAAGGTTTCAGCAACAACCCCAATTGATAAGAACGATACATTAACTGCAAGAGTTTATGTTGAAAACACTGGAAATGTTGCCGGAAAAGATGCTGTTCAACTCTACTTTACCCCACCTTACACTAAAGGAGGAATTGAAAAGAGTGCAGTTAATCTTCTTGAATTTAGAAAAACAGAAAAACTTGAACCTGGAAAAACACAAATTTTTAATATTGATTTTAAAGTTAGTGATTTAGCAAGTTACGATGCTTATGATAAAAACAATAATGGTTTTATGGGTTATGAAGTTGAATCTGGCAATTATGTAATTTCTTTAAGAACAGATTCTCACCATGTTTCAGTAGTAAATAATGCAAAACAAGAAGAAAAATTTACCCTTAATTCTGGCTTTACTTATGATAAAGACACAACTACAGGAGCAGAAGTTAAAAACAGATTTACTACTTATTCAAATTCAACAAGTGGTGCATCATCTACTATCCACGAGCCTCAAGCAACTTATGCTATTTCAATTGATGGAAACGATTCAAATTCATCATATAATCAAGGAATTACATATTTAACACGTGCTGATTTTGCTGGAACATTCCCAAAATCAACTGAAATTAGAAGAATGGACTCAACAATGTACAATAATGTCTTTAGAGTACATGATCCATTTAATGATCCTAACGACACAATGCCTGTTACTGGGTCAACTTCAACAAGTCTTACACTAAATGATGTCAAAGGTTTGCCATATGATGATCCAAAATGGGAACAATTAGTTTCTCAACTTGATATAAACACGATGGCAGAATTAATTGCTCATGGCGGATTCGGAACAAACGCAATCCCATCAATTAATAAACCAAGATGTACGGATAGTGATGGCGGAACTGGATTTACTTCAGGTGTTGTTAGTGGTGATGGCGGCCACGCCGTTAAATATCCTGCCGCAAATGTTTTAGCAAATACATTTGATATTAAACTTGCTGAATTATGGGGACATGCAATCGGTAACGAAGGTAAAGCTTTAGGAATTCAAGGCTGGTATGCACCTGGTTGTAATGTTCATAGATCTCCACTTGGTGGAAGAAATTTTGAATATTTCTCAGAAGATGGGAAAATGTGCGGTTATTTTGTTGCCTATACAGTTAAAGGTTGCACTGAAAATGGTGTCTATGCATATGCAAAACACTTTGCAGGTAACGATAGTGATGAAGGCAGAAATGGTCAATTTAAATGGATGACCGAGCAATCACTACGTGAAATTTGGGCTAAACCTGGTGAATTAGCTGTAAAAATTGGTGGCGCAAATGCCTTTATGATCTCAGTAGATAGAGTTGGGTCAGTTAGAGCTACTGGAAGTTACGCTCTTCTTACATCGCTTTTACGTGATGAATGGGGATTCCATGGCTCAACAATTACCGATTATTATCAAGCTGGCGACACTAACGATATAGATGAAGGAATTAGAGCTGGAAATGACTTATGTTTGCATCCTGGTTTAAGTAGAACAGTCTTTGCAGATAACGGAAATTGGTCAGCAACAACAGTAAAATATATCAAAAATTCTGTTCATAATATTCTTTTCACTTATATTGATACAGTTCATAGAACTGAAACATCAACAGGAGTTTCTCAAGGCGAAGCTCAAATTGGTGAAATGACTGAAGATAACCAAAGTGGATGGTGGAGACCATTATTAACTGGAGTTGATATCGGTGCTGGTGTTTTACTTGCTGGTTGGGCAACTGTTACAGTTTTATTCACTTGGGTTTTAAAAAGAAAGAAGGTGACAGCATAATATGAAAGAGAATGTTAAATTATTAATTTGGCAAGGCATAGCAAGCGTTGGTTTAATCTTAGCTTTAATTTTTGCCTTTGCTTTACCAGCTTTCTTTTTAACTGGTGGTGAAAGAGTTATTACAACTTTTGAAATGTTAGCAAATGCTCATGGCGATGGTGTTGCTAGCGGTGGCATGGTCTTTGGATTAATTCTCTTATTTGTTGGATTATTATCAAGTTTGGCTATTGTTGTCCTTTTGATTTTAAAAATAAATAAACCATTGATCACTATGATTTTAGGAATCGTAAGTGGTCTTTCCTCATTAGCTTCTGGTTTACTTTTAGGATTAGGATATTTTGTTTCTGGATTAAGTGAAACAAATCCAATTATTGGTTTTAATCAAGGCGAAATAGGATTTATGGCAGGCACATTCCTCGTTTTAGGGTTTGCTGTTGTAGGATTTATTTGCTCATATCCAGCCGCTTTAATTGTTTTACACCATAAAGACTTGGCTGATAAAGGTGTTGTTTTAGAAGAAGCGAAAAACTAAAATTCAAACTAAGTCTCAAAAGATATATAATGGAGGCGAAGTAATTCGCCTCCTTATTAATAATAATTATGATAAATATAGCAGTTGTAGAAGATGAAAAAGTAGAACAAGATCGAGTAAAAGATTTGTTTAAAAAAATCGAATTAAGAATTAATGAGAAATTCAATATTTCTTATTTTAATAATGGAAATGAATTTCTCTTTAATTTTGAAGCTACAAAATTTGACCTCATTTTAATGGATATTGATTTAAACTCTGATAAAAACGGATTAGAAGTTTCTCATGAGGTTAGAAAAAGCGATAACGATGTGATAATTGTCTTCATGACAAACTTAGCTCAATATGCAATTGATGGATATAAAGTTAATGCTTTTGATTACATTATTAAGCCTATTTTGGAATTAGATTTTATTACTCGTATTGAAAACGCAATAAGTCATATAAAAAGCAAAAAAAGAACTAAAATTCTTGTTTCTGTAAGTGGCAAAAAAGTCGTTTTAGAACTTAAGAATATATATTATGTAGAAGTTTTGAATCATAATTTATTTTACCATACAAATATAGGAGTTTTAGAAACTAGAGGAAGCTTAAAAGCGTTAGCAGAAGAGTTAAAAAATGATGGTTTTTCTCTTTGCAATACATGTTATTTAGTTAATTTAAGGCATGTTGAACATATTAGTGGCTATATTGTGAAGGTTAAAGGTGACGAACTTTTGATTTCTCATCCAAAAAAGAAATCTTTTGTTAATGATTTTACTAATTATTTAGGTGTATGATTGAGGCTTTATATCCAATAAGTGGTTTATTTTTTTATCGTCTCATTTTCATGGGTTGGTTGCTTTTAGGTATTGGAATATTCACTTTTAGACTGGAAAAAAGAAATCATTTTGTTTTAAGAGCAAGTGGATCAGTCTTGGCTTCTTTTTTATTTGCTTTTATATTCCCTATTCCTACTCCAAATCCATTTTATTCAGCATTCATGTTTTTGATGTTTTATATATTTGTAGTTTTTTGTGCTTTCTTCTGCTATAAAGCTTCAATTCAAAACGTTATATTTTTGACAGTATTTGGCTATACAGCAGAACACATCAGCTACGAAACTTATTTTGCAGTTGCTAATTTTGTTGGTCTTAAAGACCCTTATACTTGGAACAATATGTATAGCACTGAAGGCGTTTCATTTTTTTCAAATGGATGGGACGAACTATTATATTTTGCCGCCTTTGTCTTGATATATTGGGGAATGTTTTTACTTTCAAGAAGTTTTAAAAATATCACTAACATGAGGTATTCTTCATTAAAAACCCTTCTATTTGGCGCTATTTTTATTTTTGTTGATATTATTTTTAATAGTATTGTTCAATATTATGCGGACATTAGATACGATCAATATTATATTGGAATATGTGCGACACTTAATGTTCTTGGTTGTATTATTACAATGCTTTTCCTTTTTGAAGTATTTTATAAGCGAAACGTTGAGACCGATTATAAAATTATGAAAGAGCTGCATAAACAAGAAATCAATCAACTTAAATTAAAAAAAGAAACAATAGATTTAATCAATGTAAAAATACATGATATGAAGCATCAAATTCGTAAACTAGCTAAAGAAGAACAAATCAACGAAGGTGTTATTGAAAACATTTCTAACTATATTAAAATTTATGACTCTTCATTAAATACCGACAACGACGCTTTAAATGTAATTTTAAGCGAAAAAAGTTTAATGTGCTCTAATAAAGGAATTAAGTTTTCAATAATAGCTGATGCTGGACTCATCTCTTTTATAGGTGAAGAAGATATATATTCTTTATTCGGAAATTTAATTGATAATTCAATTGAAGCAGTTGAAAATTTACCAGAAGATCAAAGAATCATCGGTTTGCAGATTAAATCTCAAGGGAATACTGTTTATATTAATATCAAAAATAATTTTGAAGGTGAAATCGAACTATCTCATGGTTTACCAAAATCAAAGAAAAAGAATCCTATTTATCATGGCTTTGGTTTAAGATCTATTCAAATGATTGTTGATAAATATAAAGGAAACATGAACTTTACTTTTAATAACAACATTTTCAATGTCACAATAATCTTTATTCGTGAAGAACAATAAAAAAGCCAATAAAAACGTGATTCAAATCACGTTTTAAAGCAATAATCGAAATTAAAGAGGCACGTTTTGAACTAAATTGTGATTAGATCAAATTATGCCTCTTTTTACTTATTTAATTGTTTCGATATTTTTAACTATATAACCTGTTTCATTGATTTTACTTTTAAGTTCATCAAGATCAAGGGGAACAGGGGAAATAATTTTTGTTAAATTTTTTCTTGCGCTTGATTTAACTTTTTTAACTTGTGGAAAGTTTTTAATGACGATGTTATTTACATGAGCTTCACACATTCCACACATCATTCCATCGATTGAAAGATGGTATTCAAACATTGTTTTCATTTTTCTTTTGGATATATCTTTCTATATTCCTTATAGAAATTGACTTTTGTTTTACATGATGAACATTCACCAGTTGGAATATGGTGTTTTTTCTTATAAATGTAGTTACCTATTAAAGAACCGAAGAAGACAACTACCGCAAAAATTACAATTATTTCTAACCAAGGTGAAGTGTTCATATTTTATGCTCTAATAACTGGGTGTTTTTTGTTATATCTAACAATGAAGAAGATTGCAACAGCAGCTAAAACAGCGATTCCAGCAAATGTTGGAAGTGCCCAAACCCATGTTGATCCATCAAACATTGATAAGAATACGTAAATTACTGTACTTCCGATATAACTTGCAGCTAACCAGAAGAGAACAGTCCATTTAAATTGTCCTTTAGGAAGTTCGGCTTTAGCGGTTGCACAAGCTGCAAAACAAGGGATTGTTAGCATATTAAATGCGATAAATGAGATACAACCTTGCCATGTAATGCCTGTAGAAACGATCATTGCTGTAGCTGCCTCGATTCCTTCTTCATCGGCTTCAATGAGGGCTAATACAGCAGGATCAGAAACAACGATTGCAGCTAAAGCAGCAAAAGTAGCGATAACGTTTTCTTTTGCAATTAAGCCAGTAATAGCAGCAACTGCAAAGATAAATCCAAATGATGATAATTGTGAACCAAAACCAAGTGGAGTAAAGAAAGGTTGAATAAGTTTTCCTAATCCAGCAAGTATTGAATCGCTCATATCTCCATCGAGATAATGCCAATCAAATCCGAAGTTAGATAAGAACCAAATGACGATGGTTGAGGCTAAAATGATTGTAAATGCTTTTTTAACGAAGTGTTTTGCTTTGTCCCATAAGTGAATCATTAAACTCTTAAATTGAGGTAAATGATATTCTGGTAATTCCATAATGAATGGGGCAGCATCACCTCTTTGTGTTGTATTTCTCATTAATAAAACACATATAATAGCCGAAACAATACCTACTGCATACATTGAATATGTAATAAGATCAACGTTTCCTGCTCCAAAAGCTTCTAAGATACCGCCTGAAATAGCGACTAATATTGGAAGTTTAGCTCCACATGAGAAGAAAGGAATAACTCTAATAGTAGCAGTTCTTTCTTTATCATCTGCGAGAGTACGTGTATTAATCATGGCTGGGACCGAACATCCAAAGCCCATAATCATTGGGATAAATGCTCTTCCTGATAATCCAAATTTACGGAAAATTCTATCTAAGATAAAGGCGACACGAGCCATATAACCTGTATCTTCCATAATAGAGAAGAATAAGAAGAGGACTAAAATTTGAGGTAAGAAACCTAAAATTGCAAATAATCCACTTAAAACGCCGTCGCATAAGAATCCAGTGAACCATTGGGCATCAGCTGGTAAAGCACTCGCTAAGGCGCCACTAGTAGCTTCTATTATTGCAGAGAAGGACATGTCGAAGAAATTAAAGAGAATGACACCTGGAGAGTTAATTCCGGCATCTGTCCAGAACAATCCTTCATAAATTGTACCTTCAAAACTTGGTGCAACACCATTTGCTTCAAATATACCTCCTAAATAGAAGAAATTCTCTGAGAAGGTTAAATGGAAGACCAAGAACATTATTACAGCGAAGATAAGTAAACCAAAAACTTTGTGAGTTAAAACCTTGTCGATTCTATCAGATTTATTATTTTTAATGGAGTTTTGCGAGGTTTTTTCTGCATTTTCCTTGTTTTGGCTAACAACTACATCACCAAAATTATCTGCTATATAGTGATATCTATTATCAGCAATTAAGGCTTCAAAATCATCGCCAAAAGTATCATCTTTAAAAGTTTTCTTAAAATCATCGACCATTGAAATCAAATCTTTATGATTTTTTGTCTCGAGTTCATCATTTTCAACCAATTTGATAGCATGGAATAATGGGTTTAAAACTTCTTTACCTTTAAAAGCTATATTAACATCACCAATAAGGTGTAAGAGATCTGCGTTATTAATTACTGTACGTGGTTCTCTAGGTGTACTTGAAATTTCAAGTGCTCTTTTCATCAATTCCTCAAGGTTTTCTTCTTTTAAAGCAGAAATAGAAACAACAGGGACACCTAATTTCTCTTCAATTGCCTTTGCGTTGATGGTTTCACCGTTTTTAAGTAAAACATCACTCATATTTAAGGCGACAACCAAAGGAACATTAATTTCTAAAAGTTGCGTGGTTAAGTATAAATTTCTCTCTAAGTTTGTTGCGTCAATGATGTTAATTACACAATCAGGTTGCTCATCTAATATGTAATTTCTTGAAATAACCTCCTCAGGAGTATAAGGAGATAAAGAATAAATACCTGGTAAGTCGACAATTGAGATAGGTTCACTTAATTTCTTATAAACACCATCTTTCTTTTCGACAGTAACGCCAGGCCAGTTTCCTACATGAGCAGTAGAACCGGTTAATGAATTAAAAAGAGTGGTCTTACCACAGTTTGGATTTCCGGCTAAGGCAAATCTTTTCATTATTTAGATTCCTCCATTTCTAAAACAACTAGAGCTGCTTCGGTTTTTCTTAAAGTTAATTCATAGCCTCTAATTGTGATTTCTAATGGATCTCCTAGTGGAGCTTTTTTCCTTAAATATACAGTAGCTCCAGGTGTGACACCCATATCAAATAGTCTTCTGCGAAGCAATCCTTCGCCTTCAACTTTTTTGATGAGTCCCGTCTCACCAACTTTAATTTCGTTTAGTCTTTTAAGCATAATAATCCTTTCTATGCTACTAGGATCTTGCTAGCTATTTCGTGATCTAAAGCTAAGCGAGAATTTTTAATCGCCAAAACAACACCACCATTGACAGTGCTTAAAACCGTTACTGTTGAATTAACTAAGATGCCAAGCGACTCAAGATGTTTCTTGATTTTATCGGTTGCAAGAATTTTTACTATTCTCACTTCTTGATTTAGTGGGGCAAGCATAATTGGCATAAATAAAGTCCTTTCGCTAATAAATATAATGGTTAGTTAAGACTAACTAGTAATATTGTATAGTATTTATTTCACTAGTCAAGCGATTTTGTAAAATAATATTTATTATTATTTTCAGTAAATTAAAAAAAGAATAGCATTAACAAAAAATAGAATAAATAAAATAGTAGAAAAAATCGAATTTTGATAAATAATGCAGTTTTGCAGGGTTTTTTATCAATAATATATAAAAAATTAATGCTTAAAATTCAATTGTGTACAATCGATTATGTTTTTTCAAATTGTTTTATTGATGTAAAAATAGTATCTTTTTGTATAGACAAATTATGAAAGTATTATTGTATTTTGAGAAAATCGACAAAGTTAAGACTTCCGGAATCGGAAGAGCTTTAAAGCACCAAATTATCGCTCTTCAATCTCAAGGAATTGAATATACTTTAAATCCAAAAGACACTTTTGATTTAGCACATATTAATACTTATTATGGAGACTCAAAACGTTTATTAAAAAAATTAAAGAAAAAACACATACCTGTTATAGTTCATGGTCACTCTACAATTGAAGATTTTAGAGAATCTTTTAGATGTTGGAGAATAATCGCCAAAATTTGGTTTAATAGAAATCTTTTATGGTTCTATAAAAATGCCGATTTTATTATAACTCCAACAGAGTATTCAAAAAAATTAATAGACAATTACAATTTAGGAACAGAAGTAATTCATGTTTCTAACGGAATAAACCCTGATGATTATGTTTTTAGTGATGAATACGATGAAGAATATTTTAAAAAATTTGACATAAAGCCTGGTGATAAAGTTGTAATGGGTGCTGGATTCTATTTCAAGCGTAAAGGTATACATGATTTTATCGATGTTGCTAGAAAAATGCCTGATGTTAAGTTCATTTGGTTTGGATATTTATCAAAAATAATGTGTACACAAGAAATGTTACGCATTTTAAAACATAGACCAAGTAACGTTATTCTTGCTGGCTATTCAACCACTCTGATTAAAGCCGCATATCGTCATGCAGATTGCTTCTTTTTCCCATCATATGAAGAAACGGAAGGAATTGTTGTTTTAGAAGCGCTCACATGTAAACGCCCAATTCTTTTAAGAGATATTGGTGTTTATGAAGGGTGGATGCAAGATGGTGTCAATTGCTATAAAGCTCATAACAATGATGAATTTGAAGAAAAACTTAATTATATTTTGACTCATGATAACTCTAAGATAGTTGAAAAAGGTCTAGAAGTAGTTGAAGAAAGAACGCTTGATAAAGTAGGCGTTAAATTAAAAGAAGCCTACGAAAGAGTTTTAAAAGAATATAAAAAACCCTCTTAATGAACGAATTGGTTCTTATAGAGGAATTTTTTAAATAGATTAATTTGTAAGGAAATTACTTTCTATTATCTTTTGGTTTTGCACGTTTTGAAGTTTCACTATAAAGATAAATATCTTTTGAATAACTTAAATTGAAGCTACCTGGACGTACATAATCTTTTGCCCCGTATTGAAGCGAGACTCTTTTCTTTAGTTTTCGTGTAATTAATAAAGCACTAATTCCACCACCTAAAAGGAAGAAAATAATTGCAAAGATAACGCTTAGTAAAATATCGCCTTCCATGACTAGATACCCTATGCCAAAGCCAAGAGCTGCAGCAGCGATAGCAATAAGAGCACAAACAAGAGTAACTTTGCCACCACTAATTGGATATTTTCCTGCTACTTTACCAGTATCTGCGTTAACAGCAAAAGTATATTTATTTTGTTTCCATCTAACGTTTAAAATCCAAATTGGATAAAGAACGTATTTAGATGATTCATTGAAATAACTAATATTACTTCTTGTAACTGTGACGTCTTCATATGAATGTGTTGATTGTTGTAGTGCACTAATTGTACCTTCACTCATACGTTGATGGGCTCTAGCAAGGGTTTGTGATTTTGAAGTGTCATAACGTTCTGCTTGAAAACCAGCTAAATAACCACTAAAGAATGTTTCATGATCGGCCTTATTAAATGGTTCGATTGATTCCATTAAATCATTTGGCATCCTTTCAGATGCGTCAACTGGAATATCATCAAAAGCTATTTGACCAGAACGATCTAAACGATAATATTTAACTTCTTTATATTCATAGTCGCTATCTTCCCAACGACGTGTCTTTTTACCACTAAATTGAACATCGCCATCAGTGTTTGCGGTATAAATGAAATAAGGAACATAAAGAGAAGAAGATTCTTCAATTTTGTTTTCTTTTTTGAATGAATCAGGAATAAAGAATTTACTTCTAAAGTATTTTTTGAATGATTCGCTAGATTGTTCTTTATCAAGTTTAAAAGGAATGATTAATTGTGGTTTTAAATCGCCACTAATTTTGCTTTTAATCAAAACATTGTTATCGCAATATGGACACTTTGTAGAGCTAGTATTTTTACCACAAATGATTTGGCCGCCGCAAGAATCACATGAGTAGACTGACATGTCGTTAAGTTCTTCTGCAGAATACATTTCTTGAAGCATTGGATCTGGTGTTTTTTCTTCGTATTTTTGGTCCAAATCTTTATCAAAGTCAGCAAAATCTGCACGAGTAAAAGTTGAGTCACAATATGGACACTTTATTTCTTGACTCTCACTTGTGAACTCTAAAACACCACCACAAGCAGGACATTTAAATTGTTTTAAATCTGGCATATTAATAAATCTTATTTGATATCTTTATCGTCAAATGGATCACCACATTCTGGGCAGAATTTTGGTGGGTTCTTTGGATCTTTTGGCTCCCACCCACACTTATCACATCTATAAAGTGGTTCACCAGCAGGCTTTTTAGCACCACATTCCATACAGAATTTGCCTTTATTTATTGCACCACATGTTGGACATTTCCAACCATCAACTTGTTCAGGTTTCTTGGTTCCACATTCTGGGCAGAATTTACTATTTTCAGGAACTTTTGTTCCGCATTTTGGACATGTCCATGTAGCACCTTGAGGAGCTGTTTGTTGTTGAGGTTGCTGTGCTTGTTGTGCTTGTTGTTGAGCAGCCATTCCATAGAAGGCTTGTGGGTTAGCAGCTTGTCCACCCATTGCGTTTTGAGCAAAACCCATGCCAACAAATCCGTGCATTGCACCCGCTTCGTTACTTGCGGCTTTTTCAAGAGCGCTTGCTTGAGCTTGGACAAGTGTAGCGCCTGCCATACCAGGATCACGTAAAACAGCAGTTCTTTGAACGTCGCTGATCATCTTTTGATACTCTTCTGGTAATGTGATTGATGAAATAGCAATAGAAACAATTTCAAGACCTCTAGCTTCAAGCCATTTTTCCTTGAGAGCGTCTCTCATTGCGTTTTCTAATTCTTCAATATGAGCAACAACTTGGTTTGGTCTAACTTCAAGAGCTGAAAGGGCACCAAAACCAACTTGTAATTTTGAGATAAATTCGTTCTTTAATTGAGCATCGATTTGTGAACGTCTATATTCATCAGAGACGTTTCCAGCAATCTTTGTATAGAAAGTGATAGGATCTGCGATTCTATATGAATAGACACCAAAACATTTAATTGTTGCATCAATATCGAGATTAATTTTACTATCAACAATTCTAAATGGAACTGGATTGACTGTTCCGAATTTATTATCAAGTAATTCTTTTAGATTGATGTAGTAGACTCTTTGATCTTTACCAGTATCTCCACCAAAAGTGAATCTTCTTCCGATTGTTTTGAAAATACCAAGAATTCTTTCGCCTAATTTGCCAGTGAAGATTGATGGTTCTGTTGATGAATCCCAAACAAATTCTCCAGGTTCGGCACAAAGCTCAACGACTTTACCTTGCTCAACAATGAGCATACATTGGCCATCAGCAACAGCAATTACTGAACCATTTGAAATGATGTTGTCGCTACCTTTTGTATTTGATGATCGTTTTGCGTTGACTCTTTTTTGGCCTTTAACCATTAAGACATCAACAGGAATTGATTCACAATAAAAATACTCTTTCCATTGATCGCCAAATGTACCAGCGGTAGATCCGACTAAAGCTTTAATCAAACCCATAAAATTTCCTCCTTTATGAGATAATATAAAAATATTTATTATTTTTAATGATAACAAAATTATTTATTTTTTTCGATATGTTCAAATCATGTTTTAATAATAAATTACAAATAATTGTGTATAGAAATGAAAAACCCCGCAAATCCTTAATAAAATTTGAAATTTGTGAAGTTAATTAATAATTAGCAATCTGATTTTTTAATTGTTTCTTTATTCAAAACAAGTCAAAAGTCTTTGCTTAATCCATTTTGTAAATATAATGAAATATTTTAAAAGATTATCATTATTATGTTTTATCGTTTTTGATTTATTATATTAAATAAGAAAAGCGAATAGTTTTATGGAAGAAAAGAAGTCAAAGTTCAAGTTCAAAAATATATTAACGTGGCAAGAGGCTATTCTCTTATTTGTTGAATTAGCTATTCCGTTAATTCTTTATTTTGTTTTTCAATGTGATGATTATCAAAATCTTTTAGGAGCTCAGTTAGGAATAATTTCAATATTTTTTCTAGCTAAGGCAAGCCTAATTGGGATTGTTTTGTCATTACTTTTTTCTTTGTTTTATGCGATAACATCGCTAAATTTTCAATACTATGGTGAAGCAATAATTTATTTTGCTTTTATGATTCCTTTAGGAATTTTTAGTGGTGTGATTTGGTTCATCAATAGGTTCAAAGGAACAACTGAAGTCGCTATTTTAAGTACCAAAAAGATTGATTTTGTCATTGGGCCAATAGCTTCAGTTATATTAACTTTTTCGTTATTTTGGTTATTAAGATATTTAGGAACTGAAAATATAATTACTTCAACTGTGTCCTTGTTTACAAGTTTTCTAGCTTTATATTTTCAAATTAAAAGAAGCAGATTTACACAACTATTTTATGCTGCAAATGATATTGTGCTTATAACTTTATGGACATTAGCAACGATTGAAGATATTTCTTATATTCCGATTGTTTCGTGTTTTGTTTTCTTTCTAGTAAACGATTTATATGGTTTTTTTAATTGGACTAGAATTAAAAAGAGACAAGATGAGATTACTAAAAACGAAAACTCTTAATATTTCTTTAAAAATTCAATAAGTTCGTTTTTTGGAATTGGTCTTGAATAATAGAAACCTTGAATGTGACCAATACCCAAATCAAGAATTGCCTGAACTTTTTCTTTTGTTTCAACGCCTTCAGCGACGATTTCAAGAGACGATTCTGCGATAATTTTAATTAAGTTTTCAATTATAGTGTGGATTTCTTTTGTTTCAACTTGATCAACAATCATCTTATCAATTTTGATAATTTTAAATGGGAGGTTAAATAATCTTGCAAGATTTGAGTAGCCAACACCAAAATCATCAAGTGATAATGTATAGCCATTTTTGGCTAATTCATAAATATTATTTTCAATGACTTTATCGTGATTAATTGCGATGGTTTCGGTAAGTTCGAAATTTATAATACTCCTATCAATTTGATATTTCTCAACTAATTCATTAATATGAGAAATTAAGTTCTCGTTTTGAAGTTGGAGTATTGAAAGATTAATTTCTATCGTTTGTAATCCGCTATTTTTGAATTCATCTGAAGCAGCAAACTCAAAACATTTTTCTAATATAATTTCGCCAATTTCTAATATTCTTCCCGAACGTTCAGCATAAGGAATAAAAATTCCAGGGGAAATTAATCCATATTTATCATTTTTGAGTCTGATAAGGGCTTCAGCCGATGTGAATTTATTGATTCTTGTGTCAAGAATTGGCTGATAATACATTTCAAAAGTCTTGTTTTTGATTGCTTCATCAAGGATTTGTTCAAGAGAGAAAAGTAAATTAATGTTCTTGCCATCAATTTCGTTAGCAACTTCGAGCTGTTCGTTTTTAAAGTCAATCATGTTATGGAAAGAATTGGCAAAATTTAATAATGCTTTTCTATCAGCAAAATCATTTGGATAGTTTGCATAACATAATTGAGTTTGTAACAAGAATGCAAGATCATCATTTTTAAGGTCTTTTACTAAGAACCCTTTTAAGAAATTCATAAGTTCCTCGGTCTTTTCAGCCTTTGAATAAGCGATAATAAAGATCCCTTGATTAATGTAATAAGAGTGAGCAGTGCTGTCGATTTCTTTAGTTTTGCTTGTTAATTGAAAACCAAAATCTCTTATTAAAGTTAAAGCCTCACCATATTTAAAAACCGAGAAGATTCTAATTAAATTTGCAACTCTTATGATTATGACATTGAAAGGTTTGTTGAGTTCGATTTTATCTCTAACATATTTGTTAAAAACATTTGTATTATACATCTGAGTTATATACTCTAAGTAGTCCTCTGGTCTTTCAACAAATGTATTAAGAATTAATAAACTACAAGTGCATGAGAAGATTTCAATAAGTAATGATCCGACGAAGAATTGAGCAGCAGCAGCACCAATTTGAAGCGTGATTGCTGCTAATACAGCAACAAATTTGAAATTAAGCAGTGTTTTCCTTCTTATAATAGTGAGAACAATACAAATTGCTCCATAAATGTAATTGATAGCATAAATGATATTGATTAAACTCTCTCTATAATAAGATTTATCATCAGCGTAATAGAAAACAGATTTTGTAAAGAAATTGATAATAAGAAGAATTAATACAGCAAAAACTGGCGCGAAGACAATTAATTGTCTAATTTTACTTTTAAAATTATAGTTCCATAAATTAGTAAGCGAGAGTAGATATAAAAACATTGTAAAAGTGATGCCCGATCTACAAATGAAGTAAAATGAATTTAGTATTGTTAATGCGGCAACCGGAATAAAATCTAAAGAAGCTAAAACGTCAAAAAGAGCAGTAGCTAATGTGACAAGAATCACAACAAGATAAAGCTTGTTGTTTCGACTATCAAATTGACGTCTAAAAACTAATCCTATAATTAAAAATAAAAGAATAACTATACTGGCAATATCAAAATAGATTATAAAATACATCGTTTACCTCTAAACATATTGTTGCATATTTTTTATATATTAAAAAAGGAAATTAACTAAAGATATTAATTACGTATTAAAAAAGAAACGAAAAATGAACATAAAAATGAATTTTAATATAAACGAAAACATGAATTAATTTCAAAAATTTAAAAAATAATTGAGATTTGCAAGGTTTTTGATGAAAAATGTGATTTAAATCACACATTTTAGAGATAATTAGTGAATTATAAAGAATTAAAGAGAAAGAATGTTATTTGTTGCTCTTTGCATAATTTTGTAAAAAAGATTAAAAACACAATAATTTTCACTTAAATGAAAATTAATATATAATTTATCTATGACTTCTGAAACAGCAAAAAAAGTTATCGATATTTACCCTTCAAAACCAACAAAAAGGGTACTAGTTACATTAGCGGATATTATGCTTACTTTTATTGCAAGCGTTTTTATTTTCGAAGTCGCTGCTAAACCTATTTTACAAGCAACACCATTCTATAAAGAAAACGGCGCCATACATACTGAAAGTGAAAGAGGAAGAACACAAGTTTTATACGATAACAGTCTTCTTTTTTATGATGATGTTGAAAAAGAAAAATATAATTTTACTGCCAATTTAGATCGTACAGCAAAAAAGTTTATTCGCTATTATTCGTTTGGACAAGAAGACAGCACATATGAATCTATCCATCATTATTTTGTTGATATAAAAGGCGAAAATGTTGAAAAGGTTAACGAGCTATATTTAAAGTATGGAAAAAACTTTTTTGACGAAACAAAAACTACACCTTTAGGAACTTATGAATTAAAGGAAGAATATATTAAATTTTTTAAGCCGAATTTCGAAAAAGGAAACGAGATGAGCGAAGATGGGAAAAGGCATTTTGAAAACTTTCAACAAAACGTTTATTTATCTCTTTATAGAGAAATTATGATTGATATAAGTGGCGAAAATGACTTAAAAAGCCCGCTAAACCCAGCTCTTTTGTCTTATAATGAATATACTAAAAGAGTTTTAGAAACTGAACAAAATGTACAAAGTTCATATGTTCTAATCAGTTATTTATCTTTTACACTAGTAATCATATTGGAATTTTTTGTCCTTCCTTTTACAAATCATAAAGGGCAGACTCTATCTGAGAGAATTGCGAAAGTCGAACATGTCGATAAAAATAACTTGGAATACTTGCCACTTCGATATCGACTTATCTTATCTATTTTTAATGTAGTTCACGCTTCAAGCGTTGTTTTTGCTATTCCAATTTTAACTTATGGATTTACGAATCTATTCTCCTTACCTATGCTTTATACGGTTTCTTTTGTAGGTATTTTAGTGCTTATTGCAGAATTAGTATTTGTTTTATCAACAAACCTAAATCAATCTCTCAAAGAAATAGGGACTAATTCGATTGTTGTCGATAGTTCTTTAATGGATCTTTATTATAAGGAAAAAGGCTATGGAAGATGATGTCTATGAAGTAAAAAAGAAAGAAGAAGACAAAAACGCTCCTCTTGAAATTGCCTATTATAGGCCAAAATTTTGGCATCGTGCAGCCTGTGTTCTTTTTGATTTTTTGCTTGCCGCATTACTTTGTTTAGGATTTTTTACTGCAACACGTGAAATTGTCGTTCATAACAAGTATTATGCTCTAAAAGAAGAACAATTAAATTCACTAAAAATTGAATCTCAACTTTATGTATATTCATATACAGATAAAAGATATGAAGATATAATCACTTATTATAATTATTCAACAAGTATTGATTACACAGCTATAAGGATGGATTTAGAAAAAAGAATTGATGAATTTTTTACCTTTTTAGGTGAACAAACTAATGAAAGTGAAAAAGAAGCGGCAATCAAATATTACGATGATTATCGACTAAATTTAGTGAAAAACGATATTCACTATTTTGTAAAAGAAGGGAGTGAAATAAAAAGAAACGAAGAAGCAGAATTTTCATCAAAAGAATATATTACAGGTTGTTATCAACCATATATTGATAAAACTGCGCTCGCTTTATTTACAGCCAAAATTCCTGAAGTTTTAGAAATACAAAAATTACAATCGAACATGCTCTTTTTTGTAGAAACACCTATTGCGATTACTTTAGGATGTGTTATTTATTACTATATAATTCCTTTATGTTTTAGTAGAGGAAAGAAAACGCTTGGAAGATTTTTGTTTAAAACAGGTTTAGTTGATAAGAATGTCCTAAGCGTCAATTGGAAGCTATATACATTAAGATTTTTAATTCAGTTTTTTGTAGAAATAATTCTATCGATTCCAACTGCTGGAATTCCATTAATTGTTAGTTTTAGTTTAATGGTTTTTTCAAAAAAGAATCAGAATCTGCACGATTATTTCTTAAATATCGAAGAAATAGACTGTTCTCAAAATAGAATTTTTATTAACAAAAAAGAGGTTTACGATTATGTTGGAAGACCTCAAATGAACTATTATAAAAGAGATAAAAATCTATAAATTTTAACAAAAAATTTATTGTTGCTAGGTTGATTATGTTATACATAAAATGTATAATTTTTTTATGCAAAACTTTAAGAAATTCAAAGTCATATCCGGCTGTTTAACCCTCGTTGCGTTTGCAGCATTTGGATTGGCGAAACCAAGCACTGATAATTTACAGGTTAAACAACAGGTAAAAGCTGCTTCAGATCCTATCGATTACGGTACCGAAATCGATGAAGAGCTTTTAGCAACGACTTTTGATAGCGCTTATAAGACCGAAACAAGCATTGCTGCTTCTGTCACATTTGAAGCTAGTGAAGATTATAGTTATTCTTACTATTGCGGTTACGGAACAAGCGCCGCTGACTTCCAACCAGCAACTTTAGAATACAAAGTTAATCTTCAAAGCGGTGGTACGGAAACAAGAACTATCGATTTACATAAGAACAACCAAAACGCTTATTATGATTTTGTTGGCGCAATCAGCGAATCATCACTTACGCTTTTAACAGATATTCCTATTAATCCTGGTGAAACACTTGTTGATAATTCATATAGAGTTTTCAATATTTTTGCTTCAACAAGAAATAGTGAAAACAAATTAGTTCCACAAACAAATCCAGACGGAACATATGTTAAATATTATTCGGTTACTAAGAAAGCCGACATTTTTAAAGAATTCTCTTTTAGTGATTTTGCATCTATCAAATATCAAGGTTGCTCGACCTTTAATGGATACAGCACAATTAATTTCACCACAACATCATATGGTGCTGATTTAGTTGATACTTATCGTAGAATTTCTTCAGCAATTAGAAGAACTTATGATGAAGCTGAAGGAGATGTTCAAGCAGGGAAATCTTGGATTCGTACAATGCTCGCATTTAATAACGATTCCAAATTTATCGCTTATTATGATGATGGTTCATCAAAAGTTTTTGATACAAAGAGCGATAGAATTGACATCACAAATTCAGGAACCGGAGTGGTTCTTCTATATAATGATTTTAAAACTGATGGACTTGTTGATTTTGAATTTTATAATTTCTACATTTATGTAGATTTATATTCTACAGTTACTGGAAAATCCGTTCCTAAGTCAAATGCAGTTTTAAGATTTGCATATAAAAAAGTCGGTGTTTCAGATGTTAAGGATGCAGAAGGAAATATTGTAATTGAAAAAACTGAGAATCCATATTTTGTGAATGTAGATTTAGCAATTACACTTACTGCTCTTGCTATTTTATTTGTTTATGTTGGTGGAACACTTGGTTTATTTTTCTATAAAAAGAAAAAGTTTGCTGACGATGAATTTAAGAGAGTTAGACCAAAAGAATTCTTCCAAACAGCAATTATGGGATTATTTACTGTTGAATCAATTGTTTTAGCCATTGAATCGATAGTATTTAGATCGACTGTTCTTGCAACATCTTTTGATGTTTATAACACAATTGACATTTTGATTATAGTTTTCAGCATTGCATCGATTATTTTAGGTGGTTACTTTATTAAATATTTCGCAACTGCGATTAAAAATATTAAAGCTAAACGTGACATTTTACGTTTGCAACTCAATCAAGATAGAATGGACGACGGCGTTTTATTAATGCCAAATTCAAAGAAATAGGAGATAGTTATGGAGATTAAACTTAAAGGATTAACAAAAATATTTCCAGGAAATCCAAAAAAGCACATTAAAGATACTGTTGCTGTTAGCAGTTTAGATTTAACAGTTGAAGATGGAAAACTTGTTGGTTTACTTGGTCCTTCAGGATGTGGTAAATCTACAACACTTTATATGATTTCAGGTCTTCAAATTCCTACTTCTGGTGAAGTTTGGTTTGGTGAAGAAGAAGTCACAAATCTTTCTCCAGAAAAAAGAGGTATTGGTTTGGTTTTCCAAAACTATGCTTTATATCCTCACATGACAATTTTTGAAAATGTTGAATTCCCATTAACAAACTTAAAAGTTGAAGTCCCTCTTGTCACTTTCTATCACTATACATTTAAATATGAATACACCTTAAAAGAAGATGATTCAGTTGAAGGCATCACAAGATCAATTAATACACTTGTTGCAAAAATTGGTATTTCAGCAAAAGATGCTAAAGTTCAAGTTTCAAATAATGGTGGAAAATTAAATATCGTTGTTGAACTTTTGAACGTTTCGGAAAGAAATGCTGAAATTTTCGAACTCAATTTCCCAAAAATTATTGAACCAGAAAGTAAAGATGTCCAAAAAGTTCAATCAAGTGAAGCTTTATTTGATGCGATTTTACGTTATAAAATCGAAATTGCTGATGAACAAAAAGTTGTTTCTGGCATGGACACACTTTGTATTGGTCAAAAAGATTTCACTGAAACAATTAGAGAAGAACTTGCTAAGAAATTTAAAGAAGCAAATATCAAGATTGAATCCATTTCTTCATATCAAGATCAAGGTGAAAACTTTGTTCTTATTGATTTTAAAAATGCAAAATATGTCTCACTTAAAGAGGTTTTAGCTAATGTTAAATCATTGCTTGAAACCGAAAAAGAAGAATTAAAGATTTCACGTATTCAAACAAAAGAATTTGAAGCTTTTGCTCGTAAGGCTTTAGGAAAATATGAAAAACAATTAAGAGAATTCAAAGTTTACGATGATAAAGGCGAAACCAAGATTTTCTTCAAACTTAAGAAAGTTAAAGAAGAAGAACTTAATGAAGTTAGAAATTTATTAAAAGAAGCATTTAATAGCGAAGCTATTGAAGAAAAAGTTACCCCATCAGTTTCTTATAGAAAATTAACAAAACAAGAAAGAAAAGATATCGTTTACGAAACTGCTAAACTTGTTCAAATTGAAGAATACTTACAAAGAAAACCTGCTCAACTTTCAGGTGGTCAACAACAACGTGTTGCTATCGCTAGAGCACTTGTTAAAAAACCAAAAGTCTTATTACTTGATGAACCTTTAAGTAACTTAGATGCAAGATTAAGACTTCAAACTAGAGAAGAAATTAGACGTATTCAACAAGAAACAGGTATTACAACTGTTTTCGTTACCCATGACCAAGAAGAAGCTATGTCAATCAGCGATCAAATCATGGTCATGAAATTAGGTGTTGCTCAACAAATTGATGCACCACAAAATGTTTACAATAATCCAAAGAATTTATTCGTTGCTCAATTCCTTGGTACCCCACAAATAAATGTTTTTAACGGAGAAGTTAAAGGCGAAAAGGTTTATGTTGGTGACTCAGTAATCAACGATGCAAAAGGCGTTGCTGATCAAAAAGTATGGGTTGCAATTAGACCTGAAGGCTTTGCTTTAGAAGAAAAGTCTGCAAAAGTCGGCTTAAAAGCTTCAGTTGATCAAATTCAAGTCTTAGGTAGAGACATCTCAATTGTTGCTAAAAACCCAGCTTGTATCAAAGACGTTTTCAGAGTCATCATTTCAAGTGATGAAACAAATGTCCTTGGTGATATCGTCCTTAAAGTCAATCCAAGCAAAATGTTTATTTTCGATTACGAAACTCAAGAGAGAATTTATTTAGATAAATAAGGTGTTTTATGAGTAGTGTTAATTTAGAGAACTCAACATTATCAAATAGATTCTATGATCCTAAATTAGGAGAATTAGAAGAAGGTTATAACGCTGAAAAAGACGTTATTGTTAATGTTGTCTCAAGAAAGAACATAAAACGCAAATATACAGTTGGAGGAGTCTTAGACCAAGAGCAACGTAATAACTGGAAAGCATGGCTATATTTATCTCCAGTTTTAATCTTAATGTCAGTCTTCCTCATTTACCCACTTATTAATACAATCGCAATCGCATTTATGCAAAATTATGATTATATTACGGGTACTGCAACTGGTATTACATTTGATAATTTCTTAATTGTTTTAGGATTAAAAGAAATAGTTCCGGCGACCGATACAATGCCGGCAGTTTTCGAGACGAACTTTGTGAATTTTGCTATTCCAAACACAATTATTATCGTCTTTGTAACCGTTCCTTTATCGATTACTATCGCACTTTTAATCTCTGTTTTATTAAATAAAATTAGATGGTTACAAAAAGTTTATCAAACCATTTTCTTCTTACCTTACGTTACTAACACAATCGCTGTTGGTATGGTTTTCTCGGTCCTTTTTGATGATCATGGTTTAATCAACTTCATTTTAGGAACCGATACAGTGTGGATTTATGGTGCTGATAGATGGACAGCAATGGTTCCTTTAGTTTTATATATTGTTTGGGGAAGTTTACCATTTAAAATTCTTATTTTATTAAGTGGTCTTCAAAACGTTGATAAACAATATTATCAAGCTGCAAAAATCGATGCTGCTCCAGGATGGAAGGTTCTTTTAAGAATTACTGTTCCTTCACTTTGGCCACAAATTCTATATTTAATGGTCACATCATTTATTGGCGCATTCAAAGAATATACCGCAGTTAAAGGTTTATTTAATAACCCTGGTACAACTAAGAATTCATATGAGCTCTACACCATGGTTTATTACATTTATGACAACTTAAATACACAAACTTCACGTGCTGCTGCAGCCGCAGTTATCTTGTTTGTATTTATTCTTGTCTTTACGTTCCTTCAATTAGGCCTCAACAAGAGAAGAAGTCGTTAGGAGAAATTTATGGCAGAACAAGTTTTAAATAAAAAATCTTATATTGATTTCACTGAGACCAATCTCCAAGGACAAGATATTAATCTTGTTATTAAAGAAGGAAACGCCACTGTTGAAACTTTAAGAAAGCGTGAAAAAGTTTCATCAACTTTCTGGACAATTATCATTTATATTGCAATCACTGCATTAGCTTTAATTATGATTCTTCCATTCTATTGGATGATCATTACTTCACTTAAAAATAACGATGAAATTATGGCTACAACACAGACATTCTTCCCAACAGTTGTTATGTGGAGCAATTATGTTTATGTTTTCCAAGCATTTAATTTCTTAACTTACATGACAAACACTATTGTTGTTGCAATTTTCTCAACGCTAGGAACATTAATTACAACAATTTTTGCAGCGTTTGCTTTTGCTAGACTTCAATTTAAAGGAAGAGAACAAGTATTTGGTATTTTCCTTATGACAATGATGATTCCTGGTGAAATGATGGTTATTTCTAACTACATTACCGTTGCATCATTTGGCTGGGTTAGTGAAAATCAAACTTTACTTGATGCATATTTATCAATGATTGTTCCTTTCTGGGTTAGTGTTTATTACATTTATTTACTTAGACAAAATTTCAACCAAATTCCTAATGAATTATATTTAGCAGCAAAGGTTGATGGAAAATCAGATTGGAGTTATCTCTGGAAAGTTATGGTTCCACTTGCAGCTCCAACCTTAATTTCTATTACAATTTTAAAATTCATGGGTACTTGGAACTCATATGTGTGGCCAAATCTTGTTACACAAAAAAGTGAATATAGACTTATTTCAAATGGTTTAAGAGGCGCAAGCTTCTCAGATCCAGATAGCGGAATTACTCAATTTGGCTATCAAATGGCAGCAACAGTTGTCGTTACTGTCCCATTATTCTTGTTATTTATCTTCTTTAGAAAATATATTATGCGTGGCGTTGGAAGAGCCGGCATCAAAGGTTAGAAGATATTATATAGACAAAAACGGAGGTAAAATTATGGTTTTTGGTAAAACATTTAAAAAATTATTAGTATTTGCAGCAGCCGGATTCTTGCTTACAGGATGCGATCTTGGTGGTAATGGTGATGGAAGTGGTAGCGATGATACACCTACTACTGAAGGATTAATTAAAGAAGCTACTGAAATTACTTTTTCAACAACAGCTGGTAAGAACAACCAAGATGCTTTAAATTCAATGATTGACTCGTTTAAGAAAATTGAACCAAACGTCACTGTTAAGCTTGATATTGTTTCAGGAAGTTATTCAGATATCGCTTCGACTGTTAAAGACGGATTTAATAGCGGTGTCTATGCTGATTTAGCAATGGTTTATCCTGATGCTGTTGCTGATTATATTGATGCTGCTCGTGCAATTAAACTTGATAATTATATTAACAATAAAGATTATGGACTTTCAGAAGAAGATTTAAAGGACATTCTTCCATCATTTTTAGAAGAAGGCAGACAATATACCTCAACAGGTACATTCTCAATGCCATTTTCAAAATCCACGGAAATTGTTTACTACGATAGAAGTAAAATCTTAGGCCTTGAACTTGATGGCGTTAATAATGGTGATCCAATTAACCAAAGATATCTTGATAATCTTACATGGGATGAATTCTTTGATAATTTCTGCCCAAAACTAGTTGCTTTCACAGAAACAGAAGCAGGTAAGAATTATATCGATAAGACCGGAGATAACGGTTGGGCAGTTTTAAGTTATGATAGTGATGCAAACCTTTTCATCACACTTGCTGAACAATATGGATACGATTATACAAAAGTAGAAAATGGTGTTGGTAAATTGTTATTTAGTAACGATGGAATGAAAGCTTTATGTAAGAAATTTAATGGATATGCTAAAAACCATTACATAAATTCACAAGCTTCAACAAACGTTAGATCAAATACATATATGCAAGCTGGCCAAAGCTTATTTGCAGTAGGTTCAACAGCAGGTACTCAATATTATTCACCTGCAAACAATACAATTGATATTGGTGTATTTAGACTTCCTCAAAAAGATAATAGTAACGCAAAAGTTCTTTTACAAGGACCATCAATGACTTTCTTAAGACACTTGAAAGCAGATGGAACAACGGATCAAAATAGAGCATTAGCATCATGGTTATTCTATAGACACTGCATTACAAAACAAAATGCTTTATTATGGTCAACAACCGCTAACTATATGCCAATTAGAGAGTCTGCTTATGCTACTAAAGATTATGAAGATGTATATAATGAAAAGAACTGTACTCCTAAAACACAAGATATGTTAGATGCTAGAGTCGCAAATAAGGTTGCTGATTTCCAACAAATGTACTTCACATCTCCTGCATTTAAAGGAAGTAATGCGGCTCGTGATGCTGTCGACGGTTTAATGGGTAAAGTTTTAGGCAAAACTTGTAACGGAACCGACGATGAAATTAATGCAATATTTAAAGAAGCTTACGATGCAGCATCAAAACAACTTTAATTTTTAAAGGAGCAAAATTATGAAAAAATCAAGGATTTGCACGTTTATTTTAACAGTTGCTGGGTTAATTAGCCTTGCTTCATGTGGAGGAGGTGACAGCACTTCAAATAAAATCATTATTCCTTTTTGGACAACATTTAATAAAGAAACCACAGAAGTTTTAAAAAGACAATGCACTGCTTTTAGTAAAATCATAAAGGAGAAAGAGGGTGTTGACGTTGAAGTGGTTCCTGATCCACGTGGAGGATACGATGAAGTTGAAGGATTTGTCACCGATAGTTTTACAACCGGCACAACTCCAACTTTAACAGTCGCCTATCCTGATAACGTAGCTACATATTTAGGCAAAGAACATACTCCAGGAGAATATGTTGTTGATTTAAATAAATTTGTTAACGATCCTGATCTTGGATTTGCTGCAGAAGAAGAACTCAACCCATCTAAAAAAGGAATTGATGATTTTGTCTCTTCATTTGTTGAAGAAGGAACAAAATATATTAGAGAAGGAATGTATTCTCTTCCTTATATGAAATCAACTGAACTCATGCTATATAACAAGAAAGTTGTTGAGCAAGTTTTAAGCGACATGGGAATTCAAACAGGTGTTACAAAATACATGAATGAAATAACATGGGATCAACTTATCAATATGCTTCAATATGTTAATGCAAATAGAGCAAAATATGGCTTAACTGACGCTGATGCTTGTCCATTATATTACGATAGTGATGGTAACTATTTCATTTCTCAATGTTTCCAAAGAGGCATTAATTATATTTCGTATAAAGATGGCAAAGGCTCTGTTGACTTTGTTAATGATGAAGCAAAAGCAATGGTTGCTGAAATCAAGAGTTTATATGATGCAGGGTTAATCCTTACAAAAGGATCTAATAAAAACCAATATTCATCTGCATGGTTTACTGCTGGAAAATCAATCTTTGTTGTTGGTTCAACTGGTGGTAGTGGATATAGTGATCCAGGTGTTTCATTTGAAAATGGCGTTTGTAAATTCCCTGTTTATAAAAATACACCAGCCGAAAGAGCAAAATATGTTTCTCAAGGCGTTACTTTAACTATGTTAAATAATACTGGTATTTCAAAAGAAGAGAACGATTTAAGATGTAAATATGCTTGGAAATTCCTTAAATATATTACAAACGAAAAGAACAATATTAACATTGCTCTTACATCAAACGGATATATTCCAGTTAGAGAATCTTGTTATACAAACGCAGATTATGCTGAATATTTAGCTGAAAAAGACTACATGTCAGTTTGTGCAAATACTGTTGTTAAAGAAATTAATGGTAATTATTTCAATTATCCAGTATTTGTTGGTAGTGATAAAGCACGTGATGCAGTTGAAGGTATTATTACTAACGTTTTACTTAATACATATAAAAAAGATACTTTAGAAGAAAATCTCGATGCATCATTTGCAGCAGCATATGAAATTGCTTCAAAAGCTGTAAATGGAACATCTAATTAGGAGGTGTTTATGAGAATTAAAAACTCACTTAAAACTTTATTCCTTTCTGGACTTCTTGCTGTAACTAGTTTTAGTGCTACAGGATGTGATCTATTCCCAAGTAATGGAGAAAAAGATAACGAAAGAGAAGGCTTTATTGATTATGTTCATACAGATCAAAACATCAGATTAAAAGTCGATTATAAAGGTAAAAATTTCTTTAAAGATGGAATTGCTGAAGTAGAACTTTATACTGGAATCGATGGAGATACATCTCACTTTAAACAAAAAGATTTCCCTGGAGAAGATCTTGTCAAATCTAGATATTATGGAATTGATACACCTGAATCTACAGGTGATGTTGAACCATATGGTAAAAAAGCTTCAAAATTTACAACTGGAAAATTAGAAGAAGCAAAAACCATTGTTGTTACATCTACTGTTATCGATAGATACGCAGCACCAGAATTAGATTCAACACAAACTAGATATTTATCTCTTGTTTGGGTTAGCGACAAAGAAAACTGTCCTTATAATGAACTTGTTTTATTAAATTTATGGGTAGTTCAAGAAGGATTATCACTTGTTAAAAACCTCGAAAAATTCCCAGAATTTAAAGACACATTCATGGCCGCTAACCAACAAGCTAGAGATTTTAAGCTTATGTTATTTTCTGGAGAACCAGATGATGAATATAACTATGGCGAATATGAAGACACATCACTTTTAAGCATTAAAAAAGAAATTATTACTTGCTTACATGATCCAACTCATAAAAATAAATACGACAACAAAAAAGTAAGAGTACAAGGAACAGTTGTTGGCTACGCTAATAGAATTTTATATTTACAAGCCGGTTTTGAAGATGAAGAAACAGGCAAAATCGAATATGCTGGTTTAAATGTTTTTGGTGGAATGAACTCTATTCCAAGCAAATACACAGTTCCAAATACTTATCTTGAACTCTGTGGACTTGCTCAAGATAGTGAAAATTTTGGATTCCAAATTACTGCAGTACATGGTTTCCCAAAAATTAAAACTGATGATCCTGATAATACACAAATTTTATTTACACCTGAAACAATTCCTGATCACTTAAAAGTTCATGAATTTAAATCTGGTGCAATGGATTTAGGTGCAACAAATGATTATGCAAGTGATGATATGTTATTTGCTCCTATTTCTGTAAATGAAGAAATATATTGTAATGGTGGTTATGATTCAGCTTCAACCCCTGCTAATGTTACTCTTTATACAACATTAGGTGGTAATAGAACTCCATTTACAATTTATATTCCATTCCTTTATCAGCCAGATCCTAATGATGAAATCACAAAATGGAAAACATTTGAAGATTATAAAAATCATACATTCAAACTCAAAGGAATTTATTCATTCCATCTTTCAACATCAGGTAATTTGGGTTATCAAATTGTTTTAAGAGACTCAACTGATTTAATTTTAGTTAGCTAAAAATGAAAAGAATTAAACACTTAGTATTTCTAACTTCGCTTAGTTTTTCACTAGGTGTTTTTTCTTGTGATTTTGCAGGAGAAAATTCAAAAACCCTGCAGAAACCCAATATTTTTATATCAGAATTCTATGCAGGTGAATCTATTAATGATTGCATTTTAGAACTTGGAACGCTTGAAGAAGAGCCTTTTGATATATCAAATTTAACTTTAAAAGTTTATTCAGGAAGCAACCTTAGACTTTCATATAACTTTAAAGGAGTTCAGATTTCTAAATCTAATTTGGTATTAGTTGAAAACCAAGAATCGACATTTACTGATTCAACATCAACTATTTTAAAACTTGAAGACAATACACTTTATGGGCTTTATTACGTTGAACTAGTTGATGAAAAAAATCGCATGATTGATTCACTAGGATTTAAAGAATTTAATACAAGTTATGTTGATCAACAATCTTTAATCAAATTACCAAATCACTTTTTAGATAGAGATAAATTTGACAGGATGAATTACGTGAAAGCTAGAAAAGGCGTCACAAAATACCTTGGAAACTTAGAAACACCTGTAACGGAAGAAGAAATCTTAGAAGGACCAAGGCTTGATAGTGAAGAATATGGTAGTCTACCTTTTGAAAGCGGAGATAAAAGTTATGGAGGATATGAAAAAGCAACAGTAAGACGTCTTGGAGATGGAGACACAACTTTTTTCAATTGGCCAAGTGGTAGTTCATTAAGTTCATCAACATCAGTAAGATATTTAATGATTGACACTCCAGAAATTGATCATGGTGATGGAGGTGGAGAAAAATACGGAGACACCGCTAAAGCATTTAATAATGAAAAAATGAGCTCAGCCACTTTGATATATGTTCAAAGTTGTAGAGGTGGAGCACTACATGAAAATTATGGAAGATATCTTGGCTTTGTTTGGTACACTACAAAACAAAATCCTACATTTAGTGATTTAAGATTACTTAATTTTGATATTGTTAAAGCCGGTTTAGCAAAACACGCTTTATACGATAAATACGAAGAAATGTATTATAAAGATGTTTTATATTTTGATTATTTAGCATATGCAAATGCATATGCAGCAAAAAATAAACTTTATATACATGAAGACAAATAATTTATGAGCAAAAATGCAAACATTAATAATATTAATGTTAAGTTAATTCCAATTTATTAAAAAATAGTGTAAACTCAAGCAACAATTTATTATAATAAATTAGTTAAAATTATGTATTGTTCACATTGCGGATACGATTTAAAAGAAAACCAACAAAAAGTTGCTCCAGAAGCAGCTGGTTTTAGAACTGCAAATACAAAAGTTACATATGTCTGCCCAAGATGCGGACATATCATTAAAGAAGATTTAAACGAAGAAGAAATTAAGGCTTTATCAAGAGCATCACATGCTGAAATTCATCGTGCTAGTAATTCACGTAATACAGGCATGTGTTTTTTAGTTATCGGAATAATTTTGACAATTATTTCATTCCTTTTCTTCCTCATGTCTTTTAAGGCTGCTTTAGGTGGCCAATTATCGTTCGGTTCAACAGAGTTTAAAGTTTTTATTGTTTTACTTGTTATTGGAGTTGCTGGAATTGTAAGTGGAGGAATCTTACTTTACCAAGGAATTACAAAACATAAAAAATATACCGAACTTTTACGAGACATTAATAACAATGTCTTCGTTCAATAGGAAAAATCAATCGTTATAGATTGTCAAATAGGATCATAAGTTTTAGGAGGTAATATTTATGGCCAAGAAAAGATTAAGTAAAATTATTGCTGCTTCAGTTTTAGTTTTAAGCAGTGCAATGGTCTTATCATCATGTGATTTAAATGAATTCTTTCATCAAAATTACGAAAACCCAGTAGCTAGTGATAACAAAGACGACGAAGGTCAAGGTGGCGGTGGCGGCCAACAAGAAGAAGCTAAAGTTGCTAGTATCACAATCACAAATACGGAAGCTTTACAAGAGGAATGGCATGTCAAGGGTAAAACAAGAACAATTGATGCTACTATCGTATTAAGTGATGGTACAACAGTAAATACATCTGACTACTTCACAGATGGTCTTGCAGTTGCTACATCAAGTAACCCACAAGTTATTTCTGTTTCAGGTAGAGTTCTTTCACCAGTTGGTGCTGGTACAGCAACAATCACAGTTAAAGCTGGCCAAATCACTGCTACTGTTGATATTACAGTTTTACCAGAAGTTAATAATACAATTACACTTCAAGCTTTAAGAGAAGGTATTACTAATGGAACAATTAAAGCCAACGATGAAGTTGAATTTGAAGGTATTATTACTGCTACAGTTGAACCAACAACAGGAACTAACGGACACGTTTATAGTGGCGTTTATGTCCAAGATGGTGACTACGCAATCATGTTATATGCTGGACAATTGAGCCAATATTATGAAGATTTACAATTAAAGATTGGTGATTCAGTCCATGTTAAAGGTGTTAATTCACCTTATGGCGGATTCAATGAAATTAAACCTTCTGAAATTACAAAAGAAATCCAAGGTAATCTTGCAAAACCTAACGTTTTAACTGTTAGTGGTGAAGATTACGCAGACGCAGAACATAAATTATTAGGAAAAGATAGTAATCTTGCTAAAGTTACTAATGCTGTTTATAAATCGGGCACAATTACTGTCGCTAATAAAGTCCATAATAACTTAATTTTTGGTTTCCCAAAAACAGATGGTTCATTAGTCGATGTTGCTGTTGCTGTTTCATATCACTTAGGAACAGATGCTTTGAATGCATTAAAAGCAGTTACTGATACATTAAAACCAGGCGATAAAGTTAATTTAGATGGTAACATTTCAGTTAATGAGAACAAGTTCCAATTTGCGCTTAACTTCTTAGAAGGCAAAACGCCTGCACAATGTGTTGTTCCAACAGGTGAAAGCCAAACACTTGCTCAACCAGAAAGTATTAAGATTACAGCAGCTGATGATGTTAAAGAACTCGAAGTTGGCAAGAAATTACAATTAAGCGCTGAAGTAACTCCAGCTGATGCTGTCCAAACAGTTAAATGGTCATCATCAGATGCAACAATTGCTAAAGTTGGTGAAGATACTGGCTTAGTAGAAGGTATTGGACAAGGCAAAGTTACAATTACAGCTACATCAACAGTTTTAGATACAGTCAAAGCTACATTTGAACTTGATGTTAAAGAAAATAACGATCCATACGATATCGTTTCTAACCCAGAAGTTAATGTTGCTTATAGATTAGGTTTATATCAAGAGAACCTCTCAAAAGCTATTTATTCTGATGGCAAAGAAAGCGGAAATTACCTTGCTACAACTGAAAACATCGGTGATGGTGCTGATTGGTATGTTGAAGATGTCTCTAAAGAAGGAGATGCAGAAAAGACATATAAACTTTATACACAAGACGATGAAACAAAGAAATACCTTAATCTTGTTGACAGAGAATATACATCTCAAGGACAACAAAAGATTTCTCATGATCCAAAACTTCAAGATGAAGGCACAACAATCTGGAAATTTAATACCGAATATAATACTTTCACAACTGAAGTTGGAACAGATGGCGAAATGTATTTAGGTACATACAATTCATTTAATACATTAAGCATGAGCAAAATCTCTTATGCAAAGACATCATTTGTCTCTCACTTCATGTCAATTAGACCAAAACTTGTCAAAGAAGCACCAAAAGTTGATACTCCTTACTTACTCGGTTTAAGTCAAGACAACCTCAATAAGAATTTATTCTTCGTAGGTGAAATGGATGGATATTACTATAAAACAACCGCAAGTGCTCAATTTGCAAAGAACATTTACTTTGAAAGTGCAACTGGTGGTTACTATATGTATTTCAAAGGAGAAGCTAGTGCAAAGAAATATTTGAATTATGTTCAAACAGATGAGACACATAAAGGTGTTGTTTTAGCTGATACAGCTGTATCAGTTTGGACATACAATAGCGAACACAATACGATGACAACAGTCTTACAAGATGTAACTTATTATCTTGGAACTTATGGCACATATAACACAATCAGTGCTTCAGCTATTAGTAAGATTGGAACATCTTTCCCAACACACTTATTTGAAAGCGTAATTGCTGATGATAGTGGAGAAACTCCAGATACACCTGATACACCTGTAGAAGATCCAAAGACTTTCGTTGAATTAACTAAAACTGATGTCAAAGTCACAGATTGGAAAGCTGTTGTTACCCATGTTGCTGGAAAGAACGTTTATCTTGATGACGGTACAGCTGGTATCTTAGCTTTCTGTAAAGAAGCAGCTTCAGGAATCAGTGTTGGTGATTACGTTAAAGTTTCAGGAACAACTTCAACATATAATGCTGCTATTCAAATCGCAGATGCTGAAGTTACAAAATTAACTGAAGGCACTCCAAACGAATTATGTGCTATTAATCCATTAACTCAAGCTAAAGCTAAAGAATTATTTGACGCTAAATCAACAGTTCCTGGTGGACGTTATAGCTTAAGAACTGGTGCAATCGGTGGTAGTGGTAATTACTTAACATGGGCATATGGTGAAATTAATATGGAAACAGGCGCAAACGCAACCGCCGGAATGCAAGCAGGTAAAATTTATGATGTTGAAGGATATGTCCAAGGCATTTATAAATCACAATACTTATTATTTGTTGTCACAAAAGCAACAGTAGTTGAAACCGAACTTACTTCATTAACATGTAAAGCAAGTGCAGACAAAGTTAAAGTTGATGAAGAAATCACATTATCTGCCGAAGGAAATGCAGGAGCAGATGTTAGCAACGTCACTTTCCAAATTACAGAAGGAAGCGATAAAGCTACAATCAATGGTAACAAACTTAAAGGTGTTGCTGAAGGCACAGTTAAAGTAGTTGCTAAATGTGGAAGTGTCACATCTGAACCAATTACAATCACAGTTGAAAAGAAAGAAGAACAAGGTGGTGAAACTCCAACAGTTAAAAAAGTTACTTTAACTACAAAAGATTTTAATGTTGAATATACAGGTTCAAATATTGTTTATGGTAATATTACTGGATCAGCAACTGTTGAAAATCAAAGTGTTGGATTAGCGGGTTACTATGCCAACTACGGAAACGGATTGCAAATGAATAAAGAAAGCTTCTTATGTAATACAAGTGCTTTCCCAGGATACATTACTGAAATTAAGATAAATTGGAATTCGAATACCACAACAACAAAGAATGTCTTAATTATGAGTGCAGGTACAACTGCAATGACATCATTAATTAGTACAGGAACATATGTTGCTCCTTCCGCTGTCACAACTTCATCCTTTGATGCAAGTGACAAAATCACATATTTCAATTTAAGCCATCACAAATCAACAAGCGGTGCGGTTTATATTGACAGCATCGAAATTAGTTATAGCGTTGTTGCTTAATTGAACTTATACAATTTAAACATGTGCGAGAAAATCGCACATGTTTTTCTTTTCTCAATTTGATATATTAATTCAATTAAATAAAATGCAATTTACTTGCTAATAGCATTCTAATTGTAGTATATTAATGCTTGTAAAGGAGTTTTGATTATGAACAATATTTCTAGTGTTAGTTTTAGAATAGATACTGATTTAAAAAACAAAGCGGATGCTTTATTTGCTGAACTTGGATTAAATATGACTACTGCGTTTAACATCTTTTTGCGTCAAACAGTAAGAGAAGGCAAAATTCCATTTGCTGTTTCTTTAAATGTTGAAAATAAGGAAACTGTTGAAGCAATGGTTGAAGAATTGAGATTAGAAAATGATCCTAATGTTAAAACTTATAGTTTGGAAGAAGCTTTAAAGGAGCTTAAACAGTGAGCAAAGAAATCGTTTGGACCAGTCAATTTAAAAAGGATTATAAATTAGCAATTAAAAGAGGATATAGAATTGAAGAACTTGATAGGGTAATTACAATGCTGGCTAACAATCTAATACTACCTGTAAAGTATAAAGATCATGAACTTAGTGGGGCGTGGAAAGGGTTTAGAGAATGTCATATTGAACCTGATTGGTTATTGATTTATAGAGTTATTAATAACGATTTAATTTTGACATTAATTAGAACTGGCTCCCATAGTGACTTGTTTTAATTTAAAGGAAGAAATTTATGGATCCATTAACAAGATTAAAAGAAGGAAACTCTTATTTTATAAATCATAATAAAATGGATGGAGACTATTCTTATAATATAAGAAAGGATAAGAAAGAAAACGGGCAACATCCTTTTGCTGTTGTTATAACTTGCTCTGATTCAAGAGTAGTTCCAGAAGCAATTTTTAATGCATCTCTTGCTGAGTTATTTGTAATTAGAGTTGCTGGGAATGTTGTTGGTGAATATGAATTATCTAGTGTCGTTTACGCTCTAGACCACTTAAAAACAGATACAGTATTGGTTTTAGGACATACAAATTGTGGAGCAATTGGAGCCGCACTTTCTAGTCATGATGCTGGGTTAGCTTCACCTCTTGTCAATAAGATTAGAGGTGTAATATCTTCTTGTAAAAGTGAAGAAGAAGCAACAAAAATTAACGTTTTGAACACTTTAAAAGAAGTGAAAAATTATATAAAAAGCGAACCAAGTTTAATTAACACAAAATTTTATGGAGCAATTTATGAAATTGACTCTGGGAAGGTGAATTTCTTATAATTTTCTAAAATAATCGAGTTCTGCTAGGTTTTTAAAGTTGAAATAAATTAAAATATGACTACTAGTTTTAAAAACTATGTTGGTTTTACTTTTAGACTATACAAACATTTAATAATTTGAAATAATATATAAGTCTTTAATTAGTATTAATACTAATTATTTTGTAAAAGGAGATTATGATTATGAGAGATTTCGTTATTTATTTAGACTCCACATGTGACATGACTGGTGCTTTACTTGAAAAGTATGGTATCAAATACATGGTTATGGGTTTATCAGTTGATGATAAGGAATATCCAGCAAGTTTAACATGGGAAGATTTTTCACCAGCTGAATATTACGCAATCATGAGAAAAGGAACAAGAGTCTTTACTGTCCAAGTTACAGAACCAGCATTTGTTGAAGCTTGGGAAGAAGAAGTTAAAAATGGTAAAGATATCCTTTATATCGCATGTTCAGGAAAACTTTCTGCAACAGTTAGAACAGGTGCAAAAGTTGCTAAAGACTTAATGGAAAAATATGAAGGTTCAAAAATTGTTGTCGTCGATCCTTTAACTTCAGGTATGGCTCAAGGTATGTTAGGTATCGAAGCTGCAGAAATGAAAGAACAAGGCAAAACAATTGATGAAATCGCTGCTTACATTGAAGCAAACAAATTACATTATCAACAATGGGCTGCTGTTGGCTCATTAACATATCTTGCTAAAGCAGGAAGAGTTAAAGCTTCTAAAGCTTTCTTTGGAAACTTATTTGGTATTAAGCCAATCGTTATTAGTGATGCTAATGGAAGCAACTCAGCTTTTAAGAAAGTTAAGGGAAGAAAAGCATCACTTGAAGAAATCGTCAAATTAGCTATTGATTGTGCTGAAGATGTCGAAAATCACTATATTGCTATCACACACGCAGATTGTGAAGAAGAAGCATTATGGGTTAGAGATGAACTTGCAAAAGTTTTACATCCAAAAGCATTCTTAATTCAAGAATTAGGACCAATCTTAGGAACTAGCTGCGGACCAGAAACAATTATTATTAACATGTATGGTAAAGAGGTCACCTTTGTTGGTGAATAATTATGCCAAATTTAACCTCAATTAATGGGGAAACATTAAAGAAGTTATTAGCGGCTGGTTATAAAAATTTATCTTTACATTTTAAAGCAATAAATGATTTAAACGTTTTCCCTGTTCCTGATGGAGACACCGGAACAAACATGAAAATTACTTACTTCAATGGTATGAAAGCTATTGAAGAAGCAACGACTCCTGGTGATATTATCGAAAAATTTGCTAACGGAATGCTTTTTGGTGCACGTGGAAATAGTGGTGTTTTAACAAGCCAATATTTTAGAGGTGTTGCTAACGCATTAAATTCAAAAGAAGATGATATTTCTGTTAAAGAATTTGTAGATGCAATGATTTCAGGATATAAACAAGCTTATGCAGCTGCTGTTGATCCTGTTGAAGGAACGATCCTTACTGTTGCCAGAGAAGGAATTGAATCTGTTTTAGTTAATGTTAACGAAAATACTGATTTTACCTCTCTTTTAGGTATGGTATATGACGCCATGAGAATGTCTCTTGATAATACACCTAATTTACTCCCTGTTTTAAAAGAAGCAGGAGTTATTGATAGTGGTGGTAAGGGATTATTAACTATTTTTGAAGGATTCTTGAAATTCTTACAAGGCGTTGAAATTAACGACAATGACGATTATGAAGCTATGGAAAGCCATGGCACCCTTCAAAGAGTTGATTTCAGTGCCTTTAATGAAAATTCAGTTTTAGATTATGGCTATTGTACAGAATTTTTGCTTCAACTTTTAAATTCAAAAACCGATATTCCAAATTTCCAAATTTCAGAATTCATTAAGTGGCTTGGAGATCATGGAAATTCTATAGTTTGTTTCCAAAACGGAACAATCATTAAAGTCCATATCCACACTAAAAAACCATATGAAGTTATTGAATATGCACAACGTTTTGGTGAATTTGTAGCTTTCAAAATGGAAAATATGGCTCTCCAACATAATGAAGTTCTTGCTGAAAAAGAAGAAAAAATGAAGGAGAGAAAGAAATTTGCTGTTATTTCTATCGCTCAAGGCGAAGGATTAATTGAGCTTTTCAAAGAATTAGGTTCTGATATCGTTCTTGATGGTGGAAAAACAATGAATACATCTACTTCAGAAATGATTGATGCATTTAAAGAAGTTAATGCTGATAAGATTTTCCTTCTTACTGATGAATCAAATATTATTCTTGCAGCGCGTCAAGCTCGTGATTTATATAAAGATTCAGAAGTTAGAGTTATTGAAACAAAGACAATTATTGAAGGATATAGTGCTCTTTCAATGATGGTAAAAGAAGATGATAATGCAGAAGAAGTCTATAATGACTTAGTTACTTATTCAAAAGACGTTACATCGTGTTTTGTTGCTAAATCTTCTAGAACCAGCATTATCAATGGTGTTGAAAGTGAAAAAGGAAAATATATTGAAGGTGTTGGTGGCGAATTAGTAGGTAGTCAAACACAAAGAGACGATGCCGTAATCGATCTCATTGATAGAATTCCAAATATTCAAGAAAAATCACTTTGTATCCTCTTCTATGGACAAATGGTTTCAAACGCTGAAGCAGAAGATGTTTCAAATAGAATTAGTCAAAAATATCCAAATCTTGAAGTCGGTGTACTTTCAGGAAAACAAGATGTTTATGATTATTTAATTGGAATCAATTAATTAAAACATTATTTAATAAAGATGCCTTTAACGTTCAAGTTAAAGGCTTTTTATATGAAATTATAGTAATAAAAATATATAATTCTTACATGGAAGCAAAAAAAGAACTTATATCAAAACTCAAAAGAAACGAAAACGTATATATAATAAAAGAAGATAGAAGAATTGAAGATTTTAGTGCTAGTGAAGAGTTAAAAAAAGAATTCAAAGAATTTTTTCATGAGAACAAATATCAAATCTTAAAAAATGTTGTTTTGCATATTGTGCCTGATGATATAAAAAAGAAATATGGACTCAATGATTTTTTAATTAGCATTGCCATTAAAATGTATGAAAACGATGTTGAAAAATTTAAAAGAAATGCCAGAGCAATTGGAGCAAGCGAGGAAGAATTATCCACCTTTGATAAACTAGCAGAAGATGCGCGCAAAATGTTTAATGTAGAAAGTTCAGAATTTGCTAGTTTTATTAAAGCTTATTGCGAATACATTAATGGTTTATTGGTTGACAAGAGAATTGGATTGATATCGTTGAGCAAAAGAAACGGATCATATAGAGAAATTTCTAAGGAAAAGCTTTCAAAAGACTTAGCGCATTGCACAGTTGTTAAATCGGATAACGGTTATCGTTTTTCTGTTAATGCAGTGATAAATGTTTTGGTAAAATCTAATACAAAAGAAATTCTGTTTGAAGAACTGATGCTTGTTTTGAGCAAATTTTTGAATCTTGAAAAGCAAATATATTTAATTGTGTACAATTGAATTCATTAAAAACCTTGCAAAACTCAATTATTTTTAATAATTTTATAAATTTTTCAATTTTTAATAGTATGCTAATTGACAAATATTAATATGCTTGTAAAATCTTTAACTATAGATAGTTAAAAATTTTATGCTATTTGGAAAATATCTTAACAAGTATTACCTTAAAAACATCGTTTACTTTATTATCGGTGTTGTTGCACTAGTCATGGTAGACTACGTTCAATTATATCTTCCAGAATTCCTTGGTGGTCTGGTTGATCTTTTTGATGGAAGTTCAATTGTTGGTCACGAAGACGAGATGCTTGAGTTAATTAAAAACACTTTAATAGTTGCGGCTCTTTTATTTGTTGGAAGAAGTACGTGGCGTTTAACTGTTTTTAGAGCTGAAAACAACATTGAAGAAAGTTTAAGAAATGATATGTTTATGAAAGCCGAAAGACTTTCTCAACGTTATTATCATGAAAACAAAGTTGGAACAGTTTTAAACTGGTTTAGTGATGATGTAAGTGAAGTTAGAGAGTTTATTGGTTGGGGAACTGTTATGATTGTTGATGCAATTTTCCTCACCGTTCTCGCATTTTATAAAATGATAATGTTGAATTGGTTCTTAACTTTAATTGCAGCTTTACCTCTTGTGCTGATTGCTATATGGGGTTTCTTTGTTGAAAAAATTGAAGCTAAAATGTGGAAATTAAGACAAGAAGCTAACGATAAAATTTATGAGTTTGCTAATGAAGGTTTTACAGGTTTAAGAGTTATTAAAGCTTTTGTTAAAGAAAATCAACAAATATTGGCATTTTCTAAAATTGCCAAAAATTCTCAAGAGACAAGTATTAAATTTCAAAGAGTTGTTGTACTTTTTGGAGCAATGATTGAAATTATTATCGCTATTATTTTGTGTTTGATAATTGGATTTGGTTCGTGGATTGTTTATTTAGCAGTTAAAGGCGAGCCACTTAATATTTGGGGTACTGAAATTAGTTTTACTGCTGGAAATTTAATCACATTTGTAGGATATTTTGATACTTTAATTTGGCCAATGATCGCTTTAGGTCAAATTTTCTCAATGAGATCGAGAGCAAAAGCAAGTTATAAGAGAATTTCAAAGTTTTTAGATGAAGAGGAAGAAGTTAAATCTCCTGAAAATGCAATTAAGTTGAAAGACGTTAAAGGTGATATTGAATTTAGAGATTTCAATTTCCAATATGAAGGTGCTAGTAGAGAGTCGCTTAAAGGCATTAATGTTTCAATAAAGGCAGGAGAAAGTATTGGTATTGTTGGAAAAATAGGTTCTGGAAAATCAACACTTGTGAATATACTTTTACGTTTATCAAATTATAAAGAAAATAGTGTTTTTGTTGATGGAATTGATTTGATGAAATGCGATATTGATTCACTAAGAGAAAATGTTGCGATAGTTCCTCAAGATAATTTCTTATTTAGTGATGAAATTGAAAACAATATCGCTTTTTCAACAGAAGAAAAAGATTTGGATTTAATCAAGAAATCTGCAGTTTTTAGTTGTGTTGATGAAGATATTGCTGATTTTAAAGACCAATATAAGACTGTTTCAGGAGAAAGAGGCGTTACACTATCTGGCGGACAAAAACAAAGAATTTCAATCGCTAGAGCATTTTATAAGAAATCTCCAATTTTAATCCTTGATGATTCTGTTTCGGCTGTTGACACAAGAACAGAAGAAACTATTCTTTCAAATATCAGGGAATATAGAAAAGGAAAAACAACAATTTTAGTTTCAAGTAGAATCTCAACCGTTTCTACTTTAGATAGAATAATCGTACTTAAAGATGGCGAAGTCGAAGCTTTTGACACGCACGAAAATTTGTTAAAGAGTTCTCCAACTTATAAAAAGATGGTTTATCTCCAAGAACTTGAAAAAGAGATTGAGGGTTAGAGTTATGGATGATGAATTAGAGAAGCTGTTTGGAACTAAGAAAATTCCTTTTAGAGAGCTTTTAAAAAGAACATCTGCGTATTTAAAAACACAAAGATGGCGTTTTGTTTTGGCTTTATTCCTTCTTTTACTTAACGTCTTAATTAATATCGCTTTACCTGTATTAACAGCACATATTACAACGATTTTAAAAACTGAAATCGACTTAACTTTAATTATTTATATTGTAGTAGGCTATTTTGCGCTTACTTTAATTAACGAAGGTTTTGTTTATATAGAAAGCATGGTGCTTCAAAAGGCAGGTCAAGAAATCGTTTATAATTTAAGAATGGAAATTTTTACTCATATTGAGAATATGTCGATTCATCAACTTAATATTATGCCCGTAGGAAGTTTAGTCACCCGTGTTGCTAATTACACACAAAATATGTCTCAACTTTTTACTGATATTTTAGTTACATTAATCAAAAATGTGCTCACTGTTATCGGTGTTTATTCGGTTATGATTTATTATTCTCCAACGCTATCTTTAATTATGTTAATAGTAGTTGTTGTTGTTTTTGTAATTTCCTATTTTGCTAGATCAATATTAACAAAACTATTTAGAAAAGAGAGATCTTACTATTCAGAAATGAACACTTTCTTAAGTGAAAATATCTCAGGAATGAAAATAATCCAAATTTTCAACCAACAAAAACGTAAAGAAAAAGAATTTAGAAAAAAGAGTAAAAATATTAAAGACACAGGTTATAAGATTGTTTGTATTTTTGCAATGTATAGACCTTTATTAAACTTCTTGTATTATGTTTCCATTGGGCTTTGTTTCTATTTCGGTGTCAAATTTAATTTGGATGCTGGAGGAATTGTCGCATTTTATTTATTGCTTTCAAGATTCTTTAACCCTATTGAACAAATCGCCGATCAACTTAACCATATTCAAAGAGCAACGACTGCAGGAGAAAGAATTTATAATCTTTTAGATGTTGAACCTACAGTTGTAGATGAAGAAGATGCAATTGAAATAGAAGAGTTTAAAGGAAAAATTGAATTTAGAAATGTTTGGTTTGCTTATCAAAATGAAGATTGGATATTAAAAGATGTGTCGTTTGTAATTGAGCCAAAGCAAACAGTCGCTTTTGTTGGAGCCACAGGATCTGGGAAAACAACAATTTTAAGTCTTATTGTTAGAAACTTTGAAGTGCAAAAAGGTACGATTCTTATCGATGATATTGATATCAAGCATATAAAAACAAAATCTTTAAGAAAAGCAATTGGCCAAATGCTCCAGGATGTTTTCTTGTTCTCTGGAGACATCAAAACTAATGTAGCTCTTTACGATGAAAAGTATAGCGATGAAGATGTCAAAGCCGCTCTTGAATATGTCCAAGCTGATACTTTTGTTGATAAGCTTCCAGATGGATTACATAGTGAAGTCATTGAAAGAGGTGAAAACTTCTCACAAGGTCAAAGACAACTTTTGAACTTTGCTAGAACAATTTTAGTAAAACCACAAATTTTGATTTTGGATGAAGCGACAGCAAATATTGATACTGAAACTGAAGTTTTGATTCAAGAGTCATTACATAAAATGAGAAATATTGGAACGATGCTTATTGTTGCCCATAGATTATCAACAATCCAAAACGCCGATAACATTATCGTTATTAATAAAGGTCAAATTATAGAATCAGGCAAGCATCAACAGCTTTTAAAGAAAAAAGGTTATTACTATAAACTATACGAAATACAATTTAATAAGAACAACCAAAATTTCTAAAATAATTGAGTTTTGCAGGGTTTTTAATTTATTATTCCTTGTTTTTAATATTAATATTTACTATAAATATATTTTAATTTTTAATTGAGTTATAATATTTACAAGAAGGTGATTTTATGGATAGTAAATTTATAAAAAGAATTGGAAGAACTAATTTAATTTCTTCTATCATATTTCTTGCTTTAGCCCTTGTAACTCTTTCTATAGCATTGTGGTTTCTTTTAGAACTTTCTACTGGACATTTATGGGGAATGGATAAAAGCAGTGAAGGTGAAGGCGGAGAAGGTTTAGGAAAAGCTCTTGGAATAGTTTTTATGGTAATTCTTTTGGCTGCAGCCGATGTTGGCTTTGCAATCTTAGGTCTTGTTTTCGTAATTGCTGGAGTCCCATTACTAATCAATTCAATTACTTTATTAAGAATTGAAAAAATCGGTGACTTAAGCATAATTACAAAAAGATTAAGAAGAAGTCGTGTAGTTTTTGTAATATCGATTGTTATCGGTTCAATTTTCTTAATTGCCTCTTTTGCATTATTTGTTTCTGTTTTTACAGGTTCAACAGAAATGAATTTGATTTTTGCTCCAATTCTTTTGTTAGCTATGGGACTTTTCTTAATTATATTTAGTTCAATTGAATTTAAAAGGGTTGGAAAAGTAATTATCGAATTAGCTGGTCAATCAGCATTATAAAAAGAGTATATAAGCGAAAATAAAGAGCTTAATCAAGCTCTTTTTCTTTTTCGTTTTCTTCTGCGGTTTGTTTTTCAAGTTCTGCCAAGCGCTCTTTTTCTTCCTCTTCCTCAGCTTTTTGAATCTCTTTTACTAGATAAGGGAGCGGATGTTTAAAGTGATAAATTGCTTGAACTATATAAATGATGCCAATATAAACAAAAAGTGAAGCAGAATAAGTTTTAAAAATCATATAATCAACATTTAAAGGACCATTTACGAGTAAATAGATATCAAAAGCAATAGTAGCTAATGAAGCAGGAGCTATTAACCATTTATCAAATAGAGATGACTTTTCTCTATGTTTTTTACTATTTAACGCCCAAATTAAATCGATAATAAACCATGTTCCTCCTAAAAGCGTAACAATTGGAAAGACCCATTGTCTATAGCGTTCTGAAAAAGTAATTACATCAAAAAATTTTAAAATTGCGATTGTAATAAAAACAACTGCGAAAACACCAAGCTCAATTGAATAAAATAACTTGGCTTTCGTTAAATTGTCCATTTTCTTTTTTTCTTCCATAATTTCACCTACTCGCTAATTATATATGAAAAGGGAAAATTATAAAATCTATATATTGTAAAAAATATATTCACAAATATAATTAAAATATATTCATTATATTGGAGGAAAATTTATGGGATCAAAGGGTGAAAATTTCGTTAGACTTGCTAAAGCTAGACAAGATAACATTTGTAAACAATTTAAAATATTAGGAAATTTAGCTAATATCAGTAATTATGATTATACTGAAGCACAAGTAGCGGCTTTATTTTCAACTCTTGAAAGTGCTTTAAGAGCAGAAAAAAGAAAATTCAAAGACGGCCTTGCTAAAAAGGCAGCTAAAGAATCAAAAGAAGAATAATTATTTAATTCCTTTTAATTCGTTATACGCTTTAATGGCTTTCTCATATTCTTGAGAAGTACCATAATTTTTATTGTTATAAACATCATTTAGATAAATTACAGCAGCTTCATCACCCATTGAAGTTGCTTTTGCTAATAAGCGGAAAATTAAATCTTTATCCTCAAAATGATCTGCATCAAGCAAAAGTGCAAGAGCAGTTGCTGCTTGATAAACACCTTCATTAGCCATTTCAATTAAAAGCTCTTTTGCAAGGTTTTTATTTGGTTTAACTCCTTGCCCTTGATAAATACAAGAAGCATAAGTAATAGAACACGATACACTTCCTAGCAAGAAACCTTTTCGAGCATAATTAAATGCTTTTTCTTCATCATATTTTACGCCTTCTCTATCACCATTATAATAAGCTTCTGTAACTAGAGATAGGGCATAAACTGATCCTAAATTTGCTGCTTTTTCAAAGAGTTGAAAAGCTAATTTATGGCTTTCGTCATCATCATTTTCGTCGATTATTCTCGCCAATTCATAGATTGAATCTGGATGGTTTTTATCGGCAGCTTCCTTGAATAATTTAATGGCCTTTTCTAAATCAACATCAACTCCGATTCCACGTAAATAAATGTTTGCTAACATATAAGTCGCTTTAGGATAATGTGATCTTTCATGTTCATTAATACAAATTTCTAATGCTTTTTTATAATTCTTTTCGTTTCCATAAGGAGCAAAAATATAATAATTTGCTAAAAGACAAGAAGCGTATTCATTTCCTTTTTCAACAGCTTTTTCAAAAAGCTCACATGCTTTTTCTGAATTATTAAAACCTATAATTTCAGCGTAAAGAATTTCAAAATCACCAACGCTATTTAAAAAATTTGCTTCGAGCAAATCAAGAAGAGGTTTTTCGTCAGCGACAGGACCAAATCCCTTCTTTATAGCAAAAACTACATAGACAAATACGTTCTTTGGATCAAGTTTATTCTTGTTATATCTTTTTAAAACTTCATCGCAAATTTTTTCTTTATCGGTTGATTTAAAATTAACATGTAATGGATAAATGTTTTTATTATAAACATAGTCTATAAATTCATCATAAGGGACTGGTTGATTAATGAATGTTTCGTAATCGACTTTATACATAATATACCTCTAGCAATAATTATAAATTAAGAGTAGGTGCAACTCAAATTCAAATTTTAGAGTTAAAATTTATTGAATTTCATCAAAAATATTGTAGTTTAGCGGGTTTTTTAGTAGAATATAGGTAATGTTCAGGAATTCATACACTTTAAGACTTTGGCTTTCTATTTTGGCGACTATAATTGGAACAACAATTATAATACTTTGGGTTGTCGAGGAGAAAGGAATCACTGGAGTTGTTTTCTCTTCAATTTTAGCAACGCTTGGATTAATAAGCGCTTTCTTCTTTTTTATAAGATTTTTAAGAGAAAGAAAAAATCTGAAAGTCTACGACAAAAATTTAAAAGAAGGAAATATTAAAGAAGAAGAACACGAGAGGGATCCAATTCAAGAAAATAAAATTGTTTCGATTGGAGGATGGTTTGTTGCTTCTTTAATTGTCGCTTCTATTGGTCTTGAATTCATCTTTATTCCTGTTTTAGAAAGATCGATTTTTAAGCAAATCGCAAGTTGGTTAACTGTATTATTTGTTTTAGCCGCTATTATTCTTTACATCGCTTATGAAAGAACAAGCAGCAATTATGTCAAATGGCAGGACGCTAGAGACAAAGAAAAGTTGGCAAACGAAAAACAACTCGAAATCGAGAAAACAAGAATAGAAAAGATAAGAAAACAAGAAGAAAATGTTGAACGGCAAAGGAAAATCATTGCTAGAGCACTTGAAAAACATTACATGAACAATTCCGAAAGCCAAGTTTCATATCGGGAAGGCATCTTTGACTATTATAACGGGGGAAACAAAGATAATTTCCAGGTAGATTATTGGGAAGAAAACGATAAAAGCGATGAAGCGTTCGAAAACTACATCTATGCAAGAATTTATGCGTATTCTTATAGAGAATTGTTGAAACGAGAAGTCGAGGACATTCTAGTATCAAAAGGCTTAAAGGTTGATGATTATGGCAGATTTTTTAATAGATTCTTGAGTTTATTCATTTTTAAAGTTAAATACGCTCCGTTTAATGTAGATGAATTATATGATTTTATTGAACAACATTTTGAAGAAATAAATGAATCGCTTAAATTTGCGTTTGGGGTTAGGTTTTATTTACCAACAGTGGTTGAGCGTGATGGATTTACAAAAATTGACTATCGTTTTTGGGAAAAAGTTTATATAAGAAGCGATCATTATGATAACGTTCCGTTTAAAGCAAAAAATAGATTTTTAATGGCTGTAAATTTCATTAATGATAGAGAAATATTTAAAAATAGTTTTAAAAGAGCGATGGAAGAAATCAAAGCATCGAACTTTTATTTATCAAGAAAAAATCCTCATGATTTTGATTTTGATAAAGAACGCGATATCATAAAAACTACCTCAACATACACTGTAGATAGTATCTACAAAGATCAAGAAATTTTCGTTATAGGAGCAGATGAAAAAGGGAATCTAATCTATTAAAAAGCTGCAAAACTGGCATATTTTGGTAAAAAAGGAGATTAAATGTACGATTATAAAAGAAAACCAAAATTGAAAATTGATAATTTAGAAGCAAAAGAATATCTCGAAGATCTTTCTGAACTAGATGCTAAGAGATATGGATATTTGAAGCTTATTAAAGGAAACAAAACATATTATTACCACAAGAAAGATGATTATTTAGAAATATATAATCATAACGAAAAGCTGATGCAATTAGCAAAGAATCTATCGAATTGTCTTTTTGACATGGAAAAGGCAATTGAGATTGACTATAACGTGACCGCTTCAGATATTTTAGAGCGAGAAACGTTAGGACAAAGTAGAAGAGATATAGCATGGTATATGTACTGGCTAAGAATTGATGAAGATATCAACAAAGTCGAAACTTGGATTTCACATAGTGAAGAGAAATTATTGATAAATAACAAAATACTACTTCAAGGAGAGAATTTAATTGCTGGGATGTGCGAAAAATATAATCTTTCATTTGAAAAGACTAGATTTTACCCATTTGGTATTGTTGGATATGATCCTAAACTTGATAAAGTTATTAATGTTAATCCAGAAAATTTTTCGATTAAAGAAGTAAAACAAATGATAAAAGAGCTTAATGAAGCCGATGAATTAATGAGCTAAAATTTCAAAAGTATTTAATAATCCGCCTATTAAAACAAAGCTTCCTGATAAGGTAAAAAAGTATGTATCGTGAAAATATTGTGGAATTGTTGAACCATAATCATTTACGGAAACAAAATTAAATAATGAATAATAAATCATTACTCCGGCAGTAATTTCAAATATGCATATTAAATAAGAAATCAACTTAAAAACTTGTGATTCTTCTTTTTTAAGAATGTTATTAAAAACAAAGAAAAAGACATTCCAAATTAATGCGATTGTTAATAATATAAAAGCGATGAGAGCAACAGGAGCTAATGCGTTTTCCCCATTACCAAAGTTACCACCAAAAAGTGCGATATATCCGCTACAAATAAAGGTTTGAGTCTCATTTATTTTCCATGTAAAAAGTGGTGCAAAAACCAAAAAAGAAAAACCAAGTAAAATAAACGTAAATTTTAAAATGCTAATAATGAGTAAGAATTTTTTCATTGCTTTCATGTCAATATTATAAACGAAATTAATATATTTGTTTTTATAATTTAAACTTTGATCGTAAATTGAATTTATCTTTGCACCATTTCAAATTATGTAGGTGCATTTTATTTTGCAGTTATAATTTTAATGAGTTTCGCTTTGCTAAGAAAGGAGGAAAATCTATGAATGATATAGATAGAGAGAAACTCGTATACATGATTAACACCAAAAGTAAAATCAATGAAATTTGTTCTGAATTAGGGATTTGCCGACAAACAATTCGTAGAGAAATATTAAAAAATTCTGTAATTAGAGGAGCTTTCAACAGTTATGAAAAGTGCCCTTTATTAGTCAATTTTCCCTATTGCTGTAACACTTGCGAAGTTTATAAAAAATGTCATTATCCAAAAAGAAATTACCTATTTTCTAAAGCCTCAAAACTTTCTGGAGATAGATTTTCAAAAGCTCATTCAGGGACAAGATTAAGCGAGGAAGAAATCAGATTATTAGATAGTTTGTTGCGGGATGAAGTTAAAGAAAAGGGACACTCAATTCACATGTTTTTGGTAAATCATCCTGAGATTAAAATCTGTGAAAAAACAATTTATAACCTTATCGACAAAAACATATTCAGAATAAGAAATATTGATTTAAGATTGAAAGTTAAAAGAAAATACAAAAAGAAGTATTAT
>JAFUEZ010000013.1 GCA_017470115.1 Bacilli bacterium | reverse complement strand
CATGTATACGAGTTTCTCTCTATCTATATCATTCATACGTTTTCCTCCTTTCTTAGCAAAGCGAAACTCATTAAAATTATAACTGCAAAATAAAATGCACCTACATAATTTGAAATGGTGCAAAGACAAATTCAATTTACGATCTATATTCTTTTCTTTTTATGTGCTATTATTATTTTATGAAAGCAAAAAGGGTATTATCTAAAGCAGGAAAAATATTATTATTTTCTAGTGTCAGTTTAGTCTTTATAGGAATCTCATATATCTTAGGTTATATATTTATTTTTATGATTCCACATAAAGTTTTAATGTCGATGATTCCTCTTATTCCTGCTGTGATTTTAATATATGGTGCAGCTTTCATTAATTCAAAAACTTTTAGAAGAGTTGTCATGTTTTCAAGCTTAGGATGTGCAGTTGTTTCTATTGTTTTAGTTAGTGTATTTGGTGGAATTGATTTATATTATGCATCTCATAGAATCGTAGATAATTCAAATATTAATACCGATGAATATTTGCCATTTGATGAAAATAGTAAAATTGCTCGACTTGATCATGAAGCTTCTTTTAAACTTTCAACATTTGATTATCTTCCTAAAGTTGATGGCGCTGCAGCACTTTTCCCAATGTATTCTAGTTTTGTAAATGCAACTTATCCTCGTACAATTCCGCCTCTAAACGCTGAAAATGGATGTTTCTATTACACAAATACATATACATCAATAATGCACATGTTTGAAGGAAATAGAGATTTAGTTTTTGGAGTTGATCCAGAAAATTATAGAAAGACGCTAGATCAAAGATATGATGATATAGATATATTTAAAGAAGAAATTGGTAGGGAAGGTTTTGTTTTCTTTACTCATAAAAATACACCAGTAGATTCTTTAACTATTGATCAATTAAAAGATATTTATAGTGGAAATATCACAAACTGGAAAGATGTTGGTGGTCAAGATATGAAAATTAGTCTATATCATAGAAATACAACTTCTGGTTCATATCAAGGATTAAGACATTTTTTAGGTGATATTAAACTTGCTGAAGCTGAAAGTCCTGATTATATTATTGGACTTATGTCAGGAATTATAAAAATCGTTGCAGATTATATAAATCATCCAGGAGCAATTGGATATTCTTATTATCAATATGCTTCTGAACTTATGGCTAACGATAATATAAAAATATTAAAAGTAAATGGAATTGAAGCTAATAGAACTACAATTAAAACTAATGAATATCCATTTACTTCCAGTTTTTATATGTTTGGTAGAGTAGATCACGTTAAGCCAACAGTCACTTCACTTATGAACTGGATTAAATCAAGTGAAGGACAAGAATTAGTTTCAAAATCCGGATATACATCAATTTATTAACAAGCACTTTCTTATATATAAAGAATAAATAAAGTATAATATAAATAAAGAAGGAGATTTTTATATGAAAAAAGATTTAGGTAAACTTCCAGCAATTTTTCCTATGCCAGTGCTTTTAATAGCGACTTATGATGAAAAAGGAAAAGTTGATGTAATGAATGCAGCTTGGGGACAAGTATGCGATATGGATAAAATTGTCTTATTTTTAACTGAAAGTCATAAAACTGTTAAAAATATTAAATTAAATAAAGCATTTACCGTTGCTTTAGTTAATAAAGAACATGTAGCAGAAGCAGATTATTTTGGAATTGATAGCGGAAATAATGTGCTCGATAAATTTGAGCGTACTGGATTAAAAGCTAGTAAATCAAGTAGAGTAAACGCTCCTATAATTGAAGAATTCCCTTTAACTATGGAATGTGAAGTTGCTAAATTCATTGAAGATGATGAAGTTGGCTTTGCTGTTGTAGGAAGAATTGTTAATGTAATTGCAGAAGATAGCGTACTTGATGAAAAAGGAAAAGTAGATGCTTCAAAACTTGGTGCTTTAACTTTTGATCAATTTAAGAATGGATATTATGAAGTTGGCCAAAAAGTTGCTCAAGCATGGAATGCAGGATTGAAATATAAGAAAAAATAATTATGAAAGTATTACTAATTAATGGCTCGCCACATGTAAAAGGTTGTACAGCAAGAGCCTTAGAAGAAATTGCTAAGACTTTAAAAGAAGAAGGTATTGAAACCGAGACGATTCAAGTTGGTAGTAAAGAAGTTAGAGGATGTATTAGTTGCAATAGTTGCTCAAAAACAGGAAGATGTGTTTTTGATGACATCGTAAATGAAGTTGCTGAAAAATTTAAAGATGCTGAAGGCATTGTTTTCGGCTCTCCTACATATTACGCCTCTGCAAATGGAACACTTAGATCATTTTTAGATAGATTGTTTTATAGTACAAACTTTTCTAAGAGAATGAAAGTTGGTGCAGCAGTTGTTTCTTCTCGTAGAGCTGGTTCAACAACAGTTTTTGATGAGCTGAATAAATATTTTTCAATTTCAGAGATGCCAATTGTTTCATCTACTTATTGGAATGAAGTCCATGGGTTTAAAGCAAGTGATGTAGAAAAAGATTTAGAAGGTTTACAAACTATGAGAAACCTAGCACGTAACATGGCTTTCTTAATTAAAGCAATTGATGCATCTAAAGATAAATTAAGTGAAAATGAACATAAATATTTCACTTCATTTCCAGATGGAAAATAATTGAATATAATTTTAAAATTTTTAAAAAAATGTGGTTTTTGCAAAGTTTTTTTGTAAAACCACATTATTTTATTGCAAATGGTTGATAATTGATTTATAGTAATGACGATATGGGAAAAAATGTAAAAGAGTTTTTAATAGATACAGCTAAAGGCGTGACATTAGGCGTATCAGCAGCAATAGCTGGCTTAAGTGCTGGAACGATTGCAGTTGTTGAAAAATGTTATGATAAAATCATTAATGCTGTAACAAGTTTAAGAAAAGATTTTAAGCATAATTTCTTTGTTTTATTGCCTTTTGTTCTTGGAGTTATTATTGGTGGAGCCGCAGCTTTAATTGGTATTCAAAGAGGATATAAAGCGGCACCATTTACTTTTACAGGACTTTTTGCTGGACTAATCATTGGCTCTTTACCAGTAGTTTTTGATGAATTACATAAAGGAAATACTGCTATTGAAAAGGTTAAACACATTGTAGGGTTTTTGGTTTGCTTACTTATAGCAGGTGGGTTAGGTGTTACAACCGCTTTAACTAACGTTTCTTTTAATGATGCAGTAATAAATCGAGAAATTTGGACATATTTTCTTGTTTTTGTTGCTGGATTTGCTGCTGCTGGAGCATGTGTAGTTCCTGGAATTTCTGGATCAATGGTAATGATGGTTTTAGGCCTTTATTATCCTATTTTAAATACTTTTACTGGTAGTGAATCAATCTTACATACTGGAGATACGATGTTTAAAATAACTGGATTGATTTATGCTTTAATTCTAATCGTTGGAGCAGTTGTAGGCGTTGTTGTTAGCTCTAAATTTATGAAATTTATGTTATTAAAACATAGAAATTCAACATTCTTTGCTATATTTGGTTTAATCATTGGCTCTTTAGTCAGCATGTTTATTAATTCTGATATTTATCCAAAATATAAGACTGGCATTGCTTTATGGGATTATATTGTTGGCGGCTCTTTATTAGTTGTTGGTGCTGTTGCAATTTTCCTATTTATGAAATTTTTAAATAAGAAGAAAGATGTTAAAGAAGATAATCAAGAAGCATCCGAACCTGAATCAATAGATTAATTTTTTATTAAAATTGACAAGATTTTATCAAAAAGCCTGCAAAATCTTAATATTTTTCTTAAAACATATAAATATTAGTAGTTATTTTTTAAATACAAAGTATAATATCTATGATAGAAATCGAGGTAATTTTTATGTCCTATATTAATGAATTAAAAGAGTTTTTAGATAAGAGTCACAGCCAATTTCAATCTGTTGATAATATTAAAAACATCCTTTTAAGTAATGGATTTGAGCAACTTAAGGAAGGCGAAGAATTTAACATTGAAAAAGGTAAATCATATTTTGCGATGAGAAACCTTACTTCAATTCTTGCTTTTAAAGTTCCTAGCAAATTAAGTGAAATTAGATTTCAAGTTGTCGCAGTTCATAGCGATTCACCATGCTTTAAAATTAAAGAAAATCCATGTTTATTTGAAAATGGTTATGTAAAGTTAAAGGTTGAAGGATATGGTGGAATGATTCGTTCAACTTGGTTAGATAAACCACTTTCGATTGCTGGAAGAATTGTTGTTGATAATGGAGAAAAACTTGAATCTAGACTTGTAGATGTTGATAAGAATTTTGCTATCATCCCAAATGTTGCAATTCATTTAAATAGAGAGATTAATAAAGGCATCGAATATAATCCTCAAACTGATTTATGCGCTTTAATTGGTCAAAGCGACACACAAGAAGATTTATTATTGAAAGAATTAAGTAAAAACCTTAATGAAGGTGAAAAAATCATCTCTAATGATCTTTATTTATATAATAGAGAAAAAGCCACCTTACTTGGAGCTAATGATGAATTATTCTCAGCTCCTAAACTTGATGATTTAGCTTGTGATTTCACTGCATTAAAAGGCTTTATTGAAGCTAAACCAAGCGATTTTATTCAACTTTTTGTAAGTTTTGATAATGAGGAAGTTGGTTCAGAATCAATTAATGGAGCAGATTCGACTTTTTTAGAAAGTATTTTGAAGCGTATTAATTTTGCACTTGGCGGATCAAAAGAAGATTATTTTAAAGCGGTTGCAAAATCATTCTTAATTAGTGCTGATAATGGGCATGCTATTCATCCAAATCATCCAGAATTAAGTGATAATAAGAATTTATGTAAACTTAATGGTGGAGTTGTCATTAAATATAACGCAAATATGAAATATACAAGTGATGGTTTATCATCAAGTGTAATTAAAAAGTTATGCGAAAATGAAGGATTAGCTTATCAAGAATATTTTAATAGAAGTGATATGGCTGGAGGATCAACTCTTGGAAATATCTCAATTAGTCACGTTTCAATGCTTAGTGTAGATATTGGACTTGCGCAACTTGCAATGCATTCAAATTATGAAGTTTGTGGAAGTAAAGACATCGAAGCGATGATTAAACTTATTAAAAAATTTTTCGAAACATCGATTGTTGTTGAAGAAAGCAATATATTATTTAAATAGTTAATATATAATAAAGGATAGCGAGGTAAAAACATGTACGGAAAAAATGCTGCTGAAAAATATGCTGGAGAAGCATTAAAAGAAGTCTATGAATTTGCAGAAGATTATAGAGATTTTTTAAGCAATTCAAAAACTGAACGTTTGATGGTCACAAATTCAAAGATTTTAGCTGAAGAAGCTGGATTTAGAGATATCTCAGAATTTATTGAACTTGTTCCTGGAGATAAAGTTTATGTTATTAATAGAAATAAAAACATCGCTTTATTTGTAGTAGGTGAAGACAATTTAGCAAATGGATTAAATATCTTAGGAGCTCACATCGATTCTCCAAGAATGGATTTAAAACAAAATCCACTTTATGAATCAACTGAATTTGCTCTTTTAGATACACATTATTATGGTGGAATTAAAAAATATCAATTTGTTGCTCGTCCACTTGCTCTTTATGGAGTTGTTTGTAAAAAAGATGGAACAACTGTTGAAGTAAATATTGGCGATAATGAAGGAGACCCAGTTGTTGGTATTTCAGATTTATTAATTCATTTATCTGCTGATCAACTTCAAAAACCAGCTGCAAAAGTAATTGAAGGAGAAGCTCTTGATATCACAGTTGGCTCATTGCCTTTAGAAGGTGCTGAAAAAGATAAAGTTAAAGCGAATGTTTTACGTATCTTAAAACAAAAATATGGCATTGAAGAAGAGGATTTCTTATCTGCAGAAATCGAAGTTGTTCCAGCAGGACCAGCAAGAGATTATGGTTTAGATTCATCAATGATTGCTGGATATGGCCATGATGATAAAGTTTGTGCTTATACTTCTTTAAGAGCAATTTTAGATTTTGATGAAGTCCCTGAAAAAACAGTTTGTACAATCTTAGTTGATAAAGAAGAAGTAGGTTCAATTGGTGCAACAGGTGCTCAATCAAGATTCTTTGAAAACGCAATCGCTAAAATTATGAACCTCAAAGGTGAATATAGTGAACTTGCTTTACGTGATGCTTTAACAAATTCAAAGATGTTATCAAGCGATGTTTCAGCTGGGGTTGATCCTTTATTCTTAGGCGTTAATGAACTCAAGAATAGTTGCTTCTTAAATCATGGTATAGTTTTCAATAAATATACAGGTTCTAGAGGGAAATCAGGTTGTAATGATGCAAACGCAGAATTTGTTGCAGAAATCAGACGAATTATGGATAACAACAATATCTATTATCAAACTGCTGAACTTGGTAGAGTTGATCAAGGTGGTGGTGGAACAATCGCTTACATCCTTGCAAATTTAAATATGGATGTTATCGATGCTGGCATTCCAGTTTTGAATATGCATTCACCAATGGAAATCGTTTCAAAGATTGATGTCTTTGAAGCTTATAAAGCATATTTAGCATTTATTAAAAACGCTTAAAAGAGTAATTTAGCTAATATTTGCAGGTTTATTTGACTCCTATTATAAGAAATAGGAGTTTTTTTAATGTGTCAAAAAGATAAAATAAAAACACGATACTAGATCGTGTAATTCGTAAGTTGGTGGGTACTATAGGGATCGAACCTATGACCTTCCGCACGTCAAACGGATGCTCTCCCAGCTGAGCTAAATACCCAAGCGCTTGATAATAATATCATATAAGAAGTTTAACTGGCAAGTATTTTTGATAAATATTATAAAAAAATTCTAATCACATATTTTACATATAACTATGAATATTTTACATAATATTTTTACACTGTCAAAATTTGAAAATTATTGTTCCGAATAAAAGCCGAAATGAATCAAAAAACTTGCAAAAAATATATATTTTTACTTTAAAAAGAATTTCAAATGAAATAAAATAAATATATCGCAAATATCATTGATATTTCTTTTGGTGAGGAGGTGTCAAATAAGCGAAGGCTTAGGCCTGATAATTAAATAGTATAGATAATTAATTCTATGCTGTCGTTAATTCTTAAGCGTATGGAGGAGATTTATGGAGAAAAAGAACCACGCATTGAGAAATTTTGCAATTACAGCCATTGTTGGCACAGTAGTCGCATTAGTTCTAGTCATTCTCGGCACAGTACTTGCAGGTAGTTTAGGGGATAATGCTATCGCAATTCACTGGGTCAAAGAAGCAAGTGACTTTGGAGCTGCAGGATTAACAATTGCTAATGGAGGATTATGGAGTTTCCAATACCTCGTTGCTAGCATCATTTGGTATGTCTCTGTTGCTGCTACAGTCGTTTTCTTCTTATTACCTTTAATTCTCGCATTAAACAGAAAAAAAGGTAAACTCGTTGGGGTTATCGTTCTTAACCTTGTCTTATGTCTAGTATTACTTTATTTATACTTGGCATTATACTATGGACAATATGTCAATAGTCCTGTTTCCGGAACAACATTAGTTAGAGCATTCTTTGCTGCTATCGCTTTCCATTATGGTGCTGTTGCTGCTATCTTTGCTATTTTAGTTGCAGCTGCAGGTATTGTTGCCATTGTTGGTATTGTTGGTATGTTCTTTGCAACATTAAGAGCAATCGGAAAGAAAGAAAAGAAAGTTGAAGAACCAGCCGAAGAACCTGAAAGAGAAAAAGGTTTATTAGTTGTCAAACAATATGATAAAGAAGGACAAGTCGGATCATGTGTTGAAAAGAAACCATGTAGATATCCTTATGTATCTTTAACACCTGAAGAAATTAAAACTATCGTCAGAGAAGAAGTTGAACAAGCAAACGATGAAGAAGCTAAGAAGATCTTCAAATCACCAATCGTCTTTGCAATTCCTACACAAGTTAAGGAAGTTGAACCAGAACAACCTGAAGAAGAACCAGCTCCAGTAGTTGAAGAAAAACCAGTTGAAGAAAAACCAGCTGAAGAACAAAAAGAATCATTAAGCGAAGAACAAATCAGATTAGTCGTCGCTCAAGAAATCGCTAAAGCAATTGCTAGCTTAAAACTTGCTAGAAAACCAGCTAAAGCAGAAGAACCAGTTCAAGAAGTCAAAGAAGAACCAGTTCAAGAAGAACCAGCTCCAGTAGTTGAAGAAGAACCAGTTCAAGAACCAGTTGAAGAACCAGTTCAAGAAGAACCAGCTCCTGTAGTTGAAGAAGAACCAGTTCAAGAAGAACAGCCTGAAGAAGTCGTTGTTGAAGAAGAACCAGTTCAAGAAGAACCACAACCTTTAGAAGAAGAACCAGTATTTGGTGAAGCAGGCGTTCCTGTTGTCGAAGAAGGTAAAACAATTAAAGCAGTTAGAATTCCATTTACTGACAGAATAAATTCAGCAGATGATTCATTAAAGGCTGCATTCAATGAAATCAAATCACTCTTAAAAGCTTATGGCTTAAATGACAGAGTTTCTAATGGTGGAGATTCATTCAGATTACACAGAGTTACATATTGTAAGATTACAGTTGCAGGAAAAGCATTAAAACTTTATCTCGCACTTAATCCAGCAGATTATGCTAACTCAACATATCCAGTTAAAGACGCAAGTTCAAAAGCAATGTATGCTGAAACTCCATTAGTCTTTAAAGTTAAGAGCGGCTTATCACTTAGAAGAGCTGAAGAATTAATTAGAGATTGTATGGATAAGAATGGACTTGAACAAGTCGATAAAGTCGAACCAAGAGATTGGGTCGCAGAAATTGCTAACGCTGAAAAAGAAGATGGCGAAGCAGATGATGAAGAATAGGAATAGGAGTTTGTTATGACTAAAGGTGGATTAGCAAAAAGATTATTCCTCGCTCTTGTCTGGGGTATTATCGCAGTTTTAGGAATGCTCGTCGCATTCGCAACATTTAGTGGAATTGCAGGCGCAACTGTTGAACCAATCTTCGGATCATCTGGCTTGTCTATTCCAAACTTTGCCACAACTTGGCTAGATGTTTTAATGAACAACTGGCTTAGAGGTGTCACATTAGCAAACGGCAATCAAGCATTCGGTGCTTTCATTAATATGTTCTGTAACCTTTGGAATCCAGCTGCCTGGACATTAGGTTTAAAGGGCATCGTATTCTATTGCTTTGCTGCCGCTATTGCAGTTTATGTTATTTTCTTCTTCTATTATTTAATCTGGGGATTATTTGTTTATAAGAAGAAAAAATCAATGATCTTAAATATTTTCTGGTCATTGATCCCATTAGTTATCGTCCTTTACTTATTAGTTTTCTTACAAGGCGCTTTATATGGAAAACAAACATATGATGTTAACGCTCTTGGTACAGGCGATTTTGCTAAAGGTTACTTAATGCAACTCATCTACTCAACTTGTATGGGTGGAGCAGCTAGTGCAGGCGCAGAAACAAAATCAATCATCAAAGCATGGGTTACATTTGTTGTCGCATGCTTAGCACTTATCTTCGTTATTGTCTCACTCGTTTATTGTGCACTTTATGGATTCGGCGTTGTCGCATACTTAAAGAGACATAAATATGACTACCTTGAAAAGGCAGAAAGAAAGAAGAGACAAAAATATTACAAGACACATGGATTTGAAAATGTTGCAAGTAAACAACAAGAACCAGTTTACGCAGCACCAGCTCCATATGCATATCAACAACCTCAAGTCGTTCTTCCACCAAATGGCGGAAATAGCGTCTCAACAGGTAATAATGCTCCTTTAGTCGTCCAATACATCAATACAAGTGATGATAAGAAGGTTAAAGAAGACGAAACAAGTATCTACGCTGCAAAAAGAGTCGAAGGCGAAAATCAATTAACAAAAGATGATATTAAAGAAGTCGTCGTCTCAGTTTTAGCAGAAAACAATCTTCTTGCTTCTCAAGAAGAAGAACCAGAAGAAGGAATTAGTGAAGTTGAATTAAGAACACTTGTTCACGAAGCAATCGAAGAAGCTAAACCAGCTGAAAGACCAATTCCTCCTCTAGTTGTTTCAGTTCCTGAAAAGATTGAAAAAGTTAAAGAAGCTAAACCAGCTCCAGTAGTTGAAGAAAAACCAGCTCCTGTAGTTGAAGAAGCTCCTGCTGAAGAAGAAGGAATCACTGAAGAACAATTAAGAGCTCTTGTTGCTGAAGAAATCGCCAACGCTTTATCAAATTTAGTCGTTGAAGAAGAACCAGTCAAAGAAGAACCAAAACCAGTTGCAAAACCTGCAGCAAAACCAGCACCAGTCGCTGCTAAACCAGCTCCTGTTGCAAAACCTCAACCACAACCAGCACAACCACGTGTTGTAGTTCCAAGAGGTAGAGAACAACAATTAAAGAAGAAAGCTGTTAGAGAATCCATCGAAAATCTCAGCTTTAACGAAAGACTCGCAAAAGCCTCTCCAGAAATCGCAACTGCTTATAATTCATTAAAGAATTTATTAGCAAGTTATGGATTAAAGAACAGAGTTTCTAATAGCGGAGATACATTCAGACTTCATAAGAACACATATGCTAAGATCACACTTGGCGGTTCACAATTAAAAGTCTACTTCGCATTAAACCCTGCAGATTATGCAAATAGTGCAATTCCTGTTGGTGATGCTTCAGGTAAAGAAATTTACAAGGACATCCCACTTGTCTTCAGAGTTAAATCAAACCTCTCACTTAGAAGAGCAAGAGATTTAGTTAACGACACAATGAACAAAGCTGGCATCGCAAAAGTTGCCGAAGAAGCTGAAGTTGATTATGTTGGCGAAGTCAAAAAGGAACTTAGAGCACAAGCTAGAGCTGCTAAAAAAGCTCAAGCAAAATAATTAAATTAATTACGCATTAATTTGCTTAAAGCCTCTTTATAAAAGAGGCTTTTTGTTTTAAAATTATTTAGAAAGCAAGGAAATATTATGAGAAACGAAGATAAATCAAGAGGCTCAATTGAAATAATTTGTGGCCCTATGTTTGCAGGAAAAAGTGAAGAATTATTACGTAGAATCAATAGATTAGTTTACGCAAAAAAGAATTTTGTTGTTTTTAAGCCATCAATTGATAATCGTTATAGTGAAGATGAAGTCGTTTCTCATAATAAGAAATCTTATAAAGCATTTAGTGTTTCTAAATCGAGTGAAATATTACGTCATGTTGGGCCAAAAACTGAAGCGATTTGTATCGATGAAATTCAATTTTTTGATGAAGGCGTAATTGATGTTATTGAAGAATTAGCCGATAGAGGATTAAGAGTAATTGCTGCTGGACTTGATATGGACTTTAAAGGCGAGCCATTTCCAATTACAGCTCAATTATTAGCTAGAGCAGAAGATGTTACAAAATTAACTGCTATTTGTGTTGTTTGTGGAAAAGAAGCTACTCGTACACAACGTTTAATTAATGGAGAGCCAGCAAGTGTTAATGATCCTGTAGTTTTAGTTGGCGCAGCAGAAAGCTATGAAGCACGCTGCCGCCATTGCCATGTTGTAAAAAAATAGAGTTTTTGATAATATATTGTCTATATGTCGCCGAGTGATTTTATTAAAGTAAATATTTTAAATGATTACACAACAGTTTGGGGGATGCCAAATTGGGTGTGTTGGATATTAATAGGTGTTTTTCTTATAATCAGTGGAGTGTTTTCTGCAAGTGAAAACGCCTTTTCAAATTGCAATAAATATCATTATAAAGTCTTGGCTGAAGAAGGTAATAAAAAAGCTAAAAGAATAGTATTTCTTGTAGAAAAATTTGATGATACACTTGTTACCGTTTTAATTGGCAATAATGTTGTCCAAACACTTATGTCATTTTTAAGTGCTATCCTTTTTTATAATATTGTAAATATTTATAATCTTGCATCAGGTTTAGAAGCAATCCTTTCAACCATTGTAGTTGGTGTCTTGTTTTATATATTTGCAGATGTTCTTCCAAAAATTGTTTCAAAAGAAATTCCAGATAAAAGTTGTGAAATCTTGGTGTACCCTATTTTAGGGTTTTATTATCTAATTTCACCAATTCGTTGGCTTTTTGCAGGGATTTTGAAATTAGTAAAGAAAATATTTAAGTTTAAAAACGAATCAATTTTAACGAAAGAAGATTTCATTTTAGCCGCTGATGAAGCTGTAAGTAGTGAATCCGAAGAAGAATCTGAAAGCGAAGAAGAAGTTGAAGAATTGCTTGAACCAAATGAAATGAAAATTTTAAAGAGAGCATTTTATTTCGACACAATTGAGACAAACCAAGTTTTGAAAGATAGAAGTGAAATTTATGCTCTTGATATTAATGAATTAACTTTAGAAAAACTAAATGAAGAGATTTTAAAAGTTAATTATTCACGTATTCCTATTTATGATGAAACTCTTGATAACATCATAGGAATTTTAAATGTCAAAACTTATTTTAAAGAATATAGTCAAGATCCACACTTAGAAATAAGAAGCATTTTAGCAAAACCATTATTTGTTAATAAAAATACTAAGGTTGATGAAGTCTTTAAATCTTTTAATAAAGAAAAGCAACATATGGCTATTGTTATGGATGAAGATAAAGTCGTTGGAATGATAACAATGGAAGATATTTTAGAAGAACTTGTTGGTGAAATCGCTGAGCAACAATCCACTTTAGTCGAGGATAATAAAGATGAGTAAGCAACAAGTTTTAGTATTAATATATTCAATTGTTCTTGTAATCTTGCTTTTCTTAAGCTTTATTTTCTCAAATTCTGATATGGCTTATGGAAGTGTTAATTTATCAAAATTAGCCATGTTAAGAGATGCTCCAAACGCTAAAAAAGCACACGCTAGAGCATATAAGCTTGCAGCAAATTATGATAAAACAATTTCTACAGTTTTATTTTTAAATGATATCGTCAACGCTGGTTTAGACAGTATTTCAACCTTACTTGGTGTTAACATTGCTTTAATTGCTTTTGCAGGAGATGAAAACATCACGCAAATCAGTGAAACAGTTGGTTTGATCGTATCTCTTACATGTCTCATTTTTAAGATAACCTTCGGAGAAATTATTGCTAAATCTATTGGTAAAGTTTATAACACGAAATTATCTATTAAATATGCGAATATAATCAATATTTTATATTATGTTTTCTTCCCATTAACTTTTGTAATTTCATCTTTAGGAAATTCTTTTGCAAAACTCTTTGGGCGAAATGTTAAAGAAACAAAGTTGAGTGAAGATGAACTCCATGAAATGGTTGATGAAATCGAAGAAGATGGTCTAGTTGATGAAGAAAAAGCTGAAATATTACATGGGACTATTGATTATGCAATTACAGAAGCTTATGAAATTATGACTCCTAGAGTTAAAGTTTATGGCATACAAGTAGATGAAAAAATTGATGATATATTAAAAGACGCTGATTTATATGATTTCAGTAGAGTACCAGTTTATGAAGACACTATTGATAACATTATTGGATTTGTTCTTGTTAAAGACTTAGTTAGAGCAAAGCTTAAAGGTATAGATATTGAACTTAAAGATTTGTTAATTGAGCACCTTGTTTTCCCTCGTTCAACAGAAATTAATGATATCTTAAAAGAATTTAATAGAACGCATAAACATTTTGCCGTTATTCTTGATGAATATGGAGGCACTGAAGGCGTTTTAACAATGGAAGATATTTTAGAAGAAATAGTAGGCGAAATTTGGGATGAAAGCGATGATCCTGATGAACCTTATGTCAAAGGTAAAAATGATACTTATATCGTCGATGGTCAAATGAACTTAGAAGATTTCTGTGAATTATTTGCTATTAATTATGATGAACTTAATACAGAATATGTCACAATCGCTGGATATTGCATCGAATTATTAGATGATAATTTTGCTAAATTAAATCAAGTTATACAATTTGAAAATCTTCAAATGAAAGTCATTGCGCTTGATGAAAAGCATACAATTAAAAAGCTAAAAGTTAAACAAAAAATGTAGGTTTTGCAGTCTTTTTTAAAAAACTAGTGCGATTTTGCACTAGTTTTTAATTTTGTTTTTGTACGAATTATATATTTTTAATGCAATCTCATCTAATGATTTTGATCCATCATTATAAACGATCTCATTAACACAATTTTTGGAAGATTCAAAATATTCATCATCAAGGGCAAGACGTTTTTTGATGTCTTCTAATTTGTCTTTTCTAGCAATCATTCTAGCTTCTCTAACGTCTTTAGGAGAATCAATATAATAAGAAATAATGTTTGGATCATTTAAGGCAAGGAATGAAGAAAGGCCTTTAGGTTCAACAATCAAAACTTTTGAATTTGAGATTTCGTTTTTATATGTACCATAGAAATTTGAATTGTAATTAACATATTCAATAAATTTATTTTCTTTTATATAACGAGCAAAATCTTCAACACTAATAAAATGATAGTCGACATCATTGATTTCACCAACTCTCATTTGACGAGTAGTTGTTGTTACAAATTTTTGAAAACCATACTCTTTTATCAATATCTTAGCTATTTCAGTTTTTCCGCTTGCGCTTGGTCCAATTAATATAATCATGTGAAAATTTTATCATTTTTTGAACATATTTGTTTAAAAATTTGAATTTTTGATAAATTTTTCGGAAAAAAACCATTTTCAAATACGTTGTATTAGTGAAGGGAGGTTTCACATGACCAATTTCAAGAATACAATTGTGTTAATTTCTTCGCTACCTTTATTACTTTCAAGCGCAAAAGTTAATATTAAAAACTTAGATAATGATCAAGATGTGTCTACTTACAATCATTATCTTATGACTAAGTATATTCCAGAAGATTATGTCAAATTTCATGATTTTGATATCAACATGAATAACTTTCAAGGATTAGAAAGAGGTTCAATATTTGTTCCATTTTATAAATTAGATAAAAACATGGACTTATATTATGAATTTTATTTCATTGATCCAGAAGGAATAAGACACAACATTCTTTCAGGAGTGCACACAAAAGTACAAAGTGCATCTTTACCAAGTAGCGGATTATATAGCGTAACAGGTTATTTCAATCTTGAAGATGTTGGAGAAAGATCAACATTTACATTTAGATTCTATGATTTATCAAATAGGTATAGTGAACACAAAATTAGCTATTTTCTTTCTGCTCCAATAACAATTTATCATACAGGAAGATATGCGCGAATTTTTTATAGAGTAATTCTTTCAAATGGAGAAATCTGGAATTATGAAGATAGATTAGATTTTGAGCTTATTGCACATACATATAATTGTGAATATTATTTAAAAATTCCAATTTCTTCATTTGAGGTTGTTAACTATACTTTACAAAATAATTTTTGCGATGCTGTATATTTCATGGTCTATGACAAATGGGGATATATAGACCCTATGTTTAATGGATATTATAGCGATACTGAATATGTAAGAGTTGATGCAAATTTAGTTCAGGTTGGTAGTTCAAAAAGAAGAAATACATTTTCGTTAAATGAAACATATTACGTTAACCAAGATACTTTTGTTGCTAGTAGAGTTAGAGGAGAAGGTGAAGTTTTTGAAACAAAAGATTTATATTTGCCAATACAAAAATATGAACTATATAAGACGCTTCCTTGTGCTTTCTATTTTTTGAATTTCGGCAGATCAAAAACAACTATTATCCATAAATTTGATATTGAATTTGAGAAAAAATATATCTACTCAACCGTTAATGTTTCTAGAGAAACAGGATCTTATTTTAATCCAAAAATGGAGGAGCACATAATATGACCTCTGGATTAATCTACTTTAGTTTGTTTTTCTTCCTATCAGTTTTTCAACTAATGGGAGTATCAATTAATGGTAGTTACATATCTAGAACATTTTATGAAATGCCTCCAACCGTTGTTAAAAGTGCAATTTATCCACTAGATGATAGCGGAAGTTATTCACCTCATTTTAAAAATTCGAAAGTGAAGGAATGCGTAATTGAATATCTAGATAAAAATTTAGAATCAAAGATTGATAAATATAAGATTGGCTTTGTTTTTCTTAAGAAAAGAGGAACTTTCTTTTCAATAGATTACACAGGAAAAGCAACAGCAGTAGATATAAAAATTAGTTGTAAATATTGTCAAATTTTTGATTTTACAGGAAGTGTCAGGTTTTTAGCAGAAGGAGTATATGAAAATGGATGGGAGCCAAATTGAATTTATTGAAAATAGTTTTTTAAAAGAATTAATAAAGAAAGAGTCGATAACAGACATCTCTTATAATGGTCAAGACATATATTATAAAGACAATTTAAGAGGAAGATTAAAATCAGATATTGTTGTCACAACTAAAGAAGCTTATTCATTTATTAGGCAAATAGCAAATATGACTGATTCATTATTTTCTGTTACTGATCCAATTCTTGATGTGAGCATAGGGAAATATAGAATCAATGCCACTCATCAATATATTTCTAGGAAAAATAGAGAGAAAGTCATTAATTTTTCAATTCGTATCGGTTATGACAAGTTAAGAATTAAAGATGATGGAGAATTTTTGCCTAAGAAAGCTTTAAAGTTACTTGATTTTGCTTTATTAGCAAAACAATCGATAGTTATAAGCGGAAAAACTGGCACAGGTAAGACAGAATTTCAAAAATTTTTAATGTCAAGAATTGTTCCAAACACAAGAATCATAATCTTAGATAACATAAATGAGCTCGAAACAGATTTCTTTTGCAGAGATTTAGACAGTCAAACATGGTTAGTTTTAGATGATGATAAAGCCAATTTTGACACATTAATTAGAACATCTTTAAGGAGCAATCCTGATTGGTTAATCATAGGAGAAGTTAGAGGAAAGGAAATGTTAAATCTTTTAAACAGTGCAATGACTGGGCACCCTACAATTACAACTCTCCATTCAAAAGATATTAAAGCTACATATCGAAGAATGGCAAGAATGGCAATGATTGGAAGTAAATCTCTAATTTATGATGAAACACTAGAAGATATTTATGATCACTTCAAAATGATTGTTCATCTTATTTCTTATTTTGATGAAAAGAAGAAGTGTTATGTAAGAAGGGTTGAAACTATCGCCACTAATATTGATGGCAAACTATATGAACTTTATAAATATCCAGATAAATACAATAAATTACCACTTGAATTGAAGCGAGAATTAGAAATCAGCAATAAAGATTTTAACGATTATAATGAGCAAATTAAGGAAGGGAAAGCATGATTAATTACATTATTTACATACTAGTATCTCTATTGATGGCTTTACTATATTATTTTTCTTCACCTAACATTGCGTTTGCAATAGTTGTTGGAGTGTTATTTTTGGCTCTTTTTGTAGGACTATATGAGACGCTAAGGAAAAAATATGATAAGCGATTAAATAGAACACTTGAAGCAATAAAATTTATAAATAATTTCACAATAACATTGAGTGTTAATAATTCTATATCAACGACTTATAACAATGTAATTGAATCTTCTAGCAAAGAATTAAAGCTTCAGGCAGATACAATAAAACAGTTTGATATTGAAGAAAGAATTGGGTACTTAAATAAATATTTTGATTGTCCAATATATGGAGTATTTATCAATTTAATAAAGCAATACACATATAACGGAGGCAACATATTAAACATATCACAACTCTTAATTCATGATTCTAGAGAGCTTGAAGAGCGAATCAATGATTATGAGTTTAATGCTAAACGAAAAACTAGAGATTTCTTAATTTCGTGGGGGTTTAGCGTATTAATTCTAATAATTATGAGATCTTCATTAAAGCAAACAATCACAAATTTTGATAATAGTTTGCCTTCATATCCGTTATTAGTTTTTGTTTATTTCTTTATCGTAGTATTTGTTGCAGCACTCTATTTTTATAAGAGATTTGACTACACATTCATATTTAAAGGAGTTAGTAAAAATGAAAAAAGTAAAAGAGAAAATATTAAAGTTAAAACTAAATCCAAGAAATGAGCTGATTAAGTATATCGTTCTTATAGCACTTGGAGTCGCTTTAACAATTGTTACATATATCTTTACAAAGTCCTGGGTTTATACATTTGCAGCTTTTGGATTGTCATTTATAGTTTCTCAATTGTTTTTAGAGAGATATGACTATCTATTAGATGAAAAAAGGAAGAGACTTGAAAACGAATTTGTTGAGATGTTTTCTTATTTAAGAATCTATTTGGTTAACAAGCAAAATGTTTATCAGGCTTTGAAAGAGTCTAGTCAATTTACATCTATTGAAATGAAAGAAGAAGTGAATAAGTTTCTAGAGAAAATTGATGAAGACAAAACAGTCGTTCCATTCGTAGAGTTTGGGAAAAAATTGAAAAACAAAATCATAGAAGAAGTTATGATTTCACTTTATCAAATGGTTGATGCAGGGAGTAGCTTAACTTATTTGAATCAATTTATTCAACTTTTCGAAAATTTTCAAGCGAGATTTAAAAAGGAAGATTTAGATAAGCGTTTGAAAAAACTGGAATTATTCAACACTTTATCCTTATTGGGCGTTGGATATTTGATGATTATTATCCTCTTAGTAATCGTATCTATTATAGGAGATGTAACTTCAAATGGCTTCTAAATTAGGAACAATGCTATCCATGATTTTAATCTATATCGCATTTCTTTTTGGAGTAGATTTTGTTTCGATTCAACTTACTTATAGTTGTATGGATTCATTAGCAACAAGCGTCAGCTTTAAGATTTCTAAGAGTGGGATTATTGATGACGATGTAAAGAAATACGTGAAGGATAGCATAAATGCGGAAATTGAGCCAGTAGGACTTAATTATAGTTATGAAGAAGGTTCAACCCTGGGTTATTACTTGATTAAAGAGTATAAATTTGTATCGTACGAACGAGAGCCTTTAGAACTAAGAATTAAGCGATATGCGGTTATCAATTTATATAAATAGGTTTATTTGAAAGGAGTTAAAAGAATGTCAGAAATTAAAGGTCAATTATTAAGCATTGTCTTGGTTGTTGCAGTTTTTGGAGCAGTAGCTGGTATCTTATTTACAGCTTTTAAGAACTCAGCAACAACAGTCAGCACAAAAATTACTGAAGATCCAGCAATTGGCACATCAAATCAAACATATGGCAATTTAACATTCTAATTATGAATGAGTCAACGGCCCCTACACCGTTGACTTTTTCTTTTATATTAAGAAAAATAAAGTATAATTATTGCTAGAGGTATTTAAAAATGGCAGTATCAAGTGAACAAGTTATCAATTCAATTAAAGAAAGATTAGGCATTAAAGAAATCGATAGAGATGCAACAATTGCTACTTATGGTTTAGATTCATTAGATGTTATGGAATATTTAATGGATTTAGAAACTGAATATGGAATTTCTTTCGATAGTGAAGAGACTAAATCTTTAAAAACAATTGGTGATTTGATCGATTTAATTCAACAAAAGGTTAAATAATAGTAGAAGTTAAGCCACTTAAAAATTCTTTCTAAATGGAAGAATTTTTTTGTTGATTAAATGAAACCATAATGATATATTATATAGGCATTTGGCGTTGCGCTGACTTAGCTCAATGGTAGAGCAATCGGCTGTTAACCGATCGGTTGTAGGTTCGAGCCCTATAGTCAGCGCCACTTATGGCCTATTGGAGAAGTGGCTTAACTCACATGCCTTTCACGCATGCATTCATGGGTTCGAATCCCGTATAGGTCACCAACTTAGTTGAAATAGGATTGATACAATGTGTCAGTCCTTTTATTTTTTTGTTATCATATTTATATGGAAAAAGAGATGAAACCAATTTACCCAAATGCGCAATTTAAATCTTTTTGTTATATCAAAAGCGTAATCACTAGACCAAACATTATTGCGGGTGATTATTCCTATTATGATGATAGTGAAGATGGACCAGAATCGTTTGAAAAACATGTCACTCATCATTATGACTTTATGGGTGACAAACTGATTATTGGCAAGTTTGTTGCTATAGCAAGAGGTGTTGAATTCGTCATGAATGGGGCGAATCATATGCTCGATTGTTTTACAACATATCCATTTGAAATCATTGATGAATTTAAAGGTTTATCTAGACCATTTGGAGATCGAGGAAATCGCGGCGATACAGTCGTAGGTAATGATGTTTGGATTGGTCAAAACGCAACCATTCTTCCTGGCGTTCATATTGGTGACGGTGCGATTATTGGCGCTAATGCTGTAGTGGCAAAAGATGTTCCTCCTTATGCGGTTGTCGTAGGTAATCCCGCTGTTATTAAGAAATATAGATTTGATAAAGATACAATTGATCTTCTTTTAGAACTCAAGTGGTGGGATAAAGATATCGAAGAGATTAAAAAACTGATCCCTATACTTACATGTGATTTGCAACAAAGTAAAAAAGAATTAAAAGCTTTGCTTAAAAAGTAGTGTTCCAGTGGTGGGTGGTTTTGTTCCGCTGTATCATTTCTGTCCACTTAGGCCACACTGTAAGATACTCGCTCCTAAATCGTTGCTCTTTGAGCAAAAGATAAGAAAAAGCGAGTTTTTCTTTTGTCTTTTTGTTTGGAAATTAAGTGGGAATTGTGGGGTTGGCCACGTAAGACCCTCGAATTACAACAAAAAAGTAGCGTATGCTACCCCTAACGCTTCACCAAAAAGCATTTATCGGGTAATACTTAGTATTATCTTTTTTATTTTTGATTTATAAATTCTTGATATAATGATTTAGAAAGTTACTTCTATTATGTTTATATTGCGGAGGAAGAGTTTATGAAAACTTTTATTAAAAGATCATCTATTTTTTCGTTATGTGGTTTGTTAATTAGTTGCGTAAACGAGAGTAATACAATTAAATTGAATTCCTTAAACAATTGTGAACCTCAGTTATCAACTATTAATTTTTATGTTGAATTGAAATTTGATAGAGATACAAAATCTATTAAAAGCAATATTTATCCATTTATCAATTATAGATTAAAGAGTGTAGAAGGAAACTCTAACGAGTCAATTTTAAAATCGTACGATATTTGCACAAGCGCCTTCTTTTCAATTTATGTTTCTAATAAAGAGCGAAAACCAGGATGTGCTATTAATATTTGGCAAACAAATACATTAGAATCTGCGGAAAATGCTTATAATGAAGCTATAGAATTCTTTAAGAAAAATTCATTACTTTATCAAGAAATTAAAGATGTAAAACAAGAAAAATATATCGCTCAAGTCGATGAAATTGGAGAAGAAGAAAACTATAAATTAAATCATTCAATTGAAGAAGGAAGCGATTCAATAAATTATGATTTTCATTTAGAAGATCTTAAGGATGATTTATGTGTTGAAATGATGTTTTTAAGAAAACGCAAAGCAAATGGAGGAGAAGAAACAGAGTTTAAAATTGATTACAACAATTTTACATTTGTTTTTGTTGATGATGTTATTAAAGAAGACTCGGTTGTATATTGTATAGGTGGCGAATATTATGATACAGATTTAAATCATATAAATATTTAGTTAAAACCCACAACTAATTTCGTTATCTACCAACTTAGTTAAATTGGATTGATACAATGTGTCAGTCCTTTTGTTTTATTTCTTCCGCTTCGATAAAATCCACCCAGCTACCATAGTCATAATTTCTTTTTGCTTCAGAAGTATGAATTATTCTAACGTAAGGAACTTTTCTTTTTATTGCATCGGGCAATATTTCTAATGGATTTATATTATCGATGTTTTCTTCCTCAACGATTGCTGTCTTGTACACTATTTGTATTCCGCAAACACTTCCTCTGCCCCATTTTAAAACAAACTTTTTCATTTTATTTATCCTCGCCTTTTTCTAAATCCTCAATTGTTGGCAAAGAAGATTTATATTTATCTGGTATTAAATTCGATAATTGGTATTCAGAAATGCCAACAGGTAGATTTGTTCCATTTATTATGTGTTGAGCCAAGGTATTGTCTTTGTTTCTACAAACCAATATTCCGATAGTTTTGTTATCGTATTCACCTTTTAATGTTGCATCAATGGCAGCAGTGTACCCAATCAATTGACCCATATGTTCTGGTTTAAATTCACCTGTCTTTATTTCTATTACCACATAGCAATGGGCTTTAATGCTATAAAATAACAAATCGCAGTACATTTCCGTATAACCTAGTATTAGGCGAACTTCTTTTCCCACATATGCAAATCCGTTTCCGAGTTCCAAAAGAAATGACTCTATATGCTTGGTTAATTCGTCTTTTAATTCTTTTTCATTATAGTTTTCCCTAATTGTTAGAAAATCAAATTCGTAAGGATCTTTCATTATTTGATTTGCTATGCCCTCATCAATTGAAGACAATTGTTTTGTAAAATTGTTTATCGTGTTTTGGCTTCTTTCATATACATTTGCCAAAATGCGACTTTCCAAATCATACCTCGACAAATTGTTTTTAACTGTTGTTTTGATATAGAACAAACATTTTTCAATCGTTTTACATTTGTCAATGATAATTCTGTGGTGGCCCCAAGGCACCAACACCAATTCTCCCACAACTTGTGGGAAAATCTTTTTATACATAGTATAAAATTTCTCGGCGTATCTTAGATTCTGATGGTTTAGTCCTTTGGCGTTAGGAATGGCTTTTTTTAGTTCTGCACTCAACAAATCGTAGAACTTATTCCCATAACTTGCCTTAAAAGATGTTTTAGCTATTTCCTCACCCAATTCGTAATAGAATTTGATAAGTTCACTGTTAACGTGGATAGCAGCTTTAATTTGAGCCTTTTTGTAATTTTGGGAAAGGCTTTCAACCCAATTTTGAAATTTTGTGTCGATTAGCATTTTATTTCCTCCTATATTTTTATCGATTAGGTGTTTTAGAAGGAAAATAAAACCATCCAAACCAAAACGCCTTCTGTAACTAACTGCCGATATTCCTATCAACCATAGTTACTGGTGTTTCGTCCTCTTTTGGATGGCCTCTGGTTCAAATGTAACTATTTGTGTGGAGCGTGGGTAATATTGCTACATAAACCGTGTCCTAATGGTCGCCATTTATTTATGTACCGCCTTTACCTTCTGGGCGATGCTTTCCACAATGTAAGATCCTAACACGTCCAATCTTACAGTCTTTATTAGGGTGTCCTATCGTTTACCTGCGTATGGTCGACTTTGCTACAGCTAGTTCATAGCGCCGATAGTCTGCTAATAAATGTATATTTATTATATAACATTAATGGTACTAATTAAATGATACATTATGTAGCGTGATAGAAATAAACGTAGAGTCTTATCATTTCTGTCCATTTTGGCCAACTTAGTTAAATAGGATTGATTCGAAAGTGTCAGTCCTTTTTATTTTGAGCTTGACTTAGAGTTAACTCTAACTTTTAATATATAAATGTGAGGTGATAAAAATGAGTTATTCAATATCAGAAGTAGCTAAGATGCTCAATGTCTCAACATATACGATTAGATACTATGATAAAGAAGGATTATTTCCTTTAGTAAAAAGAGTAAATGGTATTCGTGTATTTGAAGATAAAGATTTCCCATGGCTAAGAATGCTTAATTGTCTAAAGAATTTAAATATGCCAATTAGAAAGATCAAAGAATATGTTGATTTAGCTTTAAAGGGCGATGAGACATTAAAAGAAAGATATCAGCTCATTTTAGAACAAGAAGAAAACATAGAAAGACAAATAAAAGAACTAAAATATTACAAAAAACAAATTGATTTTAAAAAAGCTTACTATGAAAAGGCTTTAGAAGCTGGGACAGAAGAAGCAGTGAAAGATTGGCCAAATCCAGAAGCCACTTTAGATGTTGATGAATTACCAAATAAATAAGGATGTAAAAATGAAGAGATTATTAAGTTTTATTCTACCAATGCTTATTCTCACTAGTTGCGCTACAAATGATGGTCAGAGTAGCGATAACGCTAGCAACAATAGCAGTCAAACAATAAAACCGGGCGATAATGATGTCTTGGTGGCCTATTTTTCTGTTACAAATAACACTAAAAAACTGGCGACATATGCTCAAGAACACTTACAAAGCGACATTTTCGAAATCGTTCCAAATGTGAAATATACTTCCGCGGATATTGATTACAATTCCGATTGTCGCGCTAACAAGGAACAAAACGATGATAAGGCTAGACCAGAAATCAAATATACCATCAGTGATATTTCGCAATACAACACAATTATCTTAGGTTATCCAATCTGGTGGGGGCAAGCGCCTAAAATCTTATATACATTCATAGAATCTTATGATTTATCAAATAAAACGATTATTCCGTTTTGCACTTCAGGTAGTTCACCTATTGGTAGCAGTGCCACTAACTTAGCAAAGAGCGCTCCTAACGCCAATTGGTTAGATGGAAAACGATTTGCAGGGAATACTACAAAAGAAGAAATTGGAAATTGGCTAGATACATATATCAAAAAGGAAGAAAGTATGAAATTATTAATAGATAATCAAGAACTAAATGTCACTTGGGAGAACAACGAGTCAGTTAAAGCCTTAAAGAAATTATTGCCTTTAACTATTGAAATGCACGAATATGGTGGCTTTGAACAAACAGGTTCCATTGGTCAATCAATTGTTAGAAACGATTCACAAATTGATGTCGTGCCAGGAGATATCGTTTTATATAACGGTAATGCCATCTCTGTTTTTTATCACAATAGTTCCTGGTCATATACGAGGCTTGGGCACATTAATTTAGATAATAGTGGATTAAATAATCTATTAAATAAATCATCGGTTACATTTGTTATAAAAGGATAATCAATTATGAAAAAAGTATTAATTATTTCAACAAGCGTTAGAAACGGAAGCAATTCCGAATTATTAGCGCATGAATTTGAAAAAGGAGCAAAAGAAGCTGGAAATGTCGTTGAATTTGTATCTTTGAAAGATAAAAGTGTTGCTTTCTGTCGTGGCTGCTTAGCATGTCAAAAAACTCATAAATGCGTTATAAATGATGACGCCATCATTATTGCAGATAAGATGTGTGAAAGCGATGTTATAGTGTGGGTCTCACCAATCTATTATTATGAACTGTCTGGTCAAATGAAAACCTTAATTGATAGATGTAATTCTTTATATTCTAGAGATTATAAATTCAAAGAAGTCTATTTTTTAACTGTCGCTGCTGAAGAAGAGCAATATGTTCCTGAAAAAGCTATTAATGGTTTACAGGGTTGGATTGATTGCTTTGATGGTGTTGAACTTAAAAAGGCACTGTTTGTTGGAGGAATGAATGGGCCTAATGAAATCAAAAATAGTGAAAAATTAAAACAAGCTTATGAAATGGGGAGGAATATATAATGCTTAAATTAGTTAATGAATGGGATAAAGTTTTCCCAAAAGACGAATCAATCAATCATCAAAAAGTTACCTTTAAAAATCATTTCGGCATCGAACTTGCTGCGGATATGTATTGGCCAAAAATAGGAAAGAGTTTTCCTGCAATCGCTGTTTCTGGTCCTTTTGGTGCTGTTAAGGAACAATCAAGTGGATTATACGCTCAAGAAATGGCTAAAAGAGGATTCTTAACTATTGCTTTTGATCCTTCTTTTACAGGAGAAAGCGGTGGCGAACCTCGATATATGAATTCACCAGATATTAATGTTGAAGATTTCCAAGCAGCAGTAGATTATTTATCTAATTTAGATAATGTTGACCACGATAAAATCTCTATCATCGGTATTTGTGGATGGGGTGGAATGGCTATTCAAACAGCTTGTATTGATACAAGAATCAAAGCCACAGTTGCTATCACTATGTACGATATGTCTAGAGTCACTGGTAATGGCTATTTTGATCAAGGAGATAACGAAGAAAGTAGATATCAAGCTAGAGTAGCAATTAATAATCAAAGAACAATAGACTTTAAAAATGGTAATTATAAATTAGGTGGAGGAGTGGTTGATGATCCAACTGATTTTCCATGGTTTGTAAAACAATATTACGACTACTACAAAACACCACGTGGTTACCATTCACGTAGTTTAAATAGTAATGGTGGATGGAATGTTACTGCAGGCACATCTTTATTGAATACAAGATTATTTACCTATGCTTCTGAAATAAGAAATGCTGTTTTAATTGTTCATGGTGAAAAAGCCCATTCACTATATTTCGGTCAAGATGCGTTTAAGTTATTAAAAGGTGATAATAAAGAATTTTTATTAGTTAAAGACGCTACACACTGTGACTTATATGATGGTGGATCAAATCACGACAAAATTCCTTTTGATAAGATCGAAGAATTTATCAAAAAGAATATCTAAAAATAGATTATGCGTTCAAAAGGTTATTAGTTTGTTCTATTTGTATGATTATTGAAAATCCAGGCTAAATTTAAATTAAATAGGATTGATTCGATGTGTCAGTCTTTTCTCTTAGCTATTTATATCGTTTTTAATAGTCTCGACTGTTAAATCAATGATGTCATCTATGGTTTTTAGAATCCACAATTGATTTTGATGCTCAAAAAAGGAGATGTATATGAAAGCATTAGTTATTTATTTTTCTAGAGCCGATGAAAATTATTTCGGTGGTTCAATGAGATATATTGATAAAGGCAACACTGAGGTAGTTGCTGATTATATCCAAGATATAATTGGAGCGGATTTATTTAAAGTAGAAAGAAAAGTTCCTTATTCAAAAGACTACATGACCTGTATTAAAGAAGCTCAAGACGAACAAAAAAGAAACAAACTTCCAGAATTAGTCAAAGAGTTATCTAATATCGATGATTATGATGTGATATTTATTGGTGGTCCAATATATTGGGGAACATTACCTCAACCAATGTTTACTCAATTATCTAAATTAGATTTTAAAGATAAAATAATCATGCCATTTTCCACTCATGAAGGTAGTGGATTAGCTTCAATAGTGAGAGATATTAAAAAATATGCTCTAAAAGCTAATATTAAAACTGGCTTAGCAATTGTTGGATCAAACGTTAACTCTTCTAAACCATTATTACAAAGATGGATTGATGAGCAATTATAATGATTGATTTAAAACAGTGCTGCGTGGATTTAAAACTGCTGCATTGTATTGTTTCTATACATTTTGGTTATTTTAAATTGAGTAGGATTGATACCATAGTGTCAGTCCTTTTTTGTTGAGTCTTATAGAAATTGTAGACAACCATTAAAAACCTGTGCATTACATAAATTGTTATTATTAATTATTATCATTCAAATAATAGATCCTTTAAATATAGAAAGTAAGTTCTTAATTAGATAGAATAATTAACATGAAAAACCTATTTAAAAAGCTAATTGATTTTTACCATAAAGGCGATGTAGCTTTTTATTTTTCTTTACTTGGTCCACTTACTATGGGCACAATTCATTTAGTTTTAACAATTATTAAATTTGATTGGATCTTAGTTAATTACTCTGTCTTTTCATATTTGATGGCTCTTTTTAAAGTGTGGCAATGGGCAATAGAAAAATATCATATAAAACCTAGTAGTTATGTGGCTGGTATTATTTCTATATTGCTTGTTTTAGCGCCAATGATGGCATCATTTATAATGACTATTTTATATAAAGATGCACCTCATTATCTTTTTGATTGGTTCATTTATGCTTACGCATTATATGGAACACTCAAAATGATCTTTGCTATTAAGGGATTAGTAAAGAAAGATAAAATTGAAAGACAATATGTATTATCATTTTTTGGTCTTATCAGTGCTTTATATACAATACAAATGATGCAATTTAATCTAATAAAGACATTTGAAGAAGAAGGCTCAGATAACGCAATGTATTTGATGCAACTATTTACTCAAGGTGTTATTTTCTTATTTTCTATTTTTGTCATAGGTTTATTTGTTTATAAATTAATCTCAAATAAAAGAAAATAAGCTAAATGCGGATTTTTAATTAAGACACTTCACATTGATATGTGGGGTTCTTTTTATATTATTTTTATGAGAAATTGAGTAAAATTACATTGTTTATGAAAAATAATGAAACACTAAAGAAAGCCATTTTATTAAATATTTTTATTTTAATATTGTATTTTGCAACGTCTTTTTTGGATATTGGTATTTCTTATGCTGATGGACATGGTGTTTTAACCAATATCATTTTTATCGCTTTATCTTTGATATTTTTGGCTTATTTAAGAAATCATATCTCATACAAAAGACAAAGAAGACCATTAATTGTCGTGGCTATTTTTATGGTTTTGTTCATGACGTTTCGTGCATTTAAATACAACTCTTTCAACAACATAGATATAGTGGCAAGGCATTTATGGTATTTATATTATTTACCCACATTATTTATTCCTTATTTTTTATTGTTTTCTTGCTATATCTATATTCGGAATAAAAAGGTCGTTATCATCTCATCAATAATAACTTTTATTATCACCACGATTTTGTTTTTATTGGTAATTACCAATGATTTACATCAATTAGTGTTCAAATTTAATGATGACTTTCTCAATTGGGATTCCGATTATCAAAGAGGTGTTGTTTATTATTTAATTGTGGCTTGGGTTTCCATTACATTAATAACTACTTTTATTATTTTATTTTTCCAAACCACGATTGTTGTTGGTAAAAAATATTCTTGGTTATCTTTAATACCATTGATATTAGGAAGCGTTTGGTTAGCGTTAGACATCTTTCATTTAATTCCCCATATCAACGATATGAAAATCACGAATGAATTTCCCGAAACTTTATGCTTCATGATCGCTGGTTATATATTATCTTTAATCAAATTAGGTCTTATAGCTTCAAATAATAGTTATGATGAATTCTTTTCAAATGCCACACAACCTGTTTTTATCCTTAATAAAAATAAGGAAATAATATATCAAAGCCGTGGTTTTTATGATTTACACAAAGAAGACATACCACCAATTAATCAAAAAATAATAATTGGAGATAACATTATTAGTAACGTTTCAATTCATGGTGGCTCAACTGTTTATGTACAAGATATAAAAGAGATAAATCGCGCGAAAAAAGAATTAGAAGAAATAAAAGAAAATTTAAAAGAAGAAGAGAGATTAAATGAATTAATTATTAAGGGTAAGGAAGAAGAAATAACCACCCAAGAAAAAAATAATCTTTATGACGCTATTTCTAAAGAAACGCACGAGGAATCTAATCTCATTAGTGACTTGGTATCAGAAGTAGAAAAGGATTTTTCTTTATTTGATAAAAATATGTCGTTAGTGCTTTTTTATAGTGCGTATATTAAGCGTTTAGCAAATTTTAAATTATTAGAAAGTGAAAATAAAAAAATTAATTTCCAAGAATTATATTTAGCTATTGCAGAAACTTCTCGTTACTTAGAAAAAAACAATATCAAAGTCGATTTAATTAATAATGTTTATGAAAGAGAAATGGAAGGTTATTATTTATCTTCGACTTATACTTTGTTAATTAAATTAATTGAGAAAAATATCGATCATATTCATCATATTCTCATATCTTTTAAAAGTGAAAATGATGTCATTTTAAAGTTGGTCTTAGAAGGCGACGATATCAACGCTAATGAAATGAATAATCCTTATATTAAATTAATTATTACTAAAGAAGATGAGGCCTATTACATCAGCTTTGTAAAGAAAGGAAGTCAAAATGATGAGATTAATTGATCTTCCTATTCTTGGCATAGCTATATTCACTTCAATAATATTCATCCTTTTTGCCTTGCTTTTTGTGATATCTATTTATTTTTATCGCAGCAAAAAGCATCTATTATTTGCATTATCTATTATTTTAAATATTCCCTTAGTTTTGATATTTGTTTGTGTTTCTTGGGAGATATGTAATAATGGAAACGCCTTTACCAACCTTTTTGTAATAGCACCTTTTTATATTTATATTATTTATTTAGTAGTCACATTTACCTTTTTAGTGCTATCCATTATTTTTCTTCAAAAGTGGTATAGAAATAATATTACTTCCGATTCCTTTATGGATGCATTTGATAAGATGGAAGAGGGGGTTTTATATTTTGATGATGATGGTATTTGTTTATTAATCAATAGTTCCATGATCACCATTTTAGAAGGCATATTATCTCATCATATCTCTAATGCTTATGACTTTTTTGATTTATTAAATAATCAAATCATCTCCACTAAGGAAGGAAAAACATATAAGTTCATTTCTTCTGATTTATCAATAAATAGAAGGGAATTATTTTTCATTTATAAAAAGATAAATGTCCATGAATTAATCGCTTTTGATATCACTGATTTATCTAATGCCAATAAGCAATTACAAATTGATAATGAAAAAATTCTCCTCCATAACCAATCTTTAATGGAATATAACAAAAATATGCAAAACATCATTAGAAATAAGGAGATATTATCAGCGAAGATTAGAATCCATGATGAGATGAATAATTTGCTATTAAAAACTTCTTATTTATTAACAAGTGATGATATCAAAGAGAAAAAAGAAATATTAAATAAATGGAAGAAAAATATTTTATTGTTATGTAAAGAAGCAACTAGCGAAAATGAAGAAAATATCATCGATGATTTATTAACTCTTGCAAACGGTGTAGGTGTTTCTGTTACTTTCCATAACTATCAATTATTGAAAAATGAAGAAGTGATTAAATTATTTATTTATGCAGCCAAAGAGTCGATATTAAATGTGGCAAAACATACAAAATCAAAAGAGTTGAATATCGATGTTAAATTAGAAAATGGTAAATACTGCCTTTGTTTTATAAACGAGAATTCTTTAAACAAAAATAAACCCGTCTCATTAGGTGGTGGTTTAAAAGAATTACAAAGACATGTTAATTCTTTAAATGGTATAATGTTTGTAGAGAGCAACGATCAATTTATTTTGACAATTGAGGTGGATTATGCCGTATAAAACATTAATCGTAGAAGATCAAATGATGCCAAGACAGCTATTTGAAATATTTGTGAAAAATAGCCAGGAATTTACCCATGTGGCTTCTTTAAGTGATGCTTCTTTAGCTTTAGCGTATTGTCAAAATTTACCAGTTGATTTGATCTTAATGGATGTTTATACCGCTAGAAATAGCAGTGGATTATTAGCAGCGCGTGATATAAAAGCTAGCCTGCCAAATATTAAAATCATTATTGTCACTTCTTTAGCAGAATATTCTTGGATTGAAAGGGCAAAGAAGTATGGCGTTGATTCTTTTTGGTATAAAGAAGCTAACGAAGAAAACATCATCGAAGTGATGAAAAAAACCATGAAAGGTGAGCATATTTATCCTAATACTACACCTGTTATTAAATTAGGAAATGTCACAAATCACGATTTAACTATGCGTGAATTAGAAATATTAAAAGAGATGTTAACGGGTGATTCTAACGCAGAGATCGCTAAAAGGTTATGTATATCTGCTGGCACTGTTAAAAGGCATATTGAAAACATGATATCAAAAACTGGTTTACATAGCCGTACTGAGTTAGCCGCAGAAGCTGGAAGACTTGGTATTGTCATTCGTGACTTTTAAATAAAAACCTTAAAAAAGAATGGAATTATATTCCAAATAAATCATAAAGTCGTTAAAAATGTGCCAATCGGCACAAAAAAATGCTTTTTCTTTATGCCATAATTTAACTAGGTTTTAAAAACCTAGGAGGATAATATGAAATTTAAAAAGATAATTACTCTATGTTCGCTATTTTTCTCCGTTGGTATTCTTTCAAGTTGTAATTCAGCAAATGACAATCCATCTGGTGGTGGATCTGAAGAACCTGCACACGTTCATAGTTACGTTGTAAAGAGTACTGCGGAAAAATATTTAGCATCTGCAGCAGATTGTACTCATCCTGCTAAATATTATTTCTCATGCGAATGTGGAGAAGCTTCTACTGAGACATTTGAATCCGGTGAAGCCTTAGGCCATAAATGGCATCAAGAAGTAGCAGAAAAATACATTTCCACAGCCGCTACATGTACAGATGCTGCAAATTATTTTGTTTCTTGTGAAAGATGTGGAGAAAAATCTACAGAAACTTTCACTTCCGGTGCTGCTTTAGGCCATAAATGGCATCAAGAAGTAGCAGAAAAATATTTAGCTGCTGCTGCTGATTGTACTCACCCAGCAAAATATTATTATTCTTGTGAAACTTGTGGTACTGCATGGACTGAAACATTTGAACATGGTGAAGCAGTAGGCCATAAATGGCATGAAGAAGTTTCCGCTAAATATTTAGCAGATAGCGCAACTTGTCAATCACGTGCTTACTATTATTATTCTTGTGAAGTTTGTGGCGAAGCATCAAATGAAAAATTTGGAGTTGGTGATTGTCTTGCACACTCTTATACAAAAGTTATTGTTGGAACAGATACACTTGCCTCTGCTGCGACATGTACCTCACCAGCATATTACTATATGTCTTGTGAATATTGTGGCGAAGTTAGCCATGATCACAAAACATCTGTTGGCGATCCATTAGGACACGAATGGGATGAAGTAGCAGATACGGCATATTTAGTTTCTGGTGCAACATGTTTAGATAAAGCTGTTTATCATGTCACTTGTACAAGATGCCACGAAGAACATCCTACTAGAACATTTGAACATGGCTCACCATTAGGACATGAATTCACAAATTATGTCAGTAATGGCGACGCTACATGTACTCATGATGGCACCGAAACAGCTCATTGTAATCACGAAGGTTGTGATGTTACTGACACTAGAGTAGATGAAGATTCTATGTTAGCCCACGATCTCGTTTCTGAAAAAAATGTTAAATATTTAAAAACTGCTGCATCATGTTTAAACGATGCTGTTTATTACAAACACTGTGAAAATTGTGACTACGTTAGTGAAGAAACATTTGAAGATACTGGTTCTTCATTAGGTCACGAATATAATCCAATTACTGGACATTGCATTCACGATGATTGTGAAGAATCTATCGCTATTAAAGAAACAGTCAATTATGGTGATGGCACATTTACTTGTGAAGATTCACCAATTAAAACCCAAGCAGTTAGAGACAAAAAACTTATCTATGAGTTAACATTCAATGGCAAAGCAGCCTCCACCAATGTCGTGGTTGGCTTATATCATGGAAGCGGAACAGGTGTTTATACTTCTAATGCCAGCGTTAATTTCTATGATGAAGATGGCAATGATATTGCTAGAAACCAACTTGGTTATACTACTCGTTTCTCTTTAGAAGATGGATACGCTAATGGGGAACATATTTATGCTCACATTACAATTAAATTCACAGATTTTGATGATTTATATTTACGCTTCTCAACCCATCAATTTACTGGTTTAAAAGTTGTTGGTAGAAAACGAGCAACATGTGTCACGCCTAATGTTAATGCCCATATTGATTTTGATCAATCAGAAGAAACAGGCACTTGGTTAGATTCCATTGCTTCTGTAGAAAAAGTACAATCCTATTTCATTCAAGGCTCTTCAGGAACTGGACATGAAATGATTCATTACGACGCTACCGCTGCCACTATTACTTCACCAGCTTTAAAAGAACACTGGTTCTGCGAAAATTGTGGCGGTTATTATCTCACCGAAGAAGGTATTGAAGAAGTAGCGTATGAAGAAGTTTATAACAATACTTTGTATGGGTCTGTCATTGATTTCTATAACTATACAGGCAGAGGAACAGTCATTAAAGTAAGAATAACTGTTGATCAAGGCGAAACACCAATTGAAACTAATGATGATAGATATATTGGCAAAACTGGCAATATTATTGTTGAAGATGGAACTTTCTCTCAATGTATACTTACTGGCATTGACGTTAATCTTCACGTTGCGGAAATTCTCTTTAGAGGTGATAGTTACACGACATTAGTTGCTGCTAATCCTAAAGCGTTCTTCTTAAATTTATAAAGTTACATATTAGTAAATTATAAAGGGATCTTGAACATTCGTTGGGAATTCAGGGGAAACCCTAACTGAATAGCTCGAACATTGAACCAGGTCAATATATGAGAAACTGGGACCATTATGGTCCTGGTTTTTCATTGTTTTTCCTTTCTCTTGAAAGCATTAAACTCTTTTTAAGGGTCTTTGCCCAAATCCTGGACAAGGACGAGGGGTATTTTCATGTCAAAGACCAAATTAATTTATAGACTAAGGTTCGCCTTAGTCTTTTTAATTGTGAAAAAGATTGATAACACTTTTAATAGATAATTTTGTTTTCTCACAAATTCAAATTAATAATAATTCAAATATTTGATATCAGTTATTGCGAGGTGTTCAAAAATAATTAGTATGCACTTATAATGAAATTAGAAGTGAGAGGGACATATTATGAAAAATAAGAGCTTATTATTTTTGTCGTTTTTATTTTGTGGATTGCTTCTAACTAATTGTGGAGGTGCTAATAGTGGAAATGATCCTGAACCACCAGCTCATGAACATAGATGGGGAAATCCTACATATGATTGGGCTGATGATTTTTCTAGTTGTACTGCTAAAATTGTATGTCTAGATAATTCAGAACATATTGAAACTGAAACTAAAAATTCTGTATATACTATTCAAACTGAAGCTGATTGTTTAACCGATGGTCAAGGTCTTTATACTGTTACTTTTGAAGATAAAAAGTTTGAGACACAAACTCACGAAGTTAAAATTGATCAAAAAGGTCATAGTTGGGGAGCACCAACATATGAATGGAATGATGATTTTAGTAAGTGCGTAGCAACAAGAGTATGTTCATCAAATTCAGAGCATAAAGAAACTGAAATGGTAGATTCCACTTATAGTATTATTAGTGAATCGACATGTAATCAACAAGGGCTTGGTAGATTTACAGCAACTTTCACAAATACAGCTTTTACAGTGCAAACTCATGAAATAAATCTTGAAATTAATCCAGAAGCTCATAATTATGTTGAAAGCGTAGTAGAAGCTACAGCAGATGAAGAAGGATATACGCTTCATACTTGTGAACATTGCCACGATTCTTATAAAACAAATATTACATCAGCAGAAAATAAATTTATCTATGAAGAATATGGTAATGGATATAAAATCACAGGATATACTGGAGAAGCAGAAATCATTAATGTTCCAGCAACTCATAATGGTTTAGAAGTAAAATTTCTTCAAAGCATCAGCACAGGAAGAGTTGTTAATATTCCAGATTCAATAACTCTTTTTGGTGGGTGGTGTTTTGAAAATAATAAAACACTTGAAGAAGTTAATATTCCAAACGGAACAACTGACATTCCAAATGCAATGTTTTCCGATTGTTCAGCTTTAAAAGCAATTGTAATACCTGATTCGGTTACAAGTATTGGCCAATATGCCTTCCAACGTTGTAGTTCGCTTGAAGAGATTACTTTGCCATTCATCGGGAGGGAAAAGAACTCTACAGCATATAGATACTTAAATTGTATTTTTGGTGGCTACACTTATGATGGAGGAGATAAAAATGTTCCTCAATCCCTTAAAAAAGTTATTTTAAGTAGTGCATGCACTGAAATACCAGGTTACGCTTTCTATAAATGCAAATATTTAGAAGAGGTTGTTATCGGTGAAAACGTAACAAAAATAATGATGTATGCATTTGGTGATACAGAAAAAATTAAAGAAGTAAATATTCCTAAAAACGTTAGTGAAATAGAATCTCAAGCATTTGCCTCTCTTAATGGCAAAGATCGTATAGAAGCAATAAATGTAGATGCAGAAAATGAAAATTATTCAAGTGATGATGGAATTTTATATAACAAAGATAAAACTAAGCTTTTACGTTTCCCTTCAGGCAAAGATGCTCAATCGTTCGCTATTCCAAACGTAGTAACTGAGATTGGAGACAATGCTTTTAGACGTTGTGAACAACTATTAAGTATTTCTATGAACGACAATGTCGAAACATTAAATGCTCAAAACTTCTATGGTTGCGTAAATGTAACTTCTATTACTTTATCAAATGCTATTAAAGATATTCCAGCACAATGTTTTAAAGCATGCAAAAATTTGCGATCAATTACTCTTCCAAATAGATTAGAAACAATTGGTAGATATGCTTTTGATGAATGCAACAATTTAACATCAATCACAATCCCTGCAACAGTTATACGTATTGAAGCATATGCTTTTACATTTGCAATACAAAGCATTATATTTGAAGGAAATATTCGAAATATTGTATTTGAAGAAGATTGGAACAAATATTTAAATCGAATAACCCCAACTGTTGGAGGTAGTGAAAAACCTTATGGCATCAAAATTAATAATGAGACTTATGTTGGAGCAAGTTATGAAGGTTTTGGTTCTGTGGATGGCCAAAGAAGATATTTGCAGTTCTATGTGTATTACGATTTGACAATAGGTGATGAGTTTGTATTTTATGACGATGTAGCTCATGAAGCTTTCTCAATAGCGCTTGATCCATATTCATTAGGTGGAACAAGTTCAACATCTGAAGCGTGGAAAGAATATCTAGCTTTTGATGGAACAAAATATACTGTAAGAGTAAGCCATGTATATGCTTTCTTTATCAAAATTGATGGTAGTAACAATAATGTTTACATCCAATAGGCTTTTATTGTAATTTAGTAGGGTTGATAGATTATTATCAATCCTTTTTATTTGTAGCGATTTAATCTTTATAGATTAAAATGTAGCCTTGTGATAACATAGTTTTGTATTTTGAGAAGGATTTATAACTAATTATTCGTAAAAGAGGCAAAGACAGAAAAATCAGGCAGCTCTTGATAAACATCATAAGCTCCCTCTTATAAATAAAATTAAAGAATTAAGAGAAAAATAAGATCTTCATATGGAAGTAGAAAAATATGGCAAATAAAGAAAGAATTAGAACGATTGTATTGAGAAAATTTTACCTTTTATCAGGTAATTATTTTGGAAGAATAAAAAGTCATAAAATTCATGATCAATTTTTACTTTTAGATTTTTCTATTAATAAAGGTGATATTGAAATTGAAATCGAAAATTTAGCTACAAATATCATTTTAAAATTTACAAATTCAAATGCAGGAATACACGAAATTAAATTAGATAAAAATACAAAATATGCATTTAGAATAATCTCTAGAAAAGCTAGTGGATATTATTCACTTAAAGTTAAAACAATTAAAAATGAAGATAAGTCAATTATTTATTAAAAATATATTTTTTATTTATAATATAAATAAGGAAATAAAATGAAAGTAGCTTTTGTTTGTGGTAGATTTGAGCCAATTCATAAAGGACATCAACTATTAATTGATGAAGCATATAAACTTCAAAAAGATGTCGCTATTTTAATTTGCTCATCTCAAGAAAGTAGAACGAGCCAGAATCCACTTTCATTTGAAGAAAGAAAAGAGTTAATAAAAAAGATTTATCCCAAAGCGATTATAATTCCTGTTCCTGATATGGGAATTGGTAATAATGAAGGTTGGGGAGATTTTCTTTTATCAGTTTTAAAAGAATATAATTGTGAACCTAAATTTTTTGTAACTGGCGAAGAAGAACGTAGAGAGTCTTGGTTTAGAAAAGAAATTTTAAAGAAAATGAAAATCATTAAAATTTCTAGAAGCAAGATTGTGATTTCAGCAACAGAATTAAGAGAAGATATTAGAAACAATAACTTAGAAAAAATTAAAGAATTTATACCTCAAGAAATAATTGAGGATATTATAAATTTAAAAGAAGTTTTCATTGAAAGTGAAAAAGAAACTTCAACAAAAAGCATTTAAATAATTTATATTAACAAAAAAATTTCAAAATTATTTGTTTTTACTTGGTTAATTGAAATTTAAAATGCACCAAGTCTTTGAAATATTAAATAAATTAACTTTTGAAAGAAAAATTTTACTTTTTGGTGCAGCCAACAATACAAAATATTGAATTTTTCATAAATTTGAAGGCAAAGAATGGTAAAAAATTGTAAACCAAAAAGATCCATTAAATGGATTGTAATTTAAATTGCACCGTTTCGCTTTGCTTTAAAATAATAAAATTATTTAGTCTTTTTCTTGGTCAGCACGCTTGTTTTAAGAATAATATCGTTAGGTTTCATTTCTTTAAAACCAAGCTTGTCCATACTTGCTT
>JAFUEZ010000006.1 GCA_017470115.1 Bacilli bacterium | reverse complement strand
TTTTATCGCTATTTTTATTACTTTGCAAGAGTTTGAAATACTAAATTCCTATTTACATAAAGAAAAACTCCATTAAATAGAATTTAATCTTTCAGACAAAATTTTAATTCTAAAAACGGAATTTAGTTTTTTAAGTTACAGCCATGAAGTTTTGAGAATTTATAATAAAAAATGAGCAAAATAATCTAGTGAATAATTAAATTAAAAATGATTATTTTAGTTTCAAATTTTAACATAGTAAAAAAAGTAAATTACAAAACCATTCAAAATGATTAAAACTCTCAAAATACATGCAAAACACAAATAAAAAGCAAAAATTTTTGTTAAATTGGTATATTTTCTGTTTTATCGATTACCTTAAAATGATATAATTTTAAGGTAGTATGAACTTATTTGATATTATACCTGAAAATTACTTTGGATTATTTGGTGGGAAGAACAAAGCAATCTACCTAGATAGTTTGATGGTTCTCTATAACTTGCTTGAATCTGATGAAGCTTTTATCAAAAAAAGCGATTTTGTTAAGACTTTAAGAGAAAGAGGAAAAGAACTTGAATCTTTCACATACGAAGATGAAGAATTTGATGCAACTCAAGATAATTCGCTTTTAGCTGAAACTGCAAGTGGTAAAGCAGGTTACATTGTTAAACGTTTAGAAGAAACTGGTTGGATTGATGTCATGATGGATCCTGATACTTTTGAAGAAAGCATCATCATGCCACAATATTCAATTTTAATTTTGAAAGCTTTTAAAGACATAATTAGTGATGAAGAAAGTCCATATATGGCACTTGTTCATGCAACTTATAGTGAACTTAAACTTGAAGATGAGGAACAAGATGAATTGATGTATGCCACACTTTCAAGATGCTATGACAACACAAAGAGATTAAAAGTTGAACTTATTACAATCAACCATTCTATTAGAATCTTCCAAAATAGATTATCCAAATTATTCGATACTAATCGTGTTTTACATGATTATTTTGATATTTATAAAAACAAAATTGTTGATAGATATTACCATCCACTCAAAACTTTTGATAGCGTTGCTAAATTTAAACGACCAATCATTAGAATTTTAGATAAGTGGATTAACGATAGAAATTTAAGAGAAAAAATAACAAAACAAGCAGTTCTTTCGAATCCTACAGAAACTCGTGAGGCAATGGAAGCTGATGTTATTGAAAAAATCAATTACATTACTGATACTTATGAAAAACTTAACGCAACCATTTCAAGTATCGATAAAGAAAATAACGCTTACACCAAAAGTAGTGCTAACAAGATTTTATACCTTAATAACAACGATAAAACTATTAAGGGTCACTTAGAAAATATTCTTAAAGAATATGCAAAGAGTACAAATGATCCTCGTAGATTAAGAAAAATTTTGACCAAGATGCAAGATAGTATTTACTTCTACGAGCAAGGTTATATTAATGGTGACTCATTGACTCTTCCAATTTTAAGAAAGATAAGAGAAGATGACTTGCCAATGGAACTCGTTTCATTTGATGATGCAGCCGACTTCTTGATGAGTGATTTCATTGAAGAAACAAGACTTATCTTCACAGATGAAAAAGTTTATGGATTTATGGAACTTGCATTTGGAGATAAACAAGAAATCAACATTTCAGAAATTCCAATAGTTGATACCGATGCATTTATCTGTTTAATCTTAGCAGTTATTAAGAAAGATGATGAAAATTGCTTCTATTGGGTAGAAGAAGTTGATAAAACAAAGATCCATTCATATGGATACATCGTTCCAAATTTCAAATTTATAAGAAAGGAGTAGAAAAATATGTTTACTGAAGATTATTTAAAGATGCCAAGCAGTGATCAAAATGAGTTTTCTACTGTAGTCAACAAATTACTTTTAAAAGGATTTATTGTTCGTGATATTTTTGACACAAGAGAAAAAGTTATTCGTATAAATCCTGATTATAGATTTTTAGAAAGATATTTTGAGATTGTTAATGATTATCTCAAATATGCTGGTTGGAACGTTGAAAAAGATGTAGTTTTAGGAGTTGTCGCATTAACAAATCTTTATGGTGAAAATAGAATCAGAATGGATAGAGAAACATCTTTGATTCTTTTTGCTTTAAGATTAATTTTTGAAAATTATAAAAATGAATCAAATTCCACTAATCAAGCCATCTATTTGACCACTCCAGGTCTACTTAAGACGATGATTGATGATGGAATTACTATGCCAGGAAAAAGATTAAACGGAAGATCAATTTCTCGCTCATTAAGATTTTTAGCAAATCACAATATTATTTCCAAAGTTAGTGGAAATTATGATGAAGGAAATGTTTCTTTCTATATTCTTCCAAGTATTGTTTACGCGCTTGATAATGAAAAGATTGTTGCAATGAGCAACGCTTTAGATGAACTCAACTCACGTAATCAAGGAGAGGAGGCATTTTAATGAAGCAATTAAATAAAGTTAAAATTATAAATTGGCACTATTTTTGGAACGAAACAATCGACATTAGACCAATCGTCTTCCTTACTGGTGTTAATGGTTCTGGTAAATCAACATTAATTGATGCTATTCAACTTGTTTTACTTGGTGATACAACTGGAAAATATTTTAATAAAGCAGCTATGGACAAATCATCACGTACTCTAGTTGGCTATTTAAGAGGCGAACTTGGTGATACTGTTGATGGTGGTTTTAAATATTTAAGAAATGGCAGATTTACAAGTTATGTCGCTCTTGAATATTTTGATACTTTACACAATTCATATTTTACAATGGGTGTTGTTTTTGACGTCTTTAGCGAAGGAACAATTGAACATAAATTTTTCTTCCTCGATAATAAGATTCCTGAAAATGAATTTGTAGTAAATAATGTTCCAATGGATATTAAAACTTTAGGAAAATATTGTGAAGAAAATTATCCATTGCAATTCCAATTCTTCGATAGTAATCGTCAATATCAAGATTTTATGAAGAAGAAATTTGGTGGATTAAAAGATAAATATTTCAGTCTTTTAAAGAAGGCAACTTCATTCTCGCCAATTACTGATATTGCTACATTTATTACAGAATATGTTTGTGATCCTCAAGCAAATATTGAACTTGATGCTCTTCAAGATAATATTCTTCAATATAAGAGACTCGAAAATGAAGCTTTAAATATTGAAAAACGTGTAAAACGTCTTGAAGAAGTCAATGATATTTATGCAACTTATAAAAAACACAAAGAGAATTTAACAATTGCTCAATACATTTTAGAAAGATGCCAATTAGAGCAAAGTTACGATAAATTAAGAAAATTTAATAAGCAAATCGAAAGTAACAAAAAAAGAATTGCTGAAATTGATGAAGAACTTTTAGAATTCCAAAACAATTTATCTGAACTCGAAGATAGAAAAAATAGACTTATTATGGACAAAGCATCCAATGATACAGTCAGAATTTCTGAAGATTTAAAACGTCAAAGAAAAGATGTTAAAGATAAAATTTCAGCTATTCAAAACAATATTTCAACAGTTAAAACATCACTTTATGGATATGCAAATAATTTTGCAAATTGTGGTGATGCATTAATTCAAAATTTAGAAAAATTAAATATTGATATTTTAGGTGAAGATAGAGCAGAAGAGATTGAAGAGATTAAAGAAGCTTCTAAAGATATAAAACAAGTTACTGCTTCATTTAAGCAAAATTATCTTTCAAATATCATTGAACTTGATAAAGGTGCTTTAAATGATTTTAGAGATGCATTGATGCTTTATAAAAATAAAATTTCTTCACTTGCTGTTTCCCTTGCTAGAACAATTCAAAATCTTGAAAAGAGCATTAGGGGTATTCGCGAGCAAGAAAACGAGATGAAGAGCGGCTCAAAAGCTTACGACTCTAGACTTGTTATGGTTAAAGCACGTCTTGAGCAAGAACTTCAAATTCAATTTGGCCACAAAATCGAAGTCGCAATTTATGCAGATCTTGTTGATATCGATGATTTGAGTTGGTCAAATGCGATTGAAGGTTTCCTTTCAGGACAAAAATTCAACTTATTTGTTGCTCCAAAATATTATGCTTCAACCTATAAAATTTTAAGAAGATTACTTGATGAATATAAATTCTATGGAACAGCTCTTGTTGATGAAGAAAAAATTATCGAAAGAGGATTTGTTGCTGAATCTGGCTCACTTGCTGAAGAAATTATCACAGATCATGAAGGAGCAAAAGCTTATACAAACTTCTTGATTGGTAGATTACATAAATCTAAAAATATTGAAGAAGCTCGTGAATCAGGAAATGGAATCACAAAAGAATGCGATCTCTATCGTAATTATTCTCTTGCTAAAATCAATCCTCGTTTATATCACGAATCATTTATTGGAAGAGGAATTAATGAAAGATTCCTTAAAGAAAAGAGCAAACAAATCAGTGAATATAGCGAAAATTTGAATTATTTTAGAAAAATTAAGGCTGTAATCGATGAAGCTAACTCACTTGAAGTTTTCACAAAATCAGAAATTGATAACTATTTTGTTCTTTTAGCTCACGTTGCTGATTTAGCTGGTTATGAAGCAAATTTAGCTTACATAAATAAAGAACTTCAAGGTTCTGATACACCATTAAGCGAATCAATCGACAACAGAATCAGAGATATCGAGCAAGATATTAAGGATATTCACGAATCTAGAGATAGAATTGTTCTTGAAAAAGGTAATTTAACTGCTGATATCGAGACAATTAAATCAGAAAAGATTATTGCTGAACAACAAGCTATAAAAGAAAAAGAAGATTCAATTAATTCAAGTTATGATCCATTTTTAGTTGATGAAATTGCTCTTCCTGCATATCAAGCAAAACTTGCTGAAGGAAAAACAGTCTTTGAAATTTATCAAGATACAAACGTTGAATATGCTCGTTTGACTTATCTTGTTAATAACATCAGAAACCAAGTTATTAAATTAAGAAGGGATTATTTACAAGATTATCACCTTAGTTATGATGCAGAAGCAGATGATAATAAGGCTTTCGATGATGAACTTGTAGAATTTAGAGATGTTAAACTCCCTGAATATAGAGAAAAAATCCAAGATTCTTATAACAAAGCAACTAAGCAATTTAAAGATGATTTCATCTTCAAATTACGTGGAGCAATTGAAGATGTTGAAGATCAAATTGATAATTTAAATGTTGCTCTTCGTCAATCTGCATTCGGTAAGGATTTATATAGATTTACAGTCAAACCATCAACTGTTTATAAGAGATATTACGATATGTTAAAAGATGATCTCATCTTAGAAACAGGAAAAGATGATAGTGCATTTGTTGAAAAATACAAAGATGTTATGGAAGAACTCTTTAGACAAATTGTTGATGTCGGAGAAGGTGAAAAGAATGCCTTACTTCTTGAAAACGTTGCAAAATTCACAGATTATCGTTCATATCTTGAATTTGACCTCATCGTTTATAATAAGGAAACCGGCGATGAACAACGTCTTTCAAAGATGATTAAGAAAAAATCTGGTGGTGAAACTCAAACACCATTCTACATTGCAGTTTTAGCTTCATTTGCTCAACTTTATCACACAAATGATGAAGGCGAAATGGGCAATACAACTAGACTTATCATCTTTGATGAAGCATTCTCAAAGATGGATAAAACTAGAATGACTCAAGCAGTAAAACTCTTAAACGATTTCAAACTTCAAGTCATCTTATCTGCTCCATATGATAAGATTCCAGATATTTCACCACTTGTTGATGAAACACTCATTGTTTTAAGAGATAAAAATAGAAGTACAGTTAGACTTTTTGAAAAAGAATAACTAAAAATATAATTAATACTTACATAAACATAATTTAGGAGGTTTAAAGATGGTAAGGAAAGTCGTTGCAATGATTCTTGCGGGCGGTAAAGGTACAAGATTACAAGCCTTGACCAAAAAAATTGCTAAGCCAGCGGTATATTTCGGAGGAAAATATCGTATCATTGACTTCTCGCTCTCAAATGTTGCTAACAGTGACATTCAGAGTTGTGGAGTTTTAACTCAATATGAATCTGTTGCTTTGAACAAATATATTGGTAATGGCTCAGTTTGGGGATTTGATGGAGTTAACGGAAAATGTCTCACACTTGCTCCACGTCAAACTGAAGAAGGTTTATCTTGGTATGATGGTACTGCAGATGCAATTTATCAAAATTTAGACTTCTTAGATGAAGAGGAACCAGATTATGTTCTTATTTTAAGTGGCGATCACATTTATAAGACAACATATGATCAAATGTTAGAGCAACATATTGCAACTGGTGCTGCTTGTACAATTTCAGTTATTGAAGTTGATTGGAAAGAAGCATCAAGATTTGGAATTTTAGAGTGTGATGAAAACTTAAGAATCCAAAAGTTTGTCGAAAAACCAAAAGTTCCTAAGAGCAATTTAGCTTCAATGGGCGTTTATATTTTCACATATAAAGAATTAAGAAGCGCTTTAATTAAAGATAGAAAAATCGAAGGTACTGAGCACGATTTTGGTAAAGATATTATTCCTTATTTACTTAATTCTGGTAAAAAGTTATACGCATATAAATTTAAGGGTTATTGGAGAGATGTTGGTACACTTGATTCTTTGCATCAAGCAAATATGGAACTTTTGCCTTCACAAAGATCTAGCGAAACAATCAATTTTGATATAGAGCCAATAATTTATACTGAAGATACACACTCAACCCCAACATTTATGGGTAAAAAAGCAGTTGTATCAGATTGTTTAATCAACCAAGGAGCTCAAATTTTTGGTAAAGTTTCAAATTCAGTTATTTCAAATGAAGTAATAATTGAAGAAGGAGCTCAAGTTACAAAATCTGTTGTCATGCCAGGAGTTAGAATTGGTAAAAATGCCATTGTTAATAACGCAATTATTGGTCCAAAAACACAGATTAAAGATAATGAAGTTATAAATAAAGATGGTGATAAAGTCGTTTTAATCGATTATGAAAGGAGTCTTCAATAATGAATAAAACATATGCATTAGTAAATTGTTTTGAAGCACCAGGTTTAGGCGAATTAACTGATGATAGACCACTTGCTTCAACTACATTTTTAGCCCGCTACGCATTTATTGATATTACACTTTCTAACTTAACAAATAGTGGAATCGATAATATCGCTATTTTAGTTAAAAATAGATTAAATAGCATTTCAAAGCATGTTAAAAACCAAAATACTTATTTAGCAAATCCACGTACTGGTTCTTTAAGTTACTTCTTAAAAACTGGTAACAATCATGTTTTTAACACAGATATTCAATGTATTAGAAGCAATGACCCATTCTTATTTGAAGAAAAATATCAATACATTATGATTTGTGATCCTTCATATATTTTCAAAGCTGATTACAATCAGTTTATTGATGAGCACATCAAGAGTGGACGTAGAATGTCTGCTGTTTATACCCATATTAGTGATGGTTCTGATTTTAAAACAACTAAAAAGTTTGTAATAAATTCACTTGGAGATGTTCAAAAAACTTATCTTTCAGATGAAAATAAACCATGTGATATCGGTACAGGTATTATCATTGTTGAACGTGAATTGTTAAAAGAATTACTTGAAACAGTTTCTAATCTTTCAAAATTAAATACAATTACCGATTTATTTGATTACGCAATTAAATTTGCTTGCCAAGTTCACGCAATTAGATTTGATGGCTTCATGAGGAGATTCGAATCATTTGAAGATTATTACAAATATAGTATGGAAATCTTAAATGATCATAATCTTTTAAACGAACTTGTTTTTTCAGGAAGCACAATTTATACAACAACTCATAACTCAAGACCTGTTTTATATGGCAAGTCAGCAAAAGTTACTAATTCTTTGATTGCTAACGGCTCAACAATTAATGGAAAAGTCAAAAATTCTATTATTTCAAGAGACGTTGTAATTGAAGAAGGTGCAAGTGTTGAAAATTGTATCATTTTCACTCACACAATTGTTAAACGTGGAGTTCATTTAAAGAATGTTGTTTCAGATAAACGTGTTCTCTTCCAAAATAGAAAAGAAGTTCAAGGCACAGAAGAAGAGCCACTATATTTCCCAAGAGGAGTTAAAATTTAAAGTATGAATATTTTAATGGCTACTGCTGAAAGTTTACCTTTTTCTAAAACTGGTGGTTTGGCAGATGTTGCTTATGCTTTAAGTAAGGAATTAGTTAGAGAAGATAATAATGTATCGATCATTGTTCCTTATTATAAAGATTTAGATCCTAAAAAATATAAAGCCAAAAAACTTTATTCTTTAAGCGTGAAGATGAACTGGAGAAACATCCCATTTAACGTCATTCATACTTATTATGATGGAATTCATTACTATTTTGTTGATCATGAAGGTTATTTCAAAAGAAATAATGGATTATATGGCTATTTTGATGATGGCGAGCGTTATGCGTTTTTCTCACTTGCAGTCATTGAATTTTTAAAGAAAATAAGCATTAAAATGGATATTGTTCATGTCCATGATTGGCAAGTTGGTATGATTCCATGTTTGCTTAAAACAAAATATAAAGATCATCCAGTTTTAGGTAAAATTAAATCGGTTCTAACAATTCATAATCCATTATTTAAAGGCTATTTTAATGCTTCAAGTTTATGGGATTTATATGAACTCGATTATTCACTTTATACAGAAGGCAAAGTTAGACTTGATAATCAAGTTTCTACATTAAAAGCTGCTATATATTTTGCAGATAAAATTACAACAGTTTCACCAACTCATAAAAATGAGCTTTTGACACCTGAAGGTTCAAAAGGTCTTAACTACGATTTGCAATTACGTTCAGGCGATTTTGTTGGAATTTTGAATGGTATGGATTATAAAGAATTCAATCCTTTAAGAGATCCTTTCATTTATAAAAATTGGAAATCTAACGAATATAAAAATGGAAAAGCTGCAAATAAAGAGGCTTTCTGCAAGGAATTTAATCTAAATCCTAAAAAACCACTATTCTCAGTTGTCTCAAGATTGACCGATCAAAAAGGTATTGATCTTATTCTTGCAATGGCTAATTTTGCTGTTAAGAGTGGAGGTCAATTTGCTGTTTTAGGAAGTGGTGATGCTTATGCTGAAGAATTCTTCAATAATCTTTATAGACAATATCCTGAATCAGTAATGGTTTATATTGGATATAATAATGAGCTTGCTCATAAGATTTATGCAGCTAGCGATTTCTTCATCATGCCTAGTGCTTTTGAACCTTGTGGTTTAGGTCAAATGATTGCTCAACGTTATGGAGCTTTACCAATTGTTAGAAGAACTGGTGGTTTATACGATTCAGTCATTCCATATGACATGAACAAGAAAAATGAAGATGTTGCTGATGGATTTGGATTTACAAATTATTCAACTCTTGATGCAATGACGTCAGTTGCTCAAGCATTAATGGTTTATAACGGAAGTAAGGTAATAATGAACAAGTTAATGAAAAACGCATTAAAAGTTGATCATACTTGGAAGAAATCTTGTCAAGAATATATCGAACTTTATAAAAGTTTGATATAATATGTCGCGATGACTAATTTAAAGGGAGTTATCTAGAGAGTTGATGGTTGGTGGAAATCAACAAAGTTCCTTTAAAATCTCACATCACATTAATTAAAAATTTAAATAAGTGCATCTAATTTAGATGAACTAAGGTGGTACCGCGTAAATTTACGTCCTTAGAATTGTTTAAGGACGTTTTTTATTTAAAGGAGGTCATAATTATGTATGATCATAAAGTAGTTGAAAGTAAATGGTTGAAAGTTTGGTTAGATAATAAAGAGTATGCATGTGATACTCATGATTTTTCAAAACCAAAATATTATGCTCTTGATATGTTTCCTTATCCAAGCGGACAAGGATTACATGTTGGTCATCCAGAAGGTTATACAGCAACAGATATAGTTTCAAGAATGAAACGTATGCAAGGATTTAATGTTTTGCATCCAATTGGATGGGATGCTTTTGGTCTTCCTGCAGAGCAATATGCAATGAAAATGAATGAACATCCTGAAGGATTCACAATTAAGAATATCAATAATTTCAGAAGACAAATTCAATCGTTAGGTTTTTCTTACGATTATGATCGTGAAATTATGACATGTGATCCAAATTATTATAAGTGGACACAATGGATTTTTGCTCACATGTTTGATAAAGGATTAGCTTTTGTTGATTATAGACCTGTTAACTGGTGCCCTGAACTTGGTACCGTCTTAGCTAATGAAGAAGTAATTGATGGAAAAAGCGAAAGAGGCGGATTCCCAGTTATTAGAAAACCAATGAGACAATGGATGCTCAAAATTACTGCTTATGCTGATAGATTGGCAAATGATTTAGATGGTTTAGATTGGCCACAATCAACAATCGAGCTTCAAAAGAATTGGATAGGCAAATCAAAAGGAACTGAAGTTGTATTTAAAGTAGCAGGGAGCGAGAAAACTTTTAAAGTTTTTACCACAAGAGCTGATACTTTATTTGGCTGTTCTTATTGCGTTTTAGCTCCTGAACATCCACTTGTAAAAGAATTAGTTACAAAAGAGTGTGAAATTCAAGTTAATAAATATATTGAAGAAGTTTCTCATAAGTCAGATTTAGATAGGACCGAATTAAACAAGGATAAAACAGGTGTATTTATTGGAAGGTATGCTATTAATCCTATTAATAATAAGGAAGTGCCAATTTATATCGGCGATTATGTTTTAGCAAGTTATGGAAGTGGCGCTGTTATGGCTGTTCCTTCTCATGACGAAAGAGATTATGCTTTTGCTAAAAAATATAATTTACCAATTATCCCTGTAATTGATGCTGATATTAGCGAGGCAGCATTTACTGGAAATGGAAAACATATAAATTCAGATTTTGCTAACGGGTTAAATAATGAAGAAGCTAAAAAAGCTATTACTGATAGATTAATTCAACTTGGAGCAGGCAATTATAAAGTTAATTATAAGTTGAGAGATTGGTTATTCTCACGTCAAAGATATTGGGGTGAACCAATTCCTGTTGCAACAGTGGATGGAGAGGATACAATGATTAGACTCCCTGACATTGAATTACCATTAGTTTTGCCTGAACTTGATGAATATAAACCTTCTGGTACAGGGGAATCACCACTTGTTCATGCAAAAAATTGGTTACATAGAGAAATTGATGGTAAACCAGTAACTTTAGAAACAAATACAATGCCACAATGGGCTGGAAGTTGTTGGTATTATATTCGTTATATTGACCCACATAATGACAAAGCTATTGCTGATAAAGAGCTATTAAATCACTGGCTACCTGTTGATTTATATATTGGCGGGCAAGAGCACGCAGTCTTACATTTGCTTTATGCAAGATTTTGGCATAAGTTCCTTTATGATGAAGGCGTTGTTTCTTGTAATGAACCATTTAAAAAATTGTTCCACCAAGGAATTATTTTGGGTGAAAACGGAGAGAAGATGTCTAAATCTAGAGGTAATGTAATTAATCCAGATTTAGTTGTTGAACAATATGGTGCTGATACACTAAGACTTTATGAAATGTTTATGGGACCATTAGAAGCTAGTTTGCCATGGAATGCAAACGGTTTAGAAGGTTCAAGAAAGTTTATTGATCGAGTTTACAGACTTTTTGAAGATAAAGAATATAATGCAAGAATTGTAGAAATAAATGATGGCTCTCTCGATTACATTTATAACTATACAGTCAAGAAAGTTACTAATGATTTTGAAAATCTTCAATTTAATACTGCAATTTCTCAAATGATGATTTTTGTTAATGAATTATATAAAGCAAAAATAATTTTCAGACCATATTTAGAAAACTTCATTAAGATGTTTGATTGTATATGTCCATTTATTGGAGAAGAGATATGGCATGAATGTTTGGGTCATAAAGAAATGATTACTTATGCTCCATGGCCAACTTATGATGAGAGTAAGACTGTACTTTCAACAATCAAAATTGGTGTACAAGTAAACGGAAAATTGAGAGACACAATTGAAATTGAAAAAGATAGCGACGATGAAATAGTGAAAGAAAAAGCTTTAAGCTCAGAGAATGTTAAGCGTAACATCGAAGGCAAAACTGTTATTAAAGTAATTGTTGTTAAAAACAAGATTGTTTCTATTGTTGTAAAGTAAAAACCCTTCAAAACACAAATATTTTTTAAAAATTAGTATATATTTAGTAGTTTTTTAGTCGAAAATAATGTATTAATTTTTTATGGAATTTATATTTTATAGCCTAATTCTTGAATTAGGCTTTTTTAAGTGCTTTAATATATTGGTATTTCACGGTACTTATTTAAGACTGTAGAAGGAGCGTTTATGATTTTATGTTTAGATTGTGGAAACACAAGAATTAAAATCGGTCTTTTTGAAGGGAACGAATTAAAAAAATCTCTATCAATTAAAACTGATCGAACAAGGTCAAGTGATGAATATGCAATTTCTTTTTCATCACTAATTAAACAAGAAGTAACTGGTGCAATAATTAGCAGTGTAGTGCCTTTATTAACAGACACTATTTTTTATGCATTAAAAACTGCTTTTAACGTTAATGCATTGGTTGTTTCGAAGAAATTAAAGACAAAATTGCCAATAAAAACTGATAATCCTGTCGAAGTAGGGAGTGAATTAATCGCGGGGGCAATTGGTGCAAGACTATCAACTCCATTGCCATTTATCGTTGCAGATTTAGGAACAGCCACCAAACTATATGTGATCGATAAAAACGGAGCTTTTATTGGAGCAATTATTACAGCTGGAATGGAAGTTTCTTTAAAGGCACTTGTTCAAAATACAAGTCAATTGCTTGAAACACCAATTGAAGCACCATCAAGAATTATTGGAAAGAATACAAAAGATTCAATTCAATCTGGCATAGTTTACGGCCAAGCATATATGGTAAGTGAATTTGCTCGTAGAATAGAAAAAGAGCTTGGTTATGAACTAAATCGCGTTTTGACTGGTGGATTTGCAGATAGAATTAAGGACGAAATTGTTTGCTATAACTATGACCCTTATTTAGTTTTAAGAGGGCTCAATTACATTTATCAAATAAATAGTTCAGGTGATTTTTATGCAAAATAGAAAAATTATATTAAACATCACAATTAGTGCAATGTTTATTGCGCTTTTAGCTGTATTTTCTTTTGTGCCATATGTTGGTTTTATAACTATAGGTCCAATTTCGTTTACAACTGTTCATATAATTGTCCTAATTGGTGCAATGCTTATGGGATGGAAACATGGTTTAATCTATGGATTTTTCTTTGGGTTATTCTCATTTATTCAAGCCTTGAGTACTGCTGGAACAGTTAATTATTTATTTGTTAATCCTTTTGTAAGCATCTTGCCTAGAGTCATATTTGGTTGTGTTTCTGGATTAGTGTTTGACTTTTTAAGAAAGAGAACAAATTCTAAGCAATTTATAGGAATTAGTGCCATTTCTGCAGGGTTATTGACATTATTTCATACTTTAATTACTTTGACTTGTTTATATATTTTTGGAATTTTAGATATTTTCAAAATTAGTCAAGCGTTAGGATTAAGCGAGATTTTAGAAACTTTGAAATCTTATGGATTTGATAATTTTGGTGTTTTCATTTTAGGATTTGTTAGTTTTGGATGTTTAGCTGAAGTTCTTGCTGCAACATTTATTGTTCCTTCTGCTGGAGGGGTTGTAATGCTTTCTTTTAAGAAGAATATGAATTTTGTGAAGATGGGAATTATAAAAGAAGCCAATGATGAAACAACTTTTTCAAAATCAAACTTAATAATAATTTTTATAGTTTTATTAATTGTTTTGTTAGGGTATTTAGCTGGATTAGTTGTTTTATATACAATTGGAGCGATATCTTAATTTATCGTTTTGTTTGATAATTTTCGAAATTATCTTATATTATTTACTTGTTAACAAGTAAGAGGTTCAATTTATGATTAATTTTAAAGAAATGTGTAAGCCATATGAAAAAGAAGCATTAAATACGCTTCAAAGAGATGTTCAAATCAACAGTGTTTATGATCCTAAAACCATCACTAAAGACATGCCATATGGAAAAGGCGTTCATGATTGTTTCGAATTTTTAAAAAAGATAGCTTTAAAAGATGGATTCAATGTTGACCTTTGTGATGGCCATTGTATTGAAATTTCTTGTGGTGAAGGAGAAAAATTAATTGGTATTTTTGCTCACCAAGATGTTGTGCCAGTTACTCCAGGATGGAAACACGACCCATTTAGCGGATATATAGATGAAAACGAGAATAGAATGTATTCAAGAGGAACAAGTGATGACAAAGGCCCTGGCATTGCTGCTTATTTTGCATTAAAGGCTTTAAAAGATAATGGATTAGTTAAAGATTATAGAGTCAAACTTGTTTTTGGTGGGGATGAAGAAAGAGGCTCCTCTTGTTTAGAGTATTATTTTGGAACGCTCAAAAAAGAAGATCCAACTTATGGATTTACACCTGATGCTGATTTCCCTTTGATTTATGGTGAAAAAGGAATTGTTAATTATAAGTATTCAGGTAATTTACCACTTAATAATGTTATTTCGATTAAAGCTGGAACAGTTTTTAATGTTGTAATCGATAGCGCAATTGTAAAAGTAGAACAACCTGAAAAGTTAGAAAACTATTTGATCGAACATAAAGAAATTAATTATAAAAGATTAAGCAATGATGAATTTGAGTTCATCGGTAAAGCTGCGCACGGTTCAACTCCTGAACTTGGATTCAATAGTGGAGTTCAAGCGCTAGATGTTTTAGGCAAAGTTTATAATAATCCTTCTCTTAGCTTGCTCGCTAAAGAATATGAAAAGCCAAATGGTGAGAATATGAACGCCAGATATTGGTCAAAAGATATGGGTGAAACAACTTATAATGTCGGTGTTATTTCTTATGAAAATGGAAAATTTGAAATGGTTGTTAACTTTAGACATCCAGAAACTTGCAATCCTGATGAAGCTGTTGAAAAAGTTCAAAAAGTATCACCCTTACCTGTTTATGTAATGTCGAAGAGCCCATACCTTTATTACAATCCTGAAACAACAGAATTTATTAAAGAATTATATAAGGTTTATGTCGAAGAAACAGGTGATACTGTTCATAAACCTATGGCAATAGGCGGAGGTACATACGCTAAGGAAGCCAAAAATACTATTGCTTTTGGTAGTTGTTTCCCAGGGAAAGTTGATCATATTCATGAAATAGATGAGAAAATTGATTTAGAGGATTTCTTTAATTCAATTCCAATTTATGCACATGCAATTTATGCATTAGGTAATCTTAAATAATGAGAACAAAGTATAAACCTTGGGCTGTTCAATATCTTTCGGAACATTTTGAAAACCAATTTACTTTAGAGAATGAAGAACTTGCTAATAATTTGGTAAGTTTTGTTAATGAAAAAGATACGTATTTAGAAATTGGTCCAGGAAAAGGGCAATTCATTTTAAGCCTTGCAAGCCGATATCCAGATATTAATTTTTTAGTTTGTGAACTTAATAAAACTATTAGTGGGATTTGTCTTAAAAAGATAGATGATAGTGGACTAAGAAATGTAAAATTGATTTCGTGCGATTTCTATAAATTAAGAGATTTATTAAAAAAAGTTCAGTTCTGCGGGCTTTTTCTCAATTTTTCTGACCCTTGGCCTAAAAAAAGACATACAAATAGAAGATTAACAAGTGATAATTTTTTAGTTGAGTATGCAAAGATTTTGAAGTTAAACCATTATATTTATTTCAAGAGTGATAATGATAAATTCTATGAATATTCTAAAGAAAAATTTGAGCAATATAATTGGAAAATTGTATATATAAATGAAGATTATAAAGATTTAGCTAACTTTGATGCTGAAACTGAATTTGAGTCAAAATTTAAAGAAGAAGGAATTAAAATCAAGCGATTAATTCTTGAAAAGACGATTGATACAATTAATAATGTTATCGAAGAGGAAAAAGATTGATGACTTACGGATTATATTATGATTATAAAAAAGTTGGTGACGTCTTAATAATCCAATTTGATGGCATTTTAGAAAGTGATCATGAAAAACGAATTGGTAATATCGTTTCTTTGTTTAATGGCGATAAATTATTGAGTATTCGTATTTATGAAATTTCTAAAATTATCAAGATAAAAGCTAAAGGATATATTCCATTTATAAATGAAAAAGTCCTTGATGTTATCAATACAATTTTAATTAATGCAGGTTTAGATCCTTTAGAGCCATTAACAACTTCAAGTTATATTGTCTCAAGAATTGAAGAAGTCGAAGAACATCCAACAAACAAAAGTTATAAAGTTTGTAAGGTAAATTATGGAGATTCTGTTCTTTTACAAGTTGTTAGTAACGCTGAGAATATTCGTGAAAATTTACTTTGTGTTTGTGCTCTTCCATTTGCTTTTTTATCAGATAGAACACAAGTTGTTCCTCAAAGTGTAGATGGAGTTAATAGTTTTGGCTTAATTTGCACTCCAAAAGATCTTCAATTAAGAATTCCTGATTCGGAAAATAAAGTTTTTGAACTCGATGAAGCATATTCTGTTGGAGAAGATTTTTGGAAATATTAATTTAATTACATTTTAGTTACATTTTAAAAGACACGATGATTATCGTGTTTTTAAAATCTCTTAAATTAGAATTTATAGTATTTAATGAAAATTCTTTCAAACTTGCTTACATTAGTTTTTAAATATGTTAATATTTAAAGGCAGGAGAAAATTATGGAAAATTTAAAAGACCATGTAACGATATATGAAGTCGCAAAAGCTGCAAATGTTTCTTTAGCTACAGTTTCTAGAGTTATCAATAATTCAGGCACTGTAAGACCAGACACAAAAGAGAAAGTTTTACGTGTTATTAAAGAACTCGGATATAAACCAAGTGGACTTGCACAAGCTTTAGCAACAAACAAGTCGACTTCAATAGGTGTTATTATTCCAAGCGCTAACTACGTTTATATTTCAAATATGTTAAATGGTGTGACGGAAGTTTGCAGAGATAAAGGATTTACTTTAAATTTATACACAACATCACATAGTAGAGAAGACGCCTTAAGTTCTCTTGAAAGGGTTATTAAGTCTAGAGTTGATGGCGTTATTGTATTTGATGATGAACTTGATGCACCTGACTTAGAGTTTTTAAACAATTATTCAGTACCAGTTATTAACATCAATAACAAAATTTGTGAATCGAAAATTGGATGTATCCCATTTGGTTATGAGCATTTAATTAAAAAGATTATCGAAGATAATTTTGTTAGAGGCGATAAGAAGATGACATTTGTCCACGTTCATAATTCTGGTAGATTGCTTTCAAGAATTGAAAATCAATTCATAAAAGTTCATAAAGAAAATGATCGTGAATATAATATTGTAAATTGTGATGATTCATATCATAGAACATATCAAGATTTTATCGAAAGATTTAAAAAAGATAGAAAAGGATATTTTATTGCTTATAGAGATTCGATTGCAGCTGCAATTATAAATGCTGCAACAGATAGTGGATTGACAGTCCCTGATGATATTGAAGTTCTATCTATTATAGGAACAAAGTATTCTTCAATTATTAGACCATCAATTTCAAATTTATATATTGATTTCCAAGAAGTTGGGAAATGCTCAATGTACATGTTAATTGATTTAATCAATGATAGATTGACAGAAAAAGAATATAAATTTGAAAGTGTTTATATTAAGAAATATTCAACAAAATATTAGGGTTTGGGAGGCTTTTTATGGATATTTACGACAAATTTATTAGAACAATAGTTGATTTTCCTATTGAAGGAATTAAGTTTAGAGACATTACACCTTTGCTTTCTAATGGTGAAGCGTTTCATCAAGTAATCATGGATTTAAATAAAGAATTACCAAGTTATGAAAACCGGGATAAAATCATTGCTGCTGAAAGTAGAGGATTTGTTTTTGCTTCACCTTTGGCCGCTATCAATAATAAGGGTTTAGTTTTAGCTCGTAAAAAAGGAAAATTACCAAAAGTCGGCTTTAAAGAATCCTATGCTCTTGAATATGGAGAGGCTACAATTGAAATTCCTGATGGTGCAATTAATCCAGGTGATAAAGTCATCATTTTAGATGATTTAATTGCTACTGGCGGAAGTGCAAAAGCTATGGTTAATTTGGTCAAAAAAGCTGGTGGTATTCCTATTATGGCTCTTTTCTTAATCGAGCTTAGAAGTATGGAAGGCTATAAAAAATTAGGAATACCTACTGTTTCAATTGTTAATTATGGATTACATACAGGCGATTTGTTACAAGTAGAAAGCCATAATGGTTCATTTGCTAAGTTCGTCAGCAAAATTGATGATGATAATATTGAAGTCGAATTTGAAAATGGTCAAAAAGAGGCTTTAAGCAAAGCAAAAATTATTTCTATTGTTCAAATTGAGAAGAATGGTAGACAAACATATATTAAATATAGGGATTAATTATGAGTAACGTTATTGATGAATTGAATTGGAGAGGCTTGATTCAAGCTTATTCCAATGAAGAAAATGTAAAAAAGCTTTTTGAAACAAAGCAAACAATCTATTGTGGTTTTGATCCAAGTGCATCTAGTATGCATATTGGTAATTTTGTAATGATTTCAATTTTGATGAGACTTCAACAGGCAGGACACAAAATTATTGCCATTGTTGGTGGTGGAACCGGAATGATTGGAGATCCAAGTGGAAAGTCTAAAGAAAGAAGTTTTTTGACAAAAGAAAAAGTATTGGAAAATACAAATTCAATTAAAGAACAACTTGAAAGATTTATTGATTTAACTGACCCAGAAAAAGGAATGATTTTAAATAACTATGATTGGTTAAGCAAAATGTCTTTGCTTGAATATTTACGTGATACCGCTAAATATTTCCCTATTAATTACATGTTAAGTAAAGATATTGTTAAATCAAGACTTGAGGCAGGCATTTCGCTTACAGAATTTTGCTACATGACTCTTCAATCATATGATTTTAAACTTCTACATGATAAATATGGTGCATCAATCCAAATTGGTGGTAATGATCAATGGGGTAATTTAACCGCTGGTTTAGATTTTATTAGAAAGACAGAAGGCGAAGATCAAGATGTTGAATGTATGACAGCACATCTTATCACCAGAAGTGATGGTAAAAAATTTGGAAAGAGTGAAGACGGTGCTTTATTTTTGGATCCAAAACTCACTTCACCATACAAGCTTTATCAATTCTTTATTAATCAAACAGACGAAGATAGTGTTAAGTATTTAAAAGTTTTTACGTTCCTTTCTAAGGAAGAGATTAATGAGATAGCTAAAGAGCATTTTGATAATTTAGGTCAAAGAGTAGCCCAAAAAGTTTTAGCTTTTGAAGTAACGAAAACTATTCATGGCGAAGAAGCAGCAAAAGAAGCTAAAAAGATGAGTGAATCTTTATTCTCGAATGATTTTAAGAGCTTAAAGGAAAGTTCAATTGAAGAGTTATTTGGTTCAATCAAAACAAAGATTTCTGAACCACAAATCTTGGAAGATCTACTTATTAGTTTAAAAGCTGCAAGTAGCAAACGTGAAGCACGTGATTTCATCAAAAATGGAGCTATCTCGTTAAATGGAGAAAAGGTAAATGATGCACAAGCTTTAATTAACAAAGACTGCTCACTTTATAATAAATATGTAATTGTAAGAAGAGGGAAGAAAAACTACTATTTAGCTGAATTAACCTTCTAATCTTCACTATTTTGAATAATAATATATTTGATTTTTAATTCGTTCAGCATGTTCTTTAGAAGTTAAAGCTTCTAAAAACATGAATGCAAAATCTATTGTAGCGGCAGCACTGATTCCCGTAATTATGTTGCCGCTTTTTACTGCATATGTGTTTATATATTCACCACCAAAATCTTCGTTCATAGAAGTAAAACATGTATATTGTTTATTTTTTAATAATCCTAAATGGCCAAGAATTGTTGGGCCTGCACAAATTGCCGCAATTAATTTTTGTTGCTTATTAAATTCTTTAATTATATTTAAAAAGTATTCGTTTGCTTCTAATTCAGCATATTGTGGTCCACCTGGAATCAGTAGAGCATCATATTTATCTAATAAAAGATTATTTATATTATTTAGGTCTGTGATTGTGACCCCATATCTTCCAGTAGATGAAGTATTGTGTAGACTAAAGATATCTAAATTAATACCTCCTCTTCTTAAGATGGCAATTGAGCCAATTGCTTCGATTTCTTCAAACCCATTTGTTAAAATGCATAATACTTTCATAAAATAAACCTCAGTTGAATTATAACAAGCGATAAATTTCAATTAAAGTTTTTAAGAATTAAATATGATAATAAAGTATTTTTATATGCCTTAGCATCAAAAAGTCCTTGCCTTATGATTTGACTGTGTGGTATATTATTAAAGCATTTTTTGAAATGCTCGTTTCGGGCCCTTAGTTAAATGGGATAACGGTAGCTTTGCAAGCTTCAGTTAGGAGTTCGATTCTCCTAGGGTCCACCAATTATGGCAGCGTAGCTCAGTTGGTTAGAGCGATCGGCTCATACCCGGTATGTCGGGGGTTCGAATCCCTTCGCTGCTACCACTTATTATAAATGTTTGTTAAATACGATTCTTAAGGACTCTTAGCGCAATGGTTAGAGCTATCGGCCCATAACCGATCGGTTACAGGTTCGAGTCCTGTAGAGTCCACCAACGGAGAAATACCCAAGCGGTTGAAGGGGTCGGTCTTGAAAACCGATAGTAGGTGCAAGCCTAGCGAGGGTTCGAATCCCTCTTTCTCCGCCATCTTAATAAACATGTCCTATCGCGGGGTAGAGCAGTCTGGTAGCTCGTCGGGCCCATAACCCGGAGGTCGGAAGTTCAAATCTTTCCCCCGCAACCAATCACATACTACGGTATTGATACTACGTTATCAGTACCGTTTTTTATTGTCTTTGTGCTAAAATAACAAAGATATGGTTTATAAGAATATTTCAAAAGAGCAAACGATTAAAATAATTGCTTCAATACTATGCAAATTTGATCCTGTCGGTCTATGTGTTCGTGGCAATCAAAATGATAATTATATTTCTGAAGCAAAATTACTAGCCATTATTTTAGAAGAAAAAGTTAATTTCATTCATTTTTGGAAAAACATTCATGATGTTTTGTTAAAACAACTTCAGATAGATGTTAAAAAACAAGTGTGTAGAAAGATTTCTTGTGAAATCGTTGCAAAATTATCAACCCGTTCTTTTGCTGAAGAACTTAGAAAAAACCCCGCTTTAAAGAATATGGATGATGACTTGTGTTTAACCATTCATGATTACTTTATAGTTAGATTTGATTCTTCTGGAAAGGTGTTTATCAATGGAGAGTATTTTTGCTTGTGTGAAGAACAAGATATTGAAAGCTTATTAACTGATTTTGTTGTTGATAATGAAGTTATTTATGTATTGTTTTCACAAAAATATAGTCTTTTCAAAAAGAGTCATATTAGAGTATATGATAGAGATAACGCCAATATCGATGGTTTAACAAAAAACAACAAAGTTCTTATGATTTTTGACAACAAAACATTAATTTATAAGCGCGAAAATCTCATTCTTAAAGTTGCTCTTTTAATTAATAAAAATAACAAAACCATAGAAGTGTATGGAAAAAAACCGCAAGGTGAACTAGGAGATATTTTGTATTCTTTTCTAGGTTTGGAGAAGGAAAGTTTAATCAATAAGTACTTTTTTGAGGATTCTAGCGGGAACAAGTGTTCTATTGATGTTTATAATCCTCAAGCTTGCGAACACTCACGAAACTATATCATCATTGGCATTGCAGACAAAATAGTGTGGCGATATAAAACTAATAGTAATCACGAGTTCGAAAAAACATTTTATCTTGAAAAAAATGATGTGCGAATTGTCGAAAGTGAATTTAATTCATAACTACCTATTTAACGCATATTTATTGCACATTCCTTATTGAGTGTCGGTTTTTCAGACCGGTGTCGAAAATTGAAAAAACTTTGTCGGTTTGTATTGTTTCCAGCTTGAACATCCAATTACATATTACAGTATCGATATAAATCGATACTTTTTTGTTTTTTTATATTACATATAGACTTATAAGGTTGTAAAATATAAACATTAAAGGTAGTTTAAATGAAAAATAGATATCTGCAAGCATTCATTAGCGCCTCATTAAGTATCATTCCGATGATATTTATTATTTTAATTTTGTCTTGGACAAATGTGGCGCCTTTAAATTTTGCAAGAGGAGATTATTGGTTGCTTCTTATAGGAATGATTGTTCTTATCACTGGATTAGGAACATTTTCTATTGGAGCCTCATCTTCTTTAAGCAAGGTTGGCGAATATATGGGTTCTTCACTTTCTAAGCAGAAGAACTTATTTATTGTTATTGCATTTTCATTTGCATTAGGAGCTTTAATTACTGTTGCCGAACCAAGCATCATGATTGTCACTAAACAAGTAACAGATTCAACGGTTTTTGCATACATATTAACTATTGGTATTGCAGTTGGGGTTGGCTTATTTGTTGTCATTGGCGTATTAAGAATTATTTTTCAAAAATCTTTAAAACTTTGGTACTTATTTTTCTACGCCTTAACCTTTATGATTCTTATTTTTGTCGTTCTAACTGTTAGAGACAAGAATGATAAAAGTGTCTTTTTACCATTTATTTTTGATTCTGGTGGTGTGACGACTGGATCTGCCACTGTTCCATTTATTTTGTCGTTAGGTACCGGTGTTGCAACAGTCAGAGGTGGGAAAAATGCTAAAAACAATAGTTTTGGTCTTGTTGGAATGGCTTCAATTGGTCCAATCATTAGTGTCACTTTATTAATTATATTTTCATCGACGCTTTCCCCTAACTTTGTTCCTTCTTATACTGAATTAGGCAGTGAAAACATTTTTATGATGTTTATTAATACATTATTCCCATATATAACTAGTGATAGTTTTTCTTTAGGAACATCTATTGAAGTTCTTATTGCCATGGCTCCAACACTTATTATTTTCTTAATTTATAATGTGATTTTTATCAAACTGCCAAAGCATAAGATTTTTAAATTATTGATAGGCTTCTTATTTGCCTATATTGGCTTAAGTATCTTCTTATGTGGAACTGGTGCTGCCATGACACCAATTGGCTATTACGTTGGCACAATGCTAGGATTAAAATCTAAGGCATTAATTGTTATTATCGCTTTATTAATAGGTTTAGTAACTATTGTTTGTGAACCAGCTGTCCATGTTTTAACTGTTCAAATTGAAGAAGTCTCCGATGGTAGAGTACGTAGATTAACAGTTTTACTTACTTTATCAATTGGTGTAGGGTTGGCTATTGCATTGGCGGTTATAAGAACAATATTTAATTTTTCAATCCTATACTATATGGTCCCTGGATACATCATTTCTTTAACATTAATGTTTTTGTGTCCGGATATTTTTACCGCTATGGCGTTTGACTCTGGTGGCACCGCTAGTGGACCAATGGCATCATCTTTTGTCTTGCCGATGATTGTTGGATTAACAACGGCTATTTATGCAGAAAATGCTAATTATTTTGAACAATCTTTTGGTGTAATCGCTTTAATTGCTTTGACTCCAATCATCGCCATTCAAGTCTTGGGTGTTATTGAAAAAATTAAAGATATTAAAGCACAATACTCTATGCGAAAACACGTTTACAATGCAGAAGATGCGCAAATTATCCATTTTAATTAGGAGTTAGTATGGGTCTATTTAAGAAAGCGAAAAAAGAGAATACAGAATTTAAAAGTAATGTTAGTAAAACTGATATTAAAAAACTTTTTATGTTCATTACCATTGTTAACAGAGGACAAGGTAATTTTGTTTTAAAACTTTTTGAAAGCGAAGGAGCAAATGCACAATTTGTTCAATATGGTGAAGGAACAGCGCAAAAAGAAATTAGAGATATTTTAGGTATTGAAGACAACTCTAAGGAAATTATTATTTCGCTCATTAGCCAAGATAAAATCGATAGTGCTAAAAGAGAGCTCGAAGCATTTTTTAAAGTTAGCAAAAGAAATCGTGGTATTGGTTTTTCTATCCCAATGACTAGTTTAATTGGAATGAAATTCTATCAATTCCTCATTGACACATTATAGGAGGCACAAACAATGGATGAAGTTAAATTTGAATTAATTGTTGTATTAGTTAATACTGGTTTTTCTGATGCGGTCATGGATGTTGCAAGAGAAACAGGTGCTAGAGGCGGTACAATCATTCGTGCTAGAGGAACTGGTACAAAAGACATGGAAAAAAGATATAACATAATTATCACACCTGATAAAGAAATGATTTTGATTCTAGTAAAAGAAAGCATCAGAGACCAAATGCTTGCGGCAATTTATAAAGCTGCTGGTTTAGGGACAGATGGACAAGGCATTGCTTTTGCCCTTCCTGTTAACGATGTTGTTGGAATTAAAATTTAAAGAATTAACTAAAAATAGAGGCTGCTTAAAATAGTAGCCTTTTTCATTGAAATGTTTCCTTTTCCACTATTTGGGATTTTGTCCTGGTGTTTTTAAAAAGTGTCGCGTTGTATTATTTGATTTCGATACTGCTCTTTTAATTCATATGATATGATTTTTGTATGAAATGCAAATTAATTTTAATCGCAATTCTTTCTTTTGGACTCTCGAGTTGTGTTGATACAAGCAATGATGAGAATAAAGTTTTATTGTTAGATGCTGCTTTTGTTTTCGAGCGTGATCAAACTGATGAAAGCAATGGAACAGCAACTTTGCTATTTAATGATAGTTACTATTCTTTTTCTAGTGAACTTAAAATTGATAAACCTATTGTTGCGGGCGATCAACTAAGAATAGTATTTAATGGTGACTATGATTGTGAATGCCAAGAAACATATCCTGCTAATTGTAGAGTGGAAGGGGATATTATTAATTATTCTCTTTTAGAGACTCATGTAATAGGTGTGCATGTAGATGATACAACAATAGGTGAAACAGCTGATGACATTAGAAGAGGTTATCTTTTAGATAATGAATATGTCATCCTTGATGAGGATGGTAGATATACAACACTGGATAAATATGATGGACATGATTTATTTTTAAGTGAGAACAGAAGAAAAGCGATCGAATTATGCACTTGTCCAGAAGGTGCTTTATGTGAAGAGTGCCCTTTTTATGTCGCTGGCTTATATGCATACAACCCACGTCCTCAAACAATCAATATTTAAGATAGACTTCTTATTATTTTTTCAAATATTAAATAGTTTTTAATGAAAATTCTGCTTTATTGGTGTTATAAACTGCTATTTTTAATTTTGTCAGCTTACTCGTGTTATCATTTTATCAATGGAGGGTTCATTTATGATAAAAAGGGCAAAACTCTTGATATTTATTGCTTTGGCTTCGCTACTTTCTTTTTCATCATGCGCTAACGATAATAAAGGAAATGATAATCAAAAAGGAGATGATTATTTTGCCAATGAAGTTTTGAATAATAATGAAACTAGAGTTTCTTTTTATAAAAATGACACTTATATTAGGTGGAACTCAGATAAAAAATATGATGGATATAATATTTATAAATCTCCAACCAAATTTGGATATTACCAAAAAGCAAATTCCAAACGAATCCATGATTTTATATATAAGGTGAACTCTAAAGATTATGATTATTATCTTGTAAAAGGAATTATCGATGGAGAAGAAGAGGAATTTTCAGAAGCTGTTTCTGTCTTTGGCAAAAATACTTTGATTTGCTCTGAAGATGATGATTTTTCATTAATCCAAAATGTTATTGATGAAAAGCACGATCGACTTGAAAGTGGATCTGTAGGTCAATTTTCATCTGATAGATTCGCAGTAATGTTTATGCCTGGTAATTATAGTGATGTTACTATGAGATTAGGATATTACACAACAGCAATTGGATTAGGCGAGTCACCTATTAACACAACAATTAAAGGATTATATGTTTCAACAAATGTACTTAGCAATAATAACGCAACTTGCACATTTTGGAGAAATGTAGAAAATCTTTCTATAAATCAAAGTACTCAGTTTGCAGTTTCGCAAGCAACGTCAATGAGAAGATGCAACATCAATGGTTCTTTAGCTTTATCTCACCCTAGTGGATGGTCAAGTGGTGGCTTTTTAGCAAATACAAAAGTAAATGGAAGAATTGAAGCGAGAACTCAACAACAATGGATGTCTCGTAATGATAAATTTGATTCATGGGTGGGCAGTTCCTTCAACTATGTTTTTTCTGGGTGTGAAATGAAGAGTCCTCTTACTGATTCGTGGAGAGATGGTGCTCGTTATACAGTAGTAGATAAAAGTCCAGTTATTGCCGAAAAACCATTTTTAACATATTTAGATGATGAAGGTTACGTCGTATTTGTGCCTAGTGTAAGAGAAAATACTTATGGCATTAGTTGGGAAAATATCAATAATGAAAGCGGAGAATACATTTCACTAGATGATTTTTATATAGCAAATGCTGATATTGATAATTCATCGACACTAAATAGCGCTTTAAATGAGGGAAAACATTTATTTTTTACTCCTGGAATTTATACGTTAGATGAACCTTTAGAAGTTAAGCAAGAAGATACAATAATTCTTGGTATCGGATATTCAACTTTAAGAATAAGCGATACTAATAAAAGAGGCGCTTTATTAATTGATGATGTTGATGGAGTTCGTGTAGGTAATTTGCTGATTGATGCTGGTAAATCCTCAAAACATATGGTTGTAGTCGGGAAAGAAAAGTCTAATGTTTCGCACAAGGATAATCCAATAGTTTTATCCGATTTATATTTGCGAATTGGTGGATATGCGAATATTCATACCGAATCAGAGTCTGCATTAGTAATTAACGCAAATAATACAATTGGAGATAATTTTTGGCTTTGGAGAGCGGATCATTCTAGAGGTGTTGCTTGGAATGATTACGAGAATGAAGACGGTTCAATTACTTATGGTAACCCTTGTAAAAACGGTCTAATTGTTAATGGTGATGATGTAACTATTTATGCCTTAATGGTCGAACATTTTGAAGAATATCAGACAATATGGAATGGCGAAAGAGGCAAAACAATTATGTATCAATCTGAAGTGCCATACACAACATTTGGACAAGATTCTTGGATGTCACATGATGGCGAAAAAAATGGCTACGCATCATATAAAGTTGATGATGGTGTATTGAAACACGATGCACTTGGTATAGGTGTTTATTGGGTTCACAGAATGGTTGATTATTTAGATAGTGCAATGGAAGCTCCAAATAACGAAAATATTAATATGTATCATTTAGTTACTACAACTTTTTCTGGAAATACTAATGGCGGAATTAAACATGTAATTAATGAGTTAGGAAATGCTGTTGGCAGTGGAGGGCAAACTACAGCAACAATTACTAAATTTCCTGAATAGATTTTTAAGCAAAAACCTTGCAAAAAACCAGTTTTTTATTAATATTTAAATATGATTATTAATACTGGCCAAAGAACTGATATTCCTGCTTTTTACTCTAAATGGTTTATTAATCGAATTAGAGAAGGTTTTGTTATGGTTAGAAATCCGTATTTTCCAAATATAGTTACAAAATTTTCACTTAATCCCGATGTGGTTGATATTATTGGATTTTGTACCAAAAATCCAAAACCAATGTTTCAATACCTTGATGAATTAAGTTGCTACAAACAATTTTGGTATGTAACTATAACTGGTTTTGATAAAGATCTTGAACCTAATGTTCCCCCTATTGAAGAAACTATTGAAAGTTTTAAATATTTATCAAATAAAATTGGAAAAAATGCTATGGGGTGGCGTTATACACCTATCATAATTAATAAGAAATATACCGTTGAACATCACATTAAAACTTTTGAAAGAATTGCAAAAGAGTTATCTAATTATACCTCTCTAGTAGCTTTTGGTTTTCTTGATTTATATGACAAACTTCAAAGAATTCATCCAGAACTTAAAGATTGCAGTGACGAAGATAAAATTATATTAGCAAAAGCTTTTAAAGAAATAGCAACAAAATATGGTCTTGAGCTAAGGCTTTGTTCAAAAGAGAAACGGCTAAAGCAGTATGGAATTGATGTTGATGGTTGCATGAGAATTGAAGATTATGAAAGAGCGGCTCAAGAAAAACTCCATATTAAGCAGAAGATGCAAGCTAGAAAATCTTATTGTACTTGCTATTTATCTAATGATATTGGCGCTTATAGTTCATGTATGCATTTATGTACTTATTGCTATGCTAATGGTAATAAAGATGAAATATTTTTAAATTTTAAAAAACATGACGATCACTCTCCTTTCTTAATTGGTGGATTTAAAGAAGGCGATAAGATTAAAGAAGCAAATCAAGAATCTTATTTGACGAAACAAATAACATTATTTTAGCCATCATAACGATTAGAAATGTAGCTCAATTCTCCAGATAGATTAGGCCAGTAAAAATCAACTGTCCATCGACGTTTTTCGCTTTTAATTTCTTTATTGAAATATCGTGCGTGTGGCCTGAATTGAATCGGGCCAATGTGTGGATTATTTAAAAACTTATATGATTTTCTTTGCAAGTGTTTAATCACTTGCTTTTTTGATGCCAGTATTCCATATTCAACGTTCCCAAAATAAATGTAATCTGCCTCTATGTTATTTTCATTTGTTCCTTTAAACATAGATCTTATAACGAAATCTATTACGAAATCTAAATTCTTATTAAGCTCTTCATTTAATTCTTTAATAATCTTTTGTGTTTTAATTCTTAAAGTAATGTATTCCATTCTCTTTTCTCCTGAGCCATCAAGAGTTCCATCACCAAAATGATAGTAAAGAATTGTTTTTAAAGACTTAGTCGAAATGTTTTTACTTCTTAAATATTTAATGAATAACTTTAAGTTCTCCTCGGCAATAGTAGTAGCTTGGCCACTTTTAAGTGAAACGTATTTTCGAATCCCATTCAATTCAATATAGATGTCTGGTTTTTGGAAGTTTTCAATTAATCCGGATTTAATAATATCTTCCTCATTACAAATTCCAAACATCTCTTGAATCAGAAATTTTAAGTTATTTGTTAAGTCTTTAAATTTTGTGTTGTTGAGCTTATCAATCATTTGCCTTTCGTTTAAGAAACCAGGGTTTTCATGCATGGAAATATACTCCTTTCATATAATATAAAGAGTTTGACAATGCTTTTTTTCCGAAAAAATTGAAAAAAATTCAAATTTTTATACAAATATTCATTTTATTATAGTGCAAAAAAATAAAAAATATTTGGGTTTTGCATGGTTTTTAATAGAAAATCGCTAGATAAAATTAAAAATTGAAATTGTATGTCTTCCTTGATAGAATATTATTTATAATAGCCATGTTTTGTTTATGTATAAACAAAATCAAACTATTATATGTAGTTATTAATTAAATTGTATGTATTTATCAGAAATTATTAATTGGTTCGACTTAGCTGTTGGTATATCCTTAGGATTACTATTTTTAATGTTCTGGTATTATTTGACTTATTTTGTTATTGCATGCATCAAGGTAAAAAAATTCAAAGAAGAAGAATCAAAAACAAAGTTTGCTATATTAGTTCCTGCAAGAAATGAATCAAAAGTAATTAGACATATCTTAGAATCATTTGCAAATTTAGATTACCCACGTGAATTATTTGAGGTTTTCATCATTATTGAAACAAAAAATGATCCTACATTTGAGATAGTGAAAGAATATGGTTTTCAAACGGTTATTAGAGGCGAACTTGAAGGCAGAAGAACAAAAGGTTTTGCTCTTGATGATGCGTACCAATACATCGTTAAAAACAATCTAGATTTTGATGCATTTTTAGTTTTTGATGCTGACAATATTGTAAATTCAGATTATTTAAAACATATGAATAATGTATATCAAAATGGTTATCAAATTGGTGTTGGTTATCGCTCTTTTACTAATAGTTCTAAGAATTGGATTACTGCAACGAGCGCCACTTTGTTCTCTTTTATGAATCAGTTTACATCTAGAGGAAGATCAATGCTTTTTAAAAAAGCAACATTGACAGGAACAGGCTATTTTATTGCTAAGGAAATTGTTGATGATATTGGATATTGGTATTGGAACGGAATGACTGAAGATGTTGAATTGACTGCCTATAGTTATTATCACAATATTAAAATGATTTATTATCCTTATGCAATTTATTACGATGAAGAGCCAGTTGATTTCAAAACTCTTCATAATCAGCATGTGCGCTGGGTTTGGGGTTATTTCTCTAATAAAAAGAGATTTAAAAATGAAGTAGGGAAATATTATCCAGTTAAAAATAAATATGTGAGAAATCTATCTTTAATTGAATACAATTTTTCAATTTATCCATTTACAGTTTTTTCAATTTTACTTGCTTTGTCTTCAATAACTTCACTAATTTTTGCATTCGTTGCTTTAGGAATCGGGCAACCAAATGTTGAATATTTATTTGCGCATGCTATTTTCTTTTTTGTAGCATTGCGGTTAGTTTTTGTTTTTGTTTCAGCCTTTACTTTGGCTATCGATAATAACAATTTAAAATTTAAATGGAAACTATGCATTATTGTTTGCATCACATATTTAATTTTCTTTGGTGATTTCTTGTTCGCTTTTTTAGATGGTTTTTTCCATAAAGCAAAACGTAGCACATGGAAAGAGATAAAACACGAAGGTAAAATTATTGATAAAGATGCAAGAGGAGCTAAAAATGGTTAAGGTTAAAAAAGAGGAAAAACTTCATTTTGGCAAGGTTTTTTATTATCAAGATGAGTTAAATGATGATTTTGAAGAGACTAATTTAAAAAGAATTGAACTTCCAAAAGATTATAAATATACACATCGAAACATCTTTTTTAAATTAGCTTCTTGGATTTTATATTACTTTTTTGCTTTCCCGATTTTAGGTCTTTATAGCTTTTTTGGAGGAGTAAAAATTAAGGGCAGAAAGAACATAAAGGGATTAAGAAAAACAGGATGTTTTGTTTATGCAAATCATGTATCTTTTTATGATGTATTCGATATACAAGCATGTGTGTTTTTATTTAAAAGAACAAATATTTTAGGTTATACAGATGCATTATCAAACAAAGTAATTGCTAAAATTGTGCCATTAATTGGATATAAACCAATTCCTTCATCTATTGAGACTTATAAAAGTTTCATGAAAGATTTGGAAATCGAAACTAAAAAAGGTCATAATACTTTGATTTATCCAGAGGCACATATTTGGCCTTATTACACAAAAATTAGACCATATGTATCTGCTTCATTTAAATATCCCGCTAAGCTTAATGCTCCTGTAATCCCAATTACCAATTGCATTAGAAAATCTAAAATTTCTAAAAGAGCAAAAATTACTCTTTATATTGGTAAGCCAATTTATCCTAAAGCCGAGTTAAGCGTTAAAGAAAATCAAGAATATTTAAGAAATACATGCTATCAAGAAATGTGCGATACTGCTGCGAAATATTCAATTTATGAATATGTAAAATACGTTAAAGGAGAAGCTCCAAATGAAAACGAAGAAAGTGATTAAAGAGAAAAAATATATCGATAAAAACTTCTATTATCGTTTGGCAATCTATGTCGTTTTAATGCTTATTTTGAGTTATATTTTAGGGTATTCAATTACTTCTTTTAGCATGGTTGCTGGAATTGATCTTGTCAATCTTCCTGCTGATATTTGCGATGAAAGCAGTTCAAATTATGACCAGTTTTTATGTTTTATTAATACATATAAAGATGGTGGTTTTTATTACGCATTTTATTATGTTTCACTCATTTCAATCATACTTACATCGATGGCTATCGTAATTACTAACGTTTTATACATAGTGAATAGATTCTTCTTTAAAGTCCTTCATAAAGAGAAAAGTTGTGGCGCTGTCCTTTATAAAGTTGAAGATGAAACAATTAAATACTTGATGCTTTATATGGCTCAAGGTCATATTTCCTTATGCAAAGGCCATCAAGTTGAAGGAGAAAGCGATGAAGAAACTGCAAAACGTGAAATCAAAGAAGAAACGGGATATGACGTCAATATTAATAGTGATTTTAATGAAATGATTAATTATAGTTTAGGTGAAAATAGATCGAAAGATGTTTATTTTTATATTGCTGAAGTTAGTGAAGACAAGGAACCTAAAGATGATCATGATGATGAAGTCGTCGGCTTTAAATGGTGTAAACTTGAAGAAGGGCTCGATATATTAACTTACGATACTGATCGAACAATTTTAATTAAAGCAGATAGATTTATTAAAAAAATGAACAAGAAAAAAGCAAAATAAAAGATTGATAACCATCAATCTTTTTTTGCAGTTTGGTGCCAACTGTCGGAATCGAACCAACGACCTACTCATTACGAATGAGTTGCTCTACCGACTAAGCTAAGTTGGCAATAAAAGAATTATACTTTATTTAATGATTATTATCATTATTTAAATTCTTTTAAGCGTTGAAGACACAAAGGTATATATCTGTTTCATCACTTGTGATTCCAGCATGGTTAGCAACAAAATTAAAACTTCTTGGCTCCTCTAAATCGTAAAGTGAAATGTCTCCAGTAGCAACAAGTGTATAATCACCTATATTATATTCAACATTTTCTCTTGGATTCCCATAACCAAATGTATGGTCTTCAAGCAATTGGTTTTTCGAATATATATCAAAATTTTTACCAAAATACTTATTGGCTAATTCAAGAAATTTTTCCTCATTTTTTACAAAAAACGTTGCGAATCTCCCTTCAAGTGAAAAATTTTGATATTTCAAAGTAGCTAAAAAATCTGGATAATTTCTGATATTAATTTCTTTAACATTTTTGAAGCCATGATCGGCAACAAGCAAAAATAAAGTGTCAGTATTGTTTTCAACCAATTCTTTCAATTTGCTTTCTAGATAAACTAAATTATTCTTTATAACGTCGTCCTCAACTCCATATTCATGCAATAAATGATCAGGATTCTCTGTATAAATATAAACAAAATCATGTGCTTTAACTAATTTATCAGCATCTTCAAAAAACTTCTCATAATCTGTTTTGAAGTTTGGCCCACAACGATAATCAAATGTATAGATTCTATATGCATTATGAATGTGTGTTGAGTTAATTAAATCCCGAATATAATCGACTTTTAATTCACTTATTTGAACTGGTGGATTGTATTTAACATTATGATCAAATTTACTTTGTGATGGAAATACATTTATAAAATCTTTTTTGCTTTCAAAGTATTGTGTCCAACCTAAATAACCAGATTGAATTGGGTAAAGTCCGGTTGTAATTGATGTTGTAGCAGCAACAGTAGTTGAAGGATAAACTGAATTAATTGTTTTAAAGATATGACTATATATAAAAGGAATAGATTCTTTATGACAATCTAAAACAACTTTTCCAGCCCCATCAAAAAGGATCAAAGCAATCTTATCCTTTCTGCTCTTTTCTAACAATTCATCAAGATGTTTATAAGATTGATTTAGCAGATTAACATCGAAGAATTTTAAGATTGAATTTGATACATTTACTAATGTATTTTCTTTGTCTAAAGTGAGTTTTTTCATAAGGGTAAACTATAGCATAAATAAAAAAACCTATCAATGATAGGTTTCTTACATGCTACATATTTGTTGAAACTATAACATTCTGTTGTAGTATTCAACGATGAGTGATTCGTTAATGTCTTTTGGAAGTTCTGATCTTTCAGGAAGTCTTACGAATTTTCCTTGGAATTTCTCTTTTTCTACTTCGACATAAGGAACTGTAACTGATTGAGCTTCAAGTGCAGCTTTGATGACAACCATGCTTTGGCTTGCTTCTTTAACTGTAATTACATCACCAACATTACATGTGTATGAAGGAATATTAATATTCTTTCCATTAACTAAGATGTGTTTGTGGCTTACGAGTTGTCTAGCAGCTCTACGAGTTGTAGCAAAACCGAATCTGTAAACTAAGTTATCAAGTCTTGATTCAAGTAAAGTCATGAATTTTGTACCAGTAACTTCGTTTGATTTTGTTGCTAAGATGAATAATTTACGGAATTGTCTTTCGTTAACTCCATAAGTATCTCTTAACTTTTGTTTTTCAGCAAGTTGTCTTCCATATTCTGAAAGTTTTTTCTTGTCTGCGCCATGTTGACCAGGAGCATATTCTCTCTTTTCACCCTTTTTAAGAGTGTGGCCATTGAATTCTTCGCCAGTTCCTAATAAAGAATAGCCAAGTCTTCTAGCTCTTTTCCATTTTGGTCCAGTGTATCTCATATTTTTGGACTCCTTTCTTAAACATAATGTTTAAAGCAAGGGATTAAATTCCATTCTCCTACGGTGAATTAATTGCCAGTTTCGCCAATGTAGCGGTGGTTACTTCTTTAAGATCAAAGATCCTTAATTCACTAGACGAGAAGTATTTAATTGCTTCGCAATATGCTTTAATAAGATACTACTTTTAGCATAGCTAAGTCAATAGTTTTCTTTGTTAATTTTTGATCATGATAGATGGTCGAATTTTAGTGAGAAAAAAGCAAAAAAATTTTTAAAGCATATCAATATAAACATGTATCTAAAATATTTAAATTTTACGTTATAATTCAAAATAATTAAAGATTAGCAGACTTTTTAATAACTGAAATATGTATTTATTACATATATCGTATTATACAAGTTTATTTTTAAAGAGTTTAATTTTTTCTCGTTATAGTATAAAATAACTATAACGAGGTTTTTGCTATGGAAAGATTTGTGATTCTTGAGTCAGATGTTGGTGGAATTTTGGCAATTATATTGTCAATAATAGGTGTTATTGTTGTTGCAGGTATTGTGGCTTTTATTCTGCTGAATAATTTGGTTTTAAAAAGAAATAGATGCAAGAAACAACTTAAAGAGATTCAAAGCAAATACGAATATTTGCATGCTTTATTGACTGGTCAAGATGCCCAATACATTCAAAGACTCGAAATTATATCAAGAACAAACCTCCTCTATAGCGATATTCATTCTAATTATTTTAGAAGAAGCAAAGAGATTCGTGATACAACTGATCTTCAATATTATGAAATTATTTCTGAACTCCAAGTCTATCTTGAAGAAAGAAGAATCAATGATTTCAAAAACTACTTAAAAGAACATCAAGGAATCATGAAACAATATGAGGATTCTGTCAATCAACTCAATAATGATTTAGTTCAAGTAATTAGACCTGAGGAAGATTGCAGACAAGCGGCATTAATAGTTAAAGAAAAATATAGAGATTGTAAATCTAAATATAATAGCAACGAGAACAAATTGGTTGATGTTGTTTCAAGTTTCGATAAAGTTTTTGATACTATCGACCAAAAATTTAACGAATTTGAATCAGATGTAGAACAAGCCAATTATGATGAAGCTAATATTTTACTCCCAAAAATTGAAACTGTAGTAAGTGAATTAAATTCATTAATTGATGAGATTCCTCCACTATTTGAAGAGTTTTCTACAAATATTCCATCACGTATTGATCAACTTACTGATAAATATAATTCTTTAGTTTTAAGTGGAATCCCATTAAAGCAACTTAGAGTTGAAGATGCAGTATCTGAGATTCAAGATAGTTGTACTAATTCAATTCTTGCTTTAAAGAAATTATCGGTTAATGGTCTTAAAGAAAACAAAGAAAGAATCAATAAAATAATCGACGAAATATACGTTGCTTTTGATAAAGAAGTAGATGCTCATTCTCAATTTGACACTAAGAACCAAGAAATCTTAGATAAATATAATTATTTATCTGGTGAATACATCAAAATAACAAACAATATTTCTAGGTTTAAAAAAGTATATGTTATTGATTCAGAACATTTGAGAACGCTTGAAGAATTAGGAAAATTTTTAGATGTAGTATCGAAAGATAAAAGAAGATTGGATGTATACATCCATTCAGTTGATCCATATCCATATTCATTATTGATTGATAAATTGTTGATTTTGGAAAAAGGTACCAATGAATTAAATGAAAAAGTAGTTTCTTTTGAAACATATCTTTCAAGTTTAAAGAATGATTGTGAAGTTGCTTTTAATAATTTAATTACTAAATACCGTCAATTAAAAGAAAGTGAATTCTTAGTAGTAAGATTCAAAATTGCTGATTTAGAAGAAAAATATAAGAGCAAATTTGATGAGTGTTATGCGCTAATTGATAGTATCAGTAAGTATTTAAAAGCTGTTCCTATTAATGTTTCTTCAGTTAATGATGCAAGTTTAAAACTAAATGAGTTAACTAATAATTTAGTTAAAGAAATACATGAAATTGATAATTATAAAAATATGGCCTCAGAGCAAATTTTGCTCGCTAATAGAGATAGAATGAAGTTTGCTGAGATTAATAATCTAGTTTCACAAGCAGAGACTTTATATCTTGCTGGAGATTTTAAATCGGCTTTTGAAATCAGTGAGCAAGTTTTAGAAAAATTGAATCAAAGAGAAACTAAATAATGATTTATTTTGATAACGCAAGTAGTACCAAGCCTTCAAAAGAAGTGCTTGAAGCATACTTAAATGCTGCAGAAAATAATTATGAAAATCCAAATTCAATCCACAAACTGGGAATGAAAAATTTTAATGAGATTAATAGAATTAGGGAGAAAATTTTAAAATTATTAGGTTTGGATTCTCGATATGAAGTTATTTTTACTAGCGGAGCAACCGAGAGTAATAACCTTGGTATAATTGGCTATTATAATAAAAATAAGAGTAGAGGTAATCATATCATTACAACAAAAGTTGAGCACGAATCTGTTTTAGACGTTTTTAAATTTCTTGAATCTCAAGGAGCACTTGTCACTTATCTAGATGTTAATAAAGATGGAGAAATTGATATTGAACAATTTAAAAAAGTGATTAACAAAAATACAATCCTTGTATCCATAATGCCTGTAAATAATGAATTAGGTTTTGCTTTAAACATTGATGAAATTAGCAAAGTAGTTAGAACTTTTCCAAAATGTTCACTACATTTAGATTGTGCTCAAACAGTTGGAAAGTATAAATTTGATTATAGTTTAGGTGATATGCTAACTATTAGTGGTCACAAAATTAATGGTTTAAAAGGATGCGGAGCTTTAATTAAATTAAAAAAGATCAATTTAAATCCTTTATTCTATGGAGGGGGTCAAGAGAATGGATTAAGAAGTGGAACACTTGATTATCCAGCGATTGTTGCTCTTCATGAAGCTCTTAAAATTACGATGAATAGTTTTAATGAAAATTATAAAAATATTGAGGTTTTGCGGGGTTATTTAGTAGAAAATCTCAAAAATAATGATGAAATTTCATTGAATATTTTTAAGAATCAAACACCATATATATTGAATATGGATTTATTAAATAAGAAAGCTAGCGTTGTTGTTGAAGCTTTATCAAATGAAGGTATTATGGTTAGTAGCGTAAGTGCGTGTAATTCTAAAAAAGAAGCACCATCACATGTTTTGCTTGCTTTAGGGAAAAGCGATGAGGAAGCAAGAAACGCCATTAGATTATCATTTAACAAGAACAACACATTAGAAGAAACAAAAATATTTATTCAGAAATTCAATATGATTTTGGAGAATATCAAAGGAAGAAAGTTATGAAGTACAATGTAGTTATAGTTAGGTTTGGTGAAATGTCAACAAAAGGGAAAAACAAAAAAGATTTTGTTGCTAAACTTGCTAGATCGATTAGGATTGCTTTAAGAGAAAATGAAGATGACTATAAAATGGTCATTAGACACGACCATATTTATTTATACATAATTAACGAAATATCAAATTTAGAAAAGTGTTTGGCTGAAATTAGTGGAATGTATTCTTTTTCACTTGCCTATAAAATTGAAGATCCTGACTTAGATAATCTAAAAGAGCTCGCTTTAAAAGTTTTTGCAGAAGAAAATGGAAAAACTTTTAAAATTAGAGCTAGAAGAATTGATAAATCATATCCTTACATCAGCGACGAAATTAATAGGGAAATTGCGACTGTTATCTTAAAAAATACACCTTGGAGAGTTGATGTTCATGAGCCAGATGTTATTCTAGACATTGAAATTAGAGAAGATGGTGCCTATGTCTTTACAAAGACATTAAAAGGTATGGGAGGCTATCCAACTGGGTCAATAGGTAGATGTTTGATGATGTTATCTGGTGGTATTGACTCACCTGTAGCTACATATTTATTGATGAGAAGAGGTGTTGAAGTTACCTGTATTCATTTTGCTGCACCTCCATATACAAATAGTGGTGTAATTGATAAACTTGAAGACATTTTAAAGAAATTAACAAAATATCAACCAAAAATTAGATTATTTATAGTTCCATTTACTAAAATTCAAGAAAAAATTTATGAGATTTCATCTGAAGGCTATCCAATTACTATAATGAGAAGAATGATGTATAGAATCGCTTCTAGATTAGCTGAAAGATTGAATTTACCATGTTTAGCGACAGGAGAAAGCGTTGGTCAAGTTGCAAGTCAAACTATCGATTCGCTTAATGTGATAAATAGCGTTACTAATTTACCTGTTTTAAGACCTCTTTGTACTTATGACAAAGTAGATATTATAAAGATTAGTGAAAAAATTGAGACATATGAAATTTCTATTCGACCTTACGAAGATTGCTGTACAATCTTTGCTCCAGTAAGGCCTAAAACTTCACCTCATTTCGATGAGTGTTTAAGAATAGAAGATCAATTTGATTTTGCGCCATTAATTGATGAATGCTTAGACAATTTAGAAGTTAAATATATTAAATTTGAGAATTAAAAAAGCTCACTTAATCAGTGAGCATTTTTTAATTTAGTACGAGATTAGAAAGCTTTTTTAGCAATTTTGACTAATTCAGCAAAACCTTTTTCATCGTGAATAGCGATTTCACTAAGCATTTTTCTGTTTAAGTCAATCTTAGCAACTTTTAATCCGTGCATGAATTTTGAATATGAGATATCGTTTAATCTGCAAGCAGCATTGATTCTCTTAATCCAAAGTTTTCTAAAGTCTCTTTTAATTAATCTACGATCAATATATGCATATCTTTTTGAACGCATAACTTGTTCGTTAGCTGTTTTAAACAATCTGTGTTTACTTCCGAAGTAACCTTTAGCTTGTTTTAAAACTTTTTTTCTTCTTTGATGTGTTACTGTTCCACCTTTAACTCTCATTGACGGTTACCTCCTATTGTTGAATGAGATACTTAATTCTCTTGTAGTCTGACTTTGAAACAAGTGCAGCCTTTCTTAAGTGTCTCTTTTGTTTGTGTGTTTTGTGTGGTGCTAAATGGCTGACATATCCGTGATGTCTTCTGACTTTACCACTGCCTGTAACTTTAATTCTCTTTGTTAAGGCTTTTTTACTCTTCATTTTTGGCATGAACGTTTTCCTCTCTTTCTACTTTTTTGTTTTGCTTGCAAGAACGCAAGTCATTAACTTACCATCTAAAACTGCAGGTTTTTCGATAGTAGAGTAATCTTTGACGTAATCTAAGAATCTATTAAGTGTCTCCTCGCCAACTTCAGGGTGAGAGAGTTGTCTTCCTCTAAATCTAACAACAACTTTAACTTTGTTTCCTTCTTCAAAAAACTTAATGGCGTTTTTAGCTTTGGTTTCGATATCATGAATTCCAATTTGAGGTGTTAATTGAATCTCTTTGATTTCAATTATCTTTTGATTCTTTTTGGCCTCTTTAGCTTTCTTTTGAGCTTCGAAACGATACTTTCCATAGTTTAAGATTTTACAAACTGGTGGGTTTGCTTGAGGAGCGACGCAGAGTAAATCAAGACCATATTCATCAGCTTTTTTAAAAGCGTCAAATCTTTTTAATACTCCTAATTTCTCTCCTTCAGGTCCGATGACCATAACTTCAGGAAATCTGATTTTTTCATTAACGAGATCGCCAGCATCGCGATTGTTTTTAAAGTTTTTGCCTTGTTGTGGATTTAAACTAGTAGCTATAACTCTTTCCTCCTAAAATAAAACGGGCGCAAATACATAGTGCGTCCGTCAATAATTTACATAAGTTTTCTATTTAACCTTTGTAGCCTTGAACCAATTGATTTATATATCAATCTGGTGAGAAGCGGACGCTTATCTTTCTACGTGCGTATATAATATATTATTAGATTTTAAAAATCAATAATAATTAATAACTAATCTTGATATTGTTGATGAAGATAAAAGAATAAAGAAGATGCTGCACCAAAAGCACTGACAATTGCAATGAAAATAAAAGTGCCAAATGGATTCCAGCTAATATTGATGTATTTTGAAAAGCATAGTGTAACAGCAAATGCCAATACAACAATCCAACCTACCAAATCAATGATAAACATTTTCTTTTCATCTAACGCTTCAATAAATAAAGCAACGAAATTGATGACAAGGAGTAAACCTATAGAACTAACGAGTGTTATATCCAATGCCAAAATTGTTGTGTTTGTTATGTTTGTAAAATCATAACCTGTTCTTGCGTTACCAATTGAAGAATATGCTGATTCTTTCAAACATGGTGTTCCGAGCAAGAGAATATTGAATAAAGCGAAGACTACAGAAGCAATGATTATCAATTTTTTCTTTGAAATATTCATAATTTTACTCCTATAACTGCATATTATATTTTACTTATAAGCGTAGAAAATTCAATAATTTTTTATTTTATTTAAAAATAAAACAGTTTTCTGATAGTTTTGTAAATTTTTATTGTTTATCTTGATTACTTTTCAGCTCTAGGTTTATGATTTTAATTATGAAAAAAGTTGTCTTTTTTGATTTTGATGGAACCCTTGCTAGCACATTTGATATTGTTAGCAAAGCTTTTGGCGTTGTTGAAGATAAATATATGCATAGAAAATTCACTAACGAAGATTGGGGAAAAGTAAGTGGTCCAAATGAAGAAGGTATCATTGAACGTCTTGTTCCTGATAAAAAAGAAGCAGTAGAAGCTTTTAAAGAATATGTAAGAGACTATGAAAGAATGCATGATGAATATCTTAAAGATTTTATACCTGGAATTAGAGATTTACTCGTTTCTTTAAAGTCAAAAGGATATCGAATTTTTGTTTTAACAGGAAGATCAAAAGAAACATTATTTATCTCTCTAGAAAAATTAGATGGCTTTAAATATTTTGAAGATTATTTTTGGGGATCAACAAAAGGGATGGTCAAAGATAAAGTTATGTTAAAAGCTTTTGAAGATTTGAAAATTTGTAAAAATGAAGTCATCTATGTAGGTGATACACAAGAAGATATAATTCAATGCAGAAGCATTGGAGTCGATATTATTTCTGTCGTTTATGATAATTTTGCACCTCATGATAACATAGAGGAAATGAATCCTGGCATGGTTGCTCATTCGACTTCAGAAGTTGAAAATTTAATTGTACACAATTGATTTTTTGTGAAAAACCCTGCAAAAATCTAATATTTTAATAAATATAAATCAATTTATCTAACTAAATAAATTTAATTGTATACAATTGAATTACGTATTTTTAATAATTAACAATAAAAAAACGAGATACATAAATTATCTCGTGATTTTTAAGTTGGTGACCTTGAGGCGACTCGAACGCCTGACCCACAGCTTAGAAGGCTGTTGCTCTATCCAACTGAGCTACAAGGCCATTTGCGTTTAGTATTTTATCATACGTAGTCTTATCAATCAAATATTAATTTTGGAATTTTAAATTATCACAAAGAAAGAAACTAACACTTTCATTTATTGTATAAAATACTAATAAATGATAAAATTTCAATTCAGTTGAGGCTAGATTATGAGTGAGATTAATAAAAAAATTATCGAAATTATTAAAAGCAGTTTAAAAGAAGTCTATTCACTTGATGTTGAAGATGATTTTGTTATGGTTGAAATCCCTAAAGAAAAAGAACATGGCGACTATGCAACAAACATTGCAATGAAACTTGCAAGAGAATTGCATAAAGCACCAAGAGAAATTGCTGAATCACTCAAAGCTAATCTTTTAAAAAATGAATTAATCTCAAATGTTGAAATTGCTGGTCC
>JAFUEZ010000005.1 GCA_017470115.1 Bacilli bacterium | reverse complement strand
GGTGTTGGGATATAGCTATCAACAGCATCCATTAACTCTAATATTGGAGCATATTCTGGTGCATTGATATCTTTTGATGTACATTCTAATACTGCTAATGAAGATCCTTTGATAACTGGAATCTCATCTCCTGGGAAATCATAGCTTGATAATAAGTCTCTAACTTCCATTTCAACTAATTCTAATAATTCTGGATCATCAACCATATCACATTTATTTAAGTAAACAACGATGTATTTAACACCAACTTGTCTAGCTAATAAGATGTGCTCTCTTGTTTGAGGCATTGGTCCATCAGCTGCAGAAACAACTAATATAGCACCATCCATTTGAGCAGCACCTGTGATCATGTTTTTAACATAGTCAGCGTGACCTGGACAGTCAACGTGTGCATAGTGTCTTTTATCTGTTTCATATTCAACGTGAGCAGTATTAATTGTAATACCTCTTTCTCTTTCTTCTGGAGCTTTATCGATTTGATCGTAAGCTTCGAATTGTGCTTGACCTTTAAGTGCTAAAACTTTTGTAATAGCTGCTGTTGTTGTTGTTTTACCGTGGTCAACGTGTCCGATTGTACCAATGTTAACGTGTGGTTTGGTTCTTTCAAATTTTTCCTTTGCCATTTAAATTTTCCTCCTTTAAATTTGGTGTGAGTTACCTCAAAATCAAGTTTGCTTAAATTTCTTGAACACCTTTATATTTTTAAAATTAATAACTATTATTAAACATCTGCATTTTATACTATTTTTGAAACTTTTGCAAGATGTTTTTATAAATTAATTATATTCTTGCTTAAAATACTGCGTTAAAAAATTAATATTTTACAAAAAACATACAAAGTTCGGAATTCTATATATTTTTCATTTTTATAGAGTAGTCGAAGTTAGTTAATTATGTAGTGTTTGGAATTATATATTTTAATGTAGTACGAGCGCGCAGTTTGGCACATTTTAGCATAATCGATAAAAGGATAAGAAAATTAAAAACATTCTCAATCTAAAAATCCTTTTATCTTATGCTAAAACTGGCCAGTAAGCTTACGGAATTAAATATATAATTCCAAACACTACATAATTAAATAACTTCGACGGCCTCCACTCGAAACTAAAAAATATTAATCTTCTTTCTTTGCTCTACTAGCAACAATTGTATCAAGTACTGATTTTGGAACTTCTTCATAATGACTTGGTTCCATTGAATAAGTACCTCTACCTTGTGTTTTTGAACGTAAGTCTGTAGCGTAACCAAACATTTCTGAAAGTGGAATAAATCCTCTTACTATTTGGTTTCCACCTCTAGCTTCCATACCTTCCATTCTTCCTCTTCTAGAGTTAATGTCTCCAATAACATCTCCCATGTATTCTTCTGGAACTGTTACTTCAACTTTCATGATAGGCTCTAATAATACTGATTTACCTTGTCTACATCCTTCTTTAAATGCCATAGAACCAGCAATTTTGAATGCCATTTCTGAAGAGTCAACGTCATGGTATGAACCGTCAACTACTGTAGCTTTGAAGTCGATAACTGGATATCCAGCTAAGATACCGCTTTCAGCAGCTTCTCTAATACCATCCTCGATTGGTTTGATATATTCTTTTGGAATAGCTCCACCAACGATTTTGCTTTCGAATTGAATTCCTGTACCTGGCTCTAATGGTTCCATTTCTAACCAACAGTGTCCATATTGTCCACGTCCACCAGATTGACGAATGAATTTTCCTTCTACTTTAACTTTATTTCTAATTGTTTCTTTGTAAGAAACTTGTGGTTTACCAACATTACATTCAACTTTGAATTCTCTTTTTAATCTGTCAACTATAATGTCTAAGTGTAACTCACCCATACCAGCGATAACAGTTTGTCCTGTTTCTTGGTTTGTATAAGTTTTGAATGTAGGATCTTCTTCAGCTAATTTTGCTAAAGCAATTCCCAATTTTTCGCTATTAGCTTTATCTTTTGGCTCGATAGCGATATCAATAACTGGTTCTGGGAATTCCATAGATTCTAGAATAACTGGGTGTGCTGGATCACATAATGTATCTCCAGTAGAAACCTCTTTTAGTCCAACAGCTGCACCAATGTCACCTGCATAAACTTTTTCTATATCTTCTCTGTGGTTAGCATGCATTTGAAGAATTCTACCAATTCTATCTTTTTTGTCTTTATTAGCATTTAATATTGTAGAACCAGCGTCTAATGTTCCAGAGTAAACTCTGAAGAAACATAATTTACCAACGAATGGGTCTGTTGCAATTTTGAATGCTAATGCAGCAAATGGTTCAGAATCTGAAGTTACTCTTTCAGTTTCGTTACCATCCATATCAACACCTTTGATATTAGGAATATCAAGTGGTGATGGCATGTAATCAACTATGTTGTTTAGAAGTTCTTGAACACCTTTGTTTTTATAAGAAGAACCACAACATACTGGAACTATTGTATTATCTATTGTTCCTTTTCTTAGTCCTTTCTTAATTTCTTCCTCAGTTAATTCTTCACCTTCTAAATATTTCATCATTAATTCATCATCTTGTTCAGCAGCAGCTTCGATCATTTTTGCTCTGTATTCTTCAGCCATTGCTTTCATATCTTCAGGAATTTCTTCTTCAGAAATTTCTTTTCCTAAATCATCTTTATGAATAAATGCTTTCATTTTTATTAAATCAACAATTCCTTGGAAATTGTCTTCAGCTCCAATTGGTAATTGAACTGGAATAGCATTTGCATTTAATCTATCTTTCATTTGTTGTACACAACCCATGAAATCTGCACCTGTTATATCCATTTTATTAACATATGCCATTCTTGGAACTCTATATTTATCACCTTGTCTCCAAACTGTTTCAGATTGTGGTTGAACACCACCTTTTGCAGCTAATACAAGGATTGCACCATCAAGTACTCTTAATGATCTTTCAACTTCAACAGTGAAGTCAACGTGACCCGGAGTGTCGATGATATTAATTCTGTTATTATTCCAGAAACATGTTGTAGCAGCTGAAGTAATTTTAATACCTCTTTCTTTTTCTTGAACCATCCAGTCCATTGTAGCTGCACCTTCATGAACTTCTCCTATTTTGTGTGTTCTACCTGTGTAGAATAGGATTCTCTCAGTTGTAGTTGTTTTTCCGGCATCAATATGAGCCATTATTCCTATATTTCTTGTTCTTTCTAAAGGATAACTTCTACCAGCCATATTTTTCCTCCTCTTTTAAAATTAGAATTTATAATGTGCAAAAGCTTTATTAGCTTCAGCCATTCTATGCATGTCTTCTTTCTTCTTGAATGCTCCACCGTTTCCAGCAACTGCATCTAAGATTTCACCTGCTAATTTTTCAGACATTGTTTTTTCATGTCTTGTTCTAGCATAGATAACTAACCATCTTAAACCTAAAGTTTGTCTTCTTTCTGGTCTAATTTCGATTGGTACTTGGTATGTAGCACCACCAATTCTTCTAGCTTTAACTTCAAGAACTGGCATTACATTGTTAAGTGCTGCTTCAAATACTTCTAATGGATCTTTTTGCTCTTTTTCTTTTATGATGTCAAATGCACCATAAACGATTTCTTGAGCAACAGTTTTCTTACCATCTAACATAACATTGTTGATTAATTTTGTAACAACTTTGCTATTGTATATTGGATCTGGTAAAACTTCTCTTTTTGCTATATATCCTTTTCTTGGCACTATTCTTCCCTCCTTTTAATATTTTGATACTTATTATCCTCAAGTATCATAAGGTACTCTGAAAAGCTTCATGCTTTCCCGTATAGCGCTATAATCTATTATTAATTTAAGTACCTTAAATTAGTAAGTTATAAGCACTATTTAATTTGTTACTTTGATTTTTGAAAGTATGCAATCTTAAGCAATGCTTTCAAAATGAATCCTATTTCTTAGGTTTCTTTGCTCCATATTTAGATCTAGCTTGCATTCTGTCTTTAACACCAGCTGTATCTAATGTTCCTCTTATGATGTGATATCTAACACCAGGTAAGTCTTTTACCCTTCCACCTCTTATAAGAACAACGCTGTGCTCTTGTAGGTTGTGTCCAATACCAGGAATGTAAGAAGTAACTTCATAACCATTTGAAAGTCTAACTCTGGCTACTTTTCTTAAAGCTGAGTTTGGTTTCTTTGGTGTAACTGTTTTAACAACTGTACAAACACCTCTTTTTTGTGGTGATCTCTTATTTGTTGTTTTCTTCTTCATTGTGTTATAACCATGTTGTAAAGCTGGTGCTGTAGATTTTGTTGTTCCAGTTTTTCTTCCTTTTCTTACTAATTGATTAATTGTTGGCACTTAAATTTCACCTCCTATAACAAAAATAAACCGTTAGGGAACTGCCAATTTTGGCAATTTTATCTAACGGTTTATATTGTATCATTTTTATATTCAAAAGTCAATGGTTTTATACTGTTTTTTATAATTAACGTTCCTCTAATCCTTGGTGGTGTTTATCTACTGGTTTAAGGATAACTGGATTGTTTGCTTTATCTCTTTCTTCTTGTTGTTTTTCAAATATAACCTTTACCTCATCTTTAGATGTCCATCCACGTTGTGCAATAATGTCTTGGTCAACTGTTGTTGTCTTTGCTGTCTCAACTTGAGATTCTACAATTTTCTTAGCTTCCTCATATGTGTCAGCCCCTTTAACTAGAGATAAATGTACATATGTCATATCTTCTGGAATTTCTCCTTCTAATCCATATTGGTATGCTGAAATATTTCCGTTTTCATCTCTAGATGCTGCACGGTCTACAACATAGTATCCGTTAACTGGATTAAGGGTTTCATCTTCCCCAATTGATACAACATTTCCATAATTATCAACACTTTCTCTACTTGCTGTTTCTGCAAGTCTTTCTCCTTCTGTTCCACGAACTATATCACCAAATACAAGATTGTGTCCTTGAATTTTAATATCTGCAAATGGGTCTTTTTCTCCTTTATCAGCATTCTTCTCATCACTATTTAAATCTAGTTTTTTATCCTGCTTTATTCCTCTATCTGAATCTGATATATTTCTGTCTGGTCCAGGGAAATATTTTTCATTTTTTTGATGTGTTCCTATACCAAGAGCAATTAAAACTCCCGCACCAATTGCCGCCAATCCTTTCCATCCAAATTTATTTCTTTCTGGTTCAACCCTTGCTACATATTGATTCTTTCTTGCCATTCTAATATAACGTATTCTATCTAATAAACTCATTTTAGTTCCATCAGCAAATGTTGATTCTTTAACATTTCTTAAATCATATTTCATAGTATAAGGAAGCTTACTTTTATCTGCCTTATCCCCTAATTCAAGTTGTTCTAAATATTGTCTGCACGCTTGAACACCTTTGGCAGAATCCTCTTTTCCAAATCTTGAGAATAATATGGCAATTAATTTTGCATCATAATGTTTTATTTTTTGTCTGTCAAATCCATCAAAAATATCTACATAACTGCCATTTAAATATTTAGCTACCTCTGTATCCTTAGTCTTTCTATTAGATGATGATAGTCTTTTATTTGTTTTTGTATCTATATATCCATCTTTTCCATCTATTCTATATGTTACAGAGTATGTTGATGTTTTTGAATCAAAAATAATGTCACAAAAATCTTTTGGTTCTCCATTTTTTGTAAGTATCACAGGTGTTGGTTTTGATTTATCTTGTATAGTCTGTGATTTAATTGCATTTTCTGGCACTGGAATAAAACTCATTGCTCCTGTAGCTCTTAATTTTTGTCTTGTTTCTTTTAGTTGATGTTGCAACTCTTCTCTTTCTTGTGGCAAAGATTCCATCCTTTTTAATAACTCTGATTCCCTTAATTCCTCTTCTTGTATAGCTGATGTATTTCCCATTGCTCTTGCAGCTCTCAATTTTTGTCTTGTTTCCCTTAATTGTTGTTGCAATTCTTCTAGTTGTGGTAAGTTGTTTAACTTTTCCAATAGCTCTGATTCACTAAGTTCTTCTCTTTGTTCCGTTGGAATATTTTCCCTCGTTCTTTCTACTCTTAATCTTTGTCTTGTCTCTCTTAGTTGTTGTTGTAACTCTTCTCTTTCTTGTGGTAATGATTCCATCCTTTTTAATAACTCTGATTCCCTTAATTCCTC
>JAFUEZ010000012.1 GCA_017470115.1 Bacilli bacterium | reverse complement strand
GCTCTTAAATCTTCATCTCTAAAGCAACGAGCAACTTGATAACATCTTTCAAAACCAGCAACCATCAACATTTGCTTAAATAATTGTGGTGATTGAGGTAAAGCATAGAATTGACCTGGGTGAACTCTACTTGGAACTAAATAATCACGAGCACCTTCAGGTGTTGATGGAGCCAAATATGGAGTTTCGATTTCAATAAATCCATTGTTATCCAAGAATTCATGGGTAGCTTTAACAATATTAGATCTTACAAAGAATCTATTTTGCATTACGTTTCTTCTTAAATCTAAATATCTATATTTAAGTCTTATATCTTCGTTAGCATCAGTTACTTCTTGAGTAGAAATTGGAGGTTGATTTGCAGTATTTATAACTTTGATTTTATCTGCAACAATTTCAATTTCTCCGGTAGCTAAATTCTTATTTGGAACGTCTTTTTTAACGACAGTACCGCTAATTTCAACTACATATTCATTTCTTAATTCAGGAATTTCTATAGAATCTGTTTCTGCGCAGACTTGAACATATCCTGTTCTATCCCTAATATCTAAAAATAATAAACTTCCAAGATTTCTTTTCTTAGAAACCCAACCTAAAATTGAAACCTTTTCTCCAACATTTGAAGCTCTTAAGGTTCCACATCCATGAGTTCTAATAAATCTTTCTTCAATAGATTCCATTTTCATATTTTTTTACCTCTAACGTATTACTCTTTATGACTGCAACAGCAGCCTTTATTTTCTTCTGATTCAGCACAATCGCAATCACCATCGCAATCGCAATCACCATCGCAGCATTCAAAATGCTTTCTACCTTCAAAATTTAATAATTCATCAAGCTTTTTAAGTAAATCATCACTGCTAACTTTAAATTGCTCTTGTGAAGCTAAATTTTTAATAACAAATTCATCATTATCAAGTTCATTATCGCCGACAATAATCGCATATAATGCATTTCTTCTTTCAGCCTTTTTGAACATTTGACTCATACCTTTTCCTTCAAGGCAAACTTCACAATTATATCCAGAAACTCTTAAATAATTCGCAATTCCTAAAGATGCAGCTGTTGCTCTTTCACCTAAAGGCATCACATAAATATCTGTTGTATCGGTTAAATCTTCAAACAAATTGTCATCACTCATGACACTTGCAAGTCTTTCAATTCCCATTGCATAGCCACAACCTTCAACTTCTGGACCACCAATTTCGGAAACAAGCTTTCCATAGTGACCACCAGCTCCGATTGCACCATAATTTTTACCTTTTGAAGATGTGTAATGGAATTCAAAAACTACACCACTATAATAATCAAGTCCTCTAACTAAAGATTCATCAACTTCATAAGGGATATTTAAGAAATCAAGATCTTTTTTGATTGTTTCAAATGATTGTTTAGCGTTTTCGCTTAAAAAATCACTAATTTTTGGAGCATTTTTAACGATTTCTTGGTCATCAGGATCTTTACAATCGAGAATACGTAAAACATTGAGTTGATATCTTTCTTTACAATCATTACACATATTTTCAATATGTGAACCAAAATAATCACGTAAAGCTTTCTTATAATTCTCTCTAGATTCATCATCACCAAGAGTATTAATCTTAAGTGTTACATTCTCAAATCCAAGGAAAACCAGCGAGTCAAAACCCATTGAAATAACTTCTGCATCTCTATGTGGACTTGTAATTCCAATGCATTCAATTCCGAATTGATTAAATTGTCTATATCTACCTTGTTGAGGTCTCTCATATCTAAAACAAGGACCTGTATAATACCCTTTAACTGGATAATCTTGCATAGCAAAAAGCTTAGCATTTACCATCGATCTAACAATACCTGCCGTTATTTCAGGTCTTAAAGTAATACTTCTGCCACCTTTATCTTCAAAGGTGTACATTTCTTTTCTAACAATGTCACTGCTATCGCCAACACTTCTTAAAAATAATTCGCTTGTCTCAATAATTGGAGTTCTAAATTCTTTATAGCCAAAAAGTTGAGCAGTATTTTGCAAAACATTTTCAATATAAGTATATTTTTGAGCTTCATCTAGAATAACATCGTGTGTTCCTTTTACTAAATTAAACATACAAAAAACCTCATTTCATTAATAATTATATCTAATTATCTAATGAACTTCCACGAAATAGATTAGAAAATATTCTTATTTTTAGTGTATTACACGTTTTATATCGTAAATGTCTTTCATGCCCTTTAATATGGCAAAAATATTTTGTAAAACATTTGAATCAGACACATATATTTGAGCAAAAATGCTTGTCGTCATATTTTCAGGATGTAATTTAGCTGAAATTTCAGTGCATTTAATTTTATTTGAATTAAAAACATTCAAAATATCCGACAATAAATTAAGTCGGTCATTGCATTCGACAACTAAATCAACCGGATATGATTTAACTCCTAAATCATTCTTCCGATGAACATCAATGAGTCTTCCTTTTGCATTAGCTATATTTGGACATGTAAGTCTATGGACAGTAATTCCCATGCCTTTAGTAACATATCCAACAATTGGATCACCTGGAATTGGTGTGCAGCAATTTCCTAGGTTTATTTTAAATCCTGTTTGGTTGTCAACTGTAACAGGACAGTTGTCATCTTCTAGATTTTCTTTCTTAAAAAGCTTAACTTCTTTGATATCAGTTCTCTTAATCTTCAAAAAATCCGCAATTTGTCCTGGAGTAGGTCTATGAGCAGAAACACCAACGTATAAATCATCTAAAGTAGAAAATTGGTAGTTTTTTAGTAGATTTTCAGTAGATATTAAGTTGATTGTTTGATTATCGTCATATCCTCTTTCCCTAAAGAAATCGAATAAAATGGTCTTTCCTCTGTTAATCTTTTCTACTCTAATAATATCTTCATTCTTCTTAGCGATAAATTTTTTGATATGAGATTTAGCACTACTTGTTTTAACAAAGTTTAGCCAACTTTCATTTGGTCCAGGTGCAGATTTTGAAGTTTTTATCTCTACTACATCGCCAGTTTTGAGCACGGTGCTTAAAGGAACAAGATTTCCATTGACCATTGCTCCAACCGCTGTATCTCCAACCTTTGTATGTATTCTATAAGCAAAATCTAAAGGTGTTGAACCATTAGGTAAATCGATAACTTTCCCTTTTGGTGTAAAAATAAAGACATTAGCTTCAAAAATATCCTTACTTAAGCTATCCATGTATTCTTGTGCGTTTTTATCTTTATTATCGTTACTAATTGAAATAAAATCACGGAACCAATGGAGTTTTTCTTCAATCTCTTTTTGTTCTTGCTTTGCGTTATAATTTTGCCCTTCTTTATATCTCCAGTGTGCGGCAACACCAGTTTCAGCAACTTCATCCATTTCGTGAGTACGAATCTGGACTTCAAAAATATTTCCATCACCAGCAATAATTGTTGTATGCAAAGATTGATACATATTTGATTTTGGATTAGCTATATAATCTTTAAATCTTCCTGGCAAAGGTTTAAATTGAGCATGAATTAATCCTAGTGCTTCGTAACAATTGAGTTCGCTCTTAGTTATAATTCTTAAAGCTAAGAAATCATAGATTTCATTAAAAGAATGGCCTTTAACGAACATCTTCTTATAGATTGAATAAATTGATTTTACACGAGATTCAATTTCAAATTCGATTTTGTTTTGAAGTAATATATCTGCAATCTTCTTTTTAAGAAGATTCAAAGCCTTTGATCTATTTTCAATTTTTTCATTCAATAACGCAGAAATACGTTTGTATTCATCTGGCTTTAAAACCTTTAAAGAAAGATCTTCTAATTCACTTTCGACTTTATAAATACCTAGACGATGTGCAATTGGGGCAAAAACTTCTAAAGTTTCTTTCGCTAGTGCTTGTTGTCTTTCTTCTTTCAAAGCTTCAATTGTTCTCATATTATGCAAACGATCAGCAAGTTTGATAATGATGACACGAACGTCTTTAGCCATTCCTAAAAAAATCTTACGATGATCTTCAGCTTCAAACTCTTGTTCTGTACGTTTTGATAATTTTAAACGTTGAATTTTTGTTAAAGAATCTACGATTCTTGCGCAATCGGCACCAAATAGTTTCCTGATATCTTCTATAGTTGTTTCTGTATCTTCTACAACATCATGCAAAAATCCTGCACAAATCGTAACAGGTCCAGCTTGTAATGATGCGCAAATATAAGCTACTTCAATTAAATGTTGAACATAAGGTTCACCACTTTTTCTAAAAATTCCACTATGCTTTTCGCAAACAAATTCGTATGCTTTTCTAATAAGTTTTAAGTCATTCTCATCATGAATATAAATGGAATATATCTCTCTTACATCATCAAAAGTATGCATTGGATAGCCACCATTTTGAAGAATTACGTTATCTTGAGCAGCAACAACTTTGGATTCATATGAACCATCACGTTTCATTTCTTCCATAATCATTCCTCCTCTCCAGAAACAACAAATTGTATTTGGTCGATACCTCTAAAACTATTTCTAGAAAGTGTGCCAAGTAAATTTGCGCTTCTTTTTGCAACAACATTTTTATCAAAATTAAAATAGACTAATTTTGCATAACTGCTAATATCCATGAAAAGATGTTTTCCATCAAGAGACGTATAGCACGTAGCAAGATTTAAATCTTTTAATAAAAAGATTGGTTTAGGAAAATCTTCTCCAAATGGAGCAAAATTCCTAAGTAAATTGTAATTCGTAATATTAATTTCGCCTAATGAAATTTTAAAATTATTTCTTTTTTCACTAATAAAAGGATGATTTTTTGCAAATTCATCGAATTTATTTATAAACTCATCAAGATTAGATTTATCTAAAGACAATCCACCTGCACATTCATGTCCACCATAAGTAACAAGCAAATCTTTGCAATAATTGAATGATTCAACAATATCAAAACCAGTTTTGCTTCTTGCACTACCTTTTAAAATGGAATTATGTTCATTTGTTGAAAAAACAACTACTGGTTTATTATATTTTTGAAGCAAATTATTAGCAATTAAACCAGCGATACCTTCGCCTTTATCAATAACTAGTACAATTGAGTTCTTATCGTCCTCAACTTTTACTTCAGTTGAATAAGATTGAACAAGCTCTTTTCTTTTAGCATTTGTTGCATTTATCCATTTTAAGCGTTGCTCTTGATTTTCTTCATCACGTATAAAATATTTAACGATACTAAATCTAGTATTGTCATTAAGCATTCTGCAAATCGCATTAATTTTTGGAGCAACTTCAGATCCAATATTATCTTCATTTATAATCTCAAATTTCTTATCGATTAGATTCATTATATTTTCGTATTTATATTCGTTTAAATATTTCAATCCAACTTTGACAAATGTTCGATTATAGTCACGTAATGGCATCATGTCACTTATTGTAGATAGCATCGATAATGTTAATAAGTATTTGTCAATTTCCCCTAAAAAAGCCCATGAAAAATAAAAGCAAACTTGTCCAGCACAAATATTATATTTCCCTATTTCTGATAAATCTGGGTGCAAGAAATATTTAGCATTAGGAAGTTTACCTTCTTGAAGTTTATGATGATCAAAAACAACGACTTCAATTCCTAATTTATTTGCATATTCAATTTCGTCAAATAAAGTAATCCCATTATCAACACAAAGAATAATGTCATAATTTAGTTCTTTAAATTTATCAATATTAGCCTTTGTAAGACCATATCCATCAAATTCACGATTAGGAACATAATAACCAACATTATAATTTTGTGTTTTAAATAAGTTTACTATGATTGAAATAGACATAATTCCATCACAATCATAATCACCATAAACCAAAATTTTCTTTTTTTCTTTAATAGCTTTTTTAAAGTATTCGACTATTTCATCAATATGAGGAAACACATTAAAACTTGGCAAATCAGACTCGTTTAATGTTTGCCATTTGTTATACTCCTCTTCACTAATTTGGAAATATTCTAATAATCTATCAAAGAATGATTTCATACTCTTAAAATAAAAGAGGTTTCTAGACCTCTTTTAATCGTTAATACCGGCAAAAATTGCTTCTTGTGGTCCTTCATCAGTTTTATCTTGAGAAGCGTTCTTTTTATTAGGTCTAGATAATTTAGGTCTAATATTTGCAAATTTCTTTGTAAAGAACATTTCTAAATTGAGCGATAATGAACCTTCATAAACGGTTGTTAATAAGATTCCAAATACACATAAGAACAATGTGTATGGTGAGAACGATTTAGAGAAGAACATTGAAATTACGATAAATGTAACAAACAAACTTGTATTCGTTACAAATGCGAATGTCAAATTGTTTTGATATACATATTCAGATCTTCTTAATTCTAAATCTTCAAAATCACGTTTTCTCTCTTTATAAGCATTTCTTTCGCCAACAAAGAATGAGATGAATGATAAAGCACCAACAAGTAAAACAAGTAATAAACCAATTGTAATTTCGCTTGAAGCAGGAACTCTAATAAGTGAGAAAACACCCATTGAAGATACTAATCCAAGTGCTAAAACAATTAAACTTGTTAATGATTTTGATGGGCCAAATCTTAATGTGAAATATAAGAATGAGACACCAAGAGCAATGCTTGCAGCAATAATTGAATAAAGTGTTGTTGAATTATTTGTTGCGTCGTATGAATTGGAAAGTTTAATCTCATAATTTGTTAAATTCAATTCGAAAACACTACTTAAAGCTTCTTCTAATGCACCACTTTGAACTGTTGATGTCGCATCTAAATAGTAATATGTATTAGTTGTTGAATCTAAATCATATATTTTGCCTAAATCAACAACAAAATATACTTCTTCACTTGTAAGTGATGATGATGAAGTTTCACCATACTTATATGTGTAACTGAAACTATCAATTGAGTATTTATTAAACGCTTTCTTCTTCATTTCGGAATCAGTAAAGACTTGCTTTAAAGTATTCTCAATTTTTAAGCTTTCTTTATCATAATTAAATGTATCAGTTGGTGAACTGATGTAATCATATACAACGAGTTGAGTATTTCCTTGATTTGAACCAGAATTATAAACATTTCCAGTGACAGCCTTAAAAGTAATTAAACCAACTAAACTTGCAACAAATAAAACAGAAGCAAAGATACCAATAATTTTAAATCTCTTATGAGTCTTATCTGTGTCGTTTCTATATGATTCAAGGAATTTTGATTTAATATCGCGGCTTGGATCGGCTGTTAATTTATTGTCAACAGCAAAGAATTTAAGATGGTTTTGTGCAAAATTAGAATTAAATAAGAACCAATTTGTACCACGTACAACGATACCACTTAATACTAAATTAATAGCGGCACCCATCATTAAAATCGCACCAAATGAGATGGTTGCAGAATGTGGAACAAGGTAACAAACTAAACCAAGAATTAAAGCGACAACATTGAAATCTAAGAAGAACATTGCACTCTTTTTATCAGCTTCTTGATAAGCTTTTTTAAGAGTTTTACCTTCATAAATCTCCTTTTTGGCTTTATCAAGCCATGCAGTATTGGTAAAAATTGAAAGAGCTAAAACTGCTATAGCACCTAAAATAGTTCCAAGTTGGAAAGTATTTCCTAAAAGGTTAAATAAAGCAAGAGCACCTAAAACAGTTCCTAAGCCTGAAATTATAGGCATTATTGCTGATAATCCATATCTTAAGAATAAGAATAAAGCAACAATTACAAGAGCAATACCTGCAGCAATAAGTAAGTATGAAAATTCGACAATTCCTGCAAGTTTAATATATTCAACAAATGGAGCGACATTATTAGTACCAGCATCAACTGATGATTGATTAATCAATGTAACTTCATAAGGATAAGTAATTCCGTTTAATTGAGCTGCAAACATTTGAGCTTTTTCATAAGCTAAACGTGGATTCTCTTCAATTTCGTTATTTAAATGATAAGCAACTCCAACATCAACAGGATTAACTTCTGAACTATTGATTGATCCATCTTTGAAATATTTAAAATAAATATATTCATAAGCTTTTGCTTTTTGCTCAGCTTCATCTAATGAATTATCATAGTCCCAATAAAAAGTTTCTGGTTTAGATGCATCAAAATACGAAATAAAATATTTTGAGAAATTCTTATCGTTAATATTTCCGTTGTTTCCATCTAAAATATCGGAAAGATTAAAACCTGATAACCAATTGTTTAAAACAAATAATGCTTTATGTTTATCAATTTTTTCTACAGTATGTTCTTCTTCACCTTCTTCACCGAGTTCTTCAGCTTTTTTAGTGATGTTTTTCATCTTTTTGCCATTGGTAACATCGGTTGTCTCTGTATCATTTAAACCGTTAACCATGGTCTTAAATTCATCTGGACTACTTAATTTAACAACTACATAAGGCATATTGTCTTTGTATTCAACATATGCGCTACCTGGAACATAGAAATTGTTGTCTTTTAAAGATGAACCACTTGCAAGTTCTAAAGCTGTGTAACCTTTTGTGTAGTTTTCAGCATAGTCTTTAATCATCAATGAGTTAGAAAAAGTTAAATATTTCACAACATCACTATATGCACCATTGTTATCTTTGAATGTTAAACTGAGAATATCATCGCCAATAACTTGTAATTTATAGTCATTAAAATTTGCAGCATCTAATCTGTATTCGAATTCATTAACAATTGTTTCGATAGGTTGTTCTTCATCATCTGCTACACGTGGTAACTCTCTTTGAGTACCATTTGAAAAATCATTTTCAGTTTGTTTTGTTGAAATTTTAAAGACAAAATTTTTACTAGAAGAATAATCTGCACCGCCATTAATGCCTAAAATTGTAGGTACAACGCCAACAGCAACTGCTGCGACGAATGATATAGCAAGTGAGATGTAGCCAATTAAACGTTTCATATCTATATTTACCTCAGTTTATAAATTAATTTATAAATATCCATAAAATGATACTACATACACGCATAAAAAACAATTTTAATTTTAAAGTGTAAATAAGTTTACTACTTATTTATGTTGCTCCAGTAGAATGTTTTGCCTAATTTTGTTAAGGTTCTTCCTCTTCGTGTTCTACTAATGAAGCCAATTGATACCAAAAAAGGTTCGCTAACTTCTTTTAAATTTGAAATACTTTCATTCATTATTGTCGCTAAAGATTCCAAACTAACAGGTGACTCTCCGAATTTTTCATACATTGTTTTAATTATTTTTTTATCTAATTCATTAATCCCATAAACATCAATTTTCATAAATTCAAAGAAATTTTGAAGGGTTTTTGAATCGATGATTTCTAGATCATTAAATATTGCATAATCATAAAGTCTCTTTACTAAATTATTTGTAATGCGTGGATTTAATTTAGTTCTCGAGCCTAATTCTCTGTATAAAATTTCATTAGAAAATTCTAGTCCTATTTTTTGCATATTTTGCTTAACAATGAGAGAAATTTCATCTAAAGAATAATTTGAAAAATGAAATTTAATCCCGAATCTTTCTCTTAATGGAGTCGCTAATAATCCATCAAGTGTAGTTGCACCAATTAAAGTAAATTTAGGCAAACTAACCATTACAATTTTTACTTTTTCTCCGCTTTTATAAGGCAAAGCAAGTTTAAAATCTTCCATCGCCGAATAAAGAACTTCTTCAATCTTTTTGTCTAGACGATGAATTTCATCGATAAATAAAATATCTCCTTCTTGAAGTGTTGCAAGTATTTCTACTAAATCTTGAATCGACTCTATCATTGGTGCATTTATAGTTCTTATTCTTCGATGAAGTTCATTGGCTAAAATCATCGCTAGTGTTGTCTTTCCGGTGCCAGAAGGACCAAAAAATAGCATATGATCGAGAACATCTTCTCTTTTGATTGCACTATAAATATAAACTTTTAATTCTTTTACAATTTGCTCTTGACCAAAAAACTCATCAAATGTTGATGGTCTTAAATTAACTGAATTACCCATTTGCAAGCTCCCTAATTGAAATTTTTAGTGCTTCTTCATCATCTAAGCCATCAGGCAATTTTTTTAGCGTTTCAAAAATTAAAGATGACTTATAATTTAAGCCAACTAAAATCTGATAAACTTCTTCATATTTAATCTTGGAAATAGTGTATTTTTTAACTCTATTTTTTAATTCAATACAGATTTTTTCAGCTTTATTTCCTATACCATTTATTTTTGCTAAATCATCAATTCTATTATTTGAAATATATGAAATAAGTAGATTAATATCGACATTTTTCATTATTTGTAAAGCGGTTTTAGGCCCAATTCCACTAACACTATTTAATAGAGAAAATATTTCGCATTCATTTTTATCTGCAAAACCAAATAATGTATTTTTTTCTTCAAAAGTATAAAGAAAACAATAGACTTTCATCGTCTCATTTTTAATGTATTTTTCTTTATTTAAAATATTTATTTCAAAAGCAATTCCGCTTTGTGTTTCTAAAATTATCGTATTATGAACAATTTCTACGATTTTTCCAACTATATATTTAATCAACCTTATTTTTGGATAAATTATTCAAAATAATCGAACTCAAAATCACACAATCTAACTGTATCGCCATCTTTGGCTCCAATCTCGTGCAATTTTTTGTCGACACCTATCTTGTTAAGGTAAGTAATTAACCTCATCATTCCTTCATCTGTTGAAATATTAATAAGGTTATAAGTTCTTTCGACTCTGTCACCTTTAATCTCATAAATATGGTCTTTGACTTTAACAATTTCAAAGATTTCAGCTTCTTCATTAAGGTCATAGACTTTTTCTTGATCTTTTTCTTCAAAAACACTAAATGTTGGTGCAGTTTTGAGTAAATCTACACATCTGTAAAGAACTTGGTTTAAGTTTTGTTCAGCTATTGATGAAATAGGAATTATATCTTTATCATCGCCAATTTTAGCTTTGAATTCTGCTAAACGTTCCTCAGCACCTTCTTCATCCATCTTGGATGCAACAATAATTTCAGGTCTATCAGAAAGATGCATGCCATAGGCATCAAGTTCTTTTCTAATGGTTAAATAATCTTCATAAGGATCACGTTCTCCGCTCATATCAATCATATGAATTAAAACCCTACATCTTTCAATATGACGTAAAAACATCAACCCTAAACCTTTTCCTAAATGTGCTCCTTCAATTAATCCAGGCATATCAGCTAAAACAAATGATTCATCTTCAATTTTAGCAACACCTAAATTTGGCACTATTGTCGTAAAATCATAATCTCCAATTTCTGCATCACAATTTGTAACGCAACTTATAAAAGTTGATTTCCCTACACTTGGAAGACCAATGATTCCGACATCAGCAAGTAATTTTAACTCTAAAATTAATCTTTTTCTTTCACCTGGAAGACCATTTTCAGCGATTTTAGGAGCTTTTATTCTAGCGTTTTTAAAAGCAGCATTTCCTCTTCCGCCTCTTCCACCTTTGGCAACTAAAAATGTTTGGCCTTCTTCTGTTAAATCACAAAGAAATTGATGGTTTTCTTCTAAGAAAACAACAGTTCCAATTGGCAAATCGATATAGACATCTTTTGCCCCTCTACCATACATTAATTTGATATCACCTTTTTCACCATCATCAGCGATAAAAACACGAGAATGACGGTAATTTACAAGTGTTGTTGTGCTTTTAGATGCTCTTAAATAGATAGAGCCACCTCTACCTCCATTTCCACCACTTGGACCGCCCTTAGGAACATTTTTTTCATGCCTAAAAGCGATAGAGCCATCTCCACCTTTTCCACTTCTAACTTCAATAATAGTACGATCAATAAACATAATTATTTTCTTAAAAGAAAACCATCTACGTAAAGCAGATGGTTAAATAATTTATTCAGCAACAGGATAAACGCTTACACGTTTTCTATTTCTGCCAACTCTCTCGTATTTAACAATACCAGCGACTGTAGCAAAAATTGTATCGTCTCCACCCTTTTTGGTGTTAACACCAGGATAGATTCTTGTTCCACGTTGTCTATAAATAATTGCACCTGCTTTACAGAATTGGCCATCACTTCTCTTGGCACCTAATCTACGTCCAGCACTATCACGGCCGTTCTTAGTACTACCGACACCTTTATGGGAAGCGAAGAGTTGTAAATCAAGTATAAATTTGAATTCCATATTTCCGTATCCTTTCTTATTTTTCTAAGATTTTGACGAATTCAGGATAAGATCTTTCAATAGTCATAAGTTGAATTAAGATTGTATCGAGAACATTTTGATCATGTTCTGAGATTTCATCTTTAACAACACATTTTGCATAACCTTTTTCAACAGTTAAGTCAAGAGCTTCTTCATCAAGTAAAGCATTAAAACCTCCGACTATAATCGCAGAAACAGCGCTGCAAACTATATCTTTTCCTTGTTCATCATAATTTGCGTGACCTTTCGATTCAATCATGCAAATTTGATCATCTTTTTTTGAATAATTAATTTCAATCATTCTTATGCGTTAATGCTTGTGACTGTTAAGCATGTATATGGTTGTCTGTGACCATATCTTCTACGGTAGTTATTCTTGGCTTTGTATTTGAAACCATGAATTTTCTTACCTAAGCCTTGCTTTTCAACCTTAGCAACGACAGTAGCACCAGCAATTGTTGGTTTGCCTGTAGTAACTTTCTTATCGCCGATTAAAAGTACATCGGTAAAAGTGTATTCTTGGCCTGCTTCGACATCTAATTTTTCAACAAATATCTTTTGACCAACTTCGACTCTAAGTTGTTTACCGCCAGTTAAAATTATAGCGTACATATATGCCCTCCTATTTTTATCAAGTACTCGCTTTTAAGGCATTTCAATAAAGAAATTTAGGGGCCTTTTTAATGCGGTTGTAACAAAATGAGGTTACAACGTGAATGATTTTATCATTAAAATGATACAGCGTCAATATGAAGTTCATTTAATCACAAAATTAACTCCGAACGAACTTATAACCACCCGGTAAAGTTACGGATCCATCACTTGTGGAATATAGTTTCCAAACAACAACTACTACAATGGCAGTTACTAAAATTGCCATTACACCAGCTAAAGTGATAGCTTCACCAGGTCGAGTATTTTCTAACTCATATTCTGTTAAAGGAACTTTATCCATAAAAAACCTCCCTTCACTAATACAATGTATTTGAAAGTGGTTTTTTTCCGAACTTTTTACAAATTTTTCAATTTTTCGTCCAATTGTTGCAATTTTAGTTTAAAATTTTGATATTTTTCTTTCTCAACATTAATTTTAGCTTCAGGTGCTTTCTCTAAGAAATTCTTGTTATTAAGCATACCTTCACTACGTTTTATCTCGTTTTTGAGTACTTCAATTTCTTTTAAAATTTTATTTTTGAGTTCTTCTTTATCAATACCATCAACGATATACAAAGATACTTTTGGAAGTATAATAGCTGTTGCTCCTTTTACTTCCTCTTTTGTTTCGGTTAATGATTTTGCAAATGCAAAACGTGATAAATATTGATATAAATCATCTAATTTAAGATCTGAATTTATTGCCAAATCTAAAGCTGCGTTAGGCGCTAAATCATTTTGAACCTTATATTGTCTAATTCCTTCAATTAACTCGTAAATTGTATTTACTCTAGACTCATCATCCTCAAAAAGAAGATTATTTTCATATTCAGGATAACTTTCAAGCATAATTGAATCTAAATGTTGTGGCAAATTAAGATAGATTTCTTCAGCAATAAATGGTGAGAAAGGATAAATCATCATTAAAACTGCTTTCAATGTCTTAATTAATGTGAAATAAGTACCTTCTTTATATGCGTTTTCATTTTTTAAGGTCACTTTTGTCATCTCAAGATAATTTGAACAGAAATCATCATAAACAAAGTTGTATAAAACACTACTTGCAACTCCATAATCATATGCATCCATTGCCTTAGTTACTTTTTCGATGGTCCTTTCAAGCTTTGTGAGAATGTTTTTATCAACAGCTTCTAATTTATTTAAATCGACACTCTTAAACTCATAATTTTCAGGAATATTCATCAAAATAAAACGTGCGCTATTCCAAATTTTATTTAAGTAATTATTACTTGATTTAACTTTTTCTTCACTATATCTCATATCTTGACCAGGTGAAGCTGTTGTCGCTAAGAAATATCTCAAGCTATCAACACCATAAGTATTGATAACGTCAATTGGATCGATACCATTTCCTAATGATTTGGACATTTTTCTTCCTTGCGAATCTCTAACAATTCCGTGAATCACAACATCCTTAAATGGGGCTTTATTTGTGAAATGCAAACCTTGGAAAACCATACGTGCAACCCAGAAGAAAATAATGTCATAACCAGTAACCATAACATCATTTGGATAATATCTCTTAAAATCATCGCTGCTTTCATCAGGCCAGCCCATTGTTTCAAATGGCCAAAGTGCTGATGAGAACCATGTATCTAAAACATCTTCATCTTGAGTCCAATTTTCAATATCTTTTGGTTTTTCGGCGCTTACTAGTAGTTTTTTAGTAGTTTTATGGTAGTAAACTGGTATTCTGTGACCCCACCAAAGTTGTCTAGAAATACACCAATCATCACAATTTGACATCCATTGAATTAATACATTCTCAAATCTAGCTGGATAAAAATTAACTTTTGTATCTGGATTCTTTTGGTTCTCTAATACTCTTTCAGCAAGTGGTTTCATCTTTATAAACCATTGTTTAGAAAGTATTGGTTCTACAACTGCATCACTTCTTTCTGAATGACCAACTTGATGTTTATAGTCTTCAATTTTAATTAAGTTTCCTTCTTTTTCAATGTTAGAAACAAGCAAATTTCTACATTCAATTCTATCCATTCCAGCATATATGCCGCAATTTTCTTTCATTGTTCCATCAACATTCATGATAACAATAAATTTTTGATTATACTTTTTACCGATAATGAAATCATTTGGATCATGTGCTGGAGTACATTTCATAGCTCCAGTTCCAAAAGTAATATCTACATATTCATCAGCAATTACTGGAATCTTTTCGTGGTTAGCTGGATTGATTACAAATTTGCCAACAACATCTTTATATCTATCATCGTTCGGGTTAACAACAACACAAGTATCACCAAACATGGTTTCAGGTCTAGTTGTTGCAACGGTTAAAAACTTTGATGAATCATCAGCATAAGGATATTTAAAATAGAAAAATTTGCCATCATCTTCTTTATATACAACTTCAATGTTGCTTAAAGCTGTTTTCATCACTGGATCATAATTAACAATTCTTTCGCCTTGATAAATTAAACCTTCGTTATAAAGACGTACAAATACTTCATTAACGGCTTTTGAACATCCTTCATCAAGAGTAAATCTTTCTCTAGAATAATCGACCATTATGCCCATTTTTTCCCATTGTGAATGAATAATGTCAGTATGTTTATTTTTCCAATCAAAAGCTTCTTTCATGAAAGCTTCTCTACCAATAGAAAATCTAGACTTACCTTCACTAGCTAATTTAGCATCCACTTTTGCTTGTGTTGCAATACCTGCGTGATCAACACCAGGAAGATATAAAACATCGAATCCTTTCGCTTTTTTATATCTACAAGTAATGTCTTGAATAGTATTATCAATTGAGTGTCCAATATGTAATTTTCCAGTAACATTAGGAGGAGGTATTACCATCGAGAATTTTTGTTTGCTCTTGTCTCCAGCAGTAAAATATCCGGCAGCTTTCCATTTGCTATATCTGCCTTCTTCTACAGCTTTAAAATCATATTTTTTATCAAGCGCCATAATTTATCCCTCCAATACTGTTTCAATATAGTTTTTTAAGGAACTTATTGATCTAATATCATCTTTAGATGTTAAAAAGACTTTTACTTCATCTTTATTAATATCTAATTTTTCTTTAAGATTCTTACTAATTTTTGCTTTCATGGACATGTTTAATTTATCGCATTTAGTCATACAAATTATAAAACTATAATTTGTTGATAGTAAAAATTGGTAAAAATCGTAGTCATCATCTGTTGGAAGATGTCTTGAATCAAGTAAAAACACAACAAGTTGTAGATATTCATTGTTATCAAAATAATCTTCAACTAAATCTGCATATATTTTGTAGTCTTTACCTCTTCTTTCGGAAAATCCGTATCCTGGACAATCAACTAAATAAAATCTATCCTCAACAAGATAATAATTTAAATATTTTGTATGTCCAGGATGAGAACTAGTTTTTGCTAATCTTTTATTGTTAACAAGAGAATTAATCAAAGTTGATTTGCCAACATTTGATTTGCCGACAAAAAGAATTTCCTTCTTACGATCAGAAGGAATTTCTTTTTTTGCGACAACAGTCTTTATAAAACTAGCTTTCTTAAAGTAATTTTCCATTAATTAAAAATTTCTTTATATGCGTCATCTACATTTTTCATGTAAATAATCTTCAAATGATCTTTGATTTCTTTAGGTAATTCGTTTGCATTACGTTTATTGCCTTCAGGAATAATGATCTTTTTAACGCCACTTCTCATTGCAGCAAGAGATTTTTCTCTTAAACCACCGATAGGAAGTGCATTTCCACGTAAAGTTACTTCACCAGTCATAGCAATATTTCCTGAAACTGGTTTCTTGCTTAATGCAGAAATAATAGCAATAGTTATTGCAACACCAGCACTTGGGCCATCTTTAGGAATAGCACCTTCTGGAACGTGAACATGGATATCATTTTTCTCAAAAATCGCGGAATCTATCTCATATTTTTGAGCATTTGATTTAACATAATCTAAGGCGATTTGGCAGCTTTCTTTCATGACTTCACCAAGTTTACCAGTCAAAACTAATCCGCCTTTACCTGGGAAATAGTTAACTTCAATTGGTAAAATCTCACCGCCATAATCTGTATAAGCAAGCCCAGTGACAACGCCAACTTGCTCACCTTTTTCTTTCTTAGTGGATTCAAATATTTCTGCACCTAAATACTTAACTACTTCTTTAGGAGTTATGATGACTTTTTCTTTATTGTTTGTTGATAGATTTTCAACGATAACCTTACGTAAAATTGAAGCTAAAGCTCTTTGCAAACTTCTAACACCTGATTCTCTTGTATATCTATCAATGACGTAATAAATTGCCTCATCAGTAAATTCAATATTCTCTTTTGCAATACCATTATTTTCCATTTCTTTTGGAATTAAATAGCCTTTTGCAATATGTAATTTATCTATTGAAGTGTATGATGGAACAGGAATAAGTTCGAGTCTATCAAGTAATGGTCCAGGAATATTTTCAATATTATTTGCAGTGCAAACAAATAAAACATTGCTCAAATCATACGATAATTCGAGATAATTATCGTTAAATTCGACATTTTGCTCTGGATCAAGAACTTCTAGTAAAGCACTTGAAGGATCGCCTTTAAATGAATCATGACCTAATTTATCGATTTCATCGAGTAAAAATACAGGATTTGTAACTCCGACTTTTTTAAGTGAATTTATAATTCTTCCAGGGCGTGAGCCAACATATGTTCTTCTATGACCTCTAATTTCTGATTCATCATAAACTCCACCAAGTGAGCATTTGATGAATTTTCTATCTAAAGCACGGGCAATAGATCTTGAAAGTGAAGTTTTTCCACATCCAGGTGGACCATAAAAACAAATAATTGGAGCTTTTAAATTTCCTTTAACCTTTTTAACTGCTAAATATTCAATGATTCTTTGTTTTGGTTTTTCAAGTCCATAATGATCTTCATCTAAGATTTCTTTAGCGTGATTAATATCATCGTTGTCAGTAGTTTGTTCAAACCAAGGGACTGCTAAAACAGAATCAATGTAATCTTGAATTAATGATGCTTCAAGCGAACCTTGTGGCATCATTTCCTTACGATGCAATTCATCTCTAACTTTAGCTTTGACATCTTCAGGATAAGGATATTTATTGAGCTTATCTTGGATTGTTTGTTCATCTTGAGATGAATCTTCTCCAAGTTCCTTCTTAATAGCTCTCATTTTCTCTCTAAGATAGTAGTCTTTTTGTTGTTTTTCAGCACTATCTTGGACAGTTTTCATGATTTTTTTATCGATTTCTTGAAGTTCAGCAAGATCTTTCATATTTAAAAGAATCTTCATTAATCTTTCATTAATGGTACTTGCTTCAAGCATCTCTTGTTTCTTTTCAGTTGGAACGTTTAATCTAGAAGCTAAAGAATTACTTAAATCAAGTGGATTCATTCCACGACCTAAATTTTCTCTCAAATCTTGATTATAAGTTCCTGAACCACTGAAAAATACATCAATACGATTATTTTCAATCATTCCAATAATGTTTCTAATTATGCTCATTTCTTCATTAGGATCACCATAAACATCTTCTAATAAAACTGCATTAGCATAATATTCATTATTTTCGATTCTAATCGAATTAATTTTGATTCTCTTTTCAGCAATGAAACGAACTCTGTTTTCGTTTTTTGATTTGCTTAATTCAGTAATTCTTATTAAAGTTCCGACACTGTAAATGTCATTATAGTCATTAATATAATCAACTTCTAAGTCTTTTTGTGAGACTAAAATGCAATAAGACTCAAAGTTTTCCTTTGAGTCTTTAACAGCATTAACAGAAAATAATCTTTGCACCGATAATTGTGATGCTTGTTTTGGGAAAGCAACAAAACCACGGGTAATGACTAAAGGTAATTCAAAGGGTTCGTTATTAATAAAATTCATGTTTGAATACCTCCTTTTTTGTTAATTAAATTTTTATTCAGCTTTTTCTTCCTTTTTTGCTTTTGGAGCGGCTTTTTTAGCAGGAGCTTTCTTTGCTTTAGGAGCTTCAGCTGGTTTTTCTTCTGCTACTGGAGCTTCTTTTTTAGCTTTTGGGGCAGCTTTTTTTGCAGGTGCTTTCTTAGCTTTTGGTGCTTCTTCTTTTGCTTCTTCTTTAGCAAGTTCACCATTATTAGCTAAAACGAATCTAGTAACTTTGTTTTGGAATAATTCTTCAACAATGTTTTGTTCATTTTGTTTTAAGATATTTCTAACCTTTTCAACATCCATGTTGTATTGTTTTGCAACGTTTGCATAGTAGTTATCAACATCTTGCTTTGTGATGACAAGGTTTTCATCTCTTCCTACTTGGTTAAGAACGAAATATCTTGTAAGTCTTGGCAAAGCATCTTTTTTGAATTGTTCAATAATTGCTGCTTCGTTTTGACCTGTGATTTGTTGATATTGTTCAAAGGATAAACCGTTTTGTTCGATTTGATTAATTAAATTCTTGAGGGAATTTTGTGCTTCATCAGCAAGAACTGCATCTGGAATGACAACTGTTGCACCAGCAACAATCTTTTCAAGAATTTCATCAAAGTGTTTACGATCTGCTTCACGATTCTTCTCATCTTCCAATTTAGCTTTTTGATATTTCTTCAAATCTTCTACAGTTTTGACATCTTTATAATTTAATCCTGCCACAAAATCATCATCTAAAACTGGATTTGATTTTTCTTTAATTTCGTGAACCATACAGACAAATTTAGCATCCTTACCAGCTAAATCTTTAACGTATTGTTCAGGGAAAGTAACTAAAACATCACGTTTTTCGCCCTCTTTTGCACCAACTAATTGATCTTCAAATCCTGGGATGAATTGATTGCTGCCTAAGACAAGTGAGTAGTTATCAGCACTGCCACCTTCAAATTCTTTTCCGTTTACATAACCTTTGAAATCGAAAACCACAGTATCACCCATAGCTGCTGGACCATCTTTTAAAACTAATTCAGCATTATCTGCTAATAATTTATCAATTGATTCTTGAACTTCTTTTGCACTAACTTTAACAACTTCACGAGCAACTTCAATACCTTTATATTGCCCTAATTTAACTTCAGGAACTTTTGTAACTATAAATGTAACTTCATATCCATCTGCATCAACTGAAGTAATATTAACTTGTGGATTATTGTAAGGACGGACATTTGCTTCTTTTAAAGCATTGTTATATGCCTCATTTAATGATGCATTAATTGCTTCATTTAATTGGTCACTTGGGTTAATTCTTTCTTTAACCAAGTTCATTGGGGCTTTACCTTTTCTGAATCCTTTAATTGTAATTTTTTCAGCTAATTTTTTGATTGCTTTGTTGTTTGCAGCTTTCCATGATTCACCTTTAAGTGATGTGCTAAGTTCAACAACACCATTTCCTTTTTCTACAACTTTTGTAGCCATAAATTATACCTCCGATTTCGTACGAGTTGTATTATACATTAAAATGTATAATTCAGTAAAGCAAAAAGCAAAAAGAGATTGAAAAACCTCTATTTTTGCTTATTTATGTACTTTTTTTATGTGTTATCTTACTAAAAGTAAGATTTTATAATATTTGTCTGATTTATTTTTGTTTGAATGGATTTTAAAATATTCGAATAAAGTATCTTCATTTTCAGTAATATTAAATAGTTTAAAAACATAGCGATAAACAGCGAAAATATAAGAATTTGCTTCATCTTCATTTGAAAGATAATCAGGCGCTAAAAAGTAGGAACCTTGATCAATAATTGGAACAACATAGCCCATAATTGTCATATCTTTTTCGTGGTTTTGAATAAATTCAACTTTTTCGTTAATTAATTGAGCTTGAACATTCTTTTTATAGAGCAATTTTGATGGATTTAATGTGAAGTAATTCTCACCTATTTTCACTAAGAAATTTTGATCTACTTGATTCCAAATCAAAAATTCAAAAAGAATCCAATAAGTTAGATCATAATCGTTCTTTTCATTTAAGATTTCAATGACATTTTGAGTCAAATCAATCTGCTTAAATCTTTCGTTTGTAAAAGCATAATTTGTAGCCTGCAAGACAATTTCAGCAGATTTACTTTTAAACATTTCAAGTATTTCTTCTACTGGATAATCAATAAAATTTTCGCTGTTATAATCTAAAGAATCCTTAAGTTCTAAAATAAATTGATCAAGGGTAATTAAAAACTCTTCAGTTTCTTGATTTACATATGGTCTGCATTTGAAATGCTCAATTTCATTAATTAAAAGACTTAATGGTTTTTTGAGTTCTATAAGCAAATAAATGTATAATTTACCTGCTTTAATTAGGTCATAGTCTTCTAATTGCTCACGTGATAATAAATATAGATTGTATGCATTTTCATATTCGTTTAAAGCGATATAAGATTTCATCCTCAAAAAGACGATTTCTGGATTGAAATCATTTTGAGTGTTATCAATTACTTCTTTATACTTTCCATTAGCAAAAAGTTTAGTTATTTTATCTAAATATTCTTCATTCATCTGCGTGTAATCTATTATACAAAATTTCAGCAACTTCTTTAGGAAGTATTTGCATCAGTTCCTCAATTTTAGCATTCTTTAATTCGCTAATCGATGGATATGTTTTTATAAGCTTCTCTTTTCGGGATTCTCCAATGCCTTTTATATCATCAAAGACACTCTTAAACATAGATTTATTTCTCTTTTTTATATGCGTGGTTATCGCATATCTGTGAACTTCATCCTGCATACGTGTAAGCAGGAAGAACAAATCTTTTTCATCATCTAAATAATATTCATTAAAGTTCTTATCTATGAGCCCATTGGTTCTATGTTTATCACTTTTCACAAGTCCAGCAAGAGGAATATCAAGTTCTAACTTTTCCATAACTTCTTTAGCTACTTCAAGTTGAGTTTTACCGCCATCAACAATTATTAAATCAGGAAAAGATTCACCCTCATCTTTTAATCTACCATAACGTCTTGTTAAACATTCTCTCATGCTTGAAAGATCATCCTTTTTATTGTAACTTTCGATATTGAATTTTCTATACATCTTCTTCACTGGCTCACCATTAATATAGACAACCATCGCACCAATTGCGTTCGTTCCTTGAAGGTGAGAATTATCAAAAAGTTCGATTCTAATTGGAGTTTTAATCTTTAAAATAGTTCCTAGTTTTTCTAGCAATTCTATCATATTATCTCCAATTTTACTCGTTAAAAAGTGAGCATCTAAGCTTTCTTTAGCGTTAATTTCAACAGTAGAAATTACATCATGTAGTTTTCCTTTTGTAGGTGCGATAACATTCGTTTCAAGTGCATCAACTAGATAATTCTTTATATCTTCGTTACTAACAATTACCTCACTAGGTGTTGGATTTGCTAGATAATATTGATAGATTATTTCACTCACAAATTCATTAATATCTCCAACTAATTCATATGTTAAATTTCGTTTAGAGAGCAATAAACCTTTTCTATAACAAAAACATGTGACACTTATATAAAAATCACGTGTATAAAAAGCAAAAACGTCTCTATTTATCTTATCTTTAAACTCAACATTTTGTTTTTCATTGATATGTTCAATCGAAACTAGAGTTTCTTTATATTTTTGAGCAGTTTCAAAATCTAACTCGTCACTAGCTTTTTTTATTTTACTTTTTAAATCATTGATTAAATCCTGATTCTCACCCTTTAAAAATTCACGAATATCATCAAGTATTTTTTGATAATCTTCTGAAGTAACTTTATTAATACAAGGAGCAATACATTGCCCTAAATGATAGTAAAGACATGGCGAATTCGGAACAGTTTTGCATTTTCTCAATGGAAATAATTTGTTAATCACATCAATTACTTCATAAGCGGCACTGCTATTTGGATAAGGTCCATAATAATCACATTTTTTATCTTTTGTATTTCTAGCTAGTGAAACGTAAGGATCTTTCACTTTTTTATGTACTGCGATATATGGATAATGCTTATCATCCATTAACATAATATTGTATCTAGGATGATTCTTTTGAATTAAATTCATCTCAAGAATCAGTGCTTCTTTTTCACTGGCTGTAATAATAGTCTCAAAATGATGAACATGAGAAACCATAGCAAAAGTTTTTCCTGATTGTGGTCGTAAAAAATATTGGCTAACTCTTTTTTTAAGATTTTTAGCCTTTCCAATGTAGATGATTTCATCATCTTCATTATGCATTAAATAACAACCTGGCTTATCTGGTAATAATGCTATGCCTTTTTCAATATATTCGTTCATTTTAGTTCAATTATTGTTGATCCGGTTCCGCCATCTAAATTATCGCCAAGTTTGAAGCTCTTAACATTTTTCTTTGCCTTTAAATGAGCATGTATTGCTTTTCTTAACTGCCCTGTTCCATATCCGTGAATAACTTTTACTGTTTTAAAACCTTTTAAAACACAATCATCAAGATATTTATCTAGTGCTTCAATCCCCTCATCAAGGTGATATCCAACAAGATTCAATGTAGTGCTAACGTGTTTTGAATTATATACAAAATTGTCGATATTAATCGTACTTTTTCTAGTTTCTTTAGGTGGTTCAATTTTCTCACAAACATCTTTTGTTGTTTTAAAACTAAGACCGTCTGAAGACAAAATAGTTATTTTATTTCCATCTACTTTTACTATTTTTCCTCTTGCGCCAAGTGATTTAATTTCTACATAATCGCCAAGTTCAATGTTTTCATTCTTTTTCTTGTTAACATTGATTTTATCGAGTTTTTCTTCAGCTTTTCTAACATCTTTTGTTTTTAAAAACTCATTATAAATATTATTTATCTCGTTGTATTTGTCGTTTAAAAATACATCAAACTTATCGATTTTTTGTGATTTGAGTTTATTTTCACGTTCAATCAATTCTTTTTCTTTTTTATTCAATTCTTCTCTTAAATTAGATAATGCTTCTTGCCTGTTCTTAAGTTTCTCGTCTTTTGTTAACAAGTATCTTTCTTTTTCATCTAACTTAGCAATTTTTTTATCTTGCTCATTTTCGAAGCTATTTTCATATGTAATTTTTGCATAATTAATAATGTCTTGATCTAGACCAAATTTTTTACTTATTAAGAATCCGTAACTTTTTCCACTAACACCCAAAAGAATTTTAAATGTTGGTTCAATTGTTTTTTCATTAAATAAGAATGATGCATTTAAAATCTGATCATTTGTGAAACCGTATTTCTTTAAGAGTTCATAATGGCTCGTAATTAAACTTAAAACTTTCTTATCTAGCAAATATTTGACAATCGAAACAGCCAAAGCTTCGCCTTCCTTAGGATCCGTACCAGAGCATAATTCATCTAAAACTACTAAATCTCTACTAGTTATCGACTTTAAAATTACTGAAATATTACTAATATGTCCTGAAAAGGTAGATAAATTATTTTCGATAGATTGCGAATCACCGATATCTAGATATATATGGTCGAATACGCACATTTCACTATCTACTCCTGCAGGAATAGCTAAACCAAGCTTTACCATATAACTAATAATTGAGATAGTTTTCAATGCGATCGTTTTTCCACCTGCATTTGGACCAGAAATCAACATTAAAGTCTTTCCGTTTCCAAGCATATAGTCGTTACCCACACAAACACTCTTATCAATTAAAGGATGTTTTGCATTATAAAGTTTAAAAGAGTAACCTTTATTCAAATATGGAATATTTCCATATATTTCATTTGCGTATTTAGCTTTCGAATATATGAAATCTAACTCAGAAATGATATCTGAATTGTTAATTAATAAAGATTCATGAGAAACGATTAGTCTTGTTATTTCGGTAAGGATTCTAGTAACCTCTTCTTTTTCTTTAAGTTGCCATACATACATTTCATTCTCAAGTTCTAATACTTCTCTTGGCTCAATAAATGTAGTTTGCCCAGAATCAGAAACATCTTGAATAATGCCATCAACACTAGCTTTATAATTTGTATTAATTGGTATGGCGAATCTGCCGTTTTTAATAACAAAATTATCACCTGAAAGCTTATCTTTATATTTATTAAGCATTCTACCTAGAGAATTATGAATATCTTTATTTAATGAATATATCTTATTTCTTATTTGAGAAAGCTCTTTTGAAGCGGAGTCTTTAACAGTGTTTTCTGGCGTAATAGTCGCATTTATTTTTGAATACACAAGTTCATCAGCTTTCAAATTCAAAAAATAATTATTTAAGAACTTGTAATCACACTCATTAAACATACTATATTTAATGACATCTACAGTTGATTGAATCTCGCTTTTAATCAAATTTAGTGTAATTTCATCAAAAATCGAACCTTTTTTTGCATCAGAAATTAGATCATAAATATTGATTTCTGATCTAAGAGGAATTTCACCAAATTCTCTTAATACATCAATCATCTCTTTCAAATCATTATATTTTGATTGAATATAATTAATATCAGATGAAGGTTTTAATGAAATAATCTTATTTTTTCCTATTAAAGTCCTGGAATATTTGACTATTTCATTCTTAATTTTATCAATTTCTAAAACTTGTTCGACTTTATTCATAGAAATAATTTTATCATTTTTTACGTAAAATATGCTAAAATTATGTAAATGATTACGATTAAGGTTACTGCAGAAGCTTTAAAAAAACTTGAAGCTGAATATAGTGATAATATAACCGCAAGAAATATTGGTTATATTTTGTTTGCTGCAAGAACAGAAACAAATATCATTACAGCATACGATAATAAGAAAAGAAATTTTTATAACGTCACAATCCAAGGTGAAAACGCAATGGAAATTGCTAAAGCTTATTCAAATGCCCCTTCTCTTCTTCCAAAGAAGGTAAAAAACGAAAAAGAGGCATTGGAATATATCGATGTCGATCAACAAATCGGTAGTGATGAAGTTGGAACAGGAGATTTCTTTGGCCCTATTGTTATTTGTTCAGCTTATGTTGACCATGACACAATGAAAGTAATCAATGAATATGGAATTACCGATTCTAAAAAATTAAATGATGAAAAAATCTGCAAAATTGTCCCATTAATCCTTAAAAAAGTTCATTATATGTGCAAAGTTATCTCTAACGAGCGTTATAATGAAGCAATTAGTCGTGGAATGAACATGAATAGAATTAAAGCAATTGGTCACAATCATGTTTTAGTTAACCTCCATGATAGATGCCCATATGTCAAAAATATATATGTAGATCAATTTGTTGATGAAGAAAAGTATTACGAATATCTTTTTGGCTGTCAAAGAATTCAAAAAGAAATCGTATTCAGAGAAAAAGGTGAGTCTGCATTTCCATCTGTTGCTCTTGCAAGCTGCATAGCAAGATATATTTTCTTAGAACAAATTAAAAATTTAAGTGAAAAATATGGTATTGCAATACCTCTTGGAGCAGGTGAAAACGTGAATACCTTTGCAAAAGCTTTCGTTGATAAATTTGGAATTGAAGAATTTAACAAAATAGTAAAGAAAAACTTCAAGAATTACCTTGAAGTTCTCAATGAATCACCTAGTTTAATCTAATTTATCAATAATTTCTTTAAAATATTGAGGAATGTCGCATTTAAATGACATTTCTTTTTTTAATATTGGATGATAGAAAGTTAATTGATATGCATGTAAGAGCTGACCATTTTTATATAAATAAGTCGAACCACCATATAATTTATCTCCTGTAACAGGGAATCCAATCGAAGACATATGAACTCTAATTTGGTGTGTTCTTCCTGTTTCAAGTTTTAATCTAACAAGAGTATATTTATTAAATCTCTTTTCAACCGTAAATCTAGTAACAGCATCTTTTCCATTTTGATTATCAATTGCCATTTTAAGTCGATTTTGCTTATCTCGACCAATTTTTCCAATAATTTTGCCTTCATTATCAGGAATCACTCCATCAACTAAGGCAATATATTCTCTATGCATAGAGTGATCTTTGAGCTGTTCTGCTATTTGATTATGAATATAATCGTTTTTACAAATTAATAATAATCCACTTGTATCTTTATCTATTCTATGAACAATTCCTATTCTATTTAATCCGTTTATTGTCGAAAGTTGCTTTTTATTATAGATTAAAGCATTAACAAGTGTATCATTTTGATGTCCGCTTCCAGGATGGACGACTAATCCTGCAGGCTTATTAATGACTATTAAATCATCATCTTCATAAATAATGTCTAATTTTAAGTTCAAAGGTTCTAAATCCATGTTAGATTCTTTCTCTTCAAAATTTACTTCAATTAAATCTCCCACCTTTACCTTATATGATGGTGATTCAAATTCTCCGTTAACGGTCACATTATTTTGCTTTATTAAATTAGAAATATAAGCTCTAGAATAATCATTTTCAAAAAGAGATAAAACTTTATCTAAACGTAATGTCTCATCTTTTTTCTCAATTATATAAGATTTATTCTTCATTATTTTCTGCTTCTTTTTCTTTATTTTTTTCTTCTTTTTCTTGCTTTAAAGCTTCTTCATTTTTCTTTTTCTCAGCGATTTGATGTTGAATTTCTTCGATAATCAAATAGATTACAAGAGCAAAAATGCCAACAACCAAGAAAGAATCAGCTAAATTAAATATTCCAAATCCAGGCCACCAAGATTGAATCGAAATGAAATCGATAACACCTCTTTCAAAAAAGAATGTTCTATCAACTAAATTTCCTATATCTCCACCCCAAATTAAAGCTAAGCAAACACCAAATAATACCTTAAATTTCGTACCTTTTGACATTTGAAAAATAACATAACCAGGGATAAAAAGAGCAACAATCCAAGATATACTTACTAAAAGGATACGTGAGAAAATCTGATTTCCACCTAATCCCCAAGCAGCACCTTTATTATAAGTTAAAAACCAATCAATAAAATTAGGAATAAAACTAGAAACTGTTCCTTCTTCTAAATTAGCTACAGCAATGTATTTACTCGCTTGATCTAATGCAATGCAAGCGACAGCTATCAAACTAAAATAGATTATAAAAATAAGATAATCTTTAATTTTTATTTTTCTAAGGCCTTCAAGCATCTTTCGCATAAGTGAGTTCCTTCAACTTCCTTAATCTTATATTTATCAAAATAATTCCAGCATCTATCGCATTTAATGCCTAAATGTTTTGAAACTTTAACTTCTTCGCCCTCGCTTTTGAGTTCAACTTCTGAAACAATGAAGAATCTAGCAAGTTCTGCTTCATCAAATTTCTTCAATTCAGCTAAAGTTGCTTCATCTTTAATGTTAAGTTCAACTTTTGCTTCTTGAGCACTACCAATAATTTGTTCACTTCTTGTTTTTTCAAGTTGTAAAAGAACTTTATCTCTTAAAGCTTTCATGAGCTTATAATTTTCAAGAACTTTTGCATCATATACATTAGATTTTTCTGGATACGAATAATACATAACATTTTCTTGTGTTTTAAGAGGATAATTCTTATTAACTTCATCCATAGTAAATGGAATTATTGGATTTAATAAGCACATTAAGGTAGAAACGAGTTCATTTAAAACGGTTTGAACTTGTAATCTACGTTTGCTTGTTTTTGCTTCACAATAAAGAATATCTTTAGCGATATCAAGATAAAAACTTGATAAATCATCAGAAATAAATTTCATAATTTCACTAATAGCGTTGATGAAATTATATGAATTCATTGCATCAATTACTTTATTTTTGACTTCTTCAAGTCTAGCAAGAATGAATAAATCAATCTCTTCTAATTCAGATTGTTTATCTTCTTCTTTGAATGTATCTTCTAAGGAACCATTAGCTAAATTACCAAGTAAGAATCTAAATGTATTTCTGATTTTTCTATATTGTTCTGAAATTGTTTTAACGATATTTTCGCTAATTCTAACATCTTGTTGATAATCAGTTAAAGCTGCCCATAATCTTAAAACATCTGCGCCATAAACATTAATAATCTTTAATGGATCAAGACCATTTCCTTTAGATTTTGACATCTTTTCCCATTTTTCGTCCATGACAAAACCATGAGAAACAACTTGTTTATATGGAGAATGTCCAGTTGTTGCTAAAGAAACGATTAAACTTGAGTTAAACCAACCTCTATATTGATCGCTTCCTTCTAAATATAAATCAGATGGATATTTAATTCCTCTTTCTCTTAAGACTCCATTCCAGCTTGAACCGCTATCAAACCAAACATCCATAATATCTTTTTCTTTTTTAAAGATTCCATTTGGAGAATGTTCGTTTTTATATCCTTCTGGTAAAAGCTCTTTTTCATCTAATTTGTACCAAATAGATGAACCATTTTCTCTAATTAAAGAAATAATATGATCAAAAACTTCTTTTTCAATGATTGGAGTGCCATCTTCACAATAAATAATTGGAATTGGAACGCCCCATACTCTTTGACGAGAAATACACCAATCTGCACGATCTTTAATCATGTTAACCATACGTTGCTCACCCCATGCAGGAGCCCATTTTACTTCATGAATTGCTTTAATTAATTCATCTCTAATAGGTTCAATTGAGCAGAACCATTGTGGAGTAGCTCTAAAAATAACAGGTTTATGTGTACGCCAATCGTGTGGATAACTATGGACAATATCTTCTTCTTTAAGCAAAACGCCTTCTTCTTCAAGAATCTTTAAAACTTCTAAATTTGCATCTTTATAGAATAATCCAGCTAAACGTTCGCCGCATTCTTCCATCATTTTTCCATGTTCATCAACAGGACAATATGCTTTGAAACCATATTTTAAGCATGCATTATAGTCTTCAGCACCATGGCCTGGAGCAATATGAACTAAACCTGTACCACTATCACCTGTGACATAATCAGCATTGATAACTAAAGAATCTCTTGTATAGAATGGATGTTTACAAACAATATATTCAAGTTCTCTTCCTTTAAATCTCTTTAAAAGTTCACATTTTGAAAGACCTAATTTTTCACTTAGCTGTTCTTTTAAATCTTCAAGGAAAACTAATTTGCCTTTATCTGTATCAAATTCACCATAAATAAAATCTGGGTGAGCGGCAATAGCAAGGTTTGCAGGAAGTGTCCATGGAGTTGTTGTCCAAATGACAAATGAAGCATCATTATCGACAATTCCTTTGCCATCTTTTACGTGCATTTTAACAAAAATTGTATATGCTTTAACATCAGCATATTCAATTTCTGCTTCAGCAAGAGCACTTTCACTACTTGGTGACCAATAAACTGGTTTTAATCCTTTATAAATTAATCCTTTTAAAGCCATTGTTGAGAAAGCTTCAATTTCTCTTGCCTCAAATTCTGGTTTTAAAGTGATATAAGGATTATCATAATCACCTAAACAGCCAAGTCTTTTAATATCTTGTTTTTGTCTTTCAACTTGAGTTAAAGCGTATTCTCTACATTTTTCTCTAAATTCAATAATTGGAGTAGTCTTTCTGTTAACACCACTTTTTGTAACCATGTTTTCAATTGGCAATCCGTGTGTATCCCATCCAAAAACAAATGGAGTTTTAAATCCAGACATGTTTTTAAATCTGATAACAAAGTCTTTTAAAACTCTATTTAACATATGGCCACAATGCATTGCTCCGTTTGCATATGGAGGTCCATCATGAAGAACAAATTCTAAATCTTTGCATTCGTTCATCTTTTGATAAACTCTATCTTCGCTCCATTTTTGAACTAAAACTGGTTCTTTTTGAGCAAGGTTACCCCTCATCTCAAAGTCAGTTTTTGGCATTAATAATGATTGTTTAACTTCCATTTTCCTACTCCTTTAAATAAAAAAATCCTTAGAAATCTAAGGACGCTTTCACGTGGTACCACCTTAGTTATTAGAAAAATCTTCTAATCACTCGTTTAAATTTATGTAATTTACTAGAAAGTGATACCTTAGAGCTTCGTCTTGTTGCCTTTCACCAATCGCAACTCGCTAATAAGACTACTTCAATAAGACTTGTCTTTCGCCGTTAATAATAAATTATTAACGTCTATATTTCAAGAATTATAATTCTAAATTAAAATTTACCTTCCAAGAAATCTGGGATAATACTATCTCCATCAAGGTAATTATCTTGTTTTGGAGTTTCACCGCTTTCATTAGAAACTTCTTGACCTTCAGCACCTTTAGTTTGTGGATTCTTTGCAAAAGAATCGTTATCAAATAATGAAAATTGGCTATTTTGTTGCGTATTTGATGATTGAGATTTTGAAATTCCAAAAGTAACATCGTTTGTAAAAGAACTTGCGATAATACTGAGCATAATTTGGTCACTTAATTGATCGTTAATGGAAATACCAAATTTAAGATCAAGTTGTCCACCGCTTGCTTCAATAATTCTATTAACAGTTTCTTGACATTCATAAAGCGAAACTTGAGGACCACAAGTAACATGACAAATAGCTTTTCTTGCTCCTTGAACAGATTGTTCAATTAATGGGCAATTTAAAGCTGTCATTGCAGCGTCTTCACTTCTATTTTCGCCTTGACCCATACCAAATCCAATCAAAGCAATTCCGCTATCTTTAAGTGTATTGTTAACATCAGCAAAATCTAAATTGATAACAGCTGGCATTAAAATTAAGTCTGTAATTGTTTTAACGGATTGTGCAAGAATTTTGTCTGCTTCTGAAAAAGCTTCACCAATTGGTAAATTTCCTGAATTCATGAGCAATTTATCATTTGAAACAACGATTAAACTATCGACATTTGATTTTAAATCATTTAATCCTTCAATTGAGTAAGTTGTGTGCTTAGTTCCTTCAAATGAGAAAGGACGCGTAACAATGGCAACAGTTAAAGCGCCTTCTTCTTTAGCATATTTTGCAATAATTGGAGATGCTCCAGTACCTGTTCCACCGCCCATACCAGCAGCGATAAATACCATATTTGCACCTTGAACAATTTGCTTTATTTCTTTTTCACTAGCTTCAGCAGCCGCTTTACCAACACTTGGTTCACCACCAGCACCTAATCCATTAGTAATGGATTCGCCTAAAATTACTCTATTAGGTGCTTTTGAAAGAGATAATGCTTGTTTATCTGTATTTGCGACATAAAATTCAACATTTCTAATGTTTTCATCAATCATTCTATTAACGGCATTGCTTCCTGCACCGCCAACACCAATTACAACAATTCTTGCAACTGGTTCAAAGGAATCTAAATCTGTGTATGGCATATTCAATCTCCTTATAATTCATCGTGAAGTTCAGAATATTTGTCTCTTTCTTTCACCTTTTCTTTTGTACTATTTGAGTCAGTAATTCTATTGAGTTCTGAAACATGCAATTTATTATCATCTTCAAGTGCGCCTCTATAGGAATAAGATACATAGATAGCACTTAAACAATTTGCGTACTCATTATCTCTACAACCAACTATTGGTAAAGAGATAATTTCTAATGGGTTTGAATTAAATGTTTTTAACATATATTCCTTCAACCCATTCAATTTTGTGCCTTCTCCTAACAAAACAAGAGGAATGTTTGTCATTAATGTTGGATATTGTTCAAGCAAACTCTTAAACGAACCAGAGAACCAACTTATCCATGTTTTTAAGAAAGATGAAGTTGAATTATTCAAATCTTCTTTAGTATATTTTTTGATTTGACCATTGCTATTCATGCTCTCGATAATTGGAGGATTATAATCTAATTTTCTTTGATCAAATCCATATAAATTTCTCAACTCATCAGCTTTTTCACGAGTAATAGAGAAATCAGTAATATATTTATCAGTTAAATCAGCAATTCCTAATGAGAAGAAATTACTAGAATAAACTGTGTTCTTTCCAACAAATGATAATGTTGTAGTTTTGCTAGAAATATCAACTAAAACATAAGTTTGATATTTGAATTTTAAACCTGCTAAAAGTTGAGCAACTCCAATTGGCGCTATAACTTCTCTTTTAATTCTGATTCCAGATTTTTCACAAGCATGTTTCATATCTGAAATCATTTTTGAAGGAAGCGTATATACGTTTGTATCGATAGTGATCGTTTGCGAAATTTCATTTAAAGGTGGAACTATATATTCCCTATTTCCATCGATGATAAATTTGTTAGGAACAATATCAACTAAAACATTATTTGGGTTAGGTAATTTTTCTTTTTTAACAAGCGCTAAAGCATTAGAAATATCAATTTTGTCAATTTTAGAAACATTCGAAACTGTGTTTGTGGTCTTTTGACATTTATAAACTTCTAAGCCATATGAAGGCAAAATTAAAGCAACTTCATTTATCTTAACTTTAAGCTTATGGGAATCTCCATCGATTTCAAATGCATTAATTTTGCTTAAGTCATCACTTAAACTTCCAATATCAAAAATGTCACCATCTTTAAATGGTACACTAAGAGGCTTTTTTGTCTTATAAATTATGTTAATTTTGTTATCTAGAACATATCCTATAACCAATTTATAACATCTATTTGAAATTTCTAAAGCTGCAACTTGTTTCATATATAAAAATTATAATCTAGTTTTTACAAAACTACAATTACAAAAAAATTAGATTTTTAGTAGTTTTTTAGTAGTTTTCTAGTAAAAAAATAGTACGATTAGGGGCGTCGTACTATTTCCTTTTGCGTGGAGATTTAAAAATTAAAAGTTTTCTAATCTTAAAAGTGTTTGAGAATCCTTTTCGGAGTTCTCTTTTGATGAATCTTCATCATTATTAATTGCAGTTGCATTTACTGCTGCTGCAATTGAAACAGGGATAGCTACTGCTACGAAAGCACCTAGGAAAATAGAAAAACTAATTCCAATTTTCTTAAAATAATAGAATACAGCTCTGTGATGATATTTTACTAATTTGTCTTGCATAACAATTTCCCCCTTAGTTATTTGACTTTTTCTAACACCCTTAATTTTGCACTTTTACTTCTGCGATTGTTTGCAATTTCTTCTTCGCTCGCAACAATCACTTTTCTATTAATTTCCTTAAAATCAGGAGTTTTGATGTCGGATGGATTGATATAATCATTCAATCTATTTCCTTCAATAGCACTCATTTTTTTAAAGAACTTTTTAACGATTCTATCTTCTAAGCTGTGAAATGTTATAACAACAATTCTTCCACCAACTTTTAGATACTTAACTGATTTTTCAAGCGCTTCTTCTAATGCATTTAATTCATCATTAACTTCTATACGAAGTGCTTGAAATACTTGTTTTGCTGGATGACCAGCTTTTGCTAATTCTGATTTTGATTTACTCTTTTTAATTATCTCAACCAATTCATATGTTGATTCAATAGGCTTTTCGCTTCTTGCTTTAACAATATTCTTAGCTATTTGATAAGAAAATTTGTCTTCACCATATTCTCTAAATACCCTAGTTAATTCGTTAAGTGAATATGTGTTAACAACAATTTCAGCAGTTAATGTATTTCCACTATCCATTCTCATATCAAGTTTTGCATCCTTGTTATATGAGAATCCTCTATAATCTTCATCAAATTGCGGAGATGAAACACCTAGATCGAATAGGAAACCATCAACTTGATTAACATCAACTTCTTTTAGTACTTCATCAAGATTCCTGAAATTATTTTTAAAGATTTGGTAATTTTGACTAATGCTATTTAGTTTATTGTTTGAATAATCGATAGCTTCTTGGTCTTGATCTATGCAGATCAATTTACCTTGATTGTTTAATCTTTTAAGAATTTCAGAACTATGCCCTGCTCTTCCTAATGTTCCATCAACGTAAGTTCCATTTGGCTTAATATTTAATCCTTCAATAGCTTCGTTAAGTAGAACAGGAATGTGACTATCGCTCTTCATTGCTTTCAATTAAACTCTCAGCATCTAATTCAAAGTTACCCTCATTATCTTTTTTGTAGTTATCATACTTGATAGAGTCCCAAAGTTCGAGATGATTGATCACACCAACAATGGTAACTTTACTTGAAATCTCATACTCTTTTAGGGTACGAGTTGGAATAAGTACTCTACCATGCTTATCAATCGTCAATTCGACTACAGACTCTAATAATAACCTTTGATATTGACGAACCTTTGACTTTTCGTACTGTAAGCGTTTTAGATTATCGATGAAATTAATAAAATCTTCTTCTTTGTACAAAGAAACACAGCCTTCAAAACCTTTAATTAAATAAAGTTTGTCGCCTAATTCTTCTCTGTATTTACTTGGAATTACTACTCTTCCTTTCTCATCGAGATTTGATTCGTATTTTCCGAAGAACATTTACCACTTTCACCCACTTTCTACCACTTGTAATAAAATAATACTTTAAATAATTTATTTAATCAATAACAAACTTTAAAATTTTTAAAAATTTTTTTCAGACAAAAAAAGAGCTGATTTTTGTTATCAGCCCTTTTCAAATTTTATGTTTATAAATCCAAATCTTTTAACTTATCAAAGGCATTTCCAGATGAATTTTCTTCCTCATAAAATTCATCTTCAGTGAGGACTCTGAAGTTCTCACCTTCTGGAGCTTTTTCACCTTTTTTCGTAAGTCTAATTGGCAATGTTGTGATTATTAAACTATAAATAATCTCTTCTAAATTTATAGCATCACCATCGACTAAAATTGATTCATCATCACAATATTTTTCGTCATTAACAAACTGCAATTCTTCACTAAGTTTGTGGCTATAAGTAAATGGCTCATAAGTTAAGGAACTATAAACAATTAACTTTGCTTTTATGTCAAATTTTGCAAAGAAAACTTTATCAACTTTTTTGATTGTTACCTTCCCGCCAACTTCTTTAAATTCTTTAATAACTTTACTGTTATTTAAATCATTATAGACTTTAGCGTTTTCTTCGTAATCAAAAACTCTTTCATCTTTTACGTTAAAAATTTGAAGCCTCATTGCCTGATCTCTCCTTTAAGCTTTAACGTGATAACTTCTCTGATTTTCTTATCAATTAAGTTAATCTCATCTTCTTTTAAAGTGTGATCTTTTGGCTCAATGGTGATATTAATAGCTAAGCTTAAATAGCCTTCCTTAATGTTTTCACCTTTATAAATGTCAAATACATTTATATCTTTAATAAGTGCAGAAGATTTTTTGATTTCTTTCTTAATATCTGAATATTTGATTTGATCACTTACAACAAAAGCGTAATCTCTAGAAACACTTGGGAATTTAGAGATTTCTTGGAACTTGTTAGCTGAACTCTTTGTATTGAAAAGTAATGAAAGATTAAGTTCCATAACAACTAATGGTGTTTTGCCAATTGAAAATTCATTTTTAATTAATGGATGTAATTCACCTAAAACTGCTAAGAGTTTTCCATCTAAAAACACTTTTGCACTTCTTGTTGGATGGAATTCGTTTCCTTCAGATAAACGTTCAAGTCTTATTCTCGCTTCTTGAATATTAAACATTCTTAAGATAGATTCTAAAATTCCTTTCGCATCAAAGAAATTATATGCAACTGGTTTCAATTTAGATTGAGTATAGCTATTTCCAACAAATGCTAAAGCAAGATGGTCTTCAAGTTGATTCTTTGTTTGCATTTGTGAAATTTCAAAGATCTTAAAGTTGTTATTTTTTCTATTTAAGTTATATTCACATGTTCTTAAAAGTGATGTTAAAAGATTTCTTCTAACAAATTTTCTATCTTCTGTTAATGGGTTAGAAATAGCATAACCATCATCTTTTAATAGATAATTAAACATTGAATTATCTTTTTCATTTAAAAGCGTATATGAAAGAGTTTCATCAAATCCATTTTCTAATAAATACTCTTCAACCGCTCTTTCTCTTAATGAAGTAAATTTCAAACCACCAACTGTTGTTTCCATGACAGGAAGTTCTGCTTTGACTCTATCAAAACCATTATATCTAACAATTTCTTCAGACAAATCTGCTTTGCCATCAGAAATGTCAATTCTCCAATCAGGGACTGTTGCAGTAAATTCATCATCATTAACATCTTTAATTTCAAAATTAAGTGAAGTCAAAGTATTTTTAATTACTTCTTTAGAAAAATCAGTTCCAAGTCTTCTATTAATATAAGAATAAGAACAATTAACTATCTTTTTAGAGTGGTCTAAAACATCGTAAGTATTAGTTAATGATACTTCTTTACCTTCTGCTAACTCTTTAACAAGTCTTGCAGTTAAATTTAAGACATATTCATATTGATTTGGATTGATTTCTTTAACAAATCTTTGACTTGAATCACTAATAAGTCCAAGTCTAGATGAAGTATGTCTTATAGCTGCATGATTAAAATTAGCTGCCTCAATAGCTATATTTTTAGTATTAGCATCTACTTCAACTTGCTTTGTACCCATTGTTCCAGCGATACAACCAACTTTGTTATCGTAAGTAACAACTAAATCACCAGGAATAATCTTGTAAGTTTTATCATCTAAAGCTACAACTTCTTCATCGAAATTATCTTTTACGATAAGTTCGCGCTTTGTTAATTTATCAAGGTCATACATATGAATTGGTTGACCAGTTAAAAGCATTACATAATTACCAATATCAACAATATTATCAATTGATCTTATGCCTTCGCTTTGAAGAACATCTTTAAGCCATTTTGGTGATTCTTTAATTTTTACACCTTTAACGACTTTAATTGAAATTTGTTCACAATTTTTTGTTTCTGAAGAAACAACTATATCATCTTTATATGTACCTTGCTCTTTTTCACTTGGTATATTAACTTTTCTATTGAATAATGCGCCAATTTCACGGGCAACATTATATAAGGAATAACAGTCACTTCTATTTGCAAGTAAACTTAAATCTAAAATAACATCATCAAGACCTAAATAAGCTAAGACATTTGTCTCTCCAATTGGAGCATCTTCAGGTAATTCTTCGATTCCGTTAATTTGACTTTCAGTTAAGTACTTATTATCAACACCAAGTTCTCTTAAAGAACAGAGCATACCATTAGATTCTTTACCTCTAATGACACCTTTTTTAATTTCTCCACCAGGAAGCATTGCTCCAACTTGAGCAACGATTACTTTTAATCCTTTTCTACAATTTGGAGCACCACAAACAATATCAAGAATATCACTACCAATATTTACTTTAGTAACATGTAAGTGATCACTATCAGGGTGATTTTCGCATTCAATAACTTGTCCAATGATAAGATTTGTTGCTTGAGCGCTATATTTTATTTCTTCAACTTCGATTCCTGAAAAAGTTAAACGATTTGCGATTTCTTCAGGAGTAAGTCCAGAAATATCTACATATTTTCCAATCTCTCTTAAACTAACCAACATAATTAGTCCTCAACTTTCTTATTGAATTCCTCAATAAATCTAATGTCTGATTGATAGAATCTTCTAATATCATCAACGCCATATCTAAGCATTGCGACCCTTTCAATTCCGATACCAAAAGCAAATCCACTATAAACTTCTGGATCATATCCACTCATTCTTAAAACATTTGGATGTACCATACCAGCTCCTAAGATTTCAATCCAACCTGTGCCTTTACAGACATTACATCCTTTGCCATGACAATTGAAGCACGAAATATCAACTTCTACTGATGGTTCTGTGAATGGGAAAAAGCTCGATCTAAAGCGGACTTTTGAATCTTTTGAGAACATTTTTTGAGCAAATAATTCAAGTGTTGCTTTTAAATTTCCAAGATTAATATTTTTATCAATAACAAGGCCTTCGACTTGAGCAAATTGATGAGAATGGGTCATGTCATCATCATCTCTTCTATAAGTCTTTCCTGGACAAATAATTTTAATAGGTTTACCATTTGCTTCTTCCATTACGTGAGCTTGAATACTTGATGTATGACTTCTAAGCAATAAATCATCTTCAATGTAAAGCGTATCTTGCATATCACGAGCTGGGTGATCTTTAGGAATATTTAAAAGTTCAAAAACATATTTGTCATAGTCGACTTCTGGACCAGTAGCGACTGTATATCCCATTGAAATAAAAATATCTTCAATTTCTTTTCTTACTTTATAAAATGGGTTTTCACTTCCTCTTTTAATGTTGTTACCTGGTAAAGTAATATCAATTTCTTCTTTTTTAAGTTGAGCTTCTAATTTTTTTGCTTCAAATTCTTTAACTTTTTCATTTAAAACTTCTTCGATTTTATTTTTTGCATTATTAAAAGCTTCGCCAAAGGCTTTTTTGTCTTCGGCTTCTTTAATCTTCCCCATCAATAAGGAAAATTCACCTTTTTTAGAAAGATATTTGTTCTTGATTTCAATAATGTTTTCCATTGTTTTCGAATCAGCAATCAAATTTTTGATTTTTTCAGCTAATTCAGAAAATATATTCTCGTAATTTTGCATCAAATCACCTCCGAAAAAAAATAAAAAGGATAGTCTCTAGGAACGAAATAATCCGCGGTACCATCCTAATTCAATTTAGCTCTTAATTTTAACTGTATCGTCAGTTCAACGGGTTCATCAAACCTGCTCAAAGATGAATTCATTAGGCTTTATTGAAATGTTTTCACTTATCATTTCTCCCTGGAAATAAAGTTGGCTAATTACTACTTCTTCTCAACGCTTAGCAAAATTATATCTTTTTTCTTTGAAAAAGAAAATAGATAAATCAGGAGTTATAAATGGAGTTCAAAATAATTCCTCCAGCAATTGCTACATTTAAAGAATCGATATTTTCCATTTTAATTTTTACGATTGAATCGGCACATTTTAATGCTTCTTTAGAGACGCCTTGTCCCTCATTTCCTAAAATTAAAATGTATTTTTGATTCTTTTCAAACTTAAAATCTTTTAAATATATACTTTCTTCTGAAAGTGAAGTTGTAACGATTCTATATCCTTTTTTCTTTAAAAAGACTAAATCATTAATTGAGACTGTTTTTATATTCAAATCAAATATAGAGCCTTGAGATGATTGAATGACTTTTTGATTATATTTAAATGCTGTTTTTTCAGATACAAAAACATTTTTAATATTAAACGCTAAAGCCGTTCTAAAAAGCGTACCAACATTACCTGGATCTTGCACATCTTCTAAATATAAAATATTACCATCATAATCGTTATTTTCATCAATAAAATGTGCTACTCCAATAACACTAGAAGCAGATTTATTGCTAGACAATTTTTCTAATATTTCTTTTGTAACAACGTATTGATTTGGATATTCTTTTTCATCAAGTTTTCTAAGTGTTAAAACATATTCAAGATGTGCTTTTGCCATTTCAATAAGATGCATTCCTTCAATAATAAATTTCTTTTCTTCTTTTGAAAAAGAATTATCTTTTAGTTTATTTACGTATTTTATCAATGCGTTATCTCTGCTTTTAATTTCTAAAATCATGACATAATTCCTTTCCTTAATTTAGTATGAAGATAATCGTAGTTTGGACAATACTTATAAACAACATCGTAGAACTTTTTTGAATGATTTCTAACAAAATGATGTGCTAATTCATGAACAATAACTGAATCGATAATGTCGTAACTATAATGAATTAATATTATGTTAAATGATAGAGTGAGTGTTGAAATGCTATTTGAACCATAACGTGTTCTTGCCTTGTGTAATTCGATCCTATATGTTGAATTTACTCCCATTAATTTAGAAAAATATTTCACTCTTTCTTCAAAATATGGTTTAGCAAGTTTTTTAATCGAATTATAAAAGTGATCTTCATCTACAAACTTGTACTTCTTTTTATTATATATAAAGAGTCCTCCTGAAATATCTTGCACATCTCCAAGAAGAAACATGAAACCATCATGAAAATATTTGTTTTCATCACTTTTAGCTATTAAACTTCTAGCGAATTGATCAAGACCAGACTTAACTGATTCAAAAGTGGAAAAACCGCCTGCTGAAATATGAAATTCCCCATCATGAAATCTATAATAAGTCTTTTTTTGCCTTAATCCGTTATATTTAACATTTACATGATATTTTTTACCATCAATGATATAGTCAAATTCTTTATATTTCATATAGAATAATTATAAAGAAATCTTTATAATTTATAAAGTTTATAGGTAGATTAATTTTTATGGAAACGATACTTGTTAGTGCATGTTTGCTAGGTGATAACGTCAAATACGATGGCAAAAATAATTACGATGAAAAGGTTGAAGCTTTAAAAGAAATCTATGATATCGTACCAATTTGTCCTGAAGTTTTTGGAGGATTACCTATCCCAAGAGTTCCTTCTGAAATTAAAAATGGTTCAATTATTAATAAAGAAGGAAAGGATGTTACTCATCAATTTAACGATGGTGCCCATAAAGTTATAAATATAGTTAACTTCCTTCACATTAAAAAGGCTCTCTTGATGGATAGATCACCAAGTTGTGGTGTCACAAAGATCTATAATGGCAGATTCAATGGCACATTAATTGATGGAATGGGCTACACTGCTCAATTATTAAAAGAAAAAGGTGTAAAACTTTACACAATCGATACAATTGATGAATTAATCAATGATAAATAAAATCTCACTTGCTAGATACAAGTGAGATTTTTAATTTATGCGTTTTTATCAACAATCGTATAGGTTGTTAAGAGTGTTGATCCGATTAACGTGAATATTAACGCAGGAATTTGATTATCTAATCTTATCGACTCTTGATTGAACAAAGAACCTTCAATCATATAGATAATTAACAATAAACAGATTCCAAAACAAAGATATCTTGATAATTTATAATTCTTTTTCGCTAGTAAGAAGAAAGCTGCAAAATAAGAAATAGCAATTAAAATATAGAAAACGCAACCTACATAATAAATTGCAGGAATTGTACCTGGTGAAGCTAAGTTATTAAAAATTATGATGAACATGTAAATATAGCCAAACAATCCGTAGTTATAAGTGCTAATGCCATAATCATCATAGATGCTCATATGTATATTTGTTCTCATTTCAACTATTACATGTGTTCCAAATGAAAAGCCAATAAACAATGAGAAAAGCGCAAAAGCAAATAATAATTTTTGTTTTGTGCCTTCAACTCCAAATAAACGTTTAACTATGAAGAAAACTATATAAACAAATGACAGGAAAGCTAAAAGAACTTGCATTGCACCATGAGTATTAAAAACTGAATTTGATAAGAAAATCAAAACTATCATCGTAAATAGTAAAATATTATGCTTTTTCTTAATCTCACCTTTTGTGATTGCATAAATACCATTGAAAATCATGAATATAGACATCACTAAAAGCGAAGAGATTAAAACCATTTCAAAAATAGTTGCTACTCTTAAAAGCAACCCTGTTGATGGGCTAAAAAGTAAATTAATTATATTAATTATGTTTCCAGAATCTAAACCATCATAATTTAAAGCACCTTCAGAGTTACCGATTCCATAAAGGAAACTATATCCGATCCAACTACCAAAAATCGATGCAATAAGAACGACACCAATTACAATTGAAAAAATTCCTGTAATCAATGCAAAAGTTTTATCTGAGAATTTTGAGCTACTTGTTTTTAATTCTTTTGTCTTAACTTCTTCAACTATATTATCTTCAGTTTTTTCAACCAAATTTGTTCCGCAATTATTGCAGAAGTTTTTAGAGTCATCAAATTCTGTGTGACAATTTGGGCAAATTTTCATAACAAAAACCTCCAATAACTTATTGTAATACATTTATAATAATTATCAAACATTTGAGAAGTTTTAAATAATTAAATAATTGAATTTTTATTAAAAACAATGCAGAACTCAATTATTTTTACAATTTATATCTATTTTTATATTTTTCAATTACTTTTGTTTTTTGAATCAAAATAACAATGGTTCCAACAATTATTCCAGTTATAACTCCAGAAATTCCAATAAGTGCAAAGTAGTTTAATACCCCTAAAAATGACTCAATATAGAGCATCGCAACAAGGATTTGTCCAAATAAATGAAACATTGATCCAATTACACTAACACCAATAATTGAAAATTTCTTAAAGAATAGATAGAAAACTAACATCGCAATAAATGAAAAAATAGCCCCTGCAATAGACATCAAAAATCCCATTCCAAAAATAGAGCCTGTAAAAATATTAGCAATAAAAATTCTAAATATATTAACCTCTAAAGCTTCCTTTGGACCTAGTTCATAAAGAGTTAATAAAATAAGGATGTTGGCTAAGCCTAATCGGATGCCTGGAATTCCTACATTAATATACAATGATTCGACAACAGAAAGTACAACTGCTAAAGCAGTTAACATCGATAACAATGCTATTTTTGGAGTTGTAACCATATTAAATCTCTATATCGTTTACAAGTGCACCTTCTATTTCAATGCACACTTGATTATAGGCGCAAATTATCGGCCTATTTGTTTCTCCTATATAACCCATCTTGACACAATCTTTATGTGGGCAATTAGATTCTTTGACACCGATTTTTTTATTTAAAACTGCTATTGTCAATTCGCCATTTGTTCCTTGAATTTTAAATTCTTGATCTTCTCCATCTAGTGAAACACGTTTAACGATGTGATTTTGAACATAAATATTTGCGATTAAATTCGCACTTGTTCTAGAAATATAAAGCACTACTAAAATAGTTGCAAAAGTTACGAGCAAACTAATTATTAATATCAAATCGTTACGTATTTTTTTGCTTTTCATTAATGATATTTAATCTCCAAATTTGAATTGCTATAAATAATTTTACTATCTTTATATAAAATTGCTTCAACATTATAGTTTTTTTCAAATTCTTTGACAGTATCTACGTCCATTATCATAAATGATGTTGATAAAACATCGCAAAGAGCACCATTATTGCCTTTTACAAAAACATAATCGTAGTTATTTATAGCGCTTCCATTAAAAGGATTTATTATGTGCGAATACATTTTATTATTAATTTTAACGCCTTGAGTAGAAACTCCAGATGCGCCAATAAAACAATCTTTTAATTCTAAATAAGCATTGCTAATGTCTTTTAGGCCAACGGTAAAATAGCCATTGTTATCAGGTTTTTCTCCTAATAAGATAGATGAATTCCCCGCATCAATTAGGTAATTTTTAATCTCGTTGCTTAAGAAATATTCATTCAAAATATCTAAAGAATATCCTTTTGCAAAAGCTCCTAAATCTAATTTAGCTTCACCATTTCTTTGAATATAATATTTGGAATTTTCTTTAAATAATTCAAAAGAAGAATTATTCATTTTTAATAATTCGGATGAAATTATGGTTTCACTTAATACTTCTTTATTATCTAAAGACTCTTTCCATAATCTCGATAAATTTTCAATTAGCGGATTAAAATAATTTAAAGAAGATATTTGGAGTTCCTTAACTTTTAAATACATGTTATAAGCGTTCTTACTTATTTCTATTTTTTCATTTGATTCATTGATTTCAAAAACGCTAGTTTGTGTAGCTGATTGTTTATAATTATCAGTTAAGCCGTTATACTCAGATAGTAATTTATAGACGTCATCTAATACACTATTTTCAACATTATAAAATCTAGAATTCACATACGTATCAAAAAAATAATTCTTGCTTTCAATAGGTGCATTTGAACTGCAGGAACTCATTAATAAAGAAAAAACACCTGAGATTAGCAGGGTTTTTCTTGAAAATTTAAATCTATAAGTGAACATTTACCTTTGATCCATCATCGTTTGGATGCTCGTTTAAATACTGAATAATTGGATTGAAGTTTGTTTCTTCTTTACCAGGTTTACACTTCTTTAAGCTCTGTTCTTTTCCTGTAACAATTGCTTCAGCCATTGCGTTACAACCAGCATATCCACAACTTCCACAGTTATAATTTGGAAGTCTTTTTGCTACTTCAGCAATTCTCTCATCTTCTTTTACATATAAAATCTTAGCTGCAACAGCTAATCCAAATCCTAAAATAACACCTAATCCTAAAAGAACAACAATTGATAATAAAATATCCATATTATTCCTCGCTTTCTTCTTTCTTTTTATAGAAAGAACATTCGCTATGAGTGCAACCAGCGCAATTTTCCTCACTAATTTTGATATTCTCACAGCCTTTTGGAACTGGTGTTCTTCTATAGAGAACAAACGAAACAACAAAGATGATAAGTAAAGCGACTAAAATTGATATACCCAAAATTAAATAACCTGTTTGACTCATACATTAATTCCTGAGAATAAACCTTGTAGACCCATAAATGCCATTGCCATAATAGCCGCTGTGATTAAGGCAATTGGTAAACCTTTAAATGCTTTTGGGGTATTTGCTGATTCAAGTCTAACTCTAATACAGCTAAAAACAACGATAATAACGAGGAATCCAACTGATGTGCCGATTCCATTAGCAAGTGAACTTAAGAAATCTAAAGCTTGATCAGTATTACCTTGAGCAACACCTAAAACAGCACAGTTTGTAGTAATTAAAGGTAAATAAATACCTAAAGTTTTATATAAAGATGGCGAATATTTCTTGATGAACAAGCCGACAAGTTGAACAAGTGAAGCGATAACTAAAATATAAGCAACTGTATCCAAGAATTGAATTTTTGCTGGAACAAGAATGAAATTATAAAGTGGCCAACAAATGAGAGTTGCTAAAACAATAACAAAGACAACTGCTATTCCCATGCCAAGAGCAGATTTAACTTTTTTAGAAACTCCTAAGAATGGACAAATACCATAGAATCTTGATAAAACAACGTTATCAATTAACATTGAGGAAATAATGCCCAAAATAAATGTGATTAATATATTCATATTATTTTGCCTCCTCTACTGGTTTATGAGCAGCAAGTGCTGCAGCTTTAGCCTTTGCTTCTTCAGCTTTTCTTTGTCTTTCTTTACGTTGCAAAAACGCTTGGTATTCAGCTTTTCTATTTTTATAGAAAGCCATAACTGCAAGAATTAAGCCAAAAACGATAAATGCTCCAACAGGTGTTGTGAAAAGTGATATTTCATAACCCTTAGGAATAATTTGTAATTTAAAGTAAGGAATAAATGTGAAAATATTGCCAAAAGCAAATCCACCAGTTCCTAAGAATTCTCTAAAGAATGCCATGATGCAAAGTGCCATTGTATAGCCGACACCCATTCCAATTCCATCGATAAATGAATCAAATACATTATTTTTGCTAGCAAACGCTTCAGCTCTTCCTAAGACGATACAATTAACAACAATAAGTGAAATAAAGACACCTAAAGTTGAATAAAGTTCAGGTAAAAAAGCATTAGTAAGCATCTTAACAATAGTAACAAAAGTTGCGATAACCACGATATAAGATGGAGTTCTAATCTCTTCTGGAATAAGTTTTCTTAAAAGAGAAATTAAAGTATTTGAACAAATAAGAACAATTGTAAATAAAATACCCATACCAATTGCTGCTTCAATTGATTTTGTAGTAGCAAGTGCTGGACATGTACCTAAAACCGAGATAAAGAGAGGATTTTCAATAAATAATCCCTTTAAGAAGTTTTGCTTAGTGTATCCTTTTTCTCTAGACATACCTTTACCTCTTATTTCAAGTTCTCTTTAGCCCAACTTTGAGCTTCTTCAGCCATTGTTCTGACAAGTTTTGCTCCATAAGTTGCTCCACAACTTACATCTTCAAGAGCTCTCGAGCCATCATTTAATGGATTAACGTAGTTATCAATTAATGTTTGAGCATATGTTTGCTCATTTACAACAAGATAAACATTTCCAATATTGTATGTTAAATCAATTCCAACAAGCATTGAAATCTTTCCATACATATTTGAACCAGTTGTTTGGAAAACATAACCAATCTTTTCATCGTTCTTGCTAGCAACATAATATGAATCTAAATATTTGGTTTCACCGTTAATCGAATTAGCTTCACTAAACTGGCTATTTTCATCATAAATCATTGCTAAACCTTTATTAATCTTATCAATTTTGTTCTTTTCAATAGCATCACGAGTGACTAAATTTGTAAGAGAAATAAGTGCTGCACTGACTGCACCAATAACGCCTAATGTGATTGCGGTTAATATATATTTTTTAGAGTTGCCCATTATAAACACCTCCAAAAGAAATAATAATCCAAACGAGTAATACTGGAATTACTACAAGTAAACCCATAGTAAGTAAATTCTTCCAGTTATATTTTGATGTGCTCCATTCATAGTGATCAAGAGCAACAGCAATCATATTTGAAATAAGAATTGAGAAAGCAACGCCTTCTGGTAAAGCAGCAAATAATCTAATAAATATAGTTAAAACACCAGCGACAAGTCCATAAATCCAACGAGATGGCGAATTAATTGGAGATGTAACTGGATCCGTTAACATAAATGCCGCACCAAATAAAATTCCACCACTTAACATATAATAAGCAGTAAATCTAAGTGGGTTGACTGCATTATTTAACGAATAAACACTTAAACCAGCAATCAAACTTAATAATGTACAAATTCCTAGATACGAAACAACGATTCTATAATCTGCACTTCTTCTAATTAATAAATATGCAAGACCAATTATAATTGTTATTTTATAAACTTCACCAAGAGTTCCAGGTATCTGCCCAAGAATTAATGATTTCAAACCATATTGAGTAATGTTATCAAGCATTCCACCATTTAATAAGCCAAGTGAAGTTGCACCAGCTGCAACATCAGGAACAGTATAATACCATGTTGAAACAGATTGATATTGACTACCAAAGCAGAGTTTTGTGAAAACCATGCCAACTGCTGCAGGATTAAAAATATTACTTCCTAATCCACCAAATACTAATTTACCAAATATGATACCAACTAAAGCACCGATAATAATCGCATAAATTGGCACTCCAGGTGGAAGAATTAAAGTATAAATTACTGCGCTAATTGATGCTGTTAAAACATTGCTAATTCCAAATTTGCCTTTATAAGCGAATTCAAATCTTTCTTTAAATGAATGTTTTTGATCATCTCGAGGCATTAAATTTCTTAATCCAACACCAACAAATTCAGCACCATTCATTACAAATAAAGAAATAAGCAAGGTGTAAATCGCTTGTAAAGGATAAACAACAATAGCAAAAATTAACGTTGGAGCTAATGCTATAAGTACATCCACCATCATTCTTGTGACTGATGATTTTTTCCTAATATGTGGAGCAGTTTCTTTTACGATGTTCATAACTTTGTTAATAATTTTGCCCTTCTAATATAATCTGTGACTTGAATTTTTGATGTGCATGAATATGTGCAAAGCCCACATTCAATACATCTACTTGGATTAAGTTTTTTCATTCTTTCTTTATCCATTGCCTTTACTGCATTCATAATTTGAACTGGCTCTAATTTTACTGGGCAAGAAAGAACACAACTACCACATCTTACACATGGTTCTTCTTTATAGTTTGTTTTATTTAAGATAATAATTGATGTAACAGTTTTTGTAATAATGCAATCATCACTTGGAACGCTTGCGCCCATCATTGGTCCACCAAGAATAAAAACTTTATCTACGTCAGGATCTTTATATCCTCCACAAAGAGGAATTAATTCTTTTATCGATGTGCCAACTCTAACTCTGAAGTTTTTTGGGAACATTATGCCATCGCCAGTAACGGTAATAAATCTTTTAATAACAGGCATATTAAATTTAATTGCTTTATATATTCCAACCATTGTAGAAACATTAAAGTTAATGATACCTTTATTTGATGGAAGTTCGCCCTGTTTAAGTTGAATGCCTGTTGCGCTTTTTATCATTTCGACTTCCCGGCCTTGAGGATAATAATTTCCAACGCAACAAAGTTCAATTCCTTGACCTGCATATTCTTTTAAAACTTGATCATAAACAGCCTTTATATCCTTATATTTAGATTTAATGCATATTAATGCCTTTTTGCAGTTAAAAGCTTGCATTGTATATTTAATGCCTTCCATAACTCTGTATGGATATTCGAGCATTAACCTATGGTCTGCTGTAATATAAGGTTCACATTCAATGCCGTTAACCAAAATAACATTTATAGGTTTATCAGTTTGAAATTTAATATAAGTTGGGAAACTAGATCCACCAAGGCCAACATTTGCACAGTCTTTAATAATTTGAGTCATTTCTTCTTTTGATAAAGCGGCTATTTCTTCATCACTTCTTATGTGCAAATTTTTATCTAAGGTATCCTTAAAATCGTTTTCAATTTTAATAAAATCAGTGAGTTTACCATTTCTATGATAATGCTTTTCATATCCAACAAAGGTTCCAGAACATGTAGCGTGAATTGGTTGATCAAAAAATGCAGCATGTCTCATGCCGATGACCTGACAAGAATCAACGTGATCACCAGGTTGAATATATATATCAGCTTTAGGACATCTTGCATTGGCAGTTGCGATATATAAATATTTTGGATTTACATATCTTACAGCTGGTAAAGAACCAACAAGATTTTTTGTGTCGTGAATCTTTGTATTTTTTGTAATCATGATATAATTTTAGCCCTTTATAATTACGAAAACAAACAATTAATAGTATAAAATACTATTTGGTTAAAAAATGTAAATGTAATAAGACTTTTTGCAAATAATTCATTTTACACTGTAAAAGAAGAAATAAAGAAATTTCCTTATTTATATATAAAAGGATAATGAATATTTAAATTTATAATTGTTTTTTTAAAATTATTATTGATTCATTTTCATATTGATTTATTTCTTTGAACTTAGTTTTACAAATGTCATTTAAGCATTGAAAATGTCACATTTTTCTTATCAAAAATTAGCGCTTTATTTAAATAAAAAGAAAAGACTTTGCTTAAAGCAAAGTCTTAATTTATACCATTGGCGTCCTAGACAGGAGTCGAACCCGTAACCTTCTGGTTCGTAGCCAGATACTCTATCCAGTTGAGCTACTAGGACACGTTTTTAGCCATATAATAATAAAGCAACTAAATCAATAAATCAATTAAAAATAAAAACTTCTATTATAATTATAACTTGAAAAACTTAATTCCGTTTTTAGAATTAAACTTTGTTTTTCGGCATTTTCTCTTACAAATGTTATGTTTTATATGTCTATGCTTCCGTCGAAAGGAGGTCAACATATGAAACATAAGCATATGACAAAAGAGATGAGAGAACGCATTGAAAAAGGAATAAGAGAAGGCGTATCTTTAAAAGAGATTGCTTATGCAATTAGCAAAGATCCAACCACTATATCGAAAGAAGTATACAAGCATAGAAATAAGGTTAT
>JAFUEZ010000011.1 GCA_017470115.1 Bacilli bacterium | reverse complement strand
TCTTTTGTCATATGCTTTTGTTTCATATGTTGACCTCCTTTCGACGGAAGCATAGACATATAAAACATAACATTTGTAAGAGAAAATGCCGAAAAACAAAGTTTAATTCTAAAAACGGAATTAAGTTTTTCAAGTTATAATCGACGGCATAATTAGATTATTTGTTGAATTTATTTTGCTTGTTTGATAATATAATTAGGCACTGCGCGAGTGGCGGAACTGGTAGACGCGTACGTTTGAGGGGCGTATAGGTTTGTCCTGTGTGAGTTCGATTCTCATCCCGCGCACCAAAATTACTTAAAATTCTCCATAAACATTGCTATTTGAGGCAACTGATGTGGAGATTTTTTTATATAAAAAGGTCGTTATATAACGACCGATTTATTTAAAAACTCCGCAGAACTCAATTATTTTACTTTTAAAATCTCGATTTTGTGAGAGATATCTCTAACTTCTTCAGAAGCCTTATAGCCTAAAGTTACTGCGGCAATAATTTTTTCATCCTCTTGTTTTTGAAGTAAATCATTAATAACTTTGTTCTCTTTAGTTCTTGTAACAGACCATAAAAATACATTTCCGATATCTTTTTCAGCTGCTGCTAAACAAATATGTTCTGCAATTGCACCACCATCTAAATTGTCAATAGCTTCAGATGCGCCTTTATGTAAAATATAAATTAAAGCTGATCCACCATAACTTACATCTTTACCAATTTCCTTAACAAATTCTTGTTGAACTCTTTTAAGTGCATCTCCTTCAAGTAAAACGAGTCTAGTCCATTCATATTTACCCATTCCAACAGGTGCTCGTTGAGCAATTTCTAGGATGTAATCTAAATCCTCTTGTTTTAATGGCTTGTCGCTTAAAAATCTATTACTTCTTCTTTTATATACAACTTCTTTAAATTCCATAATATTAATCCGCTAAAGTTCCCATTGGATCCCATGGTGCCAATAATACGAGCTTGCCTTTTAAAGCTTCTTTTTCAGCATCGTTGAGGTATTTTTGTTTAATGACTGCTTGATAAACATATCTATCAAACCAACTGTCACTCATTAAATAGTAACCTTTATTCCCTGATTCAGAACCCCATGAATTTTCAACTTTCCATCTATTTGGTTTTCCGTTTTTAATATTAACTCCAGTAAGTACCATAGCGTGATTCATACAAGATTCATGATAATCAAGCATATTTTCTTTACTAAATTTAATATCAAAATCAAATGCTGAAGCATAATCAAAACTTAAATCGTCCCATAATCCAACACTTCTATCGCCATAATTTGAAACATCACTTCCAAACCAAACGACTTCACCGTTTTTGAGTTGTTCAATAATTAATTCTTTAACTCTTTCCATTGGAAGATTTAAGTGAGTGATTGGTTTACCCTCGACAACATTATTTAAATAGTCGATAGTGTAAATCTTATTATATGGTTTATCTTTTGTAGGACTATTAATAATAGATACATATTCATCAATATCTGCACCAACATATTTATCAAAGAATGATTTTGGTGTGTAACCAGCTTCTAAATGATACTTTCCATCCTTATCGGTGTATTCAAAATCAAATTTAGTTGGTGGAACACCAAATGAATTACATAATAAGTTATAAATTTTAGCTAAATATTCGTTTTTAAGTTCGGCAACCTCTTTTTTGCTTGCTCCTCTTTGGACTTCAGCGGCAAATTGTCTACAAAGTGAATTAATTAAAACATTTGATTCATAGGTTCCACTGCTTTGTTTTGTTTCTTTCATATTGTTTTTTGGAACAATTCCATATTTTTTCACAACATTAACAAACATATCCCATTGACCGCCATCACTTACACCATTAACAAGAAGATGCATTAAAACCCTTGAATCAGGCTCTTCTTTAGCTAAATCGGCGATAGATGTTAATAAGAAATTTGCTTTTTCAAGTTTGTCATAAAAAGCGATGAAGTTTTGTGAAATTTCGATGTTTTCGACATTAATCTCTTTTGCAATTTTCTCTCTTAAAACGTTGCAAGCAGCAAAAATCCAGCATCTTCCACTGCGTTTTTGATTACAGACTGGAAGTGTTTTGACTTCAATTGAAAAATCATAATTCGTGTCAGCTTCATTTTTTGCATCGTAAACAACATCTGAAATTGAATTTTTATTTAGCGCGTGACGCAACAAAACATTCCTTGAATCCTTGTCATATTTTTTTGCAAAGCCTTTTAATTTTGCAGAATCTACAGAAAATTCTTCTACATTTACATTTTTCATTTTCTAAGCCTCCTTTTATTAATTACCATTGACTATAAAATAGTGTAAAATTTCATTAGCTCAAATATAGAGTTAGTTTAGCATAACTTAATTTTTTTATTAAGTTATATGATTATTAATTTTTATGGCAAAAAGACACATTTTTAAACATCTACACACTATTAATAAACATAGATTTATTGTTTTTACTAATTGTTGCCACTTAGGTATTCCTTTTAGAGGTCTTTTACATGACCTTTCAAAATATTCATCCAAAGAATTCTGGCCAAGCACAAAATATTATCGTGGGGTTGGATCTCCAATATTAAACGAAAGAAAAGAAACAATATATTCGAACATTTGGAATCACCATACAAATAGAAATAGACATCATTTTGAATATTGGATTGATCTTTGTAACAACTATATTTTCATTCGACCAATGCCATATAAATTTGCACTCGAATATGTTGCTGATGTTATTTCGGCTAGCAAAACATATGCTGGGAAAAATTTTTATCCATCCAAACCACTTGAATATTTTGAACAAAGGAAGCATACATATCTAATGCATTCAGCGACTAAAGAATTTGTTGAACATCTATTTAAAGAGTACTCTATTAACCGTTTTAAAAACTTAAAAAAGAAGCATACAAAAACAATTTACGAAGAGTGCCTTGAAAAATTCCCAAATATTGAAGTTCACGATTTATTAAATGGTAATAAAGAGATTAAAATTACAACAGATTTGCCTTCGTTTTTACAAAAATAATCAAGTTTTGCAGGGTTTTTATATCAAATAATTAATTGTTTTCAAGTTAACAACTTGTAAATCTTTATCAATAGATTCCCTAATTTTTTTATATAAATTGATATATCCTTCTTCGCTATAATACATCATTCCTAAATAGTTATCTTTATCAAAAAGGACAAACTGAAGTCTATTTTCTTCATATTTAACAAAATAAATTTCTTCAATTCGAACATCATTGTTCTTTTCTAAATCTTCTTTGATAAGCTTTTTAATACACTCAACAACATGATCATTTAAACGGAAATATTTAATTCTAATCTTTTCTTTTAATTCATTGATTGAGCTTACAACTCTTATCTCTCTTGTCTCGTTATCCTTTAATAAGAACATTAGCTCATTTGTTGGATTTAATTTGTATAAATAATTAAATTTATCATCCTTAACAATTAGAGGAAACTCAACAATGCTATGTTGCTTACATTCGCTACATTCATGAGAAAAATATGAGTCATCTAAAATTTTTGTAAGTAAACTCTTATCAGTTGTTAAATCTACCTCGTCATCGACACTAATAATATGAGAGCTACCACATTTAGGACAATTAAAAATTATTTCAGATTTCATATTTCCTCCTTTTGCAACAATAAAAAGGTGCAAAAGCACCTCTTTATAGTTTATTTAGATACTTTTAATAAGTTTAAAAGTAAAGCTAATCTAGTAAGCAATCCGACTCCACCAGGTACTGGTGTTTGAAAACCTACATTTAATTCAGGCAAGGCATCACCATGCAATTTACCATCATCGCCTCTATTAATACCAACATCGATAACTACTGCATCTTTTTTATATTCATAATCATTAGAGAGTACTCCAATTTTTCCAACAGCAGTAACAATTAAGTCAGCATTTTTTAAATATAGTCTCTTATCTTCTTCGCTTGTTTTTGAATGAATTACTGTAACGTTCATACTTTCATCAAGAAGTAAACGAGCCATTGGTCTTCCAACAATATTTGATCTTCCTAAGACTACAGCATTTTTTCCTTTAAAAATAAATCCTTCATCCTTTAAATAAGTAACGATTCCTTGAGGTGTTGCAGGATTTAGATCTGATAAAGGATTAAAGCCATCGACATCTTTTGAAGGTGTAACTGCTCTTTTAACTTTTTCTTCATCAATTCCTTTTGGTAAAGGCATTTGAACAATAAATCCAGTTACTGAATCGTCATGATTAAGTTTTTCAACCAAATCAAGAAGCTCTTTTTCTGATGTTGTTTCACTCAATTTTATAAGTTCACTATCAAAACCAACTTCAGCACTATCTTTTAACTTTCCTCTAATATAAGCATTAGATGCAGGATCATCATTAACTTGAACAATAACGAGTTTTGGTTTTTTTGCTAAGGAATCTATTTCTTTTTTAATAAATTCCTTTTTGTCTACTATATATTCTTTGATTGTTCTCATAATTATTTGTCACTATTAATGATGTCTTTAAGTGATGCGAGATTTTGAATTTCACTTGGAACGATTATTTTTGTAGCTTTTCCATCAGCAACTTTTTCAAGCGTTTTTAAGCTTTCAAGTTGTAATACTTGTTTTGATGGTTGAGCTTCATTGATTAATCTAATCGCATCAGCTTCAGCTTGTTTAATTTTTAAAATTGATTCAGCTTGACCTTCAGCTCTTTTAATTGCACTAACTTTTTCAGCTTCAGCAGTTAAAATTGCGCTTTCTTTTTGACCTTCTGCGATCAAAATTTCAGATTGTTTTTGACCTTCAGCAAGTAAAATCTTTTCTCTTTTTTCACGTTCAGCTCTCATTTGACGTTCCATAGCTTCACGAATATCTTTTGGTGGAAGAATGTTTTTAACTTCAACTCTAGTGACTTTAATTCCCCATGGGTCTGTAGCATCATCAAGAATTTCTTTCATTTTGGCGTTAATTGTATCTCTTGAAGTTAAAGTTGTATCAAGATCAAGTTCACCAATAATATTTCTTAATGTTGTTGCTGTTAATTTTTCAAGAGCTGATGTTGGATCGGTGACACCATAAGTAAATAATTTTGAATCTGTTACATAGTAGAAAACAACGGTATCAATTTGCATTGTAACATTATCTTTTGTAATAACGGCTTGAGGTAAGAAATCACCGATTTGTTCTTTCTTTGAAACCTTTGATGCGATTCTTTCTGCAAAAGGAATCAAAACATGGAAACCTGTTGTCCAAGTTTTACGATATTTACCTAGTCTCTCGATGATGTATTCTTCTGTTTGCTTAACGATTTTAATGTTTCCAATTAAGATTGCTAAAACAATAAATGCGATAACACCAAATACAATTGCAAGAATGGCACCAACTGGTAATCCATCACTTGCTAAAATTACTAATCTATTCATTATTTGTCTCCTTTACTATGAATTTATTTCCTTCGATGCTGATAACTTCAACCCATTTACCAGCTTCGATTTCTTGATCATTTTCTGTATCGACGTTCCAAGGGACTCCATTGACAGTAATTTCGCCAACAGAACCTTTTTCAACCTTTTTATTGAGCTTATACTTGTTTCCAATATATCTATCCAAATTAGTTTTTGAACTATTTCTTTTATCATTAAACTTTTTGACTAAAGGTCTTGTTGCTAAAAGAAGAATTACACTAAGGCCAACAAATATAAGGATCTCTCCCCAGTACGGCAAATTAGGAATGAATGATAAGAACAGAACGATTATTGCTGCTGCTGCAAACCAGATTGAATTTAACCCGCTTAAAACCGCTTCAACAATCATCGCTAAAACGAACACACATAGCCAAACAATCCACATATAATTTTCCATAATTGCTGCTTCTCCTTTCGTATATATTATAAGATATTTTATTTATTCATTGAATAAATATCGAACCTATAAATAAAAAATTTGATCAAAAAACCTCGCAATTTAGCGAGGTTATATTGTTTAAATGCTCTAAAGCTATTTTAAGCAAGATTAGACCAACTAAATGAAGTCTTTTTTGCTCCTTCTCTATAAATAGTTTTAAAGTCATCTTTCATAGAAATTACATTATATTTTGCTGCTCTCCATGTTTCTGCAAGCGCATTAGCTTTTGCTTCGTTACCATAATCTCTTTCTTCATCATTTGCAATCAACATAAAAGCAGCAGATTTGTACTTATTATCTTTTAGGGCAAAATTATGCATTGCGGCGTCGCCTCCACTATTCCCAAATGATAAAACAGGTTGTTTACCAATTTCCTGATTAATATTCATGACTTTATTCATCTTTAAGTTTTTAATCATGACATTTTCAGTTCTTACAACTGTATCATCCATTGTAAAAGTATAATTAACGTTTTCTACATCTTCTTGCTTGTTGCTTTTTAATTCAACATCCATTCCAATAACTCTATTTGGGGCAATATTAAGCGAATCACAAACTAAAGATCTACAAATATATCTATCTGAGCCACTTACAACATAATATGTAAAATTGTTATCTTCTAAATAGTGAAAAACTTCAAGCATAGGTGCATAAAAAGATTCGCCATAAGTTAAATTTGAAAATCCTTCTACAGGTTTACTTAAAAAGCGCTTTACATAAGAATCAAAATCTTTCAATGTCATTCCAGCAAACGCTTTTGCTTGGGCTCTTGCATGAATCATTTCAAATCCGCTTGGTAAAGCGGTTCCTTTTTTAACAAAATCATCAATATTTTGCGCAGCTTCTTTGACATCAGCCGGAGCATCATAATCGCTGTCTTCTAATCCACGATATCTTAACAACCAATATTCTAAATATGTTGGATATAGTTCTCCATAAAACGTTCCATCCATATCAAAAGTAGCAATTCTATCTTCAACAGGGATATAATTTCTAGAATTAATATTGGTTACATCTTCAACGTAATCTACTAGTGCTTTTAAAGAATCGCAATCATTCCAATATCTAAAATTACCTTTATGTATTTTTATCTCGCAACTACTTAATAAAATAGGAAGAATAGCCAAAGTTAATAGTTTCAATCTTTTCATAACAGACTCCTTAATATATGAAAAGATTATTACTTTATTCAAAATATCACAATAATATTTTTATAGGTTTATAAGAATAAAATGATGAATTATAGTGAATTAAAATGTAAAAATATCGGGGTTTTGCAGGGTTTTTGGTGATATATTCAAATTTTTGTCAAAATCTTTAATTCTGATTTCAAGTTTAATTATAAACTTGATTATTTGCATTATGAAAAAACAATAGTAAAATTAAACACATGGAAATTAAGGACGAAAACCTTCAAGCAAAAGCTAAAGGAAGATTTGGCTTAAGACCAGTTGCACTCAGTGCTCTATCATTTTTGATTGTCATTTTCCTTGGAAGCATACTTTTAATTATGCCTTTCTCGCTTAAAGAAGGCGTAGATATTAGTTACATTGATGCTTTATTTACATCTGTCAGCTGTACTTGCGTTACTGGTTTATCTACAGTTCCTCTTGGCGTCGCTGATACTTTTTCACTTGTTGGAAAAATCATCATGTGTATCCTTATCCAACTTGGTGGTTTAGGTGTTACTTTTGTTGCCGTTTTAATCTTTGTCATCTTCTCAAGAAAGCTCTCGTATAACCAACAAAGTTTGATCAAAGAAAACTGGAATTTAATCTCTCTTAAAAACATCAAGAAGATTTTCTCATTTATTTGCATCATTACAGCTATAAACGAACTATTAGGTGCAATACTTCTATTTGTTGATTTCTTCTTTTTAAGAAGTATGGCAGCTCCACAAGCAATAATGTATGCTCTTTTCCATAGTGTTTCAGCATATAACAACGCTGGTTTTGATCTTTTTGGAACTACTTCATATATTGGTTTTTCAACAGATTACATTTTAGTCTTCACCACTATTTTCTTAATTATATCTGGCGGCTTTGGCTATTTTACAGCTTATGAAATTTTCCATAGAAAGATGAAATGGTCAAAATATACTTTACAAGCCAAAATAGTAATTCTTTACACTACTGTTTTGATTGTTTTAGGAACTCTTGGCATATTCTTTATTGAACTTCCTAATAATAGTGATGTTTCGATTCTTGGTTCGTTATTTATGAGTGTGTCAACAAGAACCGCCGGGTTTACACTATATGATTTAGGAACTTTTAAAAAGGCAACATTATTATTAATTATGATATTTATGTTTATTGGTGCTTCCCCAGGTGGTACTGGTGGTGGTGTCAAAACTACTACTTTTGCAATATTTGTTGCTTATTTAAGAGGACTGATTACTGATAGAAAACCATATGCATTTAGAAGAACAATCAGTAAAGGATTAGCAAGAACAGCTATGTTAATTATGTCTTTAGCACTTGGCGTATTCGTAATTGGTATGTTCATGGTTGTTATATTTGAAAGCGATAGTTCATTTGATTTAATAGATATTGCTTTTGAAACAATGTCTGCATTTGCTACTGTTGGCTTGTCTACAGGCATCACTACTTCACTTTCCGTAGGCAGTAAAATTACTTTAATAGTTTTAATGTATATTGGACGTCTTGGTCCTCTAACATTAGCAAATTCAATAAAATCCAGAAAAATCCAAACATATTCATATGTAGAAGAAAATGTTTCTATAGGTTAAGGAGGAAAATTTATGGCTACTAAAAAAGGCACAATTGGTATCGTTGGTTTAGGAAAATTCGGTATGCAGCTTGCAGAAGAATTGGTTGAAAACGGAAGAAAAATTGTCTGTATAGATAAAGATGAAAAGAAAGTTAAAAAAGCATTAGAACTTACCGACTACGCTTTTGTTTCCGAAGACTTAAGTAAAGAAACATTTGAAGAAACCGGTTTTAAGCAATGCGAAACGATTGTAATTTGTATCGGTGAGCACTTAGACACCGCTATTCTTGCTACACTTAATGCTTTATCACTTGGCGTCAAAAAAGTTGTTGCAATGTCCGTTACCGATGAAACTGGACAAATTTTAGAAAAACTTGGTGCTGAAGTTGTTTATCCATTTAAAGACAGTGCCGACCACTTAGCTAAAAAGATTTTAACCCACAACATTCTTGATTTTATTTCTTTAAATGATGAAATTGAGATTGCAGAAATTAAAGTTCCAAAGAGCTTTGTTGGAAAATCAATTATTGAATCAAATATTAGACAAAACTTTGGTATCAACATTATTGCTCTTGAAGTTGGAGACAAAATCAATACAAAGGTTGATCCAAAATACATTTTCAACGAAGGAGACGCGGTTGTCGTAATTGGCGATTCTAAATCTGTTAGAAAATTCGAACAAAAAAAATAAGGTCACTTCATCGAGTGGCCTTATTTTATTGCCTAATTTACCTTATTACATTAAAGGCAAAAGAAATAATGCTAAATTTGTAGTTGTATCTTCAGCTGGAGCTGGAGCAGCTTTTGTTAATGAAGTTGATAATAATGCTAAAAATAAGAAGACAATTCCAAAACCTAATGTTAAATAAGAGACAATAAGTTCGCTTCCTCTTTCTTTTGTTTTAACAAAAACGTTAAGACCACCACCGGTAATAGCACCTGAAGCACCTTCAGATTTACCACCTTGTAAAAGGCCTAAAACTATAATAATAAATGCGACGACCCAGAAAACATAATCATACCATTTCATAAATGTTAACCTCGAATACTAAAATATTTTACACAAGATAAGTTTTTATTTCTATAAAAACTACTTTTGTGTTAAAAAGTATATCACTATAAGAAACCAAATAAAAGAAAAGATAAATATTGAACAAACATCAAAGTTTAAATGGTTAATTGAAATTTAAAATGCACCAAGTCTTTGAAATATTAAAGAAATTAATTTTTGAAAGAATAATTTTACTTTTTGGTGCAGCCAATAATACAAAATATTGAATTTTTCATAAATTTGAAGGCAAAAATGATAAAAAATTTGTAAACCAAAAAGATCCATTAAATGGAGTGTAATTTAAATTGCAACGTTTCGCTTTGCTTTAAAATAATAAAACTATTTAGTCTTTTTCTTGGTCAGCACGCTTGTTTTAAGAATAATATTGTTAGGTTTTATTTCTTTAAAACCAAGCTTGTCCATACTTGCTTTTTTAAATTTTAGTATAATTAATTCATAAGGTGTAAAGTCGCTAATAGACTTTTTTGGAATTCCGTTGATTTGGTTTGTGATGATTTTGGAATCCTCAAAATCTAAAGAGTCAAGACTAACACCTTTTTCTGTTAAATAACGTACAAGTCTGTGGTTGTTTTCACACAAGCCCTTATCACCTGATCTATATGGCCTAGCATAAAAAATTCTTCTTTTTTGTTCACCGTCTTCTCTATCAAATTCAAACATCCAAAGATCATCAAATTCTGGCCCATTATCAGCGAGAATAATAGGGAACATTTTTTCAAATTCCTCATAGCCTATTGTATATTGGATGTATCTTAAGGTATGAAGGACTTGAGCTGATGTACACTCTTTTAGGACAAAAACCATTTGAAAACGAATTTTTCTAAAAGTTAAAGTAAGTAAGCATTTTTTATCTGTTCTTTTGCCATGAACAGTGTCAATTTCAACAGGAATCAAATCTGGATTTTTGCCTATATAATCGAGAAAATCTTCATAAGTTCTATTCAATAAATGTTCAGGTTTTTTCGAATCAGTACGATAATACTTCTTTTTGTATTTTCTTTTAACTTTCAATCTTAAATCAATATTTCTTATTCTGAATATGTTTTTGTCGATAAGGTTATAAATTGTTTTTTCACAGATTTTAATCTCAGGATGATTTACCAAAAACATGTGAAT
>JAFUEZ010000010.1 GCA_017470115.1 Bacilli bacterium | reverse complement strand
TTTTATCGCTATTTTTATTACTTTGCAAGAGTTTGAAATACTAAATTCCTATTTACATAAAGAAAAACTCCATTAAATAGAATTTAATCTTTCAGACAAAATTTTAATTCTAAAAACGGAATTTAGTTTTTTAAGTTACAGAACTGCCAAAAATGAGTAAAAATTAATAAATAATGATAAATATTATTTATAATCAATAAAAACATATAAAAAATACTTGCCTAAAAATTAATTACTATGCTATATTATTTAAGCGTTTTAAAACGCTTGTTCATACAGTATTTGTAAGTCACTTACAATTACGACGAGGTGGACCAGTGGTGTAGCGGTTAACATGCCACTCTGTCACAGTGGAGACCGCGAGTTCGATTCTCGTCTGGTCCGCCATTTTTTTATAAGATGGTCCGATAGCTCAGTAGGTAGAGCAATGGACTGAAAATCCATGTGTCCCCAGTTCGATCCTGGGTTGGACCACCACTTAAAAAGATGCGGTAGATTTCTACCACTCATACAAATAAAAATTGGCTTCCTAATGGTTGCCAATTTTTATTTTTTATACAATTTTCTACTAATTATTTACTTAATATCTACTAGTAGATATGAAATTATTTAAGTTTAATCTTTTCAAGATGCCAAATGTCTTTATTATATTGCTCAATTGTTCTATCACTTGAAAAATAACCACTCTTTGCAATATTAATTAAACAGCTTCTTGCCCAAGCGTCTCTATCTTGATAATATTCATCAATTTCTTCGCTTGCCTTAACATAAGCATCAAAATCTAGAAGAATGAAATATTCATCGTTATGATTCATAATTTCATCAAAAATTGATCTAAATCTATCTCTAATGCCTTCACACCATGGACCAATAAATAATGAATCAAGTACTCTTCTGACTTTTTCGTTTTCATTATAAACATCCCAAGGGTTGTATCTTCCAGTTCTCTTTAATTCATCAATTTCATTAACTCTTAAGCCAAAGATAAAGCTATTTTCATCTCCTACTCTTTCATTAATTTCAACATTTGCGCCATCAAGAGTACCTAAAGTAATTGCTCCATTCATCATAAATTTCATATTTGATGTACCTGAAGCTTCTTTACCTGCAGTTGAAATTTGTTCTGAAATATCAGTTGCTGGAATAATCATCTCTGCCATTGAGACTCCATAGTTTTCAATAAAGACTACCTTCATAAATCTATTAACTTCAGGATCGTTATTAATGACGTTTGCAACAGCATTAATTAAGTTAATAATATTTTTAGCAAAGACATAGCTTGGAGCAGCCTTAGCACCAAAAACATATGTGTGAGGTGTCATTTTGAAGTTTGGATTAGTTTTAATTTCGTAATAATTATTAATAATCTTAAATACATTTAATAATTGACGTTTATAAGCATGTAATCTCTTAATTTGAGTATCGATAATTGAATGAGTATCAATATTTAAGTCGTACTTTTTCTTTGCATATTCAGCAAATCTGATTTTATTATGATGTTTAACTCTTCTTAAAGCATCTAAAGTTGCTTTATCATCTTTAAATTCTAAAAGTTTTTCAAGATCATCTGGGTTTTTCCTCCAAGATGTTCCGATTCTTTCATCAATTAATTTAGATAATTCTAAGTTGCTAAACATTAACCATCTTCTTTGAGAAACACCATTTGTTTTATTATTAAACTTTTCTGGGAAATATTTGTAGAATTCTTTAAATGTTTCACGCTTTAAAATCTCTGTATGAAGAGCAGCAACACCATTAACAGAAAATACGGTAAATATCGCTAAATTTGTCATTCTAACCATTCCATCAGAAATAATTTTCATGTTATATTGTTCGCCTTCAGGAATATGGTTTTCATTCATCCAAATTAGCGATCTACGATTAATTTCTTCAATAATCATAAAGCATCTTGGAATTAAATCTTTAATATATTGAACTGGCCATTTTTCTAATGCTTCTGGCATGACTGTGTGATTTGTATATGCGATACATTTGCTAACAACATCCCAAGCTTCTAACCATCCAAAGCCATGTTCATCCATTAATATTCTCATTAATTCAGGAATAGCCAAAATTGGGTGAGTATCATTAAGTTGGAAAACAAAATATTTTGGTAATTCATGTAAATCATCATGATTATGTAAATATCCTCTTATTGCGCTCTTTAATCCGGCGCTTACGAAGAAATATTGTTGTCTTAATCTTAAAATCTTTCCATGTTCAGTTGTATCATCTGGATATAAGCCATGGCAAAGTTCATTTAATTGAATCAAATAATCATTAAATGTCATATTCTTTGGCAAGTTTTCTTCACTTGCTTGCGCTTTCCAAAGTCTTAAGTTATTAGCGATACCATTTTGATAACCAACAATTGAAACATCGTATGGACATGCGTTAACTTTTGTTGAATTTACTGTCCTAATGCCATATCCACCATCAGGTTTCAAATATGTCTCAGCATTTCCATAAAATTCGACATCAACCGAATGTTTTGGTTTTCTAACTTCCCATACAAAACCATTTTGTAACCATTGATCTGGAAGTTCGACTTGTTTTTCATTGACTATTTTTTGTCTAAAGAAACCATATTCATATCTAATACAATTTCCATGTCCTGGATAGCCAAGAGATGCTATTGAATCTAAGAAACATGCGGCAAGTCTTCCTAAGCCACCATTTCCAAGTCCGGCATCAGCTTCCATATCTTCAAGTTCACCAATATCGATTCCTAAATCAGCAAGCCCTTCTTTGCAGATATTATAAATTCCAAGATTCATCATGTTGTTGGTAAGAAGTCTACCAATTAAGAATTCCATTGAAAAATAAATAAGCTGCTTGCTGTTATGTGAATTAATATATTCGTGAGTTGTTCTCCAATTTGAACCAGCGTAATCTCTGACCATTTCACCTAAAATATCATATTGTTCATAGATATGAGCAAGTGCTGGTCGTCTACCATATTTTGCCACAATTCTGGATTCAAATTCTTTTTTAAATTCTTCTTTATTTGTGAAAATCATTGCAAAATCCCCCTGTTTTTTATGATTTTGATAATTACTCTTTCTCGCTATTCTTGTGTGAATATTTAAAAATACATGCTGCAAATCCTGCAAGTTTAATTACGATTTTATGAGGTCTTCCTTCAGGACCATAATAATATGACATATATTCGCCACCATTATAAGCATTCGTACCACCATATACATCCTTGTCAGAATTAAAGATTTCTACATAAGTTCCTTCACGAGTAACGCCAATTTCATAATTTTCATAATAATTTGGTGTCATGTTGTAAACGAAAACTAAATGCGAATCTCCTACTCTTCTTTCAAATGCAAAAATTGAATCTCTTGCGTTATCAACCATTAACCAGTTGAAGTGAGCAGGATTATGTTCTTCTACATGCATTGCAGGTTCACTTCTATAAATAAGATTTAAATCTCTTACTAAACGTGATACAGAATCATGTTTTGGATATCTTTTTAAATCCCATGGAAGTGATTTTTGTTCGTTCCATTCGTCCCAACTTGCAAGTTCGTTACCCATAAAGTTGAGTTTTTTACCAGGATGACCAAATTGATATGTGTAAAGATTTCTTACAAGAGCAAACTTATTGTTATAATCTCCCCACATCTTATTTAATATAGTACCTTTACCATGAACTACTTCATCATGTGATAAAGGAAGCATAAAGTTATCGCTATAGAAATAAGCCATTGAGAAATTCAATTTATTATGTTCATATTGCTTATAAATTGGATTAAGAGAATAGTATTTTAAAGTGTCATTCATCCATCCTAAATCCCATTTATAGTCAAATCCTAAACCACCATATTCAAGAGGTTTTGTAACTCCTGAAAAATCAGTAGAATCTTCGGCAATCATCATGATTTCTGGATGTTCATAATGAAGTTTTCCATTTAATCTTTTAATAAATTCAACAGCACCTTCATTAGCTCCGTTATTCTTATTGCCATCCCAATAAAGGATATTACTTACAGCATCTACTCTAATGCCATCAAAATGGAAATAAGTTAAGAAATAATTCATCGCTCCGATTAAAAAGCTTCTTACTGGATCTTTTCCTAAGTCAAATTGATAGCTGCCCCATGGCGAAACTCTATGTTCATTACTATATTCATACATTGTAGTTCCGTCAAATTCAACAAGTGACCATGAATCAGTTGCAAAATGAACAGGAGCAAAATCTAAGATAACTCCAATTCCAGCTTGGTGCAATCTATCAACGAATGACATGAGTTGGAATGGATTTCCATAACGTGAATCTACACTATAGAATCCTGTAGCTTGATATCCCCGGCTTCCATCAAATGGATATTGACAAATTGGCATGATTTCAACATGAGTGAAACCATTATCTTTTATATAAGGAATAAGGAAGTCAGCAACTTCTTCATAAGAAAGATTTCTTCCATCAACTTTTCCTTTCCAACTTCCAATATGAATTTCATAAATACTAACTGGGCGATCAAAGTTACGTGTTCTATTTTTTAAGAACTCTTCATCGTGCCAAGCAAAGTTTTCAATATTGAACAATCTTGAACATGAACCAGGTCTATATTCGCTTAAAAATGCATATGGATCGGCTTTATCTACATACTCTCCTTTAGCGTTTTTAAAGTGATATTTATAAAAAGAATAATTATGCAAATTCTCAATGAAAACTTCAAAAACCCCGCAATCCTCAACTTTTTTCATTTTATTTGCGCCATAATCCCAGTTGTTGAAATCACCAATAACACTGACATCATCTGCACATGGCGCATATAATCTGAACAAAACTCCATCAACTAATCTTTTGCGTTTTGCTTTTTTAGTTTTTGTAGGATCTTTTTTTAACGGAACTTCTACTTCAACTTCAATTTCTCTTTGAGTAAAATGTGCACCAAAGTATTCATAAGCTTTAGTAGTTTGACCATAAAGGAAATCATTAATAAAGTTTGAACCCATATATTCTCATCTCCATTTCGGATAAATTATAGTATTTTCATATAACGAGATAAACAAAAAATGCAAAATGATTTGAATTTACATTTGTTTTCTGTAAATTTTACATTCGATTGTTACATTTTTACATTATTATTGCACTATATTTTTATTAATAAAAATATTATAATGTATAAGATTTTTTATAAAGGAGAATAGAAAAATGGCAAAAGTAATGTCAGTAAATTGTGGTTCTAGTAGTTTCAAATTCAAACTATACGAGATGCCAGAAGAAAAAGTTATTTGTAATGGTATAGTTGAAAGAATTGGTCATGATGATGCAATTTTTACAATTAAATATAACGGTGAAAAAATCACTTCAATCGTTCCTGTTAAAGACCATGGTGTTGCAGTTCAAATTGTTATCGACAAGATGTTAGAAATGAAAATCATCAAGTCAATTGATGAAATTAAAGCAACAGGTCATAGAATAGTTCAAGGTGGTGCTTATTTTGATAGATCAGTACCATTTGATGAAGATGCATATAAGAAGATTGAAAGTTTGATTCCTCTTGCACCACTTCATAACAAAGCTCACTTAACAGGTTTTGATGCATTTAAGAAAGTTCTTCCTAACACACCTGCTGTTGCAGTTTTCGATACAGCTTTCCATCAAACTATGGCTCCTGAAGACTATATCTTCCCAATTCCATATGAATATACTGAAAAATACATGATTAGACGTTATGGTGCACATGGTACAAGTCATAAATATTTAAGTGAAGTTGGTGCAAAATATATAGATAGTAAAGATAAAAAAATGATTATTTGCCACTTAGGTAGTGGAGCTTCTATCACTGCTGTTAGAAATGGTAAATGTGTTGCTACTTCAATGGGTTTAACTCCTTTAGGTGGCATTGAAATGAATTCAAGAACTGGTGATATGGATCCATCTGTCTTCTATCAAGTTGCTAGCTGCACTGGAAAAGATGTTGAAACTGTCTTCCAAGAATTCAACAAAAAGAGCGGTCTTTATGGTGTTTCTGGTGTTTCAAATGACTCAAGAGATGTTTCTGCTAAAGCTGCCGAAGGCGATTACAGAAGCCAACTTGCTTTAGATTTGTGGGGAAGACGTGTTGCTGATTTTATTGGTCAATATTATGTTAGACTCGGTGGATGTGACTTAATTATTTTCTCTGCAGGAATTGGCGAAAATGATGCTGGTTCAAGAAAACTCGCATTAACAAGAATCCAAGAAGCCTTAGGAATTGATATTGATTGGAAAGTCAATGAAGAGACATTCGGTGGTAAAGAAGCCGTTTTGTCAACTCCTAAATCAAAAATTAAAGTCGTTGTAATTCCTACTGATGAAGAAGTCATGATTGCAAGAGATGCCTACAACATCTGCTTAAAAAAATGAGGTCATTAGATGAAATTAACAGAAAACATAATTAGAGAATCAAAAATATTTGAAAAAGAATATAGTAAAATATTAGCTAAAATAAAAAGTGCGAAAAGAATCGCAATTTTTAGACATATCATGCCAGATTTTGATGCGCTTGGTACTCAATTTGGCTTAGCAACACGGATTAAAGACAATTTCCCAGAAAAGGAAGTTAGATGTTTTGGTGATAATCACGTAACTTTTACTCCACGTGGTTTATTCCCAGAAACAAATAAACTCAGCGATGCATGGTTTGATGATGAATTTTTAGCAATAATTGTTGATGTTGGCGATCAAAAACGTATTGCCGATCCAAGATTTATTAAAGCTAAATATAAAATCAAAATTGACCATCACCCAATGACTGATGACATTTTTGATTTATCTGTTGTCGACACGGAAAAAGCTGCTGCCGCAGAAATCGTTGTGAATATGCTCCTTTCCTTTAAAGGAAAATATGTATTCAGTAAAAAAGCAGCCGAATACTTCTACATCGCTCTTGTTGGCGATTCAGGAAGATTCCAATATAGCTCAACAACACCACATACATTCGATATTGCATCTTTACTTTTAGAAAAAGGGATAAATATCACTGAAATTTATGAAAAAATGTACATCAAAACTTTAGATGATCTTGAAGTTACAAAGTTTATCATGAATAATTTCAAGATTGATAAATATGGAGTCGCCTATTACGTTTTAACAAATAATGATTTGATTAATCTTAAGATTACTTCCGAAAGAGGAAAAGATAATGTAAATCTCTTTTCAAATATTGAAGGCGTAAAAATTTGGTGTTCAATCACAGAAGATATTACTGAACCATGTTTCAGAGTTTCAATCAGATCAAGAAATTATGTAATTAATGGAGTTGCTGCTGAATTTAAAGGTGGCGGCCACGCTCAAGCAAGCGGAGCACAAATAGCTGATTTAAGCGAACTTCCAAAGCTTATTGAAGCTTTAGATAGACTAATTATTGAGAACAAATAATGGCTAATTTTATTCCGCTTCATATTCATACAGGTTATAGTTTCCTCGAAAGCGGAATACTTTTAAAACGCTTATTTGATGTTGCAACAAAATATAATTATTCATATTTAGGAATCACTGATTTTGATGTCATGTATGGCATTCCTGAATTCAATGAACTTGCAAAGAAAAATCATATTAAACCTATTTTTGGTGTTGACTTAAAGGTAGATGAAAATAGGATTTCTTTATTTGTGAAAAACGAAAATGGTTATAAAAATTTAACTCAAATTATCGCTATTAAAAACAAGGCTAAACTTGATGGCTTTACGCTTTCTTTAAGCGATATCAAGGACTATTCTGATGGCTTAATTTGCGTTGTTCCAACTGAAGAAAATGCCTTTTTTGATACTATAAATGATACAACTAGAACAAAAATGTTTGAGTTCTGCAAGGTTTTTGAAAATTTATTCATTGGTATTTCTGAATATCAACTCGAACAAATAAATCATTTAAATCTCATTATGGACTTTGCAAAAGAGTATTCCTATAGTACTCTTCCATTTCCAAATATTTTATATTTGAATAAGGACGAAGCCGTTGTTTTAGATATACTTGATGCAATAAAACGCAACACTACAATCGAAGAAGATATAACCCCTACTCATTCAAAAGAATATTTAAAAAACTCGCATGAATATTCTTCCTACTATTCAAACGATGCTCAACTTGTTTTTGATGATTTCGTAAAATTAATTGACTTTGATTTCGATACAAAAAGAGGCGAACTCATCAATTTTTCAGAAGAAAGAGACCCTAAAGAAATTTTCATCGAAAAAATTAAAGAAGGCGCTGCTATCAGAGGTATCGATTTAAACAATAAAGTTTATAAGAATAGATTAAATCACGAGTATAAAGTTATTAAAAATTTAGGTTACATTAACTACTTCTTAGTTGTTCAAGATTATATAAATTATGCAAAAAGTAATAATATTCCTATTGGTCCAGGTAGAGGTTCTGCAGCTGGTAGTTTAATCTCCTATTGTTTACAGATTACTGATATTGATCCTATAAAATACAATTTGCTTTTTGAAAGATTTTTAAATGAAAAACGTAATTCAATGCCTGATATTGATGTTGATATCTCAGATATTAAACGTGAAGAAGTTATCAAATACTTAATAGAAAAGTATGGGTCAGGTAGAGTTGCTCGTGTATGTGCTTTTCAAACAATTGCTGCTAAACAAGCTTTACGTGATACATGTAGAGCTTATGGCAAACCTAAAGAATTTATCGATATTTTAAGTAAAACAATTCCTTCGAATTTTAAAGGGACAGACCAATCAGAAAATTACTCTTTAGATTATGCTAGAGAAAAAATTCCTGCATTTAATGAGATTTTGAAAACTCCTGATTTTGCCTTTATTTTCGAAAGAGCTCATCTTATAGAAGGCTTGCCTCGTCAAAGAGGATTGCATGCTGCAGGTGTTATTTTAAACGAAACAGATTTAAAGACATCTATGCCTTTAGACTTTGATGCCCCTTCTTTTAGCGTCACTCAATATGAAAAAGATTATCTAGAGAGTCAAGGCTTCTTAAAAATGGATTTGCTTGGCTTATCTAACCTTACAGTCATAGAAAAATGCCTAGAAAAAATTAAGCAGACAAAACAAATCACAATTAAGATGGAAGATATTCCTTATGAAGATCCGCTTATTTTTGATCTCATAAAAGATGGCAGAACAATGGGTATTTTTCAACTCGACACTGCTGCTGCTAATAACGCTATTTCAAATATTAAACCTGATAATTTCTTAGATGTTGTTGCAACAATTTCTTTAGATAGACCAGGCCCAATGCAATTTATACCTCAATACTCAAGAAGAAAACGTGGAAAAGAACGTGTAACATATTTGAATAAAGTACTAGAACCTATTTTAAAAGAAACTTATGGCATTATTGTATATCAAGAACAAATCATGCAAATTGTTCAAGTTTATGCTGGATTTGATTTTGCTGAAGCTGATATTTTTAGACGTGCTATTTCTAAAAAACATGAAGACGAATTGTTAAAATTAAAAGATTCTTTTATAAAAGGTTCTATAAAATTGGGTCGAAATCAATACGAAGCCGAACAACTATTCGAGCAAATTCTTAAATTCGCCAACTATGGTTTCAATAAATCCCATGCTGTTGCATATGCAATTATCGGATGTAAGGAAGCGTATTTAAAAGTTCATTATCCAATTGAATTTTACGCATCAATTTTAGACCAACAATATGGAGCAAATGATGTCAAATTCTCTAAATATTTAGCTGAAATCAAGAAGGCAAAAATTAATGTTTTGCTTCCAAATATTAACGAATCTACTCATCAATTTGAACTATATAACGACTCCTTATTAATGCCTCTTTTAGGCATTAGTGGGCTTCAATCAAAAGTGGTTATAAATATTATAAAAGAGCGTTTAGAACATGGTAAATTCACATCTTTTATCGATTTTGTTGTAAGAATGTGCTCAACAAAAGATGGAATTACTGATAATCAATTATCAAAACTTATCGATGCAGGTTCATTTGATACATTAGAGCCAAATAGAAAATCACTAAAGATGTCTGTACCAAATGCAATTCAATATGCATCTACCTGTATTTATCAAGAAGGATTGCTGTTAAATGATTTTGGCTTATCATTCAAACTTATAGATGCATATGATGATCCAATTGACAGGATGAATAACGAATTTGCTGCTCTTGGTGTTATGATTAGTGACTCGCCATTTAACCATTTACCACCAAGTTTGCAAAACGTTAATAGTATTAAAATTGATGACTTAAAATATCGTGAAAATTCGATAGTTATCGGCATAGTTAGAGCAATTAAAATTATTAATGTCAAACAAGGTAAAGATAAAGGTGCGCCAATGGCTTTTGTTACTATATTTGATGATACAGCAGATCTAGAATGTACGATCTTCTCCACTTTATTTGCAGAACTTCAAGTCGATTTAAAGAAAGATTCTTTGGTTCAAATTAGTGGGTATAAAGAAGAAAGAAACGGAAGGGATAATTTTGTTGTTAACACATGCAAAATTATTACGGATTAATTTATGGCAAAAATGTTAATTATTGATGGTAATAGTCTTCTTTTTAGAGGATTCTATGCCACATATGCAATAAATCCAAATAATATCATGAAAACCATCGATGGTTTTCCTACAAATGCAATTTTTGCCTTCTCAAATATGATTGCATCTCTTTTGTCTACTCTTAAAAAAGACGATGCAATTTTTGTTGCTTTTGATAGCGGCAAACATACCTTTAGACACCAAGAATATCCTGAATATAAAGCTAATAGACAAAAAACTCCTGATGAGCTTTTAAAACAGATGCCTGTTGCTAGAGATTTCTTAGATAAATTAGGAATTATTCACTACGAATCTGAAGAAATTGAAGCCGATGATATTGCTGGTATTATGGCTAAAAAAGCTGCCTCAAAAGGATATGATGTTGAAATATATACAAGCGATAAAGATTATCTTCAATTAATTGATGATAAAATCACTGTCGAATTAATCAAAAAAGGATTAAAAGAAATCCATGTAATGACTCCTCAATCTTTCAGAGAAGAATGGGGTTTTGAACCAATTCAAATCGTTGATTATAAGGGTTTAAGAGGTGATGATAGCGATAACTTAAAAGGTATTCCTGGGGTTGGAGATAAAACAGCAAAAACTCTTATTCAGAAATTTGGAAGTCTTGAAGAAATCATTAAAAACGCTGACACAAAATCAAAAGTTGGTCAAAATATTGTTGAGTTTCAAGATAATGGTAGGTTGTGCAAACATTTAGCAATTATTGTCACTGATAGAGAACTTCCATTTGAACCTGAAGATTTAATTTACAAAGGTTATGATTTCAATGAGATCAACGGTTTTGCTCAAGCGTATCAATTTAAATATCTATTAAATAAGCTTCCAAAATCATTCAAAAAAGAAAATGTTTTAGAAGAAAAAGTTGAGTTTTGCGAGGTTTTCGATTCAAATGATATAGTATTTGAAAATCAAATAGGTATAGGAATTGATTATGATGATAAGATTAATTATCACGATTCTAAGTTATATGGTTTATCACTGACAAACGGAGGAAAAACCTACTACATATCTACTGAGAATCTACAAAAAGATAAAAAGATATTAGAAATTTTAAAGAATAAAGACATTAAAAAATATTGTTTTGATTATAAAACTATTTATTGTGTTCTTCATAAAGCAGGCATTGAAATCGATGGTTTAGAATTTGATCTTCTTTTAGCAAATTATCTATGCGATTCAAATTCTCAATCAAATTTTGAGTTTGTTATCACTTCTTTAGGAATCGATATTAGCTATGCATTTAATAACGATTCTCCACTACTTTCTGAAGGAAATAAAATGCTTGCTGCTGTTAAAAGTTATTTCTCAATCGCTCTTTCTGAAAGAATTAAGCAAAAGCTATTATCGCTTAATCAACTTTCACTCCTTTACGATATTGAGCAACCTTTAACACAAGTTCTAGCCGATATGGAAATTGAAGGTTTCCCACTCGATGCGAAAGTATTGCTAACTTTTAAAGATGACTTCCAAGCAAAACTTGATGTTCTTACTAAAGATATTTATGAACTAGCTGGCGAAGAGTTCAATATTAATTCTCCAAAACAAGTTGCTCAAATACTTTATGAAAAATTAGGTTTACCAGGAAATAGAAAAGGTTCCACTTCTGTTGAACACCTACAAACAATTAAGCATTATCATCCAATTGTTGAGAAGATTTTAGAATATAGAAAATACGCAAAGCAAATTTCCACATATATTGATGGATTGATTCCGTTTATTGGAGAAGATGGAAAACTTCATCCAACATTTAATCAAGCGCTCACTACTACTGGAAGATTATCTTGTTCTGAACCAAATTTACAAAACATCAGTACCCGTGATGAAGAATCAAAGCAAATTAGAAAAGCTTTCTATTATAAAGAAGAAAATGTATCGATATTATCGTTAGATTATTCTCAAGTTGAATTAAGAATGTTAGCTCATTTATCGAATTCAAAATCTATGATAAATATGTTTAATAGTAACGAAGATATTCATACCGCTACTGCTAAACTTGTATTTAATCTTGATAGAGAACCTACTTCGCTTGAAAGAAGAAAAGCTAAAGCCGTTAATTTTGGTATTGTTTATGGTATCTCAGACTGGGGTTTAAGTGAACAATTAGAGATTCCAGTTCTTGAAAGTCGTGAAATTATCATGAATTTCTATCAAGCTTTCCCTGAAATTAAAGAATATTTAAATAGACTTGTTGAAGAAGCAACTACAAATGGCTATGCAACTACTATGTTTAATCGTAGACGCTACCTTCCTGAAATTAATAGCGAGAAATATCAACTTAGAGAGTTTGCAAAACGTGCTGCAATGAATGCTCCAATTCAAGGAAGCGCATCAGATCTTATTAAAATTGCAATGATCAAAGTTGCTGATGCATTAAAAGAAGGAAATTATAAATCAAAATTAGTCTCGCAAATTCATGATGAATTAATCTTAAAAGTTTATGATGATGAAAAAGATTCTGTTTATGGTCTTGTTAAAAACATCATGGAGAATTGTGTTAAATTAAAAGTTGCTTTAAAAGTTGATGGAGGTTATGCAAAGAATTGGTATCTTGCTAAATAGATTATGCCTGAATTACCTGAAGTAGAAACAGTTATTAACATATTAAAACCTCTTGTTGTAGGTAAAGAAATTCAAAAAGTTGAAGTATATTATGACCGCCTAATTCAATCTGATTTAGATGAATTTAAGGTGTCTTTAATAAACAAAAAAATCACAAATATTACAAGATATGGAAAATATATTTACATCCATTTAAGCGATAATTTAGTCATCATTACACACTTAAGAATGGAAGGCAAATTTAGATTCTTACATGATAAAAATCAAAGAATTAAGCACACTTCTGCAATGTTTTTCTTCAAAGACAACACTTTTTTATCATTTGATGACACAAGAAAATTTGCCATTATGTACTTAACTAATGAAAAGGATTTACCTTCTGTCCCAATGATTGCAAAGCTTGGAATTGAAGCAAATAAAGTCGAAGAAAAAGATCTTCCTACACTCTTTAAAAAGTTCAATAAAAATAAGCCAATTAAAGAATTACTTTTAGATCAAACTATCCTTTGTGGAATTGGTAATATTTATGCTGATGAAATCTGTTATGCAACAAAAATTAATCCTTACACAAAAGGAAACACTCTATCTCAAAATCAAATTATCGATATAACTAAACAAGCAAAAATTATTTTAAATAAAGCAATCGAACTTGGAGGGTCAACAATCCACTCATTCCACCCAAGCGAAGGCGTTGATGGTAAATTCCAAGAAGTTTTAATGTGCTATGGTAGAGAAGGTCATTCTTGCCCTAGATGTGGCACTCGCTTCCATAAAGATTTTATCGGAGGTAGAGGCACAACTTATTGTCCAAATTGCCAAATAAATAAAGAACTTGAAAAAGCAATTGGCATCACTGGTCCAATTGGAAGTGGCAAATCTACTGCTTTAAACTATTTAAAAGAAAAAGGATATAGAACATATTCAGCTGATGATATTGTTCATGAATTATATAGAACTCCTTATATTCAAAGGAAAGTATCAGCCATTATAAAAGCTCCTTTTGATATCGATAATAAAGAATTAACCTTAAAAGCTAGAAAAATATTAATTGCTTATCCAGAAAGAAATATTGCTCTTCAAAATTACATTCATCCACTAGTCGAAGAAGAGTTCTTAAAAATATTAAAGCGTGATGATTGTCCTATTTTTGAAATTCCTCTTCTATTTAAAGCTCATTTAGAATATATGTTTAAAACTATTCTTGTAATTTCGATTTCTAAAGAACAACAACTCAAAAATTTGATGTCTAGAAATGAAAATATAGAAACTTCTAAAAAGTTAAATTACAATTTTGAATATCCAAAGGACAACAAAAAAATAAAAGTTGTCGAGGCAACCGGCAACTTTGAAACTTTTTATAAAAATATAGATAAAGCTTTAGATTAATATATGGACAGGTTACTTGTGACTTGTCCTTTTTTTATTTTTGATTTCAATAATTCAGCAAAACGTTTAGCCATTATATCATTATTGTCATCTTTTAATTTTGAATAAAGCGTGCAAATTTCTTCAAGACTAAAATCGCTTGTAAAAATAGTCATTTTATTTTCAGCAAATCTCTTGCTTAGAATTACATATAAAATATTATCTCTTAATATTTTATTCTTTTGCTCTTGACCAAAGTCATCAATAACTAAGCAATCAATCTCAGAATACACCTTCATTAATTCTTCAAAATCTTCTCTACTTCTAAAGTATAAATCACATAATTCTTTCATTCTTTTTGGCGAATTCAAGAAAGCTACAGAGTTTTCTTTTTCGAGATACTTTTTATTAACTATTGAAGATGCGGCGTATGTTCTTCCGCTTCTTAAAGCACCATAAAGATAAATCCAAGAATTGCTTAGAAAGCTTTCTTTGATATAAATCTTAACATCTCTCAAATTTTTAATGTAAACTGAATTCATATATTCATCATCAAGATCTCTAATAAAGAAAGCATTTGAATATTTTATAAATTTAGTAAATGGCTCTAAAGCAACATATTCTTTTTCAATATAACCATTATCTTTTTTGAGCATTATCCTGTCGAATTTATTAAAAACCTTGCAGTCCTCATATGTTTTTATCTTTTTTGAGATTTCAGCATCGTCAATATATTCAATAAATTTAGTTAAATTGTTTTTAATATCTTCATCAGAAAACCCATGCGCAAGAAATTCATTGTAATATTGTGATTTTACAATTCTTGCATAAAGCTCTTCTTTATATTTCTTCAAGTTTGAAGTATCGTTTGCGAATTCCAATGTAACTTTTTTCATAATTAAAAGTCCTCAAAGTCTGGATCGTTAGGATCAATTTCAATCTCTGTATCTTCTTCTTTAGGCTCAGTATCAGAATATGTATTTTTTACATTAAATTTATATAAGTTCTCTAATACATCAAGTGTATCTTCACACCCTTTTCTTACTAATGTAGCAGCTATTTTTTCAATATATTTTTTATTTAATTCGCCATCTTTTACTTCTAATACATAACTAATTAAAGCGTTGATCATGCCGTTTGAAAAACCAAAATCATATGAAAGCATATCAATAATTTTTGCATCTGCTTGAGAAACATCAATATCGTTTTGCTTTGATTTTAAAAACACAAATGGTGACATGCTTTCAAAATAACTAATTTGTTTAGCAACATCACTTTCACTGTGTAATTCAGTTTTCTCATTACTTCTTTTAACAGTTTTAGGTCTAGACTTGATTTGAATTTCAGCAAGCTTCTTGGCTTTTTCTTCATCAAATTTACTTCCATATTCATTCATCAAAGTAAATGAACTCGAGACGATTTGAGCCATAATTTCTTCATTGAATCCAAAAAGCATAGCAATATGTTCAATTTTGGCAATTTCTTCTTTTGTGAATGACGAAGAAAGAATTCCATATTTCTTACTAAGCAACTTAAACAACTTAGCACTACTAAAGTCTTCTTTTAAATGAACTTTGGTTCTACCTACTAATCCATCGATATTTGTTCCATCATATTCAAAATTAAGTTGATAAGAATCACTAATTGCTGCGCTGACATCTTCAAATCCATTTAAATCAATATTATGTGAATATTTTTTAACTAATTTTTCAAATCTTTCGTTCCCAATTGTTCCTTTAAGCAATCCACTCAAAACAATATGGTTCAAAAAATCTTTTGCAGGTAAAGCATCATTTAAAACAAAATAGTATAAATCGCTGCCCTTCTTTGTGTATGTTGAAATTAAATTAACTGATTCCAAGCTCTTTTTTGCAACCAAAAATCTCTCAAAACTTAATCCAGATTGCACGATAAGATCACTAATTTTTCCTTTTAATTCGTTTCCCTTAAATTCATGAACTAAAAATTCATAGAGATAAACACCATCACTAAAAATTAAAGGTTGATAGAAATCAAAAAGAGATACTGAATTTTCAGCATCAAGCAATCCTCTACTTTTTATTTCAAATTTTGAATCAAAATTAATCATCGTGTGATAATTATAAACCAAATTTTAAACATTTAGAAACATGCATTATTTATTTTTTCATTATTTTCATATATTCAAAATTTATTTTGAATAATTTTTCGTTTTTTATAGATATTTACATTCATAAAAACTATAATTATTATGGATAATTTCGGAGGAAATTAGGATGGTAAAGAAAATTGGTATTTTAACAAGTGGCGGAGATGCGCCAGGCATGAATTCTGTTTTACTTGGAGCAATCAGAGCAGGCACAAATTTAGGAAAAGAAATGTATGTTGTTTACGATGGTTATCGTGGACTTATTGAAAATCACTTTGAGAAAGTTGATAAACACTTTGCTGATAATTTCTATTACCATGGCGGAACAATTATTAAAACAGCTAGACTCCCAGAATTTAAGGATGTTGAAGTAAGAAAAATCGCAGTTCAAAATCTTCAAAAAGAAGGCATTGAAGCTTTAATCGTTATTGGTGGCGATGGCTCTTATATGGGTGCAAAAAAATTGACAGAAATGGGTATCAATTGTGTTGGCTTACCAGGAACAATTGATAATGATATAGCTTCAACCGACTACACAATCGGTTTTGATACTGCTTTGAATAACGTTGTTGAGGCTATCGATAAAATTAAAGAAACTATGAGTTCTCATAATAGATGCTGTTTAGTCGAAATTATGGGTAATCGTTGCCCAGACTTAACACTTTATGCAGCAATCGCAACTAATGCAGACTTCATGTTTACAATCGACAGACCATTTGATGGTGAAAAACTTATTAAAGAATTGAATGAAATGAAGAAAAACGGCAAGGACAATGTTATGATTCTTGTTTCTGAAAAGATTTTTGATCTTGAAAAGATTGCTTCCTACATTAGATTAAATACAACTTGGGATACTAGAGTTGATATTTTAGGCTATATTCAAAGAGGCGGTTCACCATCAGGTATGGAAAGATTCAACGGCATGAGATTTGGTAGATATGCGATTGAACTTTTAGATCAAGGTATTGGTGGTGTTTGTGTTGGTATTGTTGATAATAAATTACATTATTATGACATTTATGATGCATTAGCTCTTCCAAGAAAAAATAATGATGAGTTATATAAATTATTTGATGACATCAAATAGATAGGCGGCTTTTTATGGAGAATATAAATTTACTTAAGAAGACAAAAATTGTTTGTACAATTGGTCCAGCTAGTGAGAATATTTCTGTTTTAAAGAAATTGATTGAAAACGGAATGAATGTCATGAGACTTAATTTTTCTCATGGTAGTTATGACGAACATTATACTAAGCTTTTAAAAGCTAGATCTCTTGAAAAAGACGATATATATATCCCAGTTATGCTTGATACAAAAGGTCCAGAGGTTAGAACTCACGACATGGAAAATGGCAAAATTGAGATTAAAAAGGGTCAAACTGTAAGGATTTCAATGAAACAAGTCCTTGGAACTCCTGAAAAAATTAGTGTTAATTTCCCAAAACTTTATGATGATGTTAGTGTTGGTAATCATATAAAAATTGATGATGGTAAATTAGATTTAGAAATTGTTGAAAAAGATCGCTCAAAAAAAGAATTAGTCTGCGTAGCAATGAATACCCATGCAATTGGTTCTAAAAAAGGCGTTAACTGTGCTGGAGCAAAATTAAATTCTTTAAAATTCATATCTGATAAAGACATGGAAGATTTAATTTGGGGTTGCACAAATGGAGTTGATTTTGTTTCCGCTTCATTTGTTAGAAACGCAAAAGATGTTCACGATATTCGTGATGTATTAATTTCAAATGGTCATCCAGAAATTAAAATCATCTCAAAAATCGAAAACTGTGAAGCTATGGATTGTTTACCAGACATTATCGATGCTAGTGATGCAATTATGGTTGCTCGTGGTGACTTAGGTTTAGAAATTCCTGAAGAAACAGTCCCTATTGTTCAACGCCAACTTATTGACGCATGTAGAGCAAAAGGAAAACCAGTCATTGTTGCTACTCAAATGTTAGATTCAATGATGAAATCACCTATTCCAACACGTGCTGAAGTTGGTGATGTTGCTACAGCTATTTTAGAATCTGCAGATTGCGTTATGCTTAGCGGAGAAACTGCAAGCGGTGATTACCCTGTTGAATCTGTTAATATGCAAGCAAAGATTGCTAAAACAATGGAAGCTACATTAGATTATGAAACACTTGCAAAGCAAGCTTATGATTCTTCAAATAAAGATAACAACGACGCTATTGCTAATGCTATTGCTAATACAGCAAAATTAATCGGAGCAAAATTAATTGTTTCTTTTACTGAAACCGGTAGATCTTCTAGACGTATTTCAAAAGCAAGACCATGCTGCCCTATTCTTTCAATCTCTAACAATTTAACAACAGTTAGACAAAATGCGATCTATTGGGGTATTAATTCTGCATTTATTCCTTCAATTAACATGCCAGGGTTCATCGAAGATATGGAGGTCATCGCAATAATTCATGCTCGTAGAGCTGGATTAAAACCAGGTGATACAATTCTTGTTTCTGGTGGAACACCTACAGGTGCAGGAAGAACAAACTTCTTACGAATTATTACAATGCCTGCTGATAAAGATGTATTGTAAAAATAAAGAACTTAAATCAGCTAGATGTAATTCTAGCTTTTTTAATTCAAAAAAATTAAAGATTATTGAAATTAATCTTTAAAGAATATATTATTTTAGTATCGTTAAAGAAAGACACGATATCTAGATTAATTTCTTAGAGAAAATACGGTTGGTGAAAGTATTTAAATTAAACTCGATGTTACCACTTTCTTAGAGATATGAGGAAATGCATATCCGTTAATTCACGAAACGAATAAATTAAGAGCTAGATTAATGGTTAATCTAGAATTAAGGTGGTACCGCGGTTAATTCGTCCTTATTATATAGGGCGATTTTTATTTATTTGGAGGTAATTAATAATGGTAAAAGTTACATTACTCGATGGAAGCGTTAAGGAAGTTGAAAACGGAACACTAGTTCTTCAAATTGCTAAAGAATTAGGAATTTTAAAGAAATGTTGTGTTGCTAAATTAAATGACAAATTAGTTGATTTAAAGACACCTATTAATGAAGATTCATCACTTCAACTTATTTTGTTTGAAGATAAAGAAGCATTTGAAGTTATCAACCACTCTTGTGCTCACTTAATGGCTCAAGCTGTTAAAAGACTTTATCCAGGAACTTGCTGTGGAGTTGGTCCTGCTATTGAAGAAGGTTTTTATTACGATTTTGTTATAAACGGAACTGTTACTAATGAAGATTTAGCAAAAATTGAAGCTGAAATGAAAAAAATTGTAAAAGAAAACTTAAATATCAATCATTACATGTTAGCTAAAGCTGACGCTAAAGAAAAATTTAAGGATGACAAATATAAACTTCAATTAATTGATCAAATTGAAGACGATGAAGTAGGAATTTATGAGCAAGGCGAATATGCAGATGTCTGCCGTGGACCTCACGTTATTTCAACTGGTGTTTTAAAGAATTTTAAACTCCTTTATATTGCTGGTTCATATTGGAAAGGCGACTCAAAAAACGATGTCATGACAAGAATTTATGGTACTTGCTGGAACAGTGAAGAAGAATTAAAAGAATATTTAGATCTTTTAGAAGAACGTAAAGCAAGAGACCATAGAAAACTTGGAAAGCAACTTGGAATTTTTATGTTTGATGATTTGGTTGGTAAAGGATTACCAATGTGGTTGCCAAATGGATTTATTGTAAGAAGACTCCTTTCTGATTACATCATGGATAAAGAAATTGCCCTTGGTTATCAACATGTTTTAACTCCTGCTTTAGGTAATATTGAACTTTATAAAACATCAGGACACTGGGCTCATTATAAAGATGATATGTTCCCAAAAATGGATGTTGATAATGAATCTTACGTTTTACGTCCAATGAACTGTCCTCACCATATGGTTATGTATAGAAGTCAACTTCACTCATATCGTGAACTTCCACTTAAAATCGCTGAAATTGCTGCAGATTTCAGATATGAAGCATCTGGTGCTTTAACAGGTATAGAAAGAACACGTGCATTCTATCAAAACGATTCACACATCTTCTGTATGCCTTCTCAAATCGGTGATGTTTTTAAAGAAGTTACAAAATTAATTCTTGATGTTTATCAAGATTTTGGTTTTAAAGATTATAAATTTAGATTGTCTTTAAGAGATCCAAAAGATGTTGAAAAATACTTTGGAAATGATGAACTTTGGGAAAAATCCGAATCTGAATTAAGACAAGTTTTAAAAGAACTTGGTGTTGATTATTATGAAGCAATCGGTGAAGCCGCATTCTATGGACCTAAACTTGATGTTCAAGTTAGAAGCGCTATTGGCCACGATGTCACTCTTTCTACTATTCAACTTGATTATCAATTACCTGAAAGATTTGACCTTACATATATAGATGAAAACGGCCAACGTGCTAGACCAGTTGTTGTTCATAGAGCAATTTTAGGATCAATGGATAGATTCATTGCCTTCTTGCTTGAAGAAACAAAGGGTGTTTTACCTACATGGCTTGCACCTACACAAGTCTCACTCATTCCAGTTAATTTAAACTATCATAAAGAATTCTGTGAAAACTTACTCTCTAGATTAAAAGAAAATAAAATAAGAGCTAAAGCTGATTTTAGAGAAGAAAAATTAGGTTATAAAATTAGAGAAGCTCAAATGCAAAAAATACCATATCAACTTGTTGTTGGTGATAAAGAAGTTAACGAAAACACTGTTACTTATCGTGAATATGGTAAACAAGAGCAAGTTACAGTTTCTATTGATGAATTCATCAATTTAATGAAAATTAAATGTTCTAATTTGAAATAAACAAATATAAAGAGCCTTCCTAGAAGGCTCTTTATTATTTTTTAGGCTTAACCTTATGATAATCCAGGGAATGTTGCTCCAATTGAATTCAAATTTAATTCAAGCAACCACTTAATTATTGTAGGAGTTTCTCCAACTGCATCAAGTTTTCCATCAGCAATTGCCCATTGAGCAACTGGCTCTGAAATACATGCAACTCCATATAACCCCCAAGCATAAAGTTCAACTAAGATGAAACCAGCTAAAACTCCAAATACTAAACCTAAAATCTTATTTATAACACTTAATGCTTTTGATTCTTTAAGTGTTTTATTAATAATTCCTAAAATAATTCGCAAAATTAACCAAACGATAATAAATACAACAATATAACTACCAACTAAAATAACAGTTGGCGCCCAAGAATAAGTATCTCTAAATTCTCTTAATGGAGTAATATTTGTAGCTAAAATATCGCATAGCCAATTACCTAAATAAAAGCTAGCGAAAATTCCACCAACAAAAGCGACTTTCTTAGTGATTTTTTTAAAGAAACCACTAATGAAACCACTAATGATACTTAAACCTATGATTGCTAAAAGTATAATATCGTTAATTGCCATTATTTTGCTTTGCCTTGATTAGCAACTGCATTCATCGCAGCAGCAATCTTTTCTTGATCTCCTAAATATCTCTTTCCTAAAACGTGGAATTCTTCATCAAATTCATAAACTAGTGGAACACCAGTTGGAATATTAAGAGCGACAATATCTTCATCACTAATTCCTTCTAAGTGTTTAACTAATGCTCTAAGTGAATTGCCATGTGCAGCAATAATTACTTTCTTTCCGCTAACAATTGCTGGTTTAATTTCACATTCCCAATATGGAAGAACTCTAGCAACTGTATCTTTTAAACATTCTGTTAATGGTAAATCAGCAACACAAACATCTCTATATGTTTCTTGGTTTGCTGGATTACGTGGGTCTTTTTCTTCTAAAGCTGGAGGTTGAACATCATAACTTCTTCTCCAAATCTTAACTTGAGCTTCACCAAACTTTTCAGCAGTTTCACTCTTGTTTAACCCTTGTAAAGCACCATAATGTCTTTCGTTTAATCTCCATGTTTTATAAACAGGGATAAATTCTTCACCCATTTCACCAAGAACAAAATTCAAAGTATGAATTGCTCTTTTTAAATATGATGTATATGCGACGTCAAAATGGAAACCTTCTTCTTTTAAAAGCTTACCACCAAGTTTAGCTTCTTCTTGCCCTTTTTCACTTAATTCGACATCTGTCCAACCTGTAAAAAGGTTAAGTTTATTCCATTCGCTTTCGCCATGTCTAATTAATACTAATTGATATTTTTTCATAAATTACTCCTTTTAATTTATTATTAATATTCTATTATTAATAATAACTAAAATCTATATAAATATAAAAAATTGGTGAAATTAATCACCAAACGTAAATTGAATTTGTCTTTGCACCATTTCAAATTATGTAGGTGCATTTTATTTTGCAGTTATAATTTTAATGAGTTTCGCTTTGCTAAGAAAGGAGGAAAACGTATGAATGATATAGATAGAGAGAAACTCGTATACATG
>JAFUEZ010000009.1 GCA_017470115.1 Bacilli bacterium | reverse complement strand
TCTTTTGTCATATGCTTTTGTTTCATATGTTGACCTCCTTTCGACGGAAGCATAGACATATAAAACATAACATTTGTAAGAGAAAATGCCGAAAAACAAAGTTTAATTCTAAAAACGGAATTAAGTTTTTCAAGTTATAATTTTTGGCAGTTCAAATTTTTGAAATTAGAAAAATTCAATTTTTTATGCTAATATTAAGATAACTTATGTATAAAGTCGGACAAAAAATTGTAAATAAAAGCGGTAAAGTTTGTGAGATAATCGCTATCGAAGAAAAAGATTATGGTGCTGGAATAAAAACATACTATGTTTTGCAACCATGTTTTTCATCAAACGAATCGATGAAAATTTTTGTTCCAACTGAAAAAGAAGATACTTTACGTGATGTAATGAGTAAAGAGCAAATTGAAGATTTACTTACTAAAATTGAAGATATAGAAACTATTTGGTATGCAAATCCTAAAGTTAGAAAAACTGAATTTAAGGAACTTTATGCTTCTGGTGATCCAATCGAGATTTTTAGACTCATTAAATCGTTTGAAAAAAAGAAAGTTGAGTTTAAAGACGAAAAGAAAACCTTATCTTTTACTGATGAGTCATTCTTAAAAGAAATTAAAAGAAATATTTATAATGAAATTGCTGTTTCTTTAAATAAACCAATTGATGAAGTAGAAAATTTCATTGATTCTAAAATTTTATTTTAGTTGATTAAAGTAAATTAATTGCACATATCTCAATTAGCCTTTACAATTCTAATTGAGGTTTTTTATTTATGGACGTTTTAGATCTTGTTATTGTTGGGGCTGGTCCAGCCGGAATTACAGCAGCTATTTATGCAAAAAGAGCAAACATCAATTTTGCTTTATATGAGAAAAGTTTTGTTGGTGGAAATGTTGTCAATGCTTTTGAAATTGAAAACTACCCTGGTTATGCAAAAATTAATGGTGCTGATTTAGCAATGCAATTCAATTCAAACTTAACAGAACTAAATATTGATGTTAATTATGATGAGATTACTAAGATTTCGAAAGAAAATGACATATTCTCTTTAGAAACTGCATATTCTGGGACACTTCATGCTAAAAAAGTTTTATTAGCTCTTGGAACAAAATCTAAAAAGTTAGGTCTTCCAAACGAAGATCAATTCATGGGAAGAGGCATTTCAACTTGTGCAACTTGTGATGGAAATTTCTATAAAGGTAAAGATGTTTTAGTTGTGGGTGGTGGAAATAGTGCAGTCAGCGAAGCTTTCTATTTGGCTAAAATCTGTAATAAAGTTTTTATAATGACAAGACATGAATTAAAAGCTGATAAAAAAGAAATTGAAAAGATTAAAAGTTTCGAAAATATAGAAGTAATTGAATTTAAATCAATAAAAGAACTTAAAGCCGATAAGAAGATTGAAGGTGTTACATTGATTGATACCAACACTAAAGAATTATCAGATTTAAAAGTTGATGGAATTTTCCTTTATGTTGGTCAAGTTCCACCAACTGAGTTCTTAAAAGATCTAAATATTTTAAATAAGAATGGTTTTATTGAAGTAAACGAAAGATTTGAAACCAAAGTAAATGGATTATTTGCTATTGGAGATTGTATTTCTAAAAACGTTAGACAAATTGTTACTGCAGTAGGAGATGCTGCAACAGCTATACATTATATTGATGAATAGGAGATTACATTATGCCTTTTGTTAGTATTAAAACAAATCAAGTTTTAAATGACGTTCAAAAAGAAGAAGTTAAAGCAGGGCTAGGAAAATATATTGAACTGCTTCCTGGTAAAACCGAATCTTGGCTAATGGTGGAAATTGATGATGCTAGAGAATTATATTTCCAAGGTAAAAAAGAACCTGCCGCAATGATTGAAGTTAAAATGTTTGGTGGTGCAAATCAAAGTTCTTTAGAAAATTTCACCAAAAAAGTTACTGAATTTATTTCTGAAAAAATCAATGTCAAATCATCACGCATTTATATCTCTTATTTTGCGACAATTGATTGGGGTTTTGACGGCTCTAATTTCTAAGAAAATTATTAAAAATTTGTGTTATAATGTTTAACACGCATGCGTAGTTTAACGGTAAAACTTTAGCTTCCCAAGCTAATGTTGGGGTTTCGACTACCCTCGCATGCTCCAATTAAATTTAACGATAAATATCGCATTTATCGTTTTTTATTTTGCATTAAAAAAGCTGAAATTTATCAGCTTTTAATGTTTCGATTATTGATCTGATGTTGGCTCTTCAGAACTATTTTCTTTAATCGCTTCAATGAAGTAAATAATCATATAAATTAGATTAGCCATGATACCAAGAAGCAGAGCAAGCACCAATAATAATATGAGTTTACCTTCTATACTTAAAGAAAAACTTAATCCATTTGAAAAAGCAAAAATAAGTGAAGAAACAAAAAGTGATGCGTTAATTATTGCAAATAGCAAAAGATTCTTTGTTTTGTCTTTTTTGATTAAATAAATATATGAAAAAACAGCTCCAAAAATAAAAATTCCATACATTATAATTTTAAAGAATATGTTGAAAAATCCAGCAACTGGATTTGAATAAGCTGTAAAGTCTCCAGCAAACATAATTCTTAAATTAAGTAGAGCAAAAATTAACGATAACAAAGCAGAAATTCCTAAGCCAATGAACGATAATATTTTGCAAATCAATTTAACTATTCTATTCATATTCATTACCTACTTAAAAGTTTTTACTGTAGACAATTTTTGCCATTTCTTCAGTAATAAAATCAAATAAAACAGTACCTGATTTTGTAAACGAATCTTTATAACTAATAAACTTGGTGTTTATATATTTAGCTACAGGAACGGAATATGATGGTGGAAAACCGCCATCTTGTACTCCAGATAAGAAATTGATAGATAATATTTTTGCATCTGTTTTAGAAGAAGTGTAGGAAAGGCAATTTGTAACTTCATTCCATTTATCCTCTAAATTAGAGAATTCAAAATAATCTTGAACATGGATTTTTTCTTCTCCATTAACAATCTCGAAGGTATTTGTAACACTTTCTTTGCTAGGGCTGAGCCAATTGTGTGAAGCATCTAAACCTAGATTGTTTTCAGAGTATCTAGAAAATAAAATGATTTTTCCTCTAACATCTTTTAATTGAGGAATTGATCTAGCAGTGTAGAATAGGTCTCCATTATCGGCAATTAGTTTTTCTAGAGCAGCTGAAAAACCATCTTTTCCATCGGCTTCTTTCTTGATAGACATGATAATAGTTTCAGAATTGTTTTTACTTAAGAATTCTTTACATACTTTTAAAACATTTGAAAAGTCTTGTCTTTCGTCAACCATTCCATGAATAACTTTAAACCCGCTATTTGTATAAATTAATCTAATATCTAAAAACCTTGCGCCAGATTCTAACTGTTTTTTAATTGATAAGTCTTGGCATTTTCCGGCAACATCAGCAATGGAATATAGTGCACCACTATCATGTGTTCCAGGGATTGAAATATTAGAGATATATTCATCATCAGAAATATTCTTCATCCATGAAGAGGACTCATCACTTACTTTTGCCGTATCAGAAAGATTAGAAAAAGAAATAATAGTAGAAGTAATTGCCAACACAAAAATGCCTACTCCAATTATTATTTGTTTGATGTTTTTCTTTTCCATATTGAGATTATAACATTTAATTTTCAAAAGTCATTTTAAAATAGTTGTACATATAAACAAATTTGTAATATAAATTACAAAAATTTGAAATTCACTTTAAAAATATGCAAAATTACGCTATAAAACTGCATTTAGTAATAAATTAGTAGTTTTTCAGTATTAAAAATTGTAATTTTTAAGTAATTATTTTGTAGTTTTAGAGGGAAGAAAATGAAAAAGAGAAAAATTGCTTTACCATTATTAGCATGTTCGTTACTTTTAGGTAACTCATTTGTTTTAGCAAGTTGTGGCGATCAAATAGTCAACGATGGAATCCACTTTAGAGTAACTTATCAATCGAGTGCTGATTACGAAATCAAAGGTTTAGAAAAACAATACGAAGCTGGAGAGAAAGTTAGTTTTACTGTCTCAATTAAGAATAAGAAAAAGAAACTTATTTATGTCGTTGCTAATAAATTGATTTTAAATTTAAAAGATAGTGCATATTCGTTTGAAATGCCAAGTGAACATGTTTCAATTCAAATTATTTTAGAAGATAAGGAACAAGGTGAAGGAGGAGAAGTCGATCCTGGAGATGAACCAGGTTCACAAGAAGAAATTGACGATACTGTTCAACCTTTTACAATCTCCAATTATCAAGCAAAAGTTTCTAAACAAGGAACATTTAGATTTGAAGCAGAAAAAGTTGATGTTACAAATTATAAAATTTCATCTGATAATCCATCTAAGATAGTTGAAAGATCAGATGCAAGCGATGGTAAATTTTTAGCAGCTGCAACCGGAGACAATTCTAGTGGTGGTTATTTTGCGTTTTCAATTAACTGTGATTTTGCTATCGAATTTACAATGTCAGTCGCTTACGCTCAATCAAATAAATGGAAAGGTAATGATGAGGATTTAACTAAATCTTATACCTATATTCTTGATGAAAACAAAAATGTTACGTTATCTAAAAATACAATTCTTTCAAAAAGAGATGATATAACAAAATGGGATGTTAAAGAATACGATAAACAAACCGTTACTAAAGGGGTACACACCTTTAAGGTTAGTATTGCTGAAAATACTGGCGTAGGTAATCCAAATATCGATTACTTGGATTTCAAGATTAGAAAAATTGAAGATTATGTTGAACCTGAAGATAAATCAACTGTTCCTGATAACGATTTCCATACTCAACTACAATACGATTATATTCATAATCCAAATGTAGAAAGTATTGAACAATATGCTAAAGGAGCTCAAGAATTATCTAGGCCAAGAGCTATTAAGCTTGATTTCAGCAAAGATCAACTCGGCCCAGCCGCCTCTTATTATGTTGAAATAGCTGATGATATAAATTTCACAAAGAATTATGTTTTATACGAAGAATTAGAAGAAGACTACCTCGAGTTTTATAATTTGATGTTAGGTCAAAAATTCTATTGGAGAGCTGGTATTTCTAAGAAAAAAGTTAAAGAAGGATTAATTCATGAACTTGAAATTGCTTCAGAAGGTCCAAGAAATTTATATGTTGATGGTATCTCTAACTTTAGAGATGTTGGTGGATATGATTCAGATCTTATTGAAGGCGGCAAAGTCAAACAGGGTTTATATTTTAGAGGTGCAAACCCAAATAGTGTAACAGATACTGGAAAAGAAACTCTTTATAATGAACTTGGCATAAGAGTTGAAATTGATATGAGAGATTCATATCAATGTACTGGTCCATATATTGATGGAATAGAATATCATGCAGAATCGATTCCTTCTGGAACTGAATCAAGAAGATTTGAAGAGTTTGCTGATGTATATAAGAGGATTTTTACTCTAGTTCACAATGCTGATAAAGCCCCAATATATTTACATTGTACAGCTGGAGCAGATCGTACAGGTATTTCAACATTTATGTTACTTACACTTTGTGGCGTTAGTTATACTGACCTTGCTAGAGATTATTTATTTACTAATTTCTCAACTCAAGGTTCAAGATTTAGTAACTTCACATCAGAATTTAAACAATGGTGGAGCAAACTTGATAAATTAAGTGGCAACACCAAGGCTGACAAAGCTGAAAGTTGGTTAATATCAAAAGGAATGACTTATGAACAATGCGAACATATTCGTGAAATTTTCGTTCCTGGATATGAAGCTGAAGTGTAATTGAACAAATTGATGAATTAAAAAGCTCTATTTATAAAAATAGGGCTTTTTAGGTATAAAAAAGAGTTGCTTACACAACTCATTTTTACTGTTTAGTTTATTCTTATTTAAACCAGAATGGGTAATCAAAGACAATAATCCAAATGATATCAAGAATCCAGCCGATTGTACCAGCTGCAAGAATCCAAAGGATTCCGAGGATAAGTTGAACCATATTATTGTTTTGAACTGCTTTTAAAATTCTAAAAACTGCCCATGTAATATCTAAAATCCAAAGGCAAAGAACAAGTTTTAACCATTTAGGATTTTTCTCCATCCAATTAATGTAGCTTTCCATTTTTTATTCCTCCTGAAATAATTATACACATTTTCAAAAATGTGAATATAAATAAATTCAATTTAGTTAAATAATTTTAAAATTATTTGTTTTTACCGATTTTAAGCAATTAATTATAACTTACATCGAAACTAAAGTAATCAATGTGAGGGCAACCTGAACCGGAGTTTTCTCTATTGCTAAATTTTAAGACATAATTGCCAGGTAACAAGTGTAAGTTGTTGTAACAAGTTGTTTCTTGCCAATCGTTTGAAGCTACTAAACTGCCAGAAATCTTACCTAAATCTTGTTCATCTAAAGTGACGTTATATCTCTTATAAAGCGATCCGACAGCCTCTCCGCCAGGCATTTTACATATCATTTTCATGTGAGCATAGCATTCATGATCAACTTTTATGTAGTATCTAAAATCACCCCAATCAGTAGTTGTTCCGTCTGATGCAGCAAGATATGCTTCGTTACTTGCGGTGTTGTCTTCAACGATACCTTCTTTTCCTGACACTTGCCATTTAGTAACTCGAGAATAATCAGCTTTTTCAGCTTCCATTTTATATGTACCAGGATTTCTAATTTCTAAATCGTTATCATAATGAATATCGAAGTAATCGATATTAGGATTTCCTTTTTGAGTATTTTCAACTACTAAAACTCTTACTGTTGTAATTCCTTGAGGGATGAAAATTCTATTATATTCAAATTGCTCCCATTGAGTGATATCATCTCTTGGAGCTAAGGAGCTACCAGGTTTCATGTAAATTGTTTTTCCTGTTTCAACAAGATATAACTTATAAGTCTTAGTCATATCCATTGTATTGGTTTTTTTACCTTCTGTTTGAGCAAATGAACCTTTAAATGTAACATACCCATCTTGTGGAGCAGATATTTTAAAAGACGCATATTGACTTGAACTAACATTACCAGTAGCAGCAGCTAAGAATTTGCCATCGCTTGCATCCGTTCTTTCGACAATATCTGCGCTATTATCACTTGACCTTTTATAATTCGTTAAGTCACATTTTTCAGCTTCAAAACGTACTGTTGAATATGGGTTTAATGTGACGCCATGGCTATCTTCAGCATAACTATTTCTCCATGAACCAGAATTTTGCCAATCTTCGCCTTGATCTTCATTCATAATAAAGAATGAGTCATAGCCTATGTCACTTGGCTTGATGCTTAAATCACCAGTTTGATTCCATTTTACTCCATCATTGAAGCTATTTTCTGTGGTGTCTGGATTCATTCTACCAAAGATGACATTTTGATAATCTTTTGTATTGATTAAGGTAGAACAGAAGTAATAGCCAGTACTATCTTCTTTTTCTAAGTCGTACCAAACATTTCCGCTACTTCCGTAAGCATAAACTGCGAATCTCGCATTAGCTGAAGCCCAATGTTCGTTTGGTTTAAAATATAATTTTTTCTTCAGGTTTTCAGTTGAAACATAAATGTATTCATCTGTACTCTGGTTCGAAGAAATATAAAAATTATATTGGCCATCTGCTCTTGGAGACATTTGCTTACCATCAATTTCAAAATGATCTTTATCTTGAAGGAGTGAATTTGGATCTAATTTTTCAAATATATTATCGCCAAGATGAAGAATTGAAAATGAATCATAAACTGATAAATCTACTGAGAATGATGCATGATTTCCGTTTTGATTAATTTCATAAGGAGTCAAACATTTTTCTTCACCATCAATATTGGCTGCCATGATATATTCAGAAGCAGTTGTAGCAAATGAATATTCTTCTAAGCCATCAACAGAGGTAATAATAGTTTTTGATGATACATTTTGTTCATTTGCTGAAAGTGTTAAATATGCTGAAATCATGCCTTTTGCATATTGTTCATAAGGAATATTTAGCATTGTATAAATGACAAAATGATTATAAGGATGGTTGCCTTCTGAATCTTCTATTTCGGAAGCGTTAATAATATCATTTCCACTAACTAAAGTATCATAAGCAAGAAGTGATCTTTTTTCTGCTTTTTCTTTTAATACTGAGCCATCTTGGTTATACATTATTCTTGTCCAAACGGCTTCGACATCTAAAGAAGCAATTGCAGCGACATAACGAATTGAAATTTTGTCATCAGAAGTGTCATCTAACGTTTGATTGTTATCTATTTTTGTTTGTATACCAATGTTTGGTTCAATAAGTGCGTTTTCAAGTTCATTTTCATTCAAACGTGAAATGTGAGAAACGATTCCTGAACTAATTGATTTTCCAAATACATCTTCACTAGCATCTGTTTTTTCGCCAATTTCAAATCTTGCTTTATTATGAAAATTATTGGCCGATATTAAAGAGCTCGAAGCTAAAGAAATGGCGCCAAGAAGGATTAATGATTTATTTTTCATAATTAAAAATCCTCCCCGTTATCGTCGTCTCCCCAAAGGTCTCCCCAGACACCCTTACCTAGGGCACTAGTTCTAATAACGTCATCGTTTTCGATTGAAATGATTATCATTTTTGGTGTTACAAAACTTTTCTCATTCATAGTTTAATTCTCCTTTTGCATGCAAAAAGTGTGTAATTTCTTCAATATTATGCGAATTTTTTGTATGTATATTAAAATTTTAGTGCATAAACATATTTAATTCAATTAAATACAAGGAAATTGTTTATTTTTTTGTATAAAATATTGAATAATTGAAAAATTTAGATACAATTAAATAGTTCTTAAAGAACAATTTAATTTATGCGTAAGAAAAACAAAGATATTACATATAAGGAGATATTTAAAACTCTATTAAAATCGGTTAGAGAATTTAAAAGAGAAGCATGGCTTTCTATGTTTTTTATTGTTCTTGAAGCAGTAATTGAATGTGCAATGCCTTTTATCATGTCAAATTTAATCGACACGATGCAAAATTCTTTATCAAATGATGAAATGGTTCGCACTGTTTTAATATATTCAGGAATTCTAGTTGTTATGGCATTTGCTTCACTCGCTTGTGGAATTATCGCTGGAAGAATGTCGGCAAAAGCAGGTGTTGGATTTGCATCAAACCTTAAAGAAGACTTATTTAAAAAAATAAATACTTTCTCTTTTTATAATATCGACAAATTCTCGGTATCAAGTTTAGTTACTCGTCAAAACAGTGATGTTTGGTTTGTCCAAATGTGTTTTACCATGCTAATTAGAATTTGTTTAAGAGCGCCATTAATGACGATTTTCTCGATTATTATGGCAGGAATTTTGGCTCCAAATTTATTCTGGATCTATTTTATTACTATTCCTGTTTTAAGCTCTGCATTAATTTTTATTGCTTTGCGAGCAATGCCTATGTTTAGAGGAATTTTCCAAAAATACGACAAGCTAAATGAATCAGTTGAAGAAAATGTTAGGGGAATTAGAGTTGTCAAAACTTATGTTAGAGAAGAATACGAAAAAGAAAAATTCAATGCATCAAGCGATAATTTAGCTAAGAATTTTATTAAAGCTGAAAAACTTGTAGCTTTGAATGCGCCAATTATGCAAGCAGTAATGTATCTTTCAATGTTTTTAATTATGTTCATTGGATCTTCGATTATTGTGAAGACAACAACAATGCAAGATGGAAAAGTTATTGCTGATTTAACTGTAGGCAATTTATCGAGTTTGATCACATACGGAGCGCAGATTTTGATGAGCATTAACATGTTTTCTATGATTTTTGTTATGTTCTCAATGTCTTTAGCTTCTATGAAAAGAATTTGTGAAGTTTTAAACGAAGAGCCTTCAATTAAAAATAAAGAAAATCCAGTTTTAGAAATGGCTAATGGTGATATCGAGTTTAAGAACGTTTCTTTTAAGTATAGTGAAAAAGCTGAAAAATTTGCTCTTGAAGGGGTAAACGTTAAGATTAAAAACGGCCAAATGATTGGTATTGTTGGGGGCACAGGTTCTTCAAAATCAACTTTAGTGAACTTAATTTCTAGATTTTATGACACAACTGAAGGCGAGGTTTTAGTTGGTGGAGTAAATGTTAAAGATTATGATTTAAAAACTCTAAGAAATAATGTTTCTATGGTTTTACAAAATAATGTTCTTTTTAGCGGAACAATCGCAGAAAATTTAAGATGGGGAAATAAAGAAGCGAGTGACGAAGATATTAAAAAAGCTTGTGAAATTGCTCAAGCAAGCCAATTTGTTGAAGGTTTCCCTGATAAATATCAAATGATGATTCAACAAGGTGGTATTAATGTTTCTGGTGGCCAAAAACAAAGGCTTTGCATTGCTAGAGCTATTTTAAAGAATCCTAAAGTTTTAATTCTTGATGATTCTACAAGCGCAGTTGATACCAAAACTGATGCTTTGATTCGAAAGGGACTAAGAAAAACCCTTCCTAACACAACAAAAATTATCATTGCTCAAAGAATTAACAGCGTTGAAGATGCAGATTTTATTATTGTCATGGATGATGGCAAAATTAATGGCATCGGTACCCATGAAGAACTTTTGAAGACTAATAGCATTTATCAAGAAATCTATGAAATTCAAAATAGAATAGGAGGTAAGTAGTATGAAAAAACAAAAGCCTGCTATTATTAGAATTTTCTTAGATTACTTGAAGCATTTTAAATTCGGCTTCGTTGTCGCATTAATTTGTATTTTGCTTAACAACTTAGGTGCTATTTTTGCTCCACTTACTCTTCAAAATATTGTTAATGCTTTAACTTCATGGATTGAAGAAGGAATGAATAATGGCGCATTAAGTGATCCTGCAGAATTACTAAATACGATTAGAGAATCGCTAACTGTTTTAGCAATCGCTTATTCAATAAGTGTCGCTGCAGGGTTAATTTATTCCGAATATATGGCAATTTCTGGCCAAAAATATATGAATTTAATAAGGAAACGTTTATTTGATCACATGCAAGATTTGCCTGTTTCTTATTTTGATAAGAATTCTAAAGGCGATATCATGTCTGTCTATTTAAACGATGTTGATACAATTAGACAATTTATTTCTCAATCATTACCAACAATTGCTATGTGTGCGATGACATTTATTATTGTATTTGTCATTATGCTAATCTCTTCATTATGGCTAGCTTTAATTGTTGTTGTTGGTTCTGTAGCTATGTTCTTAGTTTCTAAACATATTGGCGGACGTAGCGCTAGAAACTTTATAAAAACACAAAATATTATAGGTAAACAAGAAGGATACGTTGAAGAAATGATGAATGGCCTTAAGGTTGTTAAGAGTTTCTGCCACGAAGAAGAAAGCCAAATTGGTTTTGATGAAATTAATAAAGTTTATCGCCAAGCTGCAACAGAAGCCAATCAATATTCAAATATTTTAGGCCCAATTATGGGGAATATTGGGAATATTTTGTATGTTATTGTCGCATTTGTTGGAACTCTTTTATATGTATTAAACGCAACAAATATTACAATTACTCAAGTCAATAAGATTTCTATTGGTGTTATTGTTTCCTTCCTCCCAATGGTCAAGCAATACACAATGAACATAAACCAATTAGCGCAACAAATTACATCAGTTGCAACAGCAATTGGTGGTACTAATAGAGTTTGTAAACTTTTAGATGAAGAACCAGAAAAAGACGATGGTTACGTTAAACTTGTTCGTGGTAAATATGATGATAGTGGCAACATTATTGAATGTGATGAAAAAGAAGCAACACTTTGGGCTTGGAAACATCCACATTCAGCCGATGGAACAGTTACATATACATTGCTTCAAGGCGATATAAGAATGTTTGATGTTGATTTCGGCTATACTGAAAAGAAAGTTATTTTACATAATGTCTCTTTATATGCAAAACCTGGCCAAAAAGTTGCTTTTGTTGGAGCTACAGGAGCAGGAAAAACAACGATTACTAACTTAATTAATAGATTCTACGATATCGCTGATGGAAAGATTAGATATGATGGAATTAATATTAATAAGATTTCTAAAAAAGATTTAAGAGCGTCTTTAGGAATGGTCTTACAAGATACTAATTTATTTACCGGTACAATTATGGACAATATTAGGTATGGGAAATTAGATGCTACCGATGAAGAATGTATTAAAGCTGCAAAACTCGCTAACGCTGATGGATTTATAAGAAGACTTCCACAAGGTTACAATACATATTTGACAAATGATGGAGCTAATCTTTCACAAGGACAACGTCAATTATTATCAATTGCAAGAGCAGAAGTACATGGCGCACCTGTTATGATTTTAGATGAAGCAACTTCATCAATTGATACAAGAACTGAAGCCCTTGTTACACAAGGAATGGATAATTTAATGGAGGGCAAAACTGTATTTGTTATCGCACATAGATTATCCACAATTCAAAATAGTAATGTTATTATAGTTTTAGATCATGGTCGAATAATTGAACGTGGTTCGCATGATGAATTAATTGAACAAAAAGGTACATATTATCAACTTTATACAGGTGCATTTGAATTAGAATAATTATGATTTCTTTAAAAGAGATAACCAAAATTTATGAAAGCAAAGGAGTAAATGTAAGTGCTTTAAAATCGATTACTCTTAATTTTCCTGAGAAAGGTTTTATTTCAATTCTTGGTCCTTCCGGCTGTGGGAAATCAACATTACTTAATCTTATTGGTCTTTTAGATAAGCCAACTAGTGGAGAAATTTATTATAACGATGTCTCGCTTTCTCATATGAAAGCAAGCGAAGTAGATCATTTTAGAAACGAATCGATTGGTTTTATTTTTCAATCTTACCATTTGGTTCCTACTTTAAATGTATTAGATAATATTTTGTTACCTATAGATATAAGTAAAAAATACGTATATTCACAAGCTAAAGAAAAAGCTTTAAACTTGCTTGAAACGCTTGGATTACTTGGATATGAAAAAAAGAAGATCTCTGAATTATCAGGTGGTCAAATTCAACGTATTTCAATCGCTAGAGCCTTAATTAATGAGCCAGAATTAATTTTGGGTGATGAACCTACAGGTGCTTTGGATTCTAATAACAGTGAAGAGATTTTAAAAATTTTAAAAAATATATCTAATGATAGACTTGTAATTATCGTTACGCATAACGAAGAACAAGCAAATAAATATAGTGATCGAATAATTAGATTAAAAGATGGTCTTGTTGAGAATGATTCCTGTGTTTTAAATGAAAACCCTGCAAAACAACTATCTTTAGTTGAAGAAAAAAAGAATTCAAAGCCTATAAATAGTAAAACTATTGGCAAGATTTCAATTAAAAATTTCTTTTCTAAGAAAACAAAAGCAATACTTACTGCTGGAGCGAATTGTTTTGGGCTTGTTGCGTTAGGCTTTGTTTTTTCATTAACTAACGGATTTGAAATTTATAAAAATAGAGTGAATACAGAAACTGCTGCAAATTTACCAATAAACATACCTGCTTATACAATCAAATCGCAACGAGAAAAATTTGAAGATATAAATCAAAGTGTTTCTTATCCTTCATCACAAGAAATATATCCATATGTTTCTGGTGATACTCAAGTAAGTTATACATATAATAAGTATAAACCAGAATACTTTAATTTCTTGGATTCGCTCGTAAAAGATAAGCTCGCCACTGAGTATATTTCAAATTATGGAAATAGTTACACATATAACTTAGCTACCATTTTTCCTAAATCAATTGATGAAACTAGGAATGAAAATATAAGTTTTGTTTATACGAGTTTGTCAGGCGGTGGAAAATACACTTCATCTAGATATGGTATTCCTACTAATATTTTCCATCAATTGTATGGAGATATTGATTCAGGATATGACCTTATTAAAGGCGAACTTCCAAAGAACAAAAATGAATTAGTGTTAGTTGTTGATCAATATAATGCTGTCGATTTTTCAGTTTTGCGAGAATTAGGGTTCTATAATCTTCACGATAGCAAAGATGAAGTTAGAGATACTTCTTTAAAAACAAAAGTAAAGCCAATTTCTTTTGATGATGTTATTGGAAAAACATATAAAATCTTTAATAATAATGAGCTTTACACTAAAACTGACTATCATAGTGAAGTTTATGATTTATTTTCGTATAAATCAGGAGCAAATTTATATACTCATACAAGAGAATTAGACCTTTATTCACAAAATAATTTAGAAAGTTTATTTAATGATTCTTCAAAAGGAACTGAATTGAAGATTTCTGGCATCTTAAGACCTAAAAAAGGGACAACAATGACTCTTTTAGAGCCTGCGCTTTGCTATACAAAAGAATTAATTAGTGAATTAGCTACAAATAAAGCAAATAGTGAAATATCAAATGACATAAGAAAAAATGTTGTCTATATAAATAATGAACCTGTGTCAAATCGGGAAATGGCAAAAGAGTTAAATCAACTATTGGACGATCATAATGGTGATTTTGGAGCAATAACAACAACAGAATTTAATGAAATTGCTGATAGATACTTCAGATATTACCTTATTGATGATGGAGTTTATCATTCAAACAATCTTTCTTCAAGTTTTAGATATACATCATTTAGTAATTTTTTGATATATGCAAATAGATTAGGTGCAGAAATAGTGCTAGATGAAACAAGAACAGCAGGATCAAGTGGTAATAATCAAACAATTGTAAATTATTTAAACAAAGTAATTGATTATTTTGGAAGTAGCAATCCTTCTGATCGGGATTTAGCTTATGAGCATTTCATTAGCATTGGGGCATTTATGAATTCCTACTCAAATGTTGTTAATATTGCTGTTTTTCCATACGGGTTAGAGGAAAGAACTGAAATTCTTGCAAGAATGGATGCTTGGAACGAAAGACAAGCAAGAGAAGAAGATAAAGTTTATTATTATGATTTAACAAATGCTTTGATAGAAGAAATTGGTGAACTTATTGGTCTTATAACATTAATTTTAATAATGTTAGTCACCATTCTTTTAATAGTTGCCTGTGTAATGAATATGTTATTTACATATAACAATGTACTTGAAAAGACAAAAGATATAGGAATTTTTAGAGCAATTGGCATGAAAAGAATCGATGTTATTCGTATTTTTGTCTTTGAAGCTGGAATTATAGGGGCAATTAGTGGAACAATTGGAATTATTGCAACTTCTATTATTCAAATGCCAATTAATTTCTTAATTAGTCAACATTATTCAAGATATTTTATTACAGAAAACCTTTGTGTTTTGGAGTGGTGGCACATTGTAATTATTTTTGCTTTAGGAATTTTATTAGGAGTTATTAGTTCTATTATCCCATCATCACAAGCAAGCAAAAAAGATCCAGTTAAATGTTTAAAGGATGAATGATATATTTTTGTTGTTAGATGACAAAGTTAACACAACAATAATTAATAAATAAGTAATTTTCTTTTTATTTTTATGTTTCTGTTGCGATAACATGTCACAATTTTGACAAAAAATAATAAATTATTTAGAATTTTAAGCATAACAAAAACACATTGCGTTAAGATTTGGCGAAGTTAACGCAACGCTATGTTTGAACAAAAGGTCAACAAATTTCTCTTAGGTCGACCTTTTTCTTTTCCACTCTAAAGATACCTATTTTGTCCAAAAATTCTTGTCCAAATTTTCTTTTTACTAAATCATAAGGTGTACGATCTTCTAGGTCTTTTCTTACGTATGAATTAATTTGAGAGAAAATCCAGTTTATCTTATCTTGAGTAAGAAAATCTAGTGACTTTCCTTTTGGGATAATGTAGCGAATAAATTCGTGATTTCTTTCACAATGAGCCTTATCTGTAGCTTTGTAAGGATCTGTAAAAAAAGTATGTAAAACAAATTCACCTAAATCATCAATTTCAATCTTGTCGAAATATGAAAACTCAACACCATTATCTGCAAGATTAATTGGAAATATCTTTTTTACTTTTTCAGTACCAATTAGACGAAATAATTTCTTTAATTTTGCAAGAACATCGTTTGGATTAGCCTTATTTATTAACAGACCAAATTGAAATTTGTATTTAGGAAAAGCGATTGTTAAAATAGCATGTTTATCAGCAATTTTTCCAATAACGGAGTCATATTCGACAACGTTTTCTCTTTTGTGGGTTGAACAATATTTAAGAAAATCAGAATATTGTCTTCCGATTAAAACTGAAATATCTCTCAATCTGAACTCTTTGGGTTTTTGATAGTCACGTTTATAAACTACATATTTTCTTAGTTCATGAGCCTTAATTGCTGCAAAACCATTATAAATTAGTCTTCTAATCGTTCTTTCGCAACAAATTTTAGACAAATCAGGGTTTGAAATATAAGCATGGTGTAAAGATTGTTTCAACGTTCTAACTTGTTCTAATAAGACCTCGTTAATTTTTGCTATCTCAAACGATTTTAATCGTGTAAATCTTCGTGAAGATCTTTTTAGATCATCAGCATTTTTTTGGGCTTCCTCAAAGTTGTAATAGTGTTTTTCATAATTACAAGCTCCACGATATTTGCAAGAGTTGCATAGGACATGCTCTTTTCGGTGGATACAATCCCTTAAAATAAATCCTTCTTTAACGATTAGATGGGAACTAATCTCTCTACTTATTGTTGATTTATTTCTTCCCAGCCTTAGAGCAATTTCAGTTAAGTTCATGTCTTTACTCAAACAAGCTTGAATTAACATTCTTTCCTGTATTGTTAATCTCTTCATTTTGTTACCTCCTTTCTTAATAAGAAAGTAAAACAAATGGTTAAAATAATAAATATTAAATACAGTTGCGTTAAGTTTGTCACTTAACCTGATATATTTTTGTTTAATTTACATTTGATTAGAATGCGAAAATAGTATATTATATTTTAGCGTTTTGGTCCTCTAGCTCAGTTGGTAGAGCAACTGACTCTTAATCAGTGGGTCCAGGGTTCGAGTCCCTGGAGGATCACCAAAAGTTAAAAAAATACATTTTACCTGGCGTAAAATGTTTTTTTATTTATAGTAATAGTAAAATTTGATAAAGTTGCAGAATTTTCTTAAAAACCCTGCAGAAATAAAATATTTTTATTCAATTAATGAAATCTTTTTATTTAAAATGATGATTTTTTCATCTAATTCTAATTTAGTTAAAAGTCTAGATAAAGTTTCTCGAGTGATTCCTAATTCATTAGAAAAACTCGTTATATTTTTCATAACATAATCATTTTTATGTTCGTGCATAAAGTAATAAAATCTTTCTTCTGCGTTTGTGAATGACAAAATTTTAATCTTTGAATTCAATTCTTTTGCGAACTCAGAAGTGAGGTTTAAAAATTCAATTAGGAAATTTTTGTTTTCTTGCAAAATTTTAATGAGGTTATTTTTACTTACGAAAGCGATTTTGACTTTAGAAGTAGCAATGACATTTCCTTTATAAAATGGGTTTTTACTAAAAATTAGATTTTCTCCAAAGGTGTCATGCTTTTGAAGTGTCCTAAAAAGAATATTTTGCCCTTCAAAAGAATAGGAAATGATTGAAGCTGAACCAGTTACAATTATCCCTAGATTTTCGCAAAGCGAATCTTCATGAAAAATAATCTGATCTTTTTCGTATGTAGAAGAATTTATTAATTTTCTTTCTTCTTGAGTTAATAATTCTAATAAATTGGCCATAAAACGTGATTTAAATCACATTTTATTATATATATTTTTGATAATATATCAACGAAATGGGAGTATCTTATGAGAAATTTTAAAAATTTATTTTTACTAATCGGAATATTTGGCTTGGCTTCTGGCGTTAGTAGTTGTTCAGAAGGAAGCAAAACTTTTACTACTAACGAAATTAAAGTAAAAGTGGCAACACCTAGCAAAGCACCTGCAGTAGCATTATTTGCTCATTTAAAAGAAGGCAATGTGGAAATTAACAGTGCAGCAAACAATGTAATTGCTTATTTAACAACAGCTTCTGATAAGGATATGGTCATTGCACCAACTAATGCAGGTATTTCAGCTATTGTTCAAAGAAATGCTGAATTTAAAATTGCTGCAACAGTCACTTTTGGTAATTTTTACTTACTAAAAACCGGCAAAGATAGCGACAATAAATTAAGTGAAGGGGATAAAGTATTGGCTTTCCAAGAGACCAATGTTGCTGGAAGGTTATTTAAATATGTTTATGGTGATTTAAATCTAAATACGACATATTTAGCCGATGTCACTGCTGTTAAAAATGAAATTTTGACCAATACAAATTTTGATTATGATTATGTTTTGCTTGCTCAACCTGACGTTAATGAAATATTAAGATCTCAAACAGCTTATTCGGTCTATGCAAATGTGCAAACTGATTTTAAAGCTAAATCAGGTGGCAAAGAAATTACACAGGCATCGATATTTGTTAAAAATACAAGTAACAAAGATGATGTTGTTGAAACTTTAAATACAATAAAAAATGATGTTGATGCACTTTTAGATAACACATCGAACTTGATTGAAGCAACAAAAGATGTTGAAAATGAAGTATTTGCTTCAAAGTTAGGAAGTACAAAAGAAGAACTTAAATCATTGCTTGATGATAATAATCAATTGGGTATAGGCTTTAAAAAAGCAAAAGACAATAAAGCATCAATCGATGAATTTATTTCCACATTTGGAATGGGAAAAACTAGTGAAGAAATTTATTTCAATTATTAATAGCAATCCCTTTATCTATTTTCTTGGAATTGCATTTATTTTTCTTGCTTGGTATATCATTTCGATTGCACAAGGATATGGAAATATTGTCTTCCCAACGCCTGTTGAAACCTTAGTTAAAACCGGAGAATTATTAAGCAATGCTTATATTTACAAATGCATTGGATGGACAATTTTAAGATTATTAATTGGTTATTCAATCTCTTTTGTTCTTGCGATGATTCTTGGAGTTTTTGCTGGATACTATGAGAAATTTTATACTTTTTTAAAGCCACTAATTATTATTTTAAAAAGTGCTCCAACAGCTGCATTTATTTTCTTATTTTTAATTTTAGTCGGAAGTAGATTTGCTTCTATCTTTATCGTGGTTTTAGTCACATTTCCAATACTTTATGAGGCAGCAGTTGCTGGAATTAAAAATATTCCTGATCATTTAAATGAGGCTTTAAAAATAGATTGTGGAAATTTTGTTTATGGCTTTATTAAGGTAAGAATTCCACTTGCTTTACCATATATTTCTGTTGGCTTATTATCGAGTTTTGCACTTGGTTTCAAGACATCAATCATGGCTGAAATCATTAGTGGCGATACAAATTATGGCTTAGGAAGTGCAATAACAGCGTTTAGAAACAGTGATGCCTCTAATTTATCACCAATTTTTGCTATAACTTTAATCGCAATAATGCTAATTTCTTTAGTAGATATTGCAATTTTGCTCATAAAAAGACATTTTAAAGTACAATAAATGCAAGATTAGTTACAACTAACTCATTAATTAATTTAAGTTTATTGCCTTTTTTTATATAATAAAAAAGTTGTTTAAGAAAGGGAGATTTTTTATGGCAAAATTACAACCAGGTGCTGTAAAGCAAATTACAGAAATTTGCAACCGTTATAAAAACGAACCAACCCCAACTATGATGATTCTTGAAGATATTCAAAATGAATTTGGATATATTCCTTTAGAAGTTCAAGAATTAGTTTCAGAATTGACAGGTATTCCTGTTTCTGAAATTTATGGCGTTGTTACTTTTTATTCATTTTTCTCAATGACTCCAAAAGGAAAGTATGTTATTGGAGTTTGTTTGGGTACAGCTTGCTATGTTAAAGGAAGTCAATTAGTTTTAGATAAATTTAGTGAAATATTAGGAATTAAACCAGGCGAAACAACCGCTGATGGTTTATTTACTTTAGACGTCTTACGTTGTATTGGTGCTTGCGCAATTGCTCCAGCTGTTTCCATTAACGGAAAAGTTTATCCACAACTTAAAGTTGATAATGTTAAAAACGTTATCGAAGAATATGTTGCAAAGGAGGCCTAATTATGGAATTTGAAAAGATTAAAACTGAGCAACAACTCATTGATAGAATGAGTCATTGTGCAAAATGCCTTGATTTAAAATTCCATTGCGAACCAGGGAAAAAGGCTATTGCAGTTTGTGGTGGTACTGGATGTTTAGCAAGTGATTCAATGGGAATTCTTGAAAAATTCCAAGAATTAATTAAAGAACATGGATTAGAAGATAAAGTCACTGTAAATATTGTTGGCTGTTTCGGATTCTGTTCCCAAGGTCCTTTTGTCAAAGTTTATCCAGAAGAAACTTTATATACAAAAGTTAAAACAAAAGATGTTGAAGAAATCTTTAATACAGATATTTTGAAGAATGAAGTTGTTACACGTTTACTTTTTGTTGATCCTCAAACAAAAGAGCACGTACAAAAACAACATGATATCGCATTCTATAAACTTCAAAAGAGAGATATTGCACTTCACGGAAATGGCGAAATTAACCCTGAAGATTTATCAGAAGCTTTAGGTTATGGAGCTTTCAAAGGATTAGTTAGAGCTCTTCATATGACAAGAAAAGAAGTCATTAATGAAGTTTTACAAGCAGGCTTAAGAGGTCGTGGTGGTGCAGGATTCCCAACTGGTAAAAAATGGTCATTTGTTCCTGATACAGATGAACCAAAATATATTATTTGTAATGGTGATGAAGGTGATCCAGGCGCATTCATGGATCGTTCAATCATTGAAGGAAATCCTTGTGCAGTTATTGAAGGTATGATGATTGCCGGATACGCAATCGGTGCTGAAAATGGTTATTTCTATGTTCGTGCTGAATACCCAACAGCTGTTGCAAGACTTAGAAAAGCAATTAAAGAACTCGAAGACGTCGGTCTTTTAGGTGATAACATTTTAGGTACTGGCTTCAATTTTAGATGTCACGTAAGATTAGGTGCTGGTGCTTTCGTCTGTGGTGAAGAAACAGCATTAATTAATAGTATTGAAGGAAAACGTGGTATGCCACGTCCACGTCCACCATTCCCTGCAGTTAAAGGTTTATGGGGTCATCCATCATGTGTTAATAACGTAGAAACTTTAGCATGTGTCCCTTACATTTTAAGAGAAGGATGGGAAAAATTTGCTGCTATTGGTACAGCTGATACCAAAGGTACAAAAGTCTTCGCCCTTGGTGGAAAAGTTAATAATGTTGGTCTTGTTGAAGTTCCAATGGGAACAACTTTAAGACAATTAATTTATGATATTGGTGGCGGAATTCCTGGAAATAAAAAGTTTAAAGCAATTCAAACTGGTGGTCCATCAGGTGGTTGCTTAACCGAAAAAGATTTAGATACACCTATTGATTTTGGTAGCCTTGTTGCTGCCGGAAGTATGATGGGCAGTGGCGGTGCTATCGTCATGGATGAAGACAACTGTATGGTTGATGTTGCTAAATTCTATATGACATTTATTTGTGATGAGTCATGTGGTAAATGTTCACCATGTAGAATCGGAACAAAGAGATGTTTAGACATTTTAACTAAGATTTGTGATGGTAAAGGAACACCTGAAGATTTAGAAGAACTTCGTGAATTATCATCATTTATCAGAAGTAATTCTCTTTGTGCGCTTGGTCAAACAGCTACAAATCCAATCGAATCAACAATGAAGTCATTTGCTGATGAATATGAAGCACACGTTGTTGACCATAAGTGTCCAGCTCATGTTTGTAAGAATTTAATGGAATACTACATTGTTCCTGATAAATGTGCAGGATGTACATTATGTAGCAGAAATTGTCCAGTTAATGCAATTCATGTTACTGATGATCCAGCAAAATTACCAAATAGATTTATCCATCACATTAACCAAAATTTATGTATTAAATGTGGTTCATGTTTAGCAGGTTGCCGTTTTGGTGCAATCATTAAAAGATAAGGAGGGCAAAATATGTCATTAGTAAATATCGAAATTAATGGTCAACCTTATCAAGTAGATAGTGGTTTAACTGTCCTTGAAGCCGCAAGAAAATGTGGCTATGAAATTCCTTCACTTTGTGCTTTCAATCACGGAAAATGCTCACTTGCAAGTTGCCGTGTTTGTTTAGTTGAAGTTGTTGGTGCACGTGGACTCGTTGCTTCATGTGTTTATCCAGTTAACGAAGGAATGAAGATTATTACAAATTCTCCAAAAGCGCTTGAAGCTAGAAGAGCAAGTGTCGAACTTATTCTTTCAAATCACGAGAAAAACTGCTTACAATGCGATAAAAATGGGCATTGTGAATTGTTACATGTTGCTGAACTCGTTGGTGCACGTGATGGCAAATATGTCGGTCAAATGACTGAAAAATGTTATGACGAAATCGCACCTGGCTTAATCAGAAATACAGCAAAGTGTATTCTTTGTGGAAGATGTATCGAAAGATGCAAAGAAGCTCACGGTATTTCAATTTTAGGTTTTGAAAATCGTGGTTTTAAAACAATTGTTGCCCCAGTTAAAAATAGAAGTTTTGCAAATTCACCATGTTTACAATGTGGCCAATGTGTTAATGTCTGTCCAACTGGTGCATTAATGGAACATAGTGAAATCGCTAAAGTCGATGCAGCATTTAAAGCTGGCAAAAAGGTCATTGTCCAAACTGCCCCAGCCGTTAGAGCTGCTATTGCTGAAGAATTTGGTGAAAAAATTGGTACATGCGGAACTGGTAAAATGGTTGCTGCATTAAGAAGACTTGGTTTCTTTAGAGTATTTGATGTTAACTTCGGTGCTGATTTAACAATCATGGAAGAAGCCCATGAACTCTTAGAAAGAATTAAAAATAAAGTTGGACCATTACCTCAACTAACAAGTTGTTCACCAGGTTGGGTCAACTATTTAGAATATTTCTATCCTGAATTAATTCCAAATTTATCAACATGTAAATCACCACACATGATGCAAGGTGCTATTACAAAAACATATTTTGCTAAATCACATAACTTAGCAAAAGAAGATATCTTCGTTGTTTCAATCATGCCATGTACTGCTAAAAAGTATGAACGTGCAAGAAAAGAAATGCCAGATGATGTCGATGCTGTTTTAACTACAAGAGAACTTGCTAAGATGATTAAGCGTGCAGGTATTAAATGGAATAAACTTCCTGAAGAAGAATTTGATCAAGATTTACTTGGTGAATATAGCGGTGCTGGTGTTATCTTTGGCGTCACTGGTGGTGTTATGGAAGCTGCTTTAAGAACTGCTTATTATTGGTTAACTGGTGAAGAATATCAAAAGATTGAATTCCATGAAGTCCGTGGACAAGAAGGAATTAAAGAAGCAACAATCGATGTAAAAGGTACTCCAGTAAGTGTTGCAGTTTGTTCTGGCATGGTCAATGCTAAGAAACTTCTTGATGAAGTTAAAGCTGGAACATCAAAATATGCATTCATCGAAGTTATGTGCTGCCCAGGAGGCTGTATTAATGGTGGAGGCCAACCATATGTCCATCCAACATTACTTCCAAATGAAGATGATGATATTTTAGAAACATATCGTGAAAAGAGAGCTAAAGTTCTTTATAGTGAGGATGAAAGACAAGTCATTAGACAATCTCATAATAATCCAGACATTAAGAAATTATATAAAGATTTCCTTGGCGAACCTGGAAGCGAATTAGCAGAAGAGTTGTTACATACTTCTTATAACGCTAATAGAGAAAAATATCCTGATTAATCTAATATAAGGGCGATGAAAATCGCCTTTTATATTGGTTGCTAATTTAAAAAATATAATTTTTGATATTAATTATATCTATTTTTAAATATAATTATTAAAGCTAAGAGCTTAAGTTAGTGGTAGACTATCTATCTCCGAAGTAGATTGCGTTGGTTCGATTCCAACAGCTCTTGCCAGTTTTAAAAATGAAAAGAATTGAACTTAAAGGGGCAATAAACGTAAGAGATTTAGGCCAAACAAAAAATGAAGATGGAAAAATTATTCCACTTGGTCTTTTTATACGCTCAGATTCTTTAAGAAAAATTACTTTTGGAGATAAATTCAAACTTAAACATAAATTAAAAATTAAGACTGTTATCGATCTTCGCAATCATAAAGAAGTAGAAGAAAAACCAGATAAAAAAATTAGAGGTGTGACATACTATAACTTTCCATTAATCGAAGAAGTCGCTGATGGAATTACGCACGAACATCATAAACATAATCCATCTAATATGCCTGGACTCGATAAACTATATGCAGAAATAGTAGTTAGTGAATTTGCAATCAATAGTTTCAAAAAGATTTTTGATGTACTTTTAAATTTAAATAATGCCCCAGTTTTATTTCATTGTTCAGTCGGAAAAGATAGAACTGGATTAGTTACAATGTTGCTTTTACATTTACTTGATGTAGATGAAAAGAGAATCGCTAAAGATTATTTAGAATCTAATGTTGCATGTATTCCTGAATCAGAAAGAGTATATGAAAGGGTTTTAGAAAAAACAATGAACACTACTTTAGCGACAAAAATTAGAGAAACTTATATTGTTGATATTAAATATTTGAATGCTGCTATTGAGGCAATAAATGAGCGCTATGGAAGCGTTGACAATTATATTAAAAATGTGATCGGAATCACAGACGAACAAAAAGCTGAATTTAAGTCAAAAGTATATAGTTATAAATAAAAACCCTGCAAAACCTTAAGATTTTTATTGAATTTCATTCAAATACACACCATTAATTTTCGTTTTATATATCTCAAAAAATAAAATTATGATATTATTTATGTCGATATAAGGATTTATTATGTTTTTAATATTTTTAGCTTGGTTTAATTCTATAGTTTCGACCTCATTGATTTCAATATTCGCATTAACTTATTCAGGTTGGTGGGATTATTTATGGATAGCTCCAATAGCTTTAGGTTGCATAATTGCTTCCCACTTATTTAATTTTGTATATTTTGCTTTCTTTGGATTGATTGTTAGAGTCAAGGACGACTTTAATGAAAAGCCAAGCAATTTTTATCATTGGTTAGCAGAAGAATGTTTGGTATTTTTAAAGTATTTTATTGGCTTCAGAATTATAAAAGAAGGCTTAGAGAAGATACCAAAGAGCGGAAGAATTGTATTGATTTTAAATCATAGATCAAATTTTGATGGTTTAATTTGTTCAATTGTTTTACGTGGTAGACAAATTAGTTTCGTTTCAAAAAAAGAAATTTTTGATATTCCAATTGTTAAAGGCTATGTTTATAAAATGGGCTATTTAAAACTTGATCGTGATGACATTAGACAAAACATTAGAGCTTTTAGAAAAGCGGAAGAATATATAAATAAGGATGTTTGTTCAATCGGAATATGTCCTGAAGGTACTCGTAATAAGACGGAAGAAGTTTTGTTGCCATTTAAACCAGGTGCTTTTAAAATCCCATTACTTGCAAAAGTTCCAGTTGTTCTTGTTGCTATGACAGGTACCGATATAATTGGAAAAAATTTCCCATTTAAAAGATCAACTGTTCGTTTTAGAGTAATTGAAGTTTTAAATTATGACGATTATAAAGATAAATCTACTGTAGAATTTTCTGAATATGCAGAAAGTAAGTTAAAAGAAAATATAAAAGAATTACGTGAGTTAAATTAGAATGAAAAATCCAAAAGCTTATTATATTTTAGGTGCTGTAGTTTGCATAATTGCAGCAATAATTGCTATCGTAGCTATGACTTTACCAAGTGCAATTCCTGAGTATGGTCAAGTACTTGGCTGGGTTGGTTTAGGAATCGTGGTAATCGCGATTGTTCTCTTCTTTTTTGGAATTTATTTAGTAAAAAAAGGCAACTTCATTAAACTTAACAAAGTCAATGAAGATGCCAATAAATTAGATGAAGAATTCGAACAAAAACTAGAAGAAAAATATAAAGATCAATAATTTTCAATTAGTTTTTTGTAAATCGAAGCGTTGCACTTGTAGAGGTAACGCTTTTAAATTCGACTGTATAATCTAGTATCTTTCCATTATTCAATTTTGTTCCTCTTGGGAATGATTTTGATTTTGCTGACATAGTGAATTTATTACCTGTAGACCAAAGCGAATTTTGTTCTGCATGAGCGTAAGAAGATGAATCGAGTCCATTATCGGTTTTTTCTATTAATCTAATCAAATCGTATTTTGTGCCTTTTGCTCCAGCAACGTCATAATCTGTTGAATTTGTTGCAGCAACTCCATAACAATAGTTATTAATATCTAATTGAGTTGGAAGCGTTGTCAAAGTGGTTCCGTTATCATTTTCATCATATGCATCTGCTCTATAAATTCTTGCGTCAATATGCCAAAGTTTAATTCCTGGTTGTGATGGAAGCTTAAAACGATCGGAATAAGTAGTTGAAGCATCTAACTCGTTTAAACCAGTAGGTGTATAAAGTTCAAAAAGTAAGTATTCATCAAATGCGGTACCATTCCATCCATTTGCTAATAGAATACAATCGCCATTATCTACGGATGGGTTGATAGTAATTTCTGCATCTCCTGTGACAACATAAGGATTTGTCCAACCTAATGCCATTTTAGTAAATGATGAGTGATCACCAATGTTCAAATCCATCATATCAAAGCCTCCAGCTGGTGATCTGCTTTGTTTTTTTGAATAATCGTAATAGTCATCAAGTCCTAAAAGATGACCAAATTCGTGGCAAATTGTATGTGAATCTACTTTTGGTGATGTAACAGCTTCATAATTAAAATCATAGCTTGCCCAGAAATAATTATTAGCGATTGGACTATTCTTATTTGCGTTTGAGAAGTTTGCATAGTCCCGGAAACAATAAGCCCAGAACGTATTATTTTCATCAAAATCACCAATTTCATCACTATTTGTGTAATTTGGACAGCTATAAATCATTATGGTTGCATCAATTAATCCATCATTATCAGTATCAAATTGTTTTGTTGAATCATTTCCGTTTTTCGATTTATAGTTAGCGACAGCATCTCTTAAAATCATTGTGGATGGCTCTGTATCTCCGCTTTCGCCTGTGTATTCATATATTTCTTCAGCGGTTTTATTTGTTTTATAAACATCTGCAATTGTGAATTGTGAATCAAATTTGCCATAACTTGATTTTTTATAAAAGCTTGATAAAGATTCCCAATAACCTGTATCTGTTTTGCCGTTTCCGTTAAAAAGTTTATCTAAATCCGTTATGGTTTGACTTGAAAATGGATATCCTTTAACTTCAATAGGAATAACTAAGAATTTCTTTTTGGTTGTTGAAATAGTATTAATAGCATCACATTCATTCGATTGTTGGAAATTGTGATAATTAATGACTGAATTAATTGTACTTTCCGCCTTATAGAAATGATCATAAGTTCTTTCTGTAGGAGTTGTAGGAGTAGTGCCGCTTGATGAGCTGCCTTTAACAATTCCATAAATATCAATTGTTCCAACGTACATAGCATTATCACCATGTAATGCTTCAATTGTGCCTTCAGCGCTTGAGAATGTATAGGTTGAAACAATTTGTTTAATCTTAGAAGTTACGTTGGTTGTCTTATTTTCAACTGTTCCTGATGTTCCACCAACTAAAATATCTAAAACACCATAATTGTCATAAGAAACTGAATTATACGATGTAACAACTACCTTAGATACTTTTAAAGAAGTAGTAGATTGGAAAACGAATTCAGCATAACTGTTTTTCTTTGATCTTATTTGAAGTGGATTATAATCTTTATAATTCGAGGCAACACCAACATCCTCACTAAAAACAAAATTTACTCCATTAATTGTTTCTTCGCTAGAAGAAGATGGATAAATTCCGCTTGAAACGTTTGAAACTAAGTTTGGAACATTAGCTTTTTTAATTGTTAACAATAATTTGGATAAATCATCGGAAGTAGGAGTGTTGTCACCGCTAGAAGGTATATCATCTCCAGTTGATGGAGTGTCATCGCCTGTTGAAGGTGTATTACCACCAGTTGATGGAGTGTTATCGTCTGTTGGGTTATTATCTCCAGGTGTGTCATCAGAAGAAGGTGTCTTATCTGTTGTATTGTCACCATTTGGATTCTTAACTCTTTCCATGAATTCATCGCATGAAGATAATGAAATCCCTAATCCAATTAAACCTGCCAAAACTAATAAAACTCTTCTCTTTTTCATAATATCTACCTCGCTGAGTATCTTATCATTTTATAGAAAATGATACTAATAAAAATTAAAGAAAATTTATCAAATGTTTAATTAATAATAAATTCATTTAATTATTTGATAAAAACTACTAATTCAATATGAGAAAATCTACTAGAAAATTGCTAATTATAACGAACAGAGATTGAATTTGACAGCTTACTTATTCGATGATACAAAATGCATTATAACTTTTTAATATGTTGAATTAAGATTTTTAAATGATTAGTTATTAAAAGTAACAATCAAATCATGTTTATACCAAAATAATGTAAAAACCCTGCAAAACCTTAATATTTTTTACAAACAGTGAAAAATAGAAATTTGCAAAATATTTAGATTTGTGATTGAAATATTAGCTTTATAATTTTATAATTATAAAAAGTAAAGAGCAAAACTAGAGTGATTTAGTGACGCAAAGCTATAGGGTCTTAGATAAGATAGCCAGTTGCCTTCAATGCATACTGGTTTTTTGTTTATAGAGGCTAAGAAAATGAAATTGGATTTTTTGAAAAAGAGAAAAAACTTACAAGAGTATTTGCGATTTAACTTTGTGATAATGATTATCGCAGATATCACAGCATTCGCTATTATTATCGGATTATTTTTGGCAGGAATTATAACTGGGAATTCAGTTTTCTATTACATTCTTGCTGCTGTATTTATTCTTTTTATAGTTTTAATGACCTTAGCCGCAAATAGATATTACAAATTAATCTATAGCACATTTTTTGATAACCTCTACACAACAACAAAAAATAACTACGAACTTTTAGCTTCGACTCGAAATAATTTGCAAAGATATGATAGAGATGATTTAGACGATTTTAAGATACTCAATAATAGCATTAATAATATTGAAACTTTTTTCAATCGTAGCATCGTAATCACTGATGATCCTCAATTTGAAAAGTTAGATTTAGACTATGTCGATAAAGAGAATAAACCAAATTTGATAACGATGGATTCTTTCTTTGCTAATTTGAATCAATTATTTATTTCCCAAGAATTATTTAGAAACGCTCTTGTTTTATTCAATTACGACTTTGAAGAAACGAATGCTTTAAGAGAAAGCGATTATGATAAGCTTTATAGTTTGATAAATGAAGAATTTAAAAATGAAATTTTCCTTGCCGCTTATGATAAGTTAAGAAATGGTGTAGCTGCATTTGTTCCACACATCGATTCAATGAATACATTTGAAAAAAGACTTTATAAGATAGCAGATAGCGGATTCTTGAAAGTTTTAAATGGTGGTGTTCTCAATTCTAAGAAATTAAATATTACTGCAACAGTTTATCCATATAGTGATATTGAAAAAATGGTTTCGGATTTACGTTTCGCTCGTAAACAAGGTAAGCAAGTTAATGTTTATGTTCCTTCAAAACCTAATAAAGTTAATCGTGGTTTCTACCATACATCACTTAATTTGAATAATATATCAAAGATTTTCGAAAGACTTTCTGTTATTAAGAGTGCTGAATTAAACGTTCAAGAAACAATCGACAATTACTATTTTATATTAGATGATTTAGCACGTTATCTTGATTTTGAATGCGCTGGCGTTGCTACATTAGAAAATAGAACTGGTAAATTTGCTGTTCAACACGAGTTCGCTTTAAAAGATAGAGCGATTTTCAGAGCAGATAAATATGTCTCGAATGAGTTCGTCAATGCAATTTATGATGCAATTGATAGAGATGATTCTTTTACTCTTTCTGATAGAAATACAATTGATGATAAATTAGGAAAATATTTCGACATTTATGGAATTACTAGTGGTTTCTTCTATATTGTATATATAGATGATAAGATAACTGATTTTATCTATTTTGCAAATAAATCTAAATCAATGATTATTGATAATTATGCTCGTGAAACTTTGATGATTTTCTCATCTGTTTTAGTAAGTGGCATCACCGAGCACAAACGTGAAGTCGTCTTGAAACGTAATGAAGATAGATATCAAGATATTTTAAAGATAAGTGGCTATAATATTTATTCTATTTATTCAGATAATTTTGATTTAATTTCTATTTCTGGTGGATTGCGCGATACTTTAGGAATTTCTGCTAAAGGTGGAAAATGTTATAAACAACTTTATGGATTAAATCAACCATGTAAGGATTGTCCAATTTTAACCAGCCAAAAGAAATTAGCCACTATTAAAAATAAAGAATATGAAGCTTCAGAGACATTTGTTAGTGACAAAACAAATCATGTTACGATTCTTTTAAGACCAATAAATGCACAAGAAATTGGTGGACTTACAAATAGATTTGATGACACACTTTTAATCAATTCTTATTATTCATTTAAGGAAAATTTGGATAGAAGTTTCTTATCAAAATTTAGAGGCTATGTCTTATTGATTTCTTTTGATAATTATTATGATGTAATCGCAAATAAAGGCGAAGAGACTTATAACAAGAGACTTAGAAATTTTATTTCTAAATATAAAGAAGCTACCGATTTAAACGATGAAATCTATGTTTACGATAATCATACTTTAGCTATTTTATTAAATGAAAATGGTAGAGTTGATGTCATTAACAAGAGTGAAAAATTGTACGATTTGATAAAACAAAAATTCGATGAACATGATGAAAGCGAAGTTTCATTTACTCCATCATTTGTCGGTTTTGAATTCCCACTTACATATAATTCAAGCGAAGATTTATTAAAAGCTATGAATAGATTTAATAAAGAAGATTTTGGAAATTATATTGGAAAAGAACAAATTTATTTCCCAGACAGCAATTATGTTAGAAGTGCATCAAGAGAAATGTTCATTTTTGGACTTATTGATAACGCAGTTTCTTCAGGTTCGCTCGAATTCAAGTTCCTTCCTACAATTAAAGATTACGCTAAAAATATTCTTGCAGCAGAAATTCTTATCCGTCTTGCAGATAATGTAAGAAATCTTTATCTTTCACCATATGAAT
>JAFUEZ010000008.1 GCA_017470115.1 Bacilli bacterium | reverse complement strand
TGACATAAATTTCATAATCTTCAGACTTTATGTGAGTGATATATTTAAGAGGAATCTTTATATGCTTCGAATAATATTCACCAAATCCACATTCTGTAAAAATTTTTTCCAAATCATCGAATTTAAGTTCAGTATCTTCTATTACATCATGCAACAAGCAGACTTCTTTAACTCCCTTATAAGGTATTTTTAAGTAGCTTAACGCGTTTTCATCAACTCTTCCTAAAACATCCTCGCCAAGAATTTTTTCAAACTTTGAAACTAATCGCATTGGATGATTGAAATAAGGTTCCCCATTATCTCTTTCTTGAATACGATGGGCAAATTGTGCAATTTCTTTAGCTAAAGTAAATGTTGATTTATCCATTTCTAAAATTTCTTCATTTGGTGTTCCGATTTTTCGTAAATAATCATGAATTTCATTTAATTTAGTACTCATATTCATTTCTCCTCTTTCAAAGCACAAATATTTTAATATAATTAAAAAGTATAAAGGTAAAATGCCATTTGACATTTAATGTAATTACTTATGGATCACACAAAAATTGATAAATATATCGAAGAGCACAGAATATTAAATAAGAAGTCTTCAACTTTTGTTGAATACTTATATCAAATGATGGATAAAAAAGGTTTTGATAACCCAACTCTTTATAACAAAGCTAATATTTCAAGGCAGCTTTTTTCTTCTATAATTTCAGAAAAATCTAACCCATCATTAAATGTGTGCTTAAAAATAGTTTTTGCGCTTGAGCTATCTAACTCCGAATGTAAATATCTTCTCAAAAAAGCTGGCTATACTTTAGCCTCATCTTCTAAGTATGCTTTAATAATTCGATACTTTATTGAGAACGGGATTTATGATTTAGATTTATTAAATAAAACACTTGAAGAATATGGTTTTGAGAACTCATTAATCTACTAGAAATTCAACTAATAATCTACTAGAAAACTACTATTTTTATAAAAATATTCAAGTTTTGCAGGGTTTTTGAAAAAAGCAACAGATTTACTGTTGCTTTTCAATTTACCAAACTACAATACGTTTATTAGGTGCTATATACATTTGATCCTTCTTTGTTACCTTAAATGTTTCATACCATTCAGGGAAATTTCTTGGTTGCATATTAGCTCTTAAAATTGCTGGAGCATGGACATCTACATTAAGTAAAAGCGCTTGATATTCTGGTTTTGCTTTCATACACCAAACTTTTGCCCAGTTAATGAAATATTCCTCATAATTTGCATTTGGAGTATCTTTCATAATATTTAGAGTTACAGCCATACCACCATTATCGGCGATGTTTTCACTAACAATTAAAGCGCCGTTTACTCTACCCCATGGAAGTTCGATTCCATCAAATTGTTTGATCATATCATTTGTGCTCTTTTTAAATCTCTTATGATCTTCTTTTGTCCACCAGTTATTAAGATTTCCGTTTTCATCAAAATTAGTACCATTGTTATCGAATGCGTGTGAGATTTCGTGGCCAATAACTGCTCCAATTCCGCCAAGATTTTGACTTCTTGTTTGCTTAATTGAATAGAAAGGAGCTTGTAAAATAGCGGCTGGGAAGGTGATATCATTTGTCATTGGGTTATAACATGCATTAACCATATGTCCAGGCATTGCCCATTTATCACGTCTTGGTGTCTCTTTATAGTGTAAATAACTGTCTTCGATTCTGATTGTTGTGAGTGCTAAAGCAATGTTCATTGCTGAATCTTCAGGATTAAATACCAATTTATCATAGATTTCTTCTACTTTATCTGGATAACCCATCTTGATAACCATCGTATTTAATTTAAGAATTGCTTTATCTCTTGTTGGTTGCGATAATACTGGACTATTAGCAACTCTTTCTTTATACTTGTCGATAATTTGGTGAACCATTTCGATGACATCTTTTTTAGCTTCTTCACCAAAATATTTCTCACCATAATATAATCCAACTGGTTCTGAGAATAATGCTGAAGCCATTTGATAAGAGAATTTCTCAACATTTGCCATTTTTGCAATACCTTGAAGTGCTCTTCTATAGCTACCACCAATCTCTCTTAATTCTTCACTTAAGAATTTAGTTAAATCAAGAAGTTCTCTAACATATGCCCAGTGTTTATAAAGTGTGAAATTCTCTTCGTTAAATAATTTTGAGAATCCTTGTAAGAATCTTGGTTCTGCAACAATGATTGTTTCTGGAACTTCACCAATTAAATCTTGTAAAAGTTTTTTAAATTTAACTGGTTTTAATAATGAGCATACTTTTCTAACCTTTGTTGGATTATATGCTTTTGTATATTCACTCCGTTCCTCACTACTTTTTACAAGTGTAGAAATGATTTCATCAAATTTAAGAGTATCAGCTAAATATTGTTGTTGTTCTTCAGGTGATAATTTTGTTTTTGCTAAAATAGCTTGAGCCATATTTGCCCATAAACCAAGAATGGCAGCCTTTTGTTGGGCTCTTTCTTCTTTATAATATGTTGTATCTGGCAAAATGGTGTCTGGACCTTGGACAAAAATACAGTATCTACTTGTATTTTTCATATCAATTTCACAATAAACTCTAAATGGTAGAGTGAAATTGCTTAAAACCAAATCTTTTAAATTACGATTGAATTGAGAAATATTATTAATTTTAGAGAATTTTGAAAGATACTTCAAAGCTGGCTTGATGCCTTCTTTGTTACGTTTTTTAGTATTCATTAATGCTTTGTAAACATCGCAAGCTCTCTTTAAATAATCATTAGGGTATTCATTTTTTTCACACATTTCTCTGAAGTCTCTCATCAAGTTTTCTTCGACTTCAACACCAAGATCAGCAAATCCACCAGCTGTAGGTTTGTCATCTGGAATAGTTGCGTTTTCAATCCATTCACCATTTACATAATTAAATAAATCGTCTTGAATTCTAACTTTTGGCATATATTACCTCCTATTTATGATAAATATTTTATCATATTTCAATTTTTTCACGATAACTAAGATAAAAATCTTCAAAATAATGTGATATTCTAATTTCGTGTTAATATTATTTTAAGGCAAAGAGGAAAAATTTTATGAAATATGAAACTTATCCATTCTTAAACAAAAAAATTTCACGTTTTATATTAGGTGGGTCATCAAGTTACATTAAAAAAGGAAAAGATTTAAATTCATACTACGATTCTATGTATGAATTAGGAATCAATACTTTTGATACAGCTAGAGGATACACTAATAGTGAAGCTATGCTGGGCAAATGGTTAAAGACAAAAAATAGAGAAGATATTGTTATCATCTCAAAATGTTGCTTACCTGCCCTTGGTTTCATAAATAGATTAAATCCTAAATGTATCAGAAAAGATGTTGAAAAATCCATTTCGATCCTTGGAACATATATCGATATTTTATATCTCCATAGAGATGACTTAAGACAACCAGTTGGTCCAATAATGGAAGAATTAAATAAGTTAATTAAAGAAGGAAAAGTCAAAGCTCTTGGTGTTTCAAATTGGAGAGTTAACAGAATTGATGAAGCAAATAAATATGCAAAAGAGCACGGTTTAGCAGGCTTTTCTGTAAATTCTCCTGCATATTCATTAGCTGATATGGTTGTTGATTCTTGGAAAGGTGGAGCTGGATGTGTCTCGCTTCAAGGCGAAAAAATGGAGGGCGAAAGAAAATATTTGCTTGAACATAACATCCCAGTTTTCCCTTATTCATCATTAGGTAGAGGCTTCTTTGCTGGAAGGTTTACTCATGATGATCCTAAATTTAAAAAGAATCTTGATCCAAATTCTCGCAAACAATATTACCATGATATAAATATTAAAAGATTAGAACGTGCTGAAGAATTAGCAAAAAAGAAAAATTGTACAGTTGTTCAAATAAATTTCGCTTATCTTCTACATCAAAAATTTAATGTTCATCCAGTTGTTGCAGCTAGTACAGCACAACGAATGAAGCAAAATATTGAATCGTTAGATGTTGAACTTACAGATGAAGAATTAAAATATTTACAAGGCTTCTAATGATAAAAAGGTCATCAAACGATGACCTTTTATAATATCGATTGTTATCGATTATTTTAATAATTTTCTGAAGAGAGCAACGACTTGTTCATGTGTAGCTTCTCTTGGATTTCCTGGATAACATGCATCATGTAATGCATCAGTTGCTAAGTTATCTAAATCTTCTTCTTTAATTTCTTCACAAACTAGAGGTATTCCAACATCTTGTGAAAGCTTTTTAACAGCATTAATTGCAGCATCTCTATATTCTTCTTGAGACATTTCATCAACGCCTTTTACACCAAATACTCTAGCGATTTCTCTATATTTTTCACCAGTGAAATCTCTATTAAATTCCATTGAAATAGGAAGTAACATTGCACATGCTTTTCCATGTGGAACATCATAATAAGCACTTAATGTATGAGCCATTGCGTGGTCGATTCCTAAACCGACATTTGAGAAACCCATTCCTGCAATATATTGAGCAAGAGCCATATTTTCTCCACCTTTATCTCCACCAGCAACAGAATCTCTTAAATTTTTAGCAATTAATTCAATTGCTTTAATGTGGAACATATCACTCATTTCCCAGGCAGCACGTGTTGTGTAACCTTCAATTGCGTGAGTTAAAGCATCCATACCAGTGAAAGCCTTTAAGCTCTTTGGCATACTTGCCATCATGTCAGGGTCTACTACTGCAATAATTGGCATATCGTGAACATCTACACAAACGAATTTTCTCTTCTTTTGAACATCTGTGATGACGTAATTAATCGTAACTTCTGCTGCAGTTCCTGCTGTAGTTGGGACAGCAATAATTGGTAAACATGGGTGTTTTGTAGGTGCAACACCTTCTAAACTTCTAACATCAGCAAATTCTGGATTTGTCATAATGATACCGACTGCTTTTGCTGTATCCATTGATGAACCACCGCCAATTGCAACGATACAATCTGCTTTTGCTTCTTTTGCTGCTTTAACACCAGCTAAAACGTTTTCAATAGTTGGGTTTGGTTTAATATCACTAAAAAGTGTGTAATTGATTTTTGCTGCATCTAAAAGATCAGTAACTTTTGCAGAAACACCAAATTTAACAAGTGATGCATCACTGCAAACTAAAACATTTTTAAAACCTCTGGCTTGAATTTCAGGGACAATATTTAAGATTGCACCATGACCATGATAAGAGGTTTCGTTTAACATAAATCTGTTGGCCATATAAATACTCCTTAATGATTTAATTTTAACAATTTATATTTTATATAAATATAAATATGCAATTTTGAGCAAAGATTGAAAAATAATCACTATTTTTATAGTAATAAATCAAAATATTTCAATTTTTTATCTAATTTAATTATGTTTAATCATTCAAATGATTTTTTATGTAGTTTTCAAAATCACTCAAACCATGAATTATAAGTTTTAAATTCATCATTATTTGCACTCCAGCAAGCCCGATGCCAAAGCGATTAAAAGCCCACAAATGATATTCGTTAGCATCTTCAAATAATTCTTCAAATGATAATGGGATATTATACTTTATACATATCTCTTTGAGCTTTTGTTTTTCGTTTCCTTCGATTACTAATCCAATGACTTCTTCCATTTTATATTCCTCCTTTACCATAAAGAGAAAATAAAAACTCCCATCGCTATGATGGAAGCTAAAGAATTTTGCTTTCCATCATACAAGCTTTAGCACTTTGCTTTTGAAGTAAGTTGCTGGCAGATCAACGGGCTTGTCCCTAACTGCACTCTTTATGGTTATTTTATATTAAAGGAAAATTATTTAATTATCATTAGTTTTTGACTTATGTGGCAGAAAATTCTTGATATTAATTATTAATAAATCATAATTTAAATATAAATAGATTAAGGAGGAAATAATCTAAATGGCGACAGAGCATAATTCTTATTTTGATGGTGGTCTACTTCAATTAATTGGGTGGAATATTTTAGGAGCATTACTTATTATTATCACCTTAACTTTAGGAACACCTTGGGCAATTTGTATGAAATACAGATGGCAACAAAAACATACCGTTATTGAAGGAAGAAGATTAGGATTTGATGGTACTGGTGCACAACTTTTCGGTAATTATATCAAGTGGCTTCTTTTAACAATAATCACACTTGGTATCTACGCTTTCTGGCTTGGAATCAAACTTAAAAAGCGGATTGTTAAACATACTTATTTTGCTGATTAAGATATAGTTATACTTATTAAATATAAGTGCACGAATATGCACATTTTTTTATATAAGTAAAATTATTTTTAATTTATTAATAATGCCTAACTAAACCTGTGGTATACAGTTAACGACCTAATTTAGTAGAATTGTTTTTATTTTACTAAAGTAATATGTTCTGTCAATGTATGATTTAAGTTTAAATAGGGGCGTGCCCCTTGGCAGAATCGAACTAGTGTAGAAATGACAATTAATAGTGAGTTATTACCAAACACTATAACCATTACGATAAGTTATGGTAATTGATTTAATATATCTATAATCGCTATCATTATAAGTGGTTACGTTATTTCGTTTTTGTAAAATTAATTTAACGACTCTTCCTCTTCCACCAACATCATGAGAGTTAGTCCAGTAGTCAGAAAATTCTTGACCACTTACGAAATCGTCTGATCTGTCGTTTAAAATGTTAACTTCTTCAGATACTCTTATAGTAAAACCATCATAGTCGTTTGAATTGTTGATAGTCGTTATTCTAATGCTCTTAATATCGCTGAATTGAGCACGAATCATAATTCTATACTCGTTGCCTTTCCATAATTTGAATAAGGTTTCACCATCATATCCATAAAGCGAATCTTGATATTGTGGCTCAATTTCTGTTCCGTTTTGAGTAATGATGACTCCCGCGCTTCTCCCATAATTAGAACCAGTACGATTAGAAACGTTCATTGTAAAATCATGATAATGATCCATTCTTTCAGGAACAAAGAAACGTAATGGGTGATTTAATTTAAATGAATAATCAGTGAAATTGCTGTTTTCGCCGCCAAATGAGCAAGTGATATTAAACCAAGAATAGTCAGCATCATCAGTTGCTTCTATAACCATTTGATGTGAATCGGTAATCGCAACACGGACTGGTGAGTAATCTGTATATCTCACCGTATCAAAATCTAAAAGCATTCTATTATTTTCATCAATAACACGATAAATGCAGATTGGTATATCATAATTGCCATCATGTCCACAATATTCATAAGGCAAAATAAATTCGCTAGCATCATTCATTTCTAATAAATGACCATTAACTTCAACCTCGTAATCTCTAATTTTGTCAGTTAAATGATAGAAAGTTTCAGGATTAACTTTCTTGATTGTCCAAGTTAAAACCACTTCTTTAACTTCTCCATACTCACCATCATGGAAATATAAATCACATTCATCTTTAACTTTAATCTTGACTGGATATGTTCCAACATTTTTGGCTCTAATAACAGAATCAGATTCCACTATTTCCATATATTTATCGCTAAAGCCATCAATAATAGCCCCTTGCTCTTCGGCATTGTAATAAACGCTTGAGTTCCTAATTGATGGAGTTCCTAAGTAAACACCAATTGTAATTGTCACTGGTAATTCTAAATCATTTGTATTTTTGTGTTTGAAGATAATCGTTGTTTCAAAGGTAGCTTCTCCGTCGCTTACCCTTAAACTATTATAATCAACAGGTAAATTTGGGTATTTCCATTCAAAGGTATAATCTTCAAAATAACTTCCTTGGACATTTAATGTTCCAGAGTATGGATAATCGCTGAGTTTTGTTGCATCAGCATTAAACAAATAATAAACGCTCTTAGTATAACTGTGATATGTTAATGTGGTTTTGGTAACATGGAATCTAACAGGTTCTGTATGATACTCAATACCGTCGATATCCACTATGTCAGCCTTAAAAGAATATTCTCCAACATTCATCGAATAATCTCTTTCGTTTGATTTATAAGTTTTATATTCTCCAACAACATTATCTGTTACAGGAGCATAACTTAGAGTTTTCGATGCAATTTGGTTTTGATCAATGCCAGTAATTGTTGGAATGCTAGTATAATCGCCGTATGCGAAATCGCTAACTGAAGCGGTCACATTTAATTTTGCTCTATTAATTGTTACTGTTAATTTAGGATTGTTGGGTGATTCAGGCAGACTGAAAATTGGCACAACCTCTATTGAATAATAGCCTACCTTTGTTGGGTTGGAATTGTAATCATCGTCGTTAAAATCTTCAAAAAATAACTCGTATGCGTTATTAGCAACACGGTATTTTGTATTAGAAATTACTGCCGTTACCCTAAGTTGATATTCATTTTTAACTGAAACGCCATATTCTAATGTTAAAGAGCGATATGATTGGTTGTTTTTAAAGTAATATGCATCCGATGCTGCAGAGGCGAGTTGAGATTCTGAGAAATTATTAATGTTATTATTATTTAAAACTGGCAGATTTTCATAATCTACTTCGGCTGGTGGATTGTTATCTCCACCTCCACTAGTTCCTGGTTCAGTATTTCCGCTATTATTATTGTTTATTGAACCGCCACAAGCTGTGAGTGATAAACACAAAGATAGAAAATTTGCGAAGAATAGTCCTAAACTCTTTTTCATAACTACATATCTCCTTCAATTAAAAAGATATCTGGGCAATGATTAACCTTGGCCTAAGAAGATATAATAGTTTTCTATTACCCCACCGACATTTTTAAGACGAGAGAGGCAAGGTAATTTTGCTTATTAATATTTTATCATAATTATAGTTTCTTAATACAGGATATCAAAAACATAGAAAAACTGGATTGCACTCCAGTTGTCTTTTACTACTTTGTAGTAACTCTTTTTCTATATCCGTAAACGTGAATTGCTTGCCTTAGAAAATGAAATGGGATTCCCATTGGTATGAGGTGGAGTGCCTATAGGTCTTGATGTGGTTCACCATAGTTCTATATAACGTGTCTGTTTTTGATAAAAATATACTCAAAATATGCTTAAAAATTCAAAAAAATGGCCTAAAATGGTACAAAAAAGGACTTTGTTGTGCAAAATCCTTATTTTATTCCGACGGCGCCCCATCGCGGAATTAAGATATTTTTAAACAAAAAAATTCAATCTTTCTTGATTACCATTGATGGGTATGTTATATTTTGTCAGTGCTTCGCCTCAATAGTTAAGTGGTATAACCCATCAATGGTAATGATGTATTCGTAGTTCGATTCTGCGTTGAGGCACCAAAAACACAAACGACTTTGATACTCAGGTGTCAAAGTTTTTTTATTTGTTGATATTTATTTAGCTTCTACATTCTTTCCCTTTTTATATTTATCTTTATTATTTTGGTTCCTTCTTCTAAGCTCGCCTAGACCATACCTTAAAATATTTTTTGCAGCGTTTATATCTCTATCTTCTTTATATCCACACTCACAAATCATCATTTTTGCATCTCTATAATCTTTCATTTCTTTATGAATTACCCCACATTCAGAACAAATTTGACTTGAAGGATAAAAACGCGGAACTTTAATGAAATATTTATTATATTTTTGGCATTTATTTTTCAGATAATCAAAAAATCTTCCATACGATGCTTTACTTATCTCATAACGTTTAACGTTTCCTTTATAAATATCTTCTATTTCAAGATCTTCAACCACTATTAAATCGTATTTTAGTGCTAGATTTTCAGAAACAAGATTAAATTCATGATTTCTTATATTTGTAATTCTTTCATAAGTTCTAGCAAGTTTATTTGTAACTTTTTGATAATTCTTTGAAACGATATAATCTTTATTTTTTGCTTCAATATTTTCGATGGTTTTCTTATAAAATTCAGCTTGCTTAAATAGTCTATCAACTTTAGCATTTTGAAATTTATACTCGCTAACTTCTCCATCAGTGTTATAAAGAACTAATCCATTTCTAAAGCCAACATCAATTCCACAGCCTTTTCCAGTTTTTTTAACTCTTATCGCGTCAATAAATATAACTGCAGTTAAATAATACTTATTTCTATTCTTAGTAATGGTATAAAAAGATACACCATTTAAAGTTTCTACTTTAGGTCTAAGTTTTATCTTTATATTATTTTTAAAATAAAGATGATTAAGCATTACATAACAAGAAGGATCATCAATTTTTATAGTAGTCTTTTCTAAATGATATTTCTTTAATCCTTTTTTACGAGGATACTTAAACGCAAGCATCATGTTATCGGTTGCAAACTTAATGTGCGACCTGTAATAGTATTTATTAAAATCAAAATCAAGTTTTAGGATTTTTTCTTTTGTCGCTTTACAAATCTCCACGATATCCTGCTCAACAAGAGGAATCAATGATTCTTCTCTTCTTCTAGTAATTGCAGCTTTTAACGAATTAAAATAATGCCTATAAAAATTGAGTTCCCTATCTAATAATCTCTTTTGCTCTTTTGTTGGATAGAGTCTAAAGTTTTTTGTTGTTAATAATTTCTTCATAATTCAAATCCAGAATCGTGTATTTTCATACTTAGTTTATTCAACCTTGAGGCGCCGATTGAGCCCATTAAATCTGCCTTTCACTAAATATGTAGAAAAATAAGAGCTATTTTTCCGATAAATTTAAAAAATCCTCTAAAAATAGAGGAAATCTTAATGCTATCTTAATATTTAGTTGATTTTTAAAGTTCTGAAGCAATCAAATCATAGACAAAAGCTTTTTCGATTTTGATTCTAACTGAGTCTCCAATTTTATGAACTTTTTCAGTCTTTAAAATTACATTTCCATCAATATCATCTGGAGCATTATAGTCACATCTAACACTGTAATCATTCTTATTTACTTTAAATACAATTGCATCAAACTCTCTACCAATCATATTTTTATTCAAGTCATAAGAAATTCTAGCTTGTAATTGCATTATCTCATCTTTACGTTTAACTTTAGTTCTTTCTTGAACTTGATGAGGAAGTATTGCAGCTTTAGTTCCTTTTTCTCTACTATATGTAAATACGCCAAGGTGATTGAACTTGTATTTTTCAATAAAGCGTTTTAACTCATTAAATTCTTTAACCGTTTCACCAGGGAAGCCTACGATAAGCGTCGTTCTTAAAATTGTATCTGGTATTTCTTTTTTAATTTTATCTAAAACTTCTTCGGTTGAAGCTTTAGTATCTCGTCTATTCATAAGTTTCAAGATATTATCCGAACAATGTTGAATAGGAATATCAAAATAATGGCTCATCTTTTTATGAGTTTTTACAAAATCAATAAGTTCATCGGTAATTCCATCAGGATAAAGATATAGCATTCTTATCTTTTCTAATCCCTCGATTGGCTCAATTCGTTTTAATAAGTGAACAAGATTAATATTTTGATCTTTTAAGTCTCTTCCATAACTCGTTGGATCTTGGCCAATTAAAACAATTTCTTTAGCTCCTTTTTTAACAACTTTATTTGCATAAGCTACAATATCATCTTCTGGTAGTGAAACAAATCTTCCTCTAATAAAAGGAATTGCGCAAAAAGCACAGAAATTATCGCACCCTTCAGAAATCTTAATATAAGAAAAATATGAGGAATCTGCAGTGATTCTATCAAAAATATTAAATTTGGAAGTAACTTTTTCATCTTCAAAAAGTTCTTGAATCATCGATGGCAAAAATTGATATTCATCTTTAAATTTAATCCACAATTTAACTTCCGGGATGGCTGCTTTTAATTCTTTATAATAACGTTCAACAAGGCAACCACAAACAACAAGTGTTTTATTATATTCAATAGCAGAAAGAATAGTATCAATACCTTCTTCTTTAGCTGAAGCGATAAATCCACATGTATTGATTATGACTACATCACTTTCTTCTAAATTATTTACAATTTTAAAATCAGGTTCTTTGAACAAAGCTAAAATCGCTTCACTATCAACCTGATTTTTAACACAACCTAAACTTATTAATGCAATTTTTTTCATCTATTATATTTCTTAACAAGAGTTTTAATATTAGGAATAATCTTTTCGAAAGCATCAAAATTGACAAGTCTAAACTTCCAATTTAAACCTCCAGAAATTCCTGGCGTATTCATTCTATATTCTGAGCCAAGTTTTAAGTAATCTTGAATTGGAATAATAGCATAATCATCGATAGAACTGAAAACATAATTAATCAATTTATCATAGATACTTCTGCCTTCTAACTTGAGTGATTTCAATTTAATTTTTAAAGCTTCTTTAGTCTCTTCATCTAAACTTTTTAACCATCCCATGAGAGTATCGTTATCATGAGTTCCAGTATACATGATTTGATTTTCTTTTACTTCTGCAGCTGGATCTAAAAGTGTAAATTGAATAACGTTCATTCCGGGCAAATTAAATTTATCTCTTAATTTTTGAACACTTGGGAATAAATCGCCTAAGTCTTCAGCTAAAATTTTTAAATTAGGTAATTCACGTTGAAGCTTTGAGAAAAATTCATTTCCATATCCAATTTCCCAAACACCATCAACTGCGGTTTCGCATTCTGGATTGATTGACCAATATGTATCAAAGGCTCTAAAATGATCGATTCTAATGCAGTCATAAAGTTTAGATGCGTTTTTGATTCTACTCATCCAAAAAGTAAACCCGTCATCAAGCATATAATCCCAATCATAAATTGGATTGCCCCATCTTTGCCCTGTTTTTGAAAAATAATCTGGTGGACATCCGGCAATTCTATATGGTTTAGCATCATCATCGAGTAAGAATTCATCTTGATTTGCCCAAACATCACTACTATTTCCGCCAAGATAAAATGGAATATCACCCATTAATTCGACATTTTTCGAATTAGCATATTTCTTAAGCTTTATGAATTGTTTAAAAGCAATGTATTGACACCACTTGATGAAGTTCATTTCGTTTTCATACTTTGAAAAGTCTATTGTATTCTTATATGGTTCGTTCTTTTCTTCTTCTGACCAATTCCACCAATCAACATAATTATTTTTGACTAAAAGGATGCAAAATTTCGCATAATTCTCTAACCAAGGATGCTCAATTAAAAAATTCTTATAATCTTGTGTTGCTAAATCATTTTGCTTATCAAAAGCTTCTCTCAATTTTTTTGTTTTGAAATCTCTAACTTCACCATATTCGACATATTTTGCCTTGGCGTTAAATGAAGGAAGATCATCTATTAAACCATTCTCTTGAAGCTCCTCAAGATCTATGAAAATTTCATCGATTGCGTTGCCACATTTTGAAGAATATGGACTATCTCCACTTCCGATTGGATTAATTGGAAGGAGTTGCCACAATTTAATTTTAGCTTCAGAAATTAAATCAACAAATTTATAACTAGACTTACCAAAATCACCAATTCCGTAATCACTTGGTAAACTAGAAATTGCCATTAAAATACCATTAGTTCTCATACGTGCAAATTATGGCAAAAAAAGTTTATATAATCAATATAAACTTAATGAATATAATAAGTGATATTAACCATTAAATGGATAAATTAATATTAAAAACCCTGCAAAACTTTGATATTTTTTGTTAGAGTCAAGGAAAGTTGACAGTTGTATTTAAAGCTTTAAAAAAGATTTTGAATATTTCTTGACAGTTGAATAGTTGTTCAACTATAATATGTATGGAGGTTTTAGTTATGGCCTGTGATACACCTATGGTAAATCCTGAATTAGTCAAGAAGACAAAAGAGTCAATGATTAGTGAAAGAGAAATATATGAGATAAGCGATTTCTTTAAAATTTTTGGAGACTCAACTAGATTACAAATATTGTGGTCATTAGATAATAATCCAATGACAGTCGGTGATATTTGTAACGTTTTAAACATTTCAAAAAGTGCATGTTCACATCAATTGAATATTTTGAAAGCAAATAAATTAGTCAAATATCTTAAATCTGGAAAAAATGTCATCTACACATTAGACGATGAGCATGTGTCGATAATCATTGAAACAGCAAGACAACATTTAAAGGAGCAATAACATGAGACAAATTTATAAAATATCAGGTATAGATTGCGCAAACTGTGCAAACAAATTAGAATCAATGATTCAAAAAGTTGATGGTGTTAGTTATGCGCAAATAGACTTTATTGCTGAAAGACTAGTTATTGAAGTAATCGATGATGCTTTAAGCAAAGTGAAAGAAATTTGTTCAAATTTTGAAGATGGAGTTTCTTTAAGAAGGATTAAATAATGAAACTAAACAAGAAATTTGATTTAACAAGGATCATTATTTCTGCACTACTAACAATAGCGCTAGTTTTTATTGAGATTTTTTATGGTGAAACAAAACTAGGAAATACAACCATAAAGTTAGTAATTATCCTTCCAATCACATTAGTTTTATACATTTTAGTTTCATTCGATTTATACGTAAAATCTGCCAAAAACCTTGCTAAACGCGACTTTTTTAATGAAATTACATTAACTTTAGTAGCTTCTATTGCCGCTCTTGCTGTTGGCGAATTTGTTGAAGGCTTAGCTGTTACAGTATTCTTTCAAATAGGCGAAAAGTTTGAAAATTATGCAGTTAATAAATCAAGAGATTCTATTAAAGCCATAATTGATTTAAGACCTGATACGGTAACTTTATATAACAACAAAATAGAAAGAATTGTTGATCCATTTGATGTTCAAATAAACGATTTATTTATTGTTAAAAGTGGCGAACGTGTTGCTTTAGATGGTGTAATCATAGAAGGTTCTTCTTCTCTAGACACTTCTTCTATGACTGGTGAGTCAACACCAAGAAAATGCCAAACTGGAGATGAGATTATTTCAGGAGTGATAAATTTAGGATCACCACTTGTCATTAAAGCCACAAAAGAATTCTACAATTCAACAATGTCTCAAATGCTTGAATTAGTAGAAAGCGCATCATCAAATAAAGCTCAAACAGAAAAATTCATAACCAAGTTTGCAAGAATATATACACCTATTGTAATAGCTTTGGCTTTTTTGGTTGCAACAGTAGTTCCTTTAATAATCGACTACACTAATCCAGCTATTTGGAGTAGATATATTCAAGCAGCTGCTTCTATGCTTGTTATTTCATGCCCATGTGCAATTGTTCTATCAATACCAATGGCTTATTTCGTAAGTTTGGGTGTTGCAAGCAAAAACAATATATTAGTTAAAGGTGGTAATTATTTAGATAATTTTAGAAAAATTAACACGGTGGTTATGGATAAAACTGGGACTATTACAAAAGGTAATTTTGAAGTCTCTTCTATTAATCCAACAAATGATTTTACGAGTGATGAACTTCTTCTACTAGTTAAAAATGCAGAATATTATTCATCACATCCAATTGCTTTAGCAATATTAAAAGATCGACAAGAAATCGATGAATCTAATCTAAAAGATTATGAAGAAATTAGCGGCAAAGGAATCAAAACTCTATATAAAGGAAAAACATTATTAGTTGGAAATTCAAAATTAATGGATGATTTTGAAATCGCATTCTCAAAAGTTGATACACCTTTTACCATAGTTTATTGCGCATATGATGGCAAATATGCAGGTTCAATAACAATTAAAGATGAAATCAAGGAAACATCTTTACAAGCTATTAATAATTTCTATAAAAACGGCGTAAAGAGTACTTATATGCTTACGGGTGATAACGAATCAATTGCAAACGTTATAGCAAAAGAGGCTAATATAAGTTCCTATGAATCAAATTTGCTTCCATTACAAAAAGTTGATGCTCTTAAAGAAATCATGAAATCATCTAAAAATAATGTATGCTATGTAGGCGATGGAATTAATGATGCAGCTTGTTTAACAACAGCAAATATTGGTGTTTCAATGGGCTTAGCAGGAAGTGATTTAACTATAGAATCAAGTGATGCGGTTATAATGAATGATGATTTAAACGGCATCAACAAAACCATTAAGATTTCAAAATCTAACTACACTACTGTTATGGTTAACCTAATATTTGCTATTTCTGTTAAAGTAATTGTAATGATATTAAACTTAATTCCAACATTACCAATTGATTCCTATATCATGTGGTTAGCAATATTTGCTGATGTTGGCGTTACAATAATTTGCGTCTTAAATTCGCTTAGATTAATGACAAGAAAATATTAAAAAAACCTGCAGAACTCAATTATTTAATAAAAAAATAAGGTGTCAAGCATTTTGCTTGACACCTTTTTAAAGAATAAAATAAAACAAATAAAACACAATTGTGTAAACCAAAAAGAAAGCGCCTAAAGCTATAACTAAATATAAGTACCAAGGCAAATCGCAAAACCATTCTAAGAATTTAATTCTTTTATTTTTACCATTCTGGTCGCTCATATTGAATGACCTCCTTAATACTTGGGATGTTATTTGCTTCACTTCCATAATAAAAATAAATTTCTGAAGTTGAATCTGTAGGAACTTTATCAACTATCGCTGAATAAACATTATAATGTTCATAGACCTTCATCTTCATTAAATCTAATTTATTATCAGTAAAAAGTTGCCAGCCGACTTTCAAATATCCAGGCCTTTGTTTCATTTTTGCTATTTTTGATGAATCTCTTGTGGTCAAATAAACATATGCGCCATATTGATCTAATGCTTCATTTTTAATTGTGATTGAGATTTTATATCCAGTTTCTGTTTTTTCTATAGAATGACCAAAACTTACAGATTCACCAGAAAAAGTATCAAATAAACTTAAAGTAGAATACCCACCATTATCGTCTTTTAATGCATATTTTTCGTTCACTTGATAGTTGAAAGGAGTAAAAACAGACGTTTGAAATGTGGTTCTAAAACTTTGCACTTTATTTCCATTTTCATCAACATCTTCACCTTCTGGAACATTTTGATAAAAGGATGATTTTGCTGGGTTTGAAAAATCTGATTTCGATGCATTCTTTATCCCGGTTTGGCGATAATAATTAATCTTGTTTTCTAAAGGTTTACTAATAAAAGAGAGTGAAGAATCATCACAATTGTACATTCTTTCTCCAAAATTAGCGTTTGATGAGTAAGACATGTTTTCTTTAAAATACAAATCTTTATTTTTTATCCATGTAGAATTAGTTTCTTGTTTGTTATTAATTCCCATCGTTGTACTTAAAGAATAGTTATAAGATTTGCTCATCAGATTTTCATTTCTAAACATAAAATATGTAGCACATTCGGCAACATCAGCTACAGTAAGTCCGTTTTTTCCAATCAATTTAGAGACATCAACTCCGACTAATTCTTCTGGAGAATTTACATTTGCAGCATTAAAAAGCTTTGCAGCTGTTCCTTGATTTTTAGAATATTCAACAGGATAATCTGCAACAGTATCGTTGACTAATGCTTTTAAAGGCTTAAACATTGAACCTAAAAACCAACCAGAGATTCCACCAAGAGCTCCAGTAATTACAATAAGTGCAGTAACCGAGATTAATCCTTTAGTTTTTAGCATGAATTAATTATATTCTCAAACATCCAAATAATAAACATTTTTATTAAAAATGTTGATTATCTCAATATTTAATCTTACTTTATTCCTAATCCTTTAAATAGTTCTTCTAACGTTATTCCTAATCCGTTAGCAATTTTTTCTAGAATTTTAAGCGTTGGGTTTCTTCTTCCTCGCTCTACATCGCTTAGATAATTTTTATTAATACCACATTCAAAAGCAAAGTCTTCTTGAGACCGACCTTTTTTCTTTCTTAAATACTGAATTCTTTTTCCGAACTCATAATTGATATCTAATTTAGTTATGTCTAGCATTAAATTCCTCAGCCATCTTTTTTATTCTTATAAATAAATGATTAATATTCGATTTTGAAACCGCTTGTTCAAGCTCATCAGAGATAATTTCGGCAAGTTCGTTATAATTTGCTTCAGGATTTTGCAAACGTGCTTTACAAAGCAGCTTCATTTTTTCATTTTGAAGATTATCAACACCTAAGTATTTCTCGATTACATTAATATATTCGATTTGTTTAGCCGAAATCTCCAAAGTTTTCTTATAGTTATATGAATCACAATTCATTAATCTATTGTTTGAATTAGCAAAATCACGATCGATACGAATATTTTCAAAATCTAAACATGATGAATTTGCGTTAATATAATTTAAGAAATCAGAAATTTTATCGCTGCGTTTTAAATAAACAACAAATTGACTTCTACGCGTTGTGATTTTAAATTGAAATAATTTTGTTTTGTTAATTAACTTAACAATTGATTCGGCATATTTCTCATCTTTGACCGAAACTTCAAGATGATAATTACTTGTATTCGGATTATTACAACTGCCCGAAGCAAGAAATAACCCTACTAAATAGCCACGAATTTTGTCTTCTTTATTTTGGAGCTCATAATCAATCTTACTATCTAAAAAGTCAATTTTAAGTCCTTCTAGAATATTGTCAGCTCCTTCTAAAACATTCACAAGATATTGAGTTGACTTGTATAGTTTCATGACTCTTAAAAAGCTAAAAGAAATTTCAACATCTTTAAATTCTTGTTTTATTAATTTATAAATATATTTTGCAATATTTGCATTTTCAGTTTTTAAAGTCAATTTCGTTTTCTTGTTTGAGAAAGAAATGTTTCCATTTAGTCTTGCAAAAGCCGCAATAATTGATCGCGCCTCATTGCTATCAACTTCATTTGAACATAATTCATCTTTTATTTGCTTTGTGAAACTAATTTCTTTCATACTACAATTATACACTTTTAAGTGTATTTTAAAATGAACTTGCTATTTTAACTCAGAATATTTCTTAGCTATATCTGTAGACCCTAAAGTCAAACTAACAAATTCACCATTTTTAATTTCATAAAGTGAAGGAATAGAAAACCAATATGTATCACTGACTGAACTAACACTGTTTTCCTTCATTTCTGCAATAAGATTTTCTCTTACAAAATTTTCTGGTTTTACTTTAAAATTGCTTCTTACGTTTTTTCCAGCATCAGATTCTGAATGATGAGCATCAAAAATATAAACTTTTGTCTCAACCTTATCTTCCTTATATTTATCTAAATAATTAAATAGAGATGTCTTTAAATTTTCACAATGTGGGCAGGTAACACTATAAAATTCTATATAATAATGATCACCTTCTAATTCATACATTGTAGTGACATCACTAAAAGAAAATTCAGCATAATCATCGTATTTTCTTGTCTCTTCAACTTCTTGATTTTCTCCACAAGAAAAACATAATAAACTTGAAAATATAATTAATAATTTGTTTTTAAAAAATTTCATTCTTCTTCTCCAACTACTCAATTGGGTGTTTGAAAAATCTCCCAAATACTTGATTCATTGGCAAAACATTAATAAAGCATTTTGGATCTGCCTCACGACAAACTTTGACAACTTGTTTTGTTTCTCTTTTGCTGACAGAAACATAAATTACATAAACATTATTTCCTGTATATCCGCCTTTGCCAGGTATGATTGTGCAACCATGTGGAACATTAGCAATAATGATTTGAGATAAATTTTCATATGCAGTAAAAATTTGAAGTTCAACTTTTTTGTTTTTAGTATTTAATGTATCAACAACAACTGATGTAAAAATCATATAGAAAACCATATAAATGAAGATTACAAATGCTGTTGAAAAAGCTACTGAACCCATTTCGTGATCAATGAAATCTTGCTTGAGTGGGATTGTTGAAAGAATTGAAAATGTACCAACAACTATAACATTAATAAGTGCTGACCGTTTGCCGATTGTAACACCTTTTCTTTCGCCAATATAAAAAGCAATGATATCAATTCCACCTGCTGTTGAATTAATAATGTAAACTAAAGATGAGGCAATACCTGTTGTTAAAGCACCAAAAGCAACTCTAGCAAAAACATCTGTTCCTAAGGCAAAAGTTATTTGATTTATTATGTCGTCTGGCGAAGAATTTGGGAGTAAAATGCCAAAGACAAAAGTCAAAATAACATTTAAAAGTGTGTAAATAGCAAACTTTTTGCCAACTTTGAAGAACCCAAGGAATAATAATGGGACATTAACTAAAACATATAATGCCCAATATGTAAGGTTGAAATAAAAGTTATCAGTTAAGAAAGTGACACCACAAATTTTAAGTAAAGATATAAAAATTTGACTTATACCTGAAGCGCCACAGCTTGCTAATGTTTTTATTTCAAGGTTTTGAACAAAGTTTTCACTAGCTTCTCCTATTTGAGCAACCGCATCATAATTTGGTTGAATGAAGCATTTGAAACCAAAGGCAAAAATAAAAGCAGAAATACATGTAACTATAATGTATTTAGCATTATTAAGGATTTCCCTTTGAATTGGGTGATCAAATAGATAATCAATAGTTTTTTTCTTTAAATGTTTAAACCAACGCATCTTGATTAATATATTAATCATCTATAAAACAAAAAACAATAATAATTGCAAAATAAATTGAGTCGTATAAAATAAACTAAGACAAGAATTATATACATTGTATATAAAAGTAGAATTTTTCTTGTTGTTATTAAGGTCAATTAGTGATATTCTTTTAATTGCATTTGATACGAGGTATATTTTGATGAAATTTTTAAAAGCATTAGGAACTCCATTTGTTAAATTATGGAGATGGATTAAAGAAACCGCTTGGGTTCAACCATTACTTATTGTCGGTATTATTTTTGGTGTTATTTTCTCAATCCCATCAATCACAAGCTGGGTTTCAAGTTGGGACTTCGGTGATGATACATATACATGGTTAGAAAGTAAAAAGATGTCACTTGAAGGTATCACTGATACAAAAACAGAAGGCACCGCTTATACATTCTTTGAAAAATTCAATGAAGCTGAAGCAGCATGGCAAACAGGTGATAAAGCAAAAGCTAAATCTGCTTTAAATTCATATACTGGTGATACAGGTAAAATGTTCCTCTACTTCTATAAAGAAGATTCAACATGTGCTGATATCAACGATGCAAGTAACTATTTAGAGCATGAAGGCTGGCCATCAAAAGTTGTCGAAAAAGCTACGACACTTTATGGTGAAGATGCATCAAAATATAATCAATCATTCAAATATAGATCAATTCACGTTGAAGAAAAGATTGAAGTTAAAGATGATGATCACACATATGATGATTACTCCGCATTCGAATACTTATTAGTTTCAAAAGCTTATAACCAATACTTCAATACAATTTGGGATGTTGCTCAAACATGTAACTACTACAAAAACTTAGATACAGCTAGTGCAAAATCAACATTTACAAGTAATGTCGATAATATTGTTAAAAAAGATAGTTATTTAAGTTCAACTCCTTACATTGTTTTAATCGATATGAGCGAAGCAAATGCATCAAGACACATCGTCACAAATGTATTCTTCTCAGTCACTGGTTCAACAAAATATACTAAAGCAGACTTCTTAGCACATGCTTGGTTAAGTTCAGTTGAATTCGAACAAAAATAAGTTTAAATTCTAATTATTTATAAATAAAATAGTGCGATTATATCGCACTATTTTTTATCTCTATATTTTTCAATTACAATATCAGGAACTAAGCTTGAAACATCAATTCCGCCTTTGATTAATTCATCAATGGTTGATGATGATAAGAATGTTAGATCTCTATGAGCCATCAAAAATACAGTTTCTATATCGCTATTTATAAATTGATTCGCTGCGGTAAGTGACCACTCATATTCAAAATCACTGACAACACGTAAGCCACGAATCATAGCAACCGCACCTTTACTTTTAGCGAATTCAACAGTTAAACCATCACAAACATCAACTTCTACATTTTCAAAACCTTTTAAACTAGTTTCTACCATTTCCTTTCTATCTTCTAAAGAGAAACGATATTTTTTTGCTGAATTCTTAGCAAGAACAACAATTACTTTATCAAATAATTTTGTAGCTCTTTTAATAATGTCAATGTGGCCGTTAGTAATTGGGTCAAAACTTCCTGGATAAATAGCAATTTTCATTTTAAAAACCTCTAATAATATTCATTAACGATCTTCCATATTTTAATATCTTAACGTTATATTTTTCTACTAAATTTTTATCGATATCATAATCAGTTTCAGCAATAATGATGCCATCTTTATTTAATATATTATATAAAAGGATAGTGTTGATAAAACTTTCATCAATAATCATCTTGTATGGAGGATCTAAAAAGATAATATCGAATGTGATTTGCTTCGAACTTAAATAAGTTAAAGCATCTTTATAGTCTTTATTTAAAACTTTAATATCAGTAATTCCTAACTTATCTAAATTAGAATTAATAACTTTTAATGCATCTCTATTTTTCTCATTTAAATATACTGGTGAAGCTCCTCGAGAATATGCCTCAATTGAAATTGCTCCGCTTCCAGAAAACAAATCTAAAAAAGATTTATTATTAATATCACCTAAACTTGAAAAGAGACCTTCTTTAGCAATGTCTTTTGTTGGTCGAGTGATTGAAGAATCTGGTTGTTCTAACACACGTCTTTTATATTTTCCACCAACGACTCTAATCATTTAAATCTCCAAAAATTTCTCTTTCAACTTCGCTTAATAAAATATTAAGCTTTGTGAGAGCATTGTTATATTCAATTACAATTTTATGAGAGTTTAGCAGGCTTATTGCTTGATTTAACTTGTTTTTTGCCGTTTTTACTTCATCTGAATTTTCTGCAAAATGTTTTAAAGAATCCTCATATTCAACGATTGCCATTTCTTTTTTATATGATAAAATTTGAACTTCTTCATTGTTTTCAAGTTCTTTTTCTTTAATTAAAAATTCTTTGTATTCTTCTGAATTTTTAATATCGTCTTTCAAATTCTCAAGTTCAATAATTAATCTAGAATCCATAACTTAATTTTAATTCAAATTACTTAAAAAGTAATTAATTATATGATATATTATTCAACATGGAAATATTTAAGATTGTAAAAGATACAAATCCAAATTTAAGAAAAAGATGTGAGCCAATTGAGCTTCCACTTTCTGATGAGATCAAGCAAACTCTTTGCGACATGATTGAATATTTAAGACTTTCTCAAGATGAGGAATTCACTAAATCTCATCCATCTGTTAAACCAGGCGTTGGTTTAGCTGCTCCTCAAATTGGTATTAATAAGCAAATGCTTGCAATTTATTATCAAGATGATGATGGAAAGCATCACGAATTTGCCTTAGTAAATCCACGAATCATTTCTGAATCAGTTAAACAAGCTTATTTAGAAAATGGAGAAGGTTGCTTAAGTGTAGAAAAAGATCATCCTGGATATGTTTATAGAGCATATAAAGTTACTGTCAGAGCTTATGATGCACTTCAAGAAAAGACGATAGAACACACATTTATTGGATATCCAAGCATGATTGTTCAACACGAAATCGATCATTTAAAAGGCGTGCTCTTCTACGACCACATTGATAAGAAAAATCCATTTAAACAAATTAACGGATCAATCGCTTTATAGTTGATAATCCGTTATTTTTTTGCTAGAATATGGCGATTTTGTTAGGAGATAGCAATAATATGGAAAGTAAAAACATTTTTAGCGGACCTATTAAAATTTATGCTTTAGGCGGTTTAGGCGAAGTAGGAAAAAACACATATTGCGTAGAAAGTGACAATGATTTAATCATTCTTGATGCAGGAGTTAAATTTCCTGAGGATGATTTAGTTGGAGTTGACTATGTCATTCCAAATTACTCACATTTAAAAGATAATCAATCTAAAATTAGAGCTCTTTTTATTACGCATGGTCACGAAGATCACATCGGTGCTATTCCTTTTTTAGTCAAAATCGTTAAAATCCCTATTATTTATGCTCCTAGACTTGCCGCTGCTCTTATTAAACAAAAATTAGCCGAACAAAAAATCAAAGAAAAAGTAACAATTATTGAATATGATGCTGATAGCGTCATCACTGCTGGTGAATTTAAAGTATCTTTTATTAGAGTCACTCACTCAATTCCAGATTCCTTTGGAATATGTGTCGACACAAGAGAAGGAAGAATCGTCAATACTGGAGACTTCAAAATTGACTTAACACCTGTTGGACCAGAAATGGAAATCCATAAAATGTCAAAGATAGGTTTAGAAGGTGTTGATCTTCTCCTTGCCGATTCAACAAACGCTGAAAAAGAAGGATGGACACCATCAGAAAAGAATGTTTTAGATTCTATTAATGAGATTTTTGATAAAGCAACTGGCAGACTTATTATTTCAACATTCTCATCCAATCTTAACCGTATTCAACAAATTATTGATTGTGCCTTAAAACACAATAGAAAAACAGTTATTTTGGGTAGATCAATGATAAATACTGTCGATATCGCCCTTAAATTCGGATATATCAAAGTGCCAACTTCTATGATTAGAGAAGTCGAAACGATGGGAGATTTAAAAGATTACGAAACATTAATCCTTTGTACAGGTAGCCAAGGTGAACCAATGGCTGCACTTTCTCGTATAGCAAATGGCACTTTTAAAGGTTTGAGAATTATGCCAGGAGATACTGTTGTTTTCTCATCTTCTCCAATTCCTGGAAATGGTGCCTCAATTCAAAGAGTTGTTAACCAACTAACAAGAGCAGGCGCTGATGTTATTACTAATTCTGTATTTGTTGATATTCACTCCTCAGGTCACCCATCACGTCAAGAATTAAGAATGAATTTAAAATTATATCAACCAAAATACTTCATGCCAGCACATGGAGAATATCACATGCTTAAATTACATGGTGATATCGCCAAAACAATGGGCATTCCATCAGAAAACATATTTATATTAGGAAATGGCGATACTTTACTTTTAAAAAATCATAAAGTTACTGATGGCGAACGTATTCCTGCTGAAGATGTTTTTATCGATGGTTATGATATTAATGGCGTTTCAACTGCCGTTATTAGAGATAGAAAAATTCTTCAAGAAGATGGAATGGTTGGTGTCTTACTTGTTATTGATAGTAAGAAGAATGAACTTGTATGTGATCCAAAAGTTTTCACAGTCGGTTTTGTTAGCTATGGCGATTACCAAGACCATTTAACAAGACATGCTTCCTCTCAAGTTAGAGATGCATTAGAAGAATTATTTGTATCAAAAAAAGTAACATTTAATGATATTAAAAATACAACACGTTCGGTTGTTTCGAAATATTATTTTAGAAAAACTCAACGTAGTCCAATGATCATTCCTTTAGTAATGAACAGAAATTCATAATGATTATCCTTGCTAGTAAATCACCTCGAAGAATCGAGTTGATGAAAAAAATATCTCCAGAGTTTAAAATTATATCTCCTTCTTTTGACGAAAGAACTCTTTTAAATTCTTCAAAACATTTGGCACTCGAGGAAGCAAAAAACAAGGCAATTTCAGTCAAAAACCTTGCTAAACCTGAAGATTTTTTAATTACTTGTGACACAACAGTAGTATTTGAAGATAGAGTTTTCAATAAACCTGCTGATATAGAAGATGCATTTAATACATTAAAATTTCTATCTGGAAAAACACATCAAGTCATCACAGGTTATACAATCTCACACGGAAATAAAGAGATTCTTAGAGAAGTAATTACAGACGTTACATTTAATGTTTTAAGTGATGAATTGATTCAAAGATATATTAATGAAATCAATGTTCTTGATAAAGCTGGAAGTTATGCTATTCAAGATGATGAAAACTATCATTTAATAAGCAAAATAAAAGGAAGCTATTCAAATGTGATTGGCTTCCCTATTGATGAAATTAGATCTGATTTAGAGTCTCTTGGTGCTTTCTAGAATACTAAGCTCTTCTGATAAGTCCTCCTTTACGAGGACTATTTTATTGCTCATTTCTATGATTCCATCGATATTATCAGCCTTAAGGGCTTCTTTATCAACTAGTGAATAATCTTTTAATTCAAGCGATAATCTTGATCCAACTAATTTATACGAAATGATATTATCTTTACCACCAATATGAGAAATGAATACATCTTCTGAAACGGCTAGTGTTTTCTTCTCCCTAACTGGTTTTTTCTTTTTTCTTAAAACAAAAGCTAGAACTAAAGCAACCACTAATACAACTGCTATTCCGATTGCACCATAAACAAGGAAGTTCCGATTATTACCTTCTAATATCCTAATCACTTACAAATGCCTCCCTTGTTTTTCCTATATAATTATTTCTTTTATTCTTTAAGAATTTAATCTTTTTATCACTTAATTTAAAAGTAAGTGATCCTTCAAAATTTTCAAATTGAACTGATTTGCAATCATAAAACATCGAAAAACTTGTTGGTTTAAAGTTATCTAGAGTAATCTTCTTATCAAAATTCAATACATATGGCGAGCCTATCGAAGAAAAAACTTTATTTCTTAACGCCCCAATTTCAACAAATTGAATCATTTCAATTTCATTATCAACTAGCGCTCCTCCAAGTGACTTACCAGAACCACTACTTCCTATTGATGTTGTTATTAAGCAACCATCTCCTTTAAAATTTTCAAGCAAAGTATCATTTATCAAAACATTGAACTTAAATGTTTTACTGCTATTAGCTTGAATCTTAAATTCATTAACAGCATAAAGGGTTTTATCTTTAACTTGAGTTTCTAATAAACTTATCTCACGAATATTTAAATCTTTATTTTCGATATCTTCTTCTAATACATTAATTTCGTTCGCTTTATATTCGCATAAATATCCAAGTTTCCCAAAATTTACAGTAGCATAAATAGGATCAATATTTATAAATCTTTGAACTGTTTTTAAGAAGTTCCCATCTCCACCAATCGAAAAGACAATTTCAGGATTGTTTTCATCAAAAACATGTCCTTTTTTAATAAGTCTATCCTTTAATTTCAAGGCTTCATCTATTGCCTTTAAATTTTTGTTTGTTGTAATGCAAAACCTCATTTCAATTACCTTTAAAAATACGCATAATTATTGTATCATAAATTAGTTGAGGTATAAAAAATTATGGCAACAAATATTGAAATTGAAGCAAAAGCTCTTATTAAAGAAGAAGATTACAATAAATTAATTAAAGAGTTTGAAAACGAAAACGCATTTTTCTTTGATCAAACAAATTATTATGTTGAAACTAAGAATTTTGACTTAAAGAAATTAGGTGTTGGACTTAGAGTTAGATCAATTAACGATAAATTTGTTTTAACATTAAAAGCACCAATGAGTGAAGGATTATTAGAAAAGGAAGAAAACATTTCTGAAGATCAATTTGTTATGTTTGAAAAGAAAAACATTTTCCCAGAATGTTCACTCAAAGACTTTATTATCATGCTTGGGTTTGATATTAAGAAATTAAAAATAATGGCCAAGTTAAGAACACACAGAACTCAACTCGAATTGGATGAAGGAAAACATATCCTTTGTATCGATAGAAACGAGTATAATAATTTAGTTGATTTCGAATTAGAGCTTGAAGGAAATTCTTTAGGCAAAGCAAAAACTAGATTAGAACAATTCTGTATCGAACACGAAATTGAATATAAAGACAATCCAAGATCAAAGCAAACAAGAGCATTAGAAAGTCTATAATTTATATAAAAACCTTGCAAAACCTTTATAAAATAAAAAAATTACTTGTTTATAAGTAATTTTTTTATTAAGCACTTTTTATCATTTTTAGCTCGTCTTCACTGATACAATCATCGCAATCGCCACAGTTGAATTTTGGACAACTCATTGCAGCAATTCGTTGTGCACGTGGAATGAACGATCTTATTTCTTCCTCGTTATAACCGACTTGAATTCTTCTATCATCAACAATAATTGGTCTTTTCAAGACACTTGGATTTTTTCTTATAAATTCAATAAGTTGATTAACTGACATACTATCAATATCAACATTACCTTCCTTCATAATATTGCTTCTCATTGAAATAATATCTTCAGTTCCGTTTTCGGACTTGGCTAAAATATCCTTTAATTCATTTGGATTAAGGACTGATGCAAATATGTTCTTTTCTTTAAATGGAATGTTTTGTTCTTCAAACCATTTTTTAACTTTTTTGCAACTTGAACAGCTAGGTGAAGTATAAATAACAATCATGGTGATATTATACAATTTTTAGTCATCTTATTAAACATTAAAAATATTATCAAAAAGAAAAAATTATCAATTTTTGCTAACTTTTTAAGAAAAACAATAATAATTTTTATAATAATTAAAAATTTTCTTTTTATTGTTAAATTATTTTGTTAAATTAAAAATATGATAAATGGCAAGATTGGAATTAAAGAAGCATTAACCTTGTTAAAATCTGGTTATGTACTAGAAGCTTTTAGTGATAATAATCATTATATTTTTGTTTTTGAAAATAATAAAGTTAATGTAACTTCAAAAGACTTCAATGCAAAGCTTGTATCATTAGACTTTCAAGAAATATTTAAGAATTATCTCTTCTCACCCATTAGAGATGAAGAATCTAATGAAAAAATAGACTCATTAAAAGATAATGAGTACTATTCTAAATTGCAAAGTAAGCAATAATTTTTATAAAACGATTTTAATCAAATCTTCAAATTTATTAATCTTATAGGTAGGAGATCCTTCTTCTATCTCTTTTTTATCTCCATATCCATAAGTTAAAATACAATTTTCTAAATTAGCATTTTTAGCAGTTTCTATATCGACAATTGAATCACCGACATAAAGTCCTTTTTTATCGATTAAATTGTACTTTTTAAGTAGTTTTAATAATAAAGTGACATCTGGCTTTGGAGGATATCGTGGGTCTTGCCCTTGTATATGAAGGAAATTAATATTGCCTAATTTGGCTTTTATTAGAGGCTGAGAAACTTCATTTGGTTTATTTGAATATATTAAAAGTTTAATACCATTTTCTTCTAAAGTTTTTAGTGTTTCTTCAACTCCTTCATAAACGCTAGAAACAATTTGATCTTCTTTATAATATTTTAAATATAGTTTATATTCCTCTTCGCTAAAGTCACGTTTCATAGCAAGGCGAAATAATCTTCTTGCTCCTCTGCCAATAAAAGTTTTAACTTCATTTTCTTCATATTGATAAGGTACATTTAAAGCTTTTAAAGCATGATTAACAGACACTGTAATTCCTTCTAAAGTGTTAATTAATGTACCATCTAAATCGAATACAACAAAATCAAATTTCATAACTTTTTAATTATAAACTTTAATCAAACAATATTCATCAAATATAATTTATTTATTAAATTAAGTTGGCAATTTTTAATAAAAACCCTGCAAAACCTAAATATTTTATATCAAATCACCATGTCAAGTAAATATACTTGACACCTATAAATCAAAATAAAAAGAAGGTAGTTTTTCTACCTTCTTAATGTATAAATGGAATAAATATTAGTCAGCTAAGACAAGCATTGTTTGAGGTGCATTATCACCTTTTCTATTAGCAAGCTTGTAAGCTTTTAAATATCCACCATTTCTAGAAGCTGTACGTTGAGCAATTTCACCAAATAATTTATTTAATGCTTCTGGTTTACCATCGACATCATAATTTCTTAAAACTGCAGCAGCTTGTCTTCTAGCATGTAAGTCGCCTCTTTTTGCAAGTGTTACGAGGTGATCAAATTCTTTGATAACTGGTTTGACCATTCCTGGAGTAACTGTGACTTTTTCAAAGAGTACTAATTCTGTGACAAGATTTCTAACTTGGCCTTTCTTCTTACTTGAAGTATAACCAGTCTTAAATCTAACACCACCTTTACCATGTACGTTTTTTCTACCGATTTGCATAGAATTTCTCCTTACTCTTCTTTACTATCTTTGAAAGATAATCCCTTTTCAATAAGTTTGTCTTTAACTTCTTTAAGCGATTTCTTACCAAGATTTCTGACCTTCATCATGTCTGCTTCACTCTTTTGAGTTAATTCTTGGACATTAGCAATACCAGCTCTCTTTAAGCAGTTATAGCTACGGACACTTAAGTCAAGGTCTTCAATTGTTAAGTTTTCGAATGTTTCTTCTTTTTGGACGACAGGGTCTTTAACTAAGCCTAAATCTTCATATTTATTATCAAGATCTAAGAATCTTTCAAAGTGAGCAATTAACATCTTACTTGATAATGAGACTGCTTCTTCAGGTTTAATTGAACCGTTTGTCCAAACTTCAAGAATAAGTTTGTCGAATCTTGGATCGTGTCCAACACGAGTTTGTTCGACTTTGTAGTTTACTCTAACGACTGGTGAATAGTTACTGTCTGTTGCAATTAACCCAGCATTCAATCCTAGAGTTTTATTTTCTGCACTTGTTGCATAACCTCTACCATTTTTAATGTAAAGAGTCATGTTTAAGTGACCGCCTTCTGCGATATGAGCGATAACAAGTTCAGGATTAACAACTTCTAAACCTGTTGGGAGTTCTAAATCGCCGGCTTTAAATTCACCTTCACCTTTATTAATTGATACTTCATAGCTTTCATCGCTAATTGTATCACTCTTAAGAACTAAATCTTTAAGGTTGAGGATGATTTGAGTTAAATCTTCTTCAATACCTGGAAGAGCTGTAAATTCATGGACAGCTCCTTCGACCTCAATAGCGTAGACGCTTGTTCCTGGTAAGGAACTAAGAAGGACTCTTCTTAATGCGTTTCCAAGTGTTAAGCCATAACCTCTTTCGAGTGGTTCGGCAACGACCTTGCAATAGTTTTCTTTATTATCTGCTACTGCGATCTTAAAGGTACTTTTTTCAAATGGGTGAGCAATTTTTAATTCATTTTCAGCCATGTATCATCATCCTCCTAAATATTAACCGTGTTTTCTTTTTGGTGGACGGCAACCATTATGTGGAATAGGTGTTGTATCAACAATTGATGTAACCTTAAGTCCTGCGAGTTCAAGTGCTCTAACTGCACTTTCTCTACCAGCACCTGGTCCTTTAACATCAACATCGACTGTTTTAAGACCTTGATCCACAGCAGCTTTACCAGCTGCTTCAGCAGCACTTTGAGCTGCGAATGGAGTGGATTTCTTTGCACCTTTGAAACCTAATGCGCCACTTGATGACCAAGCAATTGCATTACCGGCTTCATCTGTAATAGTAACAATTGTGTTATTGAAGGTTGCGTGAATGTGAGCGACACCCTTCGTATAAGATCTCTTGATCTTCTTTTTACGGGTTGTTTGTTTCTTTGCCATATTTCCATCACCCTCCTATTACTTAACTGCTTCTTTCTTATTCGCAATTGTCTTACGTGGACCTTTACGAGTACGAGCATTAGTTTTTGTTCTTTGGCCTCTGACTGGAAGACCTCTTCTATGTCTGATACCTCTGTAGCAGCCAATTTCTTGAAGTCTCTTGATATTTAAGCCAACTTCTCTTTTTAAGTCACCTTCAACTTTATAGTGAGCGACTTCTTCTCTGACTTTAGTGATTTCAGCATCTGTTAAATCTTTAACTCTTTTAAGTTCTTCGACTCCAGCTGCTGCACAAATTTTCTTAGCGGTTGTATTTCCAATACCATAAATATAGGTTAAAGCAACAACGATAACTTTATTATTTGGAATATCAACACCAACAATACGTGCCATAAATTAATTTGTTCCTCCTAAATTAACCTTGTCTTTGCTTGTGCTTTGGATTTTGACAAATGACCATAACTTTGCCATTTCTCTTAATAACTTTGCACTTGTCACAAATAGGTTTAACGGATGGTCTAACTTTCATAAAATTACCTCCTGATTAGACTATTTATGTCTAAAAACTATTCTGCCATTGTTTAAATCATAAGGCGATAATTCAACGGTAACTCTATCACCTGGTAAAATGCGGATGTAATTCATACGGATTTTACCAGAAACAGTGGCGTGAATTACGACATCATTCTCTAGCTTTACTTTGAAGTTAGTATTTGGTAAAGCTTCTACGACTACCGCCTCGACGGTTATAACATCTTGTTTTGCCATTTTATTCATCTCCTTCTCTTAAGGTTAGAATATCGTAGCCGGACTCTGTCACTGCGACCGTATTTTCGTAGTGGCATGTTAATTTTCCATCTTTGGATCTGGTTGTCCAGCCATCATCTAACGTAACTAATTCAACTTTTCCTTCGTTAATCATTGGTTCAATTGCAATAACCATACCTTTTTTAAGTACAGCTCCAGTGCCTGCTTGACCAACGTTGAACACATAAGGATCTTCGTGAACCTCGCGCCCTACACCGTGTCCTGCAAATTCTTCAGTAACAGTGTATCCGTTTGACTCAGCAATTGTTTGAATTCTTTCGCCGATGTCTCCAAGATGGGTTCCAGGTTTAACTAATTTAACTGCCTCAAAGAAACATTCTTTTGTGACATCAATTAGCTTTTGCGCATTAGGAGCGATTTCTCCTACTCCATAAGTTCTACATGCATCAGCCGTATACCCTTTATAGGTAACTAGGATGTCATAACTCACTATATCGCCTTCCTTCAAAATTACTTTTTTAGAAGGGACACCATGAACTAAGACCTCGTTTACGCTGACACATATATCGCCTTGGAATCCTCCATAACCTTTACATGAAGGAATCGCGCCTCTCGAGCGGATGTATCTTCCAGCAAGCTTTCCGAGTTCATCTGTCGAGATTCCAGGTCTTGTGTGAGCCTTTAAAACCTTTAAAGTTTCACGCAAAATATCACCTGCTTCTCTTATGAGAGCAATTTCTCGTGGACTTTTAATAATAATCGACACGGTTAATTTACTCTCCTAAGATTTCTTTAATATCATCGAGTAATGCATCAAGGTTTTTATCACCTCTAACATCGCTTGTGATATTAAACTTACTATAATAAGCAATGAGTGGTTCTGTCATTTTATGATATTCACTTAAACGTGCTTTAAGTGTTTCTTCATTATCATCTTTTCTTTGTATGAGTTCGCCTCCACAAAGATCACAAACTCCTTCAACTCTTGGTTTAAGGTTTTTGATGTGATAAGGAGCACCACATTTTTTACAAACACGTCTTCCTGAAATTCTATCAACTAAGATAGATTCAGGAACGACAATATTTATAACGTTTGTAACTGGTCTAGAAATTTCTTCACCTATTTTAGTTAAAGCCTTGGCTTGTTCTAAAGTACGTGGGAAACCATCAAGAAGATAACCGTTTGCACAATCATCTTTTGAAAGTCTTTCCTTGACTAAACCAATTGTGACATCATCTGGTACAAGTAAACCTTGAGAAATATAATTATTAGCGAGTTCGCCAAGTGGTGTTTTATTTTTTATAGCTTCTCTGAACATATCTCCTGTTGAAATATGTGGGATGTTATAATAAGCAACAATACGTTTAGCATTTGTTCCCTTACCAGCACCTGGTGGGCCCATTAAAATAATATTTTTCATCAGTTTACATACCTCCAATGACTTCATCATAGCTCTTACCAGCAACAAGACCATTGATTTGGTTACTCATTTCAAGAGCAACACCAACAACGATGATGAGACCAGTTCCTCCTAGAGAAAGCGAGCTATCATTGCCAAATACGCCTGTTAAATTCAAAACGACTGGTAAAGCTGCAATAAAGCTTAAGCTGAATGCACCAATAAGAGTAATTCTATTTAAAACTTTCGAGACGTACTTTTCTGTTTCGATTCCTGGTCTTACTCCAGGAATGTAAGATCCATTCTTTTGGAAATTATCTGCCATTTGTGCAGGGTTAATTTGCAAATTAGCGTAGAAGAATGTGAACGCAAATATGAGGATTAAATAGATGAATAATCCCCATGGGATATAAGCATCTCCAGTTTTTACGAGTTGGTTATATTGGAATATCTTTAGCCACTCAGCATTTGCTGCATCACTTGAAATAAATGTTGCAATAACTGAAGGAGCCATCAAAATTGAGCTAGCAAAGATGACTGGAATAACACCTGCTGAATTAACTTTGATTGGAAGGAATGAAGCTTTTGTAAGTTTTTCATTTCCACCACTTCTTGTTGCGTGTTGAACTGGTATTTTTCTACGACTAAGTTCGATAAATACGACAAACGCAATAATAAGAACGAAAGCTAATACATAAAGTAGGAATTGGAAGACACCTTTTGTCGCTTCAACTGAACCATGGTTCCATGATGTAAGAACCCATTTTTGCCATGCAGTTGAAATTTGTTTTGGAAGGCTAGCAACAATACCTGCAAAAATGATTACTGAGATACCATTTCCAATACCTTTAGTAGTGATTTGGTCACCAAGCCACATAACAAGCATTGCACCACTTACCATGATGGTAATGATATATGCGTAAGTTAAGAAGCTTTCTTCCATCGTGAATGAAATCCAGGAAGTATTTTTTGCAGTTTGAATAATTCCATAAGCTTGAACGGCACCAAGCATTAATGTTAAATAACGTGTTGCCATTTCAATCTTTTTTCTACCATATTGTCCTTGTCTATTTAACTCAGTAAGTGCTGGAAGAACATCCATACTTAAGAGTTGAATAATAATTTGAGAAGTAATATATGGTGAAACACCAAGAGCAAAGATGGAGAAATTTTGAAGAGCTCCACCACCAAGCAAATTCATCAATGCTAATAAATTGTTGGAGTTATTTGAGAGCTGATTCGTAAATTCAGATGCGTCAATTCCAGGAATTGGGATCGAACAACCAAGTCTAAAAACAAATAAAATCATTATCGTAAAGAATATACGACCAACGACATCTTTGTTTTTGAATATATCAATAAATTTCTTCATTCGATTAGCCCTTAATTAGAATAACTATAATATTATTCGATAATTTGTGCTTTACCGCCAGCATTTTCAATCTTTTCTAATGCAGATTTTGAAAATTTGTTAGCGACAATTGTGACTTTCTTAGTAAGTTCTCCATTACCTAAGACTTTTAAGCCATCTAATTCTTTATTAACTAAGCCTGCTTCAACAAGATCTGTTAAGGTAACTTCTTTACCATCTTCAAATTTGTTGAATGCATCTAAGTTAACGATAGCGTATTCTTTACGGCCAAAGTGCTTGAATCCTCTTTTTGGAAGAGCTCTGAAAAGTGGTAATTGACCACCTTCGAATCCGAGTCTAACACCACCGCCAGTTCTGGAATTTTGACCTTTATTTCCGGAACCACCGTTTTTACCTAAGCCACTGCCGAGTCCTCTGCAGCGTCTTTTTGACTCTCTTCTTGCTCCTTCGGTAGGTTTAAGATTATTTAACATCTTCTTTTCCTCCTTGACGTAAAGCGATAACTGTCTTGTATTCTTTTAATTGTGTTAATGCTTGAGCTGTTGCTTTGACAACATTAACTTTTGTTCTTGAACCATAGACTTTTGAGTAAACGTTTTTAATACCAGCAAGCTCGATAATAGCTCTGACTGGGCCACCTGCGATGACACCAGTTCCTTCTGGGGCTGGTTTTAAGAAGACTTTTGATGCGCCAAATTTGCCGATTGTATCGTGAGCAATTGTTCCACCCTTAACGATATTAACGTTAATCATGTTACGTTTTGCTTTATCAACTGCTTTTTTGATTGCATCTGGGACTTCACCGCTCTTACCAGTAGCAAAACCGAATTTACCTTTACCATCACCAATGACGACAAGTGCTGAGAATTTCATTCTCTTACCACCTTTGACAACCTTAGTGACACGGTTAATTGCGACTACTCTTTCCTCGTACTCCTTAACGATAGGTTTACGAACTGGTCTTTGGAATTTTTTGTCGTTTCTTTTATTAAATTGCTTTTTAGCACCTTCTTTTGGAGTTTCAGTAGCTTGAGCTTCTTCAACAACAACTGTTTCTTTAACTTCTTCTGCCATAAATATCTCCTTAGAACTTTAATCCGCCTTCACGTGCTGCTTCAGCGAGTGCTTTGACACGACCATGATAGACATAGCCGCCTCTATCATAAACGACTGTTTCAATTCCAGCTGCTAAACATTTTTTAGCGATATCAGCACCGACAAGTTTTGCACCCTCGATGTTGTTTCCGTTTTTAATCTTTAATTGTTCGGATGAACTTGAGACAAGTGTTGCGCCTTTAACATCATCAATAACTTGAACTTCAATGTTCTTGTTTGATCTATAGACACAAAGTCTTGGGCAAGAAGCTGTTCCGCTAATTTTTTTACGAACTCTTAAGTGTTTTCTAGTTCTTACATCGTTTCTATCGATTCTTTTAATCATAATCTACTCAGCCTCCTACTTCTTACCTGCACGTTTACCTTCTTTACGTAAGACAACTTCATCAGCATATCTAACGCCTTTTCCTTTATAAGGTTCAGGCCTACGTTGTTCTCTAATTAAAGCGGCAACTTGGCCAACTTTGAATTTGTCAGAACCAGAAACTTCAATATAAGCATTGACGTTCTTGTTCTTTGATTCAGTAGCGACAATTTTAACTCCTGGAAGAGGTTTGATGGTGATTGGGTGAGAATAACCAAGGTGTAAGATTAAATCTTCTCCTCTATTTTCTGCTCTATAACCGATACCAATGACTTGTAAGTTCTTTTTGAAGCCTTCGGAACATCCTTTAACAGCGTTAGCAATTAAAGCTCTTGTTGTTCCATGCATTGCTTTTGATTTCTTTAAGTCGTTAGCTCTTTTAACGGTTAAGACACCATCTTTAAGTTCAAGTGAGATGATTGATGGATCGAATTCGACCTTATCTTCACCAACTTTACCCTTAATATCAATATAATTTTCACCGATTTCAACATTTAATCCTGCTGGAATAGGAATGACTTTATTACCAATACGTGACATAAACTATCCTCCTAATTACCAAACATAGCAAATGACTTCGCCGCCGACATTTTGAGCTTTACAAGCTTTGTCTGTTAAAAGTCCTTTTGATGTTGAAATGATAGCAATTCCTAAACCCTTTAAGACGCTTGGAATGTGCTTAGCATCAGCTGTAACACGTAAGCCAGGTTTTGAAATTCTCTTTAATCCTGAAATGACTTTTTCGCCACTAGGACCATATTTTAAGACGATTTCAAGTTTCTTGTGACCGTCTTTATCTTTTGATTCTTTAAAAGAAGTAACATAACCTTCTTCAAGAAGAATACTAGCGATATTAACCTTCATTTTGCTGGAAGGCATAGAAACTTTTTCATGTTTTAAAGCATTAGCGTTTCTAATTCTTGTTAACATATCAGCAATTGGATCTTGATGCATATTAATTTTACCTCCCTAATTACCATGAAGATTTCTTCATACCAGGAATTTCGCCCTTATAAGCGAGTTCTCTGATACAGACTCTGCAAAGTCCGAATTTTGAATAGACTGAGTGAGGTCTTCCACATCTTGAACAACGTGTATATTCTCTGACTTTAAATTTTTGTGGTCTTGATTGTTTAACCTTTAAACTTGTTTTAGCCATAACTTACCTCACTATTTATTGAATGGCATACCAAGTGCTTTGAGTAAAGCGTATGCTTCTTCATCTGTTTTTGCAGTTGTAACGACGACAATGTCCATACCTCTGATCTTTTGGACTTTATCGTAATCGATTTCAGGGAAGATTAATTGTTCTTTAATACCTAAAGTATAATTTCCCTTGCCATCGAATGAGTTCTTGCTAACACCTCTGAAGTCTCTAACTCTTGGAAGAGCGATTGTAACGAGTTTATCGAAGAATTCATACATTCTGATACCTCTTAAATCAACCTTTGTTCCAATTGCTTCACCTTCTCTTAATTTGAATGTAGCAATACTCTTTTTAGCCTTTGTGATGATTGGCTTTTGACCTGTGATGAGAGCTAATTCTTCAACAGCTTCTTCAAGGCGCTTTTTATCTTGAGTTGCATCACCAACACCAATGTTAACAACAATCTTGCTTAATTGAGGAACTTCCATAACTGACTTATATTCGAATTGCTTCATAAGTGCAGGTTTGATTTCTTCATTAAACTTGACTTGTAATCTTGTTGTTCTTTGAGGAGCTTTATGTCCGTTAGAAGTTGCAGCTTTTGGTTTTGCTGTAGCTGTAGTTTTCTTTGTTTCTGCCATATCAATCTCCTATTTAATTTCTTTATTAGTTTTCTTGACGACTCTGACTTTTGTCTTTTTGCCATCTTTACCAACGCTAACTTTATATCCTAATCTGCTTGCCTTTTTGCTCTTTTCATCGTAGTAAGCGACATTTGAAGCATCGAGAGGAGCAAATAATTCTTGGATTGATCCATCTGGATTAGCTTGTGTTGGTTTGACGTGTTTTTTAACAGTGTTTACGCCATCAACAATAACTTTATTTTCTTTTGGGAAAACTTTTTGGATTGTACCAACTTTTCCCTTATCTTTTCCGGAGATAACAATAACTTTATCACCTGTTTTAAGTTTCATAGCTTATTACCTCCTTATAAGACTTCTGGTGCTAAGGAAACAATTTTCATGAATCCTTCACCTTTTTCTCTTAATTCTCTTGCGACTGGTCCAAAGACACGGGTACCAACTGGTGTCTTATCTTCATTAATAATAACGCATGCGTTATCATCAAATTTGATTGTTGAACCATCTTTTCTTTGAATTGGGTAAGCAGTTCTTACGATGACTGCTTTGACGATGTCACTCTTTTTAACTTTGCCATTTGGAATAGCAACTTTAACTGCGCATTGAACGACATCACCAACTGTTGCTGTTTTTCTATGTGTTCCACCATAGATTTTGAAGATTCTTACAATACGAGCACCGCTATTATCAGCAACGACGAGATTAGTTTCTGTTTGTACCATAACTATTCTTCCTCCTTCTTCTCTTCATGTAAGACTTCAGCGACTTCTTCACCATCACTAACTTCAACAGTTTCAAGAGCTTTCTTATCAACTGAGACAAGAACGAATCTCTTTAATGCGCTTAATGGTCTTGATTCTTCGATAGTAACTACATCACCGACTTGAGCAACATTTGCTTCATCATGAGCATAGTATCTATGTCTGAATTGAACTCTTTTCTTATACTTTGGATGTTTTCTATATCCACTAACTTCAACAGCAATGGTTTTATCATTTTTGTTGGAGATGACTGTTCCGGTAATTTTTCTTTTTGTTGCCATAATTATTTACCTTCCTCGACTAATCCGAGTTCTCTTTCTCTTAAGACTGTTAAGACTTTAGCGATATCTTTACGAACTCTTTTGATTTCCATCATGTTTTCGAGTTGACCAACAGCCTTTTTTCTTCTGAGGTTATATAACTCTTCTTTTAAAGAGTAAACACGAGCATTTAATTCTTCAGTAGATAAGTCTCTTACTTCTTTAATTTTCATAAACTATTTACTCTCCTTTTTTAATAATTCTGGTTTGGAGTGGAAGTTTGTAGCTTGCTTGATGTAAAGCGTGCATAGCAACTTCTTCAGGAACTCCACCAATTTCAAACATGACTCTGTTCTTTTTAACGACTGCGACCCAGTATTCTGGTGAACCTTTACCGGAACCCATACGGACTTCGGCTGGTTTTTTAGTTTTTGCTAAGTGAGGGAAGATTCTAATATAAATTTTACCTTCACGTTTTGTGTATCTTGATAAGACAACACGGACGGCTTCGATTTGTCTATCTGTGACCCAATTTCCAGTAACGGCTTGGAGACCATATTCGCCAAAGGCAAGTTCGTTACCAGCTTTTGAGAGGCCTTCATATCTTATAATATGAGGACGTCTGTATTTAACTCTTTTAGGTTGTAACATAACTACTCTCCTTTCTTTTTAACGTTATTTGGTCTGTTGTTTGGAATTTCAACAACGTCTGATCTTGTTGAGAAATCTTTAACACCTCTTGAGATCCAAACTTTGACACCTAATTTACCATAAGTTGTCATAGCTTCTCTTGTAGCGAAATCGATGTCGCTATGAAGTGTATTAATAGCCATTGTTCCTTCTTTATAGCCTTCTGTACGTGCGATATCAGCACCTGCAAGTCTACCTGAAACGGCAGTTTTACATCCTTGAGCACCTGATTTACGAACTTGTGAGATGGCTCTCTTTTGAACGATTCTGAAGCTTGCACGTGCTTCGAGTTGTTGACAAATTACATCAGCAACAATACGAGCATCAAGATATGGTTGTTTAACTTCAACAATGTCAATCTTGACTGTGCAATCGAACATTTTAGCTAAGGTAGCTTGTAAAGCGTTAACTGTAGCACCTTTAGCACCGATGATGATACTTGGACGTGCTGCAAAGATAATTAATCTAACAAATATACCTTTATCGTTCTTTTTTCTTTCGATCTCAATATGTGATAATTGAGCATCTTTTCCGTATCTTTCTTCTATATAGTTTCTGATTTTGAGATCATCAGCAAGATATTTAGGGAATTCTTTTTTATCAGCATACCATCTTGAATTCCAATTCTTGTTGAGACCAATTCTCATACCTACTGGATTAACTTTTTGACCCATAATTCACTCTCTCCTAGTTTCTTTCTTTAACAACAACATAGAGGTTGCTGAATCTTTTAACTAATCCACTAGCGCTACCTTTAGCTCTTGGAAGATATCTTCTCATTTTGATGCTATCGTTAGCCCAGATAGAAGCGACGTATAATTTATCTTCATCCATACCGAAGTTATTTGTTGCATTAGCTGCGGCTGATTTGATAAGTTTTGCGACATCTGTTGCACCAGTTTTGTTTAAGAAAGCAAGAATTTCAAGTGCTTCGACGACTCTTTTTCCTCTAACAAGATCAATAACGAGTCTTGCTTTTCTTGGAGTGACTTTAACGCTTCTTGCGCTTGCTTTTGCTTCTGTAACTGCTGGTTTTGCAGGTTTCTTTTCTTCTTTTTTAGCAGCTTTTGGAGCAGCTTTCTTTTCTGAAGCTTTCTTTGCAGGAGCTTTCTTAGCTTTTGGAGCTTCTTTTTCTTCTGCTACTGGAGCTTCTTCTTTTTTAACTGCCTTTTTAGCTGTTGTTTTCTTAGGAGCGGCCTTTTTAGCAGGAGCTTTCTTTTCTTCTGCTTCAGCAACTACTTTCTTTTCTGTATCTGCCATAACCTACCTCCTATTTCTTGATACCAGCTGCCTTCATAGCGGCTGCCTTATCTTCTGCGTTATTTCCGAAGTGACCTTTATAAGTTCTTGTTGGTGCGAATTCACCTAACTTATGACCGACCATATCTTCTGTAACGTAAACTGTAATGAATGTGTGTCCGTTATAAACAGCGAAGGTGTGTTCAACGAAATCTGGGAAAATTGTACTTCTTCTTGACCATGTTTTAATGACGGCTTTTTTATTTGCTTCATTTAAAGCTTGAACTTTCTTCATTAAGCTTTCATCTACAAATGGTCCTTTTTTCAAACTACGTGCCATTTTTCATCTCCTCCTTTCTCTATTTACTACCAGCTCTTCTAATAATTAATTTAGAAGATGCTTTCTTTTGTTTTCTTGTCTTGACACCAAGTGCTCTCTTACCCCATGGAGTACGTGGAGCATCTCTACCGACAGGACATTTACCTTCACCACCACCGTGTGGGTGATCTGGTGGGTTCATTGCGCTACCTCTAACGGTTGGACGTGTTCCTAACCATCTTGTCTTACCTGCTTTACCAAAGTTTACAAGGTTGTAATCTTCATTACCGACAACACCGATTGTAGCTTTACATTCACCTAAGATTTTTCTTGTTTCGCCAGATTGTAATCTAACGATGACATATTTTCCTTCTTTACCTAAGATTTGTGCGGAGCAACCTGCTGATCTACAGAGTTGGCCACCTTTTTTAGGCATAAGTTCAACGTTGTGAACTAAGGTACCTTCTGGAATGTTCTTTAAGAGTAATGCGTTACCAGTTCTGATTTCTGTTTCATCACCGGATACGATTTTATCACCAACTTTTAATCCCTTAGGTTGAATGATGTAACGTTTTTCACCATCAAGATAAGCGATAAGTGCGATAAATGCGTTTCTGTTTGGATCGTATTCAATTGCTTGAACCTTTCCGACTACTCCATCTTTATTCCTTTTGAAATCGATGATTCTGTACTTTTTCTTATTACCACCGCCAATGTGACGAGTTGTGATAACACCTTGTTGATTTCTGCCACCTGATTTCTTAAGGGTGACACATAAACTTTTTTCAGGAGTAGATTTAGTTACTTCTTCATAACTTAACGTGACCATTGCACGTCTTGAAGGAGTATATGGTTTATAATTTTTTACTGACATATTTTTCTCCTATATATAAGTTGATAAGACTATTCAGCGTAGAGATTGATTACATCGCCCTCTTTTAAAGTAACGATAGCCTTTTTGAAACCGCTAATTGTTCCATGGAATCTTGTTCCTCTTGTTGTGTTTTTAGCTGGAACATTAACTGTTTGAACGCCTGTAACTGTAACGTTATAAATTCTTTCAATGGCGTTTCTAATTTCTACTTTATTAGCATTCTTTTTAACTTTGAATGTGTATTGACCATTTTCTTGATTAACTGTCATGCTCTTTTCAGTAATGAGTGGTTCGACAATGACTTCGAAGTCATGGATTGTTGCTTTACTAACTGGAGCGACAACGACTTCTTCTTTCTTCTTACGTGGCATTATGCGAGTTCCTCCTCAATTTTCTTGACGTCTTCTTTTGTGAGAATGACGACTTCATTATTAAGTAAGTCATAAACTGAAATGTTTCCGACTTGTCTTAATGTAACGTTTGAAACGATGTTTGCGCCTTGTAAGACTAATTCATCGTCACTGACAAGTAAAACTTTTTGATTGTCAGCCTTGAATGCTTTTAAGACTGAGACAACTTCTTTTGTTTTTCCTGAAACCTTTAATTCATCAAGAACGATTAAACCTTTTTGAAGTTTTAGGCTTAATGCACTCTTTAATGCTAAGGCGTGAGCTTTCTTATTTTGTTTAATTTTGAAGTTTTGTTCGCCGGTTGGGCCAAATACTGTACCACCGCCGACCCAGATTGGGGATCTTGTAGAACCAGCTCTTGCTCTACCAGTACCTTTTTGTCTATATGGTTTTTTACCACCGCCAGAGACTTCAAATCTCTTCTTTGTTTTAGCTGTAGCTTGTCTTGAGTTAGCTTGATAAACCATAACTGCATCGAACATAACTTGTTCATTAGGCTCGACTGCGAAGACTGATTTAGCTAAGTTAACACTTGAGACTTCTTGACCATCTTGGGAATAGACTTTAACTTTTACATTTGTTGATGCCATAATTTTCTCCCTTCTGGTTATTCAGCAGCTGCTGTCTTGTCTTGAACTGGTTTAACAGTGTATTTTTGAAGACTTGGTTTTACAGCACTTCTGATTTTAACGATTGATTTCTTTGGTCCTGGGATGCCACCTCTAACTAAGATGTAATTTGCATTTGCATCACTCTTAACAACGATTTGATTTAAAACTGTTGCTGATTGATTTCCCATATGACCGGACATTTTCTTACCAGGAATGACTCTGTTGTTGCATCTACCATTGTTAGCAAATGAACCTTGTCCTCTGTGGTAACCTGAACCATGTCCTTTAGGTCCGATATGATGACCCCATCTCTTAATGACACCAGCATATCCTCTACCTTTACTTGTTCCGATGACGTCAACGATGTCGCCTGCTTGGAATAAGTCTGCTTTGATTTCTTGACCGACTTCAAATCCGTAAACTTCATCACCCTTTAATTCGTATAAGAATTGTTTTGGAGAAACGTTTGCTTTTGCGAAGATTCCTTTTTCGCATTTGTTTGCTCTGCTTTCTTTCATGTCTTCATAACCGACTTGAATTGCTTCATAGCCATCATGTTCGACTGTTTTCTTTTGGATGACAACGTTTGGTAAGACTTCAACAACTGTAACAGCATATAATGTTCCGTCTTCTGCGTAGACTTGAGTCATGCCCATTTTTCTACCGATGATTTCTTTCATTAGCCTTACCCTCCTTATAATTTGATATCGATGTCAACACCACTTGGAAGATCGAGTCTTCTTAAGGCATCGATTGTATCACTGTTAGGATTAACAATGTCGATAATTCTCTTGTGAGTTCTGATTTCGAATTGTTCACGGGAATCTTTATATTTGTGAACAGCTCTTAAGATTGTGTAGACTTGTTTTTCCGTTGGAAGTGGAATAGGTCCTACTACACCAGCACCTGTTTTAGTGATTGCGTTACAAATCTTTGAAACACTCATATCGAGTACTTTGTGATCATAAGCTTGTAAACGAACCCTAATTTTCTTAACTTTTGCCATGAATTCGCTCCTTTCTTACCCTTACGCTATAGGCTCAATGCGAATTCCCTGACTACCTTCATGACAACGCTTGTGGGTGTATCAGCAACCTCGCATATCAACGCTTTTCCGTAAGCCTTAAAATTAAACCATAATTATATATAATTAGTCAACATTAAAATTGAAAAATTTTGATTTTTTTCTTGAATTAACAAAAATATCGATAGTTATGATTAAAAATTGCCAATTGAGAAAATAAAATTATCATTTTTTTCAAAAAGTTAAAAAAGTATTCATCATCACTTTTTCATGCTATTAAAAAAGCAAATATTTATTCATTTTTGCTAAATTCACACCCTAAAAACATTGTCTTTAAATACCTATTTTTTGAATAGATCAACACCGATATCTTGCCAATTGTTCTTTATACATGTTTAAATCTCCACAACAAAATTATAGATCATTCAATGATTCAGATATTTTCACACAATCTGTACGAATAATGTACATTTTTATTTTTCATTTTGTACAACTTTAGATATATTTATATTGGAGGTGCTTTTTATGTGTTATGTTACAGCTACAGAATTAAAAAACAATTTAAGTTTTTATCTTTCAAAATCCACCCAAGAAGATGTTTATGTTACAAAAAATGGAAACGTTATTGCTTGCTTAACAAATCCAAAATTTAAAGCTCTTGTTGAACTTGATGAAATTTTGTCTTCTATCGAAACAAAAGAAGTTTCAACTAGCGATGATAAAGCTCTTCAAGACGAATTAATTAAGAAACATTTATAATTATGAAACTATTGATTGATACAAACATTTATCTTGAACTCTTTTTGAAAAGGGAAAATTATTTGTTAATTAAAAAACTATTTTTTCTTTTTTATAGAAATAATCATGAAACTTATATCACTACTCAATCCTTAAGAGATATTGAATTCATTTTAAAACGACAACTTCATGATTCTAAAATAGCAAAATTATTACAACACAAAGCATATGAGATCACCTCAAAAGTAATAAGCATTACAAACGATACTGCAATTGATGCCTTATTTTCAGATTTTGCTGATTATGAAGATGCTTTACAATCTTTTGCTGCAGAAGAATCTCATATAGATGCAATTATAACTTTAAACAAAAAAGATTATTTGAATAGCAATATTCCAGCTTTCACGCCTCAAGAAATTTTCAATTATATATCAAAATAAAATCAATAATCTTAAATTAAATTTTACTAAACTCACAACCACAAAAACATTGGCGATAAATGCCAATTTTTTAGATAAATCAACACCGATATCTTGACCATTATTCTTTTTAAAATCTGCATGAACATATGTGAGATTGTTATATTTTTTAGCAAGTTCTTCTCCTAACATATTTAAGTAATCAGCATCTTTGTTACGCATTTAATTTGTATTTAAATCTGTCTAGATTGCCCATTCATATAAATAAATTTTAATCAAATTTTTAAATTTTATACCGCTTTTGCAAGGTTTTTATAATTTTGAAACTAATATACGTTTAATTAAGTTAAATTCCGAAATTGAATTGTGCAAAAATATCACCAATATTAATTGCATTAAAACTCAGCTTCTATAATCCATAGATAACGCCGTTTATACAAGTTATATAAAACTGTTTATAATAATCCCTGGTGTTCACAGAATCGAAATATAATTTGACAATTTCACCGTACTCAATTTCCTCACAATCCCTCATAAAAATATCGCCATTGTATATTTTCTTATTGTAATAGTAAATAAGTTCATCCTGAGAATAATCGATTATAAAACTACCTTCTTTCAATTCTTTTTCTTCTTTGATAGCTTTATTATTTAAATCAAAAACATAATAATGAGACCTGCCATAACGACAAATGCAATTGCTATCAGGCCTTCCACATTCTGCATTGTTTAGATAGTCATAGATTGCAAACTTAATTTTGCTATTTTCAACATAAGCAGCTTCATAAAATTTAGGAGTTGCGAAATCAGTTTTAATTGTATATAACATACCGCCATCGTTGATTTTAATAGAATTGGCATCCAATATTATTTCCTTATCTAAAAGGGAAAATTTGTCAAATTTATAAAACATCTTTGTGTTATTAGAGACTTTTCTCATTTTCGTAAAACGATTATCACTATCCTTCTTTAGCTGAATTGTAACATCGTCATCGTAATAAACATTATTATCCTGAACATCACTCATCAAGATGTCATCCTGAGAATTAGAAAAATCGAATCTGTGTAAATCTAATCTATCATTATCATAATTAGTCGTATATACATAAAGCAAATTACTAGAGCATAACATGTCTAAAGAACGATAATAATCGGATGAAACATCAAATTTATATTTTAAAGATAAGTCAGTATCATATACTAAATAATAAGCTTTATATTCTTTTGAAGCGGAACTTCTCGAATAATAATTGCTTACAAATAAATATAAATATTGATTGTCCCCTGTCGCATCTAAAAGTCTAAGGTCATCACCAAATTCTAGGAGTATATCATCGATTGCATTGGATTTACCCCAATTCTGATCCTTTACTAACATGGACCCGTATTTATTCTTTAAATAGTAATTATTATTACTATCAACAAAAATACAATCATATATTTCTATACTAGTTGGGAGATGCTTTTCGACATAAGAGCTGATAGCCGTATATAGTAATACATACACAACTAAAGGCGGTAAAATGCAACCTAGAAAAATAAAGCCAAAAATTGCAAAATGTCGTATTTTAAAAGATTTTGTTTTTAATCTGCTAAAATTGTTTGACACGCTAATACCAAAGCCTTCCGTTTATAATAAAAGAATACCAATGATCTACATCATCTGAATTTAAAAATATATCAGCATCTGCAATATGTTTATATTTAAATCCAATTTCATAAGCAAGCTTATGCCGTGCCCGTTCATTTAGCATTTTGTCTACATTTAAGGTAGAAAAATTCCCCGTATCCTTAAGCCAATTAAGAAACTGTCTAATTTGACTGGCACTATATTTCCATGAATCATAAATTGTTAAATTATATAAGTTGATATCTGATTGATTAGTATTAGTGATTTCGAAATAAATGGTATAATTTTCAAAATTTTTTGAAATTTTACCTTCGAAATTTTCAGAAAATTCTTCCCCGTTCCAATCATCAGGTGCTTTATCATTGTTTTTTGAAGAATCAAGAATAATCCTGCCAAGACCATAACAGATTATAACGACTGAAGCCAATACAATTAAGATGCTTAAAATAGATATTGTTCCTAATTTGTCTGTATGGATAATTGGATTATTCAAGCAATAACAATATAAATTAAGACCATTAATTAGCTTATAATCCAAATAATCAATCGAATCTGGTGATATAAACCTACCAGTCTTAGGATCATAATATCTATTAATCAAATAATATAAACCAGTTTCATTATCAAAATAATAACTTCTATATCTTATTGGATTCAAATCTCCAATATTTTCTTCATTGTGGTTAGTTACTGTGCAATTACCCCATGCGTCATATTTATACTCAGCAACTAAATCCCCATAATAATCATTTATTTCGATAACATCTCCTAAAATATTCTTTCTATAAAGATATGGCAAAGAAAATCTATCGTAAAAACCAATAATTTCATCTTTTTCGTATATAAAAATAATCGCTTTATTTTCGCTATTGCTTGTAATTTCTTCAGCTAAAATCTTATTATCTAAATATGTATAAGTATGTCTAATTGTTGATGAACCATTATGATATACTTTTTCTCTTCTTTCCCCAATAGCGTTATATTCAAATTCAATGTATTTTTGCGCATTATAGGAGTATTTTGATAGTCTATTTGAACTATTCCGTGTTAATGAACAACCCTTATAAGTTAATGGGTTTCCAGCGGCATCATAAGAAAAATTATATCCATTCCAAGAAATTAACATATCTTTATGGGATGAACTATTATAACCATAACTGATTACATTAATTGGTGTTCCTAAATTTCCGGTAGTATAATTGTATTCAACTTTAAATGTAATATTGCCACCATTGTTATATGCATAAACAAATGTTCTATTTAAAGCTTGGTTATCTTCTCTTACTAATCTATTTAAATTATCATAAGTAAATCTATCCAAATAATTATTAGTGGTAATGCTTGCTAAATTCCCATTATTATCATAAGTAAACGTTTCTACATCTTCATATTCTGAATAGTTATCAATAGTGTCTTGAATAATTGTTACTCTTCTACTTAATAATTTGTTGCTTAACAATGTTAAATTGTTTTCGCTTCTTGATTTGTATGTATATTCATAATTAATTGATAATTGACCATATGCATATGATTGCATTGAGAGAAGTATTTCACGCCTTACTATTCTAGATGAATTATCATATGTGTATTGATCAGAAATCTCAAAACCACTTATAGAAGAAGCGAAACTTCCTAATCTTGCTGAATTTAATGCATCAATATGAACAAATGAATAATTATTTGTTGAAAAAATATTTTGCCCAAAAATAGTAAAACTAATATTTTCACCATTAAGTAAATCAAAATTAGTATAAGAATATGTACAATTATATTTGTTAGGGATATTAACTTGATTGATTTTTCCATAAACATTATAAGAATAATTAATAACATATGGATTCGTTAAATTTGTAAAAACTACTTTTCTTAATGGGCTTTGACTGGAAATATTACGATCATTAAAATCATAATTATTAATATTTGAATAATTTCCACCTATATCGCCATATATTTTATTCATGCCTATAATTCCGTTTGAATATAGTGAAGTGATCTGCCCTTTCTGCACTAATTTTCCAAATCGATTATATAAAGAGATATCTCCTTTTGAGTTTGAATAAAGTGTTCTAGCAACGTCTTTATTTGGTGCCTTAACATAACTCTTATCAAGATGACTTAAATTATCGACCTTCACAGCATTTAATCCATTTTCGTAGTTATATGAAAAACTAAAATTATTGCCATCAGATGAATTCAAAGCTGATATATTTTGCTTATTATAACTAATTGAGTTCGTATTGTTTGATGAAGAAACACTTACAAGTCTATAGTGGGTATCATATTGATAATAAATATAATTTCCATTAGGTTCTTTATGTGATTTTAATAAACCCGTTAATAAATCATACGTAGATTCATAAATTAATCCATCTTCATCTAATTTGATTTCTTTAAATTCGTTTGATAAATAAGAATAATTTGATTCTGTTTTAAAAACACCTTGCGAAGTGATTTGGGCTATAGCCAGTGTTCTACCAAAATTATCTAACGTATAGTTTGTAATATTACCTAATGAGTCTTCCTCTTCAATTTTATTTCCATAAAAATCGATTTTTTGCTTTACTAAACCGCTTTTAATAAGCCGATTCTTATTAATTATTTTATAAAATGAAAAATTTAATTCATTCTCACCTTCTAAATAATAAAATGTTTTTTCGCCTAAATTTAGATCAAGATGACCTAATAATAAGTTTGAAAATTCAACTACTAGATCATCGTTTATAATAACGTTTTGATTATTATATAGAATAGCCTTAGAAAGATCATTGTACCGAAGAATCACTTGATTATTTCTCAATAAATTTAAATAACTTATATTAAAATCTTTCAAAGTTATTTTTTCACAATCTTGGTAATTAGAAAATTTCAAAGAATAAAGTTTATTCCAATATCTTGTCTGATTATTACGTCTTTCAGTAAAATCTCCACTTTGAGAAGAACTTCTTATAACATCAAATGAATTACTACGTTTCACTTTAGTTAAATAGAAAGTATAATTGTCAACTAAATTTGCCTGGCTGCCTCCAACTTCCAAAATTATATATTCATTTGTATATTCACTTGGCCTTATTTTAGCAGCTAAAGTCAATTCTCCATCAAAAGAATAATTAATATAAAATAGGCGCCTGACAAAATAACATGCAGGCCATACATCATCCAATATAACCTCAAGATCATTTACATTTGAAATATGAAGTTTTTCATTGTTAAGTTTTGCATAAACAACATATTCTTCATCTTCATTTAAAGATGTCGTATTAATTCCAAAATAATTTGTACCTTCAACACGAGTAATATTTATAGCATCATTGGTATTTATTTCAAATTTTAATTGTTCATAACTTTCTTCATTATAATAATAAATATCAGACTCTTTATTGTATTCATATTTATATAAGTCTAGTTCTGAAATCGCTTCACCGTTTTTTGCAAAAAAGTAACCAGTTCTTTCACTAATCAATAAATCTGAAGGATGATTTATTTTCGTAACAATCGTGTAATGATTAAAATATTCGATTATTGTTCTTTTAGAAATTAAATTGCTGCTAAATTCTTCAATCTTAATTATTCTATATTTTTCATCATAGGTAAACTTAACACTTTTATTTTCGTTTGACGAAGCTGAAATAAGCAATTTAATATTTTGAATGTCTTTATATTTATAAGTAATTTGACTACCATCAATATTTGAAAAAACATCTTGATTTGCAGATGAATAAAAATTCAACACTGTAGAATCTGGTAGTGTTAAAATATGGGAGTTGTCACTAGCTATATATGAAGCACATCTTCCCATACCATCAGTAAAAACAAGCCCGTTTGATGATTGACTAATTTGTAAAAATAGAGAGTCCACTCCTCTTTTGCTTTCAATAGATACCAAATTCATTGATGCATCAAAATGAATAAATTTATTAACGTCATTAGTAATCACAAATTCATTAGCATAAATTCTCAATAATAATCCAGTATGTTCGGTATCAAAATATAATGAATTATTAATCTGCTCGAATTGATGTGTTTTATATTTATTATCAATCCAATAATAATTTCCATCAGAAAAATATAGTTTTTGTTCTAAGTTAAGTTTCCGATTTCCAAAAAAATTTGTGTCTTTAAATTGATTATAAGATTCACTGAGTTCAAGAGGCATCTTATTTCCATAAAGCGAAATAATGCTTCTTGAAAAATCAATTCGTCCTGTATAAAGATCAATATTATATGTAAGCAGATTATCTATTGTGCTACTTAAAAATTTTGTTTTATATGCTGGCTTGTTGTTGAAATTATTTGTATAATTCAAAATTATTTCACAAGAAATAACATCAACAGTTTGATAATCCGAAGCATCAGAACTTCTAATTGAAAAATAAAGAAAACCATCAAAATTATTATTATTTTTTATGTATCCCAGATTGAATTCAGCTTGTCCATCATTATCAAAAACTTGTATTACTTCTCTATATTCATTACAAAAATAAATCTTTTGAATGTTTGAGCTTGAACCATCAAAAACAAGTTTGATATTCGATATGTCGTTTAAATTCAAATTATAATCACTGCATAAAGATTGAAGATCAAATTCAAATTCAACCAAAAGTTCATCGTCATTAAGCGATCCAACATAATGGTATTCAATCTCTTCCTCCGTATTATCAGATGAATAAATAATTAAACCATAAAACGTTAAATAATCTTCAATATTATTAATAAACATAAACTATTTTTATTATATAAAAAATGATGTAAAAAATCTTTAATAAATATGATTAAATTCAATATCACTTACTAAATTCGCATCCACAAAAACATTGTCTATAAATGCCAATTTTTTTAGATAAATCAACACCGATATCTTGACCATTATTCTTTTTAAAATCTGAATGAACATATGTGAGATTATTATATTTCTTAGCAAGTTTTTCTCCTAACATATTTAAGTAATCTACATCTTTATTTCTAGATATACTCATAACTGTAGTAACGTATTTAAATCCTTGAGAAGAAGCAAAATCAAAAGTACGTTTAAAACGTTTTTCTATACAAATTTTGCATCTATGTCCACCTTCTTCTTCATCTTTAAAAGGTAACAAATCGCATATAAATTCATCATGATTATATGTGTCTTTTATAATTTTTACTTGAGTTTTGCAGGCTTTTTCAACAAATTCCACATATTTTGTTAAAGCTTCAAATCGCTTTTCAAATTCACTTTCAGGATATATATTAGAGTTTGTGTAGTAAACTGTAATATCAAATAAATCGGTTAAAAATATTAAAGGAAAACAAGAGCAAGCTCCACAACAAATGTGAAGTAAAAGTTTAGGAAGTTCATCCTTTGGAGTTTCACTTCTGATCTTGTTATAGTCTTTTAAAAATTCTCTATAATAGTTTCTATTTTCTTTCATATTAATAAATGAACATTGAATCGCCAAAAGAGAAAAATCTATATTTTTCTTCAACTGCATGTTTATAGCATTCAAGTGTAAATTCTCTTCCCATAAAAGCTGAAACAAGCATGACTAAAGTTGATTTAGGAAGATGAAAGTTAGTAATCAAGCAATCTACAGCTTTATATTCATATCCAGGTGATATAAAAATAGATGTCGCGCTACTTTCTGCTTTAAATTCATTATATTTAGCAAAATTACTTTCTAAAGTTCTAACACTTGTTGTTCCACAAGCAATAATTCTTCTTCCTTCTTTTTTAGCTCTATTGAGTTTACTTGCAGCTTCTTCACTTACAACATAAGATTCACTATGCATAATGTGATCTTTTGTATCTTGGACTTTAACTGGTCTAAACGTTCCTAAGCCAATATTTAATGTAATGTCAACAATTTCAACACCTTTTTCTTCAATTTTCTTTAATAGTTCAGGTGTAAAATGAAATCCTGCTGTTGGTGCTGCTGCACTTCCTTCTATTTTTGCATATACAGTTTGATATTTATCATTATCATCAACTTGTTTATGAATATAAGGTGGTAGAGGCATCAAACCAATCTTATCTAACTCTTCCAAAAATATACCATCATAATCGAATTTTATATGTCTAATTCCTTCATCAAAAGTTGCTAAACATGTTCCGATTAATATGTCATCTTTAAAATGCAATTTAGTGCCTACTTTAATTGCCTTTGCATTGCCACATAAGCATTCCCAAGTATCGCTTCCTAGATCTTTTAAAAGCAATACTTCTACTTTTGCTCCTGTTCCTTCTTTTATAGCAAAAAGTCTAGCAGGAATAACTTTTGTATTATTTCTAACAAGTACATCACCTTTTTTAAAATAATCTAAAATGTCATGAAAGATTTTATCTTCATATGTTTTTTTAGTTCTATTTACAACTAAAAGCTTGCATTCATCACGAATTGATGAAGGCTCTTGAGCAATTAATTCTTCAGGTAAATAATAATCAAATAAATTTATATCCATAACGTTTATCTATTATATAAGATAATAAGATAAATTTGAATTTAAAAAAGGCTTTAGAAGCCTCTTTTATCTCCATACTTTTTAAGTATTTCATCTTTATATTCTTTGAATCTATCTTCTTTAATAGCTTCCCTTGCTCCTTCTACAATTGAGATTAAAAATCTAATGTTATGAATTGAAAGGAGTCTAGCACCAAATGTTTCTTCAGAGATATAAAGATGTCTTAAATAAGCTTTAGTATAGTTTTTACATGTATAGCAATCACATTCAGGATCTAAAGGGGTAAAATCTCTTTTATACATCTCTTTTCTGATGTTAATTCTTCCATTATGTGTCATCAGTGTTCCATGACGTGCAATTCTAGTAGGAAGAACACAATCCATCATATCAATCCCTTTTGCAATTCCTTCAAGAATATAATCTAAACTTCCTACACCCATCAAATATCTTGGTTTATCTTCTGGAAGATATTTAATAGCGTAATCAATCATTCTAAAACAAACTTCTTTTGGTTCTCCAATAGATGTTCCACCAATTGAATATCCATCAAAATCAAGTTTTACAAGTTCTTCAGCGCTCCACTTTCTTAAATCTTCAAAGTCTCCGCCTTGAACAATGCCAAATAAAGCTTGATCTTCTCTTTTATGAGCAGCTTTTCCTCGCTTTGCCCATCTATAAGTTCTTTCTGTGCTCTTTTTAGCATATTCATATGTTGCAGGATAAGGAATACATTCATCAAAAGACATCGCAATATCTGCGCCAATCTTCTCTTCTATTTCAATAACTTTTTCAGGAGTAAATTCAATAGTATCACCATTTAAATGAGACTTAAAAGTAACGCCTTTTTCAGTAATTTTACGATTGTCAGCAAGTGAAAAAACCTGATAACCACCGCTATCTGTAAGCATTGGACCATCATAATTCATGAACTTTTGAACACCACCTGCTTCAGCTATAATGTCTTCTCCAGGTCTAAGATGTAAATGATATGTATTCGCTAATATAACACCAGCTCCAAGTGATTTAACTTCTTCTGGAGAAAGTGTTTTTACGGTTGCTAAAGTTCCTACAGGCATAAACATTGGCACTTCGCAATCTCCATGAGGAGTATGCAAAATTCCATAACGTGCACCAGTAGTTTTATCGATGTGTTTAATTTCTAGATAAAATCCTTTAGCTCCCATTTTATTTACCACTTAAAATCTAAATTCCTTGTTGCTTCTATAAGTTTATAAAAACCATCTCTAACTTTTGTTTTCGTAAATACCATTACAAGTGGATAACCAAATCCAGTTATACAAACAAATTCTCCTAAAGCAACCCATCCTGCCATGATCCAGAACATGTCACCTAGTAAAAATTCATCACCTGTTCCTAAGCAGCTTAACCAAATTGTTATTGGAACAATTATTGCGTTCACAATTGTTGGTATTAAACTTGCTACAAATAAATTCTTGATTAGTTTTGATAGAAATACAATTATCAAACAACTGATTAAGGTTGCTGATGTTCCTAAAACCATATCGAGTGGGCCAACTGTTGACATGATGTTTGCTAAGAAACAACCAAGTGTAAGTCCAATCGTATAGGTAGGATTGAAAAATACTAATAAGTTTAATGCTTCGCTGATTCTAAATTGTGAAAATTCATAAGATAATGGACCACAAAGCATTGTAACGACAGCGTATAAACAAGCGATAAAAGCATTGATGGCAATTACTCTTGTTGTTACGTTTTTCTTGAACCATAAAATGATTCGAGATTCCTTCTTTTCTTCCATTAGGAAATACCCCCTGTTAAATTTTACGTGTGGTTAGTCATGGGAAAGACACACGAGTCGAGACATATTATACATTATATTAATGATGTATAAAAGAAAAAAAGAGAATTATATTTCTACTATAATTCTACTATTTTTCTACTAAATATTGCGTTTTTGCAGGGTTTTTACTTTTTGGATGATAATCTATCACTTTCTTCTTTGATAAGTTTTTTGATTATCTTTATGTCTTTTTTTGTAAGTCCATAACCTGTATCAAGAATGCCTCCTTGAACAGTCATTGTCTTATAGATGTAATCAATGAAACCATCATATTGTTCAATGTCTTTACTTCTTACATAATCATTGCGCTTAACAACTTCTTTATTTTGATCTTCAAAATCTTCTTTAATACCTTCAAGATATTCTTTAATGTTCGCTTGATTATCAAAATAAATAAGAGCATTAAATTTACTCAAATAATCGATTAAAATCTCATCTTTAATACCAGTATCACGTGAGAGTTCTGATACTGTATATACTTTTCTTTTTGTTTTTTCGATTGCTTTAATTATTTTTTGTAATTTAGTCTTATTAAGTGTCATATTAATTTAATTATATAAAAATTTTTAAAATTGAGAATATTTTTACATCAATGCCCCTGGACCGCTATAAGTTGTGTCATAAATCATAATGATAAATTCAGGGTGGTCAATAAATGGATTTCTATTGTGTTGATATTCAGAATCAATAACATTGTTACGATTTACTTCAAAGTTACTGACTGGATCTTGTCCACTTGTTGCCCATTTATATAAGTCATTAAAATTGCCATGTTTTCCGGTTGCTCCACTAACAAATGATCTATATTTAGAATCAATTTGCCCACCAACTTCTAAATCATAGTTATCTTCAGATTCATATCGTGTAGCCATGTAAAAAATCATTCTAGCAATATCACCTTTAAACTCATCTTTTGGTTCAAAATAAGTTCCATTTATAAAATTGTTAGACATATCACTTGTTGCCCAACTAAATTTAGAAATGTTATTTGTGCTTACATGAGAGCTAACTGTACCAAAATCTAAACTACCTCTAGTACTATTTAAGTTGGCATTACATGGTCTTAAATTATGTAAATCACTTCCGATACCTCTAGTTTCTCCAAAATTACCATGAGATTTTGCCCACGTATGTTCTTTATTGAAACTTGTTGATGATGGAACTGAACCTTCATATGTCAAAATGATGTTACCTGGCTTATCAGGATCAGCATCAGTCTTTTTCATGTAGCTATTCAATGTAGAGTTATATGTATATGTTGTATGACCTTTAATAATGTTATGAAGGGCTCTTTTAAGATCTTCTCCTTTTAAACCTTTACATGAAGCATAATATGTCTCATCACGAGTTGGTTTAATTCGATTATTTGCCATTAAATAGGAATAATCTGGATTTTCTGTAGGATCAACTGATGGGCCTGGAGTAGGAGTATCAGGTGTATCATCTCCTCCAGGAGTTGGAGTGTCAGGAGTATCTGGAACATCAGGTGTATCTGGAGTGTCATCTCCTCCTGGAGTTGGATTGTTATCACCAGATGGATTTGTATTCTCATCATCTCCTCTAACACGCGCCATAAAATCATCACAGCTTGCGAAAGCTATAGAACCTAATGCAATTGTTGATATTAATATCAATTTTTTTAAACTTTTCATACCTTAAACAATATATCACTAAAAAATTAATAGTTCATCATTTTTTCTGCCTCATCAAATTTATTTAATAAGTCAGAAACTTTTAGTTTTGATTTTTCTTCACCTCTAACATCAAGAATTAAATGTCCTTGATAAAACATAATCAAGCGATCCCCATAAGTTATGGCGTCTTTCATATTATGTGTAATCATCAATGTAGTTAAATGATTTGTTCTTACAATTTTATCTGTAAGTTCTAAGACTTTCTTTGATGTTTTTGGATCGAGAGCTGCTGTGTGTTCATCTAAAAGCAAGATTCTTCTATCTTGATTGTAATCATGAAGCGAATTATTGAACTCTATATAAGCATCGATTTTTTCATCATCAGTTTTAGCTTGTTCCATTTTTTCAAGATAAACCTTTTTTCTTTCCTCATAAAATTTGGTGGCTATATCTTTATAATTTTTAATCTCATCTTTGAGTTTAAGATTCAAATTTCTTTTTTCTTTTTTATCTTTAGCTTGCTCAATTTCACTTCTCAAAGAGCCTAAATGATTATCACAATATGTAGCTACAAATTCATTTAATGTGTCGATTCTAGTATCTGAAGCAGACATTAAAAGAGTTAACGCTTGTCTTTGACCGCCACTCATTAATCCAACCTTTTGATTCAAAGAGTCCTCTAAACCCAAATGAAATTCAGATAATTGACGTTTAAAGTACTCTCTTAATATACCTTTTGAAAATCCCCATTTAAAAGGAGAACGATGTTTAGATTTTCTAAAAGATAACTCCATATTTTCTAAACATGACATATCTCCAGCAGTCCCCATCATAGGGTCTTGAAATACACGTCCAAAAAATTTAGCTCTTTTATGCTCTTTTAATTTTGTAATGTCCATGTTGCCTAAAAAGACTTTGCCTTCATCAGGTAATAAAACTCCAGAGATTATATTCATTAATGTTGATTTACCTGAACCATTGCCACCAATGATAGTGACAAATTCACCATCTTCAATTTTTAAACTAATATTATCTAGAGCAACTCTTGTATCGGCTGCATTTCCGGTTAAGTTGAAGGTTTTAGAAACATTTTTAATTTCAAGCATTTTTAGCACCTCCATCAATATCAATAGTATTCTTCTTTTTAAATAGTTTTAAAATTGAAGATTTAATAATTGGTAAACACAAAGCCAAAGTAATAAGAACAGCGTATAAAAGGCTCTTAAGTTCGGTTGGGAAGCCAAGTTTTAAAGCAACATTGACGATTATAAAATAAACAATTGCACCAAGAGCAACAGAAATCAACCAATTCTTGAAATTACGTTTTCCAAAAATCGATTCCCCAATAAGAATTGATGCTAATCCAATAACCAAATATCCCGCTGAAGATTTAATATCCATTGATCTTGAATCTTGAGCATATAGTGCTCCTGCCAAGGCTATTAATGCATTAGCTACAATTACTGCAATAATAGTTGATAAGTCTGTATTTATACCTTGTGAACGAGCCATTTTTTCATTAATTCCAGTTGCTCTAATGGCCATTCCATATTCAGTTCCAAAGAAGAAATAAACGATAATCATCGTAATAATTACAATTAGCGCCATGATAGATGATTCAATTATCATATTCCATATTCCACCTGGATAAAAAATAGAATAGATAGTGTTATCGTTTCTTCCTAAAACTACTAAATTAGTAAAAGCTTCTTCAACTGTCGCACCCATTATTGCCATTGCAATTGATGTGGCTGCTGTCATTGTAATTATTCCACTTAAAAGTTTAGGAATCTTTAATTTAGTATTTAGCACACCTGTTATAAGTCCACAAAACGCACCACCAATAATTGAAAAAATAGTTGCTAAAAAAGGATTCCATCCAATTTTAATAAGTGTTACACAAATCGCACCACCAATCAAAAAACTACCTTCTGCCGTTAAATCAGCAAAATCAAGTAACCTATAAGTGATGAAAATTCCTATAGCTAATAAAGCACAAGGAATTCCACTAGTTAGAATAATTAATACAAGATTTAAAAAATCCATTCATTTGCCTTTCGATTAACTGTTAATATCTTTAAACTTTTCAGCAACAGATGCTGGTAAAGTAATATTTGCACTACTTAGATTAGCACTAGACATAACATAACTGCATTCTGCTGCAGTCATTGATTTAACTGGAATTTGATCTGGTCTAACTCCATCTTTAATAATTTGTGCAGCCATATATCCAGTAACTTTCCCTAATTCAAAGTAATCGATTGATAATGTGATATGGCCACCGTTTTTACATTGAGCTTCTTCACCAACAACACATAAAACACTTTTTGCTTCTACTGCATTTTTAATTGCTTCCATATGAGATGCAATGTTGTTATCAGTTGGAATATATAAAGCTTGAATTCCTTCAGCACAAATTGCCTGAGCAACGGAAGCGATGTCACTTGAATCAGTACATGTTTTTACAACAACTGATAAGCCTTGTTTTTCAGCTTCTTTTTTAGCTTGATCGGCTTGTACTTTACTATTTGTTTCACTTTGAGTGTACATTACTCCGATTTTAGTTGCTGTAGGAACACATTCTTTAATTAAATCAATTTGAGCTTCTACTGGGTTTGCATCGCTTGTACCTGTAACGTTTTGCCCAGGTTCAGCTAAAGTATCTACAAGTTCTGCATCAACAGGATCAGTAACTGCAGTAAATAATATTGGCAATGTTGTACCAGCATTTATTGCAGATGATTGTAAAGCAACAGAAGCTCCAGTTCCGATTCCAAGCACTAAATCGTCTTCAGTAACCATCTTTTTAGCTAATGTGTTTTGATCTGCTGAATTTCCATTTGCGTTTTGATAATCAAAAGTGAAGGTAATATCGTTTTCTTCTAAAGCTGATTTAAAACCCAAACGAGCTTGACTTAAAGCGTCATGTTCTACAGGTTGCAAAACTCCAATTTTAATATTTTTGGCATCTTTTGGACTAAATTTCCATGTTTCCATGTCAATACGACTACTTCCACATGATGAAATTACTCCACTTAAAGCAGCAAAAGCTGCAATTGCTATTAATCTTTCTCTTCTCATATTAATCTCTCCTTAAAAAAACTTGAGCATCGGTAACGCTCAAGCCAAATAATCAATTTATTACTTTAAGTGTTACCAATCTAAATCAATAACACTTACTACTTAAAATCACACAATGTTATTGATTGCGGTCAAAGTAATAATAATAAAAGTAAAAAGAATTAACGAATTTTATCAAATTTGACATAAACAAGTTCCTCCTTTTTCCTTTCTAAGAAGAATTTTATGCCCGTTGCTTTTTTATAAATACTTTTAACCTTAAATCTTAATGTTGTTTTAATTCAAACAATTAACTTTAAAAAAGAAGGAACGTGCCAAAACTATTATCTTTTCATTCAGCGTTTGTTACCTGAACTTATTTGCACATCCCTTCTTATCTTATATTTATATTATATCAATATATTGATATAAATCAAAAGTAGATTTTTTTAATGGATTTTTACCTAAAATATATTATATTTTAATACCTAATTCTCATCCAATATGTTAAGAATCTCAAAATACTTCTCTTCCAACTCACTTCTTTCATCAGTAAGAGCATCAATTTCTTTATAATTTTCAAAATCCATATTCAATAGGTCATTAATTTCTTCTAACCTTTTTTCAATATCTAATAATTTATCTTTATATTCTTTAATTTTGTTATTAGATAGTTTTGGCTTTGTTTCAATTTTATCGTAAACAAGTTCTTTAACTTTTTTTGCTTCTTTCTCTTCTTCGGTTTTATTTGTGATTCCGATTTTTTCTTTGATATCTTCATAGTTACCTTCTACAACTAAGCTTAAGTCTCTTGAAAGATACAGAATATAATCTGCTAAAGAATTAATAAAGTATCTATCATGTGAAATAAAAATAATAGCACCTTCATAATTTTTAAGTGTAGTAAGTAAACATTCTTTTGTTACCATATCTAAGTGATTGGTAGGTTCATCGAGAATCAATACATCATATTCGCTTAACGATAGATCACAAAGAACCAATCTCATCTTTTCGCCATTAGAAAGTAAAGAGCAGTTTTTAAAAACATCTTCTTTTGTAAAAAGGAATCTCCCTAAAGCTGTTCTTAACTCTGAGTCTAATTTCTTTGGGTACTTTTCTCTTAGGTAATCTAAGCATGTTAATTTAGAAACAAACTCATAATCATTTTGCTTTATATAACCTATTTTTAAAGGTCTCAATTCTTGAATTTTTCCAAAAATAAGGGGTTTTTGCAAGGTTATTGACTTAATTAGCGTGGTTTTTCCAATTCCATTATCTCCTACAATAGCAAGACGATCTTTACCATAAAGTGTGAAATTAAATGGGGGAAATAATCCTACATCATACCCAGCAACAACATCTTTGAAATCTAATAAGCCTTTATTTTTTAAATTACTTCCTTCGATTTTAAACTTAATATTTCTATTTTCTTTTTGTGGTTTATCAATATGATTAGCTTCAAGTTTTTCTAATTTATGAACCCTATCTTTAGCTCTAGAAGCAAATCGAGGTTTAGGCATATAGAACTCAATAAACCTTCTCAAGCGCTCCATTTCCTCTTCTTCGCGCTCATATTTTGCAAGTTCTTGTTGATATCTCAGTTCTTTTTCTTTCAAATAATCATCATAACCAAGGTTATAAGTCGTAATTTTATGATTCTCTAAATCTAAGATTTTAGTTGCAAGTGTTTCTAAGAAATATCTGTCATGAGAAATGAAAAGAATTGTGCCTTTATATGACTTCAAATATTCTTCTAACCATTCAATAGTTGAGATATCAAGATGATTAGTAGGTTCATCGAGCAACAACAAATCATAATCACCGAGCAGTAATTTAATGAAAGCTATTTTCATTCTCTCACCACCAGAAAGAGTAGAAATTTTAGTGTTTAAAATCTCTTTAGGAAAATGAAATTTTGTTATGTATCCTTCAATTTTATTATCAAGATTAAAAGTACCATCAGCTGTTAACTTTTCTAATAATTCATTATATTTTTCTAGTAATTCATCACTGTGATTAGTACTTATTTTATCGCTTAATTTATAAAAATAATTGAGTTCTGCAAGGTTTTTTGCAAAAACTAACATTAATTCTTCTTTTACTGTATTATTAATATCTTTAATTGCATCTTGATTTAAATAGCCAATACTTGTGCCGTTTAATATAGATATATCACCTACTTTATCTTCTTTTGCAACTAGTGTTGGCTCTTCTTCTTTTAGTATTAATTTCAAAAGTGTTGTCTTTCCAGTGCCGTTATTTCCAACGAGTGCAACACGTTCTCCTTTATTAATATTAAAAGTTACATGGTCTAATATAAGATCAAGTGAATAGTATTTTGTAACGTTTGAAAAGTTAATTAAAGACATATCAATAATTATATCGATTTGTTGCCTTTAATTCATTAAAAAACGAACACTTACGTGTCCGCTTTTATTAATGGAATCTTGCGTATAGATTTTTAATTTCTTTGTGTGATTCGTGACTTCTAATAACGTCCGCAATCATTTCTGCAATTGAAATGACTTTAATCTTAGAATTGTCTTCGAATTCAGGATGCTCAATCGTATCAGTAACAACTACTTGTTTAATATAATCAGCAGCATTAATCTTTTCTAATGCGTTGCCGTTAAATAAAGCATGAGTACAGCAGATAATGACTTCTTTTGCACCTTTTTCTTTTAACATTTTTGCACCAGCACAAATTGTTCCGCCAGTATCAATAATGTCGTCTATCATAATACATGTTTTACCTTCGATATCACCGACGATATTAACTACTTCAGCTACATTTGCTTTTGGTCTACGTTTATCGATAACAACTAAGCTTGTATCAGGAATAAAGTTAGCTAAATCACGAGCTCTATATAAAGCACCATGATCAGGAGCTACCACTGAAATTGTCCCTGATGTTTCTGGATTTTTTGTATCTAAATATTCGTTCAAATATTTTGCAAATAAGAATGAAGGTGATAGGTTATCAACTGGAACTCCAAAGAAACCTTGAATTTGCGCGGTATGTAATTCGACGGTCAATATACGTTTTACTCCAGCATTAGTGAATAAATCCGCGACCATTCTCGCACTAATTGGTTCATTGTAATGAGCAATTCTATCTTGTCTAGCGTAGCCATAATATGGCATGATAACTGTCACTTCACGACAGTTAGCTCTTTTGACACCATCAATAAAGATAAGTGTCTCCATGATCCTATCATTAACAGGTTTACATGTAGATTGAATAATGTAAACTTTCTTGCCTCTTACATCAACTGATGAAGTTGCAAGACATTCACCATCAGCAAAATGCAGAATCTCGTTCTTGCTTCTTTCGATGCCTAGAAGAGCGCACACTTTGTTAGTGAGTTCAATGCTTGAAGTTAATGAGAATACTAGAATATCTTTTATCATAAATAAAAGCCTCCTACTTCAATACAAAAAATATAACACAAAAGGGAGGCTAATTAAATATTTAGTTAAAATTAATTTGGGTAGAAAATTTTAAATTATTATCAAAAGTGATCGATGAACTATCTCCGCCATGAACAAAATAATTTTTATAACTACTAGGAATGAAAGAATCGCCAACATCAAATAAGAAATCATTTGATGCTTTTTCAATCTTCTTTTCATTATTCTCATCTATATAAGTATATAGAGTTCTATAGTTTATTTCGTGCCTTGTTGATTTTGCAATTAATGTAATTTCATTAAAATAATCACAATTCTCATCTATCTTTTCAATTCCTAATTGTTCAAAATAATTGGATTCTGCACGCTTTTGCTCTCCAAATGAGGTATTTGTCATAATGTTTTGAAGTAAAGATGATTTGTTTTCTACATACTTATGACTGTAATAAAAATCATATGTATAAGAATTTTTAACTTTTTGAATTAAAAGTTGTGGACTATCAATATGATAAATTTTATAACCTGATTTAGTATATGAATCTCCACCAACAAGACTCACAGGATCATATCCGGAAACTAAGTCAACAAAATTAGCTTTTGAATTATAGTTGAAATTCTCAACTAACATATATTCGTTAAAAGGATTAAACAAATATTTGTTTGTGTTTTTATCTTTGATTAATTTTTCTTTATCACCTAAAACGACAATGCAAGAATTATTCTCTTTTACTTCGTTTAAATTAATAGTCGCTTCACCATAAACAATATAAGGTTTCATCCATCCAGAGATTATCTTTGAATAAGCATTCAAATCACAAATGTTATAATCCATCATATCAACTGCACAAACTGGGCTAAAGTTCGCATTGTAATCATAATAATCATATAAGCCAAATAAATGACCAGTTTCATGAATTAGAGTGTGTGGATCGCTAAAACCTTCACCATATCCTTCATCAAGAAAATCATAACTTGCCCACGAAAAGTTTCTTGCTCTAGGATTATTTTTATTGCCAACAACTGGTGTATAATCCAAAGTATACGCCCACAAATTGCGATTCTCTGAATTTGTATTTTTAAAATTACTCACATCATAAATTGCATAAACTGCATCAATGTATCCGTCATTATTAGAATCAAAATCACTTGTATTTATAGCAGAGCCATCGATTTTTCCTTCTTTAACAGCTTTATCAATTATATTAAAAGTAATCTTTTCATCCGTGCAATTTGAACTGCTTCCAGCATCAAACCAATCAGTATATTCAAACTCAAAATTGATTAAATTATTGCTGGCGTTTTTATAAAATTCCTTAACACTTAAAAACGGAGTAACTCCTTCAAATGCGTTTTTAATTTTTTCTTCAACAATACTTCTTTTATAAGAGGAAACAATTGTAGAATCTGAAAAATGAATTAATGGAACTAAAACTTTAATTGTAATTGCTTTTTCACCTACTGTTGGAGAAGGTAAATATTTATGACCATTTAATCCGGTTTTGCTTAATGAAGAATTTGTAAAAGTCAGCGTTACATCATTTGGTTTAATTACGTTTCCGCTTGTTGATCCATTATTAACTAAATTTAAGTTTACAACACTATGATCAACATCTATTTCATCATAATTACGTCCATTAAAAAGTCCGCAACTTGTGATTGCGAACGTATTTAATAATGTAAATAATAATTTGAAATTCAAAGCAGATATTTTCATGTCTATTTATTATAGAACGCTAAAATATCTTCGTAAACCTTTTGATGTTCGTCTTCATTTAGAATTTCATGACGCATATGTTCATAAATTTTGCATTCAACATTAAGGTCAAATTTCTTATAAAGCTCAAACAATTTTTTAACACCTTTTCCAAAATTTCCAACAGGATCATCTTGACCAGCAATAATTAAAATTGGAATATTTTTGTTCACTTTTGCAAGGTTTTTCTTGTTTTGAATAGATGCCATACCATCCATAAATGAACGATAGAAACCATTTGTGCAAACATATCCTGAATATGGATCTGCGTCATATTTTAAAACGTTATCTTTGTTGTAAGAAAGCCATGCATTCAAACTATAATCTTTCTTATGTGGATTTGAATATGATCCAATTGCAAGATCGTTTAATAACGTAGCTTTTTTATTTCTATTCTTTTTAGTGACTATCATATGAGATAATGTTTTACCCATTTTGACTGCGCCATTTGGCCCATTACTTCCACAGATGACAAATTTATCAATGGAGTCTCCGTATTTTTCAAGATAGCCTTGAGTAACAAATGAACCCATGGAGTGTGAGAATATGTAAACTGGTAAGCCAGGATGTTCTTCTCTTAATTTTTTAGAAAATTCAAAAACAGTATCTTGCATTTTGAAGAAGAAACCATCAACAGGATTTCCAAGTTCGCCATTTTTTCCTTCTCCTTGTCCATAGTGATCAAGACAGTAAACACTCATCTTATTAGAGTTCAAAAATTTAGCAAAGTCATCATATCTTTCGCTATGCTCTGCCATACCAGTAATTATAATTATTAATTTTTCTGGATTTTCAATTTCCCAAGAGTTGCCAAAAAGGACATCTCCAAATTGGTTTTTATATGATATTTCTTTCATGTTTTTTTTACCTCGTTATAATTTTACAATAAATAGTATTCAAATTGTATTTATAATTCAAAACATTTTACAAAATAACAATTACAATATTCAGAATAATCAAATATATTTTCACGCATTAATTTATAGAAGAAAATTAGATTGTGTTCGATTATTTTATTGCTTTTATGAACTATTTCTTTTAGATAATCATGAATTATTGTTTAGTTTTATAAAAATAAAATTCTCCTTTAAAATAAAAATAAGATATCAAATATTCTTCTCTTAGTGTAGCCATAAAACCATAAAGCTTTTGAGTTTCTCCTTCTTTGATTTCTTCACATTCTCTAAAAAAGACATCATTAATAAATAATCTTTTATTATAGTAATATTTCGGACCATTTAAATCATAATCAATAATCAATGTTTTTTCAGGATATTCCTTTAGGAGAGAAATTTCTTTAAGTTCTAAATCAAATATATAAAAATAAGATTTGCCAAAACCACATACGCAATGGTATCCACCTCTGTTTTCTCCTGCGCATTCATTCTTAGGTGAAAAATCATAGGTGGCAAAAATCAGCTTATTATTTTCGATATATGCATTTTTGTAAAATTTTGGATTCTTAACTTTGTCATTAATACAAAAAGTTTCATTGTCATATATTAAGTTAATTTGATTATTGGTAATACAAAGATTGATTTTATCGAAACAAATTTCTGTTGATACACAAGTTGCCATTAATTTAGTTTTATCAGATTGCTTAATAATGAGGCCATAATTGCCAATTAAATCAACGGAAATATAGATTGATTGTGAAGAATTTATATATACAAAGTCTTCCTTAATGTTATCAACCAATAATTTTCTTTTCTTTTCACCAATATCAATTTCAAACAAATTATATATTTTTCTTTTATCTTTTACGCTCGTAAAACTTAAACAATAGAGCTTAGAGCCAATCACTTTAATATCTTCAATATCCCAATTTAAATCAGAAGTATCCCATAAAGAAACTAAATTATATTCTTTATTGTATTTACAAATATATTGTGAAGCATTCATTTCTAAGTAATTATTCTGCAAAATATTAAAATAATAATAAGAACTGTCTTCATCTACCGAATTGCTTCGGTATGAAATTCCGTTTATATTAAATGATGCAAATTTATCTTCATTTCTATCCACATTAAATGATCTAAGACCAAGTAGAGATCTATAAAATATATTATTATAATTATCCGAAAGTAAAATTTCTTCTTCTTCAAAATAACATGGTATATGTAAATAATGTGGATACCAATTACCTAAGCCATAAATTGTTAGAGGAATAAGAATAGGCGACAATATTAAGGTACCAAAAATTATTATTGTTGTTATTTTTTTTAAAATTTTCATATCAATGTTAATACCAAATTCTCAACTTTAAGTTCAAGACTCTAATTTATTATTACCAATCACAATTTGTGCTTTTAAATATCCGAGTAAAATTGCCTTCAAGCGACGTAAATGAAGTCCAGAAATAAATATATCTTACTTTAAAAGTATTTTCATTGTAAGCAATCAATCCTAATTGATAAGGCGCAGTTTTCCCGTAACTGAAAAAAGTTAATTCGCTTGAAGAGGTTACATATGTTTTATACCCATTATAAGAAATGTTAAATTCATCAGTGTATTCAATTCTATTTAATTCGTCTTCTAAAAAATTATTATAAACATTATAAGATTTTAAATCTAACTCTAACACAAAAGATAAATCGTCATTTATAAGGGTCTTATAGCCATTAAAGATATAAAAATTACTTAAGTAGTCTTTATATTCAAATTCTTCATATTTTGGAAAAAAGATTTCGCTACATTTAGCTACACCAACATAAATAGAATAATCATAAAGATTATGATATCTATTTTCAGTATATAAGCTTAAATCTTCATATGTTTCAATTCTATTTTTATCATTAGCAAAGTAACTAATTAATGAAGAAAAAAATAGAATAATCGAACCACAAGTCAAAGAAACAACGATGATCATTATTACAATAGTTTTCTTTTTCATAAAATTATTATAGTATAAAACAAGATTTTCTAATATTAATAATTATAAATTAGTTTGTTCCGTTTTTATTCTGTTTTTATTCTTTCTAATTTCTTTTTTCAGCAATATTAATTAAAATTTATACACAATGGAAAAATGTATATTCGTTATAGACTTAAAAGCTTTTTATGCTTCATTTGAATGTGTCGAAAGAGGACTCGATCCTTTTACAACCCCTCTTGCTGTAACAGATACTGAACGTAAAGAAGCTACGATTGTTTTAAGTGTGTCTCCTTATCTCAAATCTTTAGGTGTTCCTTCACGTTGCAGGAGACGTGATTTACCTAAAAATATTGAAGGTATGATTCTTGCAAAGCCTCAAATGGAAAAATATGTAAAAGCAAGCGCAAAAGTTGTATCGATATTTTTAGATTTTGTTGGAATTGATGATATTCATACATATTCAATTGATGAATCGTTTTTAAATGTTGGTCCATATTTAAAACTATATAAATGCACTCCTTATGAGCTTGCAAAACGAATATTAACAAAAATTAAGCAAGAAACCAGCTTGACCGCAACTTGTGGCATTGGACCAAATATGTTTTTAGCAAAAATGGCCGATGATCGAGGCGCAAAAAATAAAGCTCCAGATTATATCGACACATGGAATTATGAAGATGTCCCAACTAAACTTTGGCCTATTAAACCTTTAAATAAAGTTTGGGGAATTGCAGCAGGTTTTGAAAAACGACTCAATATGCTTGGACTTAATTCAGTTTATGATGTTGCACACTATCCTAAAGAAATTTTAGTTAAAGAATTTGGTGTTTTAGGTGAAGATTTATATGAACATGCAAATGGTAGAGATGATGCTGATATTAGAGAAAAATATCAACCTACTAGTACAAATCTTTCTCAAGGGCAAGTTTTGATGCGCGATTATTCTTTTGAAGAGGCAAAACTAATTTTAAAAGAAATGAATGATGAACTTTGCATAAGATTAAGAACACATCACGTAAAGGCAGGAACTGTCCATTTATTCATTAGATATTCATTAGCAGCTCATCATGGAGAAGGCTATGCACATCAAATGAAATTAACAATACCTACTGATTTAAATAGCGACTTATACGCTTCTCTTCTTTATTTATATAATATATACACTGATAGAAAAGCATTAATTCGAGGAGTAAACATATCTTTTGGTAGTTTAACTTCAAGCAAAAATAAACAACTATCTTTATTTGAAGATTATGAAGCTCAAAATAAAGAGGAGCAATTATTCACTGCTATTGATGAACTTCAAAATAAATATGGCAAAAATTCTGTTTTAAGAGCTGATTCATTAACAAAAGCTTCAACTATTAAAGAGCGCCACAATCAAATTGGCGGACATAGAAAATAAAAGGCGATTATTATCGCCTTTTATCTCATGATTAATGCTCAAAATTAATCAACTTTGAAATACTTAGAAGGATCTTTTGCTTCCAAATCGACTGATGAAGTTTTAACTTTTAATTCACCATATTGAATATCTTCTAGTTTTTTAGTTTGGTCATTATTATCTTTTTCTTCACCTTTTTCAGTCTTTGAATATTTAAAGACACCTTCTTTGAAATTAACTTGAACAATAGCTTTAAAGTTGTAAGTCCCACTCTTACCATTTGTAGGAGTATATTTAGCATCTTTAACTTCTTGAACAGCTGTAAAAACGTCACTATCAATATAATATTTAGCGTTTTTTAAACCATCCATAAGTTCTCCAATTCTATCTTCGACTTCAGTTTGATAATGTGCAAATGCGGTATGTTCAAAATCACTTAAAATAGAAGTATCTTCTGAATAAGTCATCTTATCATCACTAAACGTTTTTACTTTCCCTGATACATATTCAGATTGATTTATTTTGCAATCACCCATAGAAACTTTCATTGTTGTGTTAAAACCTGAACCATTCAAATCGTTAAAATAAATCTCTCTTGCATCAGAACCATCGATATCTTTAAATTTCACACTAGAAAAGAGTGATGATCCTTTAGCCTTAAGTAATTCTTTTTCTTCTTTTACATCAGCTTCAAACTTTTTATCAAAATCAAATTGATTTTTGCCAGTTTGTTTTGCTGTTTGTTCAAAGCTAATAACATCGCCCTTTATAGGTTCCCAATTGAAATTAACTTTAGCTGCACCTTCTAATTCGGTTGAAACATCACTTTTTAGTTTCCATAGTTCCAAAGTGTCTTTTTCAGCAAATTTTGTTTTTAAATTTTCTTCATAACTAGTTTTAAATTGAGTTTCAAAAGCACTTTTTTCTATTTCATTTTTATAACTTGCAAAGCTTGGTTCGTTCATTGTGATAATAATATCAGCATCAAAAGCAATATTTGAACAGCTCGATAATAGAGCAAATCCAAGTAATGCAACGCTTACTTTAAATAATTTTTTCATTATATTTCCTTCTTTCCAATTAATTTAAATTTTTGCCTTATAGCTTTAATTTAGTATAGTCTGCAAAATTTTAGATGTAAAGTATCTCAAATAAAAAAACTATCTAGTTGACTAGATAGTTGAATTAAAGTTCCGTGAAGTCCTTCATTTTAAATTAAGCACTTCAATCTATAAAACTTTTTTTCTTAGTTGATGTTATTACTACTATTAACATCGTAGTAAGTAACGTAACTATCGATAAAATTGAGTATCCCATTTTCATTTCTGTTTGGTCTATCTTTTAAGGAGTTACGTTTACTTACCTTTTTAAACAATCTGTTTAAAAGCATAAATTAAACCTCCTGATTCTCAAAAAGGTCGGGTTTCCTTTTTGAAGTTAATAATTATTTATCCAAAGCAAATTTTATTCAAGCATTATTTTCAATGAAAACGGTTACATTTATTTTGAAAGCAAAAGGAGGCCTTCTATTAAGCCTCTTCATTATTAAGATTTAATCTTAACTATTTTCTAATAACGCCAGTCTTAATTGCTGCTTCTTTAACTTTTTCAGCAACAATTGCATGAGCTTTTTTATCAAAGGCATATGGCAAGATGTAATCAACACTTAATTCTTCATCGCTGACACAACTTGCAATACCAACTGATGCAGCCATTTTCATTTCAAGATTTACTTTTGTAGCTTTTGCATCAATTGCTCCTCTAAATAAACCAGGGAAAACTAAAACATTATTAATTTGGTTAGCATATTGACTTGATCCTGTTCCAACAATGAATGCACCAGCTTCTTTTGCTTCTTCTGGAAGAATTTCAGGAACTGGATTTGCGCATGTAAATAAGATTGGTTTTTCAGCCATTGAGCGAACCATATCTTTTGAAACGCAGCCAGCAACAGAAACACCAACAAACACATCAGCACCTTTCATTGCATCAGCAAGTTTTCCTTGTAAATGGCCTCTATTTGTTACTTTAGCAAGTTCAGCTTTTTCGCTATTTAATCTAGGATCACCTTCACAAATAATGCCTTTACTATCACAAATAATTAAACTTCTAACACCAAATTGCATCAATAATTTTGCAATTGCAATACCTGCTGCTCCTGCACCATTAATAACAACTTTAATATCTTCAATTTTCTTTTTAGCCAATTTCAAAGCATTTAAAAGTGCTGCCGCTGTAACGATAGCTGTGCCATGTTGATCATCATGGAAAACAGGTATTTCAAGTTCTTCTTGAAGTCTACGCTCAATTTCAAAACAACGTGGAGCTGAAATATCTTCAAGATTGATTCCGCCAAAGCTTCCAGAAAGTAACTTAATTGTTTTGATAATTTCTTCAGTGTCTTTTGATTTGATACAAATTGGAAAGGCATCAACATCACCAAATGCTTTAAATAAAGCACATTTTCCTTCCATAACTGGCATACCAGCTTCTGGACCGATATCACCTAAACCTAAAACAGCTGTACCATCAGTAATAACTGGGACTGTGTTCCAACGTCTTGTTAATTCAAATGATTTATTAACATCATCATGAATTGCCATACATGGTTCAGCAACTCCAGGTGTATAAGCAAGCATTAAATCTTCTTTTGATGAAACAGGAACTCTTGTTACTGTTTCGATTTTTCCCTTCCATTCATAATGTTTTTTAAGGGATTGTTCACGAATTTTGTCCATATTTTCTCCTCTTTACATTGGGATGTATGATACTGATGCTCCAATTGACATCATGATGAAAATCATACAATTGAGTAATGCGCCAAAATAGACATTACCACTCATCTTATAAGTTATTCTATTAACGATAGGTAAAAGTGCCATCATTGGAATAAGTCCGAATACCATGTTTACAAATAGCCACATTTCTGTTGTATCAGTTGAGCTATAGAAACCATAATAGACTGTTCCAGTTGTAAAGTAACACCAATAATTAATAATGAGTATGAAGACTAAACCAAGCGAATTAGCGAGTGCGCCAACAAGCATTACTTTCCATTCACTCCACCCTTCATAAGCTATTGATAAATTAACCCTAATTGAATTAGATACATAGAAAATGTAGAATCCAGCAAGATACATTAACCATGTAACAACCATTCTAGGTTGTAATGGACTTGCAGAGATCAACATAAATCTATAATCTTGGTGAGTAACGTTATATACAACTTGTAATACTCCATAGAATATAAAAAATAATACAACCGCATAAACTAATGATTTAACTAAATCTAAAGGTTTAACTTTTAATCCTTTAAATTTGTCCCAAGAAACTGGAATGTTTGATCCAGTTAACTTATTTCTTAAAATGATAACACCATTTTCAATAGCATAAATTCCTGCCCAAAGCACTAAGCCAATAGTTCCATTTACTATTGCCCATAAGAAGACTGCGTTCATCATTCTTGCAGGGAAGTACCAAGTAAAATCAGTTGCATGTGCTTCTGGGAAAAGAGCAATTGATAATCTTGCAAGAGGAATAAAATCTAAACATGCAATGATTGCTGTTAATATCATTAATGCCCAAAATGCAAATTTATCATATACACTTTTTTGTTTTCGTTGAGGTTTTGCAGGCTTTTTGACTAAAATGTCTGCGTTTCCACTTAATTCACTTTCTTGAAGAACTGGGGCTTCTTGAGACGAAGAAATATAATTACGAGCCATTTCATAAGCAACACGTTCTTTTCCGTTTGCTCTTAAATTTTTCATAAATGGAATCAAATCAATTAGAGCACCTGCTAAAGCAAAGATGAAGATAAATGCGAAGACAAGCATTGCGCCATTTGAAATTTCTTTGCCCATCCAAATTTGAGAATCATCAGCAACATCTGTTTCCATATTTAAAGTCTTATGGAAGAAAGAAATTGTGTTTTCAATTGATTCAGGATGATACATTTGGAAACAATGGTTGATATCTTCTCTTCTGATGATACGATAACTGCCATCGCTCATATCACCATACTCTTTATCTATTTCATATGATTTATTATCTAAATGAGCACCATTAACTTCATTAATAAATCTAAGGGAAACAACTTCTAATGAGTCAAGTTTAGTTTGATATCTAAATACACCTTCATCATAATACCCATAGCTCATTGCAGTATTACAACGTAAATTTATGAATCTATTAGCTGCGGTTAATTTAATATAACCTGAAATATATAAAGATTTAATGATTGAGGTTTGATAAGTTGATCCAGCAAATCTTGCAGCTGTTTCACAAACATTATTTCCGCCTGCTGAGTGACCAATTGCACCAAAGCGTTCTCTATCGATATAAGTGTATTGATCAACATTGTTATAAACGTATTGAACTAAATAGTTCATACCATTTGCACCAACAGTTGATGAAATCGAATCGCCTTTTTCATCAAAACCAGCGTAAGTTGTTCCACCTTGTGAACCTGGGTCAATCGTAAAGACTACTGCTCCTCTACGTGAATATTCAATTGCGTATTGAGACATTGTAGCTTTTGTTCTTGTAAAACCAGGCATTACGAAGATTACAGGAGCTGGATGTTCTGGTGATGCAGATTTTGGAGTATATTGAGTAACGGAAAATGAGCAATCTTCATTTTCAATTACATCATTTCTACCATTTAGTTTATTATCTTCTCCACCATTAAATTCTTCAGTCATTTCTTTTGTTAATCTAAAATCATTAACATAAACTAAATAACCGCTTGATTCAAAGCTCATTGCACTGACTGAGCCTAAAATAATGCCAACCAGTCCAACAACAGTAAGAATCAAGTTAGGTTTTAAGAAGAATTTCCTTTCTTTTTTCTCTTTAGTTGGTTTTTCTATCTTTTTCTCTTCTACTATTTCATCTTTCATGAAGACAGAAGCAAGAGCAAAAGGAAGAGGCAAAATAGCACCAACTATCGAAGCTATTGATAAAACAAAATAGATTAAATTATCTCGGCTTGATAATTCTCCATTTATCATCTTTTCTCTTATAACTGATAAATGTAAACCAATATATAAGGATAATAGTCCTAAAACTAAGGTTAACCGATAAAAGTTTTCATTTACAGAAAATAAACATGCTGTAAATACAAACCATCCAAAAGTTGCTACGTAAAGTAGAATGGAGGCTACTAATAATAATTTTCTTTTTAAATTCATAAAATTAGCCTCCTATGCAAGATAACCCAAACTTTCTTCAGTTTGAGCCCATTCATAGACTTTTCTAGCAACAGGTCTCTCTTTAAGTAAAGCTGTATATCTTGATTTACCGCCCATCATTTGTTCGCCAACTTTTTCAACAATTGAGACGCCAGCTGATGAATTAATGTTATTTCCAACACCAATCATTACATCAACATCTCCATCTTCATTGACAAGCGCACCCATGGTTGCAACGTTTCCATCATATCCTTTGACTTCTACTGTTGCTAATTGTTCATCAGTTGCTCCATCTTTTTTAAGGAAAGATTTTAAACCAACTGTCCAATTATTAATCATATTTTGAGTAAGTCCAGAAGTTGATGTTTTAGAGTACCAACCAACTTTGACATAAGGATGAGGAATTTCTTCTTCATTTAAAAAGAAGGGATTTAAATTTACTTCTCCATTTACTGCCCAATCTGCTACATCCCAATAATGTAATAAGCCTCCACCTTCAACATATTCACTTTCAAAATCTTCATCAGCATAGTGAATATCTGAAGGTTCTAAAGCAGTCCAACCAAAGAATCTATATCCAGCTGGGACTGTTGCAGTACTTGGAAGAGTAGGTACAAATGTGTTGTTAAAAGTTGTGACGGTATCGGTTTGAATAGTTTCACCATCACAAACATAATTAACTACTAAGCTCTTTTCTAGGAGTTTTACTAAACTACAGCCACTAAGGCTAACTACTCCAGTAATCGACACTCCTAGAAGAGCAATAATTTTTTTGATTTTCATATTGCTCCTCCAGAGTAATATTTAAATTTCTACTATTCAGTAGGATTATTTGTCTTAAGTGCTGCAATTCCTTCTTCAGTTAAGAAGTAATTATGAAGCAATGTGACGTTTCCACTATTTGGAGTTTTTGTTAAGTAAATCATATTTCTTGATTTAACTTCTGTTCCGTTACTAATTGAAAGATCGGCTTTCTTAGTATATAAAGCAGCAGCATCTTCTCCAGTACCAACTGTATCACCAAGTTTTCTTGTTTCGCCTTCACCATTTCCAGCAGTAGATAAAATATTTCCACCACCACCTAAAACAACATCATAAGCTTGAGAGGCATCATATTTATTTAATACTTCTTGAACAATAGCGCCAACTGCTGTTGATGTGTCAAATACTACAAATTTAAGATTTGAAATTGCAGCATGTTGAGCAGTTAAATAGCTAGCAAATCCAGCTTCAACAGCTTGTTGAGCTGCTTCACCAAAATAGTTTCTAAATACTAAAACTTTTAAATCTGCAGTTGTTTCTGTTGGTTCTTCTGGTTCTTCAGGTGGCATTGTTAAAGCAGTTTGGCCAGCTTCACTTGTTAAGAATGTATAGAATAATTTTGCATTTACAGGGTTTTGAGCAGCTGTAAATGTGACCATATTTCTACTTGATCCGTTAATATTGAGGTCTTGAGTTGATCCTGCTAATTTCGTTTCAGTTTCTTTACCAGCTGTTGATAAAATATTGCCACCTCCACCGATTAAAACGTCTAATTGATGTGTGCCAGAATTATAGTTATTAACTAAGTCAACAAGTGAAGCAACGTTAGTACTATCATCACCAAATGGAACAGGTTCAATTGTTGGAATTGAGATGCTTTGAGCAGTTAAATATGCGGCAAATGCATCTTTCACTTGTTTTTGAAGAGTTGCATTACAATAACGTGTGTAATAGCCAATATAAAGTGCTTGTTCGTTTACTTCAGGTTGTTCTGGTGTTTCTGATTCAGGATTTAAGATCTTATTTGCAACATCACTTAATAGCCAATTGTAAAGTGAAACTGTTAAAGCTTGTTCATTTTTTCTTCCGATATAACGATCTGTTTTTGTTCCTGATTGATAAGGAACACTATATGGATAAGCATCAGTTTTTGTAGGTGAAAATCTATCTGCAACATTACTTGCAATTGGGAAAATAACATCATTATCTACATTTCCATTAACAGCAGGGGCAAAATCATCAATTTTATAATATTTTCCATTTCCGCCTTCAGAATCATAACCTTCATAATAGTTATATGAAATTTTTGTGTAACTGATTGATTTTTCATCAGCATATTCTTTAAATCCAGCGATTAATTTTTGAGTATTTTCTTCACTTAACCATCTTCCCCAAACAGCAAGATAAACTTCAGTTTCTGAATTTTGTTTTTGAGAAATATGAGCATAAATATTTGTTTTTGCTGTAATTGTTGACTCAAAATTGAATAATTCTCCACCAGTTTCTTGAGTGTACCAGCCATCAAAAACTTCATTTGCAGCTAATGTTGGATCTGCTGGTTTTTGATCACCAATTTTCTTGCCTTCTTCAACTTGAATTGTAGCAACAACAGCGCCTTTAACCCAGAAATTGACTTCATATTTTGTAACTGTTGATTCATATCTTGAATATAAATCGACATCTTTATTAACGACATCTGTTAAAAATGACCATTGTGTTCCTTCAGTTTCAGCAGTATACCAACCAGCAAATTTGAATCCTGTTGCTGGAGTTGGATCTTTTGGAGCTTCAACTAAATCTCCTGCGTTAACTTTCTTAGTGTCATAAACAGCACCTTTATCATGGAAAGTAACTGTATATTGAGTTGTAGGTTCTACATGTTCTCCGCCTTCATCCTCTTTACCGCCACTTTCTCCACCACAAGCAGCTAATGATAAAACTGCTAATGTAGAAGCGACAAATAATAATGATTTTTTAAATAATTTCATCTTTTTTCTCCTTTAAATTATTTATTTTCTCCAAAGACTGTTTGATAAGCGACTTCTTGAAGTGCTTTAGCTTCGGTTTCTGTTAATGTTCCATCTCCATAAAATGTAGATGTTCTTGGATCTGCATCTAAAACTGATGCAATATGTACGCATGCAGCTAAATAGCTTCCTGCATATGATGGATGTCTCATATCTGAAGTGTTATAAAGATAATTTGGCTTATCAGTATGCGCTTCAAAATAAGATTTAAATGCTAGACCAACTGGATGAACTCCATCGACAGCTGCTTCTTGATTTGCTTTTGAGTAGGCAGCGTGTAATTCATCAGCCATTTGAGGGATAGTCATCTCACCTTTGCTGACTTTGTCATAAGCAGCAAATCCCCAAGTTGCATAAAGTCTAATTTTTGCATGATCTTGAGTCTCATTGATTTTTGTTTTCAAGTCAGCAACGCCTTTTTGAAACGCTTTATAACTTGTTTCGCTATCAATTGGTTGAGAAGATTGCTCTTGTAAAATTACATAATCGTAATCTTTTCTTGATGCTAGTGTTTGATCAACTATTAGTCCTTTTGGATCTTTTGAATCTGCAAATTTTGCTAATGTGTAGGAACCTTCTGTAACAGCAGTTACTAACATCATTTCGTTCATTTGTTCGCCCAAATTCTTAAATAGAGCATTTGGCATGTCATTATAATAAGTGAACGAATTGCCGATAAACAAGACTTTAACTTGACTCCAAACCGTTGCTACATCGCCTTTATATCTCCGATATCTATCAGGAATTTCAGGTTTTGTTTCTTGATAATAATAAACTTGAGCTTCACTGACGTTTGTAATTTGTTCAGCACTTAATTTAGTTAAAAGTTTTAATTCTGGATTAACACCATTTCTACCTATTGCTACTAAAGAATTAGGCAAAACAACTTGAGAAACTTTTTCTAAAGATGCTAATAAATTATTACCAATCGTTTGAACGCCATCTTGAATCGACAAACCATGAATACGTTTTGAAATTGTATACCAAGGAACTTCTTCCTCGCTTTCATAGGCCATTGTTCTTCCACTTCCAGAAATAGTCATGTTATAGCCACCTTTAACTTTTTCTACTTTAGCTATAACACTCTTATCACCTTTTGCAGAAATATCAAAATCGCCAACAAAAGAATTCTTTCCCATATCCATAGCAATTGCGCATGAAGATGCAGATAAAACGATAACTGGGATAAATAGTGATCTTAAAATTTTACTTTTTTTCATTATTTTCTCTTTACCCTTTATAATTAAACGAACGATTTCTAAATATAAATGTCACTATTTTTTTAAAGGTAAAAAGCTCATTCAATCAGCAAATTTTTCTTTAAAAAACTGTAATTAAGAATAGATGATATTTGAATTAGAAAATTTGTTTATACTTAACCTTAATATTCCTATGGAATAAATATAAGTCCTAATGACAATTTTTCAATATAAAAATTTTATTACTCCATAAATTTTATTTATTGAAATTTATATATTTTTTTATTAGTATTTTGAAGAGGACTCATTTATGAAATTAGTGCAACTTCAATATTTTGTAACCACAGTAAAATATAATTCGATAACAAAAGCTGCTAAAAAACTTTATGTTAGTCAGCCAGCAATTTCGAACGCAATTAAAGAACTTGAAGATGAATTTAATACTACATTATTTAAAAGAAACAACAATGTTATTTTTCTAACAGAACAAGGAAAATACCTTTATTCTCTTGCTACTTCTTTGCTAAATAGAGCTCAAAGAGTAGAAAACGAAATGAGAGAATTTGTTAAAAAGAAAGAGGTTTTAAAAATTGGAATTCCACCGATGTTAGGCGTCTTTTTGATCCCTCTTATTCTTGATGTATTTTCAAAAAGTCATCCTCATATCGAGGTCGATGTCGAGGAGCTTGGAAGTTTTGAAAATAGAAAAAAGGTTCTTGAAAACGAAATAGATTTATCACTAACAGTTGTCGAAGATATGGAAAAAATTAGCACCAATCTCGATTACATAATTTTAGGAAAAATCTCTTTATTATTCCTTGTAAATAAATCACATAAATTAGCTAATAGAAAATCTATTACTTTTAAAGATCTAGAAAATATGCCACTTCTTTTAATGAAAGAAGATACTTTGCAATCTCATGTTGTTGCTGCTGAATTCCAAAAACTAAATGTTGAACCAAATATTAAAATTAGAACTAACCAACTATATACAATTAAAGAAATGGTTTCTAACAACAAATATGGTGCGTTCTTCTTTGAATATTTATTAAAAGAGGATGATAACCTTGTGACAATTCCATTTGAACCAAATATTCAATTTAACATTATTCTTGCTTGGAACAAGAAAACTACATTAGATAAATTAGCTATAGAGTTTATTCGTTTCTTTAGAGGATTAAAAATCGAATTCGAAAAAGCAAATTAAAGGACTCATTTCTGAGCCCTTTAATTTTTAATCTCTTTATACGATTAAGCTTTGCAAAGGATGAGGTGTTTGAATAATAAAACCCAAATTAAGTCAACCCAACCAAAGACGAAACCGACAAAGATAGCAAGGATCAAACCCAAGATGTTTCTTCCATCAGCCTTTTCGATTACTGCACTAACTCTGACGACAATTTCTGTAATCCAGTTAACGCCAGGAATTAATAAAAGTAAGAATTGGACTAATCTTGGTAATTTTTGGAAAGCTTTTGCCATGTTTTTTCTCCTTTATTAATTTAACTTATAAAATAATTATTTCGCTAAATAAATGAATATTCCAGCATTTTTTTACTTTATAAGTAAATACCAATAAGAATTTAATAATTAATTTTCTTTCTTAGAGAACTTTCTAATTAAGAATTTTACAAATATAACAACTTCATGAATTAATAATGGCGAAACGGATAAAGCGATTGTAATCAACCATTCTTGCCAACTCAATGCTGTTGTTGAGAATACGTCTTGAACTCCAGGAACAGAAATAACAAATAATTGTAATGCTAAACCTGCAACAAATGCGACAATCATCATCCAGTTGTTATTTTTAAATACGTGGAAGAATGATCTATTTAAATTACTCATTCCTACCATATGGAAGAGTTCAGTAACTGCAAGTGTTGTAAATGCCATAACTTGAGCTTGTCTATAGTATTCGATGTTTGCTGGATCAGTATAGAAAGCTTTAATATTTCCAAGTCCAGCAACGCCATTTAACCAAGCTGTTGCAAAATATCCTATTAAAACAGCAACAGTAATTACAGCACCATAGAATATCGTTTGTCTCATTCCACCTTTTGCAAAGATTCCTTCTTTTGGATCTCTTGGTTTTTCTTTCATGTTATTTGGATCTTTAGGGTCCATTCCAAGAGCAATTGCTGGAAGTGAATCTGTAACTAAATTTACCCAAAGTAAGTGAATAGCAATAAATGGTGTTGGAAGTCCAAAAATGATAATGAAGAACATTGATAAGACTTCTGCAATATTACTAGAAAGTAAGAATATAACGGTCTTTTTGATGTTTGTGTAGATGCCTCTACCTTCTTCAACTGCTTTTTCAATTGATGCAAAGTTATCATCTGTCAAAACCATATCAGCTGCACCTTTAGCAACGTCGGTTCCAGTAATACCCATAGCAATACCAATATCAGCAGCTTTTAATGAAGGAGCATCATTAACACCATCACCAGTCATAGCGCAAATATTTCCATTTGCTTCAAATGCTTTAACAATTTGAACTTTATTTTCTGGAGAGACACGAGCGAAAACTCTAACTGTTTTACAAACTTCTTGAAGTTCTTCTGGAGTGAGTTTATCAACATCACTTCCCATCATACATTGATCAATTGATTCAGCAATTCCAAGTTCGTGAGCAATTGCAAATGCTGTATCTTTGTGGTCACCTGTAATCATTACAGTTGTGATTCCAGCTTCTTTAAATTTCTCAACAGCTGGTTTTGCTTCAGGTCTAGCAGGATCAATCATTGCAACAAGACCAACAAATGTTAAGTCTTCTTCCCCGATTTCTCCTCTCTTTTGATATGCAAGAGCTAAAACTCTAAGTGCTTTATCAGAGAAGAATTTATTTGCTTTATAAATCTTGTCGATATCTTCTTGAGTTATGACTCGTTCACTACCATTAATTAAAATCTTGGTTGTATATTTTAAGATGCTATCTAAACCACCTTTTGTATAAGCAATCTTTTCGCCTTCCTTATTTATATGTAAGGTTGACATCATTTTTCTGACTGAATCAAATGGAAGTTCATCGATTCTCTTTTCATTTTCTTCAAGATCGTGTTTATGCATGTTGAAGTCATTTGCCATAACAACAAGAGCGATTTCTGTAGGATCACCAAATAATCCTTCATCAACAGTTGCATTTGAACAAAGTGACATGCCTCTTGCTAAGAGTTTTAAGTCTTCAATATTTGATTCTTCTTTAAAGTCATCTCTAACGTAATATGAATCATCAACGTAAGCTTCTAAAACTGTCATCTTGTTTTGTGTTAAAGTTCCAGTTTTATCACTACAAACAACGCTAACTGCACCAAGTGTTTCAACTGATGGCAATTTTCTAACGATTGTATTGGCTTTGACCATTCTTTGAACGCCTATTGATAAAACAATAGTAACAACTGCTGGTAAGCCTTCAGGAATTGCAGCAACTGCAAGTGCAATTGATGAAAGTACTGCTTCTATCCACTCTTCAATAACTCCGCCATTCCCATCTACGAAAATCCAAATAGCATCAACGATCAAAACTGCAATAACAATAGCAAGTGTAATAATACCTAAAATCTTTGATAATTTAGCAAGTACTTTTTGAAGTGGGGTTTCGCTATCTTCTTCATTATCTAAAGCAGATGCAATCTTACCAATTTCAGTATCCATACCTGTTTGAACGACAATACCTGTTCCTCTTCCATAAGTAACAGGAGTGGACATAAATGCCATATTTGCTTTGTCGCCTAGAGCAACGTCTGATGAGAAAGTAACATCGGCTTTTTTCTCAACTGGAACAGATTCACCAGTTAACGAAGATTCATTTGCTTTTAAATTAACAGCTTCAACAAGTCTTAAATCGGCACCAATTGTATCGCCTTCTTCTAAAATAACGACATCACCAATAACCAATTCACTCGATTTTACTTTGAAACGTTTTCCATCTCTTATAACTGTTGATTCAGGTGATGATAAATTCTTAAGCGCTTCTAGAGAAGTTTGCGCCTTGATTTCTTGAACCGTTCCTATAACCGAATTCATAATAATGACAGCTAAAATAATAATGATATCTGGCCAATCACCACATTCATCGCTTAAGAAATTAAATGTTCCGCCAGCTTTAACAAAAGTAATTGTTTCATAAATCGAAACACCAATTGTAACAGCAATTGCGGCAAAAAGAACAAAAATCATTGGATCGTTCATTTGTGAAAAGAAAATCTTAATCCATGAATCTTTCTTCTTTTCTTGAAGTTTGTTTGGACCGAATTTTTCAAGTCTTGCTTTTGCTTCTTCTCTACTTAATCCTTTTTGATGATCAGTTTGCAAAGCTTCTTCAACTTCTTTACTTGTCAAAGTTTCAAAAGCAATCTTTTTTTTGGACTCGACATTATTGCTTATTTCTTCAGCCATAAAAAATCCTCCTAAAGATTATTCATATGGTCTCGCTGATTTTACTCGTATAGGACCGGGATTCATCCGTGTTGACGGCCTTCTATACTTCGCTACTCCCCAAATCTAGATAATTTTATCTAATATAAAATTACTTGTAAAGCACTAAAAAAGTAAATTTAATGAGCAATATTTGAAAAATAATAAGGATTTTGCAGGGTTTTTCAAATTCTCTATATACTTTTTATCACTTTTGCTTTAAAATTAAATTATGAAATTTGGAATACTCTTTTTACTTTTAAATTCACTCATTGCAACTAATGTAGGGCTTACTCCTTCTTTTAAACAACCTATAAATAAAGCAGTTAATCCAGCTGGTACAATTTATGCTGACTTAAGTGAAGCAAATATTAAAAGTTATTATGGAGATATTAGTGTTGGCGATAAAGGTGAAACACTTTTATCCAAACTTGATACTATCTTAAAAAGAAACATTAAAAAGTGTAGTTACGATAGCGGAACTTCTAAAAACTCAAAAGCTTGGAATGGCTATTATTTAACTGAAAGAAATTGGGATTTATCTCCTCTTGAGGAATCTGAACTTTCTGGTAATTATAAAACATCTGGTATCTGGATCAATCAACTATATTGTAAATCTCCTTTATATATTGAAAGCTCGATTAATTCTGGTAATTATAAATATAAAGATAATAATGGCAATGAAGTCACAAATACATTTGCATCTAGCAATAGACAAATCGATAGAGAACACGTTTTTGCTAAATCATATGGATTCAATGATTCAGGTGATTATTATAAAAAATTAACGACCGGATGTGATCCTCAAAACTTACGTGCTGGTGAGCATCAAGGAAATAGCGCTGCACATAATAATTTGCCATATGGCGTAGTTGTAAATAAATCTGCATCAACTACCACTGCTTACACTTCAAAAATGACTGGTGAGAGCGTTGGCTACACTGGTTTAGATAAAAATGGAATCAAGGTTTATGAACCACCAGAACAGGATAAAGGTGATATTGCAAGAATATGCTTTTATATGGCAGCTTGCTATCACAAATATAACGAAAATGATGGTGTTGATATCTATCCAGCTTTAACTCTTTCTAATAATAGCGACACATCAAAAGCTAAAAATGTTAGAGAAACTGCAACTTATCCTGCTGAATATGGTCAACTTGATGCACTTTTAGAGTGGCACGCTGCAGATCCAGTTAGCTCATTTGAAATTCATAGAAACAATCTAGTCTACAATTCAGTTGGATATAATAGAAATCCATTTATTGATTATCCTGAATGGGCATTTGCATGTTTCACTCCAAGCGAATCTGATGGTGCAGATTTTAAAAATTTAAATAGATTTGCAACTGATGATAAAGATTTAAAAATTAATATTCCTACTTCATATAAAGATGGAAACGATATTAAATTTAAAGCTGGCAAAAACATTATTCCTGAAATTAATGCTACCTACTTAGAAACGCCAGTCGAATTTAAGCTTATTAACGAAGCAACAAATACAGAAATCAGTGACACTTCTACTTTAAGTAATGGAATATATAATGTTCACTTTGAAGTAACCTATGATGCTGAAGTTCATAAATCAAGCAGCATGAAAATGCTTGTCACAAGAGAAAGCGGAAATATTCATGATGTTAGAGTCGAACTTGATGAAGCAAAATTTAAAGCCAAATATACTCAATTTGAAAAATTCACTCCTGAAGGCATTAAAGTATATTTAGATGATACTGAAACAAATAATTATATTTTGTTTAATAAAGCTGGAGAAAAATTAACTGAAGAATATACACTTCTTGGCATTGAAAAAATGAAGATTTATGCTCAAGTTGAAGCAGACGGCTTAACATATAAATCTGAAGAATTTGAGATAACAATCGAACTTTCGATAGTTCAAATTCTCATTATTGCAGGTGTAATTATAGTTGTGTTAATTATACTTATTGCAATTATCGCTTCTTCTAAATCACGCAAAAAGAGAAGAAAACAAGCGAAAACATTTGAAAACGTAGTCAAAAAAGTCGGTAAATCAGTAAACAACTATAACAAAAAACGTAGATAAAAGGGATTCGATTGAATCCCTTTTATGATGCTCATTAATTAAATGGCATGAATAAGTTTGTGAGCCAGAACGAGAATCTCATTAAAAGATAACCATTCATTGTCCAGAAACCAATACTTCTATATCTTACTTGTCTATATAGTCTTGGATTGAACGCTTTCAAATCAGATTTAATTTTCTTAAATGCTAATTTACCTTCTTTTGTGCCGTTTAATCTTGTATAAGTACATCCTATGCAAACCAAAAGTGATAAATGATGCATCAAAACACGATAAAGTTTGTAATTTGTCTTCTTATATTTATATACATCAGTATATTCAGAAACAAGTTTTGCCATTAAAGCGTGATCTCTAAATCTCTTTTTACTCGATTCAAAGCTGACTGATTGGCCTTCTCTTCCGATGAAATACATATAGAAAAGATGATCGATATAATATAGCTTCTTAACATATTCTAAACTTGAATAGACAAAGTAGTTATCTTCATAGAAAACATGTTCTGGTAAATGGACATTTGATTCATGCAAAACACTTGTCTTGTACATTACTGAATGCAAGGTAAAGTTTTGTGAATAACCCAAAATACCAACATCTTTCCATTCGAGTACTTTATTTGGTTTGAGAGCATTTTTAAATGAAATCTTATGTGCAATATGGTCAATATGATAATGACAATAATTTAAAACAAATAAATCTACCTCATCACCAACTTCTCTAATCTTATCTAATACTAACGAGTAACCTTCTTGATCAACCCAGTCATCACTATCAACGACCTTAAAAAATTTACCAGTCGCTAATTCTAAAGCATGATTAATTCCAGAACCATGTCCACCATTTGGTTGGTGAACAGCTCTTACTGTACGAGGAAAATTAGCAGCATATTCATCTGCTATTGCTGGAGTCTCATCTTTTGAACCATCATCGATAATGATAATCTCTACAAAATCTCTTTGTGTCAAAAGGGAATCAAGACATTTTCTCATGTCCTTTGCTGAGTTGTAGCAAGGCACACAAAATGAAATTAATTTCTGTTCCATAACAAATTCCTTAAGTGCTTTAATTTTAATACATTAATAAATAATTGCAAGTATACAGGAAAAAACTGGTTGAATTTAAGAATTTTATCTAGTTTTTGCAGGGTTTTTACTATTTTTTACCCTTTTCCTTTGGTGGATCGTATCTATGTTCTTTGCTGACTTTTGGTTTTTGTCTTCCGGCTTTAAAGAATCTATGGAGACCTTTATGGAAGTGTCCATTGAACATATACATCAAACCATTAAGTTGACCCATTGAAATCATACCATTGGTCATTCTTGATAATCCTCTCATAGGTTGATTGACAACACCCATGATAAGAACATTTGCGTTTGCTTTTTGACCAAATGCCTTCATGACTTTAATTGCGGCTCTAATTGCCCAAGCAAAGAATCTTCCTGTCCAGCCACGAGCATATCTTAATTCTTGAACAGTTGTATTGTAGTGAACTTCGATTCTCTTCTTTCTAACCCAAACAATGTTATCTTTTGGAATTTCTCTACCATAAAGTTCAACAAATTCTTCATCACTAACATTTGTAATTTCACCACTGAAGTAACTTGGTAATTTTTCTTTATTATAAATTTCACCTAATTCAACACCATCAACTTTAAGTGAGCCATTTAATCTAATGTCTTTGCTTGATGCACCAACATAGATTTGGTATTCACCTTTTTCGCATTGCCATGCATTTTCTTTAACATTAAAGAATCTAAATGAATATTTATCAAATGGAATTTCTACTACTTTTGATTCTCCTGGCTGTAATTCAACTTTAACAAAACCTTTTAATTCTTTTTTAGCTCTGAAAACTTTTGAATTTTCTAAACCAACATAAAGTTCTGCGATTTCTTTACCAGCAACTTTACCAGTATTTGTTAATTTGAATTGGACACCCTTTTCACTAACTTTCAAATCACTGTATTCAAATGTTGTATAGCTTAAGCCATAGCCAAATGGATATTTAACATCTTTACCAACTTTTTCAAAATATCTATAACCAACATAAATTGAATCTTTATAAAGTGAATTGAAATTGTGTGCTGGGAAGTAATTTGCTGTAGGAGTATCTTCATAACATAATGGATAAGTTTCAGATAATTTTCCTGATGGATTTGCTTTACCAGTTAAAATTTCAAGTGTAGCACCTGCTCCTGCTTGACCATTTAAACAATTAAGTAAAATTGCATCTGCATCTTCATCAAATCTCATATCAACAGATGAACCTTCGCTCATAACAACAATAATCTTCTTGCCAGTTGCTTTAAGTTTCTTTAAAAGGTCGATTTGGTTTTGATTGATTAAAATATTCTCTCTATCTAAACCTTCTGCTTCAGTAACTTCATCTAAGCCCATGTAATAGACGATTTTGTCAGCTTTGTTAGCAAGTTCTAATGCTTTTTTAGCTAAACCATCATCTTTTTTGCCATATCTATTAAAGCCTTGTTCATAACCAACAAAATTAATTGGGTAATCTTTAATAACTTCTAATGTGTTATCAAGCTTTGTAGGATTGACTACAGATGAACCTGCACCTTGATATCTTGGGTTCTTGCAAAAATCACCTATAAATGCAACTTTTTCTTCAGCATTTAATGGCAATACATTTTCATTATTTTTAAGAAGAACTATTGATTCGATAGCTGCTTCTTTTGCAATTGAATGGTGAGCATCAACATCAAACTTGTGTTCTGCGCCATCTAAATAAGGTTTACTTGTTTCTTCAATTAAAGTTAATAATCTATCAACTGATTCGTTTAAAACTGCTTCATCAAGTTTACCATCTTGAACAGCCTTAACGATTTCTAAGTCTGTTTCACCAGCGTTAGCAGGCATTTCGAGTTCATTTCCAGCTTTTAAACCTTCGACTCTATCATTGTCTCCGCCCCAATCGGTAATTACAACACCATCAAATTTAAATTCATCTCTTAAAATTTCTGTTAAAAGATGTGGATTTTCATTAGCATATACTCCATTAATTAAGTTATATGCTGACATAATTGATTTTGGATGTGCATCTTGGATAGCAATTTCAAATTGTGTTAAATAAATTTCTCTAAAAGCTCTTTCATCAAGAACTGAGTTAGAAGTCATACGTCTTTCTTCTTGATTGTTACAAGCAAAGTGCTTAATACAACAGGCAATACCATTTTCTTGAACACCATTGATATAACTTCCAGCCATTTTACCAGCTAAATATGGATCTTCTGAGAAATATTCAAAGTTACGTCCACAACGTGGATTTCTCTTAATATTTACACCAGGACCAAGTAAAACATTAACTTTTAAAGCTAAAGCTTCTTCGCCAAGTGCGTGACCAACTTTATGCAATAAATCTACATTAAATGAGTTAGCAAGTGTTGCACTAGTTGGAAAACATGTTGCAGGAATACTGGCATTTAATCCTAAATGATCTGCCGCAGCTGCTTGTTTTCTAATTCCATGAGGACCATCACTTAAAAAAATCGAAGAAATACCTTGATGTGGAATGTTCATTGTTTGCCAGAAATCTTTTCCTGAAGTCAATGAAGCTTTTTCTTCGAGTGTAAGCTTATTTATTAATTCTTCGTGTTTCATCATTATCTCCTAAACATCAAAAAATATGTTAATAATATTTTATAATAAAATAATTATTAAAGTAAATTGATTATGGTATATATACTGCAAAATAGGATTACAAAAAATGCAATTACAAAACGAGCAAATATTAAAAATGTATACAAATTGTAAATATTTGCAATTTAATGTCAGAAAATGAACCTTAAAGGCACCTAAAACTAAAAATTCAAATTTTTATGCTAAAATTTATGTTATGAATAATGCCTCATTTGAAAATAAAATTGATGTTTTAGATGTCTTAATGATTGACACCGCTGAAATTGATAATTTAAGTAGTTTATCTTCTCCTTATTTACTAAATTATATTCAAAATGGACAATATGAAGACGTTAAAAACATAATTCTTTCAATCGACTTTGAAGCTTCCGCCAATAGAGTAATTAATGTTGAACTTCAAAAAGTTAAATATGGCGGATATGGTTTAGTATGTTTAGCTTGTTGTTTTGCTTCTTTAGGCGGTTTACCAAAAACTGAAGTAAGAAAATTGAATCAAGCATATTTACTAAATGAACCTAATTTCCAAACAGCAAAAGATGTAATGGTTTATTGCGCAAGAATTTGCTTTACTCTTGCTAAAAAAGTATATGAAAGTAAATTTTCACAAATTCAAACCCCTATTGTTTTCCATGCAGCAGACTATATTCATAAACATATTAAAGAAAAGATTTTGAATAAAAACGTGGCAAAACAATCAAATTGTAGTGTTCAATATTTAAACAAATTATTTAAGGAAGAAATCGGTCTAACAGTTTCACAATATATAATTAAAGAAAAAATTGAATATTCTAAGTCTTTGATCGCTAGTGGAAAGGTTGATACTTCAGATTTATATAAAGAATTATCTTTCTGCTCACAATCACATTTTACTCAAACATTTAAAAAACAAGTTGGAATCACTCCAACTCAATATAAAAGAAAGCTCATTCACGAGAATAGAGTTAAATAAAAGCCAAAAATTAAATTTGGCTTTTATTTTTGATAAATTTCATTAATTACCTTTATGATTGAATCACTTATGTCTCTAGCCAAAACTGAATATTCATTAATATTTTCTGTTGTGACTTCTTCTGATTTTCCTAAAAGATATGCAGCTGAAGCAACACGTTTAACTAAATCATCACTTTTATTGATTAACCCTAAAGTAAGGCCACTTAAAAAGTCTCCACTCCCACCTTTAGCTAAACCTGCATTGCCATTTATATTCAAATAAGTTTCATTTCCATCAGTAATGACACTAATATTATTTTTTAAATTAATTATTAAATTATATTTTTTAGCAAATTCTTTAGCATAACCAATATAATCTTTCTTTAAATCAGCAATTTTTACTTTAGACAATCTTTCAAATTCCTTTAAATGTGGCGTAATAATAAGATTACATTGATGTTTTTTAAAAATATCTACTCCATATTTTGAAACCATATTTAATGCGTCAGCATCAAGTAATAAATTGCCTTTAAAATTGCTTAACAAATATGCAATTATCTTATAAATATCTTCACTAACTCCACAGCCCATCCCAAGAGCGATTGCATCGTAATTTAGTAATTTATCTAAAACTTCCTTATCAAAAATTATACGACCATTATCATCTTTTATCGTAGCGTATATATTTTCTGGATTCCTTAAGGCATATAAATTATATAAAGATTCTGGAACGCAAATTAATGAATAGCCAACTCCAGTTCTTAAACTCAATAAAGCATTTAAAGAAATTTCAACAGCACCTGGCGTAAGTTTACTTCCACCTATTAGGGCGACTCTTCCATAATCTCCTTTATTTGTATTACTTTTACGCTTTTTAAAAAACATTTTAAGATCAATTAAATCTAATGTTTTAGCGTAACTACATTCATCTTGAAACTTTAAATCTATATCAATTTTTATTAACTTTTTATATGCGTTGATGCCTTCATTAAAATAGTGGCCTGTTTTAAATTCACCTATTGCGAGCGTTAAATCAGAAACAAAATATTCTCCTAAGGCTTCCCCGGAAGATGAATTAATACCAGAATTCATATCAATAGAAATTTTAAATCCGTTCAAGCTATTCATCTTTTTGATTAAAGAATTATATTCATCACTTAAGGCCTTATTTTGTCCGTTTCCTAATAAAGCATCAATTATAATTAAGTCGTTATTATCTTTGTATTTTTCAAGATTTTTAGTGAAAAACCCTGCAAATCTCGATTTATTTATTAAATTTTCTTCACTATGGTGATTTCCAAAACTAAAAACTTCTACATCATAATTTTCTTCTTGTGCATATCTAGCAATGACGTATCCGTCTCCTCCATTTCCACCACTTCCAGCAACAATTAAGATTTTTGAATCTTTCTTTATATATGGTTTTATTGCTTCAAAACATCTTTTACCTGCAAGTTCCATTAAATCGATAGAAGAAATAAAAGAGGCGATATTATATCTATCGCAAGATTTCATTTGTTCACTTGTTAAAATATATTTCATTACAAATCAATATCTAATTCAATTGGGCAGTGATCGCTGCCAAAAATTTCATTATGAATAATAGAGTCTTTGATTTTTTCTTTTAAGCTAGATGAAACAACAAAATAATCGATTCTCCACCCTGCATTGTTTGCTCTAGAATTAAATCTATAACTCCACCAAGAATACTTAACTTCATTTGGATAAAGATATCTAAAAGTATCAATATATCCATTATTTAATAGATTAGTAAAGGCATTTCTTTCTTGGATTGTATAGCCTGCATTATTTTCATTAGCTTTTGGGTTTTTAATATCTATTGGTTCATGAGCAACATTGAGATCGCCAGCATAAACAATAGGTTTTTTCTTTTCAAGTTCAGCAAAATAGTCAAGCAAGTCTTTTTCGTACTTCATTCTAAAATCAAGTCGTTTTAATCCTTCTCCTGCATTTGGAACATAGCTTGCTACATAATAGAAATTATCAAATTCTAAAGTGATAACTCTTCCTTCATCATCATATAAATTATTCTTAAGTCCATAATGAACAGAAAGAGGTTTGATTTTGCTAAATACTGCTACTCCACTATATCCTTTTCTTAGTTTTGAACATGTATAAAAAACTTCATAACCATCAGGTAAAAATGGGAATTCGAAAACTAGATCTTCAGTTAATTTAGTTTCGTTAAGTGAAAAAATATCTGCATTAAGTTTTGTAAAATCTTTTACAAAATCTTTTTGCATAATTGCTCTTAGTCCATTTACATTAAAAGATACTATTTTCATAATTTAACCAATCAATTTTAAAACAACAGATGCAACTGTTAAAAATATTCCCGCTGATGCAACGAAAAACCCAATATATGCCAAAACTATGCCATTGTAATATAGTTTTAAAGTTTGTCTAAAAGCGATAATTGAAAATACAAAACTTGTTAAAGAAGCTACGCCTGAAAATATCGTAAATGGATTAGCTTTAAACATTCCAATAACACCAAAAACAAGCCCTACTACTCCAAAAATTAAGCATAATATAGCAAAAACAGAAACAGTAAATTTATCATTTTTATTTACTTTATTTGTTTGCTCCATCTCTTCATCTAAAGTATATGTATAAGTTGTTTTTCTACTTGTTGATTGATGACAATATGGGCAATAAGTTGTTTGTCTAGTTAATTCTTTTCCACAATTTTTACAAAACATATTTTTACCTATTAAGATTTTATCATTATAACCCGTTTTTTAACATATTTATCACAAATAAAAAGCACACAATTAGTGTGCTTTAAATGTATAGAATTTTGAGTTAAGAATTTAATCTAATTAAAGGCCAAATTTCTTAATTCTTTCCCATCTTTGTTTTGAACATTCAACGTTCTTTTCGAAGAGAGCTTCACATTCTGTAGGATTAATCTTTGGAAGTTGTGAATATCTTGTTTCCTTCATAATGAAATCTCTAATCTTTGAGAAGTCTGGTTCTTTACAATCGATTTGTAATCCTGGTTTACCTTGAGCGACTAAACGTGGATCATATCTAAATGTTGTGAAGTAACCGCATTCAACTGCTTCTTTTTCAGTTTGAATTGAGTTGACCATGCCGCCTTTAATACCTTGGTTAACACATGGTGCATAGCAGATAATAAGTGATGGTCCATGGTATGATTCAGCTTCTTTGAATGCTTTAATTGCTGCCATTGGGTTTGCACCTAATGCAACTTGAGCAACATAGATATTTCCATAGCTCATAGCTAAGAGAGCTAAATTCTTCTTACTTGTCTTTTTACCACTTGCAGTGAATTGAGCAATTTGACCAGTTTGTGATGATTTTGATGCTTGACCACCTGTATTGGAGTAAACCTCAGTATCAAGAACCATAACATTGACATCATCTTCACTTGCTAAGACGTGATCAAGTCCGCCATAGCCAATATCATATGCCCAGCCATCACCACCAACGATCCAGACACTCTTATCGAGTAAGTCTTTTTCGAAGTTGAGGACTTCTTTGACAGCTTCGTCTTTACTTGCTTTAACAAGTTCGACTAAGTGTGGGATAAGTGTTCTAGCAACATCTTTGTTTTTAACGTTTTCAAGATATGCTTTTGCTTGTTCTTTAAGTTCAGCTTCAACTGTTTCACTTTCAAGAGCAGCATTTAAGATACGAGCAACGTTTGCTAACTTGTAATCTGTAGCAAGTCTCATACCATAACCATATTGAGCGTTATCTTCAAAGAGTGAATTTGCCCAAGCAACACCGTTCTTATCTTTATCGTTAACGAATGGAGTTAATGGAGTTGAACCACAATAGATTGATGAACAACCTGTTGCGTTAGCGATAAGTAAATCTTTACCAAATAATCTTGAGAGTAAGTTGTAATATGGAGTTTCACCACATCCTGCACATGCTCCGGAGATTTCCATATATGGCATTAAGAATGAGACACCCTTAACGGTTGCTGGATTACATTTATCAGCTTTATATTCGACATGTTTATAAAGATATGATGCATATTTTTCGTTATCAAATTGTGATTTTGCTTCAACAAGTTTGAGTGCGAATGCTTTTGGATCTTTCTTTTGAGCGGCAACATTTCCTGGACATTCTTTAACACAAAGGCCACAACCAACACAGTTCTTTGGTGAGACTTGTAAGATATATTTTAATCCTGCTGAAACTGGAGGTTTTGCTGGAACAACAAGGTCACTTAAGCCTTCTGGTCCGTTAGCGACTTCTTCATCTGTTAATAAGAATGGTCTAATTGTTGTATGTGGACAGACAAATGCACAGTTATTACATTGAATACAGAATTCTGAATTCCAAACTGGGACTCTATCAGCGATAGCTCTTTGTTCTGTATATGTAATGTTTTCTCTCATTGTACCATCAAGTAATTCATATTCTGTGAATTTACTGACTGGGAGATCATATCCATCAAGTGTATTAACAAAGTCAACATATGAATCGAAGTAATCATCACCTGTGACATTTCTTTCTCTATTAAATGGAAGTTTCTTCCATTCTGGATTGACTTTGACTTCTCTTAAACCTTCTGTACCTTTATCGATAGCTTTGTAATTAAGTTCAACAACATCTTGACCTTTTCTACCATATGTCTTTAATGCTAATTTCTTCATCCATGTATTTGCTTCTTCATAAGGCATAATTTGTGGATTAAGGAAGAAGAATGCACTTTGTAAGATGGTATTTGTATGTCTACCCATACCAATTTCAAGAGCAATCTTGTTAGCATCAATGACAAAGAATTTTGCATTCTTTGAAGCTAATTGATATTTAACTCTATTTGGAAGAGATTTTTCGAGTTGTTCATCACTCATATCTGTGTTGAGTAAGAATGTACCACCATTACTTAAGTTCTTTAACATATCAAATTTGAAAAGATATGTATCAAGTGAACATGAAATAAATGATGCGTGTTCAACATAATATGTTGAGTGAATTGGTTCTTTACCAAATCTTAAGTGGCTTCTTGTGACACCACCTGATTTTCTTGAGTCATATGCAAAATATGCTTGAGCATATTGATGTGTAGCATCACCAATAATTTTAACTGATGATTTATTTGCACCGACTGTACCATCACTACCTAAACCATAGAATAAGCATGATGTGTAATTTTGTTTGACTTCATATTCATCATCAACTGGGATTGAAAGGAATGTAACATCATCTTCAATTCCGACTGAGAAATTGTGATGTTCTTTTCCACTTAACATGAAATCAAAGACTGATTTAATGTGTTTTGGTTGAGTATCTTTTGAAGATAAACCATATCTTCCACCGATAACTTTAAGGTCTTTTTTACCTTCGAGGTTAAGTGCTGCACAAACATCTTCATAAAGTGCTTCACCGACACTACCTAATTCTTTTGATCTATCTAAAACACAAAGTTCTTTACATGTTTCAGGAATTGCTGCGACAAAATGTTTTGATGAGAATGGTCTAAATAAATGGACTCTAATCATACCAACTTTTTCGCCTTTAGCGACTAAGTCGTCAACAACTTCTAAAGCTGTTTCATTGACACTACCCATAGCAACGATAACTTTTGTAGCATCTTTTGCACCATGATAGACAAATGGAGCATATTCTCTACCAGTTAATTCACTTGCAACTTTAAAATATTTTTCAGCAACTGGTAAGACGTTATTAAAATGAGCGTTTTGAGCTTCTCTACCTTGGAAGTAGATATCATCGTTTTCAGCACCACCTTTTGTGACTGCGTGTCCATGTGGATTGAGTGCTCTTTCTTTGAATTTTTTAACTTTATCCCATGGAACAAATTTCTTCCATTCTTCATCAGCAATAAATTCAACGTTTTGAATTTCGTGTGAAGTTCTGAAACCATCAAAGAAATGACATACTGGATATTCAGCATCGATAGCAACTAAATGAGCAACTGAAGCTAAATCTGCAACTTCTTGAACTGAATCTGAACAAATCATTGCGATACCACTTTGTCTAATTGAATAAACATCTTGGTGATCACCAAAAATTGATAATGATCTTGTTGCTAAACTTCTTGCTGATACGTGCATAACTGCTGGTAATAATTCACCACACCATTTGTAGATGTTAGGAATCATTAATAATAAACCTTGTGATGCAGTATAAGTTGTTGAGAAAGCACCTGCACTTAATGCACCATGTAATGCACCTGAAGCACCGCCTTCACTTTCCATTTCACAAACTTTAACTGTGCTGTTAAAGAAGTTTTTCTTTCCTTGTGAGGAGTAAATATCTACATAATTTGCCATTGGTGAAGATGGAGTAATTGGGAAAATAGCAGCAACTTCTGTAAAGTTATAACTCATTAAAGCAGCGGCTGTATTACCATCAACACTAAGCATTGACTTTTTAATTTCTGCCATAAAAAAATCTCCTTCAATTAAATAAGCAAAAACATTATACAACTTTGAAACTTGACTTTTAAGAAAAAAAATCAACCTTTTCTATAAAATAGAAAAATATATAAAAAATGAGAAAATGGATAGCGTTTTTGCTATCCATTTTAGGGTCGCACTTTGAGTTTAAAAAGCCAAATTAACGTATTTTTGGTAATGGTTGATTAATTTCTGCTTTATAAACTGAAGTTCCTGAACTATTGAAGAGTTCAATATATCTACCATAATATGTCGATTCAATTAAACTACAAATAATTTGTGTTCTTTCATTATCTTTGTAATATGTTCTTTTTTGTTTTGCATCTTCTAAATTTTGATAATCAAAAGTTGCATATTTAAATGAAACATCAGAATAACTAATATATGTAACGTTATTTGAACTATCTAATGAATAATTAAGCAAGAATTTAACGCCATCACTTACTTCAATAACAAGATAATTTTTCCCACAGAATTCACAAATACCTTCATCATTTGTTTTGTGAGGAATTTCGATGTATCCGTTATATATTTTTGAAACCTTACCATCTTTTAAAAAGTATCCATAATAAATACGTGAAGGTTTGCCGTTAAGATGATCGCTATAAATCGAACTTGAGATTTCATATAAAGCTTCTTCTTTACATGTTGGACAGTTAACTTCAATGTATTTATGGCTACTATTAATCGAAGTAATTCCATATTTGAGAGCCATGTATCCGCTATGATCAGAAGTTAAAAGTTTATATGTTGCATTTTTATGACCAGTAATTACGCCATTATTATCTGTATCAAATAATTTATTACATTTTGTACATTTTTTATTGAGTTCATAATGGCATTCATCGATTTGCTTTTTAACTGGTAGACCATCATCAAATGTATGATTAGATTCATAGTAAGAATATGTTTCTTCTCCACAAATTCCACATCCTGCATGTGAGTGAGAGTGACATTGATCAATTTCATCTGTTGTTGTTTCAGCTGGTCCATGAGAAACATCGATATGATATGCTTCGCAAGTTGAGGCAAGTTTAGAGGTTCTCTTTATTTCAGGATATTCACTTCTTGTAAATGTGCCATCCATTAATGAAGGATGTTCATTTGCTTTTACACCACTAAATGCTTCATAAGTATATTTTGTAGCTTTATAACATGCATATTTGATTTCTTCAGGAGTATGAACGTTAGTCAAACTATTATCATTTGGATCATAAGCCTTTTTGACAAGGAGTAATTCTACATCTGGCCAATATTCAACTAACAAGTCCGAAGTGGCGATAAGTCTCTTAGATCCGTTATGATAATAAAAGTTCGTACTTGAAGCATAATAATTGTTGTTTGTTTTACTCTTTTCGAGTGAAAAATAAGATACTTTTTCTCCATCAACTTCTACAGAATACTTTTCCTTTTCTGCTTCTGCTAAATGAGTAATTTCACCACATCTTGTACAATATTGATGTTTTTGAGTATCGAGTAATTGATGGTTTTCTTGTGGTGCTAAAAATTGTCTACATGAAGAGCAATACATTCGATGAGTATCGCCATAATCTTTATATAATCTAGATCCATTATGTTCACATGGAGCTGGTTCTAAATCAGAAGGAACTGATACTGTTGTTTTATTATAATCACTTAAAGAAATTGAAACCTTATAATCATCAGTTTCAGCAGTTAATCTTTTTGGATAATTGTGCTCAATATATAAACTTACTGTTTCAACATCAAGTTCAAAAAGGTCGCCAATAACATCAGTATGAATTGTATATGTACTTGTCTTTTTATCAAAAACACCTTCATCAATAATTCTATTTACAGTATCTTTAATCTCGCTAATGGCATTACTTCCTGCTTCATCAAGACTGAAAGTTGGATACCTATCTCCTTCTGTATAACTAATTTTTTGATTGTATTTTGATGAAAACCATTCATAAGAATAATCGCCTCCACCATCTTCTTCAAGAACAGCACGATCATGATCTAAATCAAAATATTTAACTTTGCTTTTAAGTCTCTCGATAAGTGTGTCTCTTGAAATATTTAATTCTTTAGCAAGGTTAGATAAATTAGAATATCCAGCTTTAGAAGTTCCTTCATAGTGAGATGCTGTATCTCCATTATTTGAAGTTGCTGCGGTTTGAACAATGTCCATTGATTGGAATACATCAACACTTGGCAAGCCTTCACCTAAACTTTGCTTACTAAGCGTTTCTCCACTAAGATGCTGATTAAGAGTCACACTTTGTAAATTAGCTAAATTTTCTTTTAGTTTGCTTACTTCAACAGGAGTTAAGACATCTTCTCCAGTTCCATCATAAGTTCCTTCGCAACTAACAATGCCCATTAAAATCATAGGAATAATAGCTATTAAATTTATCTTCTTCATTGTATTGCCTCCTGATACTAATAATTATAATATTTTTCTTTATAAAAGTAAAAAAACCGCCAAATTAGGCGATTTTTTAACTCTTTCAGCTCAGGGGGAGACCCCCATTTAATATCTAAATTTCTTTATTTCAATGTTGCCGTTCCAGAAGCATAAACAACGCATCCATTTGTAGAATATGTGAGTGTTGTCGTATAACTTTCTGATCCTACTGTAACAGTTTTTGTGCCTGTTGAAACAGTTGATGAAGAGCAAATTGTTTTAGTTAATGAAGTTGTAGGAGTTTTTTCAATACCTCCAAAAACAATTAAAGTACCATTATTGAGGGTAACTGCTCCATCTGTATCTAAAGCCGCAGCGCCCATTGTGCTTCTACTTGCACTTCCTGGACCTTTAGCAATTACAACTCCGCCACTTTGAGTGAAATTGCCATTACTATCAATACCATCGGTATCTCCACTTGAAGGAACTGTAACATCTAGTAATCCTCCAGTTACACTAATTAAAGGAGTTGAATTACCTTTTCCAGCGTTAAGACCATCATCAGTAGCATTAATAATTGTTTCTCCGCCACTAACATTGATAACGTTGCCTTCTGCTCCTTCATAGCTTTTAGTTACTGTGACTTTTCCTCCGCTAATATTTAAAACATTATCAGCGTGAAGTGCATCATCATCAGCTTCAATGACATTTACTGTTCCTCCACTAATTGTGACATTTCCTTTTGGAGAAGCCCCATTATCAAGAGAACTATCGTTATTTGCATGGAGTGCATCATCATAAGTTTTTAAATTTAATTTACCTGATTTAACTAAAATTTCATTGTCGGCTTTAATTCCTTTTGCTGATGTATCTCTTCCGTTACTAGAATAATTTGACCAGCTTCCAAAATTAATTCGCCCGCTACTAACAGAAATTTGAACTGAGTCATATGCATCATTAAATGCTTTTGCATCACTTACTGCATTATATGAACTTGTCGAAAAATTAGTGACATTACTGCCTTGGAATCTATAAAGTGTGAAACTTGTTGCACCACTTGGCTTATCAATTTCATAAGCATATGTTGTAGAAGTTCCACCTCTTCCTCCCCATCCACCAGGGTTTTGAGAAGTAATTGTTCCTTTATAAGTTGCTTTATACCAATTTTCATTGATGTAAGCAGCATAGGTATAATTTCCGTTTGAATATGTTGATGAATTCATCTTCAAATAGAATTTTGATGTACTTGTATCGATTGAATCTCCTGAATATGATGAGAGTTTGTTAGTATTTGCATTAAATGTTAAAGGAATTGTACTATCTAGTTCTTCAACAACAGTATCATAAGTAGCCGAGATAGCATCTCCCCAAGAATTAATGGTTATATCTCCACCATTAAGAGTAACGATTCCTCTTTGTTTTCCTTTTGAAGAAATATCACTATTTGTTGTAGTTAACCCATCACCTCCACAACTGATATTAATTGTTCCAGAAGTGACTGTTATACTATCATTACCTCTAATACCATGATTTGGAGCTGTTAAATTTAAAGTTAATTTTTGTAATTTAACATCGTCTTTTGCATGAATTCCATTATAATAACCAGCTGTTAAATTTAAGACACCTGTGCCTTTAAGTTTTAAATCTCCATTAACAACATAAATTGCACCATTTCCTTGAGTTGAATCATCTGTTGAATATAAGGCTCTAGTGTCTTTAATGGTATTTACCATTCCTTTTGAAGCTGAAATTTCAATAGAATCACAATCTTTAACATATATTGGGGAATTTTCGCTATTTTCAATTGTTTTTCCGTTTAAATTTATAATAACTTCCGCTTCAGGAGCATCAACATAAACTTGTTTATAATTTTTATCTAATGTGTATTCTCCTCCAGCAGTAATTTTTAAAATATCTGCTGAGGTTGGAGGTACATAATCATCGCCTTCTTCTTCAACTTCTTCAACAACTGTGACAACGCAACTATCCTTATAATTTCCATCACTAGTTGTTACTGTAATTGTTGCTGTTCCTACTTTAATAGCTTTAATGACACCATTTGTTACTGTTGCAACTGCTTTGTTACTGCTTGACCATGTAACGTTTTGATTTGTAGCATCACTTGGAGAAATCGAAACATAAAGTGAATAGCTTTTTCCGACTTTTAAACTTAAAGTGTTTTTATTTAATCCTACACCTTCTACTTTGATTCTACCTTCTATTTGATCATCGGGATTATATGTTGGGGTGCATGAAGACATAGCTAAAATAGCTAATGATCCTAAAACGATTCCTAAACCTTTTCTTCTCATAAATACACCTCCTAAAAGTATCCTTTATGATTAAAATATATTTCGCATTCTTAAAGATTACTTAAATTTTAACTTAAAAAGTAGTTAAAATCATTTTATATTTAAAATGAAGAAATAATAAATATTATAAAACTGCAATTTTTCTTAATTTACATTTATTTATAAATAAAAAAAGGATTTCAAACGAGAAATCCTCTATTAATGCAATGTATGTTTCTGCAACGGAGTTAACAGTCAAATGTAAGAAGTTTCCTTTGTAAAATCTCAAAATATATCTTTTCCTATTCTTAAAATCTTTAGATTCAATTATAAAATCTTTACCGGGCAATTTTATATATTTTTCGGCATCTTTATGCAATAGTAAGCAACAAGATTCTTTATAGTTTTTCATGGTACAAAAAAAGCGTTTTAAGGTGCGCAACCACGAATTGGACAGGTTTAAGGTCTCTGACCCGACGTATTGGGTGGTCTTTTATTGTCTCCCATCCCTCTTGACACTTATATTTTCATCGGACACATCGATAACTGTCAAGAAAATATCAAAGATATTAAAAAGAAAAGTACACATTACAACATGTGTGCGTTATTTTTTGCTACTTAGCTCTTACTCACATAATATTTTGTTTACAAATCTGTATATTTCTGTAAGTTTTTCATTCAATTGGTGTCAAAGTTTATGCGAATTGATGTGAAAAAACAAAAAACAGTACCGATTTGTATCGATACTGTAATTTATGATTGTCTTTGTGTTTGCGATACGAAACATAACTTTCAATCAAAAAGGCCTATTTATGCCAATCAGATGGTTTTTCTATTGTTTTAATTTTCTCTATTGTGTGATTTGAGTACGAATACTTATTAACCTCAAATCCTTCAATTGTTTCATATTTTTTGCTCGATATATTTTTAAGCGTTACTGAATCTGTAACGATTCCTAAAATATATTCTGGCTTGGAGTTACTATATAAGGAATTTAACGCTAGTGCGTTTCTGAAATACTTACCATTTTTTGATAGAAAATCAATATTAACATGCAAATTTGCCTTTTTGATTAGAAAATATAAGAGCATTGCTGAAGTTCTTGTATTTCCTTCTCTAAAAGGATGGATATGCCAAAATTCTGTAACAAAATAGCATATCTTTTCTATTTTTTCTTTTGAATCTAATGCATCCCAGTCTACTTCTTGAAATTCTTTGTTTAGATCATTTAAAGCTTTATCAATATAGGTTGCATAAACATAATCAATTGAGCGACCGCCTAATAATGATTCACCTTTAAAAATATCAATAGTTCGCGGCAGCCCTGCCCAATCATATAAGTTAGAAAATAAAAATTTATGAATTTTTAGTCCATCTTGAATATTTTTTATAACGAAATCACTATGTCTTAATCTATTAGCTGCAAGACCAACAAAATCAGACTCGGCTTTTTCTAATGTTGCTTCATCTCTTATATTTAATTTATTCTTTAGCACATTTGTGCCTTCATAAACATATGGATCCTTCATTGTTTATATAATCTCGCTATAGCGAATTCTGCAGTTTCATAATCAATTTCACCACGTGAATATAATCTCATAATTCTTTGCGCATCTTGAGAAGGAGGTACACCGTCAACAGTGGCAATTGATTTTGCGAAAGTTAAATCAGTCTCATCATCCGGCAATGTTAATTCAAAAGGTAACCCATTTTTGTTTACTGATGCAGTCAAAAAAAGAGTAATAGCTTGGCTTGTTGTTAATCCTAAACGATTAAAAATCTTGTCAGCTTTTTCTTTGATTTCACCAATAACTCTTGTATGAACAGTTTCAGTTTTCGCCATATATTTTTCCTCGACTAAATTGTATCACATTTGCGATACATTTCAATAATAATCAACAAAAAAGCCTGAAATTAATCAGGCAATGTATTGGCATTGGCTGCCCTCATTGGATTCGAACCAATAATAACATGTTTCAGAGACATGTGACCTAACCGTTAGTCTAGAGGGCAATATTTATAAAGATACGACCAAAATCGAATCGTATAAGGAAATTATTTCATCATTTGGATAATGGAAATTTTCAATCATTGTATCCATTACTGCATCTTTGACCCTTCTATCAAGCTCTCTATTTTCATTACGGGCCTTACATATCGAAGGAGAAATGTTAAAAAAAACGAGAACCTTGCGATCAAATTTACCTGATTTTTCAATAATTAATTTTCTAAATTTATCTTCTAAACAAGTAGAATCCATAATTACATTTACATCACCATAAAATAATGGCTCATTCATTCTTGAATAGAATAATTCCCAAACTTTTTGTTCCTCTTTAAAATACTGAGGATATCCACCAAGTTCTACTCTTATATCATCACTTGCAACGATAAAAGTTGGCTCTTTATGAGTAGCTTTAAATTCGGCTGCCCAGGTTGTTTTTCCACTTCCAGGTAGCCCAGTTAATACATACAAAGTTTTCATTATTTTCCGTTTCTTTCGTTTTCGGCTTTTTGGAAGTTATAACCATCTAAGCAGGCATCTTCAACATTAAATTTGCACTTAAATCCTAATTCTTTTCTTGCTTTATCAGTACCAGCATAATTTTCAGGAACATCACCTGGTCTTCTTTCTTTTATTATATATGGGATTTTGATGCCAGTAGCTTTTTCATAAGCATGAACTACTTCTAAAACACTGGTTCCTTTACCTGTTCCAAGGTTATAAATTACTAAACCAGAATTTGTAGCTAATTTTTTAAGTGCTAAAACATGACCTTCTGCAAGATCAACAACATGGATATAATCTCTTACGCCAGTTCCATCTGGAGTATCATAATCATCACCAAAAACATTAAGCTCTTTCAATTGACCTGTAGCAACTCTATTTATATATGGGAGTAAATTATTTGGAATTCCGTTTGGATCTTCTCCAAGCAATCCAGATTTATGTGCTCCAATAGGATTAAAGTATCTAAGTAAAGCAACGTTATAATCCTTATTTACAGCACAAATATCAGTTAAGATTCTTTCAATCATAACTTTTGTTTCTCCATATGGAGATGTTGCTGATTTAACAGGTGAATCTTCAGTTAGAGGAACTTTATCTGGTAAACCATAAACTGTGGCACTTGATGAAAAAACTAAATTTTTAACATTAAATTCAGCCATGCAATCAAGTAAAGCAAAGGTCGATTCCAAATTATTCTGATAGTACATAAGAGGTTTAGCGACGCTTTCTCCAACAGCCTTATATCCTGCAAAATGAATAATTGCTTCAGGCTTTTCTTTAATGAAAACTTCTCTTAATTTCTCTTTGTTTTGAACATCAAATTGATAAAAAACCGGCCTAATTCCAGTTATTTTTTCAATTCTGTCTAAAACAACGAGCTTTGAATTGAATAAATTATCAATGATAACTACATCAAATTTATTCTCAATTAATTTTACAACTGTGTGTGATCCAATAAATCCTAAACCACCTGTAACAAGTACTTTCATAAACAACTCCTATCTTGATTTAAGCTTTTTAGCTTCTTCTTTCATTTTTTGTTCTTCGAATTTCTTTTCAACAGCATTGTTCTCTTTTAAGACTGCACTTGGAAGCATTTCTTGAACCACACTATCCATAATGGAATCTGCGATTGCTTTTGATACTTCACTTTTTACATATAATCTTAAAATTAAATTTGCAAGTCGAGCATAGAAACCTTTTTCTTTTTCATCTTCATTAACAGTGCTTTCATATTTCCTTCTAATATAAGAAAGACGTTTTTCAACCATTTCAAATTCTTCCTTCATCTCATTTTCTTGGATTTCTTTAAAAAGGCTATAAAGTGCTTCTTCATCTCCAGGGAAATATTTATCCATGTCAATTAATGCGGCAATATTTCTTAAGTTAGCACTATTTTTAAGAAGTGATATACAAATTAAATAACCGATGTGATTAATATCGTATTTTTTATCCTTTGGAGGCTCAATAATTTTAGCTTTAACGTAATTATTAACCATATAATGGGTAATAATTTGGTTTGATTGATTTGAATAAACCGGGCCTAAACAATCCTTAATATAATTCGTGACTTGTTCCATATATAAAGGAATACGTGGAAGTTCACTATAATCAGGGAGTTTAAACTCTTTACGTTTTTGAATAGTTTCAATTAGTTGAATTAGTTTTTCGTTTTCCATAACTACTACTTTTAGGTTTTGCCTTTATCTCTTGTTATAATTTTTATCTATCCAGTTCATATATTCACCAGATTCAACATTTTTTAGCCGCTTTTGATTCTCTAAATTCCATTTAATTGTTGCTTGAATTCCAGTATCAAAATTATGTTCAGGTTTCCACCCTAATTCTGTCTCAATTTTTGTAGGGTCCATAGCATATCTTAAATCATGACCAGGTCTATCTTTTACGTAAGTGATGAGACTTTCTGGCTTGTTAAGAGCTTTTAAAATTGTTTTGACTACTTCTAAATTTGTTCTTTCGTTATGGCCACCAATGTTATAGACTTCTCCGTCTTTTCCATTTCTAACTATTAAATCAATAGCTGTGCAATGATCTCCAACATAAAGCCAATCTCTAACGTTTTCACCTTTTCCATAAACTGGTAAAGGTTCATCACGTAAAGCTTTTTGAATCATTAATGGGATCAATTTTTCTGGAAAATGATATGGGCCATAATTATTTGAGCATCTAGAAATAGTAACAGGCAATTTAAATGTTCTATGATAAGCTAAAACAAGTAAATCTGCACTTGCTTTTGATGCGCTATATGGTGATGATGTGTGAATTGGAGTATCTTCATGGAAGAATAAATCAGGTCTATCAAGTGGTAAATCACCATATACTTCATCTGTTGAAACTTGATGGTATCTCTTAATACCATATTTTCTACAAGCATCCATTAAAACTTGAGTTCCCAAAATGTTTGTTTTTAAAAATATTTCAGGATTCTCTATTGATCTATCTACATGACTCTCAGCAGCAAAATTAATAACATAATCAAACTTTTCTTCTTCGAATAATTTATAAACTGCTTCTCGGTTACAAATATTTTCATGAACAAATTTAAAGTTTGGTTTATTCATGATTGGCGCAAGTGTTTCCATATTTCCTGCATAAGTAAGAGCATCAATACACACATATTGATCCTCTGGATATTTATTAACCATTATATGAAGGAAATTACCTCCAATAAAACCAGCCCCACCTGTAACCAAAAATTTTGCCATAAGAAAAACTCCTTTAAAAGTATTATAAACTAATACTTTTCATAAATCACTTTTATTAATCAATAAAATTTAACTTAATCAAATAAATCAGTGCCTTCACAATCTGACCAGCTTAACTTTGTTACCGGTTTAATTGATGGAACTTTTCTAATACCTTTAACAGGGAAAATATGTCTAACGCTAGGTATAGATTTTATGTGTTTAATAGGCTTAACAAGTCCAATATTTCCTGAGTTTTCTTCAAAATAAGCTGGATAGCCACGCTTATCGACAATCCAACCTTTTTCTAAAAATCCAAGGAGATAGCCATCAATTGAATAAATTTTATCTTGATAAATATAGCCAAGTGGACTCCCATCAAATGAATATATATCTCCATTATCGATTGCGTAGAAACATGCTCTTCCATTTCGATCATAAAAACAATATCTCATAAAATATGCCCTTTCTGCAGTGTTTTTGAATTTATTTCCTATTTATTATAAAAGAATTCAAAATATTTTAAGCCTTCATCAGTAATGAAATTTTTATCATCGTTAATAAATGAAGGAGGCATTTTTCTAACCCAATTCGCTGCTTTTTCAAAATCTTCTAAAACATAACTTACTTTAAAATCTTTTGATAGTTTAATGCTGATTGTTCCGTTTTTCTTTCCTTCAAGTGCGCTAGATAATGCAAGTTCGCCACACTTACTAGCAACATCAGAATCAAAAGAAGATATGCATTTTGTTGAAGATCTTTGAAGTGTATTTAAGACGATATATCTTGTGTTAAAGCCTAGTTCACGCTCAACTTCTTTAGCTAAAAATTCACTTAAAGAACCATCAAGTTGAATGTGACCAAAAACATCTTGTTTATCTGCTTCAGCGATGAATTTGCCGTTTTCATCTTCTAAATACTCAGAAGTAACAATTAAGGCACTGCCTTTACTTTCATAAATCTTTTTGACGTCTTTAAGAAATTTTTCTTTATTAAATGGGATTTCAGAAACGTAAATTAAATCTGGTCCAAGATCAAATTTTTTAGCAACAATTGATGAAGCTGCAAGCCATCCTGCATTTCTTCCCATAGCTTCAACTATTACTACTCTTCCTTTTTTATAAGAGTTCATATCAAGTCTTGTATCAATCACTGATTGAACAATATAATTTAAAGCCGACCCAAACCCTGGAGTAAAATCACAATTTGCTAGATCATTATCGATAGTTTTTGGAATACCAAATACTTTAACATTAAGATTCTTTGCCTTAAAAAAGTTTGATAATTTCATCCCGGTATCCATGGAATCATTACCGCCATTTACAATGATTACATCTATTTTATATTTATTAACTGTCGCAAGGATTTTGTTATATTTTTCATCATTAAAATCACTACTCAATTTTAATCTAGCACTACCTGTATATGATCCTGGAAGAGTTTTTAAAAATGAATAATCTTTATTTCTTTCAATCTCAATTAACTCATCATTTAAAATACCTTCAATTCCAAATCTTGAGCAATACAACTTATCAATTTCTGGAGTCGATTGAAACTTGGAAATTACTCCAAAAAGCGAAGAATTAATTACTGCAGTTGGCCCACCAGATTGGAAATAAATTACATTCATATAGATCCCTCCTAAAATTACTCTTCTACTTCCTCAATAAGTTTTTTCTTTGCTGCTTCATTTACAATATCGTTAGATTTTCTTGTAATCTTATCAATCGTGGTATTAAGTTCTTTTCTAGTTTTATTAGCGGTTTCGTATTGGTTATCAAGTTTAGTCCATCTATCTGCAAATCTAGCGAACTCTTCACCAAGTATATTGATCTCTTTAATAATATTTCCGATATTTTTAGAAATTTCGAAGTTAATTTTTAAAGCTTGTAAGTTAGCAACTATTGGTTGAAGCGTTGATGGTGAGCAGATTACAACGTTCTTCTTTCTAGCAAGCGTGATTACAGCTTCATAAAGTTCATCATCATTTTGAATGAAAGCATAAAAACCATCATTAGGAATAAACATAAGAGCATATCTACTTGTTTCATCCTTTATTATATAGTCGTGAGCAATCTTATTAACTTGGCTAACTAAAGCTCCTTTAAGTTCTTTTTTGGCTATATCACGCTCACTTTTTGGAGTGTTTTCATCAAAAATTTTAAGATAAGGTTCAAATGAAAATTTAGAGTCAATACATAATAATTTATCTGGTTCAGGAAGGAAAATTACTGCATCTGGTCGTACTTTTTCATCTTTATTCTTTAATTCGTATTGTGTGTCATAACATCCATGAACATCGCCAAAAACATCATGAAGTATGCCTTCAAGAACAACTTCACCAAATCTTCCTCTTTGTTGAGAATTATTTAATACATTATTTAAAGCATTAACACTTTCATTTAAATTATCTAAGTTTGCTTGAGCTTGAGTAATTTTACCTAACGCTTCACTAACTTCTTTCAAGCTTGAAACATTATTTTCAAATCCTTTAGATAATTTTTCTTCTAACTTTTTATTAATTTCACCGAGTCTATTATCAACAGAATCTAAAAGTTTTGTATATGAATCAGCAATTGATTTTGATGATCCTTCTTTAAAGTTAGCAAACTTCGCATTAATATCATCCATTTGATGATTGACTTCATCTTTTAATTTGGAGATATCATCCCTTAAAGATTTACCAATTTCATTAACTTGACTTTCAGTTTTAGCCTTGAGCAGCTCAATATCTTTTGAATAGTCTTGAGGAGCTGAAACGTTTTCCTTTTTCTTAAAAGATAAAATAATAAGTATAACTAAGCCGATAACGCAAGCAATAAGTAAAGCAAGTATAGCAATTTCCATGTTTGACTCCTCCTTTTATATACGTAGTTATAATGAATCTTAAACTTCAATAAATTAAAAATATCATTTTTAATTATATTACTTAAAAATCTTTCTCAAAATATAAAAACCTAATTTCATATCAAAAAATTGATTATTAATAATTCACCTATGTAATTTCATGCATTTTGCTAATAATCTTAGCATCAATTTCCTTGATTAAATAATAAACTAAATAATGGGCAAATTCAATAGAAATTTTAGAAAATATTTGAGTTTTGCATGGTTTTTAATAAAAATTTGCTTAACTCCAAACAAAAAAGGCAGTTCAAACTGCCTTCTTAATATATATAATGATGTAACTATCTTTGGACTCTTCCGTTACCAGATCCGTTCATCAATGTTTCAACTTCTTTAACTGAAACATGATTGAAATCACCTGGAATTGTATGTTTAAGAGCGCTTGCTGCAACTGCATATTCAATTGCTTTTTGATAATCTTTATAATTTAAAATTCCATAGATTAAGCCAGCTGCAAATGAATCGCCTCCGCCAACTCTATCAACGATTCTAATATCGTAGTGCTTAGAAGAATATGCTTTTCCTTCAGCAACCATCATTCCACTCCAACCGTTATCATTAGCAGAGATTGATTCTCTTAAAGATGTGATTGCACCTTTGAAGCCAAACTCTTTACAAAGGTTAGCAAGCATAACTTCATAACCCTTTTTATCTAACTTGCCACTATTGACATCGCTTCCACTCTTGAATCCTAAGCAAGCCTCGGCGTCTTCTTCATTTCCAATACAATAATCAACATATTGCATTAAAGGAATTAAACATGCTTGAGCTTCAGCTTTTGTCCAAAGTTTACTACGGAAATTTAAGTCAAAGGAAGTTGTGACACCTCTTTTTTTAGCTTCTTTTAAAGCTGTTGCGGTTAATTTTCTTGTTTTAAGTGATAAAGCTGGAGTAATTCCAGAAACATGGAACCAATCAGCACCATCAAAAATCTTTTCCCAATCAAATTCGTCTTCTTCAGCTTCTGAAATTGACGAATATTTTCTATCATAAATGACTTTACTTGGTCTCATTGAATCACCGGTTTCAAGATAATAAATTCCTAAACGTTCTCCACCTCTAACAATCATAGATGTATCAACACCAAATTCTCTAAGTGAATTAATTGCTGATTGACCAATATCATTATCAGGAATTTTTGAAACAAAAGCGGCGTTCATTCCATAATTTGCAAGTGATATAGCAACATTTGCCTCACCACCACCATAATTTACATCAAATGATTTTGATTGAACAAATCTTTCATACCCTGGGGTAGAAAGTCTTAACATGATTTCACCAAAAGTAACAATTTTCATTTTATTTACCTTCTCTAGCTTCTTTAACTAATCTAACAAATTCTTTTGCTTTAGCTGTAACGGCTGCATAATCACCAGTTTTTGCAGGAGCAGTTAAATCACTTCCTGTTCCAACAGCAACTGCACCACATTTAATCCATTCTTTAACATTATCAAGATTAACACCACCTGTTGGCATGACATTTGCTTGAGGTAATGGTCCATGAATTGCTTTTAAGAATTTTGGTTCAACTGCACTACCTGGGAATACTTTAATGATTTCAACGCCAGCCTTAAGTGCGTTAACCATTTCTGTAATTGTAAAGCAACCTGCGACATATGGAACTCCATAAAGATTGCACATTTCACATGTTTCTTTATCAAAATTTGGAGCAACAATGAATTTAGCGCCTTTTAAAATAGCCATTCTTGCTGTTGCTGCATCTAAAACTGTTCCAGCACCAACAATGAATTTATCTGTTTTTTCTTTTGCAAGTGATTCGATAACCTCTAAAGCACCTGGAACAGTTAAAGTAACTTCAAGTCCTTTAATTCCGCCATCACTAGCAGCAACTGATAATTTGCGTGCTTCTTCGACTGAATTTGCCCTAATAACAGCAAATACACCACAATCTAATAATTCTTTAACTACATCTGATTTCATTTTTATTAACCTCTCTTAAAGAAATATTCATAAGAATTGTCATAGCAAATATCTCTAACGATTTTTTCTAAAGTTTTTTCATCATTAGGATATCTTCCTGAAATGACATATCCTGAAATAACATTACATAAAGTTCTTCTAAAATACTCGTGTCTAACATAACTTAAGAAACTTCTTGAATCAGTAACCATGCCAACAAAGCACGATAACAATCCATTATTTCCTAAAGTTTTAAGTTGACGTGTCATTCCATCATAGTGATCATTGAACCACCAAGCAGAACCAAGTTGAACTTTTCCTTTAATTGAACCATCATTGAATGAATTGATTAAAGTAGCAACTGCTCCATAATCTTTTTCATTAATAACATAAATTATAGTTCTAGGAAGTTCATTAGTTGTTTCTAGTTCAGACATAAGTGAAGCTAAACCTTTAACAACTTCTCTATCATTACCACAATCAATACCAGTATCTCTTCCTAAATTCTTAAAGAGTCTAGCGTTTGCATTACGTAAAACACCAATGTGATATTGATTTACCCATCCACGTCTTGCATATTCTCTTCCTAAAAATACTAAGAAATATGATCTATAAATTACTAATTCTTCAAAACTTATTTCCTTGCCATTTAGTCTCTTTTTGAGAATTAAGTCTACAGAATCAGCATCTTTTTTTATAAAATCAGTAAAAACAATATCGTGATCTGAAGCTCTACAACCATGTGCTTCAAGATAATCTAAACGTTCATGAATTGCTTTTTCTAATAGTTTTACTGAATCAATTTTATAGCCAACAACACCAGATAATCTATCAATATAAGAAGCAAAATTACCATCATCAATTTTTAAAACACCATCAGGTCTAATGCATGGAAATACTTCAAATGGCATTGTTTTATCTTGTGCCATTAGTTCATGGAATCTCAAATCATCAACCAAATCATCTGTTGTAAAGACAATTTTAACGTTCATTTGTCTTAACATTTCTCTAGCTGATAATGTTTTTAATCTTTCATTACAAATTTCATAAATCTTTTTGGCGTTTTCCTTATTTAAAGGTTCGTTAACACCAAAAAATCTCTTGAGTTCAAGATGAGCCCATTCATAAATTGGATTACCTATAAATAGAGGCATGACTTCAGCAAATTTTTCAAATTTTTCAAAATCACTAGCCGAACCAGTGATGAATTTTTCATCAATTCCTGCTTCTCTCATTAATCTCCATTTATAATGATCACCAGCAAGATTTCTACCTAACCAAGCCTCGGTAATAGTTTCAAAATGTTTATCTTTATAGATTTCTTCAGGAGATAAATGACAGTGAAAATCAAAAATTGGTGCGGTTTCTGCAGCGTTTTTGTACAATTTCACTGCTATTTCATTATCTAATAAGAAATCATTTCCTAAAAATTCTTTCATCAATTAGACTCCTGAATATGATGAGAATCCACCATCGATTGGAAGTGTAACACCAGTTATAAATCCTGCTCCTCTCTCATCGAGTAAGAAGAGTGTTGCACCAATTAATTCACTAACTTCACCAAATCTATTCATTGGTGTAGCTGCTAAGATTTTTCCAGTTCTAGCTGTTGGTGAACCATCTTTATTAAATAATAATTCTCTATTTTGTTTTGTAGCAAAGAAGCCAGGAGCAATTGCATTAACTCTAATTTCGGCTTTAGCAAAATAAACTGCTAACCATTGTGTGAAATTAGTAATACCGGCTTTTGCAGCACTATATGCAGGGATCTTAGTTAATGGAGTAAATGCGTTCATACTTGAAATATTCAAAATCGAACAACCTCTTCTATTTAACATATCTTTAGCAAATTCTTGTGTTGTTAAGAATGTGCCAAGGAAGTTAAGATTGAAAACCCATTGAACGCCTTCTTCTTTTAATCCGAAGAAATCAATAACATCTTCTCCAACTTTTTCACCCAAATATTCATCGGTTGTAGTTGCTTTTGGTGAATTTCCACCAGCACCATTAATCAAGATATCAACTCTACCTAATTTTTCATAAATTTGTTTATGGCATTCAGCTAAATCTTCTTTGCTTAAAACATTACATTTAAATGCTTCACAACGACATCCAAGTTTTGTAGCCTCAGCTGCTTTTGCTTGAGCTGCTTCTAAATTCCAATCAACGTAAGCAACTTTAGCTCCACAAAGACCAATTGCTTTTGCGAGTTCAGAACAAATTACACCGCCCGCTCCAGTAATAACAACTACTTTTCCTTTTAAATCCACAAAGAATGGTAAATCTTCTCTTTTCATAAGTTATTTCTTACCTCCGAATTTTTCTGCCATTTCAAATAATCCATTAATATAGGCAGCGCCAAGTGCTCTATCGTAAAGTCCATAACCAGGTTTTTCGTTTTCGCCAAAGATATTTCTACCATGGTCTGGTCTAACATATCCATTAAAACCATTTTCAACTAAAAGTTTCGCAACTCTAGCGAGGTCTAAACTTCCACCGCAACTGGCGTGACCCATTTCAACAAATGAATCCTTATCATCAGTATACAATACATTTCTAAGATGAGCGAAATGTATTCTTCCTTGAGCAGCATATTTTGCAGCCATTGAATAAATATCATTACGTTTTGAAGCGCCTAGACTTCCTGTACATAATGTAATTCCATTATATATAGAAGGAATTGCTTCAAATAATCTATCATAATCTCTTTCAGTTGAAACAACACGTGGCAAACCAAAAATATCCCATGGTGGATCATCTGGGTGAATTGCCATTTTAATATCACATTCTTCACAAACTGGAATTACTTCTTCTAAGAAGTGAATCAAATTTGAAAACAATTCTTCTTTTGAAACTTTTTGATAAATCGACATCAAATTTTGAAGTTCGTCTTCTGTATATGATTCATCCCAACCAGGAAGATGTAAATGTTTTGGATCAATCTTTGCAAAATCATCAGCTGAATATGCTAATGAATTACTTCCGTCTTCATTTTTATGATGCATGTCAGTTCTTAACCAATCAAAAACAGGCATAAAATTATAACAGACAACTTTGACACCTGCCTTTGCACATAATCTTAAATTTTGTTTAAAAACTTCAATATCTTTCTCACATTTGTCATTTCTTAATTTAATATTTTCGCTGACAGGTATTGATTCAATTACTTCCATTTCTAAACCATGCGCATTTAGTTCATCTTTAAGATGGAGTAAACTTTTTTCTTCCCAAACTTCGCCAGGTTTAAAATCGTAACATGCAGTACAAACACCAGTCATATTTGGAATTTGACGGATGTAATCAAGAGGTATTGAGTCATTATCGCCATACCATCTAAAAATTAATTTCATAGCAAAAATTCTCCAGTTACTTAAATTATAAAATTGCAAATTCACAATTAATATTGCAATTAATTTGCAAATTTATTGCATAATAAGTATTATAATTGTAGTATGTTCAATTTTCAATTTCGAGATTTAGACTTCGCACATAAAGAAGGCTTTGCTGATTTTCCTCAAGATGAATATGGAAGACATATGCATTTTACTTATGAAATGCTATTTTTTATCAAAGGTGAATGTAAATATACTGTTGAAGATGAGCAACGTTCTTTATCAAATTATGACATAGTTTTTATAAAGCCTGGTCACTATCATTTTGCAAGCGTTAGACGTGATCTACCTTATGAGAGATATGTTTTAAAATTTACTGATGAAGGTTTTCCAGTTGAAGTTATTGAAAAAATGCAAACAATTACTTCATTCCATCCAAACTGTATCGAATTTGAAAAATTATTTAAACAATTAGAGCTTTACAAAGAACAAAAATATTTCGATGAAAATGATTTATACCATTTATATAAAGCAAAATTAATTGAAATTATTATTAATTTGACCAAAATTGATAATTCAAAATTCGTTACAAACGATCCAATGATTGCTTCAATAATCAATTTCATTGAAAGCCACATTAAAGAGCATTTAACTCTTGATATTATTTCTAAAAATTTAAACTATTCAACATCGTACATTGCAAAAGAATTTAAGCGTAAAATGCACTCATCAATCATGAGTTATATTAGAAATAAAAAGATAATTCTTTCAAGAACACAGATAATTTATGGTGAAAACCCAACCAAGGTTGCTGAGGAATTTGGTTTTGATGACTATACAACTTTCTATAGAACTTATATTAAGTTAATCGGCACACCACCATCAAAAGATAAGAACCATTAGATTGATAATCTAAAAGCTATATTTGCAAACTATTTAAAGAATAATTGCTATTACATGACAAAAATTGCAAAATTATAATGAAATTATGAGACGTATTATAAATATAAATAACGATTGGCAATTTTTTAAGTGTGATTGCCCTGATTTAATCGAAAAGGTTAATGTTCCTCACACTTGGAACGGTTTAGACGGACAAGACGGCGGCGGTGACTACTGGCGTGGTGAATGCATTTATAAAAAGCATTTTAAAGTCGAAAGAAAAGATAATGAAGAAGTTTTCATTCGTTTTAATGGCGTAAACCAAGAAGCTGAAGTTTTTGTAAATGGTCATTTGGTTGGTTCTCACCATTCTGGATATTCAGCTTTCTGCTTTAATATCACCGAATTCTTAGAAGAAGAAAATGAACTTGAAGTTAAAGTTTCTAATGCATATACAAGAATAATCTATCCTCAAAAAGCAGATTTCACTTTCTATGGTGGAATTTATAGAGATGTTAACTTAATTGTTGTTAATAAAACACATTTTGATTTAGATTATCATGCAGCTAAAGGCATTCAACTTGATCCAAAAATTATCGATAATGATGGTATTTTAGTTGTCACTCCTTATTGCAATAATAAAGAAGCAAAAACCGAAGTTAAAGTATTTGATAAAGAAGGCGATTTAGTTGCTAGTGGTTTAGGAAATGAAGAAATAAAGATTCCTAACGTCATCAGATGGCATGGTCTTAAAAATCCATATTTATATAAAATTGAAGCAAATTTAGTACTTGATGGTGAAGTCGTTGATCAAATCAATGAAGAAATTGGCTTTAGAACATTTAGTGTTGATCCTAAGAAAGGTTTCATTCTCAATGGAGAAGTTTATCCTTTAAGAGGCGTTTCAAAACACCAAGATAGACTCCATATTGGTAATGCAATTTCACATGAAAATATGGAAGAAGACATCGATATTATCATCGATTTAGGCGCTACAAGCGTTAGACTTGCTCACTATCAACATGATGAATACGTCTATGAACTTTGCGATAGAAAAGGTTTAGTTGTTTGGAGTGAAATTCCTTACATTTCTTCTCACGTTGATGAAGCAAATGAAAATGCTGAATTCCAAATGAAAGAACTCATCTATCAAACATATAACAGAACTTCTATTTTCTTCAGATGCTTATCAAACGAAATTACTATGAAGAAAGCAGTTAAAAAACATAGATTAGGTTTCCATGAACAATTGAATGTTTTAGTTAAAAAACTTGATCCTTCAAGAATGACAGTCACAGCTGGATTTGCTGGAATTGGTGCATTCAATAAATTAAATAAAGTTTGTGATTTATTTGCTTATAACTTCTACTTTGGTTGGTATGTCCCATTCTATTGGCTCAACCATGTAAGACTTGGATTCTATCACACAGTCTTCCCAAAGAGATGCTTAGGTTTATCAGAATATGGTGCTGAAGCTATGACAAATTTACATTCAGCAAAACCAAAAAGATTTGATAACTCTGAAGAATATCAAGCTATCTATCATGAAAAACTATTAAAAATTATTGCAAAACGTGACTACTTATGGTCAACATATGTTTGGAACATGTATGATTTTGGTGCCGACGCTCGTAACCAAGGTGGAGACCCAGGAAAGAACCATAAAGGTTTAGTTACTTTTGATAGAAAAATTAAAAAGGATGCTTACTATATTTATAGAGCATATTGGTCAAAAGATCCATTTGTCCATCTCTGTGGTTCAAGATTTGTTAATAGAGTTGGCAAATCAACTGAAATTAAAGTTTACACCAATTTAGATGAAGTCGAACTCTTTGTTAATGACAAGTCTGTTGGTAAAAAATCAGTTAAAGATCACAAAGTTATATTTAAAGTTCCTCTTAATGGAGATTTAAAAGTCGAGGCAAAATCAGGAGATTTCTCTGATTTAATCAACATTAAGAAAGTTGAAAAACCAGATCCAACTTATGTTAATAAGACTGGTAATTCATATTCTTGGGAAAAGAAAAAAGCAAATGTCGGAAACAAAAAACAAAGTTAAATAATAAATACTTCCTTATGAAAAACCTGCAAAACTCAATTATTTTGCAGGTTTTTTATATTTTTTATAAATCAAATTCTATTTTAGATTCTTTGAGCAAAGGATGTTTTTTGTCCTTTTCAGAAAGCAAAATTTCACCATCAATTTGAGGCCACTCAATTCCAATATCAGGATCATTATACATTAGCCCACCTTCGTCTTCTGGATGATAAAAATCATCACACTTATAAGTGAAGGTTGCTGTTTCGCTTAAAACAACAAATCCATGAGCAAATCCTCTTGGAATCATAAATTGACGTTTATTTTCTCCACTTAGTACTACTCCAACATATTTACCATAAGTTGGGGAATTCTTTCTCAAATCAACAGCAACATCATAAACTTCACCTTCTAAAACTCTAACAAGTTTTGCTTGTGGATGAGTCTTTTGAAAATGTAAACCTCTTAAAACACCTTTTTTAGATTTCGATTGATTATCTTGAACAAATACATAATTTAAGCCATTAGCTTTAAACTCATTTTCATTATATGTTTCCATAAAATATCCACGATTATCGCCAAATACTTTTGGATCAATAATCACGACACCTTCAATTTCAGTCTTTATAAATGTTGCCATAATTTTTTACCTCCAAATCTAAAATATTCTAATATAAATGTCTTAAGTAATAAATATTAACTATTATCTTTGCTTCCTTTTGCTTTAGCAATAAACTCATTAATTGTTGAAATGACTAAGTCTCTATCAAGAATATAACTTAATCCATGAGGTGCACCTTCAACTAAGAGCAATTCTATTTTTTCTCGATTAGAATCGTATATTTTTTCACTCATTTGATAAGGCACTAAAAGGTCGGCTTTCCCATGAATTAATAAAATTGGAACTTTACTTTCTTTAACTGCTTCTACTGCGTTAGCAGAATTTAAACTAAAATGAGCAAATAATAATGCTGCCAAATTTATAAATGGTTTTGCTAAAGAAAGGTTGAAACCTAGCTTTTTTGTTTCGGTATAAACAATATCTTTTGGAGTCGAATATGGACAATCTGCAATTATTGCTAAGACATTTTTAGTTAAATCCATCTTAGAAACATTCAAAACAGTATTGCCTCCCATTGAAATCCCATAAAGTATAATTTCTGGTTCATTAAAATTTTTGTTTAAATATTCAATCCAACTATAAACATCTTTAGATTCTTTTGCTCCGAATGTTATCGTTCTTCCATCTGATTCACCATGTCCTCTATGGTCGATAAGTAAAACGTTATAACCCATATTATAAAACTCAGTCAAACCACCACTAAAATCTCTCACTCCACTGCCTTTATAACCATGGACTTCAATGACAAAAGGGCAACTTGAATCATGTAAATAAAGCTTTGCAGCTAATTTCTTTTTATCAAAAGATTTTATATAAACATATTTATATTCAAGGCTTTTAGCTACATTTAAAAGCGCCACCATTTGATCCATAAAAGGCAAATAATCTGGTTTTGAAATTGGCTGAAATGCTTTAGGTTTATTTTTGCGATCGTTATAAAATGCTTTCCTATATATAATAAAGGATAGTATAAGCACTACTAATATAATGAACACTAATATAGATGAAATAATAATATAAATCATGTTAAATACTCTTTTAAAACAATTAATTTTTACCAAAAACCTTGCAGAACTCAAATATTTTCAAGAAAAGTTGTATTTAATATTTAAGTTTAATTTATTAATTAAAATCCTTAAAAACTTTTATAACTGCGTCAATATCTTTTAAAGTAGTTGAAAAAGATGTAACAAATCTAAGAATAGTTCTCTCTTCTCCCTTTGCCCGGACTTCAACACCAAAATACTCAACGAGTTTATCAACCTTATTATTCTCAACTCTTACAAAAATCTGATTACTTTCAAATGGAAGCATATCAACACCAAGTTCTTCTAACCCTTTATATAACTTATAAGCCATATCATTTGAATTTCTTGCAAGATCAAAATATAAAGTGTTTTTAAATAATTCAGCAAATTGGATTCCTAAAAAATAACCTTTTGAAACCATTGCCCCTTTATTTTTGATGTGATATCTAAAATCACTAGCTAAGTCTTTATCCTTGATTACTAGAGCTTCACCACTAATTAATCCATTTTTTGCTCCGCCAATTGAAAAAGCATCACATACTTCTCCAATTTCCATAGCTTTTAAATCATTATTCTTACTCGTTAAAGCAGCACCAAGTCTAGCACCATCAATATATAGATAAAGTCCATTCTCTTTACAGAATTTATAAAGATCTCTTAATTCTTTTGCGCTATATACTGACCCAATTTCTGTTGAGTTTGATATATAAACGAGTTTTGGTTTTACCATATGCTCATCAACATGGAAATCGAGTACTTCTTTAATGTCTTCTGGATATAATTTTCCATTGAATCCTTCTTTTGTAATTATTTTATGACCAGAACCTTCAATTGCACCACTTTCATGGACATTAATATGGCCTGATTTACATGCAATTACTGCTTCATAAGGTTTTAAAACATAGCTAATAAATAACAAATTAGCCATTGTACCTCCATTAACAAAAAATACTTTTGCTTTTGGAAGGCCAAAAATTTCTCTAATATAACGTTTTGCTCTTTTTGAATGTCTATCTAATCCATAGACTTCATTTACTTCGCTTGAATACTTTTCAAGTGCTTTTAGGATTTGTGGGTGGCACAAAACCGAATAATCATTTCTAAAATTTGCTTTCATACTCATATTTTAATATTGATGACCTTGTATTACTAATTAATTTATCATTTAAAATTTTTATTCAAAAACATTTGAATTTTAATTTATTAAAATTCTAGTAAATCAAACTATCTAGCATTATAATATTGTGCGGAAAGGAGTTAATTATGCAATTTGTTAAAGAACGTTTAGGTAAATGGGTACAAGCTGCTATCATCTTAGTCGTTGGCATTTTATGTATTGTTGCAGGTGCTGTCATGGGCAGTAATGATATAGCAAGTGCTTCAGATGCTTTAGATGGTATCTCACTTGTTTTAGGTATCACACTTATTATTGCCGCTTCATTATCACTTTTACTTGCTTTAGTTGCTGGAATCTTAGCAAAGAAAGGTTTCGCTGCAGTCGCTATTCCAGGTGCTTCAATATTAGCTCTTGGTATTAGTTTAGTTGTTGCAAAATATGCTGCTGCATTAATCACAATTTTAATTACAGTTGTTCCATATTTAATGCTTACAATTGGCGCAGTCATTTTACTTGATGCTATTTTTACATTCGTCTTTGCAATCCAAGCAAAAGAAATGAGCAAAGCATTACCAGCATTTATCGTTGGCTGCTTAGTAGCAATTGTCGCAATCGTACTTGGTGCTCTTTGCGTTGGTAACGATCCAGTTATCAAATTTGGAGCTCAATTAATCGTCTTTGGAATTATCGTTTGCTTAGTTGCAGTTTTCCAAGTCGTAACAACATTTGTCAAATTACCAGATAAAGTTGTTGTAGTCGCTAAAAAAGAAGAATAGTTTTCGATTTAAATTAATAAAAACGCTGCAAAACCTCAATATTTTTAGGAAAATGCAGCTTTTTATTTTGCAAAAATTCAATAAGTTTTTATCTATAAATGAATCAATAATTAATAATTTCTTCAAAACTTAATGCGTATTTTCTTACTAGATTAAATCCTTTAGATAATTCCTCACCATCAACTAAAGCGTGACTTACAGTCATGTTAAGCGTTAAAAAATATCTGTCATCAACCTTTATATATTTATCCCAAAATATATGAGGGACACTATTTGATTCTCTATCATTATTTTTTATAGGATGTGTCATGCTAACAATGTCAATTGTTGTTAAGCATGAACAATAAATTAAATCTAAAACATTTTCTTCATTATATGATTCATCTTTATTGGCGTATTTGCTTTTTTCTTCAATTACTTTTTTACATCTAGCAATAAATTCTTGATGATTTCTTGTATATTCAAAACCGCCATTATTGAAGCAACCATCGTCAGTTCTAATCGTGAAGTCAGGATTAATTTGATCAAACATAACGACTTTATCGCCTAAACATCTTAACTTAAAAGCATCAATCTCATTTTGGACTCTCATTATTACATATAAAAAATTTGCAAAGAAAGATGTCTTGGTTTTCTTAGAATAATTAACAATTTCAGTAACATCTATTTTCACGCAAAACCCATAAGTAGGATTGCTAAAAGAATTAAACCGTTCGTATTGGCTTTTTCTAATCCAATTATTTACGTCGATTATTCTATAATTTGACACAATTATCTAGCTCCTTTATCGTAAGGAATACCTTCAGCTTTAGGACAACCAGATTTCTTTCTTGTAATGATTAAAACAATTAAAACAACAACATAAGGAACAATATTATAGAAATATAATGGTAAACCAAGGGCTTTTAAGAATGGAATTTGCATGTATAAAACACCTAAACATTTAAGGAAACCAAACAAAATTGCTCCAAGTGAAATGAATAATGGGTTCCAGTTTCCAAAAATCATAATTGCTAAAGCTAAGAAACCTAATCCAGCAACACCACTTTCTGCCGTTGTAGCGGCGCAAGTTGCAATATAAACAAATCCACCTAAACCAGCTAAAGCTCCACCAATCGATGTGCCTAAATATCTCATTCTAAAAACATTGATACCAACTGAGTCTGCTGCTTGAGGATGTTCACCACATGCTCTTAAATGAGTCCCAATTTTACTGTTATAAAGCCATAACGTTAATACAACAAAAATAGCGATACAAATATATGTTGAAATGAACATCTTATCGAAAAGTATTTTTAAAATAGGGCCAAAGAAATCGTTTTCCATTGCTGCTTGCATTCCTGGACCATATGATGAAGAAATGATAACAAAATTAGCATTAGAAACGACTTTTTCTGAACTAAAAATCAATAAACCAAATGTACAAACGATAGCTGGAGCAAGCATATTTAATGCTGTTCCACCAATTGTTTGATCAGCTTTAAATTTAATAGCACTAAATGATAAAAGTAATGAGAATAAAGAACCACTAGCCGCGCTAATTAACATTCCTAAAATATATAACCATTGAGATGTAGCAAGCGCTGGATTTGCTTGAACAATTAATTTAGTAAATATTGCTCCGATGAATGCACCAAAAATCATTTCACCTTCAAGAGCAAGATTGATGATGCCGCTTCTTTCACTAAAAACTCCGCCTAATCCAACAACCATCAAAGGAATAGCATAAAGAATGGTTGATTGTATCAAAATAACAAATATATCCATTATTTATCTCCTCCTTCAGTTTCTTCTTTTTTCTCGACTACTACTTCATTTTCACTAGTCTTCTTTTCACGTTTAAATATCTTATTAAATAAATGCACTACATAATCTTTTGCATTAATAAAAAACTTAACAAATGCATTTGGTTCTTTTTTGCTTGTAACTTCAGCAACAACGCCTTCAATTTCTTTACTTGCTTGGGCTCGTTTCTCTTCTCTACGTAAAACGAATCTATCAATTCTTTCTTTAAAGAATCTTGTAAAACCTGAAAGATAAATGATAACTGCAATGATAATATCAGCGAAATATTGATTGTAACCTGCAACAGGGAGATATGTTCCTGAAGAATTTAAATATCTAACAAAAAGTGCAGAAACTAAAACACCAAGTGGGTGACAATTTGCTAAGAAAGCAACAGGAATTCCATTAAATCCCCAAGCAGGTAAATTTTGATAAGCAGAATTAAATGCGAATTCAATATTTGGATTTAAGAAATAGAAACATCCACCAAGAGCAGCAAGTCCTCCAGCAAATGTCATAGCAAAAATGATATTCTTTTTGTCGTTTATTCCAGCATATTTTGCTGCTTCTCTATTTGATCCACAAGCTTTCATTGAATAACCAATTGTTGTTTTATTCAATAAAACCCAAACTATAACGCACATCAAAATAGCAAAGATAATACCTATATCAAGATAAGATTTACTTGTTCCTCCACTAAAGAGTTGATCTAACCCTAAAGATGGGGAAAAATTCCCAGTTTGAGCTGTTTTAATAAGATACCCACTCTTACCAGCATCTGAATTAATGATCGAACTATTTAAAGAAAATACCCAGGTAACAATATTTGCACTTATCCAGTTGAGCATAATTGAAGCAATAACTTCATTAATTCCAAAAAATGCCTTGAGTAAACCAGCAAGTGATCCCCAAATCATTCCAAATATTAAGCCGACTATAATTGCTAATATCCAAACTAGAATTCCTAAAAATCTATTTCCAACAGTGTTTATATTTAGAGCAACAAGTAAACATCCAAGTGTACCCATAAAGAATTGACCAGGAGCACCGATATTAAATAAACCAGTTTTATAAGCAAGAGTTATAGATAAACCTGTAAAAATAATAGGGACCGAATAGAAAATCATGTTTCCAAATTCAAGAGCAACATAAGTTCCATTGAATGGACCTGCAAACATAATTCCTAATCCAGCAAATGCATTTGCTCCATTTGTAAAAATCATTGCAAATAGCATGAGTAAGAAGCCAACAATTAAACCAATGAAGGCAGAAATTACAGATGAAAAGACTGATATTGATGTATCTCTTAATTTGCTATGACGTAAACCAACGATATATTTACCATCAACTTCCATCTTTTATTCCTCCTTGTTTTCTTCTAAATCCATACGTTTGCCACCAGCCATATAAAGACCTAATTCTTCAGGAGCAATGTTATCGTTTTCAAATTTACCAACCAATTCACCATCATAAATGACATAAATTGTATCGGCTAAATTTAAAACTTCATCTAATTCTAAAGATACGAGAAGGACTCCGTAGCCATTATCTCTATCTTTAATAATCTTTTTATGTATTGATTCAATTGCACCAACATCTAATCCACGAGTTGGTTGAACAGCAAGTAAGAAATTGTGAGGTCTATCAAGTTCACGAGCAACAATAGCTTTTTGTTGGTTTCCACCACTCATAGATCTCGTAACCGTGCTTATACCTTCAGCAGATCTAACATCATATTCATCAATTAATCTTTCAGCATATTTATCTCTTGCTGCAAAATTAATAAAAATTCTTCTTAATTTCGAAAATTCGTTATTTCTATATCTTTGAATAACAAAATTTTCAGAAAGATTAAAATCTAAAACTAAACCATGTTTATGTCTATCTTCAGGAATATGACTCATTCCTAATTCAATTCTTTCTTTTATTGATTTTTTAGTGATATCAACACCATTAAATTCAATGGTTCCACTTGTTGAATGATCTAATCCAGTGATTGCTTTTACAAGTTCACTTTGACCATTTCCATCGATTCCAGCAATTGCGACGATTTCACCTTTTCTAACTTCAAAACTAACGTTATTGACGACATTTTTCTTGGTTGTTTTATCTAACACACATAGATTTTTAACTTTAAAAATTACTTCTTTTGGGTTAGCTTTTGTTTTATCAACTTTAAAAGAAACATTACGTCCAACCATCATTTTTGCAAGTTCAGTTGTGGTTGTTTCAGAAGTTTTAATTGTTCCTATGTATTTACCTTTACGTAAAACAGTGCATACATCAGAAACACTCATAATTTCATTTAATTTATGTGAAATAAATAGAATTGACTTGCCTTCTTTAGCCATGTTTTTAATAATTTTTATCAATTCATCAATTTCTTGAGGAGTTAAAACTGCAGTAGGCTCATCAAAAATTAAAATTTCACAATCACGATAGAGCATTTTTAAAATTTCAGTACGTTGCTGCATACCCACTGAAATTTCATCTATCCTTTTATCTAAGTCAACGTGTAAGTGATATCTCTCCATTAGATCTTCAACTTTTTTTCTTGCAGCTTTTTTAGTTACAAAACCAAATTTGCTGTCTTCAGCGCCTAAAATGATATTGTCAAGAACGGTAAAAACTTCAACTAACTTAAAATGTTGATGAACCATACCAATTTTCAAAGCTGTTGCATCATTTGGATTTCTAATTTTGACTTCTTTTCCATTATAAAAAATAGAACCTTGATCAGGTTGATATAGTCCAAACAATATGCTCATTAAAGTCGATTTTCCTGCTCCGTTTTCACCAAGTAAAGCATGAATTTCGCCTTTTTTAAGACCTAAAGTTATATTATCGTTAGCAATAATTCCAGGAAATTCCTTACGAATATTGCGCATTTCGATGATGTAATTTTCGCTCACACTATTTCCTCTAAAATATGTCCCCCAAAATAGGGGGACATATAAATTTTAAAGTTAGTTTTTATTCAAAACTAATTGTTGTATTTGTTAAAGCAAGATCAAATCCTGCCCAAACAGCTGATGAGTTACAATCTGCTGGAAGATCACTAAGGATTGGAGTTGTACCAGCTGCGATTGAATTAAATAATGTGGTGTATTCTTCTTTTGTGAAAGTAGAGAATCTCCAGCTCTTTTCAGCTGTTGGTAAACCAGTTGCGTTTTCTTTAGCGCCTAAATTTTGTGTTTTATCAGCAAGTTTGCTATCCCATTCATTTGCATAGAATTGACCTAAAACTTGTTTAACTGATGCTGCTAAGCCTTTAACTGCTGATGTAATAACTCTTTGTGAGAGATTTGATTGGTCGACGTCGACACCAACAACTTTACCATTTGTTGTTCCTTCAGCGGCTGAAATGACACTATTAACCATTGAACCACCACAAGCGAAGACAACTTCTGTACCTGCACTGTACCAGCCTGACATTTGTGTCTTTAATTCGTTTGAAGCACCAAATGTTGCGCCATATTGGAAGCTAATTTTAACATCGACATTTTTGCTCATAGTTGAAGCTGCTGCATTAGCACCTTGAACAAAACCATAAGCGAATCTGTTACATGCTGGGTTACTTCCTGCACCACCGAATGTACCACCTAATTTTGTATAGCCTTCTTTAACAACAGCATAACCAGCCATAAAGCCTGATTCTTGTTCTTTATATGAAATAGCTGTAACGTTGCTTAATCCAAAATTCCAACCATCGACGAAAACAAATTTAACATCTGGGCTTTCTTTTGCAACTTTTTCCATAGCTGCTTGTTGTAAGAAACCAGGAGCAACAATAACTTTTGCACCATTCTTGACAGCTAATCTCATAGCAGCTTCTCTATCAGCATCTGTGGCATCACTACCATTTGCTGGTTGATAGTACTTATATGTTTTATTGTTTTCTTTTGCATATGCTTCAGCACCTTCGTATGTACCTTGGTTGAATCCACCATCCATTAATAATCCAACATCAGTAACAACAGCGATTTCAGCACTGTTACTTCCACATGCAACTAATGATCCTGCAAGAATCATGCTAGCGCCACCAATGGCAACTAAAATTTTTGATTTTTTCATTTTCCTCTCCTTTTATTTATAAAGAAATAGGCTAAGAATTTTAATAACTAATAATTTCTCCAATCAATTAATTGATTGCTCACCTTTTCTTTTATTACCGTATCTTATTATAAACTCTTTGACTTATAGAGGGCATTAAAAGAATATTAATTTCAAATATAGTCGTTAGGCTTATTTAGATGCATATAATAATTTTGCTTTATTCTCTATTGACTTTATTTTACTACAATTTACAATGGATTTAAACAAAAAACCTTGCAAAATTTGAATATTTTTTCAATAAATGATTTTGGATAAAATAAAAGCTCTTACAGATGCAAGAGCAATTATTTATAAAAATTTTTATTAATTTGACTCAACTTCTTTCTTTTCTAATCTATAAAGAATTAACACAATAATTCCCCATAAAGCAAATCCAGCAAGTAAAGTCCATAATGAAATCCACCGATCAAGAGCTTCAAATCCAAATGGTTCTTCTCCCTTTGCAGCACTAAATATCACATCTATGAGCCACATTAAACTAGCGGCACCAAAAATCATTGTTAAATAATTAAAATGTAATATTTTTTTCTTTCTAAAAATAAACCAGAGCAACGTTGCAACAAGAGTTAAAGCAACTGCAGTGATAAAATACATTATTTAACCTCTGAGACAACTTTGTTTTCTTTATGTTTTCTAAATTTAATAAAATCAACAACAAACATAGCAACAGCCCATGCAACAACAATTGCACCAAACATTGCTACACCAACTGTCCCCATCTCAGTTAACATTTCACTTACAGCTTCTGGCCCTTCAGTAACTGCTGTTAAAAATGGCCATGTTAAGCTAACTTCTCCATGTAATAAATGTTCACCTGCTAAAAGGAATGATCCTCCCCAAAGCATCATTTCAAGATAGCCTAATCTCTTACTCATTTTTGTTTCGCTACCAAATTTATATTCTTTTGGTTCAACTTCTACTTGAAGCGCTTTTTTCTTTTCGTTATGTCTAACAACGTATTTAGCTGCAGCAACACCAAGGGCAGCAACTGTAGAAACTACAAAACATCCCATATTATTTTCTCCTTTGTAAGTTATATTTATTTTATTAAATAAAAGCACAATAAACAAATGAATTATCAAATATTTTTGTAATATTTGTTCGATATCTTTTGATAAAAAACATACTGTTTGATAAAATTAATATAATTAAAGAAATATCAAACATGGAGTATATTATGGATAAAAGAGAAGAAAAAACATTGCAAGCAATTCATAAAGCTTTTACTAAACTTATTAGTGAAAAGGATTATGCAGAAATTACAATTCAAGAAATTCTTGATAATGCAAAAATCAGCAGATCAACATTTTATTCTCACTATAAAACAAAAGATGAACTTCTACTTAACATATCTAATCACATATTTGAACACATCTTCTCTCATACTCTTGAAGAAGAAAAAACACACGACTTCTCAAAAGATAAAATTTTTAATTATAGACATTTAGTTACACATTTTTTCTATCATGTTCTTGATGAAAAATCATTATTTAAAGGTATCTTTAAATCTAATGGAATGGATTTATTTTTAAATGAATTTAGAAAAAAGATAAAAATATTTGTTGAATCTTATTTTTCAAATTATCCTTATAAAAACAACATTCCTTTAAATTTAAAAGAAGCTATTGTTATAGAAAACTTCATTGTTATCTTAAAATATCGGATTGAAAACGACTTCAAAGAAACACCAGAAGATATCGCCACTTATTTTATTGAATCATTTATTGCTCAATAATAATTAATCTTTTTATCATTATTAAATATTGGATTATATATATTTTCACCTGGCTTAAAGCCAGCAAGTTTACATACCTCATCATGAGCTCTAATAGTTAAATCTTTTATTGCTTCTTTTTCGTCTAATTCTAAATTTGGATAAACTAATTCTCCTATATTTAAAGTAACACTAGCATTTGTTTTAAATAAAAATCTCCTTAACCATCCACATTTTCTATATGTAAAAGCAATTGGTAATATTGGTTTATTATTTTTAACTGCAAAAAATGCAGCGCCACGTTTAAATGGTCTAATAGGTCTATAATATTCCCACATACTGCCTTCAGCATAAATATGTAGCCATCCATTTTCTTTAGCTAGAAATTCATTTACAACTTTATAATAGCATAATCCACCCTTCAAATTATCTTCTGGGATAGGAATTCCACCAACGTGACGGATAAACCAACTATTTTCACCCTTAATGTTTTTTGCCCAAACAAGAGTTCTTGGTTTTATTGGTTTAGCAATATATAAAATAGCCATATAATCGAATAAATTTATATGATTTGAAACAGAAACAACTCCTTTTTTTAGTTCTTTTTTATGTTCCTTAATATATTTTTTGCCTTTAACTTTTAATCCTAAAGCAATTTTAGCAATCAAAAATCCTACAAAATATAAAAGGAATCTAACGAATTTATCTTGAAAGCGAAACCGCTTTGATCTATCAATATAAGGATATTTTTCATCAAAAACTAAACCATTATCCTTTTTGACTTTTAAATAATGTTGATCAGTTTGTTCAGGAAATGGATACTTAGTTGGTTTAGGATCAAAATATTCTTGTGGCTTATTTTTCATACCTAATATATATTAAATCACTTTTTCAAATACCATTCTGTCTTTATTTGGTGGCAAAATCACTCTTCCACAGTATTTAAAACCATTTTTAATAATTAAATGCCTCATTATTTGGTTGCCTTCATGCGTATCAATACGCAAGGAAAGATATCCTTTAGACTTGGCTACATCGATAAATGACTTGAAAATCAAATCGCCATACCCTTGATGAGCGTATTCTTTTTTAAGAGCAACTCTATGCATCACCATATAATCTAAATCAGTTAACCAAGCTCCTTCATAAAGATGATGATAATCTTCTTCATAGTATGTTAAAGCACAAACTCCTGCGATTTTAGTCTCATCGTTTTTATCTAACACGACATATAGATTCTCATTTTTAATATCATTAAGAAAATCTTCCTTATTAGGATAACCAAATTGTCATTGGCCATTTCCTTGTAGCCTTAAGATTTCTCGAGAGTCTTCAACAGCCTTCATTATTTCATCAATATCTTCTAATTTTGCTAATCTATAAAATTTATCCATATAATCATTATGAACGAAAAATATATTATTTCAAGAAAAAACCCTGCAAAAACAGGGTTTTTAGTGAAATTTTTTGTTCAATAATTCGTTATTCTTTAACTTGTCCTATTTCTTTATCCTTCATAAATGAACTTGCTAAAGCAATAATGGACGCTAAAGCTGCAGCAGCAAACGAAACTAAAGCTGGCATAAGAGCGGCCATATTTGTCTCATTCTTTTCATAAGTAAAGATAACTAAAACATAATAGATTCTATCAAGGAAAAGAAACATAACAGCTGCCATTAATAAGCCTGGTAAAACTGCAAGAATAACATTTTCAGCAATTTTGAAGATCTTATTTTCTTTTAATATTTTTAATACGATAAATCCTGCTGCAAAAACAAGACTTAAGATTAAAAAGGCAAAATAAGCTCCTGAAGGTGCATACGCTTGGAAATACTCTGTGCTTATATTAATAATATAAGAAACAAGAGCGACCAAAGTGAAAACAAAAGTTGATAATAACAAACAAGTTTGAACGTTAAGACTAGCTAATAATTTTTTCATAACTTTTACCTCCTCTTAACCTTCTTTTTTGGCAAGCACGCCTTTAACAAAGAAGAATCCTGCTGCTAAAGCTGCTAAACCAGCTCCAATATCAATTCCAATAAATGCCATATCATACCAAGTCATTATCTTTTCAACTTTCATATTTTTACTATAACCATTGATAGCATTTGAATGAACAGCTGCATAATATTGACATTTCATACCTTCTTGAAGTCTTGCTTGTAATTTTTTAGCTTTTGATAAGTTCTCAGGATGGAAATATTCCCAACCATTTGAATAATCTACTTTGTTTTGTGTAGTCATGGTGACACAGTTAATAGCACATTCTTTTGCTGAGAAATAATATTTATTTGATGCAGCATCTGTACTGTTTAATCCATGGAAGCCCCATTCTTTTCTTAAAACGTTATACATGACTCCTTCATGAGCATTAATTGGAGTTGCTCCAATTCTTGACATTGAAGTCATAATTCCAAGAGCTTCACCTTTTTCAATAGCAATTTGGAAGCTTCTTAATTCGATTTGTCTTGCTTTTTGTTCACTCATAAATGGAGCAACACCACTTCTATTAAGTTCAGTATCATTAAATGCGTAGTGTTTTGGAGAAATAATAAATCCCTTTTCTCTTCCACCTCTAATCATATTTGCACCAAGATATCCGCCTAAAACTCCATCTTCAGAGTAATATTCGTGATTTCTTGCATTATATGGTGATCTATGTGTATTTAATCCACAACTCCAATGAATTGGAACATGCGCCCAAATAGCGTAGTTACCATAAATTTTTCCTTGTTCATAAGATAATTCTTTATTAAATGTTTGAGCAATTGTAACACCAAGTGCCATACATCCACCTTTATATAAGAAATTCTTATCTGAACTATCAAAATAATATGGATCTATATCATGCATTGTTGAAAATGCATCAACATTATGTCCTAAAGCGTTATTATTGATGCCATTAGGACCATCGTTTTGAAGCAATTGTGGCGAACCAATCGAATCAACTGCTTGAGTAACAACTCCACCAAAAGCAACTAATTTAAGTGCTTCATCAAATGAAAGTTGCTCAATGAGTTGACCCCATCTAGGATCTTCAAAAGGTACATCTTTTAAATCTAAAAGTGTAAGTCCGTTCTTTTGATCCCATTTAACTTCTGGCCAGCCATCATCAACACTAATATCAGTAATATCGCCTTTTAAAACTTTTAACATTTCTGCATCAGCTGCAATATTATCGTAAGTTTTAGGGAAAGTAAGGTCCCAATTTGATCTAGAAAGTTCAGTAACTGTTCCAGGTTGATAATAATTTAAATCTGCATCTTCAAGTTGATTTTCTAGTTTTGTTCCACTAAATGATTCTCTTAAAGATGTTGTATCTTTTGCGTCAACTACATAAGATTGGACACAATTTGGAGTAAATGAGCCAGTTAATAAACTAGAATCAACTCCATCTGCAACTAAAACATTATTTAAAGCTTCATGAGCACCATTTCCTAATGCAAAATAATATTTACCTGCATCAAGTACGTAGCTTCCTTTTGTTCCATCTCCATTATCACAACTACTATCCCAAGTAGCTACATCTTGTAAATCAGCTTCTAAATTGACTACTTCTGATTCATTTGGAGCAAGTAATTTGGTTTTTCCAAAATCAATAAGTCTAATTGATGCTTTTTCTAATCCACCATCGATATAAGGTGCATGAACATATAATTCTGCAACGCTCTTTCCTGAATATGATCCAGTATTTTTAACAGTAATTGAAGCTCTAACTTTTTTAGCAGCTAAATCAACTTCAACACTATCAAGCTTTTGCTCAAATGTTGTATAACTTAACCCATAACCAAATGGATAAACAACTTCGTTTTCATATTTCCAAGCTCCACTAACTGACCCTTTTACTGAATCTGCATTATTTCTATTTCTAACTGCATCTTCATATCTAGTTTCATAGTAATAATAGCCTGTATAAATGCCTTCAGCCTCGACTAAATATGAGTTAATTAATTTTCCAGCATATTCGCTGCCTTGAGCATTAATTTCATCGTAATTTGTAAATTTGTATAATGAATAGTTTTGAGCTGCTGGAGAAAGTGAGTTCTTTGTTACAAATGTGTCAGTTAAATGTCCAGAAGGTGATAAATTATCAGCACCCATCATGACATCAACAACACCTCTAAAGCCATATCCACCAGGTACACCAACCATCATCATTGCATCAACATCTTCATTTTCTTTAATTTCTTTAATTTCCATTGTTGATGAAGTGTTTAAAATGACGATGACTTTATCAAATTTACCTGCTTTTTTAGCGTCTGTAGCAACTTTTAAAATATCTCTTTCATTATCGTTTAATCCTAATGGATCACTTTGATGTAATGCTTTATCAGCTTCGCTTACCCCATCAAGCCCAGGTAAATATGAAGCATTTTCACCACCATTACGGCCAAAAACAACAATTGCTGTGTTGTAATTAGCAAATGAATCTTTCCAATTTGCGCTACGACTATCAAGTTCACTTACGCTTAATTCTTTATTTTGAAATTGTGCTTGCAAGGAAGCTGCTGGAGCAGCATGTTGATTTCCGCCTTTAAAAACTGTTTGAACATCTTTATTGACTTCAAAACCTCTTTCTTTTAACGCGTTAACAAAAGAAACTGTATCGGCATCTGTACCAACATTTTTTTGGTAACCAGATCCCATTTGTCCACCTTGATAAGGATTATATGCAATTGTACCAAGTAAGGTTACTTTCTTGTGATTTGCATCTAAAGGTAAACAATTATTTTCATTTTTAAGTAAAACTGTACCTTCTTCACCCATTCTTTCTCCAACATCAGCGAAAGCTTGAACTAATTCTTTCGTTGAAGAATAATCGGATTTATAAGGATATAAACTATCTATATCGCCACCACTAACTTCACCATCAATAGTGATTTTATAATTTGATGTTCCTAAGAATCTATTTACGTCTTGTCTATATGCATTAGTAGACAAATTGCCAACAAGTGAAAACGCAAGAACAAAAAGGCTGGTAGCAAATAGTCCTCTCATTAAGTTATTTTTCATAATTTGCCCTCTTTAAATATAAAGAGGCCCTTAGACGAACTAAGGGCCGAAACAATTTTAGATTAACCTTTAAAATTATAAACGACTTGAGCTGCTGCAATAATTGCAATATCGCCTTCGTTTGTGATTTCGATTTTCTTCCATTCTTCTTCTGTACCACGGAAGTTAATCTTTTTAATTGCTGTTGATGCTAAAGCACCACCTTCATTAAATTTTGTTAAACCTGTTCCTAATGTGATTTCGGTTAATTTATCACAACGGACAAATGTACCCATTGGTAATTCTGCGATTCCGTTTGGAAGAACAACGTTTTCAACTGAGAAACTTCTGCATGCTCTGAAAGCTAATTTTGTGATACCTTCAGAAACGATTAATTTCTTTAATGTTGTTCCATCACCTAAAGGAGCTTCACCAAATTCAGTAACAGGAAGATTATTGTACCAGTTTCCAACAGTGACTGTCGCATCTGTGCATGTTCCGATACTTGTGAAAATGTAATGATCTTCATCATCTGATAAGGTATAAACTAAACCTTCTGATCCAGCAACGTGATTATCCTTTGTGCCACCACATGAAGCTAAAGCTGCAACTGATGCCAAAAGAACACCTGCACTTAATAAAAATTTTAATTTCATAAATTCCCTCCAAAATTTTTATTGTCTAAAAACGCTAATTATGGTCATTTTTAGTATTTATGGCTTCATTTTATGAACTTTAAAAGATTTATTGCTGATTTTTTATTAAAACTGAGCAACTTATTTAAATACATGCATTATTTGTATATCCTTAAAAATAGAGATTCGATAACAATCGATATTTTTCTTTTTTTAGATCTACATAAATGCAATTTTTTGCTTAAAACATGCAAAATATGAATAAATTTTTTATAGATTTTTGCGAGTTGATATTAATATTATTAATATATAAATATGATTAACATAGCTATAGTCGAAGATGATAAGAATTTCTTAAATGATTTAAAGAATTTTTTACTTGAATATCAAAAAGATATCAAACAAAAGATCAATATTTCTAAATTTGAAGATGGCTTACTATTTTTAGAAAAGTCATATATGAATTTCGATATTGTTTTTTTAGACATTAAACTTCCTTTTGAAAATGGAATTTCCATTGCTAAAAAATTTAGGACTATAAACACTGATACAGATATTATTTTAATCACTGCTTTAGAAAAATATGCAATTGATGGATATGAAATTGGTGCTTCTGCATTTGTTTTAAAGCCATACGATCCTAAAGTACTCAAACGTAAACTCGATTTCATAATTGAAAAACGTTCAAGAAATAATTCAATTAAAATAGCTGTTAAACAAGATAGCAATAATATTTCAATTGCTCTTAAAGATGTTGTTTATATAGAATCTTCTGGCCATTATTGCTACTTAAAAACTAATGATGGAAATGAATATAAAAAACAAATCCCTCTTAAACAACTTGAAGCAAATTATCTCTCTCAAGGTTTTGCAAAAGTTAATGGGTCTACACTAATTAATATCGCATATTTAAAATCATGGTCAGGCAAATCAATCATTTTAGATGATGATACATCTTTTCCTTTAGGAAGATCTTTTAAAAAGAGCTTCTACATTCAAGTTGCTTCATGGAATGGGTTTAGAGAATGACACCTGTAAAATCGTTAATTTCGTTAATCTCTTTAACGGCAACTTATGTAATTCCTTCAGTATTTCTTTTAAGAAAAACATCTAGAAAGAAATATTTTTTATTAAGATTTTTCCTTCCTTTAATTGCAGGAATGGCAATCATATATTTTATTCCACAAAGAGTTGAATTAGCTGTTTTTAAATTTTCTCCACAAGTATTTCTTTTATACTCTCTTGTTGTTGGAGTCATTTTATTTAGCTATAATACAAATCTAAAAACAACGATTATTATCGTTCTTACTTCTGCTTTACTTCAACATATTGGCTACAATTTAAGAATGATTTTATTTGAAGAAACAGGATTAAACGAAGCTCTTTCGTTTGATTGGATTTATTATATTGGTAAACTTGTTGATTATGCTATTTTAGCCTTACAAATATTCATAATAACTATGATTTTAAAATTATCAAATTCAAGCTTAGATGAAATTAGTTATAAGTCTTATTTTGTTGTTTTATTTGCTGTAGCTGGTTTATTAGCTGTAATATTCCTTTCTTTTGATAGAAGTTATGCATTAATTGAAATCATTTACGATACTTTACTTTGTTTGACACTTCTATTTATTAATATCTATACAAATAAAACTTATGTTTCTCAAAAAATGTATGAAGCTTCTATTGTGAAGCAAAACGAACAATATGAATTCTTATTAGCATCATTTGATGCTATTGATAGAAGAATGCACGATTTAAAGTATTACGTAAACGCAATTGAAAATGGCGATAATGAAGAAAGAAAAAAGATTGCTGCAACCTTAAAAGAAGGTACAGTAGATTTTGAAAAATTAATCTATACTGGTAATTCAGTTATTGATTCAATTCTATCTGAAAAAAGTGTTGTTTGTGAAAATTACAAAATTAAATTCATCATTTCTTCAAATTTAAGTGACTTATCATTCATGGATTCTATTGATATTTATATTATTTTTGGAAATTTACTTGATAATGCAATCGAATCACAAAAACTAGTTCCTCAAGATAAGCGCTACATCACAATTCACTCTAAAAAAGAAAAGAATATTGTTTTTATCTTGATTGAAAATTATTTAGACCATCAAATTGAATTTAAAAACGACTTGCCTAAAACGACTAAGAAAGATAAATACAATCATGGTTTTGGCATAAGAAACGTCAAAAAGACACTTGAAAAATATGATGGAGAATTGCTTCTTTCTCAAAAACAAAATGTATTTCAAGCAACAATTATGCTTCCTTTAAAAGATGAAACTTCTTCTACTCAAGAATAATTGATTTTATTTTACTTAAAGTTTCTTCTTTTATTCCTAAATCTTTTAAATATAGTTCAGTGGCTTTAGTAAAATCTTCATGATCATATTCATAAAGAGCAAGCCACTCTTTTTGTAAACTCTTATGAGTTCTTGGTTGACCAATATTAGCTAATGCACTCATACAATATTCTTTATAAATTGTTGTTTCTTCTACTCCAACTAAATTTAAAAGCCAAAAAGCGATCAACCCTGTTCTATCGGTTCCGATATTGCAATGGAAATATAATGGATAATTATTTTCATCTGCTAAATAGTCAAATATTTCAACAAATAATTCTTTTTGTAATTCACTTTTAATTGAATAATCTAAAGACACTGATTTAAGAGAAATTCCTGGTATTTGAATTTCGTTTCTATGCCCTGCTTCTTGAGCATTTTTATCATCTTCTTCAAGTCTTCTTAAATCGAGTTCAGACTTTACTCCAAGTTGTTTAGTTAAAACTTCAATTCCTTTTTCACTGATTCCAAGTTTTGGCTCATAAGTATAAGAATCATTTAATCTTCCACCTCTATAAAGGAGCCCTTGTTTTATTTTCTTATTATCTTTAGTTTTATATCCGCCTAAATCTCTTACGTTGGTGACACCTTCAACTTTTAACATTCTAGGAAGATGCTCACATGTTTTAAAGTCTCCTTTTAAATCTAAAATATTGCCTTCATTATCCTTAATTTGCCAATAATATTTTGTATCAGTTAATCCGTTATAAAAATCATAAGTTTTTAAATCATATAAATTATCTACATATGAATTTTCAAATGTTGCTGATGTAGAAAATTCAATTTTATAGTTATCTACGCTTGATAAATTCAAAGATGAATAATCAATCTTTATTGGATTAGGAATTGAATTTTCTTTTTGCCCATTAGCGTATTTTTCAATCGATTTATAAGTTGACTCTAAATAAGCCATTTGAAGTTTTGTATGTGTGCAACCTTCTTTTAAAACTATAGTTTCTGGATCAATCTCTTTTGGAAGTCCATCATCAGGATATCTATATCCTTCTATGATTGGTTCTACTTTATCTGCACAACTTACTAAACTAAAAATAGCTAGTAAACTAAAAATTATATTTTTGATCTTCATAAACTTACCTCGTTTAAATAATAGATTTTGTGTTTATAAAAGTTCTATTTTTATAAAAATAAATACATTTTATGCTTATTTAGTGGCATAATTAACATTTTTTTAAAGAAAAAACCTGAGTCCGGAAACTCAGGTTTTTGAGGGATTAAAAAACAAATCTTACTCGTTTTTTAAGAAGCAGGTAGCAATATTTAATCCTTCTGCAGCAAGTAAAAATGCTCCAAAAACCATAATTGCTGGGAATTGAGTAATATCACCCCACATGACGATATTATAGATTTTATCAATAATTGAAAGCATTGATCCTGTTACAAAATAAGATAAGCCAAGTGCTCCAAAAATAACGATTAAAAATTTTAAGTATTCAGCAAATTTAATGTTTTTAATTAACATTACTACATAGCCAACTTGCAAGAGTAAAGTAACAATAATGAATATAAATGATGGAGTATATTGTTCAGGAACAAGCTTCATCAAATTTAAAACATTTGCTGTATATAGAAAGGCAACTAAGCCAAGTAAGAAAGAAACACCTTGGAAAATTAAAGCAAATTTGTGAGCTTTAAAAACTTCATTAAATTTCATAATTTTTCCTCCTTATCCTTCTACTTTTGCACCTTTAATAGCTTTGAATTCATTTAAAGCTAAAAGAGCAGCGCCACCAAGTGTTAATACACCAAGAGCAATAATCACTGAAAGTTCAGCAACTTGCCACCATGGAGTTGAAATAACGATTTTTGCAGTTGATGATAAGCCATTCATTGCATGACCTTTACACATCATATAATGAATATGATGAACTGTTTCTTTTAATTCATTATAAAGATAACCATCGTTATTATCTTTAATATATTTTGCTATAGCTACTCCACCACGACCTGTTGTATCAGTTGAGAAAATATCTGTACCTGAATCAAGTTCAGTAACAAAATAACTTGAATAATGTTGAGCAGCATCAGTTTGATAGAAACCATGGAAGCCCCATTCGTTTCTGGTTAATTTTTTTGCATAACTTGCGTTATTATCAGAAACACAACCAAGTCTATTAAAGGACATCATACTTCCTAAAGTGTTATCAGTTGAATTTAAGGATGATTCAAATGCTCTCATAGCAATTTCTCTCATACCTTGTTCTTCAAAGAATACTGAAACACCAGTTCTCATGAATTCTTGATCATTTCCAACAAAGTGTTTAACAGCTGTTGTTACTCCTTTTGATAACATACCAGCATTTTCAGCTTCAACAGCTAAATATGTTAAGTTAGCATCTTCTGAATAATAAATACATGTTCTTCCATTGAATGGAGTTCTATGTAAATTACATCCAGGGCCATTAACTACATGTTTTTTAGCAAACACTGCTTCTTCACCCATGAGTTCACCACGTCTTTTAAGCAAATCTTTATTATAAGCAGCTGTTAAAATTGGAACTGATGGGAAAGTTGTACATTTAACTGAACCAAATTGCATTTTTGAACAAACACCCATTGGTCCATCAACGAATCCTAAATGTGGAACGCCGAAATCAGCAATTGGTTTTGTACCTGATGCTTCTGCTGTAATTGCAGCAAGATCATCAAGAGAATATTGAGCTAAGTATTCTTCCCGCATAGGATCATCATATTCTTTATCTTTAAGTTGAATCATTTTGATGCCTTTATTTACACCAATCTTTAAATCAGTGAATTTAGGAGCATCAGCAGGTGTTTTATATAAGTCACCTTTTAAAAGACGAATCATTTCTGTTGTAGCTGCAACTCTAGTTTGACTAACAGGATAAGTAGCGTCCCAATCAGATCTTGATAAATATGTAACAACAGGAGTATCAAAGAAATGATTTAAATCACATTCTTCAAATACATTTGTTACTTTTGCACCTGTATAATCAGTGACACTATATTTTTCTTTATCAAATGTTTCAGCCCATTCATAAACTAGGGAAGTATCTCCTGTAACTGGATTTGCTTCTTCATCAACTAAATTAGAGGCACCTTTTTTGGCTAAAATATTATTTAGTGCATCATGAATATTATTTCCAAGAGCTAAATAATAATTTCCAGCTGATCTAATATAAGTTTTTGCTTCATATTGGTCATAAGATGCAAGTAAATATTTATCTACTTTAAGTTCAAGAGTTTCTTCTTCATTTGGCTCTAAAAGTTTAGTTTTTCCATATTGAACAAGTTGAATAGCGCTCTTTTCAACCTTATGTTCTTTTTCATATGTACCATAAGGAGTTTGTGCATAAACTAAGACTGAGTGCTTTCCTGCTGTAGTTCCTGTATTTTTAACTTTAACAGTTACTTTTAAAGTATCTGTTTCACTATCTTCAGTCACGCTTTCAAGAGTTTCTGAAAATGTTGAATAACTTAAACCATGTCCAAATGGATAACACATTTCTTTTGCATAATCCCAATTTGTTGAGCCTTGAATTGCACCTTTAGTTGAATTTGCATTACCTTGATTTAAGATGACATCTTCATAACGTGTTTCATAATATCTATATCCAACATAAATTGATTCAACTTGTGTTTGCATATAAGCATATGTATTAACTGAATCTTTAATAGATTGTCCAATTTCATCAACATTTAAATATTGAGGAGTATTTGTTCCTGCGTTAACACATGCTGGAGCAGAAAGTGAATTTGCAGCCCATGTATCAACAGTTCTTCCGCTAGGATTTACTTTACCTGTTAATAAATCAGGTATAGCTAAAGCACCCCATTGACCAACTGAGCCAACCCACAAAACTGAATCGATATTATATTCTTCTACCCAATCAAGTTCAAGTTGATTAGTTGTATTAATTAATACGATGGTTTTGCTAAATTTTCCACTACTTGTGACCATATTAATCATGTCACGTTCATTATCTGTAAGTGCTAATTTGCTCTTTCCATCTCTATAATTCATGAACATATCAGCACCTTCACCTGATTCACGAGTGATGACAATAATAGCTGCATCACTATATTCATCAAAAGAAGACTTGATTTGATCTGTATAGAAACTTAAAGGTACTTCACCAATATCATCTTCGCTAGCATTTGTTCCACTATAAGCACGTTTAACTCCACTATTTACATAAGCATTCCAAAGCGTTGGATTAACTTGGAAACCGGCTTCATCAAAACATGCTTTAAAATTTGCACTATTATCAGCACTAACACTATTTCCTTCGCCGCCGCCACTTGGTAAATAGACAAAATTAGTAGCATTATTACCAAATATAGAAATCTTTCTTTCTGTTTGAGCAAGTGGCAATGCATTATGACGATTACGTAAAAGTGTTGCACCTTCAGCGACTTCGTTATAACATTGCTTTTTACTTTCAGCAACTAATAAGGCTTGATTTGCTTCACTAATAGTTCCATCACCAAATTCACTCTTAAAATATTGAGTATCTGTATCTCCTTCATCTGAAGTTGATGATCCTTCAATTCCTAAAGTCTCGTTGATTTTTCCTTCCCATTCTAAAGAATAAGCGGAAGCAACTGACATGAGTGTAAGTAAGAAAGCTAATGAAGCTGTAACACCTAATAATAGATTTTTCTTTATCTTCATTTATTATCTCTCCTATAAAAAAAGCAATGAACAAAACTGCTCATTGCTCGATAAGTTTAGTTTTCTATTTCTTTGATTGGATTCCTGGATAAGCAACGTTATATTCGATTTCAACGCCTTCGCCATCGAATTCACCTGCTGAGAATGTAATCTTCTTCCAATCTTCTTCTGAACCTTCAAATAAAACTTTCTTATATGAGGTATCAAGGAAAACACTTGCATCGATTGTTTGAACTGTCTTTGGTAACCAAACTTTTGTTGAAGCACCTTCTTTACCATGGAAGAAAGTCATACTTGCAATGTAAACTGTTTTTTGAGAAGCGACAAATGTATCTTCTAATGTAGCTGTGACTGAACCATCACCATAACCTCTAATTCCGTTAGCGTGAATGTATTCATATGAACCATCCCAGTTTCTGAAACAAAGTGAACCAATTGCTTGAACTGAATTTGGAAGTGTAATACCTTTCATCTTTGGAGCTGATTTTGATGTGAAAGCTTGATCACCTAATGCTTTAACTGGTTTGCCTTCATATGTTGATGGAACGACAATATATTCATCTTCACATGTACCAACACCTGTACAAACATAATAATCTTCTTCACCTTCAACGTATTTTCCAAATGAGAAACCACCTTCGATTTCTGAATTAAGTTTGAAAGCTAATCCTTTTGATGGTGTTAAACCTTCAGCATAATCGATTTCTTTTGCTGCGTTATTACCACCACAACTTGTAACTGAAGCCATTAATAAAGCGACACCTAAAAGTGCACTGCGTGTTGTTAATCTCATAATTCCCTCCTTAATATTTTTATTATTCGATTAAAACGTTCGCCCTCATAAAGAGCGGCTTTAACGTCGTTATTATATTTACAAAATAAAGAGAGATATCAAAATCAATCACAAAATGTCAAATTTAAATCATTATCGGTATTGCAACTTTTGTATTTAAATTTGCATAATTATCTCTATTTTTTCACGAACGGTCAAATTCACATCACCATCGGTAATCCGTTTAAATTTTTCAAGAAAAATTAATATATATAATAAAAACATGCGAATTTACCTGATAACTAACGACATTAATTTTTTAGACTCATTAAAAAATTCCATTAATAAATTTCAGGAAGAAAATGCCTTTAATTTTAGTTTTGAGTTAAAGAAGCAACTTCCTGCCAATCTAAATGAACTAAAAAATGATGATATAGTTTTTATTCCTGTTAACAACGATCAAAAAGCATTTGATTTAGCTCATAAGATTAGAGAAAAGAATCTAGAAACACCAATTATCTTTTTAGCTGATGCAAAAACTTATGCAATTGAAGGATATAAAGTATCTGCTTTTGATTATCTTCCAATAACTCTACCTTATAACTTAATCGAAGATACATTAAAACGATTGTTTAAATATAAGCAATTTTGTGAAGATCGAAAGATTTCGATTAAGAGCTCTAAAGATGTCTTTGATATAGAGATCAAAAATATTACATTCATTGAAATATCAATTCATCTATGTCAAATTCATACAATCACCAAAACATATACAACTTATACTTCACTTAAAAAGTTAATGGATGAAATTGCTTCTCCTTCTTTTGTTTTGATTAATAAATGCTATTACGTAAATATGAAATACATAACTTCAATTGAAAATGGATACGCAATAATGAACAATACTGAAAAGCTTCAAATATCTCGCTCTAAAAAGAAAAATGTTGTTATTGCGTATCAAAATTATTGCGATACAAAAATACAATAAACTCTCAATTTAAAGCAAAAAGCCTCTAAAACGAGGCTTTTTTCTTTAAATTTGATAAATTTTAAATTAATTTAAATCATCAACAAGTAAAAGAATTCCTGCAATCGTACTGCAGAAAAGTAATGTACAAATTTTAAAGCCAATACTTATTTCTTCACCAGTTTTAAGTTTTTCATTTACATGAATACACATAGGAATCATCCATGCTAAAGGAATAAGTGCAAAACCAAAAATTACTGTATTAATAATCATAAAAACTAAAGCAACCGTTCTTAGAGTTTTCTTGCCTTCCTCTTTTTTCTTACTATCTCCCATATATATTTGATTATTATCAATCTTTGCACCACAACTTGCACAGAATGAATCGTTTTCATGTAATTCTGCACCACAATTTGAACAATATTTAGGCATATCGACCCTCCTTTAATTCTTAAATATTTTACATTAATTCATTTAGTAATTGAATTAAATATTAATCTAATAAAATAATATATCAAACTAAAAACTAATAAGTTTAAAAAACTTCAAAACTTCAATTTTAAAAAGCTTAATCAAGGTGCTTTAATAAGGTAAATCAAATGTTGTTAAAAATATTCTATAAGTTTTTAAATAAGTCATAGCTGATATCGTGCCATATTGACTTGATGTAAATGCAACTCCGATTTTTCCTTCTCTATATAAATGTTGATATTCATCAGTCACCATACCATTATTATGATTTCTAGGATATCCAGATAATTCTTTATTTATAGAATTGATGTATTTCCACTTCTCGCTTCTTGCTTCATCAAAGAAAATATCAAAAGGATTTTCATAACTTGATGCATCAACATAATATACATCGATTGTGTCGGCTATAAAATCTGGATATTCTCCATCTTTTCCATATCCACCTCTTGGTTTCGACATGATAAATTTCTTATTTTTAGAATCAAAACAATATTCAGCGTTTCCAATCCAGTTTGTACCATATTGTGTTCCGCCATCTTTAAATAATTTTGTTTCTCTAATGAGTTTATAATCGTTGATATTAGAAAAATCGTATTCTCTAACATCAGTAAAGCCACCTTCTGGGGCACTTACTGTTGTAAAAAGTAAAACCCTACCTTTTTTATCTACACTCATCAAACAAGCTTGACCAGTTCCCCAGTTAGTTTCTGTACAATGAAAGTCACTATAAGGAACAATTGGATTAATCTTTGTTTCTCCATCAACTTTAAGTCCATTACATTTAATCCATGGACCATTAGGAGACTTAGCAACAGCAATTCCAGTTTCATTTAATTTACAATTTAATGGTACGCAACCAAGATAAGCCATCAAATAAGGATAATCTTCATTATTATATTTGAATTCACCTTTTATAACTGTTGGATCGCAGACATGCGTTTGGTCCCATGTATCTGCAGTTGGTGATAAAACAATATCTTCATCTGAATAGATTAAAATATTGTTTTCCATTTCTGCACTTCTATACCCGATATGATCAATTACAGTTCCCCGATTATTGTTAGTGCAATAATAAATATGTTCTTTATTATTTTCTATAAAAATTGAAGGACAATAATTATAAAAATAATCTTCTCCATCATCACCAACGGTTTCTTCACTTGAATGTTTAAAAAGTAATTTTACTTCACCTACTTCAGGTAAAAAATCATGCATTACATCACCTTTAACTTTTGCCATAGTTTCATCTTCCTTATTGTTGTTATTTGAAGGTCCTCCACAACTAGAAAGCGATAAGAAACCAGCAAAAAGCAAGGAAAATATAAGGGTTTTGCAAGGTTTTTTACTAATCATCGAGTTCTTCTCCTAAAGGAATTGATATTAAACTTCCTTTTCTTGAAACGCAAATTGAGCTTGCTTTTGACGCTCTATCCATGGCTTCTTTTGCACTTTTCCCATTAATTAAATTAGCAACAAAATAACCAATAAAAGTGTCTCCAGCTGCAACAGTATCAATTGCATTAACTTTATAAGCATTGACTTTTATTTTCTCATTCTTATTAAAAAGAATTGATCCTTCAGTCCCTAAAGTAACAAGAATATTTTTAACTCCTAAATCTAATAATTTTCTTGCGCCTATAGCTAAATCATCTTCTCCAGTCAATTTTTTAAATTCAACTCGATTAGGTAATAAATAATCTACTTTAGCTAAAATGTCATCGCTAACTTTTCTATAAGGAGCTGGGTTATAAAAAACCACTTTACCTAATTCTTTAGCTTTTTTAATAACATAAGCATTTGTTTCTTCTGGAATCTCGTTTTGAAGCAAAACAGCATCAACTTTTTCAATTAAAGATATATCAATATCGTTTGGCAAAAGTTTTCCATTTGCTCCTTCAATAATTATTATCTCATTTTCACTTTTCCCGTTTACCGTAATTGTGGCGTTTCCAGTTTCTGCATTCTCTTTAATAACTAAATGAGAAATTACCTTATTTTGCTTTAAAACATTTGCGATTTCACTACCATCTTTATCGCTTCCAATAGCACCAAGTAAATGAGAATTAACAAGTTTAGATTTTGATAAAGCAACAGCTTGATTTTCTCCTTTACCTCCTGGTTGAATATATCTATTTACACCATAAATTGTTTCCCCTTCAAGAGGAAATTCATCTACATAAATTGTGTAGTCCATATTAAGCGAACCAACTACTAAGATATTTTTCATTTTGAATCTTGCTCCTCAATTACCATTGGAAGAAATAAATTTTCCGCCATTAGAGCTCTCTCGTTTTCTTCAACAGCTATTTCTGTAAATCTCTTTCTAGATAAAGTTTCTACGATATAAATATATGCTGTAAAAGAGATAAAAGGAATTATATAAGGAAAGATGAAAAGAGTTACTCCAAATACGATAAAGATAATTAAATTTAATACTGACATCCACTTCCTTTTTAAAGAAATTAATGCAGATTTTTTAATCATCATTTTAAATGTGTCATCTTTAAAATAATTATTAAAGACAATCAAATTTTCATAAACAATAAATAATATAATAAAGACTGAAATTACAAAAACCAACGAAAACCATGCTATTAAATTGTATTCAGTTGCTCTGATGTAAACTAAATCAAAATATATTAGCGTCCCAGTAATAAGTAAAACACTCATGCCTAAGACTTCAAGTCTCCAACAAAAACTCCACTCTTCTTTTATTTCTAAAAAGAATGTCTTATAAGGAGGAATATCTTTTTCATGCACCATGTTAAAGATGACTGTATGTAAAGCTACTAATCCTGGAAAGAACAATACCATCAAAGAAAGGGCTGACATTAGTATAAAAATTATATTTAAAGCTACTAAATCAACCACTCTCTTTGAATATTTATAGAATGGACTATTTAATTTTTGTTCAAAACTTTTTGCCATATATAGATTTTATACTGATTGATTAATAATTTTTAGGGAAATTAAATGCAGTAGCATAAATTCTATAAGTTGAAAGATAAGTCCAGTTATTTCCGCTAGCTTCATCACTTCTGGTGAATGCGACTCCTAAATTAAGACTTGAATCAATTCCACCATAAGCATCAGTAATCAATCCACAATTATGGTTTCTTAAAAATCCAGTTAGTTTAGAATCTATTGAACCGATTGATTTCCAGATTTTAACAGTATTATTGCCTGCAAAAAGAATATCACCAACTCCACTACCTTCAGTATCGTCGATATAATAAACATCTATCGTATCAGCAATAAAATCTGGAGATTTTCCATCTGTTCCAAAGAATTGCCTTGGTTTAGCTAAAATAACTCTTCTTTTTTGATAATCATAACCAAAGTCAGCATTATTAATAAATGAGGCTCCAGTTCTTGTTCCCTTAATACCATCTATTGGGAGATTATTCTTCTCTCTAATGAGTTTAAAATTATCAATATCAGAAAAATCATATTCTCTTGCATTGGTAAATGTGCCATTTTGAGCGCCAACTGTCGTAAGTAAAATTACTCTTCCTTTTTTATCAACTGAGAATAATGAAGGTTGACCTGTTCCCCAATTATTTTCACCAACTTGGAAATCTTTATAAGGAACTATTGGATTAATTTTGGTAACACCATCTTCTTTAAAATCACATTTAATCCATGGACCTTGTGGAGATTTACTAACAGCAATACCTGTTTCATTTAAAGTACAATCACTAGGAACACATCCTAAATATGCCATTAAATAATTATAAGTTTCCCCATGAAATTTAAATTCACCTTTAATGACACTAGGATCGCAAGCGTGACGATAATCCCAGCTAGTCGAACTAGTTCCATGACTTAAAACAAAATCACTTTGAAGAGGGAAATTGATTTTATTGTCAGAAATTGTGCCTTTTCGATATCCAACATAATCTGTAACATTTCCTTCATCTTTGTTTGTACAAAAATAAACATGCTCTTCATTATTTTCAATAAATATTGAAGGACAATAATTATAAATTTGAGTTTTTCCAGCTTCTCCGGTTGAAAAAAGTAACCTAACTTCCCCTACATCAGGAATATAAGATACAGGTTTTTCTTGAGGAGTATCTGGATCAACGTAAGGAGTGTCTGGATCAGTTGGTTCATCTGGAGATGTTGAACCACCTCCAGATGTACAAGCAGTTAAAAATACTAAACTTATTAAAGCTAAGTATTTATTTTTCATTATTTTGCGACCTCGATTGAACAAAGTTGTCCACTATAAGCTGCATCGCCTACACCTTCATTAAATGAAGTATAAACTATTTCGAGTTTTTCTTTTGTATCATCAACTCTTCCATAAGCATCAGTTACAAAATCTGCAGAACATAATTCATCCCAACCTAAGGATTCAGTATTTTTTGGATCGATTGTATCATTTCCAGTTACTTTTTTAATTTGTGCCCATGTTGTTGAAACATCACTAATTAGACCTGAACCTGCTTTTGCAACTTCAAATGATGTAGCATTACCAGGTGCGTTACTTGAAGTCATTCCATCGTTTGCAATATAGAAATCATTATTTTTGCCTAATGCTAATCCAGCATTTGTAATAATTCCATCATCACGACCGAGTAATCCTGCAGTTGGTAATTCAGCATAACCACTTTCAAGAACTGGTGAATTTAAATCAAGAGCGTTTAGTGATTTAACTCTTTCACCTGAAAGTAAAGTTTCACCAAATGAATAAGCGATTAAAAGTGAACCTTTTTGATCGACGTTTAAAAGAATTGGTGAACCAAATCCATATGAAGCTTCATAAATTTCAGGGTTTTTAATTAGTGGAGCTGTACCAACTCTTTCCCATGAACCAAGAATATCATTTGAAACGGCTAAACCAATATTATTATTGAAGTTACTTCCGTCACTATTTCCTTGGTAGGCCATTAAATACTTGTAATCTTTTGTATTGTATTTGAATGTACCTTTTACAACTGATGGTTGATAAATGAATTTATCCCATGCACTATCCCCAGTTGCACCCTTTAAGATTACTTTCTTTTCACCATATACCCAAGCACCATCTTTTAATGTGCCTTTACGTGCGGCAAATACTTGAGCACCTTTTGCTTCTTCTTGACCAGCATAAACAATATATCTTTCATTGTTTTCTTCAAAAATAGAAGCATCTTTTGTATTGAAACCCATCGTTTCAAAGAAGAGTAATCCTGCACCATTAACAGCTTTTTTATCGCCTTGTTCATAAATAGGAACTTCAGTTGTATCAGGTGTATCTGGGTTATCTGGGTTATCAGGATTATCAGGATTATCAGGATTTACTGGTTCATTTGAGCCACAAGCACAAAGTAAACAACTAGAAAGTAATAAACCACATGCTGCTAATAAAATATTTGTTTTTCTCATTGTTTAGCCCTCCTTAAAGACCCATGTTTGCTTTGATAGTATGTTCACTATTGAAAACACTACCTTTAGCAGTTTCATTGAAGTATAGACCAACGTTTTTAATGAAGTATTCAAGATCTTCGAATCTTGTATTATCACTTGTTAAGAAGAAGTTTCCACTGAAATTATCTAAATCAAGAACTTCATCAACGCCTTCTAATCCAGCATTCCATGCAGGTACTGAATATGATGTAAATGGAACTCTAATATAACCTTTGAATCCAACAGGGATTTGAACTTGGTCTGATTTTGCATAGAACATATATTCAGCATTTGTTTCAACATCCCAAGCATAATACATTGCAGGATATCCAGTGACACACCATCTTTCAGTATGTCCTTTACCAGGAATCTTTTCATCAAATTGTAATGTTAGACCAATTTCTTTAACTGATCTATTTTCAGCGTAGAAAGTAATACCTTTTGCGTATTCTTTTTTGCCTTCAACTTCTTTATAAGCAACTTTTCTATCGGTTGTTACGCCTTTATCAAACATACCTAGACACATATAATTGCCATAAGTATGTCCAGTTTCATATGGTCCAATATGGACGAACATGCCATCATTTTCTTTTTTATATGAACATGCATTGTCGCCAATATCATATGTAACGTTTTCTTTTAATTCTTCATCACTTCTATAATTGAGTGAATCGATTAATTTAACATCACCAATCCATTGAGATGGTTTAGGTGTAAAGAATTTAGAAACTTTAATAAATTCATCTCCAGCCTCATAAACGCTTGACCATGCTGTAACTTCACTTGCTTTATAAACAACTGTATGAATAAGCCCATCTTGTTTAACTGTTCCAATATCACCAAGTGTAATGTTAATGCCATTATCATAGAAAGTATGAACGTTAACTTTAATTTGAGCGATCTTACTCCAATCAAATTCTGCACTACTTAAAGCTAAGAATCCTTTTTCTAAAACTATAACGCCTTCACCTTCAACAGTATGAATTGTATTTGGATCACCAGTTGTATGGTTCATAGCTGTAGCAACGCCATCTTTAATCATCCAAATAGGTTTTACGGCACTATCACTTGCTGCAGGAAGAATTGCTTTTGCTCCATTTCCATCAATAAATTCCATTTGGAAAGCATATGAGCCAACACCTTTAAAGTTAATAGCAACTGCTTCTCCAGCACTTAAATCAATCTTCTCAGCAAAATTTATTAGTGCGCTTGAAAATACTGAAGAGTCTTCATTTTTTGAAGCTTTAATTGTGACACCACCTTCAAGTGAGCCACCATAAGTAACTTGTGTGTAATCAAATAAAACTACTTCTGGTTCTTTATAACCTTCAAGTTGAGTCAACTTAATTACATCTGGTGTCCATGTTTCAGTGAAATTAGCAAAGTCGGTTTCATATTTTTCTGAACCATCAAAAGCTTTTACTGTAGGAGAGAAAATATCACCAACTGAGAAATTAACTGAATCAGCTTCAAAATAGACTGCTACAACTTTTGCAGGATCGAAGCCTTCACCCCAGTCATTTTTAAAACCAGTGTAATCTTTAAAGCCAATGAAACCATCAAAACTAGCAGGTAAAGCAAAATATCCCCACTCATTAACAGTAACAGTTGACTTAAAAGTGCCATCATTATTATAAAGATTAATTATTTGATTTTGAGCAGTTACAACTCTATATGTGAACCAATCACTAGCAACATGGATCATAGGATAGATCTCTCTATCTAAATCATTTTTCATACGAACATATAATCCATCGCTTAAATTAATTTCAGCACCAAATTTAACCATGAATCCACCATAACCGGTTAATTCACATTTAACACCGCCTTTTAAGTCGCCTTCTGGAACATACTCTTCTGCTCTAGGATTTTGAGTTACAGATTGGAACTCACTGGCAGTATTTATGAAATAATTTGAGAAGTTTTCTTCTGTTATTGCTGATGTATCAAGTGATTGAACTTGGTCGGTGTAAATATCGCCAATTGCAAAACTTGCATATGAATCATAACTACCACTATATTCGATATAAATTCTCCAGATGCTTGATGGATTAAAATCTTCATCGCCAAAAATCTTTGTCATTTGTTCTGCATAATTCATATAGATGAAACCATCAAAACTGGCTGGTAACATCATATAATTTCCCCAACTACGAGCGGCTATTCCATCAACTGGATTGCCATCTGCATCGAAATAGGTTTGCTTAACATTTGTTTTTGGAGCAATACCAGCGCCATTTGTCGAATTAAGTTTAACAGTAAGTGGTGTATCAACTGCAGTATAGTTTTTGATTCTGAAATAGATACCATTTCCAGCTAAACTGCCATTTCCGCTACCATTTAAATTAATTTCTGTAACGTTACCAACATCTGCATCTCTTGCTTTAGTGCAGGTAATTTTTGCAGCTCCATATAAGTCACCGCTTTTCCAAGCATCTTCTGCAAGGCGATTTACAGAAGGTGCAATAGAGGTCAGTAGCGCTGATGCGGCAAGACATAAACTGCAATTAACAATTTTCTTCATCTTCTTTCCTCCTTATAGTGAAAATGTAAAAAATCAAACATTCAATATTTCCTTGAAAATACTGTAAAAGTCATCTGTTTTCACAGAAATCGCAACATTAATTATGTTGTTGCATTTATCATTGATGAATGTGTAACCATCTTGAGATAAGTCAACATCCATCTTTAATAACTTACATTCAACGACGTCTTCTTTAAGCAAAGAGACAACGCAAAGTGGATCATGCATTACTGGGACACTAAATTTATAGTGATCAAACCATTTAAGCATAGCTTTATAAATTAGTTTAATAGGTTTAGCGTTACTATTTTTTAGACTTTCAATAAGTTCATTAGACATTTCAGTTTTACTAGTAACATTAAAAGTTATCGCTTCAATCTTTTTAACTCCACTGCTTAAAACAATTTTTGCAGCATCAGGATCACAAAACACATTCCATTCAACAAAAGATAAATCTAATCCAGCACCCATAAAACGAATTTCTTTAATTAAAGGAATAATGCTAGGGTCTTTAGTTATAGCTGAGGCAATATTAGTCATAGGACCAATAGGAATTAAAGTAACTTCTCCAGGATATTTATGAACCATTTCAATGATGAAATCGACCGCATCTTTATCTTCAATTTTGTGATTTCGCATCGATTCGTCCCATTGAGGAATTAAATATTTTCCTTCTTCATCTAGTTTTTCTCTTTCTTTTATTTCAGGAGAAATTAATTTATCAACCTTTACACGTAATGGTTCATCTCTTCCAGGATAAACTTTCACATCATAGCCAAGTGAATCAATGATTTCTTTAGCCATCATGGCACGTTTTTTTGAATTTCTAAATACAGTTGTTACTCCAAGCACATCAAACTTCTTACTTTCAAGTAGCAAAAGCAAAGCAAAAGAATCGTCTATATCATCACCAATATCAGTATCTAAAATGACTTTTCTTTTTTCTTCTAGCATACTTTTACCTCTTATTCGTGAGTTTTACTTCTCCAATATGAGAAATCTCCATGAGGACCTTTCCAAGTTGGTTCATGATAATCTGGTCTATTTTGAGGATAGCCAAATTCAACATTAAGTAATTTTTTAGTGTTCTTATATGATTCACTATAAAAACTAATAACATCATCTAATTTTTGTCGTTTTGCATAATTAATAGCGTTATCATAAGTTTCTTTCCAATTATTACTTCTTATGATTTCAACAAGAGCTTCTGCCCATTTTGTTTTAATTTTGTTGTAATTTGTAATTGTTTGGAAATAATTTGGTTTTGAAGTATCGTGTTTTAAGAAAGTAGGCTTGAAATTATATGAATATGGAGTTAATGGTCGCTTCATATTATCAATATAAATATCAGTGTCTTTTCTTCCATTTAATGGCTTATATTTATTGATATAAGCAAGATTCATTTGAAGAGTCATGCTAAATAAACCAAGTGTATTGATCCAAGCTTGATCTTCTGTATTTCCATTTACGCCACTTACATATCTATCAGTCCAAGAAAGTGAAGTATGTTCAGGATTATCCCATTGATATGATTCTCCTTCAACTCCAAAAGCAACTAATCTTTGTCCTTCTTCACTATATAAATATTCAAGTAATTTAATTGCTTTATGTGGATTTTTACAGTTTTTAGTAATCATCGTTAATAAATAACCATTACCAGAAATATCTTGTAAAATTGGAGCTTGATTATCCTTATTTCTTAAAATCAAAGGAACATAATTAATATTTGATCCATAAGCATTCAAATAAGCTGTTTGATAATCTTGAGGAGTTACTGCTGTAACAAAACATTTACCTCTAGAAATATTTGTTCTAATTGCACTTGCTTTATCTGAATAGTTTGCTGATTTAATAATTCCTTGTTTATGACAATTATTTAAAAACTCTAACATTTCTTGATATCTTTCAGTTGTTCTTGTGTCTAAATAATTTCCATCTTTATCTTCAAATGGTGCACAGAAATATTGACTTAACCAATCAATTGATTCGTTTCCTTCATTGGTAAATGCATCAAGTTGAAAAGGAATACAATCTGTATGCTTACTTTGGATGAATTTACATCCATTAATGAAAGATGTAGCACTTGTCATATCATAGCCTTCAGCAAGTGCTTCATTGTACCAATCTTCTCTAACCATCAAGCAGCCATTAGGTTCCATTTTATCTGTATCGTTAACATATTTTGTTGAATATGCAAAATTTGGAACTCCATAACACTTCCCATCACCTTCAGTAAAATAAGACCAAATATCTTCTTGTTCTTTTGCTTTAAATGATGGAGCCCATTTCTCAATTAAATCATCAAGAGCATATAAATAACCTTGGCTAGCAAGTTGTGAACATTGTGAATACCAACATTGAACTGAAATTATGTCAGGAAGTTTATTTCCAGAAATAAGAGTTGAGAGCTTTTGCCCATCATCAGTTACTGGTACTGTAAATTTAATATTTGCACCAGTTTTTTCTTTTAAAACTTGGCTAACTCTATCGCTTCCATAACTATTCCAAGCAAAAGTTGAATCGTTAACGTACCATTCTAAGTCCCATTCTTCAACTTTACCTGTTTCATCTTTTAAATATTCCCAAGAATCTTTATCCCCTGGAGTAGCAGGAAAATCAGGAAGATCTGCACTACCATTTCCACCAGTTTCGCTTCCACAAGAAATTAAAGATGTAGAGAATACAAGCATTAATAACATTCGTTTAACTAAATTTTTCATATTACCCTCCTATCCTTTAAGGCTTCCAATAACAACACCTTTTGTAAGTGTTTTTAAAATTAATGGATATAAAACAAAAATTGGAATAACTGAAATAATAATTGCTGCTAAAGAGACTGTTTCTGGAGCTACTTTTTGAAGTAATTCATAAGGCAAAGATACGCCAGCTGCAGGCATAGATGATTCATTAATAACTTTCATTAAATAATATTGAAGTGTCCATAGATTCTCGCTTGATGTATAAATCATAGTGTCAAAGAATGAATTCCAATGACTTACAGCAATCCAAAGAGCAACTGTAGAAACAACTGGACCTGAAAGAGGCAAAATGATTCTAAATAGAATCTTAAATTCGCTTGCCCCATCCATTACCGCTGATTCATGAATTTCTTCTGGAATTGTTTTAAAGAAATTAACAAATACGAGCATGTTATAAACCGAGAATAATCCAGGAATGATATAAACCATGAAATTATCAAATAATCCAAGTAAATTAATAACCCAGAAATAAGGAATCAGTCCTCCTCCAAAAAACATTGTGAAGATAAAGAATCTATAAATTAATGGTTTACCAATTAAAGATGGTCTACTCATTGCATAAGCAACAACTGCTGTATAAATTAAAGCCGTAACAGTTCCAACTACTGTTCTTAAAATCGTGATACCATATGCTTTCCAAAGTCTTGCATCGTTTAAAACAACTTGATAATTTTCAGTAGACCAAACTCTTGGGAAGAGCCATATTCCACCATTAATATAGTCAGCACCTTCAGAAAATGAACCAGCTAAAACATAAAATAATGGATAGACACTAATTCCAGCAAAAATAAGAAGAATGATGACATTTATCCAATCGAAGATATGCTTCTTTTGTTTTCTGCCACTACTTCCAATCATTAATTGTTTTTTCTTATATACTTTCTTGACTACCATAATTAGAAAACACCATTTCCTGTTGTCTTTTTAGCTATAAAGTTGCCAACACCAAGTAAAACGATAGCAACAACAGATTTAAAGAAACCTGCTGCTGTAGTATATGAATATTGAAGATTAACAACACCATATTTATAAATAAACGTGTCTAAAACTTCGCTTCGAGCTAAGTTAATTTGATTTTGGAATGTCCAAATATGATCAAAACCATTATTTAGAATTCCACTTACTGAAAGAATAAAGAATAAAACTATAGTTGGTGCAATTGAAGGAACTGTAATATGGATAATTCTATGCCATCTTGTAGCTCCATCCATATCTGCTGCTTCATAAAGTTGAGGATCAATTCCTGCAATTGCAGCAACATAAATTATTGAGCCCCATCCCATTCCTTTTAAAAGAGATGTGATAATGATTGTTGCCCAGAAATATTGTGCTTCACCAAAATTAACCGCTTCATCGACAATTCCTAAATTAATAAGGATAGTATTTACAATTCCATCACTATTAATAAGAGCAAGAATAATACCACCATAAATAATCCAAGAAAGGAAATATGGGAAATAAGTAATAACTTGGATAACTTTTCTAATTCTCTTCCAAGGTAATTCGCTAAGAAGAATTGCAAATATAATAGGAAGTGGGAAGTTAATACAAAGTTGAAGAGTATTAAGTCCAATTGTATTTAAAATGACATCTTTAAAATCTGGATCTTCAAAGAAAGCTGCAAAATTGTCAAATCCTGCCCATTGACTCTTGAAGATAGCATCCATTATGTTTAAATAACCATCACCGCTCTTAAAAGCAAGAATAAGACCAAACATAGGAAGATAAGCAAAAACAGCAATAAAGATGATTCCAAGCGAAACCATGACAAGAAGCTCGATATTACTACGAGTTATTTTCTTCTTCTTATGTCTAGCTGCAAGAGGAGAAATCTCACTTAAAGCAGCTTGATAAGGATTTATTTTCTTCTTACTTAATAGTGGAATCATTAACACTTCCTCTTTCAATTAGTTCTGGTTCAATTGTGATGGTTCTTGCTGAGCAATCTTCTAAAAAGAGTTCCTCAGCAACAGCTTCACAAAGTTTTTGAACATTTTGTCTAATGGTTGTTAAACCTGGATAAATTAAATTTGAGAAATTATTATCATCAAATCCAACAACAGAAACATCTTTTCCAATCTTAAGACCTAATTCATTTGCAACCTTATAAACAGCATATGCCATAAGGTCATTAAAGGCAAAAACGCTGCAGTTCTTATCTTTTTTTAAGATTTTTGATGCAATATCAAGTGCATCTGCATATTTATAATCACCTTCATAAATCAAACTTTCATCATATTTAATGTTATTTTCTTCAAGTGCTTTTTTATAGCCTGTTAATCTATCAATTGAAGATGAAACTAATCTTGAACCAGTAATACAATAAATTTTTTTATGACCTTTTTTGATCAAATAATTGGTTGCTAAATATCCTCCTTGAATATCATCATTAACAATCACAGGACAATTGCAATAATTAATTTTTCTATCAAAAATTACAAAACTTACATTTATGTGTTCACTTAATCTTGCTAGTTCTTCTTTATTTTGTTCTTGGAAACTTGATGGAGGAATTACAATACAATAGTCGATACTTTTTGAGACTAAATTACGAATGTTACCCATGAATTTTTCAAGATCATAACCCGAAGAAGAAATCAAAAGTGAATAACCTTTTTTATCAAATATATCTTCTAAAATTTTTAAGATTCTAGAATAGTAACTGTTTTCAATGTCAGGAACTAAAATGCCGATAAAATGCGTGCTTTTGCTCTTTAAAGCAGCAGCTAAATAATTAGGTTGGTAATTATATTTTTTGCAAACATCTAATACTCTTTCTTTAGTTTCTTTTGAAACAGAATCTGTCTTTCCATTTAATATAAAACTAACAGATGTAATAGAAACGCCGCTTTCTCTAGCTATGTCTTTAATAGTAATTTTTGACATTAGATAATTCTCACTCCAAAATCAGTATCAATTAATCCGATTTCATTATTAATGAGATCAAATTTAATTGTTTCACCTTCCTTAAAACTCGTTTCTTTAGCATTAATTAAGATTTCTTTATTATCGACTTGAACAAAGTAATATTTTTCATCGATGTAATCTAAAATTTTGCTAACTATTCCTCCAAACATACCTTCTTCAGATATATTTATCTTATTTGCATCGATAATAAATTTAATGTGATGTTCAGCGAAACGCTTGCCTAAAAGAGAATATATTTTAATTATGTGATTATTGATTGGCTCAACAGTTTTTTCAAAAATCTTATAATTAAATACATTAATCTTCTTTATTTTTGCTTTAAGTTTTTTGCCGCCTTTTCCAATAAAATTATTCTTCTTGAGCTCTTCATAAACTTCTTCTTCAATTAAAGATTTTGATAAAACAGGTAACTCTTTTCTTGCCTTTTCAAGAGCACCATCAACTTCATTTAATGGATTAAATTTATCAAGTAAAAGATTACCTTTTAAATCGTAAAAAGCTAAATCGCTAAGTCTTAAATCGAACTCAAAAACAGTTCCTTCTATATAATCTCTAGAAGAATAGAAAAGATATTCTTTCGCGTGTTTTAAGCAATAAATCCGCAAATCTCCTACTTTTTCTTTACTTTCGAAATCTAAAGAGAAGGTTTTTCCTTCTTTAATAGAGGATTGATTTATTCTAACTAAAAGCTCTTTATTCTCTCCTAATGCCTCTTTAATATAAGGAGTAATTTCAAATGTTTTACCTAATACTTCAACATGTAAGTCATCAACTAATTTTGCCTTAAAAGTTGATGTTAATTGATTACGTGGAAGCAATGTATTTTGTGTATCTTCATCGAAAATATGAACATGAGATAAATCAAAAGAAATGAAGATTTTTTGACCTACAAGATATGTATCATTTCTTGGAGTTCTAATTACAAATCTTGTTCGTCCATTTAATGTTTCGACAATAATATTTGATTCATTACCCAATGCTTCAACAACAACAATTTCAGCTTCAATTGAATTAACATCTTTTTCTTCACAGATCTTAATATGTTCTGGTCTAACGCCAATTACAACATTGCTTTCTTTTATTATATTTAAGATATCGATACGCTTAATTGCTTCCAAATTAGTTCTTACATCTTTAAATGAAGATGAAATAATAATTTCTTCTCCTTCTTGATGCAATTTTGCTTTATAAAAATTCATTTGAGGTGTTCCAATGAATCCTGCAACAAATTCATTTGCTGGATAATCATATAAATTCATTGGTGTATCAACTTGTTTAATGACGCCTTTTTCCATAACAACAATCTTTGTTCCCATAGTCATAGCTTCAATTTGATCATGGGTAACGTAAATAAATGTTGTTCCAAGAACATTATGTAAACGTGTAATTTCGCTACGCATGGAACTTCTTAGTTTTGCATCAAGATTACTTAATGGTTCATCAAGTAAGAATACTTTTGGTTTTCTAACGATTGCTCTACCTAAAGCAACACGTTGTTTTTGACCTCCACTCATTTCTTTAGGTTTTTTAGCAAGTTGATTCTCAATATCTAAAATTTTTGCTGCATCTTTGATACGTGAATCAATTTCATCCTTAGGAACATGTTTAATTCTTAAACCAAATGCCATATTCTCATAAACGCTCATGTGAGGATATAAAGCATAATTCTGGAAAACCATTGCCATGTCTCTATCTTTTGGTTCTAAATTATTAGCTAATATTCCATCAATATAAAAATCTCCTGCTGTAATATCTTCAAGTCCAGCAATCATTCTTAAAGTTGTCGATTTTCCGCATCCAGAAGGACCAACGAAAACGATGAACTCATTTTCACCAATTTCTAAATTAAAATCATTTACGGCTTTAGTGCCATTATCATAAATCTTATAAAGATGTTTAAGAGACAAAGTAGCCATATTATTTCCTCTACTAAATCGTTTTACTAAGTTTATTATAAACCAACATTTTTTTGATGTTAATATTTTTTTAAAATATATTT
>JAFUEZ010000001.1 GCA_017470115.1 Bacilli bacterium | reverse complement strand
CATGTATACGAGTTTCTCTCTATCTATATCGTTCATATGTTTTCCTCCTTTCTTAGCAAAGCGAAACTCATTAAAATTATAACTGCAAAATAAAATGCACCTACATAATTTGAAATGGTGCAAAGACAAATTCAATTTACAAAATCAAAATATTTAAAATAATGAATTTTAAATATATTTAAAAAAACAGAAGAATAATTCATAATAAATATATGCTTGCGAAAATTATAAAGAATAGTGTACTGTGCTTAGCTCTTGCATCCTATGCTAGCTTTGGAATTTTTTATAGTGCAAATAGTATTGAAGAAGTTAACAAGACTATATTTTCTGTAAATTATAATGACCCTTCATATGATTCAAAATATATTTTGTCTCCATATTCCGGAGAGTCTTTAAGCACTACGAGTGGGAATAATTATTATATTTTTGTCCACGAAACATACTATTTAATAACAAACGATGATGATCCTGAATTTCAAGACATGACAACTCGTCCTGATGCTTTTGTATGTCCAAATTCATATTATGGAGAGAACTATTTTACATTTAATTATACGGATGCTACCGCAAAAACTATTGATATTAGACATTTTGGTCCTAGAGCTGGGCAAGCGATATTTGCCCTTATGCAAGAAGACGCTCTTGCCTCTACAAACAAATTAAATTGCATTGTTTCTCTTTCAAATTATTCATATGTTCACGGAAATGCTAGTGATAGTTTACTTGAAATAGGTTCATATTATGATGTGGGTTACGCAGCAACGTTTGATATAGAAAGAATTGATCTTGATAATAATCTTTCTGCATGGAGATTTATTAATACAACCGATGAAAGATATTTTTATCATAATGGCGAAAAATTCGTTTATGGTGATGGGAGCGAAGAATTTATTTATCAACCATTTGATGAAGAACCAATTCGTTACTCATATGATACTTTTGTTTATGCATATCAAGTAAGCGAATCGTTAGCTAGAGAATTATCATCATCTGTTGCCGCCGCTTACATGAATAATGCTGCAGCAAATTTGAGAGAACTTTACTGTGGACTTCCTTATTTTGACAAAATGGAGTTCTATAATTTAGCAACAAATGGAAACTCAGATATTGGTCATCAATCAGGATCAACAACAGACACTGCATTTAGGGATTTTGGACAACAAATTCTAAATGGAATCGAAATTTATAAATCTGGTACAAATGAGAATTATAGTAATGCAATAGTTGACGTTGATTCGCTTGAAATTGATACAACTAATGCATTTATTAAAGGTTTATCTCCTTTTGAAGAAAGAGTAAGTATTAGTGTTGAAGGTGAAGCTAGCCCAACAACAGTAGAACTTTTCCCACAATATTTAGATGATACTAAAATAGGTAATTCATATAAGAATCCAGTTTTAGCAATTGCCGATAATAGAGGCACAAATTATTACGGACAAACTTTGACATTGTTTTACGGTGATTTTTATCAATATGGAGACATTGTTAGTTCTCAAGGAAGCGAAATCGAAATTCCTTCATTTGAACAATATGTTTCCCAAGACGGATTACAAATTCAAAAAGCCTATAATAGTAATAATGAAGAGGTAAGTTGTATATTTGATGGAGAAATTCGCTTTGAACCAATCGGAACAGAAGGCCAATATGAATATGCTCTTGTTGAATATGCTCGTACAGATGAATGGTACAACAATTATTTAGGAGTAAACAGTGAAGAAGTTATTTGGCAATCTTCCCCAGTTTTCACTAAGTATCAATCATATGAAGATACCCTTGTTGATATTGATGAAGAAAGCTCATTTATTGGATATTATCGATTAGCTGCAGCAGGAAATAATCCAGCTTCACCAGTTTTAGGGAAACTTGACGATATTATTCCTGCAAATTTTGACGATGGTTTTATAAAAAGAATTAGTGTTTTAAATAAAGAGACATATGATCATTACATGGAAGAGAACCAAGAGATTTATAGTGCCTTCTCAAATGATGAAGTCTACGCTATTTTTAATTTAGACCAATTATTTAATTCGATAGTTGGTGAGTTACAAGATTTAGAATCTAAAGATAGTGCAACTGGATATTTAACTGTTGCTGGATTAAATAATGCTTATGCATTAAATTCTCGTCTCCATGAACTAATTTATGAAAATGTTTATAGTGTGGTAACTAGTGAAACAAGTGAAAGAGTTTATAGTTCATATCTTGATGCAATTGGACCATTTGAAGATTATGTTTTTGATTATGATTCACCACTTGAAGAAGAGTTAGATGCACTTGAAGGAGACTTTTTAGAAGCTCTTATAAATCCACAAGAATTAAGTGCTATAGATGAATTCTGTAAAACATTTATAAATCAATTTAATGCAATTGTACTTAGACACCCACAAATAAGAAGTAACTTATGGGATATTTTTAATACTTATTATTGGAATATTTATAATTCTGAAGTGTCATCTGATGCAGAATCAATTTATGAAACAGCGTTAGCAGCCTTAAAAACTGCAGCAGGAGAGAATTAATATGCCTGATGAGAAATATTTAAATAACTCTTCTGAATTTACAAAAAGCGCTAGTTTCGGTGAGGAACTGCAGGTTTTTGAGACCGATTTAGATCTTAGTAGTGCGGAAGCAAGAGCTCTATCTTTTAATGCAAAAAGTAGTAGCGAAGAAGTAAAAGAAACAACCACAACAACAAATAGTGAAGTTGAAAAAGAAGTTACTAAGACTTTAACAGGAAGTGGCACAACTGCAGTTACTTCAACTGTTGCAGCTGGTGTTGTTATTGGTGCTGCAGTAATTTTTACATCAGTTTTAGGAAGCCACTTTAAAATTGCTGATAATTCACTTTCACTTACAACTTATAGAGATGTTGAAACTAATACTATTAATTTAGATTATTCATTTGATGTGCTTTATGATCGCACGGGATCGATTTACGTTAAGCTTCTTTCTGCTGCCCAAAGTAAAACTTCCGAAGAAATCTTGCTTTATTATGAAGAGCCTGAACAATATGATGAACCTATTGATGGGGAACCATATGATGCAGAACCAGGAAAAGAAGATGAACCTATAACAAAAGAAAAAGAAGTTTATACAATTAATATCGAAGGTACTTTTGGTAATTTAATCGAAAAGAATCAATATAATTTTGTCATTACTGAAGTAATTGATGGAACAGAATCTCAACTATATTCAAGTAGAGTGTACATTCCTGCTTATTACGTTAATGTTTTAGAACATAGTGTTGAAGTTTATAAGAATCAAGAGAATGAATATGAAATCTATTTTGGTTTCTTCCTTAATTATGAGGTTGAAACCGATGTTTATGTTGAACTTAAACGAATTGATGAAGATGGCAAACACGTATTAGAACAAACTTCTGAAAAGAAACGTCTAGAAATTAGAAACATTCAAGATGATGAGCCGATTTATGAAGAAGGAAACTTTGATGAATACGCTGGAAGTTTCACAAATTTAATTGAAGATGCTGAATATGTAGTTAGTTTAATTAGTGATGCTAATGGAATTGTTAATACTGCTTATACTGAAAGAGTTTATGCACATATTGATAGAGAACCAGTAAGTTACACAATCACTGATGATAACGTTTCAACTGAAATATTCTTAGATAATAATAGTCAAATTAGTTTAGCCATTAATGTTCATTTAGATGAATTTAAAGGTGGCTCTTTACAATTTGAACTTGTTAATTTAGCAAGCGGAGAAAGAACTTTGAGCGATTTATTTGAGGTTCAAGAGATTGGTCCAGACGGCACAACAGCTGGTGGAGCAGATGTTGGAACTTATATGCTTATTGATGATTTATCAACAAATTATGTCCTTAATATTTATAGCATTATTGATATTGATACAGTCTTAGCTTATGCAAAGGAAATTGATACAAATGTTGAATTTGGCTCAATTACTGGAGATGCAATCTTAAATAGTCTTAATAATGGCGGATATATGACTCATACATTAGAGTTTGAAGCATATTCTCAAATTCCTGGTCAATTCTATTATGTGATTAGTGATTTAGATGATCCATCATTAAAGATTACTTCAAGAAAATTTGAATTTAGATATAACGATTCGCAACAAATCCAAGACGTAGTAGAAGGGTTAACTGGGAATCGCGGATATGATATTGAATTCTTTGGTAACTGGGGACATGATGACGTTTCAGTTTATACGGGTTCAATTTATGCCCTTGAATACGGCATTACAGTTGATCCTGATGCAATTATCAAAAATTATGAAGAAGAATTCATTAGAGTTCCAATTACACTTTTAGATCCAGAAAATTTCTTAACTAATATTGAAGGAACATTGACTTTCTATGACGAAAGCAATCAAGTAATTCAAGAGTTTAATCAAAGTTTCAAGACAGGTGATGAATATATAGGATTTAGCCTTATTGATAGTGGAATTATTAAAGGAAGTTATGCAGTACTTTCAATTACTGCTAATGATATAAATAGTGGCTCAGATGATGCTACTGAATTTGTTAGACTAGCCGTTTGGTATTAAAGGAGGATTTAGTTATGGCAAATAAGGGAAAAAAGAGAAAAGACAAGGTTAATTACATCCCAAGAATTATCTTTGGTGGTGTATGTATTGCAGTCTTTATTACGTTTTTAGTCATTGGAATTGCAGTTCCTGATTCAATCTTTGCAAAATGTGCAAGTTTGATTGGAAGAACTTCTTATGAAGGTGCTGATATCATTAACATTTTAGAAAGAGTTCTTGGCACACTTTATTACTTTGGATTATTCATTGGTGCTCAAACATTAATTAGAGTGATTATTGAACTCTCCATTCAAAAAGCAGATAACAGAGTAAAAACAGTTTGTAGATTGATTGGTTCAACGATCAAATATGCATGTAGTATCGCTTGGTTATTTATTTCTCTCACACTTTGGGGAGTCGATACCACAACATTACTTGTAAGCGCTGGAATCATCGCTCTTATCATAGGTCTTGGTGCTCAATCATTAATCAGTGACATCATCGCAGGTATTAATATCGTCTTTGAAAGCGAATATCATGTTGGTGATTTAGTCTACATTGATGGTTTTAGAGGAACAATTCAAGAAATCGGTTTAACATTAACCAAAATCGTTGACTGGTCAGGAAATGTTAAAAGTATCAATAACTCAAAGATTTCTACAGTTGTTAACTTATCAGCTGAAAAATCAGTTATCTTAGTTGACTTCTCAATAGAATACACAGAAGACCTCAGAAAGGTTGAAAAAATCTTTGAAGACCATAAACAAGAAATTAAAGATCAAATTCCTCAATTATTAGATGTTCCAGAATATCTTGGTGTCAATAATTTAGGTTCATCAAGTGTTGATTTACGTTTTGCTGCAAAAGTTGAAGAAGAAGATAGATATTCTGCTCAAAGGGCTTTAACTAGAGCATTATATTTAATGTATGCTGATAATGGAGTTTACGTTCCATTTAATCAACTTGTTCTTTCGACTCGTAATGACGCTGGTGAAGAAGCAAAAGAAAAACTTGAAGAAGTTGTTAACAACAAATAAAAACTAAATCCTTTAATATAAAAAACAGGGGCAGAAATTTCTGCTCCTTTTATGTTGATTTCATTTAAAAAGCCTGCAAAACAAGAATATTTTTTATTTTGCTGCAGCGATAAATTCGTCTTTAATTGATTCTAAAGCTTCAATAATGTTTGGATCAAAATGACTTCCAGCATCTTGCTCTAAAACTTTAAATGCTTCTTCAGGAGAGATCGCATCTTTATAAACTCTCTTGCTAACAAGAGCGTCATAAACATCTGCAATTGCCATAATTCTTGCTTCAAGAGGTATTTCTTCTCCCTTAAGAGCTGATGGATATCCTGTTCCGTTCCGTTTTTCGTGGTGATGCATTGCAATAGCATAGGCCTCTTCTTCAAAAGTGTATTCTTTAAAATTCTTGAAGAATGATTTAACCATTTCTCCACCTTTAGTTGTGTGAATTTTAATTTGTTCAAATTCTTCAGGAGTTAATTTTCCTGGTTTTAAAAGAATATTATCGCTGACTGCAATTTTTCCAATGTCATGAAGTGGAGCAGCTGAAGTTATCTTTAATATCTTTTCATCGGTTAATATATCTTTATATTTTTCATTTTTACTTAAACATTTACAAATAAGCTCAACATAGAGTTTTGTTCTTCTAACGTGTTCACCAGTATTTGTGTCACGAGATTCAATGACAGATGCAAGTTCTTCAATAACAGCGTTTTGAATTATGTTTTCACGTTCTATGTTTTTAGAGATTTCAGCATTTAACTGTGCTTGTTTATCTAACATAAATCTATTACGACCAACAATAAACGCCATTAAGAAGTCTGTTGCAGAAACAATTAAGATTCTTGGTAAACAATAATGTAGGAACAATTCCCATATTCTTTTTGAGGTTAGTAATGAAATTCTGCTTGTAAAATCATTAATATGTTCTGCATCTAGTGCATTTTTGATCATGTTTAAATCTGCCGCACCGAATAAGAAATTTCCATAAACAATTATTGGTATAGTTAAAATTTGTGTGATTAAAATTGTGTACCAGTCTCGTTTAATAAATCTATATTGTGCTGCCATTAAAGGTGGGACAACGATGAGTAAAACTGCGTGATATCCAAGCATTATGTCAACAAAGAGCAAACCAAAATAAACCGGAACATAGATTATATATTTGAACTTTTTATATTGTAGGATGCTATATTTTCTTTTTAATAATTTATCGCAAACTATCCAAACAACGACAGGGCTTAAAAATAATACTAAAGAAACCAGAAATACTAATTGCATCAACCCTAAATCTAAAGTGAATACATGTAAAAGACTTAAGATTAAAACTGTAGCATCAAGAATAATTAAAGCCCCAGTGAATATTAAATTAAAACGATTAGCACTAATTTCAGCTTGTTCGTAAACTGGATCGCCATAATTATATCTAGATTCATTTATCTTTTTCATAGTAAAAATATTTTACAATAATAAAAAAATCATTGTAAATTATTCATTTACAATGATAAAAATTAGTTTAATTTGTAAAAATTTTAAATAATTTATTTATCTAATGGGTCATCACCAGTTGGGTTAACAAATGAATAACCAACATTTGTTAAGTGGTCACCTATTCTTTCGAGTTCAGTAACAAGTTGTGAATAGAAAGGTGAAAGTTCGACATTACATTTATTATCTTTTAATCTATTGAAATGAGCTGTGCTTAGTTCTTCTTTTAATTTATCTGTTTGAGCCTCTAAATCATGAAGTTGTTTAATATCAAAATCATTATGATCTTCAAAAACTTTTAATGAGATATCAAACATTTGCTGAATAAGGCCATACATTTTTCTAAATTCTTCATGAGCGACTTCAGAGAATGCCAAATCATTATCGCTCATTTTTTGAGCCATATCTTTAAAGTTAGCGGCGTGGTCACCAATACGCTCGATATCGTTAATTACATGGAAATATCCACCAATAACTTTTTCATCAGAAGATGTGACGTTTGGTGAAAGTTTAATTAAGTATTGTGTAATTGCGTTATTGATATAGTCGATTTTATCTTCTCTATTATTCAATTCATCTTTTTGAGACATATCAAGAGTCATTAGCATTTCAAAACCAATATTTAAATTCTTTTGAGCAAGATGTGACATTCTTTCGATTTCACGTTTTGTTTGATAAAGAGCTAAAGAAGGGGACTTTAAGAGATTGTCATTAATAAATTTAAGTTCTTGCTTCCTCTTTTCTTCCTCTTTATCTTTAATTAATTTAGTAAATAATTTTTCTAAAGGTTTAATTAAAGGTAAGAATCCTAACATAAAGATTAAATTGTAAGCCAAAACAAACATAGCAAGAGCTAATTCGTTATTTTTGAAAACGTAGTAAAAGAAATCAGAAATATAATTTCCATCACCATTTTTAAATGGCCAAATTAATAAAGTACAAAGTGTGCAAGTCACAATTCTTATGAATACACAGATAGCTGTGGTTCTTTTTACGTTTACGTTTCCGCCAATTGAGGCAAGTAACATTGGAATAACGGTGCCAATTCCAGCGCCAAGCATTAAATAGAAACCACTTTCAAGATTAATAGCGCCACTACCAACCATAACAATAGCAATACCTGCAGTAGCACTAGAAGATTGGACAAGAGATGTGAATACAATTCCGATCAAGAACAAAAGAAGAGGGAAATTTGTCGCGTTAAACACGTTTGTAACAATTTCATACATTTCAGGAGCAGTGTCTGCTTTGACGCTTGAACTCATTGTTGAAAGACCAAAGAATAGTAATCCTAACCCAGTTACAATTTCACCAATATTTTTTATCTTTTCTTTTTTAAAAAACATCATAATGACACCAGCAACCGCCAAAAGAACAAAATATTTAGAAATAGGGAAAGATGATAATGAGGCGATCAATCCGGTAACAGTGGTCCCAATGTATCCACCTAAAATAACAGAAACGCCTTGATAAATAGTCATTATTCCAGTCGCAACAAAACCGATAACCATGATAGAGGTTGTCGAACTAGATTGCACTAGAGCAGTAGTAGCAACACCAATACCCATCCCAGCTACTGGATTATTTTGTGTTTTTTTAAATAAAGTTCTAACTCCTTTACCGGTAGATTTTTTAAGACCAGATGACATTAAATTCATGCCGACAATGAAGACGGCGATACCAACTAAGAGAGTTATAATGCTAGAAATTAATTTGTTAACATCCATATTTAGTATTTTATCATAAAAAGGTTTGCTTAAAATAAGCAAAAGTAATTTAAATCTTAAAAATAAGGTTATAAATAAGAAAAAGTTTTAAAAAATGAATTCAATTTCTTTATAAATTAAATATTTCTGTGATAGCCACCGTACTTTTTTTGAAATGAATAGGATTAGAAAAATGAAACCGCTTTCAGTATTAACAAAAAATTTTAATGGCATATAGTTATGGCGGTTGAATAAATCAACCAAGAGTTTTGGAGGTATTTACCAATGAAATATTACACATTAGATGCAGTTGTTAACAATGATCACGTTAGATTTAATAAATATTTTTGTACTAGAAACGAAGCAATCGCTTATATGTTTGATTACTTGAACGGAAAGTATATTTATGATGCAGAAGTCGAAGAAGAATATCCACTTTCTGGAGACAAACATAACATTGAATATGTTCTTACAAACAATAATAGATTTAACGTACGAAGACATTGTTTATAACTTTTTTAATCCCAAAATAAAGAGGCCTACTTGGTCTCTTTTTTGTTAAATATGCGGTTTCTGCAGGGTTTTTAAGTTAAATGTGTGATTTAAATCATATTATTTAAACATTCTTTTGAAGTATTCAATTCTCTTTTTAATCAATTCTTGAGTAGTTGGAGCTTTGTATTTTGTTTCATATCCATGCATTGTTCCCTTAACCTCATAAAGAACCACATTAATATTTTCTTTCTCCAATATTCTATTAAATAAAATTCCATCGTCGTGTAAGCAATCAAATTCTGCTACTTCGATATATGTAGGAGGCATAAATGATAAATCGTTGTATTCGACAACAGATGTCAATTCAGGTGGAAAACTCTCGTTGTTCGGATTTGTGAAATTTCTAGATTTTTTAGAAAGTGTTGAATTCCACATTGGAGTATCAGTATATTTTTTATTTGATTCAGAGTCGCTCCTCCCATCTAACCAAGGATAGATTAAAACTTGGCATACCGGTTTGAAAACTACGCCCATTTTGCGAACTAAAATTTGTGAAGATACGCAGAGAAAAGCCCCTGCGCTATCGCCAGTAAAGGCGATTTTATTCGAATCTATCCCTAATTTATCCACATTTTCATAAACATAGTGGAGAACTTTTGCACATTCATATTGTGGAAAAGGGAAAGGATATTTTGGTGCTAAATTATATTTTATGTATATAACTTTTGCATGACATTCTTTCGCATAATCCACTGCAATTTTGAAATGAGAGGTAAATCCTTCATAAACAAAGCCACCACCGTGAATAAATATAATAGCAGGAGAAGGGTCACTTATTTTTTTAGGAGAGATGATATAGAATTCGACTTTTTCATCTTTATATCCATCAATTTTATGAACGGAGACATTTAATTCCTTATCTCTAAATATAAATTTAGGTGTTTTCATAAACTTTTGAGCAAGCAAAACAATTCTCTTACTGTGTGGAGCAGTAAATTTATTAAATGGGAAAAATTCTGGTTTAATAGGATATTTTGTTTTCATAATTTAAAAATACATTGATTAAAGCAATATTTATATAAAAAATTGAACAATTTCAAAAAAACTAATAATTTATATATAAATTAGGTAAAAATATTTTAAAATTATCTTATGAAAAGATTGGTTTTACTTTGTGGTGTCGCAGGGAGTGGCAAATCCACATTTATCAAGCTTCACAACCCTTATAAGGATGCGCATGTTTTGGAATGTGATCTTTATAGAAAAAAAGTAACTGGCAGTTTTAAAATTATGCCAAAAGATCCATACAAGGAAGTTTATGATGTAGTTATTGACGCAGCTAAAAAGCTTTATGAAGAAAATGAAAACATAAACATCATTATTGATTCCACTTTTATTACAAAAGCAAGAAGAGATTATTTCGTTAGCAGATTACCAGGATTCGATTCATATGAACTTTATATCTTTCATACATCTGACCCAAAGATTAATTTAAAAAAGAACAAAATGAGAGACCCAGAGAAATGGGTTCCTGAAAATGTGGTAATTGATATGTGGAATAAATATGAAGCCCCAGATGATGAAGAAAGAGAATTCTATGATGTCATTAATGTGATTGAAGTCACAGAATAATGCTAAAAACCTTGCAAAACCCATATATTTTCTAAAAATTAGTAATAATTAACCTGACTTTTAAGTGAACGATTGCTTCTGTTAAATCGTTAATTTTGTGATAAATCAATTAATTTGATTTATCTAAATGAGTTAAAATAGTATAATAAAACCTATGCAAAGAAAAATTAATACTTTAAGACTTGCAGTCTTAATAATTACATTATCTGAACTCCTTGTAATTGGAGGATTTTTGACTTTATACCTATTAAACGTTTGGGGTATGAAAGATGTAATGCCAGTTGAAGTAATTGCTTATGTTTGTTCTGCAATTGTAATTTTTGATTGTTTCTTTATTTGGGGTTCGCTTTTTTCGATTTATAAATTAAGACAAAAAAGCGATATTAAAACTAGCGATGTTGTTGGTGGAGACATACAAGAAGCTTATATTTTTGGTAAGTTAGGCTTTGTTGTTGTTGATCCAACAGGAACTGTTTTGTGGATAAGCGATCTTTTTACACAAAGATCAATGAATATTATTAACGAAAACATTTATCAATTCTGTCCTAGACTTAAAGATTTTATCGATAAAGAAGTTGGCGATTCAATTGTTGTTAAATTGCAAGGTTATGATTATAACGTTAAATTCTTAAGAAGTGCTGGCTTATTCATATTTAAAGATGTATCTGAATACGAAAGCTTATCAAAGTATGCAAATGACCAAGCAACATGTATTGGTATTATAAGTATCGATAACTATAACGATATTACCTCTTCAAATGCAGATTTTAATGACGCTATTAATAGTGTTAAGTCGATTGTTCTCGACTATTCAAAAGAACACGGAGTTTTATTAAGAGTTATAAGAAATGATACATATTTTGCTATTTGTAACCACGAATCATTGGTAAGAATTATTAATGACGGATTTTCAATTCTTGATAAAGTTAGAGAAGCAACATTAAAAGTTGACACAAAACCAACTCTCTCAATTGGTTTTGCTTATGATTTCCCAGATGTTAATAAATTAAACGAAATGGCTTCAAACGCCTTAGAAATTGCTATGAGCCGTGGCGGAGACCAAGCTGTTGTTTCAAAATATGGTAGCGAATTAGAATTCTTTGGTGGAAGAACTGAAGCTGTCGAAAAGAGAAGCAAAGTTAAAGTTAGAGTTTTTGCAAACTCCCTTATTTCACTTATTAAAAGAAGCTCAAATGTTTTAATCATGGGACATTTGAATATGGATATGGATGCTTTAGGAAGTTGCTTAGGTGTTAAAGCAATATGTGATTATTGTGAAAAACCTGCTCAAATTGTCTACGATCCTAAATTAACCGAGAGAAAAACAAAATCAGCTTTATTATCATCTTTTTCAAGAGAAGAACTTGCTAAACTTGTCGTTGCTCCAAAAGATGCACCTGATAAAATTAAGCCTCAATCACTTGTTGTTGTCTGTGATGTTTCCCGTCCAAAAATGACAATGTGCAAGAGATTACTTGATATTACTGATAAAATTGTTGTTATCGATCACCATAGAAGAGCAGAAGATTTCATTGAACACCCTGTTTTACAAGAAATCGAACCATCCGCATCTAGCGCTTGTGAACTTGTTGCTGAATTAATTAAATACAATTCAGAAAGTCAACCTATCCCACTACAAGAAAAATATGCCACCATTATGCTTTCAGGTATCTTCCTTGACACAGGTTTCTATAAATCAAAAACAGTAGGTTTAAGAACCTTTGATGCAAGTATGATTTTGAAAGAATATGGCGCTGATAACGGAAAAGCTGACGACTTCTTAAAAGAAGAATATGAAGAATACTCATTAACTAATAAGATAGTTGAAACAATGAAAACGCCATATTATGGAGTCGTATATTGTATTGGCGAAGAATCTGAAATTCTTGAGATTTCATCTTTAGCAAAAGCTGCTAATGCTTGTATGGCTTTAAAAGGCGTAAATTGTTGTTTTGTTATTGGAAGAACTGGTGATGATGAGGTTAGAATGAGCGCAAGAAGCGATGGCACAGTTAACGTACAGATTCTTTGCGAAAAAATGAATGGTGGTGGACACTTTACAGCCGCAGGTGCAGCCTTCAAAGATTCTAGTATTAGAAGCGTTGAAACGTTGCTTTTAGATACGCTTGCAAATAATTTAAGCGACGCAAGAAGTGATAAAGCAAAGAAGGAGGGAAATTAGTTATGGAAATTATTTTACTTAAAGATGTTAAAGGAATTGGCAAAAAAGGAGAAAGCAAAACTGTCTCCGATGGATATGCTTCAAACTTTTTAATCCCTAAAGGCCTTGCTGTTAAAAAGACTGCAGAATCGCTAGATAATTTAAAAAAAGAGCAAGCTGCAGAAGCTAAAAAACAAGAAGATTTAAAGAATTTAGCTCTTGAAAATAAATCAAAATTAGAGTCATTAGTTCTTGAATACAAAGCTAAATCACAAGCTGATCATTCAATGGCAGGCTCTATTTCTACAAAAGAAATCGAAAAAGATTTATTAGCCAAATACAATATTGTTATTGATAAAAGAAAATTCTTGGATAAGTTTCAACTTAATCAATTTGGATACACAAATTTAAGAATTGAACTTTATAAAGGTGTCGTTGCTACAATTAGAATTCATATTACTGAGGACAAATAGTTATGCCTAAAAATTACCCAGCAGATGCAAATTTAGAAAGAAACATTATTGGTGCAGCTTTGATTGATCAACAAACAGCTGTAAATATTTTAACTGAGCTTTCAGCTGATGATTTTTATGCGGATAATTATAAAAACCAAAGAGTTTTCCAAGCAATGATGACTCTTTATGATAAGCAACAATCAATTGACCCAGCAACCGTTTATGGTCAATTAGTAATCCAAAAAGATGCCGAAATAATCGGAGGAATCGACTATTTAGATTCGCTTGTTGATACAGTTGTTTCTCTTGTTAATGTTGAATATTACATTAAACAATTACGCGATCTTACTTTATTAAGAAATTTTCTTAAAACCATCGATAAAATTGTTAATGACTATCAAACAAAAGAGATAAAAGATATTAATGAATTCGTTGGTTCTGCCGAAAACGAAATTACAAAGATCACAAGCACAAGAAGAGTTGGAGATTTTGTTCCTTCAAGTGAAGGAGCAACAATGTATGGCTCAAAAATTATTAAAACCAAAGGTACAGAAGACACAATTAGTGGTCTTACAACTGGCTTCTCATCCATTGATAAAGTTTTAAATGGTTTAGGTGATGGCGAATTAATTATTCTTGCTGCACGTCCTGCTGTTGGTAAATCAGCTTTTGCTTTAAATATTGCTGTTAATGCGGCTAAAAAGAAGAAGGTTCCTGTTGCTGTATTCTCATTAGAAATGAATGCTGAAATGATTTTCAGAAGATTGTTTGCTATGGGAGCTGGCGTTGAATATCAAAGAATTCAAACAGGTTATTTAACAGATTTTGAACGTGCAAAGATTCAAGATACAGCCTCTGAGCTATCTGGAATACCTTTATTTATTGATGATGCAAGTGGTGCATCAATTGATGATATTTCATTAAAATCTAAGAAACTTAAAGAAAAAGAAGGTAACTTAGGTCTCATCGTTGTCGACTATATTGGACTTATCGATGATGAAAAGAACGTCTTTAAAGATAATGAACAAGCTAAGATTGCATTCTACTCAAGAAGACTTAAGAAACTTGCTGGCGAATTAAAATGTCCAATTCTTTGTTTAGCTCAATTGAATCGTCAAACCGAAACAAGAGAAAACAAAATGCCACAACTTTCAGATTTAAGAAGCTCTGGCGCAATCGAACAAGATGCAGATAAAGTTTTATTCATGTATAGACAATCTTATTATGAAGAAACTGGTACTAATTCAAAGAATAAAAAGTTGAACGAAGAAGAAAATCAGGCAAAGCAAACTCAACAAAAGAGCAATAATCCAACCGAAATTGTTAAGATTACTATCGCTAAAAACAGAAACGGTAAAACTGGAGTCGTTGATCTTTCATTCCATAAGAATTTTGGTAGATTCTCTGTCATCGATCAACGTCAACAAGCTCGAATTGATAACGCTAATAGAGAAGCGTTTAATGATATAGATGATTAGATTATATGATATAGCAAGCGGTTCTAAAGGAAACGCTTGTTTAATTTATAATGAGAAAAATATAATTCTCGTTGATATGGGAATTTCTAAAACACGCCTTGAAGAAGGCTTATTTGAAATCGGATTAAATATTGATGATATTGATTTTGCCTTTTTTACGCATGACCATACAGATCATATTGCAGGAGAAAAATTTATTCCTTTATCAAAAAAATATGCCTTAAAAGGAACAATAACCCTGCAAAACCCTAATATTTTAGAAAATTATAAGGAATATACGTTTGGTAGTTTTAAGGTTACACCATTAAAAACAAGTCATGATGCTATAAATCCATGTGGTTATATATTTGAAGATAAAGATGAGAAATTAATTTATATGACCGATACAGGGAAGATTTTAAAAAAGAGTTTAGCTTTAATGAATAATGCCGACTATTATTTTATTGAATCAAATCATGACCTTGATATGCTTTATAATTCTGGAAGACCACAATTACTAATTAATCGTATTGCAGGAATTAAAGGCCATTTATCAAATGAAGATAGTGCTTATTATATCAGTGGCTTAATTGGACCAAAAACAAAGAAAATTATGCTTGCGCATTTAAGCGAAGACTGTAACACAGAAAGTGTAGCTCTTGAGACTTATCGAAAAGTCTTTAAATTAAAAAATGTCGATTATAAAGGCGAAATTAAATGTGCTAAACAACGGGAGAGTGTAGCCTTATGATTAAAATCAATTTATTTTGTGTTGGTTCTATAAAAGAAAAATTTGTTAAAGAAGAAATTTCTGAATATTTAAAAAGATTATCTAAATATGCAGAAGTAAATATCATAGAAACTAAAGAAGTTCCTATACAAAGTAAACAAATAGATGCAGTTTTAGATGAAGAGGGAGAAAACGTTTTAAAAAGAATTAAGGAAAATGAAGTCCTCTTACTTGCTGATTTACATGGTAAAGAATACACTTCAGAAGAGTTTGCAAATATAATTAAAGTACTCATTGATCAAGGAAAATCCCCATTAAATTTTGCAATAGGTGGAACAATGGGTGTTTCTAAAAAGCTTAGAGAAAGAAGCAACTATAAGCTTTGTTTATCAAAATTAACATTTACTCATCAAATGACACGTGTTATATTGCTTGAGCAAATTTATAGAGCATTTAAAATAATTAATAACGAAAATTATCATCATTAGAGGTTAAGTTATGGAAATGGTTGAATTTAAAAAATATAAAGAAATCAAAGATGATTACTATCCACACGTAAATAAATTTGAACTCGAAAGTGGAGAAACTTTTTTTGTTGAAGGAAATTATTACACACAATTAATTTATATAAAGGATTATTTTGCTGATAATTTTGATGCTATATTAAATAAGATGGAAGAAATAATAAAGAAAAATAAAAAAGTCATCTTCACAGCAGATTTTGAAAACCCAGTTGTTTATAAAGATGACTATATCTATCAAGAAATTGATGATGTTTTAGCTTCTTTGAAACTATATTTTGATAATAAATCAAATCCTGAAAGTGATTGGAAAGATTAATTACCTTCTCCCATCTGTTTGTGGAGCAGGTCTTAAATACTTCATTGAGAGGTACATAACTCTGAATGAGTAAACAAGTACAAATCCCATTGCGGCAAATTGTGCCATAATAAATCCAATAATGAGAGCGAGAATTGATGGTGTAAGAGCTTGGAAAGCAGAAATTTGCCATCCATGCCAAATCTTGAGTGAACGATTTGGATTGTTTTTGCCTCTGCACATTAACCAAATAACAAATCCCATTAATAAGAGAACGCCTGCATTAATTGCAGCATAGATTCCTAATGTAATTAATGCTTGTTCGTTTTTTGTGTCGATGTAAATTTTGTCTGAATAAGCTTTGTAGTTATCCATAATTTTCTTGTGTTGAGCAAGATTTGTACTTTCAACATCTGATAACTTGTGACTTAATATATCTTTGAATGTATAAGAACTGCCTAATTCACTAAATGCTTCTAATACATGATTGTAGTTTCCATTAATTGAAGAAACAGCAGTATTATTTGCATAGAGTCTTGAATAGATTTTATCGCTTGAGAAGAAGATGAATGAAGATGTTCTTGTATATTTTTCAAGCTCCATAGAAGTTCTTGCTTCAGTAGAAGCATCTCCATAATTTGGATTGCTTCCTAAAATTAATTCAAGGTATGTTTTGTCGTCGTGTGCTAAATCAGTGACATAAATGTCAAGAACATGCAAATCTTGTCTAATGTATGAATAATATGGTTTTGGAAGTGGCTTTGATTCATCTTTTTCAGCAGTGTAATTTTCGTAAGTTTCAAAAGTATATGAACCAGCTAATTTTCCATCAGCAAATTTAATTGCATAATTAGTGTCGCCTGCTTCTTTGTTATATTCAAATAATCCATAATAGAAAGGATCGCTTGCAGCAGTGCCGACATAAGAGCTTCCCTTAACATTTAATGCATTAACTACAGGAGCTATGAGAGTAATAATAAGGGAAATGATTCCAATTAAAACTGACCAATACCACTTATGATTAAGTGCGTAGTTCATATTGGCATCATTGCTCCAAAGTGTTCTTAAGAATTCTTTAATTTTTGGCCATGCCGAATTTTTCTTTTGTTTTACTAATTGTGCTTTTACCTTTTTTGCCATTTTATATACCTCAAAATATCTTTAATAGTTTACTCTATTAAAGATTTGTAATCAAACAAAATCAAAGAAAGAATTGCTTTTAATAAAAGCTGTAAATTGAATTTGTCTTTGCACCATTTCAAATTATGTAGGTGCATTTTATTTTGCAGTTATAATTTTAATGAGTTTCGCTTTGCTAAGAAAGGAGGAAAACATATGAACGATATAGATAGAGAGAAACTCGTATACAT
>JAFUEZ010000007.1 GCA_017470115.1 Bacilli bacterium | reverse complement strand
TTTTATCGCTATTTTTATTACTTTGCAAGAGTTTGAAATACTAAATTCCTATTTACATAAAGAAAAACTCCATTAAATAGAATTTAATCTTTCAGACAAAATTTTAATTCTAAAAACGGAATTTAGTTTTTTAAGTTACAAGTAAAAACAATTGTTTTTCTATGATGAAAAAGTATAGTAAAGCAATATTGTTTGCATTTTATGAACAAAAAACGATACTGATTATTCGTAAGAAAAATATTTCTTTTTAAGAATATCGTTTTTATTTAAATTTAAATTTAAATGTAATAGAATAATACCGGTAAAATTCTAAAGGAGGAATTTATTATTATGGCAATTAAAGTTGCAATTAACGGATTCGGAAGAATCGGACGTCTTGCATTTAGACAAATGTTTAACGCAGAAGGTTATGAAATCGTCGCTATTAACGATTTAACAAGCCCAAAGATGTTAGCAAATTTATTAAAATATGATACAGCACAAGGTGGTTATGCTGGTTATATCGGAGAACAAAAACATACTGTTTCATCAAAAGAACCTGTTTTAGCAGAAGATAAGAAAACTGTTTTAGAACCAGGATCAATCACAGTTGATGGAAAAGAAATCACAATTTATGCTATTCCAGACGCAAACAACCTTCCATGGAAAGAATTAGGTGTTGATGTTGTCTTAGAATGTACTGGTTTCTATGTTAAAAAAGACAAAGCAATGGCTCACATCAATGCAGGTGCTAAGAAAGTCGTCATTTCTGCTCCAGCAGGAAATGATTTAAAGACAATCGTCTTCAGCGTTAACGAAAATACATTAACAAAAGAAGATCAAATTATCTCAGCAGCTTCATGTACAACAAACTGTTTAGCTCCTATGGCTAACGCTTTAAATAAAGCTTTCCCAATTCAAAGCGGTATCATGACAACTGTCCACGCATATACAGGTGACCAAATGATTCTTGATGGACCACATAGAAAAGGTGATTTAAGAAGAGCAAGAGCTGGTGCAGCTAATATTGTTCCTAACTCAACAGGTGCTGCAAAAGCAATCGGATTAGTTATTCCTGAATTAAATGGCAAATTAATTGGTAGTGCACAAAGAGTTCCTGTTGCAACAGGTTCAACAACAATTCTTGTTGCTGTTGTCAAAGGCCAAGATGTCACAGCTGAAAAGATTAATGCAGTTATGAAAGCAGCTGCTAATGAATCATACGGATATAACGAAGATCCAATCGTCTCAAGTGATGTTATTGGCATGAGATATGGTTCATTATTTGATGCAACACAAACCATGGTTACAAAGATTGATGACAATACATTCCAAGTCCAAGTTGTTTCTTGGTATGATAATGAAAATTCATATACAAGCCAAATGGTTCGTACAATCAAATACTTTGCTGAAATCAAATAGTTTTTAAATTAAATTTTATGGTCATATTCTCTATTGATATGACCATTTTTTAACGAAAGGATAAAATATGAATACAATCGAAAAAATGAATATTTTTGAAGGTATGAAATTACTCGTTAGAGTTGACTTTAACGTACCTTTAAAAGGTAGTGAAGTTAGAGATGACAACAGAGTGGTTGCCGCTTTACCAACTATTAAATATTTATTAAGTAAAGGTGCTGCTTTAGTTTTAATGTCACATTTAGGAAAAATTAAATGGGGCAAAGCAACTGATGAAGAAATTGAACAACAAAAAGCTAAAAATAACATGGAATTTGTTTACCCAGTTTTAGCAAAGCACTTACAAGGTGTTAATGTTAAATTCTGTGGCGCCACAAGAGGTGAAGAATTAGCAAAAGCTGTTGCTTCATTAAAAGCAGGAGAAGTTTTACTTGTTCAAAACACAAGATATGAAAAAGGCGAAAGCAAAAATAATCCAGAACTTTCTGCTGAATGGGCAGGATTAGTCGATGGATTTGTTATGGATGCATTTGGTAGTGCACATAGAGCCCACGCTTCAACATATGGTGTCCCAGAAGTTTTAAAGAATGCTGGCAAACCAGTTGCATTAGGTTATTTAATGGAAAAAGAAGTTTCCAATTTAGGTGCATGTGTTAAAGGTGATGTCCATCCATATTTAGCAATTTTAGGCGGATTCAAAGTTTCAGATAAGATCAAAGTTATCGATAGTTTACTTAAAAAATGCGATAAGATTTTAATCGGTGGCGCTATGGCTTACACATTTAAGAAAGCATTAGGTGAACAAATCGGTACTTCACCATGTGAAGAAGATCAACTTGATTACGCAAGAAAATGCTATGAATCAGGTAAAATTTTATTACCAGTTGATAGTGTTGTTGCTAATGATTTTGAAAACCCAACAGAAGTTAAGACTGTTGAAGGCGATATTCCTGAAGGCTTTGAAGGATTAGATATTGGCCCAAAAACAAGAGAAATTTATGCTGCTGAAATTGCAAAAGCAAAATTAATCTTCTGGAATGGTCCTGCTGGAGTCTTTGAAAAAGAAGCATATCAAGCTGGAACAAAAGCAATTTGCCAAGCTATTACCGAAAACAAGGGTGCATTCTCTGTTATTGGTGGTGGAGATAGTGCTGCAGCTGCTAAAGAATTTGGCTATGCAAGTAAATTTAGCCATGTTTCAACTGGTGGTGGTGCTTCACTTGAAATGATTGAAAATGATGGTCATTTACCAGGAATTGATATTATTGGTTAATTAATATGAGAAGAAAATTATTATTAGGTAACTGGAAAATGAATAAGACTCCTTCAGAAGCATTAGAATTCTGTAATGCTGCTAAGGAAATGGGTTTAGCAAAACTTGCTAGAGCTAATAAAGTTGATATGGGAGTTTGTGTTCCTGCAGTTGACTTACAAGTTGTTAAGAAAAGTTTAAAAAATTCACTTATCGTTGGTGCTGAAAATTGCCATTGGTTAGATCATGGTGCATATACTGGCGAAGTTTCAATTCCTATGTTAAAAGAACTTAACATTGGATGGTGCTTAATTGGTCACTCTGAAAGAAGAGAATATGACAATGAAACAAGCGAAAAATGTAATTTAAAGATTAAAGCATTACTTGCTAATGGTTTAGTTCCTGTTTATTGCTGTGGCGAATCCGAAGCAACTTATGATGCTGGCAATACAAAATCATTTGTTGAAGAACAAATCATTGCTGGTTTTAAAGATTTAAGTGAAGAAGAAGCTGCAAAAGTTGTTATCGCTTATGAACCAATTTGGGCTATTGGAACTGGTAAAAACGCTTCAGAAGAAATAGCCGAAGATATTTGTGGTTTCATTAGAAAAGTTTTAAAGAAGCTATATGGCGCTAAAGTTGCTAATAAGATCAGAATCCTTTATGGCGGAAGTGTTAAACCTGCATCAGTTAAGGGTTATTTATCACAAAAAGACATTGATGGTGCACTTGTTGGTGGCGCTTCACTCGATGTTAATTCTTATAAACAATTGTTAACCGCAATACTTTAATAAGTTTTACTTTACATAAAAAGACTAGAACAAATGTTCTAGTTTTTTTGTTAAATGAATATAATCTTTATTTTTTGGTATATTTTTTCCTTAATTGAGGTAAATTGTTTGATCTTTGTATTTGTCTAATTGCTTTATATTGTTCATTTAAGAATTTTTCATAAGCAGCTTTGGCATCTAAATTTGGAACATAGAATTCAAAATTTTTGATAATTTCAGGTAAATATTGCATATGAATCCGCATTTCTGGATTGTCATATGGATATTTTTCTTCGTCTTTGACATTTACAGGAGTAAGTCTTAAATAATCTAAAACATCTAGAGGCATTTCTTGAGCGCAATCATAAGCTGCATGAATTGCATTATTTGCTACTTTTGATTTTGGTGATAAAGCTAAATCAACAATTGCAACTCCGAGTGGAATAATCGCTTCAGGTAATCCAACAGTATAAGCAGAATCAATAGCGATTTTAGTTCTCATACAGGCAGAAGGGTTAGCAATTCCAACATCTTCATAAGCTGTTACTAAAAGTCGTCTTGTTAAGGCTTCCATATCTCCACTAGCTAAAATTCGTGCTGCATAATATAAAGCAGCATTGACATCACTTCCTCTTATTGATTTTTGTAGGGCTGAAACTGCATCATAATGACCATTTTCATCATTATCAATTGAAGAATTAGTTACTTTTACTATGGAATTAACTTCATTGACATCAATTTTGTCTTCACCAAAAGTAATTTGTAAGATTTCAAGATAATTTAAAGCAAATCTTATATCTCCATTTGATTTAGAAGCGATTACAGCAAGAGCGTCTTCAGTGATGTTTATTTTATTGTCTAAACCTTTTTTAGAGCTACAAGCGCGTTTTAAAGCAATAACAACTTCATCAAGAGACAATCTTTTTACTTCGAGCAAGTGCAATCTTGATCTTATAGCTTTATTAATTGAAATATATGGATTAGCTGTAGTTGCACCAATTAAATAAATAGTTCCGTCTTCAACAGATGGTAACAAAATATCTTGTTTATCTTTATTTAGACGATGGATTTCATCGATTATAACAATAGAACATTCATAATTTTTTGCATCTTCAATTGCGTCCATTAATTCTTTTTTGTTTGAAGTGACTGCGTTAAGCGAAACATAATGTGCACCAATTGAATTTGCATAGCATTCAGCAATTGTGGTTTTACCTGTTCCAGGTTCACCAAAAAGAATAAAGGAAACAGGAATCTTATTTTTGATGCTATTAGTTAAGAAACCTCTTTTTCCAATTAGTTCATTTTGACCTATAACTTCATCAATAGTAGTAGGTCTCATTCTAAAAGCTAATGGTTTACGCATGCATCAATTATACACTTTTTAGTTGGTTTTTTGTATAATACAAAAGATTATGAAAATTGTTTTACAAGAAGTATTAAACGCGAACGTTTCAATCGATGGGAATATTTATTCAGAGATTGGTAAAGGCTATTTACTATTAGTCAGTTTTACTAATGGCGATAATGAAGAAATTTGCTCAAAAATGGCATCTAAAGTATCAAAACTTAGAATATTTTTAGATGAATATGGCAAAACTAATCTTTCATTAAATGATGTTGGCGGCGAAATATTAAGCGTTTCCCAATTTACAATTTATGCTAACTTAAGAAGTGGCAATAGACCATCATATACTGAATGCATGAGACCAGAAGAGGCATCAAAACTTTATGATTTCTTTAATCAAGAACTTAAAAATCTTGGTTATGAAGTTAAAACTGGTGTTTTTGGCGCTGATATGAAAGTAAGTTTAGTAAACGATGGCCCATATACTCTTGTAATCGATAGTAAAGAGCTTGGTTTTTAAATATGAAAATAATGATTGGTTTAAGTGGTGGAGTTGATAGTGCTGTTGCTGCATATCTTCTCAAAAAACAAGGTCATGAAGTAATATGTTGTTTCATGAGAAACTGGGATTCCATTGCAAATGGAGATTTTTTAGGTAACCCAACACTTAATAACAATATGTGCCCACAAGAGCAAGATTATATTGATGCGTGTAAAGTTGCCGAAAAATTAGGCCTTCCAATGATGAGAATAGACTTTGTAAAAGAATATTGGGATTATGTTTTCACATATTTTCTCGATGAATATAAGAAAGGTAGAACACCAAATCCAGATATTTTTTGCAATAAATATATTAAATTTGGACCATTTTTAGAATTTGCTAAGAAAAATGGCTGTGATTGCATTGCGATGGGTCATTATGCGAAAAGAATCGATAAAAATGGCATCAGTTATATGTATAAAGCAGCGGATTTAAATAAAGATCAAACATATTTCTTAAGTCAAATTAGTTATGAACAATTAAGCTCATGTCTTTTTCCTCTTGGGGATTTACAAAAAAGTGAAGTAAGAAAGATTGCACATGAATTAAATTTAGAGAGTGTCGAAGATAAAAAAGATTCAACAGGTGTTTGCTTTATAGGTGAAAGAAATTTCAAAGAATTCCTTAAAAATTATATTCCTGCTAGAAAAGGCAATATTGTTGATATAGAAACAAAAACAGTTTTAGGAAAACATGATGGAGTAATGTATTACACTCTAGGTCAAAGAAGAGGATTAGGCATTGGTGGAATTAACGGCTTGCCTCAACAAGGTTGGTTTGTTTGTGGTAAAGATGTAAAAAATAACATCCTTTATGTCGCAAGCGGAAGTGAAGATGAACATTTATTTAGTGATGAATGCATTATTAATAACATCAATCTATTTAATAGAAGAATAGAAGATGGAACACATTTAAATGTAAAGTTTAGATACAGACAAAAAGATCAAGGTGTCACGGTTTATAACCTTGAAAATGGTGACATTAAGTTAATTTATGATAAACCATATAAGGCAGTGACCCCTGGACAGGCATGTGTATTCTATTTAGAAGATAGATGTTTAGGCGGTGGATTGATTGATAAGGTCTATTATAAAAACAAGCTTAAAAACTATTAAAATTAATTAAAAGTAGAAAAATAGTAGTTTATTAGTAGTTTTCTAGTAGTTATTCAGTTAAAGTCGTTATTTACATATTTACATTAAAAATGTAAAATATTGCTGGAAATAAATTAGTTTATTTGTCTTTTAGAGAGAATGCGTTGGTGAAAGCATTTATTCAAATAATTAATGAGCCATTCCCGTAGAAAAAGGTTAACAGCCCGTTGAACGCGTTAAGTTTATTAATTAAGTGCTTATTTTAAGAATTAGGATGGTACCGCGAAAATAGAAATTTCGTTCCTAGGAATTATTTTTCTAGGACTTTTTATTTATTATAGGAGGGCAGAATATGAAATATATGACGTCACAAGAGATTAGAAATACATGGTTGAATTTCTTTAAAGAGAGAGGGCATGTAATTGAGCCAAGCGCAAGCTTAATACCACATAATGATCCAACATTACTTTGGATTAATGCTGGCGTTGCAGCTTTAAAGAAATATTTTGATGGAAGCGAAATACCTGAATCAAGAAGAATTACTAATGCTCAAAAATGTATTAGAACAAATGATATTGATAATGTTGGAAAAACTGCAAGACATCATACTTTTTTTGAAATGTTAGGCAATTTCTCAATTGGTGATTACTTTAGAAAAGAAATTATTCCATGGGCATTTGAACTTTTAACAAGCGAAAAATATTTTGGCCTTCCAAAAGATAAAATTTATGCTACATATCATCCAGATGACTTAGAAACAAGGGAATTATGGATTAAATCCGGATTAGCAGAAGATCATTTAGTTCCATTAGAAGGAAATTATTGGCAAATTGGCGAAGGTCCATGTGGTCCAAATACTGAAGTTTTCTTCGATAGAGGCGAAAAATACGATCCAAATCATATTGGTGATAGATTATTACGCGAAGATATGGAAAATGATCGTTATATCGAAATTTGGGGCATCGTTTTCTCACAATATAATGCTGTAAATGGTGTAGCAAGAGAAAATTATAAAGAATTGCCACATAAAAATATTGATACAGGAGCTGGATTAGAAAGAATTTGTTGTGTTATTCAAGAAACCGAAACAAATTTTGAGACCGATTTATTCTTTCCAATCATTAAAGCCACACAAAAATTATGCAATAAGCCATATGAAAATGGCTATTTGATGCCATATAGAGTTATTGCTGATCACATTAGAACATGCACATTTGCTTTAGCTGATGGAGAAACTTTCTCAAACGAAGGAAGAGGCTATGTTTTAAGAAGATTACTTCGTAGAGCATGCAAATATGCTCAAAAATTAGGTTTATATGAACCATTCTTATATAAATTAGTTGAAGCTGTTGTTGAAGTAATGAAACCTTACTATCCATATTTAGTTGGAAAGCAAGAACAAATTATGAAAACAATCAAAAGCGAAGAAGAAAAGTTTATTAAAACACTTACTGTTGGAGAAAATATCTTAAAAGGAATGATTGAAGGCAAATCATCGCTTTCTGGAGATGATGCTTTTAAACTTTATGATACTTATGGCTTCCCAATCGAACTTACAAAAGAAATCTGTGCAGATTCAAATGTTTCTGTTGATGAAGAAGGGTTTAAAGTAGCTTTAAATCATCAAAAAGAGTTAGCAAGAGCTTCACGTAAAAACATCGAATCATTTAATAAACAATCAAAAGATTTATTAGAATTTGCAAACCCAAGTGAATACACATATGATGACAGTGATATTTGTGTGACTGTTATCGGTGTTTTCAAAGGCGGATTAAAGGTTGATTCAATTGATGATGAGGGTGATATTATCTTTGATAAAACCTCATTCTATGCTGAAATGGGTGGCCAAGTTGCTGATACTGGTGAAGTTGAAAATAGCGATTCAAAGGCACTAGTTAGTCAAGTTATTAAAGCTCCTAATAAACAACATTTACATCATGTTAAATTACTTTATGGAGAGATTAAAACTGGTGACAAATTAATCTTAAAAGTTGATCATGCAAAGCATTTTGCAATCACAAAGAACCATTCAGGCACACACCTTTTACAATCTGCATTAATTGAAGTTTTAGGTGATGAATGCAAACAAAAAGGTAGCTATGTTGATGAGAACTATTTAAGATTCGATTTTTCTTTTACAAGAAAACTTACTTCAGTTGAATTAGGAAGAATTGAAAAGAAAGTAAACGAATTTATTGCACAAAAAATCGAAGAAAAGACACTTGTTCTTCCAATTGAAGAAGCAAATAAAGTTGGGGCAATTTCATTATTTGGTGAAAAATATGGTGATGTAGTAAGAGTAGTCACATTTGGTGATGTTTCTAAAGAATTCTGTGGTGGAAATCATGTCAAAAATTCTGCTGATATTGGTATATTTGTTATTCAAAGCGAAGAAGCAATTGCAAGCGGAGTAAGAAGAATCCAAGCTACAACAGGTTTATCAGCTTATGAATATTTGAAATCAAAAGAAGATTTATTAAGCGAAATTAAATCAACTATTGAAGCTAAATCAGAAAAAGAAATTCTTACACGCAGTAAAGCACTTTTAAATGAAAAGAAAGAATTATTAAGTACTGTTGATAAATTAACGAAAACAATCGCTAATTTCAAAGTTGCTTCAATATTAGAAGAGATTAAAAATAATGGCGTAGCTGTTAGATATTTTGACGATTTAGGACGTGAAGGTATGATGAATATCATCGACGAAATCAAATCTAAAGTTGAAGATTATATACTTGTTTTAATTGGTAAAGATGGTGAAAAACACCCATTACTTGTCAGTGTTTCTAAGTCAAATATTGAAAAGAAAATATTTGCTGGAAATATCGTTAAAAAGATTACAGGAGTATTAGGTGGAAATGGCGGTGGAAAACCAGAACTTGCTCAAGGTAGTGTTGCTTCACTTGAAAAACTTAATCAAATCACAAAGGATTTAATTTTAGGTTAATGGAAAAATACATCGGATTAGATCTTGGAACAAAATCTTTAGGAATCGCTGTTTGTGATTCTTTGGGAATTATTCATCCACGTGAAAACTATAATTTTGAAAAAGGAAATTATAAAAAAGCACGTGAACATTTAATTGATATTTTAGAGATTGAGAATATCAAAAATGTCGTTATTGGTCTTCCTTTGCGCTTAGAAGGTAGAGTGGAAGGAGATAGATGTGAATCGGTTAGACGTTTCATGACAGATATTTTAAAAGTTAAGCCTAATTTAAATGTCATTTATTGGGATGAAAGTTATTCAACAATTGAAGCTCGTGAAAGGCTCAAAGATGAAGGCTTAAAAGAAGAAAAAATTAAGAAAATTATCGACATGATGTCAGCTGTAGTAATTTTAGAAGATTATTTAAGGAGCTTAAAAAATGGAACCAAAAAATAACGATGAAATCGTCATTTATGATGAAGAAGGTAAAGAATATTTAATGAATATTTTATTTACATATGAAAACGAAGAGAGAAATGCTCAATACGTTTTTGTTTATGATAAAGCAACTCCAGAAGATGTTTATGTTATGAAATATACTGATGAAAGTGATGAGTTATTCGAAGTAACCGATGAAGAAGAGTTAGCTGAAGCACAAGAGGTTCTTGAAGCATACAACGAAGATCCTACGATTCAAGAAATTAAGGATTAAAACAATAAATATGTTTTAAATGTTGATATTTATTGATATAATTTGAAAGCAAAAAAATGAGGTATTAATTATGGCTGCAAATAAAGAATATATTTTAACTAAAGAAGGTCTTGATAAACTTAACGCTGAATATAGAAGTTTAATCGACGATGAAAGACCTGCTGTCATTGAAGCTTTACAAAATGCAAGAGCAATGGGCGACTTATCAGAAAACGCTGATTATGATGCTGCAAGAAATAAACAAGCTGAAATCGAAGGCAGAATCAAAGAAATTGAACATATTTTAGCTAATGTTAAAGTTGTTGAAGAAAATAAGAAGAGTAAAACAATTCAACTTTCAAATATTGTTACTTATTATGACCTTGAAATTGAAAAAGAATTTACTGTTAAACTTGTTTCAAGCATTGAATCTGACCCAGTAAGCGATCCAAAGAATCTTAAAATTAGTGTTGATTGCCCATTAGGTGCAGCTTTACTTGGACATAAAGTCGGTGATGAAGTTACAGTCAAAGCTAACTCACCTTACGACATCAGAATTGTCAGTTTTAAATAGAAAATTCAAATTTTTTGTCAAAATTTTAATTAATTTTTAAAAATATCGGAAAAAAACCATTTTCAAACTCCTTATATTATGTGAAAGGAGTTTTTTTATGATAAAAATTATTATCGGTGTATGTATAGCAACAATAATCGGTATAGCTGCTTTTACATTTTTGCCACAAATCGTACAGCCTACTGGAGGACTACCTACCCAAATAGTTGATGATACTAACAAAATCACTATTGGTATTAGTGGAGAAGTTGTTAAACCAGGGAATTATATTCTAGAAGAAGGTAGTACAATTCAAGATTTAATTGATAAAGCTGGTGGTGCAAACAGTAATGCTGATGCAAGATGCTATTTCTATGACACAATAGTCGAGAAAAATATGGAGTATTATATTGCTCCAAAATATGATGTCACTGATGTTTGCAGCGAAACTGCCATTTCTAAGGTAAATATTAATACTGCAGATAAAACAGAATTAATGACAGTAAGTGGATTTGGTGATACCGTATCAAGCGCAATTATTCAACATAGAAATGATAATGGCATTTTCTATACTCTTGAATCTTTAATGAATGTTAGTGGAATTGGAAATGCAACTTTTTCAAAGGTAAAAAACTATATTTATCTTCATGATTAAGAATGAAACTATTTTTGATTTTATTAATCATAATTAGTTCATATACATTGGTCAGCCCAAGCACGTGGTTTATTTCTTTGGTTTTCCTTGGGCTGGCATTCTTTATAACATTTAAAAAGTATAGAAACGATAGAAAATTTCAGGTATTTTTGCTGATTATTTTCGTGATTTTCACACTTATCAAATATGTTTCATTTACTACTTTTCAGCAAGAAAGTTCATTTATTTGCATTGTTATAAAAAGAAAAGATAGTTATTTTATAGCATTTGATGGATTTGAAAAATTCTATGTAAAATCTGATGATGCGACAATTGACATTTTTGATATTATACAAATCGATGGAAAATTCTATGAATATAGTGGTCAACCAGTTTTAGAAAGTGGCTTTGATTTTGAAAAATATTTAGCTAGT
>JAFUEZ010000023.1 GCA_017470115.1 Bacilli bacterium | reverse complement strand
TGTATACGAGTTTCTCTCTATCTATATCGTTCATATGTTTTCCTCCTTTCTTAGCAAAGCGAAACTCATTAAAATTATAACTGCAAAATAAAATGCACCTACATAATTTGAAATGGTGCAAAGACAAATTCAATTTACAGAGTTTATAATTACAATTTATTGTATAAGAAAATAGTTGATTTCTTATTTGAGTTACCTTAATATGAAATTATCAAAGGTGGAAATTCAGCTGTCGACCACGACTCACTCTAGCCATAGAGTGGACAGCGATGCAGGGGTGGAGCTAATAGATGACCTCTAACGTTAAAAAATAGTCGCTCCCTTAATTAGGCTGGCCTGCTTGATAACTTAAACATCTCTAAAGATGTTTTTTCTTTTTATAGAAGACAATTAATGCATATCTAGTCACCGGTAACAAGAAACATTTCCCAGATAAAAAATTCATAGTTACGCTTCGAGAAATGTATGAAATAATTAATCACTAATTCTTTATGAATGCCAATATATTGTTTTTTATTAACTAGATGATATATCGCATACGAAAGTTAGGACATAAACGGCCTTAATTTCGTAAAGAGGTAAATTAACATAATTACCACCTAAATAGGCTAAATTCTTATATAAAACTTTCCATTTCAATTTATTACTTTTTGAATTTTGTCGGACAATAAGTACGATTACTTTTGCAATACAAAAATAAATTTTTGTATAATAGAAGAGATAATTTAAAGGAGCAATAATTATGCCTGAGATTTTTAAAAAGGATCCTAACTCAATTAGTGAATCCAATCCTTCAATCGTTTCTAAATATTGTGGCAACGAAGAAGATTTTAAAGCACACCAAGATTACGCTAAACTTGGTAAAAGAATTACTGATAATGTTGAAGTTAAACTTTTTGGTATTAAATCAACATCACCAGAATATTGGGGTTTAAGAGAAGTCTTAACTCAAGATGAAGTTACTGTTGGTTTAACAATGAAGATCAGAAAATGGTATAAATTCGAAGATATCTATAAAAATAATAAAAAGAATTTTGATCCAGTTAGACTTCAAGAAATATTAGATTTGATGGCAGTCCATGGAATCGTTGAATACGATTATGGCGATCACTATACAGATGATGGTCCAGTTAACAAGAATTGGACTGAAGAATATAAAGCACAAGAAAAGAGATATAGAATCTCTTACTTTGTTCCTGGTTCAGCAGAACTTTTCAATTCATCAATTGATAGAATTGCTGCTAATCCACCAGTTGCAAGTTTCTTTGAAAGAATGACATTCTTACCACTTGAAAAGATTACTTCAATGGTCATGCCAGGTGGTATGGGTATTGGAATGCATGTCATTCCTGTTGAAAAGGCAATTAAAAATACTCCTGAAGCAGTTAAGTTAGAAAAGATTTCATATTGGCTCAAAAAATATGAAGGTCATATTTCAGCTGGTATTTGTTCATGTAGACAATCAAGAGCTATGTTAGGAGAGGGTTGTGCTGATGATCCAAATGACTGGTGTATCCAAATGGGTGATATGGCAGATTATACTGTTGAAACAGGTAGAGCCCACTATATTACAAAAGAAAGAGCATTAGAAATCTTAGAAAAAGCTGAACAAAATGGTTACGTCCATCAATTGACAAATATTGATGGTGAAGATCATATTTTCGATATTTGTAACTGTAATCCAGAAATTTGTAACGCTTTAAGAACAGCATTACTTTATAACACTCCAAATATGGAACGTTCAGCATATACCGCTAAAGTTGATAAAGCAAACTGTGTTGCTTGTGGTAGATGTGTTGAAGTCTGTCCAGCTGGTGCAGTTAAACTTGGCCAAAAACTTTGTACATCAAAAGGTGAAGTTGAATATCCAAAACAAGTTTTACCAGATAAGATTCACTGGGGTAAATATGCTTGGGATGAAAACTATAGAGATACAGCAAGAGTTAATACCCATCCAACAGGTACAGCTCCATGTAAAACAGCATGTCCAGCTCACGTAGCTGTTCAAGGTTATTTAAAGATGGCTTCTCAAGGAAGATATGAAGAAGCTCTTGCCTTAATTAAACGTGAAAATCCATTCCCAGCAGTCTGTGGAAGAATTTGTAACAAGAGATGTGAAGATGCATGTACAAGGGGAACAATTGATGCTCCAGTTAGTATCGATGCAGTTAAGAAATTCTTAGCAAATCGTGATTTAAATGCTGAAACACGTTATGTTCCTAAGAAAGTTATTTCTAAGGTTGATGGTGAATTCGATCAAAAGATTGCTATTATTGGTGCAGGTCCAGCAGGTTTAAGTTGTGCTAACTATCTCGCATTAATGGGATATAGACCAACAGTTTTTGAAAAGAATCCAAAAGCTGGTGGTATGATGACTTATGGTATTCCATCATACAAGCTTGAAAAAGATGTTATTGATGCTGAAATCGATATTATTAAAGAGTTAGGTGTTGAAATTAGAACTAACTGTGAAGTTGGTAAAGATATCACAATTGAAGAACTTAAAAAACAAGGATATAAAGCATTCTATATTGCAATCGGCTGCCAAGGTGGAAGACTTCCAGGTATTGAAAATGAAACAGCTGAAGGTACATCAATTGCTGTTGATTTCTTAAGAGGAGCTTATGAAAATCAAAAACAACACATCGATGGTGATGTAGTTGTTATTGGTGGTGGTAATGTTGCTATTGACTGCGCTAGAACAGCTCATAGATTTGGTGCAAAGAGCGTTAATATGTATTGTTTAGAAACAAAAGATACAATGCCTGCAACAAATGAAGAAATTAGAGAAGCTGAAGAAGAAAATGTTGTAATTAATCCTTCATGGGGTCCAAAAGCAATCGAAGTTGATGAAAAAGGTCATGTAAAAGCTATTACATTAAAGAGATGTACATCAACAATCGACCCAGAAACAAAGAGATTCAACCCTCAATATGATGAAAATGAAACAATCACAGTTAAAGCTGATAGAATCATCTTCGCAATTGGTCAAACAATCGTTTGGGGTGACCTCTTAAAAGGAACAAAAGTTACATTCTGGCATGGTAATTATCCAATCGCTGATAAATTCACATATCAAACTGCTGATGAAGATATCTTCGTTGGTGGTGATGTCAATACAGGTCCTAAATTTGTTATTGATGCAATCGCTCAAGGCCATGAAGCTGCTGAATCATTAGCACGTCATGTATCATGGAACGCATCTTTAACAATTGGTAGAGATAGAAGATACTTTGTTGAACTTAATAAACAAGATATCGTTGTTGATTCATATGATACAGCTGGAAGACAAGAAGCTGGAATGGATGAGACTCAAGATTACAAGAACTCATTTAAAGATTTCCATAAGACATTAACTGAAGAACAAGTATTGGCAGAAACAAAACGTTGTTTAGGTTGTGGTGCTTCTGTAGTTGATCCAAATAAGTGTATTGGTTGTGGTTTATGTACAACACGTTGTGACTTTGATGCAATTCACTTATTCAGAGATCATCCACAATGTACAAATATGAGAAGAGCTGAAGATAAGATTACTGGCTTACTTGGCTATGCATTAAAACGTGGTATCAAGATTATTGCTCATAGTGGTTCTAAAGAAGCACGTATGATGAGAAAGAAACGTAGAGAATTCAATAAAGCTAGAAAAGCTTGGAAGAAAGAAAAACCACATACCGGTAATTCAATTCCTGTTCCAGAAAGATAATTCCCGATGCATGAATTAGGAATTGTTGTTGCAATTATTAAACAAGTTGAAGAAATTGCTGTAGCAAATAAGGTTAAAAGAGTTACAGAAGTTACTCTAGAAATAGGTGAAGTTTCAGGCATTGTTCCTAAATATTTGACTGATGCTTGGAAATGGGCAGTAGATAATCGCTCCACCTATTTGAAGGGTTGCAAACTTAATATAATTACTCTTAAAGCAAAGTCATTTTGTACAAATTGTGAAACAGCTTATGACACAATGAAATACGCAAAAATTTGCCCAAATTGTGGAAGCGATAAGACGTATTTATTAACAGGAAAAGAAGCTAATATAAAAGATATAAAAGTTGAAAATTAGAAAAAAAGTGTCTAAAAAGCAAGTATTTTTCTAAAAATTCAATAATTTATCAAAGAAGGAATATAGTTATCTATATTCTTTTGGTTAATTGAAATTTAAAATGCACCAAGTCTTTGAAATATTAAAGAAATTAACTTTTGAAAGAATAATTTTACTTTTTGGTGCAGCTAATAATACAAAATATTGAATTTTTCATAAATTTGAACGCAAAAAATGATAAAAAAATGTAAACCAAAAAGATCCATTAAATGGATTGTAATTTAAATTGCA
>JAFUEZ010000022.1 GCA_017470115.1 Bacilli bacterium | reverse complement strand
CAATATGAAAATCAGACTGTCTAGCAGTAAATATATTTTAGAGGTCCCGCGACTATCCTTATATATTTTACCAAGGAAGAAAAAGCGACCCTAGGGGTCGATCAATAATGCATCCCTTGGATACATATATTGTTAATGAGATGTTAATATTTTACCATTTAATATTATTAATGCCATTATTTAATATTTTAATAATATTAAATACATTAACTGCTATGAAAAAAAGATAAAAATGCATAGTATTGATAGATTTAATGTGTTATTTAAATAAATATTTTGTTAAAATATTTAAGTTAAAATAGGTAATAAAGATGGCTAATTATGATGCAAATGAAATAGAATTATTGGAAGGTCTTGAAGGTGTTAGAAAAAGACCTGCTATGTATATTGGTAGCACGAATCACCATGGTTTACATCACTTAGTATGGGAAATTGTTGACAACTCAGTTGATGAAGCACTCAATGGCTTTGGAAAGAAAATTACAGTCACAATTCATAAAGATGGTTCAGTTACTGTTGTTGATGAAGGAAGAGGTATTCCTTGCGACATAAATAAGAAAACAGGTATTCCTGCTGTTCAGCTTGTCTTTTCAACACTTCATAGTGGTGGAAAGTTTTCAGATACAGCTTATAAATCAAGTGCTGGATTACACGGTGTTGGAAGTAGCGTCACAAACGCGTTAAGCGTTTATTGTGATGTAACAGTCTATAGAGATAATAAAATCTACCATATTAGATTCGAAAATGGAGGTAAAATTGCTGTTCCTTTAGAAATCTTAGGTAACACAACAAAACACGGAACATCCGTTACCTTTAAACCTGATGGAACAATTTTCTCTACAACTGAATTTAATTACGATAGAATTTGTAACCATTTAAAAAAGAGTGCTGTCCTTTTAAAAGGTGTTAGATTTATTGTCCACGATGAAAGAAGTGGCAACCATGATGAATTCTGCTATGAAAACGGTTTAAAAGAATATATTGAAGAAACCAATCAAAATAAACAAAAAATGGCCGATGTTTTCGCATTTAGTGAAGAGTCTCAAGGCATTTATTGTGATATTGCTTTGCAATATTGCTATAACGACTATAACGAAACTATTGAAAGTTACGTTAATAACGTTCATACAGCTGATGGAGGTACACATGAAACTGGTTTTAAAATTGGTATCACTAAAGCAGTTAACGAATATGCAGAAAACAATAATCTATTAAGATCAAAAGATAAACTTGAAGGTAGTGATATAAGAGAAGGTCTTACAGCAATGATTTCTTTGCGCATACCTGAATCAATACTTGAATTTGAAGGCCAAACAAAAGGAAAACTAGGTACACAACTTGCTCAAACAGTTGTCGCAAACCTTGTTTATACAAAATTCACTTATTATTTAAATGAAAATAAAGAATTTGCTGTTGTTCTTATTAAAAAATGTTTAGATTCGATGAATGCTAGAAACGCAGCAAGAAAAGCTAAAGAAGAAGCTAGAACAAAGAAAAAGCCAAAAGAGCAAATTGTTTTAAGTGATAAATTAACACCAGCTCAAAGTAAAGATTATGAAAAGAATGAACTTTTCATTGTTGAAGGTGATTCAGCTGGTGGAACTGCTAAAAAAGGTAGAGATCCACGTTATCAAGCAATCTTACCTCTTAGAGGTAAACCACTTAATACTGATGGGCTTACTATGGAACGTATCTTACAAAACCAAGAATTTGCAACCATTATCAACACAATTGGTGCTGGAGTTGGTCAAAATTTTGATGTTGAAGATTCACACTATGGAAAAGTTATTATCATGACCGATGCTGATACCGATGGTGCTCACATTCAAACTTTACTTTTAACTTTCTTCTATAATTACATGAGAACTTTGATTACAACAGGACACGTTTATGTTGCTGTTCCTCCTTTATATAGAATATATAAACAGGATGCTAAAGGAAAAATAAATGAAGTTTACGCATGGGATGATAAAGGATTAGAAGAAGGAAAAGCTAAAATAGGTGCTGGTTATAAAGTTTCACGTTATAAAGGATTAGGTGAAATGAGTGATAAGCAGCTCAAAGAAACCACAATGGATCCTAAAAATAGAATGCTCGTTCAAATTCACATTGACGATCCTTTAATTGTTGAAAACAAAGTTTCAACTTTAATGGGTAAAGATGCCGATAAACGTAAAAAATGGTTAGAACAAAATGTTGATTTTAATGAAGTTGATAAATTCATGGAGGAGGTTAGACACTAATGGCTAAGAAAAAAGAAACAGTTAAAGAACCTGAAATTGTCGAAAACATTAGTTCTGAATCTCTCGATGATGTCATGAGTGATAGATATGCAATTTATGCAAAATACGTCATTCAAGATCGTGCAATTCCAGATGTTAGAGATGGTTTAAAACCAGTTCAAAGAAGAATTATTTATGGTATGTACCAAAACGGTAATACCAGTGATAAACCTACAAAAAAATGTGCAAAAATTGTCGGTGATATCATGGGTAGATTCCACCCACATGGTGATTCATCAATTTATGATGCACTTGTAAGACTTTCCCAACCTTGGAAAATGAGTGAACCTTTGGTTCAATTCCAGGGAAATAATGGTTCAATTGATGACGATCCAGCTGCAGCATATCGTTACACTGAGGCTAGATTAAATCAATTTGCTGAAAATTTAATTAGCGATATCGATAAAAATACAGTCGATATGACATTAAACTTTGATGATACTGAATTTGAACCAGTAGTTTTGCCATGTAGATATCCTAATTTATATGTAAATGGTAGTGAAGGTATCGCTGTCGCTATTGCTACAGAAATTCCTCCTCATAATTTAAATGAAATGTGCGAAGCTGCTATTTATCAAATTCAACATCCAAATTGTACACTTGATGAATTATTAGAGATTGTTAAAGGTCCTGATTTCCCAACTGGTGGAACAATTTATGCTGGCCAAGGATTAAGAGATATTTATGAAACTGGTCGTGGAAGAATAGAAATAGCAAGTAAGGTTGCAATTGAAAGCTCAGATAAAGGAGTTAATTCTTTAGTAATAAGCGAAATTCCTTATGGAGTTATTAAAAAGCAACTTGCCTTCCAAATCGATACCATTAGAAAAAATCATGAAATTGATGGTATTCAAGAAGTTAAGGATTTATCCGCAGGCGATTCAATTAAAATCGTAGTAGAAATTAAAAAGGACGTTAATCCTGAAATCGTCTTAGCTTATTTAATGAAGAAGACTCAATTAAAAGTTTCATATTCATCAAATATTGTTGCAATTTGTGATAAACATCCTAAAACTTTATCTTTAAAAGAATATTTAACTTACTATACTGATCATCAAATTGATGTCATTACACGTAGAAGCAAATTCGATCTTAAAAAAGCACAAAGCCGACTAGAGATTGTTGATGGATTGATTAAATCAGTCAGTATAATTAACGAAATTATCGCTATAATTCGTAAATCCAAAGATAAAGCAGATTCAAAGAAGAACTTAATGCAAGCTTATGGATTTAGTGAACCTCAAGCTGAAGCTATTGTCACAATGCGTCTTTATAAATTATCAAATACTGATGTTCAAATCTATATTGATGAAAAAGCCAAACTTGAAAACACAATCGAAGATTTAACTGAAACTTTAGCAAATCCAAATAAGTTAAAGAGAATTATCGTTAATGATTTAAAAGAGATTATTAAAGTCTATGGAACACCTAGACGTTCAGTTATTGAAGAAAAGCAAGAAGAAATCATCATTGATAAACGTGATCTTGTCGCAAAAGAAGATGTCTACGTTGTTATTACAAAAGATGGATATATTAAACGTAGTAGTTTAAAAAGTTATAAATCAAGTAATGAACAATTACCAGGTTTGAAACAAAATGACTCGATTGTTATGAGCCAAATTGTTAATACAATTGATTATATTTTAGCTTTTACCAATAAAGGTAATTTCTTAATGCTTCCTGTTCACGAAATTCAAGAAAACAAATGGAAGGATGAAGGAAAACACGTTAACTATATTTCTAATTTACCAATTAATGAATCAATCATTAAGTGTATTGTAGTCAAAGATTTTAACTCAAAAGTCTACATTGGCAGCATCTCTAAATCTGGTCAAATTAAAAAGACTTTATTAAATGAATTTTATGTTCCTAAAACATCAAAACCAATAGGTTGCATGAGGCTTTTAAGAGATGATGAAGTTGCTGATGTATGTGTCCTCAATGGCAATAATAACATTATGGTTATGACAAGTTCAGGAAAAGAAACTTGCTTTAATGAAAATGAAATTACACCAACAAAGCTTAAAACAAGTGGTGTTAAAGCAATTTCTTCTCTTAAAAACGGATATGTTGTCGCTATGATCAGCACAAGAGAAGCTCAGAAGTGCAAATTCATGCTAGTAACCAACAAGGGTTTCTATAAAATCTGTGATTTCTCAAAATTTGAGGTCACCGATAGACTTGGCAGAACCGATATGGTAATCAAATCTTTCAAGAGCGATGTCCATGACTTGAAATATTGTTCAAAAATCAATAATAGGGTTGACTTGCTTGATTTCTATGCGTTGATGGAAGATGGAAGTGTTAAAAACTTCATAATTAACGATTTTACATTAACTCCAGCAGATAAATACTGTAAGACAAACTTAGATAACTTTAACTCAAAAGATAGAATTAAAGATGTATTCCAATTTAATGTAGAAGTTATCGATTTTAAAACTCCAGTTGACGAACCATCAAAAGTCAAAAAAGTTGTTTCTTTAGAAACAAAATCTGAAGAGCAGAAAGAAGAAGTAAAAATCATTACTGTTGATAGCACTGAAGAAATAAAAAATTCCTCAGATGAGGAAAATTATGAACAAATCTCTATATTTGATGATATGGGAGATTAAATTAACCAAAAGTAATTTCTAATGGTCTCATCAATGTTTGAATTACAGTAACAAGCCAGACAATTGATGCTGCACATATTAGTACAATGGAAAATACGCGTAGATGTAAATCCTCTACGCTATTTTTTTGCTTCAAATAAACTAATGAAGCAATACCTGCAATAATTCCTGCAAGCGGAATAAAAAGAGAAGCAGCAGCTCCAATTAAATTAATAATTAAAGTAATTTTTCTATTTCTTTCTTCTTTTTCCATGAATACATATTAAACCAAAAATTATAAATTATTAAGGCATAATTGCTTTTAGTAAATTTTCAGTAGATTATAAGTAGTTTTTTAGTTAATTATTTGAAATTCTTTTAATCAAATTCTTTTAAACACTAAATTTTAATAGTAAAATTTAGATATGTTAAAGATATTTTTACCTTTTGCGTTTGCTAAAAATGTTTATGAGATAGACATCGATTTTTACAAGAAATTAGGTGTTGATACTATTATTTGTGATCTTGATAATACTCTAGAAGCATTTTATACACCAAACCCAACACAACAAGCTCTTGAACTCATTCAAAAGCTTAAAAACAGTGGTTTAAGGGTAATCATAATATCTAACAATAGACGAAAAAGAGTAGAAACTTATTGCAAAAACTTAGATTGTGATTTTATGTATTCGACGAGAAAACCTCTCGTTTACAAAGGAAAGAAATTCATGAAGAAGTTTAATATCGTTCCTGAAAAAACAATTTACATTGGAGACCAAGTTTTTACAGACATTGTTTTCGCAAATAGGTTGAGACTAAAGTCCGTTTTATGCGATAATTTAGTTAAAAGAGATCAGTTTTTTACAAAATTTAACAAATTCTTTGATAAATTTTTCAGAAGAAAGATGAAAAAGAAGAATCTTGTTCCTTCATGGGAGGAAATTTTACATGGCATTAATGAGCAAAATTAAAAGATGTTATCACTGTGGAACAATTTTACAAAGCGATAATCCAAACGTTGCTGGATACATTTCACCAGAAATCATGGAAAAGTATAAAGATGGATTGTTATTATGCAACCATTGTTTTGAAGCTGAAACATTTACAGGAAGTCCAAAAGAATCAAAATATGATTCTGATTATGAAAAAATTATTGCTCAAGTCAAAAAAGACAATGCTTTAGTAGTATATGTCATTGATTTGTTCTCTTTCGAAGGCTCATTAAATAGTAAATTGACAAGACAATTAAATGGAATCGATGTTTTAGCTGTTGCAAATAAACGTGACTTAATGCCAAAGGAATCTAACAATGTCGACTTAGAAGAATATGTTGCCCATAGATTCAGAATGGTCGGACTTAACGTTAGAGGAGTTGTTATTACATCTACAGCAGATGAAACATTTAACATCGATTCAATGTATAAAATGCTACTTGAATATGCTAACGGAAGGGATGTTTATTTTATTGGTGCAGCCACAAGCGGAAAGAGCGCGATTATTTCAGATCTTTTAAAGAATTTCAAGAATCAAACAAAAGAAATGATTATTAGATACGATTTTGAAGATACAAAATTGCAAGTTATCAGAATTCCAATTTCTCATAAACGCTACATTTATGAGGTCCCTGGAACAGCTATTGATAATAGTTTATTATCAAAGGTTGAAAGAAGCGTTCAAAATTTAATTACACCAAAGAAAGCAGTTATGACCAGAAGATTTACTCTTGGAAAAGGTCAATTCTTAGGCTTTGGCGGCTTAGCTCTTATCCAACTTATTGATGGACATCATACAAAACTTTGCGCATACGCTTCAAAAAATGTTGATATCTATGTAAGAAGTGGCAATCCAGAAAAATTCTTCTCTAGAGCCTTAGAAATGCAAAATATGAGACCTTCTAGTGAATACTTAAACGATATTTCTGAGTTTGATACCTTTGATATTGAAGTAACAGAAGAAAATAATAGAGATATCGGTATAAGTGGTTTAGGATGGATTTCTTTCATAGGCAACAAACAAGTCTTTAGAATTGTTGTTCCTAAAGGTGTATTTGTTTATACAACAAGAAGTAAGGTTAAAAATGTTAAGTACTAAAAATAGAGCTAAACTTAAAAAAATCGCTCATTCTACTGAGTTAGTAAAAATTAATATAGGAAAAGGTCTTTTAGACGAACAAGTTGTTAAAAATATCAACAATTGTTTTAACACACACGAATTAGTGAAAATTTCCTTTTTAAAATCTTCGCTTGAAGAAGAAAACAGGGAAGAACTAATTTTAGATCTTGTTTCAGCTTTAAGATGTGAATTAATCCAAAAAATTGGAAATACCATTATTCTCTATAAAGAGAATAAAAAGTTAAAAGATCATATTGTTTTATGAATTTAACAGAATTCTGCGAAAAATATATAGTCTATAAAGGTGATAAACCATTTATTAATGAAAAACTTGAATCATTAATAAAAGAAATCATAAAAGATGATAGAAGAGTCAAACATTCATTAAGTGTTGGCTCTTTATCTTTTCAAATTGCAAAAGAGAATCGTCTACGCAATCCAATAAAATTTTATGTAGCAGGTGTGCTTCACGATATAGCTAAAGGTTTATCAAAAGAAGCTGAGAGCGAAATGATGAAAATGTACTTTCCTAGATATGTTAGTTTCCCTAGATATTGCTATCATCAATTCCTCGGTGGTCACATAGTTAAAGAAGTGCTAAAACTCGATGATAAAAGCATCTGCAGTGCTATCATGTGTCATTGTACTGGAAAGAAAAACATGAATACTATCGACAAAATTTTATATGCGGCTGATAAAATTGACCCATTAAGAGGCTATGATAGTTCATATATGATTAAAGCAATGAAAACTGACTATGATCTAGGTTTTATGCTTGTATTAGAAGAAAATTATAGATATTTAGAGAAGAAGAACTTAAAAGATGAATCTTCACATAACAAATTAAGTGATGAATGCTTTAAATATTATTTAAATTTTTGATAAAGTATATTAGAAAGGAAAGAAATAGATGTATCCAAGGCTCGTAAATAAAATTGTAAAAGCAATAGATGACAAGAAGGGCGAAGAAATCAAAGTTTATAACGTTAAGACAAAAACGCCTTTGTTTGATTATGTTGTAATCTGTTCATCAAAAAACGATAAGAACATGAAAGCTATAGCTAGCTCTATAGAGGATGAACTTTATAAGAATCAATTCGAAATCAAGAACATTGAAGGACGTGATTCAAAAGATTGGGTTGTCTTAGATTGCTATGATGTCATTGTTCATATAATGTCTGAAGAATATAGGAAACATGTTGACCTTGATCAATTATTAAGTAAGAAGCGCTAGTAAACTAGGCTTTTTTCTTTATTGATATTACTTCGTATAATCATTATTATGTAAAAAATTTAAACGAAAAATAGGGGTAAAGTACTAAAAATTAATCATTTTCATCAAAAATCACAATATTTTTATACTTTTATTAATAATCACCATTCATTATTAATTTTCTTTATTTTTAGATCAATTTAATCATATTAATATATTTTAAAACTACTAAAAAACTACTAAAAAACGACTAATACTTATATTAGCCGTCTTTTTTATTTAAAAATGTAAGAAATCTTTAAATTAATTCATCAATCGATTCACCAATCATATTTTCGGCTTTATCAAGATTAAAATTCTTCAAAATTGTTGCTCCGATATCTGCAAAGCTATCTCTATCACCCAAGTATTTTCCGTCCTTGTAACTCTTTGAGAAACAAATTAGAGGCACTTTCTCTCTTGTATGGTCCGTTCCGCCCCAAGTTGGATCATTTCCGTGATCTGCAGTAATCATCAACAAATCATCATCTTTAAGTACTTCAATTAATTGGCCAATTTCTTTATCACAAACTTGAATGGCATTTCCATAACCAACTGGATTTCTTCTATGTCCATACTCACTATCAAATTCAACTAAATTAACAAAGCATAATCCTTCATCAAATTCTTTAGATTTTGCGATATTTATCGTCTTTTCCATACCATCACTGTTTGAAACAGTCTTAACTGTATCGGTAACACCAACTCCATTAAAAATATCATTAATCTTTCCGACACAGCTAACTTTATATCCGTTATCTTTAAGAATATTCATTGCTGTAATTCCGCTTGGAGATATTGTGTAATCATGTCTATTCGACGTTCTCTTGAATGTATCGGCTGTTTCTCCAAGGTATGGACGCGCAATAATTCTTCCAACAAACCATTCAGGTTTCATACATAACTCTCTAGCAATTTCACAGCATCTATATAATTCTTTAAGTCCAAAATGCTCTTCATGGCCACAAATTTGCAATACAGAATCACTTGAAGTGTAGACAATCATGCTATTTTCTTTAATTTGTTCTTCTCCAAGTCTTTTTAATATTTCAGTTCCGCTTGCTGCACAGTTACCGATTACTTTATGACCAGTTCTTTTCTCTAATTCATCGATTAATTCTTTAGGAAAACCTGTATCTGTAAAAGTTTGAAATGGCTTGGTTGTCAATATTCCCATCATTTCCCAATGTCCAGTCATAGTGTCTTTTCCATTACTGGCTTCATTTAATTTGATAGTAAAACTATTTTTATGTTCCAAATTTGATTTTACGCCATTAATTTCATCTAAATCACCTAATCCTAAAGATTCTAATACTGGAACGGTTAATACTTTATTAGGCATATTTTCACTTATATGCTTATAAGTATTGGATCCTTCATCGCTAATATCACCGATTTGATGGAACTTATTAGCATCCCTTCCGTGTCCAATTCCAAGACTATCCATTACGATTACAAATATTCTTTTAAATTTTTTCATTTTTAATCTCCTGACTATTTATTTTTCCGATAATAATCGTATTCATCGACTATTTTCTTACTTGTTAAATGAGTATAAATCTGTGTTGTGCCAACATTTACGTGCCCAAGCATTTCTTGTACAGCTCTTAATTCTGCACCATTTTCTAATAAATGTGTAGCAAAACAATGTCTTAATGTATGCGGATGTACTTTTTTATCTAATCCACATTTCTTAGCATTTCTCTTTATTACGTTATATAAATATTGACGGTTAATATGTTTTCCTTTTTTTGTTAAAAATATGTGATGTCTATCATAAATTGGACCTTTTGCACGAACTTCAGTCAAATATAATTTAAGATATTTAAGAGCTTCATCTCTTATAGGTATTGTTCTTTCTTTTTTACCTTTTCCAATAACTGTAATTAATCGCTCTTGTTCATTAATTTGGCTAAAAGTAAGTCCAACCAGCTCAGAAACTCTTAAACCAGATGAATAAAGCACTTCTAGAATAGCTTTTTCTTCGATTCCTGCCGCTTTTTCCATATTTGGAGCATTTAAAAGAGATTTTATCTCTTCCTGAGTCAAAACCACAGGTAAATACTTTTCTTTCTTAGGAAGAACGATTGGGTCGCCAATAAGGCCCTTTTTTATGTTTTCAACTTCTAAAAACTTAAAAAAGTTCCTTAAAGCAATAATCCTGCGGTTTACTGATGTTGTTTTTAATCCAGCTATCGATTGTTCAAATGCAAATTCTGATAACAAATCTTCACTTAAATCATCAGTGGTTTTTATTTCAGGAAAAAAGGTTAAGAAAATCTTAAAGTCCTCTGTATAATCGTCAATTGAGATATCAGTAAGACCTTTTTCAAATCTTAAATGTTGTAAATATTGTGATATTGCATCATCAATTCTCATTTTTCTTTTCCTTTAAATCACTTAATCGCATAAATAAATCTTTTTTATATTCACGATTCAATTTATTTATCAATAATTGAGTTTTATTTTCTTGTTCATGCACTTGATAATCTTCAAATGTCATTTGAACTGTTACATCGTGTTTATTAACTAAATTTTTCAAAGTAAAGCCAATTAATCGTATTTTTTGGCCGTTATAGGTCTTATCAAATAACTTTAAAGCTTCTCTTTCAATCAATTGTGGATCTTTTGTATATGTATTAAAAGACTTTGATATTGTTTTTGTTTTAAAACCGAAATCTTCGTGCTCAGCGCTCTTATATGTTATCTGAATTGTTTTAGTTAGCATATCTTCTTTTAAGAATTCGCCAACAACATTGTTTACCAAATGATTATAAAATTTACGAATATAATCTTTATCATCGCTATCATAATCAAGAGTTCTTGTATTTCCGATTGATTTAGCATCTTCAAATTCGCTAGAAACATTGTCACTTGATCTTCCTTCTAATTGGGCAATAATATCATCTTTCATGGAACCAAAGAAATTTCTCAGTTTTTCGTCATCGTTTTTTAATGCGTAATACATTTCACCAATGGTTTCATATCCTAATTGTGCTAATCTTGGTGCTGTTTTCTTACCAATTCCATAATAAGAATCGATTTTTAGAGGAAAAATGATTTCAGGAATATCCTTTTTTCTAATTATGGTTATTCCGTTTGGCTTTTTATAATCAGAACCCATTTTTGCTAAAAATTTTGTCGATGCAACACCAATAGAACAATTTAATTTAGTTTGTTCAAATAATCCTTTTTGAAAATCAGTTAAAAATGCGATTATATCCTTCTTTTTTAATCTTCTATATGTTTCTGTTATATCACAATAACACTCATCAATACTTATTTGTTCAACAACATCAACTCTCTTTTTAACGTAGTTTATAAATTCCTTAGACATCAATTCGTAATATTTATAATCACCACCAATGATGATTAAATCTTTACATAACATCTTTGCTTGGAATGTTGGCATTCCAGAATGAATGCCATATTTTCGAGCTTCATATGAACATGTTGAAACAATTCCTTTACGTCCGTCTCCGCCAACAACAACAGGTTTGCCAACTATATAAGGATTCTTCAATTCTTCGCATCTTACAAAGAATTTATTTAAGTCAACATGTAAAATAATCTTGCTCATATATACTAGTAAACTACTAAATAATTACTAATAAACTACTAATCTTCATTATTTACCTTATTTTTAGCTTCTGAAATAGTATTTTTGAGTTCTTTGATTAGAATCTTAGCTTCATCATATAAAACTAAGCTTTTTTCTAAGTCAATCTCACCTTTATCTAAGATTTCAACTATTTCTTCTAGTCTATTTAGCTTTTCTTGAAAAGATTTTTTACTTGCCATTTTTATTTACCTCCAATACTTTACTCTTAATAAAACCATCTGCTACTTTTAATTTAATTGAATCGTTCTCATTAATGCCTTTTACGGTCTTAATTACTCGTCCTTCTTCATTAAAAGCGATTGAATAGCCTTTATTTAAAATATTTGTTGGATTAGCTAGTGCTAATTCGTTTGTAAGTGAGTTTAATTTCAAATCTAGAGAATCGATTAAATGCTTTAGTTTTATTGTTATTGTGTTATCTAATTCATTTACTTTTTGTTCATATGAGTCAAATATTAAACTTGCTTGAGAGAAATATTTTGACGATGATAATCGATTAATTTCTTTTTCTGCGTCAGAGATTTTACGCATTATTATTGATTTAAGATAATTATTATCTTGCTCTAAATCTTCTTCAATTTGCTTAATATCTGGAACAGCAGCTTCAGCTGCACCTGTAGGGGTTGAGACATGCAAATCACACACAAGATCACATAAACTCAAATTTATTTCGTGGCCAACAGCACTAATTGTTGGAATTTTGCAATCATAAAGTGCTCTCACCAGTTTTTCATCATCAAATGCGCTTAAATCATCGCTAGATCCACCACCACGGCCGATAATAATTAAATCAGGATTAGATTCTTCTGCTTTTAAAAGATTTTTAATTAAATCTTCTGGAGCTTCATTCCCTTGAACCAAAGAATAATAGTTTACAATCTCACAAAGTGGATACCTTCTTAAAATATTGAATTCAAAGTCTTTTGCAGCAGCGCTATTTTTACCCGTTATAATCGCAATTTTATTAGGATATAATGGTAACTTTTTCTTATGAGATTCATCAAATAATCCCTCATTAAACAATTTTTGTTTAAGCATTTCTTTTCGTAAAAGTATCTCCCCTTTTCCAAATAGTTGCGCTTCTTTAATTATTATTTGATATGTGCCACTTGGTGGATATGATGAAATTGAGCCAGTAACAATGACATCATCACCGTTTTTTGGCTCAAAAGTGAGTTTTAAAGTGTCGAATTTAAAAATAACTGCACTGATGATGCAGTTATCATCTTTTAAAGAAAAATAAATGTGTCCAGACTTATTTCTTCCTCGACAATTTGAAATCTCGCCTCTAATAGTTATATTTCTTAAAGGCTCAATATTATCAAAAATATCTTTAATATATTGATTTACTTGACTAACCGAGTAATATGTTTTTTCCATCTTCTAAGCAATTTTGTAAGACAGCATTAACGTATTTATAGTCTTTTTCTCCGCCATCACCAAATTTTTTAGCAAATTCAACAGCATTATTTATCGCGACGGCCTTATCGATTTTTTCTTCAACAAGATAAAATTCAGCAATTGTAACAATAAAAATTGCTTGAACGACTTGATTTAATCGAGAAAACTTCCACTTATTTAAATAGCTTTCAACGTAATTTGTGATTTTATCTTGATGCTTCAAACAATTAATTAAAACTTCTTTAAGATAAATATCACAATCTTCGTATTTAGCATCACATGCTTCTTCTAAAGCATTAATAAAGTCGATTTCAATGCCTGCCTCTTCTTTAATCAAAAATGAATACATTAATTGAACACAAAGTTCTTGTATTTTAAAACGACCGATTTCAGGCATAATTAACGGTTGATTTCCTTTTCAATAAATCTAACTTTAATATCAACAGGAACTGTTTCAGCAATTTCATTTAGATTGCCAATAATAGTATCTTCAATCTTTTCGGTTAAAGTTTTGAAATTTGTTCCCTTTGAGACTGCAGCTGTAATTTTGTAGAAAAGTTTATTTCTAACAATATTGGTTTGAACCATATTTACTTTGTCTCTTTTAATTTCTTTAATTTGCTTTAAAGAATTAACGGCAAGAGATTGAAATACTTTAGATGAAATTCCAATATTTCCACCATTTTTTGTGTACTTGTCTAAGATTAAATAATTTCCTGGCATAATGTACTCCTTTTACTTGTTCAATAGTTTTAATACTTTTTCACAAACTTTATCAGCTGTAAATCCATATAATTCAATAACTTGGTTAGCTGGGCCGCTAGCACCAAATTTATCGATAGCCATGACATTTTTAGCATACTTATATAAGCCAAATGAAGATGACATTTCAATAAATAATCTATTTTCGTATTTTTGCCCTAAAATAGATTCAATATATTCTTCACCTTGTTTTTCGAATAATTCAAAACAAGGAATAGAAACAACTCTAACATCGATACCTTTTTCTTTTAAAAGATTTGATGCATCGATAGCTAATTGAACTTCACTGCCTGATGCAATGAGTGTAAAATTGTTATTTTTGTCTTCTTTTTTAACGATATATCCGCCCTTAGCAACATTATCTGCTGAAGAATTCTCTAATAATTTCAATTTTTGTCTAGAAATAATAATTGCTGAAGGTGTTTTCTTCGATTTTAAAGCGCAAACATAAGCACCTAATGCTTCTTTATAGTCTGCAGGTCTAAATGTATATGTATTTGGGATTGATCTTAACATTGCAAGTTGTTCAATTGGTTGATGGGTTGGACCATCTTCTCCAACTGCGATCGAATCGTGAGAGAAAAGATAGATTTGAGGCAATTCTTCTAATGCGCTCATTCTTATTGCAGGTTTGCAATAATCTGAAAATACAAAGAATGAACCTACATAACTTCTTAATCCTCCGTGTAGGAGCATTCCATTTGCTGCTGCAGACATGAAAAACTCACGAATACCCCAGTTTATATTTGTTCCATCTCTTGATTCAACGCTCCATGTTTTACCATTTTTAAGAGCTGTTTTAACTGATCCTGCAACATCAGCACTACCACCAACTAATACAGGGATATTTTCGTGGTAGAAATTTAAAATTTCTCCTGATGCATCCCTAGAAGCAGCATCTTTAAAATTCTCAACAGGGAATTGTAAAGAATCAATAACAGTATCTAGATCATTTTCAAGATATGTCTTGAATTGCTTATACTTATCTGGTGATTTTTTAGCAAATTCATTAAGTCTTTCATTGCTTAATTCGTTTGCTTGCTTGCCTCTTTTAATAAAAGTATTTTTAAAGTTTTCATAAACTTCTTGTGGTATTTCAAATTCGCCATATTGATAACCATAACTTAATTTTGCAGCATCACCATCTTCTTTTCCGAGTGGAGAACCGTGAACTTTACATGTGCCTTGATTTTTACTGCCAAGACCAATTACAGTATCAAAAATAACAATTGTTGGAGCACAAGCATTCTCACGTGCTAATTTAATGGCTCTTCTGATACTTTTATAGTCATTTCCGTCGGAAACATGGATAACGTTCCAATTTGAAGCCAAAAATCTTTCAGCAACGTTTTCATTTGATGACTGAGCTAATGGACCATCAAGTGTAACATCGTTTTTATCGTAAAGTAAAATCAATTTATTTAATTTATTTGTTCCAGCAAAAGAAATAGCTTCTTGAGAGATTCCTTCTTCTAAACAACCATCGCCAGTTAAACAATATGTATAGTGATTATAAACATCATCTCCATACATTTTATTTAAAATTGTTTCAGCCATTGCCATACCAACCGCTTGTGCAATTCCTTGACCTAATGGTCCACTTCCAGCATCAATTCCATCAGTGACACCAACTTCTGGATGACCAGGGGTTCTTGATCCAACTTGTCTAAATGATTTTAAATCATCGATTGTTACATCAAACCCACATAAATGAAGCATTGTATAGTAAAGCATGCTGCCATGCCCACAACTCATGACAAATCTATCACGATCATGCCATGAAGAATTCTCAGGATTTGAATTCAAAAAATCTTTATACAAAGTATAAATGATTGGAGCAGCGCTTAAACACATTCCTGGATGGCCACTTTTAGCTTTGTTAATACCATCGATACAGATTGATCTAATAGCTGCAATAGATAATTCATCAATTTTAGATAAGTTTTTTGGCATAATTAATCCTCGATTACTTTAATGTGAAGTTCTTCTAATTGTTTTTCATCAACATTTGTAGGTGCTGACGTGCATGGACAAACTGCACTTAAATTCTTAGGGAATGCGATAACATCACGAATATTATCAGTTCCTGATAAAATCATCGTTAATCTATCTAATCCTAATGCGAATCCACCGTGTGGAGGTGTTCCGTATTTTAAAGATTCAACGAAGAAACCGAATTTACGTTCAATATCTTCTTTTGTGAACCCTAAAACATTGAAAATTCTTTCTTGTACTTCTTGATTATAAATTCTTAAGGAACCGCCACCTGCTTCATAACCATTGATGACAATATCATAAGCATAACTATAAACATTATATGGTTCGGTCTCTAATTTATCTAAATCTTCATCACAAGGTCTTGTAAATGGATGGTGACATGGAGTAATTTCACCAGTTTCCTCACTCTTTTCAAAAAGTGGGAAATGAACTACCCATAATAAATCAAAAGTCCCAGGTTTAACTAAGCCAAGTTCTTTCGCTAGAGCATTTCTTATTGCACCAAGCCCAAAATTAACATCACGCAAAATATTGCTTGTAGCAACAATAAGTGCATCATCTTCTTTTAAGTTAAATAACGAAACCAATTCTGCGATAATTTCTTCATTTAAGAACTTAACAAGTGAGCCAGTTAATGCGCCATTTTCATATTTGAAATAACCAAATTGCTTCATGTTAAATTTTGGAGCTGTCAAATTAATTTGGTCTTGCTTTTTACGTGATAATTCGTGTGCAAAGTTTTCAACTTTTATTGCCTTTACATATTTATTATTTACGTAAGTTTCAAAAGTTGATTTAGCAAATACGCCTTTACAATCAACTAATTTCATGTCAAATCGAGTATCTGGTTTATCACTACCATAATTATTAACGGCCTCTAAATAATCCATTCTTCTTAATGGTAACTTGACATCATAGTTCAAAACTTTTTTGAAAATATTAGCAACAAGTCCTTCTCCTAAAGTCAAAATTTCATCTTGATTTAAAAATGAAGTCTCAACATCGATTTGAGTAAAGTCAGGTTGTCTATCAGCTCTTAAAT
>JAFUEZ010000021.1 GCA_017470115.1 Bacilli bacterium | reverse complement strand
TATCGCTATTTTTATTACTTTGCAAGAGTTTGAAATACTAAATTCCTATTTACATAAAGAAAAACTCCATTAAATAGAATTTAATCTTTCAGACAAAATTTTAATTCTAAAAACGGAATTTAGTTTTTTAAGTTACAAAAAAACGAATAGAATTAACTATTCGAAATATTTTTAATTTGGAAGGGTTTACCTTATTTAATATAATGACTTAATTGCTAAGCTTTTAAAATTGACCATTATATTGCTTATTATTTATTTTTGTTCAAATGTTTTTTGATATTCAACAAGTTTCTGTTGTAATAACTTTTTATCAATTAATTTTGTTTCATATGTGCTTATAGCTGTAGGCGAATTGCTTCTTGCTTGGGCATATTCAACAACTGTTTCATTTTTTGAAGAGCACAAAATAATTCCTACGCTTGGATTTTCTCCTTCTTTTCTTTCTTGCCTATCCAATGCCTCAAGATAGAAATTCATTTTTGAAAGATATTCAGGTTCAAATTCACCAATTTTTAATTCAAATGCAACTAAACAAGAATACGCTCTATTATAGAATAAAAGATCGATATAAAAGTCACGACCGCCAACTTGAATACGATATTCTTGACCAACAAACGAAAAGTCTTTACCTATTTCAAGAATAAAATCCTTAAGGTTGCTCATAATCGCACTTTTTAGATCTTTTTCTTTATAATTGTTTGGCAAATCAAGGAATTCAAGTGAATAAATGTCTAATAATTTAGTGTTTGGACAATCTTCTTCTCCAACAAGTGGTTCTAAACTTTCTAAAGCATTACCATTAGATAATAAATATCTTTCATAGTAATTGCTTTGAATTTGCCTATTTAATTCTCTTTTCGAATAATTATTTTTAATACATAGGCGGATATAAAATTCTCTTTCTTCAATTGTTTTAGCGCCTTGTAAGATTAATAAATTATTAGTCCAGCTCAATTGTGTCACCAGTGGTGAGACAATTAAGTTGTCTCTATACGCATCATAAAACTGCATCATTCTATATAGACCCGGCCTATTGAATCCTTTCAAATTAGGAAATTGCATTTTTATAGCTGTAACTAATTTATCAATTGTTTTCGATCCCCGACTTTCTGATCTAACTTTTTCCGACAAATATCCCCCTATTTCATAATACATTTTCACTAATTCTTCATTAATTTTACGATAAGCATTATTTCGATGTTCTTTTATGATTTCAAGAACTGCTAAAAATTCAAATTCTTTTTCCATTTTTTATTTCTCCACTAATACAAAATATCAACATTTAAAATCAGAGTGCTGCGTTGCAACTAACACGAATTTTCCCAATACCATTGATATGTTCATCAATCCAAACTTTGCCACTATAAAGAGGCTCACCCACCATTTGGATGATTCTATTTTTGCTACCAACTTTAACCATAAAATAAAATCTCCTTTCGTTAATAGACAATGTGTGTCTTCAAAAGGAGATAAATAAAACCATCACTAATGAAAACACCTTGTTGGCAGTTATCGACTAAGTCCCGTAACTGCTGGTGTTACATCATCCTTGTGATGGCCACATGCTCAATTAGATTAATAATTGTAGGGAGCGCGGTGATCTTCTTGTATCTAAGGATGTCTTTTATTAACGACCTCTTTCCTTATATCTCATATCACTTCTGGGCAATACTTTCCCTATTACCACACCCTAACACGTAGTGTGGTAACTCATATATTCATTTTTCACAATTTACATTCAATTAGCAGACTTTTTTTAAAAATCATTTCGTTTTTGTTATCAAAATATATAAGTAAAAATATTATAACAAGTTAGTTATATAATTAAAATTAATATTTTTCAAAAAAATAAAAAGACATCCTGTGTTACCAGAATGTCATACTTTTTCAGTTGGAGCCCCATATAAGACTTGAACTTACGACCCTCAGTTTAGGAAACTGATGCTCTATCCAGCTGAGCTAATGGGGCAAATTTAAAAACTAAAATCAAATAAAGACATTTGATTATTGTCTCTTAATCCATCAAGAACATGTAAGTCCTCTAAAATTTTCATTTGAGCGGCACTTACTTTTCCTCTAGTTTGAAGATCTTCTTTTGAAATAAATTCTTTTTCTTTGCGAGCTTCAATTAATACTTCTGCTGCTTTTTCACCAAAACCATCAATAACTTTAAAAGGAGGGATAAGAGCTTTATTTTCTTTATCGACTATAAAATTAATTCCATCACTCTTTTCAATATCAATATTTTCAAATTTATAACCTCTTTCACACATTTCTAAAGCAACAATAAGGGTGGCTTCTTGATCTTCTTCTTTTTTAGATAATGCGTATTCAGGATTGTTTGTTTTCTTTCTCTCATCAAATTCTTTAAGTTTCTTATGAATCGCATCAATTCCCCCAACCATCGATTTAATATCGTATTGATCAGCACGTAATGTAAAGAAAGTAGCATAAAATTCAAGTGGATAATAAACTTTGTAATATCCAACTCTTAGAGCCATCATGACATATGCACAAGCGTGACCTTTTGGGAAAAGATAGGCAATTTTATTACAACTATCGATATAATAATCAGGAACTCCATGCTCTTTCATCATTAAAGCTTGTTCTTCTTTTAATTTTTTACCTTTTCTAACAGCTTCCATGATAACGAATGCATCATGACCTTCTATGCCTTTAGAGATAAGATAAGACATAATATCATCACGACAACCAATAACACCTCTTAAATCAGTAGTTCCACTGCTAACTAAATCTTGGGCATTATTAGTCCAAACATTAGTTCCATGTGATAAACCAGAAATAATGAGTAAATCACTAAATGATTTTGGATTTGTTTCTCTAAGCATTTGTCTAACAAAGTTAGTACCAAATTCTGGTAAAGCAATTGCGCCATTATCAGGTTCCATATATTTATGTTGGAGATGTAATGCTTCATCACTTGAGAACAAAGACAATACTTTTTTATCATTAAATGGAAGTTTTCTTGGATCAATTCCTGTTAAATCTCCCATCATCTTAATTGCTTGAGGGTCAACGTGACCTAACATATCGAGTTTTAAAACTGTGTCATGAATTGAATGGAAATCAAAGTGAGTTGTCTTCCAAGCAGCATCAACATCACCTGCAGGATATTGAACAGGTGTGAAGTCATAAACATCATGATCGTTAGGAATAACAACAATTCCACCAGGATGTTGGCCAGTTGTACGTTTAACTTCTTGGCAGTTATATGCAATTGCAGCTAAAAGAGAACCCTTAACTGAATCTGGGTTTATTTTTTGCATCTCAAAATATTTACGAGCATAACCATAAGCTGTTTTAAATTGAACTGTTGAGATTGTTCCTGCTCTATAAACATTATTTTCACCTAATAATACCTTTGTATATTGGTGTGCAGTAGCTTGATAATCCGTTGGGAAATTAAGATCAATATCAGGAACTTTTTCAGCTTGGAAGCCTAAGAATGTTTGGAATGGAATATTTTGACCATCCGAAATCATCACTTCTCCACATTCAGGGCATTTCTTTAATGGTAAATCGTATCCGCTCTTTATATTTTCATCAGTAGAGAACTCAACATGTTTACATTTTGGACAATGATAATGAGGAGGCAATGCATTAACTTCAGTGATTTCAGCCATTGTTGCTGCAAATGATGAGCCGACACTTCCACGAGAACCAACTAAATAGCCGTCTTCATTACTCTTTTTGACTAACTTATGAGCAATATAATAAATGACTGCGTATCCATTTGAAATAATACCATCAAGTTCTTTATCTAAACGTTCTCTAATAAATACTTTTGCTGGATCTGTTGTATTGAAAACATCACCATAAATTTTCTTAACGTTTGAATAGCATAAATCACGTAAAAGTTTATCTGAATTTTCAATCTTTGGATTAAATAAACCATCAGGAATTGGTTGAATAACCTCGCAGAAGTTCGCTATTTTATTAGTATTTGTGATTACATATTCATAAGCTTTCTTTCTGCCAAGCCATTCAAAACATTTCAACATTTCATCAGTTGATCTAAAGTGTTGATCAGGATTGTCAAAGAAAATATCTTTATCTTCTTGCATACGAATTCTTGAGTATGGCATCAATGGATGAGCTACGTTACCAACTGCTTTGTTTGCAATATAAACATCTCTAAATTTTTTGTCTTTAGGATCTAAGTAGTGACAATCACCAGTTGCTACAACCATCTTGCCAAGTTTATCTGCTACAGTGATGATATCTAAAATATATTGTTTTAATAATTCTTCACTTGGAATTTGATTCATGTCGATTAACCATCTATAGTTTTCAAGTGGTTGAATTTCAACATAATCATACATCTTCATCACTTCTTCTAAATCTTCCATACTTCTATTTGTTGAAGCATAGAAAACTTCACTATTAAAGCAAGCTGTTCCAACAAGTAAATTCGTTCTTAACTCTTGCAAAAGATGCTTTGGAACAAAAGGATGAGCACCCATATAATCAACGTGAGAATATGAAACTATTTTATATAAATCTTTTAAACCAGCAGAATTTTTAGCGATAACAATCGCATGATTTCCTCTCATGTGTTTCAACGAAAGCTTATCAATTTCAAGTTCAGCTAAATCTTTATGAGTCAAATCTTTATTCTTTTTTAAAAGCATTCCTAATAAAGAAATCCAACAACTTGCTAAAACTTGAGCGTCGTAATCCGCTCTATGTGCGCCTTCTTCATCATAGGCAACTTCTAAACGTTTGCACAAACTTCCAAGTGAGTGTGAAACATTTTCTGGATAAATGTATCTACTTAACGCGAGTGTATCGATTGAAGGATACTCAAAAGTTCCAAAGCCTCTTCTTCTAACGGCTTCTTTTAACATTCCATAGTCGAATTCAATATTATGAGAAACAATGATTGCATCGCCAAAAAACGCTAATATTTCAGGCAAAACTTCATTAATGGTTGGCTTATCTTTGACCATTTCATTTGTAATTCTTGTTTTTAATTCGATATCGTGAGGAATTTCTTTTTCTGGATTAATTAAAATATCAAGTCTATCGATGACAAAACCATTTTTAATTTTTACAGCGCCAAATTCAGTAATTCTATCGTATTTGATGCTTAAACCAGTGGTTTCAAGGTCAAAACAAACGAAAGTGCCATCGTTTAAGCGTCTGTTGTTTGGATTTTTTGCTGCTCTTAAAAAATCATCGATTAAATAAATCTCACATCCATAAAGCATTTTAAGTCCATACTTTTTGGCTGCTGCTTGAGCTTCTGGGAACGCTTGTACACAGCCATGATCAGTTAGAGCAATTGATTTATGGCCCATATGTTTTGCTAGTTTGCAATAATCATCAATAGTTGCGACTCCATCCATTTCACTCATTTTAGTGTGCAAATGAAGCTCTACTCTCTTTTCTTCAGATGTATCATCTCTAAGTGGATTTGGTGGAAGCAAAAAGAAATTATGGCAAACTACATATGGATCTTTTTTAGGTGTTTTATCGATATCTATTTTTCCTTTAATTCTGATGTTTGAACCGATTTGGATCTCACTACATTTATCAATAGTCATCACTGTTTTATTAGTAAAAATTTGAACATAAATTGCTGCATCAGTGTTATCATCAGCGACACCAATTCTAATATTCTTGCCACCTTTTCTAGTGTCTCTTTCAGTCTTTTCAAAAACATAGCCGTTAAAATCAACACCACCAGAATTTGTATCGATATCTTTTATCTCAACGAAATTATAATCTCCTCTAACAAATGCATCTTTGTGCATTCTTTCTTCCTTCATTAATTGAAGGTTTTTAATATATTCATCAACAGCTTCTTCAGTTGCTTTAGCATCGCTTTCTTTTTGCTCTGCTTTTCTATCAACTTTAATATTTGAATCTATTTTAATTTCATGAAAAAGTTCAGATTGTATATAGTAATTGTAGTGTATAAAATTCAAAAAACACTGCAAATCCTTAATATTTTTATCAAATTCATCCTTTTCAGAATTATCTTTGAATTCAAAAATTAATTTATCAAAACTAACTTTTGGTTCAATATTTAAAGCTCGATAAGTGAAAGAAAAATATTTATCATTAATAATTTCGATAGCATTTTCTGCTAAAATTTCTTCCTTATATGAGAAATGAATTTCATATTTATAAGTCGTAATATTGTTTAACGACTCCATAAAAATACTTAAATCTTTAGGTGTCCAAGCGGTTTCTTTTTCAAAACTTAAAATGTATAAGTTATTATCAAATTCAGATTTAGTGCATGATAAAAGTTCAATGTCGTAATCCTCGGCATCAAGTCCAATTGAAGCAAAAAATCTTGTAGTTAATTTACTAGCCATAACCTAAAACATCCTAATAAAATCAAAGACAAAAATTAAAACCGCAACAACAAGCAATATTCCTAATCCAACATAAGAAATTATACCTTTAACTTTTGCAGGAATTTTCCATTTTTGATAAACTTCATCTTCATTATGACCAATTGATAAAGTTGAATCGTTTGAGATAGAAACTTGATTGCTATAAATATTTGTATCAGTAGATTCAAAAACAACCTTTTTGCTTCTTCTGTTTCGTTCAAATTTTGCTTTTTTAATTCCATTAACTATTCCTTCAATCACTTCAGTTAATATTTGCCAACCATCAAGGCCAGGGAAAGGAAGGAAATTAAAGATAGCTAAATTGACAGAAATGATTCCCCAAGTTTGAAGATATAAATAGAAAGGATTTGATTCAAGTATGGTTGTTGTTTGAGCAAAAATAGCAAGTGGACCACCAACTTGATCCCAATTTTGACCAGAAAATAAACTAAATAAAGCATCTGAAATCAAACTTGCTGATCTAACCCAGTATTGTCCAGCAACACCAAAAGATTGCCAACCATACCAGAAAGTATATTTATGGAACGAAATTCCTACTTCGTTCCAGCCATTATCATTAGAAATAAGTTTTAATGTTGCTTTATAAGGAACATATTTATCTTCACTATCTTTTTCATAATTAATTGTTCCAGCGTTATCCTTATCAACAGGAGTTCTTTCTAGCGCTCTATAATAATTGAATGGAATCTCAAATTTTGCACCACTGCTATGAGGAAAAATAACTAATTTCTTATCTTCTAAAACTGGATAATTGTAATTATCTGCTGATGAATCATCAGCAACTTTATATAAAACTATGTTCTTCGAAATATCAGTATTATTAACACCATTATCAAATTGATACGATAATGTTGCAACAAATTTAGCTTCTGTACTATCTGTTGTTATATATCCTTTATTTAATAAACGTATAACGTTTAAATTATTTGCATCTTTCTCTTTATCGTATTCTCTAAAACTACCATTATCATAAACTATTGGATGTAATTCGATTTGGTCATTAGTGTCGAATTTATGAGCTTCATCTTCACAAACTAAATGAGTTGCAGCAACCGTTTCATTGATATCCATGTATGCTGTCGGAACAACTTGAGGGAAACAGGATACAGAAATAAAGAAAATAATGTAGGCAAGAACAAAATTTGTAAATATTCCTGCAAACATTATGCAAATTCTCTTCCATCTTTTAATGCCTTCTAAAGTTCTTTCTTTCGGAACTTCAACGCCTTCAGGTAATTCTTCTGGATTTTCTCCACTATACATTTGAACATATCCACCAAGTGGTAATATTCCCATTGTATAAGTAGTTTCACCTTTCTTTCGTTTAAATTTAATGATTTTTGGACCAAAACCAATTGAAAAAACAGGGCAATAAACATTAAATGATTTTGCCACTAATAAATGTCCCATTTCATGTAAACCAATAAGAAAACCTAAGGCTACAATAAATAAGATAATTGACAATACAGTTGTCCAGTTAAACGAAAGTAATACCATAGTTTTTATTTATTTTTTATCATTTCATTAACGAGATTTCTCACTTCAAGATCAGTTTTAATGATTTCTTCAAGTGAAGGATCTTTTATGTAAGGATAAACATTAACAATTTTATCAATAATATTTTTAATATCAACATAATTGATATTAAAATTCAAAAAGGCATAAACGCATTCTTCATTTGCTGCATTAATTATCGCACCCATATTGCCTTTTTTATCAATAATAAACTTTCCATAATTAATAAGTGGGAACTTTTCATAATCCATTTCTTTAAATGAATATTTATCATATGTGTTTATTTCAACATCATCAAATTTCTCACCGTTATCGCATTTTCCAAAAGTAAGAGCATAATAAATTGGTATCCTCATATCACTAGGGCCAACTTGTAGACGAACTTCACCATTTTTAAATTTCACTAAACTATGGACATGACTTTTTCTATCAACAAGAGGAAAGATTTTTTCTTTTGGAACACCAAATAAATAATATGCTTCAGTAATTTCAAAAGCTTTATTCATCATCGTTGAGCTATCAATAGTTATCTTTTTCCCCATAGACCAATTTGGATGTTTTAAAGCATCTTCAACTTTGATTTCGCTAAATTTTGAAGAATCTAAATCAAAGAATGGGCCACCACTTGCAGTAATTAAAATCTTTTCTACATCATCAATGTTTTTGCCATATAAACATTTTGCAATAGCGACATGTTCACTATCGATTGGATATAATTTTCCATGTCCATCTTTAAGTAATTTATTAATAAATTCTCCACCAACAACTAAGCTTTCTTTATTGGCCAAACATAAAATTTTGTTCTTTTCCAAAGTCTTAATCGATGGTAAAAGTCCTGCAAAACCTGTTAATGCATTGACAACAACATCTGCTCCAGAATTCTCAATAATCTCTAATAACCCATCATTTCCTGAATAAAATGTAACATTTGGATATTTAATTTGATATTCTTTTGCAACTTTTGGATCTTTTAATGTTACAAACTTAACAGTAGGAAATTTAGCAATAATCTCATCAACTGCATTAAAACGGTTACCAACAGTAACCGCTACAAGTTCATATAAATTATATGTAATTATTACATCAAGAGTCTGCGAACCAATAGATCCACTAGCTCCTAAAATTAATAATTTTCTCATAATGCGCTAAATACCATCCAATTATTAGCCATTAAAGAAACAAGGAAAGCAAAAGCAATACCTGTGGTTAAAGTGGAATCTAATCTATCTAAGATGCCACCATGTGCTCTTAAAACTTTTCCAAAATCTTTAATGCCATAATATCTTTTAATTGCAGAGAATATTAAATCTCCAAATACTGAAATGATAGGCATAATTGCTGATAAAATGACTAAATTGTACCAGTGTGCTAAGTCTAAAACACCAACTAAAATTGGGAATCCTGTAGATTCTAAAATACATGCAAATCCAAAGCTAGTGATGAAAGATAAAACTACACCACCGATAAATCCTTCCCATGATTTTTTAGGGGAAATTCTTGGGCTCATCTTGTGCTTTCCAAAGAAAACACCAACAAAATATGCATATATATCGTTAAAGCAAACACCAATTAAAAAGTAAAATAAAGGCAATGTTGAATGACCAAATTTAAAATAAGTTGGTGCTGTTGCGTAAGTCCACGCAACTCCAGCATTTTCTGGAATTAAACCAGAGTATGTAAAAGGTGCGTATCTAATATATAGAACACTTTGGAATCCAGTCGCAACAATAGTGAGCATCATTGTGAAATAAAATGCGTCAGCTATCGTAAATTTCTTATCAAATAAAACTACTAATAAGAAGAAAGAAATACATAAAAAGAACCAAGGAAGCGAAAATTGAATCCCAGTAAATTGACGTGTTAAATCAAAGTAAAAACTTGATTGATTTCCTTCTTTTATCAAATTACTTAAATCAATCATATTGTTTTTAAAAACAATATAAAAAATCATAAGCACCATCATCAAATATGCAAAGAAATATAGGATTCTATTGAATCTTTTTTCCATTGATTGTGGTGTGTTAATGATTTCGTGACAACTAATAAGTGCAGCAACTAATATAAGGACTGCAAAAACATAGTTACCTAAAATAAAGCAAGGAACAACAATTGCTGTCAATATCAAACCAACTGCGATACGTTCACGCATTGTATGTTTTGCATCAACATTTAGTTCGTTTAAATATTTTTGATGTTTTTTGCTTTGCTTTTCTTTATCAATTTCAACGTTTATAAATTCTTGGTTTTTATCTTCCATCTTATACTGCCATTATTTCTGCTTCTTTTTCTTTGACGATGGAATCAATGTTTCTAATGAATTCATCAGTTATTTTTTGTAAGTCAGCTTCTTCTCTTTTACGAGTATCTTCTGTATAAGAATCATCTTCTTTAATGAAATCCATTGAATCTCTTCTAATGTTTCTTATAGCAACTTTAGCTTCTTCACCATAAACCTTTGCTTTCTTAGCAAGTTCTTTTCTTCTATCTTCGGTTAGTGGAGGCATATTCAATCTGATTTGTTTGCCATCAACTATTGGATTAATCCCAATATCACTCTTATTGATTGCAGCAACAATTGCTCTGATGTCATTTGCATCGTAAGGAACAATTAAAAGCTGTCTTGGCTCAGGAACTTTGACTGCAGCAATTTGATTAACCTTCATCATATCGCCATAATATTCGCAATAAAGATTATCAAGTAACGCAGCACTAGCTCTACCAGTTCTTAAAGTATTGAGAGAACCTCTTAAATTTTCAATAGTTTTCTCCATGCTAGATCTTGTTTCATCTAAAATATCCATATTTTACTCCTTTATAGTTGTACCCATATCATCACCAAGAGAAACTTTAATAAAATTATCAATATTTTCCATTGAGAAAACTCTTGTGACTATATTTGTATTTTTTAACAGCTCAATCGCTGATCTATCCATAACTTTCAAATCCATATCAAGGACTTCTTGATAAGTGGTGTTTTTAATGAATTTAGCATTTTTATCCTTATTTGGGTCTGCTGTATAGACACCATCAACACCATTTTTCCCCGCTAAAATAGCATCTGCTTCAATTTCGATTGCACGAGTTGCTGCGCAGGTATCTGTAGTGTAATGAGGTTTTCCAATTCCGCCTGCAAATAAACAAACATAACCTTGTTTTAAATATTTTCTAGCCTTATTGGCATCGTATTTAATTGCGACATCTTCAAGTGCTAAAGCACTAAATAAAACATTTTTAACACCTAATTTGTTAAGTACACTTGATATCGCTTTACAATTGATGATTGTTCCAGTCATTCCCATGTAATCGCCATCTTCAACATCAAGACCTGCATCTTTAGCAATCCTTCCTCTGAAAATATTACCAGCGCCTGTTACAACACCAACATTGACACCATTAGAAACTAATTCTTTAATCAAATTTCCAATTTCTTTTAATTTGTGGCCGCTTAAAATAAGACCATTATAATCGTCTTGTAAAGCTTCACCACTTAATTTTAAAATTACTTTTTTATACATTTAAATCACCAAAAAATATTATAACAAAAAAGGCACAATTTTTTGCGCCTTTTTATTAAAATAATAAAACTTTTTTAATTACCAGCTTGTTTTGCAACTTCTTCAGCAAAGTTATCGACTCTCTTTTCAATACCTTCACCTGTTTGAAATCTAACAAATCTAACAACTGCATTACCTTTTTCTTTTAAGACTTGGCCAACTGTCTTTTCTGGTTCATAAATATAACCGATTTGTTCAAGAACTGATTCACTGAAGTATTTATTAACTTTACCTTCGACAATCTTAACAAGAGCTTGTTCTGGTTTATTTTTAAGTTTTTCATCGTTTTTGCATGCTTCGAGTTGAACTTTCTTTTCTGCTTCAATAACATCTGCAGGAATATCAGCAAATGAAGCATATTTTGGTGAATAAGCAGCAACTGTCATTGCAATACCTTTTCCTAATTCTTCATCAGCTTTTTCGATATCAACTAAAACACCAATTTTACCTTTACCATGGATATATCCAGTTAAACTGTGGCCTTCAGCAGCTTGGACAAGTTCAAATCTTCTGAATGTTAATTTTTCACCTAATTTAACTGTAGCATCTGTAAAGAGTGGAGCAACAGCAGCATTTGCTTCTTCAAATGAAGCAAAATTACCATTTAAAACTTTATCAGCAATTTGAGCAACTAATTCTTTGAATGGATCTGAATTAGCAACAAAGTCTGTTTCACAGTTGACTTCAACAAGAACAGCTTTTAATCCATTTTGAGCAATTGTAACTAAACCTTCAGCTGCAATTCTATCAGCTTTTTTAGCTTGTTTAGCAATACCTTTTTCTCTTAGCCAATCACTTGCTTTATCAACGTCATCACCAGTAGCAGCAAGAGCATTTTTACAATCCATAATGCCTGCACCAGTTCTTTCTCTTAAAATCTTGATTAATTCAATGTTTGTAGCCATTTTTATCTCCTAATTATTCAGCTTTTTCTTCAGCTGGTTGTTCTTCTGTTTGTTTTTCAGCGGCTGGTTTTCTTGTTCTTTTTGGTTTTGCTGGTTTTGCTTCTTCACCTTCAGCAGCTGGAGCTTGTTGTGCAGCGGCTTGTCTTGCTAAGAAAGCTTCTCTTTTAGCTTTTTCTTTTTCAAGTCTTTCACGTTGCATTTCTCTTCTTGCTGCAAGTCTTAAAGCGTTTTCTCTATCAGCTTGTCTGACAGCATCTTTCATGGTAACTTCTTCGCCTTCATCTTTTGTGAATGCAATTTCAGCGATACCACCTTTTGCTTCAACAACAGCATCATTTAAAACACCAACAAGTAATGTGATTGCTTTTGTAGCATCATCATTTCCAGGAATGACATAGTCGATTCCATCTGGATCTGCGTTTGTATCACAAACTGCAAAGACAGGAATATTTAATTTTTTAGCTTCTCTAATTGCGTTGTATTCAACAGTTGGATCGATGACAACAACAGCATTAGGAAGTTTTCTCATTTCTTTGATACCTTCAAGGTTCTTTGCTAATTTAACTTGTTCCTTTTTGAGAGCGATAGCTTCTTTTTTAGGAAGTTTGTCCCATGAACCATCTTCTTCAGCAGATTCGAGTTCTTTTAATTTTCTTGTTCTTAATTGGATGGTTTTGAAGTTTGTTAATGTACCACCTAACCATCTATTTGTGATGTAGAATGAACCTGATCTTTCTGCTTCAGCTTTAATGATTTCTTTTGCATTGTCTTTTGTTCCAACAAGTAAAACTTTACCACCATCTAAAACGATAGTTTCAAGTGCTTTATAAGCTTCAACTAAAGCATCTCTTGTTTTGTTTAAATCGATTAAGTAATAACCATTTCTTGCACAGTAGATGTATGGTTTCATTTTTGGGTTCCATCTCTTGGTTTGATGACCATAGTGGACACCTGCTTCTAATAATTTCTTTAATGAAATTAATGGTGTGTTTTCATCACGGACTACTGTTTCCATGATATTTTGTTCAGCTACTTCTTTTTCTTCGCTAGCTTCAACGACTACTTTTTCTTCTGCCATAAATAAGGCCTCCTATTTGTTAATCCTCCACTATTTCCAACACCATCCCTGGAAGGATCACTTCCAGACTAGGCGGGTGAATCCATAGTGTGTGTATTCTTTTAAGTAAACTTAAAAGTCTTGAAAATTATATCACTTTTAATATTTGCGATTCAATTGTTTTCGTGAGTTCTTTTTAATTTTATTAAAAAAGGCGATATTAATCGTCTTTTTCTGATTTAGGAAAGTATAAATCGTATTGATTTTTCATCGCTTCCTTAGAAACATGAGTATAAATTTGCGTTGTATTTATTGATTCATGGCCGAGCAATTCTTGTATGACTCTTAAATCAGCCCCGTTTTCAAGTAAGTGAGTTGCAAATGTATGACGCAAAACATGTGGATGCAGATTGATTCCTAATGACAAGCCAGTTTTTTGAACAATCGAATGCATAATATATTCGAGTCCACGAGTTGTTAATTTATTGCCTCTTGAATTTAAGAAGAAATAATCACTAGGTTCATCAGCTTCTACTCTTAACTTTTTTCTTAATACTCTTGCATAATTAATCATTGCTTCTTTAGCTTTTGGGGAAAATGGAACGAGTCTTTGTTTGTTGCCTTTTCCGATTATGTTCATAATTCTTTGATTAAAATCAATGTCTGAAATTTTGAGATTAACAACTTCGCTACATCTTAATCCACTTGTATACATCAATAATAAAAGCGCTTGATCTCTATCACGCAATTCATCTTTTCTTTCTGAATTTGCTTCAAGTAATTTTAGAATTTGAGACTCATATAAAACTTCAGGCATTTTATCGTGTTTTTTTGGAGATACAACTAGTTCAAATGGATTTGAATCAACATATTTTCTAAACTTCAAAAACGCATAAAACTTTTTTAAAGACGACATTGCTCTTCTAATCGACCTTGTAGATTCTGTTGTACCTCTATAAGTGATGTGACGAGCACGACGCTCCATATAATTACGAATAACAAGTTTGTTCACATCTTTATAATCAACATGAATTTCCTCAAGGAAATCAAAAAAGTTTTGAACATCAAGACAATAATTCTTAACTGTGAATTCACTATATTTGAGTTCGTGGCGCAAATATAATTCAAATTGATCTTTTAAATCTTCCATATTATTGATTTTTAAAATCATCAATTGCTTTTAGTGCTCGAGCAATTACAACATCTTTAGGATCTTTTGTTCCTTTGTAAACGATTCCAAAATTAGCGTTCATTGGAGAAAAATTATTTATACCCGTATGCGTAATATAACGCACGAGCGCACCCAAAATCGAATAAAATGATAGGGTTTTGATAGGTTTTTCTTGAATTATTGCATCAAGATAATAAGCAACAAGTAAACCAGTTGCAGCACTTTCGACATACCCTTCTACCCCACTGAGTTGTCCCGCAATGAAGACATTTTTATTATTTTTAAGTCTTAAATAATCATCCAAAACTTTTGGTGCATAAATATAAGAATTTCTATGCATTAAACCATAACGATAATATTTTGCGTTTTCTAAACCTGGAATTAGTGAAAAAACTCTTTTTTGTTCACCATAAGTTAAATTGGTTTGAAAACCAACAAGATTATAAAGATTGCCTGCAAAATCGTCTTGTCTGAGTTGCACAACTGCATAAAATTCCTCTCCATTATGCTCTAAACCTTTAGGCTTGAGTGGACCATAACGTAAGGTATCTACTCCTCTTGAAGCAATAACTTCAATTGGCAAACAACCCTCAAAATAATCTGTATCAAAGCTATGTAAATCAGCTTTTTTAGCGTTAATTAATTCGTTATAAAAGTTTAAATATTCTTCCTTATTCATTGGACAATCAATGTAAGAATCATCACCTTGATTATAACGAGATTTCATAAATACTTTTGAAAAATCAATTGAACTTTTTTCAATAATTGGCGCACTTGCATCATAAAATCCAAATGACTTCTCACCTGTAATATTTGCGATTATATTCAATATATTTGAATCTGAAAGAGGTCCAGTAGCAATTATTGTATAGCCATCTTTAAGTTCGTTTACATCTTCATAATGAATAATAATATTTTTCTTATTTTTAATTTTTGAAGTAATGTATTCTGCAAAAACAGTACGGTCAACGGCTAAAGAATCTCCTCCAGGAACAGCACTTTTGTCTGCTGCTTCCATCATTAAAGAACCAAGATGCCTAATCTCTTCTTTTAATAATCCGCATGCATTATCAAGTTTTTTATTTTTTAATGAATTTGAACAAACAAGTTCACCAAAAAGATCAGTGTGATGGGCTGGAGATTTTGCAACTGGACGTTTTTCATATAAATGAACTTCGTATCCCTTGTTTGCTAAAAAGTTAGCAGCTTCTGATCCTGCTAATCCAGCACCGATGATATTGATTTTTGCTTTATTCATCCTTTTTATTTATAGGTTCGACGTAATCGCAACCTGGGTAATTTGAACAACCATAGAATGTGCCACGTCTACTTCTTCTAATAACAAGTTTAGCACCACATTTTGGACAATTTCTTAATTCATCACCTGTTTCAGGATTGGTTCCTTCAATATATTTACATTTTGGGAAGTTTGAGCAGCCAATAAATTCTTGGCCTCTTCTATTTTTTCTATAAACAAGCTCTTTACCACAATTTGGGCATACTTTGCCAACAAGCTTGAGTTCTGGTTTTGGTTCTTTTTTAATATATGTACATTTTGGGAAGTTTGAACAACCAATAAATTCACCATGTTTTCCCATTCTATAGCAAAGATCGCTACCACATTCTGGACATTTTTCACCAGTAAGCTTAAGTGGTTCTTTATACATAATCTCTTTTACTTTATTGAAATGTTCGATGAATGGATCATAAAATTCACGAATAACATCGACTTCATTGAGTTCGCCTTCCATGATTTTATCTAAATTAGTTTCCATTTCAGCGGTATATTTAATATTCATTAAATCTTCAAAATATTTGTTTAAAACATTAACAGTTAATATACCTTGTTCAGTTGGTCTTAATGTACCTTGAATCGTGGTGACATATTTTCTATCAGTTAAAGTTTGAAGGGTTGATGAATATGTTGATGGTCTTCCAATTCCTTCTTCTTCCATAAGCTTAATGACTTTTGCTTCATTATATCTTGCTGGTGGTTTTGTGAAATGTTGCGACACTTTTTGTTGAATAATATCGTATTTTTCACCAACTTCAAAATTTGGAATTGAATTCTCTTCTTTTTCATCAATCTTAAAGATATCGTAACCAGCAAAGTTAACTTTAATACCTTTAATTTCAAAAGTTAAATGAGAATTTTTAAGTGTAATTGTTGTAATCTCTTCTACTTTGTTTGACATCAAAGAAGCGAGAGTTCTTTCATAAATAAGTTTATATAGTTTATATAAATGATCAGAGAGATACTGTTTTGCTAAATCAGGTGTAAAACTTAAATCAGTAGGTCTAATTGCCTCATGAGCATCTTGAGAAAGTTTGACATCTTTTTTACCTCTAGTTCCAGCAAAATATTCTTTACCATAATTTGATTCAATGAAAGTTTTAGCTTTTGCAATAAATGTATCACTGAGCTTTGTGCTATCAGTTCTAATATAAGTTACTAAACCTTTTGACTCACCATTAATTTCAACACCTTCATAAAGTTGTTGAGCAAGGTAAGTTGTTTCTTTTGTCTTAAATTTATATCTTGTAAATGCTTCTTGTTGAAGTGTTGATGTTCTAAGTGCTTCACGTGGTTGTAAAACTTTTTCGCTCATTTCAACATTTGTAACTTCAACTGGTTCTTTTGAATATTCAAAAACCTTGTCAGCATCTGCTTGATGAGGTAATTTGACTTCTTTATCATCAACTTTAACTAAAGTAATTTGAGGATTCTTTTTAGGTGTTTTAATTCTTCCTTCAAAAGACCAATACTCTTCTGAAACAAATTCACTAATCTCTTTTTCGCGTTCAACAATCATTTTTAAAGTGACTGATTGAACTCTACCAGCTGATTTTGAACCAATTTTGCTCTTTAAAAGACTTGAAAGATCAAAACCGATGATTCTATCCATAATTCTACGAGCTTCTTGAGAATGAACTTTATTTAAATCAATGACTTTTGGAGCAGCCATTGCTTCAGTAATACTAGCTCTTGTGATTTCGTGGAATTCTAATCTTTTTGTTGACTCGATTGGCAATTCTAAAACAGTAGCTAAATGCCACGCAATTGCTTCACCTTCTCTATCAGGGTCGGTTGCAAGAATTACTTCATCTGCTTCTTTTTGAAGTTTCTTAAGTTTTTTAATAACTTCTTTTTTATCTGAATCGATTGAATATGAAGCTTTAAAGTCATTTTCAACATCAACACCAAAACCACCTTTTCCTGAAATAGAAAGGTCACGGATGTGGCCAACACTTGCTTCGACAACAAAATCATCGCCAAGATAGTGGCCTATAGTTTTACATTTGGTAGGTGATTCGACAATTACTAACTTCATATCTTTCCTTACGTTTGTTAACTATAAAGTAAGATTGAGTAATTTGTCAATAATAATCGAACCACCAAAAACCCTGCAAAATTCCTAAATAATATTAATATTATTTATTAAAGTAATATTTCGTAAAGGTTTTCCAATTTGCTTCATCACAAGGAATTACTACCCTTTCATAGTGATATTCATTTTTATTTACTTTTACTCTTGTGAAAATAAAACAATCATCTGTATATTCAATTCCTCGAATTCCAATTAGATCAGAAAATTCTAAAACTCTTTTGCTTATTACTACATCATTTGTTCTAGTCAATTTATTATCTCCTTCTTAAATTAGCAATGATGTCGTCTGGAGAATCGACTAAAATTGCACCTTCTTTAATATACGAATTACAACTACTTCCTTTTCCAATCTCATAAGGAATACACCCTACATTATTCCCAATTTGAAGTGCATAAGTAATTGTTGTAGATGTTCCGCTTCTTTCATATGATTCTCCTACAAGTAAAAACTCACCTATAGAAGCAACAAGTCTATTCCTAAAAATAAAATTAGACTTTTCTGGTTGAGTATCATTAGGATACTCGCTAATAATTAATCCACCACTTTGAATAATCTCGTTATAAAGATCTTCATTTTCTGATGGATAAACATAATCAATTCCAGAGCCTAAAACAGCTATTGTTTTTAAGCCGTATTTTAGTGCTGCTTTATGAGCTGCTGCATCAATACCTGAAGCTAGCCCACTAACAATAATCGTATTTTTTGGTAATCCTGAAATGACTTTTGTGACTGCATTAATTCCATAATTTGTACATTTTCTACTACCAACAACAGAAACACGCCTATAATTCTCATTGTTTAAAAGTGATATATCACCTTTATAGAAAAGCACAAATGGAGGTTGATTAAGTGAAATTTTCCAATACTCTGGATAATCTTCATCTAGAATGGCGATTGATCCAGTAGAAATTTTCGAAAGGGCTTCATGCACCTTTTCTTCTTCGATGTTTTCTTTAGCTTTTACGGACTCCAAGGTGAGTTGCCAGTCACCTTTATGAACGTAGCTTAAATAAGTTAAAATTTGTCGTGACGTTAACATAAAAAAAACTCCTTCTATATAATATGTAGAGTTGAAGGGGTCATTTTTTCCGAAAAATTTTACTTTTTTTCAAATTTTTTATTTTTTTGTCATAGATTTAACCGGTTCAAAGGTCAATCTATAGAAATCTTTTATAATTCCATACTTTTCTATGGCCTCAATATGCTTCTTAGTTCCATAGCCTTTATGTTTATCAAAACCATATTCTGGATAACGTTTTGCATATTCTTCTAAAATATGATCACGAGTCACTTTAGCAATAATACTTGCTGCTGCAATACATTCACATTTAGCATCACCCTTTATAATAGGAATTACTGGTTTAGAAGTATTTTGGAGTTTAACTGCATCTACTAAAATCAAATCATATGAAGATTTTAAAGCATCTAAAGACATCTTCATTGCTTCTTTTGTAGCTTCTAAAATATTTATTTCATCTATTCGCTGAGGAGAGACAATTCCTACTCCATAATCAACACAGTTTTCTAAAATTTCTTTATATACTGCTTCTCTTTGCTTTTCAGTTAATTTTTTTGAATCATTAATATGCTCATTTTTATATCCTGGTTTTAAGATGCAACATGCTGCAACAACTGGACCACAAAGAGGACCTCTACCGGCTTCGTCAATGCCAACGATTAGTTTAACTTCATCACTATAATATTGATCTTCAAAATCAAGCATCTTAAATCCTATCTAAAGTTATTTTGCCAAAAGTGCCTTTTCTATATTCATTTAAAATAAGTCTACATGCGCTTTCAGTATCAGCCTTTCCTTCTTTTAATAATGGAACTTTATTTGTAGCTACTTCTTTTATTATATATAGTGCATCACTATCAATGTTTTTACCAATCCATTTCTCTATATTATCCTTATAATATAAGGAAAGAAAATCTAGTAAGTAAACTGTCAAATCTAATAAAGGCAAAATGTCTTGTTTTATTGAACCAATAAGTGCAAGATTAAAGGCTTGTTTTTTATCCTCAAATTTTGGTTGCAAAATCCCAGGAGTGTCAACTAAATATAGTTCATTATTAATCTTAATCCAAGCTACAGAACGAGTTACGCCTGGAGAATCTTTTGCTGTAACAACATTTTTTGAAGCTAGAATATTAATTAAAGTTGATTTACCAGTATTTGGAACACCAACAATTATTCCTTTATAAATTGAATGCTTAATTCCTCTGCTTAAATTCTTAGCTTTTTTAGCAGCAAGAATTTCATCAATTTTAGAAATCAATATTTCTTTAGATTTTTTGGTATATTTATTCAAAATTAAGCATGAAACGTTTTTTTCTTTATAATAATTTACCCATTCTTTAATCACTTCATCATCGCCTAAATCCGTTTTATTAATAATGAGTAACATTGGTTTATTTTGAAACTTCTTAAAGAGATAATCATTGAATGTCGAAAAAGGAGCTCTTGCATCTAACATAGCTACTACAAAATCAAGATTCTTAATTTGATCTTCGATTTGATTCGAGGCTTTTTTCATGTGGCCAGGAAACCAATGTACATTCTTTTCTTTTTGCTCTTTCATATCTTCTTTATTATAAAGAAAAGATGGAATTTCTTCCATCTTTCTCTTTAATTAAGAATTCACTTAAATTATTTTTTAAGAACTTCTTTAATTCTTGCAGATTTACCACTTCTTTCACGGATGTAGAAAATCTTACTTCTTCTAACTCTACCAACTTTAAGAACTTGAACGCTTGCAACGTTTGGTGAGTGAACAGGGAATACTCTTTCAACACCTATTCCATTAGAAATCTTTCTAACGATAAATGTTTCGGCAACTCCTGAACCTCTTCTTGCGAGGACAACGCCTTCAAAAGCTTGTAATCTTGATTTTCCGTTTTCTGTAATTCTAACCATGACTTTAACTGTGTCACCAGCTTTGAATTCAGGAAAATCTGATTTTAATTGGGTGTTAGCAACTTCTTTAACTAAATTTGTGTTCATTGTGCTCCCCTTTCCTATTCGTTCTCTTGACGTTCATATAATAATAATTAAAGCGGACCGTCCGTAGCATCTATATAAATGCTTGTTTATTTTATATAGTTTTCTATATAAAGTCAAATAATAATTTTGGGGTGTCAAGTATTTTTACTTGACAGGCAAAAACTAATAATTTATTATATTTCACAGATTTAGGGTGTCAAGTATTTTTACTTGACAGGCAAAATCGATTTAATTAAGATATTTCACGATAGGAGATTAATTATGGTAAAGATTAGATTAGCACGTAAAGGTAGACACGAACTTCCATTCTACAGAATCGTTGTAGCAGACAGCAGATTCGCAAGAGATGGCCGTTACATTGAACAAGTCGGTACATATGATCCTGCAAAAGGTATCGCCGCTGCTCAAATCAATGAAGAAGTCGCATTAAAATGGTTAGTTTCAGGTGCTCAATATAGTGACACCGTCAAAGCTATCTTAACAAGCAAAGGCTTAATTGCCAAAGCTAAAGAATGCAAAGCAAAAAAAGGTGAATAAAGATGGATTATACTTCTTTAATTCATAGTATTGTTGATTCATTTGTTGAAAATCCTGAAAACATTCTTGTTAAAGAAATTCCTACAGAAAAAGAAAACGACACAACAATTCTTGTCGTTGCAACAAATGCCGATATCGCTAGATTAATTGGCAAAAAAGGTTGTGTTGCTAACGCAGTTAGAGACATCGTTTCTATTGCTGGAAAACTCGAAAATAAGAGAATTCACATCAAATTTGAATCATTCGATGAGGAAGAGAAAGGAGAATAATCTCCTTCCTTTTTTATATTGATTATGGCTGATTATTTAAAAGTTGGAACTATTTTAAAACCAAGAGGACTTAATGGTGAAGTTAAGGTCTTTTCAACAACTTCTTTTAAAAATATTCGCTATAAAAAAGGAAATGAACTCTTTGTTGAAATCGAAAAAGACAATTTATTGCCAGTTCATGTGAAAAAATATTCAGCAAAAGAAGGCAACATTGATGTTTTGCAATTTGAAGAATATTTAAATGTAAATAATTTAGATCCAATTCTTGGAAAAGATTTATTAATTTTAAAAGACGAAAAAGTTCTAAAAACTAATGAATATTTCTTCTCCGATTTAGAAGGCTTAAAAGTTCTTGATGAAAACAAAAATGAGCTTGGAATTGTTTCTAAGGTCGAAGAATTCCCTTCTCAAATCACTTTAAGAGTAACAGATAAGAATAAAAAAACATTCTTCGTTCCATTCAATGATTTCTTTGTTGAAGAGATTAATATAAGTAATAATTACATAATTATTAATGTAATTGAAGGTTTACTTGAATGAAATTCATAATCCTTACTTTATTCCCTGAAATGTTTACTTCCTTTTTTGAAGCATCCATTTTAAAACGCGCAATTGGAACAGGTAAAATCGAAGTTAAATTAGTTAACATCAGAGATTACACAAAAGATAAATATAATCGAGTTGATACTGCCCCAATTGGAGGTGGTGCTGGGTTAATTATGAAAGCTCAACCTATCATTGATGCACTCAAAGATAACTCAACTTCTTCAACTTACAAGATCGTTTTATCACCACGCGGAAACACATTTAACCAAGCGAAATCAATAAAATACGCCTCAAACCTCAACGAAATTTTAATTTTATGTGGACATTATGAAGGGTTTGATGAAAGAATTTATAAGTATTTTGATGAAGTTGTTTCGATTGGAGATTACATCTTAACTGGTGGCGAACCTGCTGCTATGTCTATTATTGATAGCGTTTCTAGATTAATTCCAGGAGTCATTTCTGAAGAAAGTACTGAGGAAGAAAGTTTCAATAATGGTCTTCTTGAATATCCTCAATACACTGAACCTTACAATTTTGAAGGCGAAAAAGTTCCTGATATTTTATATTCTGGAAACCATACAGCAATAGAAAAATGGAGAAAAAAACAAGCTTTAGCTTTAACTCGTGAATTAAGAAAAGATATGTTTGATAAATATGAATTAAGTAAATCTGACATAAAACTTTTAAGAGAATTAGATGTTGAAGAAACACCTAAATGGGAAAAAGACGCCTTAGAAAAAGGTAAAAAATTCATAAAAAAAGAGGATTAATAAATCCTCAACGATACATATTAGGATTGAATCCACCGCCGCCCTTCTTGGAGCGGTTTTTCATTTGTTTCATCATTTCCTTTGCGCTTTCGTATCTCTTCAAGACACGATTAATATCGGCATTTGTTTTTCCTGATCCTCTAGCAATTCTTGTTTTTCTAGAATTCTTCAAGATTTCAGGATGCATTCTCTCTTCATAAGTCATTGAATTAATGATAACTTCGAATTCTTTCATGTCTTTCTCAGCTTTTTCAAGTTGTTCTGGACTGACTTTTGGCATTCCAGGAATAAGCTTCATTAATCCGCCAAGACTTCCGAGCTTCTGCACTTGTTTCATTTGAGCTAACATATCATCAAGAGTGAAATTACCATCCATCATCTTGTTGACACTTCTTTTTGCTTCTTTTTCATCGATATTTTGTTCAACCTTATCAATTAAAGTTAAAACATCACCCATACCAAGAATTCTTTCAGCCATTCTATCTGGGTAGAAAATATCTAATTCATTAATTTTTTCACCAACGCCAATGAATTTAATAGGAACGCCTGTGACATGAGCAATACTTAAAGCTGCGCCACCTCTTGAATCACCATCCATTTTAGACATGATTACACCAGTAAGTCCTAATAATTCGTTAAATTTAGTAGCAACGTTAACGGAATCTTGACCAGCCATAGCATCTGTTAAGAGTAAAATCTCTTCTGGTCCAATTTCACGCTTAATATTCTTAAGCTCATCCATTAACTTTTCATCAATTTGTAAACGACCTGCGGTATCTATTAAAAGAACATCATAGTGGTCATTATAAGCTTTTTCTTTTGCTTTTTTTGCAATTTCAACTGGATCAACTTTTGTACCCATATTGACTAGGTCAACGTTAATTTGATTAGCAAGTTGAGCAAGTTGATCAACAGCAGCTGGACGATAAACATCACATGCAGCCATTAAAACTTTTTTCTTAAGTTTATATTTCATTAAATTTGCAAGTTTAGCACAGGTTGTAGTTTTACCACTACCTTGTAAACCTACAAGTAAAATGATTGTTGGTTTATTCTTGTTGTAATTTAAAGTACAGTTGTCACTTCCAAGCAATTCTACAAGTTCATCACGAACAATTTTAACAACCATTTCACTTGGATTTAATTTGTCAAAGACTCTTTCTCCAAGTGCTTTTTCTTTAACACTATTAACAAATTCTCTAACAACTTTGTAATTAACATCAGCTTCTAAAAGAGCAATTCTAACTTCTTTGAGCATGTCATCCATGTTCTTTTCAGTTAATTTTGATTGTCCTTTAAGTGACTTAATCACTCTGGAGAATTTTTCTTGTAAAGCTTCAAATGCCATTAAAATAATTCCTCCATAATTTGTTGTTTTAATTCTTCATTCACGCCGTTTTTGTCCAATAAGTCTACTAAATAAGTATATTTTTTTGCTAATTGCAATTTTTCTTCGTAATTATTTAGATTCTTTTTTGCAAGTTCTAAATTATATGAAACTGCTGATCTTGTAATTTTTAATTCCTCTGCAAGCTCTGTTAAAGAGAGGTTATATTGATAATAATTAACAACAATATTCTTTTGAATATCAGTTAATAAATCTTTATAAAGATCAACAAGTCTGTTGTAATAATTAAATTCTTCAATGCTATTCATCTTTAATCAACCCACTACATAATCCATATAAATATTTATCGAGGTCGAATTCTTCTAAATCTTCAAATCCTTCACCTAAGCCAATAAATCTAACAGGAATTCCTAGTTCCTCTCTAATTGCAAGAATAATTCCGCCCTTACTTGTACCATCCATTTTTGTAATTACGATACCAGTAATATTAATCAATTCTTTAAATGCTGCTGCTTGCAAAACACCATTTTGACCAGTTGTTGCATCAATAACTAAGAAACACTCTGGATCTCTATTTATAAGTTTATTGATAACTCTAGAAACTTTTTTAAGTTCATCCATTAAGTTCTTCTTGTTTTGAAGTCTTCCTGCTGTATCAACGATAATTAAATCGACATTTTCAGCTAAACCTTTTGAAACGCCTTTATAAGCAACACTTGCAGGATCTTCATTGTCATTGCCAGAAACAATATCAATTCCAAGTCTTCCAGCCCAAACAGTCAATTGTTCTTTTGCTCCTGCTCTAAATGTATCAGCAGCAACTAACATAACTTTTTTGCCTTGTGTTAAATAACGTTTGGCAAGTTTTGCGATTGTTGTCGTCTTTCCTACACCATTAACGCCTACCATTACAAGTACTTCAGGAGTGTTTTCAAACGATAATTCGTTTTTTATATTGTTCCCTTCTTTAACATAATTTAAAAACATTCTATCAACAAGTGATTCATTAATAGCTTTAGGATCTTTGATATTTTTTTCATTAGAATAATCAAGTAAGTCTTCAATAATTTTCAAAGTAAAATTAACGCCACAATCAGCTTCAATTAATATTTCTTCTAAATCTGAAAAATAATCATCATTAACTTCTTTGTAGCGTTTAGTTAATTCTTCAAGTTTATTAGAAAAATTCTTACGACTCTTTTCTAAGCCTTTGTCGTATTTATCTAGTGATTTTTGCTCTTTTGAAGTTACTTCACTAGTCTCTTCTACCTTTTTCTTTCCGAATTTTTCCTTTAAAAATTTAAATAATCCCATATTTATAACGTAGCTTTCTTATCTAATGCATCTTGTGCAGCCATTTGTTCTGCTGCTTTTTTGCTTTTTCCAGTCCCATGGCCCAAAATAAGTCCATTAAATCTAACCTCAACTGTGAATGTTTTATCATGTGGAGGTCCTTTTTCATCAATTAAAATATATTCAACTGATTCACGATACTCAGCTTGCATTGCTTCTTGAAGCATGCTTTTATAGTCTTTAAGTTCAGTTAAGACGAAATTTTCAATTTCATCTCCATATATTCTTTCAATTAGTTTTCTAACAAATTCAATTCCTTGATCAAGATAAATCGCACCCATTACAGCTTCAAATACATCTTCTAATATTGATTTATGATTGCTTAATTCTTGTTGAGTCATCGATTTACCAGTCAAAATATATTGATCAAAGCCTTCTCTTAAAGCTAATTTTGCTAAATAATCAGTTTGAACAAGAAATGAACGTGATTTTGTTAAGTCGCCTTCACGCATATCTTTATGAGTTCTAAATAGTTTTGTACCAACAACAAAGCCCACGACTGAATCACCAACGAATTCTAGTCTTTCATAGTCATGATGGCTTGTTTTCGCATCCCAGTTATATGAAGAATGTGTGAAAGCCATCTCATATAATTCAACATTTTTAGGCTTAATGTTGTATTTTTTAAAGAAACTATCTAATCTACTCATTACTATCTAATCTAACTTTAATTTTTCCAATCAAATCTTGTTTTGCAAGATTATAAGCTGATTCCATAGAAGCAAGGAAACTCTTTGCTTCGCTTGAACCATGCGATTTAATAACAATACCATTTACACCTAGTAAAAGTGCGCCACCAACATTCTTATAATCCATCTTCTTAATCATGGCTTTAATACCTTTTTTAGCGAATAAATAGCCAATTTTGGTACTTAAATTCATCTTAAAAGCATCTTTCATCATTGAACCCATTGCTTTTGCTGTTCCTTCAAGTGTTTTTAAGAAGATATTTCCTGTGAAACCATCACAAACTATGACGTCAGCTTCGCCTTTCATGGCATCTCTACCTTCTAAATTACCTTTAAAATTAATATGTGGATTAACTTTTAAAAGTTGATATGTTTCTTTTGTTAATGGATTTCCTTTTTCTTCCTCGGTTCCATTATTAAGTAAATACACTTTTGGATGTTCTTCGTTATAAAGAATTGAATAATATAAAGAACCCATCATTGCAAATTGTTCTAATTCTTCCTTTGTATCTGATGCATTTGCACCTAAATCACATGCGACAAATTTCTTATTATCGATAACTGTAGGAAAAGATGTAATTAAGCATGGTCTTTTGATACCTTGTAATCTTTTAATTTTGAAAATTGATGCAGTTAATAAAGCTCCAGTTGAACCAGCGCTAATTAATCCATCGCATCCATTATCTAAAAATGCTTGAATTCCTACCATTAATGAAGAATCAAGTGTTTTCATTGCTGACATTGGATCAGCATCCATTGGTAAAACTGTCTTACTAGGGACAATATGAACTAATGGTAAGCCATTTAATTCTTGGATTTCTTCCTCATTGCCTACAGCAAAAATTTCACAATCTTTATGTAATTGAACAAATTGTTTTACAGCTTCAATGGTAGTTTTTGTACCATGATCTCCGCCCATCATATCAATAACAAGTTTCATAAATTAATCTCCAATATTTAATAATTTTACCATAATAAAGACATCCATTAAAGTTTTCTATAAAACTAGCGATTAATATTTTATATTAATCTAAAATATATTTCTTTAGTAATTTTAGAGTACCATTTTTTAAGTTTTTATGAACTTATTGGTAATTGAATCGTGCATGAAAAAAACACGATTTTAATCGTGTCTTTTCTATTCAACGCCAACGATATAAGAATATACAGGTTGCTTACCAAATCTTATATCGAAGTCGCAATCCTTAAATGTTTTTTCGATGTATTTTTCAACTTCAACTTTATCTTTTTCAGTTGAGACATCTTCACCAAGTAAAACTGTAATAACTGAACTATCTTCATCAACCATATATTTGAGAAGTTGTTTTAAAGCATCAATTTTCTTTTTGTGGCATCCAATAATTTCCTTTGTATTAAAAATTGCCATAAATTCATCTTTTTTAACTTTAACGCCTTCAATTTCAGTATCTTTAATTGCATAAGTAACTTGACCTGATTTGACGCTATCAATAGCTTCAGTCATAACACTTTCGTTATCTTCAACACTTAAATCTGCATTGAAATTAATTGCGCTAACAATACCTTGCATAATTGTTTTTGTAGGAATGACAACAACATTGACTTTTCCTTCTAAAACATCTCTTGCTTGGTTTGCTGCTAAGATAATATTGCCATTATTTGGGAAAATAAAGACATTTTTGGCATTTGCTTTTTCAATCATTGAAAGGAAATCGTTTGTTGATGGGTTCATTGTTTGACCGCCACTAACGATATATTCAACACCAATTTCATTGAATAATTCATCAATTCCTTCTCCTGATGATGTAGCAATAAGTGCATATTCTTTTTGCTTTTCTTTAACGACTTCTTTTGGAGCAGCAAGTGGAGCTTCATTCATATCAGCAGCTGCCATATGTGGACCTTGTTTATTCATTTCATTAAATAAGATCTCGTTATGTTGTTCTGTCATGTTTTCACATTTAAGTTTTACGAATTCACCGAATTGTTGAGCATAATTGAAAACATTACCTGGTTTTAATGTATGAACGTGAACTTTGACGATATCATCATCTTGAACAACAACAAGTGAGTTACCATGAGCACCTAAAACTGATGTGAAACGTTGTTTATTGAATGATTTTTTAGTTTCTGCAGGGCCTAAACGCATGATAAATTCGGTACAATAACCAAATTCGTCTTGTTTATCGTTAGCTGCCATTTGGGCTTGGCCTTTGACATCAACTGAAGTAGCTTCGTTTCTTTCAACAGGTGATCCAACGACACTGCCTTGCATACCTTCTAAAATCTTAACTAAGCCTGCACCACCAGAGTCAACAACACCAACTTCTTTTAAAACTGGGAGTAAATTTGGTGTCCTTTCTAAGCTTGCACGAGCTTCATCAAGTAAAATTTCGAATGCTTTTTCAATTGATGTTCTTTCATCAACACCATTTGAAAGAGCTTCGCTAGATTCTCTAATAACAGTTAAAATTGTACCTTCAACAGGTTTAATAACTGCCTTATATGCAATTTTTGCACCATTAGCAAAAGCATCTGCTAAATCTGTAGCATAAATTTTAGATTTATTTTCTAAACTATCAGCAAAACCTCTAAAAATTTGGCTAGTAATGACACCACTATTACCTCTAGCGCCCATTAAAAGACCTTTTGAGAAGGTTTTAGCAACTGTATAAACATCATCATCACTTCTGTTGATGATTTCTTTAGCACCACTTGTCATGGTTAAATTCATGTTCATACCTGTATCACCATCTGGTACAGGGAAAACATTTAGTGCATCAACTTCAGGATAATGGTTGTAAAGATGATTTGACGCACTAATAAACATACTTTTCAGTATCTTTGCATCAATAAATTTCATAAATTTACCTCAACTAAAGGTTAGATTTCTCTAATTTCTTCGACGTAAACGTTTACTTTTTTAAATAATTCACCATATTTCTTCTTAAGCATATAAGTAATACGTTTACTTAACTCACTAGCGATTTCAGTAATCTTAACACCACTAGCAGCAACAATATGTATATCGACGTTAAATTTGCCAAGTTCTTTTGTAACATTGACACCTTTAACATAATTCTTCTTGGTTAAAATGATAACTTTTTCTTTAAGTGATCTGGATTGTGTTAATCCAATAACGCCATAGCTTTCGGCACATGTTTCACCGATCAAATTAGCTATTTCTTCAAGGCTAATTTTTACATTAACACTAACTGATTTTTCTTGTTTAATTTCTTTATTTGCCATAATTTTAACTGCCCTTAAGGCTAATTAATTATACCATAATTAATACTTTATTAAAATAAAATAAAAAACGATAACCATCGTATAAATTTGATACAGCTATTAACTAGTTTTTAAAACTAAATAGCCGTATAAAAGAAAAAAGCCCAGCGATGTGCTATTTTGACCCGGAGGCTATCTTCGCCATTACAGTGCTTAACTTCTCTGTTCGAGATGGGAAGAGGTGTGTCCACTGCATCATAATCACCAGACTTTTTGTAAGAGAATTATATCATTAATAATGTTCTCTGAAAACTAGATATTCTTGAAATGTTCTTTCTTACCCAAATTTTATTTTGAATTTCTTAAAAATCTTATGAAATTAAGTCCTCGTGCTATTAGTAATACTCATCTAAATGCCTTACAACACTTACAACTGTATCCTATCAACCTCCTAACATTGAAGGGCACTTACTTCTTACGAATGGGAAGTCTCATCTTACGGTAGGCTTCGCGCTTAGATGCTTTCAGCGTTTATCCTTTCCATGGGCAGCTACTCAGCCATGCTCCTGGCGGAACAACTGATATACCGTTGCCATGTCCATCCCGGTCCTCTCGTACTAAGGACAGGTCCGTTCAAACTTCCTACGCCCACGACAGATAGG
>JAFUEZ010000020.1 GCA_017470115.1 Bacilli bacterium | reverse complement strand
TGCAATTTAAATTACAATCCATTTAATGGATCTTTTTGGTTTACATTTTTTTATCATTTTTTGCGTTCAAATTTATGAAAAATTCAATATTTTGTATTATTAGCTGCACCAAAAAGTAAAATTATTCTTTCAAAAGTTAATCTCTTTAATATTTCAAAGACTTGGTGCATTTTAAATTTCAATTAACCAATTAATCACCAAATTTTGAATAAATTTCAAATTATTTAAAAGAGAAAACCTTGCAAAAATCAATTATTTTTAGGATATTTGAGAGGAATGTATTTTTTGAATATGTCTCTCATGAAAATATTTTGATAACGTTTTTCGATTGTGTAATCTTCATCAGTATGTTCATAATCTGCGATATAATTAATCGTCAAAACATAATAATATTTGTTTGGATCTAAATTTGAACCATTTGGATAATAATGAGTTCCATAATCTCCATAAGAGAATTTGCTTCCTTGTTTTTTAATAATAACCAGGCAATTGTCAAATGGAAGTGCTTTATAAATATTTCCAAAAGTAATGTTTCCAGCAGGAATTTCTGCTCTAGCATTATTATGAGTAACTCTTGTAATCACATAATTTGGATCATGAATTTCTTCTTGATAGAACTTGTACATAAATTCTAAAAGCAATTGTAAAACTTCTGTTCTACTTATAGTTTTTGATGTATAGCCAACAATTTCATTTTTAATTTCATTAATCTCGTTTTCTAAATATCTATTATAGATGGTTTCAGTTGCTTCATCTTTTGTTAAAGAGTAATTTGCCATATTAAAATTTTCACCAGTAATTGAAGTAACTAAATTTGTTGCAAAATTATAACTTAATGAAATATGACCAACCATTTTACCATTACAACTAGATTGGATAGAATGGATTCCATTATAGTTAGTATGTTCTTCTTGATGTGAGTGTCCACCAAAAACTGCATCAACTACTTTATTTCTTACAAGGTCAGATGCATCAGCGACTGGCGAATGGAGCAAAAGCAAAACAACATCAGCACCATTACTTTTAAGGTAATTTGACCAATTTGTTACATAATTATCAATCTTATCAAATCTCAATCCATTGACGTAGCTTGATAAAATATCTCCAGTAATTCCTTCACCAATAGCACCAATAATTCCGATATTAACACCATTTTTTGTAACTGTAGTAAAAGGTTTCGCCCAATCTACTGGAGCGTTTTTGCTTTTATCAATAATGTTGCAACATACAAAATCAAATTTTGTTAAGTTATCATTTTTTACAATGGTATTAATAGTCCAATCAAATTCATGGTTTCCTAAAGCCATTGCTGAACATTCGTTGTGCTCCATCCATTCATCAACAAGTCTTCCCATTGTGATATTACTATCAGCACTTCCTTGCCACATATCTCCACTTGATGTGAAAACGTATCCAGCTTCATTTTTACTCTTTTGATTCTTTAAAAATGTTGATAATTTAGAAATTCCAGGTTCACCATTTGAAGGAATATCTTCAACTGCACCATGAGTGTCATTTAAATTGTAAAAGTCTAAAGTTTTTGTTCCACTTCTTAAACTAGCTTGAGTTGTGTCCCATTTTAAAAGTTTAGATGCATCAACTTTTTCATATGGTTCAGTGATTTTCATTGGATCATCAGCTGGAGTTTCTTCTCCACCAGGATTATCATCTCCTCCAGGAGTTGGTGCATCTGGATTATCAGGAACATCTGGAGTATCTGGAGTATCAGTTTGTTCTCCACTATTTTGCTTTGGTGAAAAATCACACGATGCAAGTGTGAAAATTAAAGGAATAAATAAAGATAAAATTTTAAGTTTCATAATAAATAAGAAAAGCTTCTAGCCTTGGCTAGGAGCTTTAATATTAATGTAGTCTCCTTGAGAAACGGTAGTATCTTCACTATTAATATAGAATGAATAGGTTACTGAACGTTCATTGCCGCCATCATCAACATAATTATAAGTAGTAACTAACTTAGTAATGTGAATAGTAATGTCGACATCTGAAGTAATTGTAAAGAAATATTGTGACGTTTCTGGATGATAGAATGTTTCAACAGTAATGTTTGCTGTTGAAGGAGCTGAATATTCAAATTCGAAGATAATATCACCAACATTGGTTAATGATACTTCGCTTGTATATGTCGCTTCTACACCTTCTCTAACATCTGCATCATCATCAGTCCATTGACCTTTTACACCATCTACTGTAAGTCTTCTAGAAACACCAACCACCATAACTGATGTTGCAGCATTATATTCATAAGATGTAATCTTATCCAATATAACTTCATGATGCTCAATCGGATTTGGAATAATACTTGTAGAATTGACATTATCAACAATAGTCGTATTAAGAGAGCTATATGTTGAAGCTAAAGCGCCACTAAATGATGAGTCAGTGCCAGCACTTAAAGTTAATGTATTTTGCTTTTCATCAGTTTGATTGACTGACATTGTGTAATTTAATGTACCGGTTGCTGTTGAAGGAACAACGACAAGAGCTGATTCATGACCAGTAATTGCTTCAAATTCGTTTTCCTCGTTTTCGTTTTTAATCTTTGGCATACTTGTTACAAAGTCGATACCAATAACAAATTCAAAACTATCTGTAATTGTCGTAATTCTTTCTGTAACTGTTGTAACATCAGTTGAATTAGTGCTTGCTCCAATATCCAGATACATTAAATAAGCACCATCTTTATTCTTAACTGAACCTAATGCATATTCACCGGCACATGCTGGAATTTCATAATAATATAAAGCATCATCAACAACTGTCGGACTTGTAACCCACTCCATATCAAAAGCTAAACTGCCAAGTTTCGCATCGCTAGATTCAGTAACAGGGATGCTATAATTACCGTTTGAATAAAGATAAATGTATGGGTAATCCTTACTGTTTAATCCGCTATTATTATAAATTTTACTGATTTCAAAAATTGCTGTGATTTGTGTGCCAGTTGAATCACGTTGAATTTCGTGGAGTGAGAAGAATGTTTTGTTATTGTTAAAATATGTTCCAGCAAAGAAATTAATATAACCTTTTCTCTTTAAGTTAAAGTCAACACAATCTTCAGGCAATTCATAATTTTCAAATTCATTACGATTAACTTTTGCATAAGGGATCATAATTTTATTTGAAGTTGAGATTTGAGAATCCATAAAGTGCAAACCATAAATATTTGAAGCGCCACTGAATAATTTGTGTAGGTTTTCTCTAGAGTCAGCATATTTTGCCAATCCTAAAGTAGTTTTATAATCATATTTTGTGCTTCCAAATTGGTTACTTAAAGCAGTAGAGACTGTCGTATTATTTTGATTATAATCGTCCTTAATCAATTTATAGCCATTACTAGCGGCACTTCTTGTGACAATGTTTAAGTTACAATTCTTTTGACTTTCATTATAAGTATAGCTGGTCGCACCATTACCTAAAGAATTAGAAATATCACTAATCGAATATTTAGAAATACGAAGGTCGCCTGGTTGAGTCAAATAATTAGCACCAGAAACAATGTATCCAGTATTATTATCAGCAATTTCGTTATAACCAGCATCGCTTGAAGTGTTTGATTGAAAGCCAAGTGGGAAATAAGTTGGATTAGATCTATATAAATATGGATCACTATTCATGCTATTAACTCCATTATAATAAACATGAAGACCTTCATAAATATCATCGGGAATAGTAGGTTATACTTCCTCATAATTGAATGTAACATCATTGCTTCCGCCATTAGCTACTAATGAGAAACTACCATTATAATTGACAATAAAAGTGCTACTGCCAGAGAATATACCATTTCCGTTTCTCGCATAAATAGACATATTTTGTCCATCATAAGAAATATAAGAAAGATTGTTTGTACTGCTAAGATTTAAACCAAATGTATATGTATATGTTCTACCGCCACTTCTAGTTGCACTTAAGAAATACTCCTGGCCATTTATAATTGTATAAAAATGATCATTGTCATCATAAGTAAACTTCAATGCGTTTTCGATTCCTGTTTTTGCAGCTATAGTAGTCCCGTTAGCAGAAAGATAATAGGTATTTCCGTTGTAAACAAAAGAGAAAATGTATTGAACAGAATCATAATCAGGAAGTTCACTTACCACCCATTGGTTATTTGAGTAATGTAAATAATATGTCCTATTATTTGCTGTTGTATAAAGAACATGATTAGAACTATCGTAATACCATACAGATTGATTGTATCTGTTCAATGAAAGAGTTCCATTATTTACATATAAATAGTAAGTATAATTACCACTAGTAATACTTAGATAATTACGATTTGTATAAGTAAACCCAGTATAATTTAATAAATTTTGTTTTGTAGTATTTTCAATTGTTGCGCCATCCGCCACTAAATAATGATTATCATTATCATGAATAAAATATGCGGTTCCTGTTGCGAACGAAGATGGTTCAGTTAATTGAATTTTTGAAGTATTAAGGCTGAACTGATAATCGCCAAACATATACATGTAATTATCAAGGTTTGTACTACTTTCAGTTTTAGTTCTGTTATAAAAAGTGTAAGATGCAACTTGTTTATTAGCAGAATTTTTAACTTGGCTTTGTGTAATAATAAATGAGCTGGCGAATCCGGAGTTAAGTTTGTGCCTATTAACAGTAGTTTCTGTTGAATTAATTACAGTTGTTCCATCTGTATCATATAAAGATCCAGAAACATAAGTAACACTTAAATCTGTACCAACAGTATTCTTTTCACGTAAAAGTCTATTATAAGCATTCAAGAAATTAATAGAATTACCCCAATTATCACCTGCATCTGCTGCACTTAAATACTCTGCTTCAGGTGTTTCAACTTTAATTTCTTTTTCTTCAATTGCTCCTTTATAGTGATCTGTAGCATAGCCAACCAAAGAATAATCCGAGTAATTTTCAGTTAAAGCAGTATTATAAGCTTGTTTCGTAGTTGATGAAATTGAGATATTTGAGTTATTTACAGCTACTCCATCTAATGTGCCGTTAACGTAACCCGCAGCAATACCAATAAGAGTTTTGTCTGTTTTACTATATACAGATGTATTCTCAATTCCCAAGTTAATGATTTTATTTACTTGTGAATCATATGGAGCAGATCCATAAGCGTCAGTAAGAGGGACTGATGCTTTGTTATCGTCAGTAACACCAGTATCCAAACTTCCAACGACACCAAATAAACCAATGATATCTACCCCAGTTACTGAATCAACAATATCAGGGGTTCTTTCGTAATCATTAAATAAATTACTTGTGCTCGCATTGGAAATTACGTATCCATTTCCATTAAACTCACCAATAAATGGATATGTAGTAGTTCCGATTGGAGGAATAGTCCATCCAGTCATATCAACATCTCCAGCGAGTTCAAAATAATATTGTTCACGCTTTTCGTTGCCTTGTTCATCACTTATTTTCTTGTTGTAAAAACCTAAATATTGAAGCCAAGCAAGGTTATATAAATGACGTGGGGTTCGAATACCATATGGATCATCAGCTGTTCCTGAACCATAATCATAATAAGCACCATCACTATAACCAGTTACATCAGCAGTAGCATCTCCGAATCTAATTGTTGTACTAAACCAAGCGACTGTAGCTGAAAATGCAGCAACAACAGTTACTGTAATTGTAGTTAAGAATGCTATAAATTTATTCTTCTTCATCCTAAAGTTTCAACTCCCAATCCCATGTATATGATAAATCTTTTTCCAAAATTGATTCGCCTAAATAAGTGTTATAAATATGTTCAAGTGCTGAATCATAATAATCCATAATGATTGGCAAATACTTAATTTCAGTTGTTGTATCATCATTGGTCTTAACATTTCTTGAAGTATCTTCATTTGATACATAAAAATCAAATTGGTCGTGAAAATCAATTTCAACAATTTCATTATTTTCATCGCTTACTTCAAAGTCAGTAAACGCTTTATAATCTCCCTTAATATTTTTTGATTTATCCTCTTCAATTGGCTTAGGAAATTGATAAACGCTTGTTGAAGAATATCTTCCTTTAGTTGCTTCTAATGCATTTTGTGTATAACCATATGTAGCAAAATGGACAATTGAACTTAAAGGGTTGCCCGATTCATTTAGAACTAATGTTTCCGCTTCTTTTAAAGACCTATCTCCCACAAATCCTATTGTATCAGTATAAGCTCTTAATGATATATTAAAATTACTAATGTCATAAGCTTTATCAAGTTCGATCAAAAGTAACATTGGATGTCTATGTTCAAGGATTGAATATCTATCCATTTTAACTGTTTTAATAGATGCATCAGTTGGTGTATATTTGACCGTCTTTTTAACCCAGTCATCGCAAACTAAAGTTCCAACAGGAGTTTGATTAAATGAATATAATTCATCATCATATGGATCGCTAACAAGTTTATGAAATGTGAGTTGTTTAAAAATTCCACTTGGTGTAAGAACATTAATTTTTTCATTATCTCCATTTACAAGTCTTTGTGCGTTAAACCAAGCAATTGTACCCATGAAAACTGATAGCAAAGAAAAGATAGCAACTGACGTTGCACAGATGATTTTTAAATTTTTGTTTTCTCTTCTTGCTTTCATAAAAATAAAAACCAGCCTCCATGAATATCGGCAGCTGGCTATCTCACTTTTTTAAGACCCTATAGTTTTGCGTCGCTAGATTGCTCTAGCTTTGCTTTTGTCTAAGTTATTATAAATAACTTCTTATCTTTTTTCAATATTTTTTGAATATTTATTGATAATAAATATATCAAACGATTTTGTTGAATTTTACTAAAAATATATGAGTTTTGCATAGTTTTTCCTTACAACTATGAGTTTTTAGCAAACTTCCCTATAAATTTTTTATTAAAAATTTATTCTCCAATTCTAACATCATTACGTGAAACTTCACCAATTAATGAAGTAACAACCTTACCAAGGTCAGCATATTTATCTAAAACTTTAAGATAATTAGCAACACTTAAACGATCATCAATGTTTCTTTCACATACTTTAATGGCAATAAATGGAACATTAGCTATGTGAGCAGCAAGTGCACAACCTGCTCCTTCTGAATCAACTAAAACATTACTTGTTCTACCCAATACAGTGTTTTCAAATGAGATCTCTGACAAGTCTTCCTTTGATTCTGGAACTTTATTTATGCTTACTAAAGAACCTGAAAGATAATGTGATTTTAAAATTGTATCTAAAACCTTAGAGAAGATTTGAGTAACATAGCCATCACTTGCAAAAAATTGTGGTTGGCTTGGAATTTGTGCAAGGAGAGTATGTTGCATTTTTGTGAAATTAACATCACCAAAATATGTTTGCTTAATTAAAACAATATCTCCAGTTTTTATCGTATCTAAATAGCTAACTGCATATCCAACATTAATAACAAGAATAACGTGATATTTTTTAATAACTTCATATACAAGGAGAGTTGTTAGATATGAAGAATGAACATTATAAAGAATACCTACTCTTTGGTCAAAAATATTTCCAACTAATAAATGATAGGTGTCGCCAAGAATAGTTTCATGTTTTTTATTTCTTATTTTTGTTTCGAAAAATAAGATATCATCTTTTGTTCCGCCAACAATTAAGATCATTTTTCAACTACTCCTTTCTTTTCGTAAGGATTATTTGCTAAAAATTGTTCATATTCAGTTTTAGAAATAGGCTTTGAATAGAAATATCCTTGAATTGTATCGCAGTGATATTTACGTAAAATGTCAACTTGTTCTTTTACTGAAACACCTTCAGCGATTGACTCTAATCCAAGTGAACGAGCAAAATCAATTAAAAGTTTAACGATTTCTCTGCTCTTTTCATCATCAACGATGTTATCAATAAAAGATTTATCGATTTTAAGAACATCAATAGGCATATTTTTAATGTTATTAAAATTAGAATAGCCAACACCGAAATCATCCATCAAAATTCTTAGACCAAATTCTTTTAATTTTTTAATAATTGAAATTGGAACAAATGAGTTTGCACCACTAACAGATTCAGTAATTTCCATTTCAATCAATGATGGATTGACTTTATATTTAGTGATTGTGTTGATGATATCATCAACAAAATCTGGAGCGTAGAACTCATAAATTGAGAAGTTAATTGAAACTGGTAAAAGCCTTCTACCCTTACGCTTAGTTTCATTTAAATCTTTACAAACTTGTTCCAAAACAAACATATCAATTCTATGGATTAAGCCACCATTTTCAGCTTCTGAAATGAATTTAATTGGCGATACTAATCCATTTTTTGGAGATTGCCATCTAACAAGAGCTTCAGATGAAATAAATTGTTTCTTTCCTAAAGAATATTTTGGTTGATAGAAAACAATAAATTCCTTTTTATCAAGAGCTTCAACAATAGCTTCAAATTCGGTTGTAATATTTGATCCAAATAATTCTGAGGAATAGAAAGTAACTGAATCAAAGTTTTGAGAACCGTATTCTCTAGCAGTCATAGCATAATTGATAACTTTATAAATGACATCATGTTCTTCTACATTTTCATTTCTTCTATCATAAATACCAAAATATGGTTGAATATAAAGTCTGAAATCATGTTCACGAGAAATGTCATAAATCCTTGTTTCGATGTCGTTGATTAAATTATTTAAATATTCCGGTGAACAATTTATATAAACTAAGAAAACACCATGATAGAAACAGAAATATGAAAACTTGATGTCTTTTTTATCAAAATTGTTGATTCTTTCAAGCAAATAATCTGCGACACAACCATTAAGTTCCGAAATATCATCCTTGATTGCTTTTGTGGTTGAATCAACATTTCTAACACAGTTGAAAGCAATCATATAACCTTCAAGATCTTTATTTTTTATATTTCTTAAAGTAATCTTTCTTGTGAAATAATCGTAGTTAAAGAAAACATAATTCCTGTTTAAGTTATATTCGTTTTCATTTTTTAAACTGTTAATTGTCTTCTTTTCACCATAAAGCAAAGCAAAAACATAACCGCCAAGAGTTATAAATCCTGCCATAGCAAATAATAAAATTAGATCAATAACGATATATTTTGTTCCATAAGCAAAGCTCAAAAAAGAGACAACGAAAATAATCGCAACAATTAATGAAGCAATAATAATTAATTCAGTTAATAAAGTCTTAATTTTATTCATCTTTCTTTAAACCTTTTTCCTCTAACATTTGATTTAGAAGTTCTTCTTTTAATCTCTTTCTATCTTCTTCGCTCATATTGTTTAGCACACTGTCTTCTTGAACAGTATTATTTTGAGCTGTTGTAATAATTTCTCCGTTTTCATCAGTCTTAAGTGCTCTAGAAATATCCATAATAGATGTAACAATTAAATAACCAGCTGGAATAAGGAGCAAAACTAATAAACCATACCATTGTGTAAGGAAATTAAATACTCCTCCAAGAAATACAGAGTTTCCAATGACTTTTCCGATAACATAGTTATCTGAAAAATATTGAGTTTGTCCGGTACAATCGCCAGCACATTGGCTGCTTTCTTTATTAATACCGTGTGTAGTGAAGTAATAATGTCCATCTCCACTTTCTTCTGGTGTTTTAATCGCTGATACTCTATGGGTCATTGGATAATTTAAACCATCACCTGTCCAGAAAAATGTAAGATCATCATCAATTTTGATTTTATCAAAATCAACCTTTTGAACGATAACTGTGCTATTTACTTTATATTCTGGTTCCATTGAGTCTGTTTGAACAACAAGGATTGAATAACCAAAATATGATGGAACGCCATAATTGTCTTTTGCAGCAATTTGACCATAAATATTAGCACCGGCAAAAAACACTAAAAGGGCAGCAAAAAGACCTGTAAATACCCATTCCAAGGTTTTACGAAGTTTGCTTTTTGGTTTCTTCTCTTTTACTGTTTTTTCACTCATCTAATTAAGCTTCTTTCTTTTCTGTTTTCTTAATTTTTACGACTGTATTTGGTTGAGTTTTAGCTTTTGTTTTAAGAACGTCACGAGCTTTATCGATTTCTTTCAAAAGAATCTGTCTACGCCTTTCTTCCTCTTCACGAGTAAGTTTTTCTATTCTTTTGCGTTCTCCTTCAGCAAGTTCAGCTTGACGCTCTAAATAAGCTTTTTCTCTTTTTTCTTGTCTTTTTAAAAGAGAGTCACGTTCTTTACGTCTTTTTTCAATAAGCTTTTTCTTTTCAGCTTCTTGTTGTTGATAATTAGCCTCTTGTCTAGATGGATTACGTCTAATTTCTTCAATTTCACTTTCTAAACCAAGTTGATAATTTTCATCAACTCTAATATATGTAACGTTTTGATCCAAAATTGGACTATATGTGAACATATCATCATCAAGTGTGTGCTCGATTTGTGGTTTTGATTTAACTTCGGTTGCAAAAACTTCTGGAGAAGGATTTTCTGGATTTACAGCCAAAAAATTAGCAAGAATTGTTTGATTAACAAGTTCAATTTCTTCTTCGTTTAAATCTCTATAACTTTCTTTTACGTTATATTCAGCACCAACATCTCTATAGTTTTCAATAAATCTATAAAGCAGATAACAATGGTGATATTTTGGATTCTTTCTTATAATATTGGTTTGTAAAATTTGACCATGAACATCTCTTTCATTTTTGAAAAGTTTCATGAAATCAGTTGTGTAATAATATTTTAAATAACGTCTAACTTCTTCAATACGTTTTAAATACGCTTCACCAAGCGAAGGAACGACTTCAGTATTGACTTTAGTAACTCTTACTTTAGTTTCAATTTCAATTAAAGAACCGTCAATTGCTTGACTTGTTTTATATTTTAAAACTTGAACATGTTTAAGTGGAGTATTTTTAGCAATGTATTCATAACGTTTTTCAACGAAAACAATTAAACGTCTAATTAATGTTGCGATAAACTTATTTTCATAAGTAATGTAATCATCATCAGCGCCAATATTAAGAATCTTATCAGGAATAACATCACCTTTATCGGTAATATTTTTAACATATTGTGAGTGACTTGCTAAATGTCTAACAGATTCATCGTTAGTTTTTTTAGCAAGTTCGATAGGGACAATATCTGTTTCTGTTTTTGTAACTTTACGAGGATTATTGATGATTTCACCAAGATCAATCATACAATCTTCAATTTTTTTGAGCCATTCAGGATTATAGTTAGCACTTTCAATTCTAGAAGACTTTACAATTCGAGTATCACCATGTGAAAAAGCATCGTATAATTCCGATGCGCCTTTTGAAGAAGAGATGAAACTTTCCACCTTCTTCTGATAATTCTTTGAAATTTTTTGGTATTTCGAAGTATTGTCTACTACTTTGACTTTTGCCATAACTAATTATTAGCTCATTTTGATTAAGTTATTAATGTAAGCGTGAGCCATTCTAAATGTATCTTTTCCAAATAATTCATCAATCTTAAGATTGAGTTGTTTTAATTCTTCTCTTAAGAATGCGATATTAAGAGATTCGATCTTCTTTAAAATCTTGTTGGTAAAGATAAAATCTAAACCTTCAAGTTCGGTTCCACCGCAAGCAACATATGCAGGGATGAAAACTTTTAATTGTTTCAAAATACGGTTACCAAATGCTAATTTGAAGTTTGAAATAACAAATGAATCAAGTTTGTCGAATTGAGCAAGGATTGTTTCTGAAACTGGATATTGATTTAAAGCGTCTTGGAAGAGACCTTCAAGTTGTGAATAAGGAATCTTAAGTTGTTCTGTATATTCAGCATCAAATGGAATACCTTTGTTATCGAAGAACAATGAGATAGCACGGTCATAAACCTTATCTGAAATTGTAAATGTTGAGTCATCGTTATTTGCTGTACCGAAGAAGATAACATTTTGAGGAATTAAAATTTTACCTTGGTTAACGTGTTCTGGGTCATTATTATCATAAGAATTAATTAACTCAATTTTCCATTCGTTAATGTTTGGCATTTCCATGATGGATAAGAATTCTGCAAAATAATACTCGATACGAGCAAGGTTCATTTCATCGAGGACGATGATATTTAAATCTTTTCTATAAGTAGCTGTATATAAAGCTCTTAAGAATTCGGTTTCATTGAATTTTTTAGTAAATTCGTTGTAGTAACCTAAAAGTTCACTTCTATCCTTCCATGATGGTTGGACTGAACAAATGTTTGCATCAAAATCGAAGAATTTACCTAAAGCATAAGGCATAGAAGTTTTACCTGTACCTGAGATACCTTCTAAAATAATGAGTTTAGAAGCTGCCATACCAGCAAAAAGTTGTCTGATTGTGTCAGTTGTGTAATAAAGTTTTAATTGACTTGCGGCAAATAATCTAAATCTATTACAAATTTCTTCAAGAGAAATATTTTCAACTTCAGGAATAGAAACATCTAAATCTGCATATTCATGATCAACATATTTTAATTTTGGGAAACGTGAAACGACTTCTTCAACTGTATTCTTGTCAGTTTTTGTTAAGTCATCCATTTTTAAACCCATAGCTGTGACTTTTAAGTTTAAAATCTTATCTCTTTCTTGAACTGCTTGATAAAGTTCGTAATTTAATCTTTCGACTTGATCACGTAAAGCTTGTTTATCAAGTTCAGTTTTAACAAATTTAATGTGACGTCTAAAAAATCTATAAAGTAAATATCCTACACCTGCAACGAGTGCTGCAAGTAAGATCCAGAATAAAACATAAAAGAACCATCCAAAGAAATCAAAATTTGGAACATAGGTAGAAAATAAGTCGTTATATTCAGCAAATTCACCAGGAACTCTATACCAAGGACCTGCAAAAATGTCAGCAATAAATAAGGCAATATTAACGATTACCTTTAAAAACATTTCTCTTAAATACTCAAAATATGCGCTCATAAACTAACCACCATATCCCTTCCGATATTGAATGAAATATCTGCCAAAAATGATCCTGCGACAGTTGAATCAATGTTATCAGTGTCCCAGCCTTCTAAATAAATAGAAAGGACAATCTTTTTTGCTTCTCTAGCTTTTACTGGAATAAGGAGACTTGAATTTGCGTTTTCTAATTTAATAGAATTTTCTTTCACTGGTACAAATCCGTTTTCAACTGATCTTTCAAAATTGAATGAATCAACATTGCGTTTTGTTCTTGCATTAAATGCTGATCTCTCTCCTTCTTCTTTGTAATCAGAATCAGTATCACTATAATCGTCATAAATGATTTTATCTTTGCTTTGATATTCACCATAAATGATTTCTTTAGTTGTACCGTCGATTTTTGCAAAATCGTAATACCCATCCTTATCTAAATCAAGTTTACCACAAAAATAAGTTTCTTCATCCTTCTTTTTTGGGTCAATTATAGTATAACTATAACTTTCTTCATCTGGATCAAGGATTGATACCCTTAAAGCATCAGTAACTTTATTAAGTTTTTCTACTAATTCTTCCTTTGTATAACCTAAATTTTCACTATATATTTGATCTGCTTTAGCACGATTTCTTTCTTCATCTGGAACAAATGACGTTTCAGGTGCAATGGAAGCATATATATTGCTACTAGAATACAAATATAATTCAGTTTGAAAATATCCTTCGCTGGCTAAACTAGATTGTGTATAGCTTTCTTCTTCAGTGATTTTGACGTCTTCATATGAGTTTCTAAATTTAGGCATTGTTTCTTTTGATTCAAGCCAACTTGAAGAAAACATACTACTAACTGGTTTATATTCAAAATCGTAGTCGAAATCATTAATACTTTCTCTAAAGTTATCAGGTGTAGAACTAATAAGAAGATCTTTTTCACCTCTAAAAGAGATTTCAATATTTGTTACTTGAAGTCGATTTGATCTCTCGTACCATGCAACAGTTGTTGCAAAACTGATAACAAGAGTTGCGGAAATTGTAAATAAAGTGCCGATAATTAATTTATCTTTTCTCATATTTATGCACCTACTTCAAAGGTTAAATCTAAATTAAAGAAATGATCGATTTCAGCATTATCAAGTGTTTTATTCCATCCTTCAAGGTAAATTGTTAGATCAACCATGTTATATCCGCCATCAACTTCAGCAATAGCTTTTTCTTTATTAAAAATAGATTCATAACCATAAAAATAGGATTTTTTAACTACAGAACTTTCGAAATCAATAGCATAAATCCCAGATTTATGAATAGCATTGAAAGTTGAAGGATTGTCTACTTCAACTTCGCTTGATGTTCTTTCGCTTTTATATACCAAACTTTCAAATTCGCCATATGGAAATTCATAGCCGCTTGAGAAATCATAATATGGATCGTTCAATTCCAAATTTAAGATGCCTCCAACATCATCATAACTATCGTTAGCGATATCTGGGGCAAAAACAAAATTTGTCAAATCGCTATCAACAAAAATTCTAACAGCTTCAGATAATTTTCCGTTTGACCTAACATTTGCATCATTGATATATAGATTGGATTTATTTGTTTCACCTGTAGTCGAGAAAACAAGCGGAATTTTAACATAGTCACTTAATTTAGCTGTTGAAGTAATAAATGAATTATCAAGAGCTGTTGGGTAACTGTGCAGTTTTAAGTTGCCTTCATAATTTCTAGAGCCGCTTGTAACCGGATTCATGCAGTTTGTAGCGTAACCGTTACTTTTCAAATAATAAGTGATTTGTTCTGGCTTTAAGCCTTTATTTCCCCAGTAAACATTTGGATTGTCATTATCTCTAACGAGTTCAACACTATCCGCGTTTAAAAGTTCAGCCTCACTATATATGCCAATTCTCAAATCGCCACGATCACTTACTGCAGTTCCTCTGAATGATGAGTTGGCTTTAGCATTGTAGCTATACCAAGCATACGTACCCATTAAGGTACCAGAAAAACTTAAAACAAGTAAAACGTAAACACCAACCGATACATATATATTTCTATTGCGCAGTGTGTTCTGTTGCATTGATATTCAACCCCAATCTTAAGGATCCACCATCTGGCGAATCTCCTTTGGCTTGACTATCATTACCGTCAAGCCACATTACCATTGTGAATCGACGTGATGCTCCAGGAACAAAATTTTCCCTAAATTTAGTGAATATAGTTGTATCATTTTCAAAATTAGTACAATATCCAACAAAATCCGCAGACCCTTCTTCTCCATAGATTAATTCACTATAAATTGGATTGCCTTCTGAATCTGTGTATTGATTTTCACCATTTCTAATACGCTTAGCGTAGATCTTATCATCATATGAATGTTCTTCACTATCAGCTTCATTGTCATAGAATTTGATACGTAAAATGTCATCATAACCATAAGAAACATTAGATGGCTTAACATTATCAGCAATATTAAGGGTCATCGTGTAGTTTGCTGGAATCTCACCAACATTTTTAACATAGAATGTATACTTAAAATAATAAATTGAATTTGCTTTACCTGTTTGAGGATCGATATCTAAAGCATCTTTATATGTTGTTTCTTCAGTATCGAATTTAGCATCATTAACAAAAGTACTATATTCATTAATGTCAAATGAAGGCAATGAATCCACCATTAGGTAGGTAGTTCCTTCGTCAAAAGATTTTGTTTGAGATAAGGCTAGTTTGACTTCATTACTGTTCATCTTCACTGTGAAAGATCCAACACGCCTGCCTAAAAAAGAAATTATGACAAGTGTAGTTATCGCACCAGATGCAATAGCACTCATAATAGCAGCAAACTTTTTCCTTTTTCTTTTAACAATATATCTCGATTCGACCATAGATTACCTGCGCACTACAAAAAGTATCTTTTTCATGTGCTTTCTTTTTTAATAAATTACGTATGTGTCCCACTGAGATATAAAATAAAAACCAGTTGCTATCATCTTCAACGAGTAATTATTTCATCACTCTTTCTAGGCAACTGGCTATCTTACAATTTTAAGACCCTTTAGTTTTGCGCCGCCAGATCACTCTGACTTTGCTTTTTACTGATTATATAATAAACTAATGGGTTTATGAATGCAAGTATTTTTTTAAATTAATTTAAATTAATTTTCTTGATTGTTTTCTGAAGCAATATCCTTAAGCAATTCTCTTCTCAAAGCTTCTTTTTCTTCATCGCTAAGATCCTTAACTGTGACCTTTTTAGCTGCTGTGACTTTTCTAACGTACCAAACAAGAATTACAATGTTTCCTGCAAGAAGTAAAAATAATGGAATTACAAATGCGACAAGGAATATTGTAGGATTTCTTTGAAGGTAATTGATAAATCCTTCTCCTGCTTCAAGTTCGGCCATATTTGCTGGCATTGTAGCAAGCATAATAATGCTAACGACGAACAAGAATATGGTAGCAATAATATCTAATGTAAATAATGCTATGTATAATGGTTTCTTCTTCATATTCAACACAAATAAAAGTTTCTTATAAATAAACTCGCAATAATTATAAACCAATCTAATTATTTTTTAAAATAAAAGTTTTTTAAATTATGTATTTTTGCCATAAAAATTTAAGATTATATTTTAAATATAATAAAAATAATAAGTATATGGATTTTTTGCTTAAATAATAGGTTTTATATTTAAAATTTCATCTCCACAATAAATAAAAAAAGCTCAGTCATAAGACTGAGCTAATTCTACAATTCTTAGTGATTAAGCAGCGTTTTTAACAGCTTTGAAGACTAAATTTGCAGCGAATGTATTTGTGATTTCTTTTGCTTCGTTGATACAGTTTTCATCTGTACCTTCGAACCATGTATAAACTGTAACTTTTAAGACATCTTTGTCGTCTGGATCTCCATCGTTCAATGAACCATCAAGTGTTCCGAGGTATTCTTTTTTGCCTGCTGCTGTTGTGCTGTTTAATTCTGTTTCAGAAATTGATGAACCACTAGCATTAGCTACATTATTGCCAAATAAAGAATAAGTATCAGCAACAGCTGCAACGTCTGTTTTTGTTAAACCTGTAACGTTTTGGATTGTTGTTGCTGAAGCATAGAATGGAGCCCAAACGATCCATTGATTGTCATCACTCTTCATACCGATTCTAAAAGCTTTACTGAAAGCTTTATCTGTACCGGAAGCTTGAGCGCCTGTCATTGTAGCACTTGATTTAACTTGATCAAAGAAGACATGATAATTTTCTGTATCAACTTCTGAACCTAATGTAATATTTGCATCAAATGCATTAGCATAATAAACATCTTTAGAAGCAACTGTACCATAAATTAATTTATTTGTACCATCTGCTTTTCCGTTTGTTCCTACTAAAGCAAAACTATCTAATTCGCCATCGCCATCTAAAACGCTCTTATAAACTAAAGGATCTGAAGTATCTGTGCCATAAACTGATGCATCTCTTAAAGCGGTATTTTGGATGTGGTAACCGATAACGTTATTGCTCTCATCTTTGTCTTCAACTTTAGTTGCACCTGCGTTATTGATTTGTGCTAATTCTAAAACTAAACCTGCTTCTGGGTTAACTGCTGTAATTGATGAGATACTTAGATCAGCAATTCTGCTTGCTGTGAACCATGCGACAGTACCTGTGACTGCTGCTGCACTTGAGAATACTAAGATAGCTGCTGCTGGGGCGATAATTCTTGATTTTTTCATATATAAATTCCTCCGTAAAACCAAAAAAAGAACAAAATATTTCTACATTTGCTCGATGATAGTTAATTACGAAGTCCATCTTGATTGGAATTGGGACTATCCCTTTCAAATTTCTTTCGCAAATTAATTATCTCAAACAAAAAAATATATTGTCAAGAAAATTATTTAAAAAATTTAATATAAATAGAAAAATGCGATAACAAACGTTAATTTTCATAATGTATCTTATAAAATTTAAGTCATTTTTTAAAAAAACAAATAAATTTAATGAGTTTAATATAAGAGTTTTTATCTTGTTCCGCGTTCAAGCCAAAAACTATATTTATCTTTTTTATATTTATATTTTTTTAAAAAGTCATCTTCTCAACGATTTTATAAAATTCTTAACTTTCAATATTGGATTTGTTATTATTACCTAGGTATTAAGTATGTCAATAATTAAAATTTGCGAAAGAGATATTATCAATTTATTTCAAATTACAAATCAAATGATCTACGCTCAAGATCTCACTGGAGATCAAGATTTTTACCTTGAAAATACAAAATGTATCTTAAACCAGAGCGAAGAAGAAATTAGAGAAGCTTTAAATACTTATTGCGATCAAAATAATTGTTCTCTCATTGAAGCTGCTTCTTCTCTTTATGTCGATCAAGAATCAAGAGATTTAGTTAAAAAAGAATTCTTTAATCTTTTTAAGATTGGAAATTGTAGTTTAGTTATAAAAATTAAGCCTTTAGACGATAAAGGAAGACAAAGATGGATTAGAGTTACATTCTATATTCAAACAAATAAAGGTGTTGCCTCTAAACTTTTAGGTCTATTTGAAGATGTCACAGAACAAAAATACGAAATAATTTCACTAGAAGAAGCTACTCGTAGAGATCTTTTTACAGGATTATTTAATAAAACGAATGCATTTAAGTTAATAAATAGAAAAATTGAAACTTCTTTAAAATCTAAAAAAGGAGCGTTTGCTATTCTTGATATCGATAATTTTAAACATTTTAATGACTTCTATGGCCATGATGTTGGAGATTTAGTTTTAGAAACTGTTGCTAAATCACTAAATTCAAATATTTCCGATACTGATATTGTTGGCCGATTTGGTGGCGATGAGTTCATTATCTTTATTGAAAACTTTGAAAACGAAGAAAAACTCAAAAAAGATTTAGAAAAATTCTTATCGTATCAAGTAGGTATGCATGAAGTTAAAGCTTCGATAGGTATTTCTATATTAAATAAAGATGCAACAACATTTAATAGGCTCTTTAAACACGCTGATGAAGCACTTTATGTAGCTAAAAAATCAAAAGAAAAGATCGCTTTCTACGATCCTAACATGAGATAGAGTAAAATCTATCTTTTTTTTATAAATAATTAGTGCGCTGCTTCAGCTTCTTTTTCTTTTTCAAGATACATTAAAGCAACTTCTTCAATTTCTTTATATGATTTAATGAAAGCATCTACTACTCTAGGAGAGAATTGCGTTCCACTATTTTTTACAATTTCATCATAAGCTTGATTAATGTTCCAAGGTTCTTTATAACAACGTCTAGAAATAAGTGCATCAAAAACATCTGCAACTGAACAAATTTGAGCTTCAATAGGAATTTCATCTCCTTTTAGATGATAAATATATCCATTACCATCCCATCTTTCATGGTGATATAAGGCAATTTTTTTACCCATTTCCATAATTTCACCAGGAACGTTAGCTAAAATTTGAGCACCATAATCAACGTGATGTTGCATAATTTCACGCTCTTCATCAGTAAATCTTCCAGGTTTATGAAGCACTGAATCAGCAATCATAATCTTACCAATATCATGAAGCGTTGCAGCAACTTTAATAGAATGTACTTTATCTTCGCTAAAACCTAAAGTTCTAGCTAAAATTTCACTATAAGTGGCAACACGTCTAACGTGATATCCTGATTCACCTGATTTATTTGAAACAACAGTTGCAAAATTCTCTGTCAATAAATCGGATTGCAAAACCAACATTTTATTTAAATCTTTAAGTTCAGAAATCAAAGATTCAATGTTACCAGCCATTAAATTCATTGCGTTAGTTTGATCTGTTAATTCATCATTTCCTTTTACTTTAACTCTGACACTATAATCTCCATCACTAATCGCTAGTGCCGCTTTAGAAGTTTCTTTGATACGTTTAATTTCTCCAGCTGATAAAAGGAAAGAAATTAGAGTAGCTGAAACAACTGCTATCGTGATAATAATTGCAGTAGTAATCGCATTTTTCGTTCTCATTTCTGATAAAGCATTGTGATTAATATATGTATAATATTCCCGATTTTTAGAATCGAGTTTATTCTTACAAACTGTATAATTTGATTTACGTTCTACTTCTTTATTTAACGAAGAATAATCTTTAATAAACGCTTCATCAGCATTTTTATCTCCGCTTTCTAAAAGAAGAATATTTTTTCCTGATTCATCAAAAAGTGCCATTCCTTCATTTTCATATTTTGTATCAGAAATGCATGAAAGAAATGATTTTCTATTAAATCCGTATTCAATGTATCCGACAACTTCCATGTCGTAGTTATCTCTTACGCCATAATTTACTAATGCTTTCCAAACATAAAGATATTCTTCTTTTCCGTTTTCAGTAAAAAACCACATCGATTTTCCTGGATGCTTTTTAAGCTCAGCAAATCTTTCTGCAGTATAAGCGATTTTACTTTCGTTAACCGGTTTTAATCTTTCCAAAATGTCTTCATGAACATATTGTGAATACATTGTTGCGCTTTCAATATCAGGATCAGAAACAATTAAATAATCCATTGCACCAATAATTGTAGATCCATCTCCAGATTTATCTTTTCCTTGAAGAGATTCAATTATTGTTTCATATGAATTTTGATCTTCACTAATCGTTGTAATCGAATTTGCAAAATCGACATTGTAACCAATTTGATTTGCAAGTAAGTTCATTGATGTTTCAACACTACTAATTGAATTTTCAAGAGCTAAAAATGCGTTTGATGAAGTATTTTGTAATGTTTGACTAGCGCTTTCATATGCTGATTGATCAAAAGAAATAGTTAAAAAGATAGCTAAACTCATAACAGCTACAGCAATTGTAATTGAGCTCAATATCATCAATTTTGCTCTAATTGTAAAACGCATTTTCTTTTTCATATTTAAAACATTTATATTCTATCAAATTAAAAGGCAAAATGATAAAATGATTTAGTATGAAAATATATAAAAATATATTTCTTTTAGTTCCCTTATTATTAAGTGGCTGCCAAAGCCCTACTGATAATAACGAAAATACTGATGGTGATGAAAACGTTAATTGCATTATTAAAGAGAAAACAACCATTAATTTTTTAAGCATGTCAGATTCTGGATATCATGATGAACTTACTAAAATGATAACTTCTTTTGAAGAAAAAGAGCCAAATGTAAAAGTAAATCTATACAATCCTTTAGGAAGTGGCAACTATAACATGCTTGAAAAATATGTTGTTGCAGGGTTTTTTAAAGAAGATTATCCAGATTTAGTTCAATGTTATCCTGATAACGTCATTAAATATATTGGTCAAGATAAAGCAGTTAATGTAGATCCTCTAGTAAATAATAAAGAATATGGATTAAGTGATGAGGAAATAGAAGATTATATTGCTTCTTTTATCGAAGAAGGAAGAAGATACCAAAAAGAAGGAACATATTCTTTACCATTTTGTAAATCAACCGAACTTTTATATTACAATGCTGATGCTTTGATTGGGTTAAATCTTTCAAGCGTTAATCCTTCGCTTAATGAAGGAAAACCACTTGATGCAACTTACTTAGATAACCTAACTTGGGAAGAACTATTTGATGAACTTTGCCCTGCGATTAAAGCTTATAACGATGCCCAAGATAGCTCTCATAAAATTTATGTTGATTCAGATACGAGTGCAATCTTTACTTACGATAGTGATGAGAATTTTTTCATCACACTTGCTAATCAATATCAATATGGATATACATCTATTGATTCTACTTCAAAAGGCAAAATCGACTTTAATAATGAAAACATGAAAAACCTTATGAAAACCTTAAAAGCAGCAAAAGATAATAAATATCTTTTAACTCGTGGCAGCAACAAAGGCAATTATGTTTCATATACATTCACTGATAAAAAAGCATTATTTACCATCTCTTCAACAGCTGGACTTTCATATAATTACAATAAAAATAATCCATTTAAGATTGGTGTTGCTAGAATTCCTCATGCAAAAAATCATGATTATTCTGCTATAAATCAAGGTCCTTCATTATGCATATTAGATCATAATGATGAAAATAGAGCTACCGCTTCATTCTTGTTATGGAAACATTTCACAAACGAAACGAATTCTTCTTCACGGGCTTTAAAAACCGGATATATGGGAGTTAGAAAAAGTTCTTATAAAACTGAAGAATATATTGCTGCAAAAAGCGTTACTGATAGCTCAGATTTATTAAAGCTTGCTACAGCTAACAATTTAAACAAAATCTCTGAAGTTAGAGATGATACATTTAACACTCCTGTTTTTAGAGGTTCATCAAATGTTAGAACTAATGTTGGTTTATTAATTAAAGATTGTTTAAATAGCGAAAACTTAGATGAAGAAATTGATGAATTATTTAATTTTTATGTGAGCGACGCAGAAAGTTACATAAAAAACAATTAAAAGGCAAGATTGAACTTGCCTTTTAAATTACAAAATCTAATACGTATTCTTCTTCAGATAAATCTTTAATAGATATATTAGAGAAATATTCTTTTTCTTTTTTGAAGAACTCTTCCCACATCTTCATAGTTTTGCCAAGATTTGCTTTTGAATCATTTTCTTTTAATTCAGTAACTACATAAACATCTTCATCATAAAGTAAGAATATATCCCAAACTTTTATGTCGTTTGCATTCTTTAAAAGTCGATAACCACCTGATTTTCCTAATTTAGCATCTACAAATTTTGCCCTTACTAATTTAGGCATAATTTGCTCTAAATACTTTAAAGAAATATTATTAATATCACTAATTTCTTTGAGAGAAATGTATTCTTCTTTATCCTTTTCTGAAAGATAAATCAAAACTTTTAAAGCGTTTTTTGAACGTGATGAAATCATTTTTTTGCCCCTTCAGTTAATAAATTTAAACACTTTTCAAATTTGACTCCATACCAATGTTCAGGATCATCTAAAGTTTCTTTGATAGCCTTTAAAGTGAAATCACCTGCAAATTTTGTTGATAAATATAAGTCTTCTGTCTCTAAATATTTAGCGACAAATGAAGAAGCAAAAACGTCACCAGTTCCATGGAAAGATTTATCTATTTTCTCGTGTTCATAATATGAAATTTCTTTATCGTAAATATAGATTCGAATTTTATCTTTTGACAAGTTCGCACCTTTTAAAACGATCTTTTTATAACCTAAATTTCTTAAAGAATATAATAGATTTAAAATATATTTTTCATCATGTTTTTCTTGATATTTTAAACCCGTTAAAAAACACGCTTCCGTTATATTTGGAAGAATAACCTCGCCAATCTCGCATATTTTTTTGATTTTTTCAACATAATCTAAATCAAATGCAGGATATAAAACACCAAAATCTGCCATTGCTGGATCGATGATTTTAATAGCGTTTTCTTTAAGCAATGGCACTGCTTTTAAAGCGGCTTCTACTTGTCCATCATTGCCTAAATATCCAGTATAAAAAGCATCAAACTTAACATTTTCTTCTTTCCAATGATTAATGATTTTTTCCATCTCATTAGTTAAATCTAAACATGTGAATTTATTAAATCCCATTGTATGAGTTGAAAGCAATGCTGAAGGTAAAATTACAGTTTCATTTCCTGCAGCAGAAAGAATTGGTAAAGCTACAGTTAAAGAGCATTGACCAACACAAGAAATATCTTGGATTGTTAAAATTTTTCTATACATACTATTCTTCAAAAAGTGCTGTTGATAAGTATCTTTCACCAGTATCTGGGAGTAAAACGACAATGTTTTTGCCTTTATTTTCTGGACGTTTAGCGAGTTCAACAGCTGCATAAGTAGCTGCTCCAGAAGAAATTCCAACCAAGAATCCCTCTTTTTTGCCAATCATTCTACCAAATTTAAAGGCATCTTCATTTTCAACAGCAATAACTTCATCATAAATTGAAGTATCAAGTGTTTTAGGAACAAATCCAGCACCAATTCCTTGGATTTTATGTGGTCCAGCTACTCCTTTTGATAAAACTGGAGATGAAGCTGGTTCTACTGCTACTATTTTTATATTTGGTAATTTTGATTTTAAGAAATTCCCTACTCCACTTATAGTGCCACCAGTTCCAACACCAGCAACAAAAATATCAACTTTGCCATCTAAATCTTCATAAATTTCTGGTCCTGTCTTAACTTTATGTGTAAATGGATTTACTGGATTAACAAATTGACCAGGAATAATTGAATTTGGAATTTCTTTATTAAGTTCTTCTGCTTTTGCTATTGCACCTTTCATTCCCTTAGCGCCTTCACTTAAAACAATCTCAGCTCCATAAGCTTTCATTAATTTACGTCTTTCAATTGACATAGTTTCTGGCATTACAATAATTGCTCTATATCCACGAGCTGCTGCTACTGAAGATAAGCCAATTCCCGTATTTCCTGAAGTAGGTTCGATAATTGTTGATCCTTCTTTTAAAATTCCTCTTTCTTCTAAATCATCAATCATTGCTAAAGCAATTCTATCTTTAACTGAACCAGCAGGATTGAAAAATTCAACCTTAGCGTATATTATAGCTTCTAGATTTAACTCTTTTTCAATATTTGATAGTTCAACGAGTGGTGTTTTGCCGATTAATTCATCAATATGTCTATAAACTTTCATATTTAACTCCTATTTACCTAGTAGGTATATAGTAATTATAAGAATAATATCAGAATATTCAACAAATTTGCTCAATAAATTCAATATTTTGCTATTTTATGCTTTCTTTAAGATATCTATCCTATATTATATATAACATATGAAAAAGATTATTTTTGTTTGCCATGGAAATATTTGTCGTTCAGTTGCAGCTGAATATATTATGAAAAGCTTAACTAATGATTTTGATGTGTGTTCAAGAGCTGTATCTAGAGAAGAAATTGGAAATGACATATATCCATCAATGAAAAGAGAATTAAATCGCCATAATATCCGCTTTGAAAGACACTATGCAGAGCAAATTAATCTAAATGATTTTAATAATGCTGATTACATCTTCTACATGGATAATAGCAATTTGTATTATTTAAAAAGAATGTTTCCTGAAAGCAATAAAATAATGCCCATTTTTAAATTTACTCCGCATATTAAAGAGATCGAAGATCCTTGGTATACAGGAAATTTTGAAAAAGTTGTTAACGAATTAACAACTTGTATCAAATATATAATTAAAAATATTGATAAATAATGGTGCGTGAGACAAGACTTGCACTTGCACGGATTTCTCCACTAGTTTCTGAGGCTAGTGCGTTTACTAATTACGCCACTCACGCGTAGAAATATTTTAATACATTTCTTTTTAATATTTAATGATAAAATAAATATAGATTATGAATAAAGAAGAACTATTTGAATTAAAAGAAGCTATTAAAAACGCTAAGAGAATAGTGTTTTTTGGTGGTGCTGGAGTTTCGACTGAAAGTGGCATTAAAGATTTTAGAAGTAAAGACGGACTTTATAATCTTCAATCAAAATATGGTTTGCCATATGAAACTATGCTATCTCATTCATATTTTAGAGCTCATACAGATACTTTCTATGATTTTTATAGAGAATTTATGATCACTGATGCAAAACCAAATTACGCTCATGAATTTTTAGCAAAGTTAGAAAAGCAAGGAAAAAATGTGACTGTAATCACACAAAATATCGATGGCTTACATCAAATGGCTGGTAGTAAAAACGTTATTGAATTGCATGGAAGCATTCATAGAAATTATTGTGAACGTTGTGGCAGATTATATGATGTAAATATAGTTAAAAACTCCACTGGCGTACCAACATGCCCTATTTGTGGAGGCGAGATCAAACCTGATGTTGTACTTTATGAAGAGCCTCTTGATGAAAGAACTGTAACTAAAGCAATGATTGCCTTACAAGAAGCTGACTTATTAATTGTCGCTGGAACAAGCTTAAAAGTTTATCCTGCAGCAATGTATATAAACTATTTCTATGGAGATAATATTTTCATTATTAATAAAGAAAAATTAGACGTGTATAGAAAAATAAAGCTGCAAATCTCAGGTAAAATTGGAGAAATTTTCAAATCTCTAAATTATTTTGATGAATAAAATTATCTGAAAATTTTACGTGTTTGATTTCTTAAGAAATCGAGTAGCTCCTTATCTTTTGTTAAAGGAGCTAATTTTTTATAAACCTCATCATGATAATTATTTAGCCACTCAATCTCTTGATCAGTCAGTTCGTTTAAATTTAATGCTTCTACATCAATTGGTACATAAGTAATTGTTTCAAATTTGTAAAATACTCCCATATCTGTTTCAAAAGCAGGAACACAAAGTAAATTGTTTTCAATTCTTATTCCATATTTTCCTTCTTTATAAACCCCAGGTTCAATTGTTGTAATCATACCAGGAACAATTGGGCTTTGATCGTCACGTTCTGGAACTTTTTTATATCTTAATCCATTAGGCCCTTCATGAACATTAAGCATATAGCCAACACCATGACCTGTTCCACACTTATAATCCATGCCTTCTTTCCACATGAATTCACGTGCTTTTATATCGAGTGTATGACCATCGCTTCCATCAATAAAAACAGCATCACTAACAGCAATTACAGCTTTTAAAGTTAAGGTATAATCGTGTTTAAATTCTTCTGTTGGTTTTCCAATTAAAAACGTTCTTGTTGTATCCGTTGTGCCACCATAATATTGACCACCACTATCAACGAGTAATTCTATATTTTTATCGTTAACAATCGAGCTTTTTTCTTTTGTTGGCTCATAATGCATTTGAGCACCATTACTACCTACCGCTGCAATTGTATCAAAAGAAAGTTCGAATAATTCCTTGCTTTCTCTTCTAAATTCTTCTAGTTTGGTAGCATAGTCAAATTCAGTTAAATTCTTCGATAAATTTTCTCTTAAATATTTCTTAAATTTAACAAGAGCTAAGCCATCAATAGCCTGGATTCGTTTTGTATTTTCTATCTCGGCTTCATCTTTAATTGCTTTCATTAAGTAACTTGGATTTTTGCCTCTTACAGCACTATAAATTAGATGAAATACTCTTGCGTTTACTCTTGAAGAATCAACTAAAGTCTTAATATCTCTATATTTTTTCATGAAAGAAAAAATCTCATCATATTCGTGAATTTTAATGCCTTCAAGTTCAAAATCTATCTTCTTTTTATTTATAAATAAATGATTCCCATTATTTTTAGAAATATATAAATATGCATAAAAAACTGGATTACATGGAATATCATTTCCTCTTAAATTAAGAACATAAGCTACTTCATCAAGAGGAGTAATTAAGCATGCTTCTACTCCTTTTTTATCAAGTTCTTTAATGATTCTGTCAATCTTTTCTTGATATGTTAGTGTATATAAATCCTCTCTTAGTTTCCAAACCTTTTCTTCCGATAATGATGGTCTATTTTCAATTAAATAACCATAATCTTTATCAACAAGATTAACGTTTTTCTTTCTCAATGTTTCAAGAAAATCTCTTGTCACCATTGATAAATCACATCCTAAAGGAGTAAGTTCGTTTTTCCTAATAAATTTATCAAGTGTAGGGACATCTTTATCTCCTACTTTAACTAATGTGACTCCACTATCTTTAAGCTCATTTTCAGCTTGAATCCAATATCTACCATCAGTAAAAAGATAAGCTGCATCTTGAGTTACTAAAAGTTGGCCGGCTGAGCCTGTAAATGGACAGAAATATTCTCTAAATGATTTATAATATGTGGCAATATATTCACTGTTATGAGGATCACTTGTAACAATAAGATATGCTTTAAGATTGTCTTTTTTTAGTGTCTCTTGTAACTTTACTAAATTTTCCTTTTTAAACATAACGAATTCTCCCTTTAAAATATCATTAATATTTTAGACTTCTATCAATATTAGTAAAGAGAGAAGATAAAAAAATTAATGAAATTATCATGATTTTTTAACAATAAAATTAGGAATTTGATATAAATACCTTGCAAAACCCTAATATTTTTGAAAATTAAAAAGGTGTCAAGTATTTTTACTTGACACCAATAAAGTTAAGTTATATTAACTAATTTAATTTCTTAATTTCTCTTTCAATAAGTTCGACAAATTGCTCATCTCTAGCAAATTTCTTTTCCCATAATCTTAAGATTTTAATTGCTTCATCTTTTGAGCCATCTAGTCTATAAACCATTTTCGCATAATTTAAGACATCAGCATATTTAACAGCAATTGTTCCGTTTAATGCTTCATTGATCTTGGATTCAACAATCTCTTTTAAGGTTGATTTATCAACTGTCTTAAATTGATTGAGATATTTTGAAATGAAAGTTAAAGCATATTTACCAGTAAATTTACGGTCAATAATCTTTAATGCTAAGCCATCATAACCTTCTGAAAGTAAAATTCTAACTGCTTCTGTGTCTTTAAGATCAAGATAAGAAGCAAGAATTTCTTTTTGATATTCATCTTTTGAAAGTAAAGCTTTTAATTGCTCTAAGATTTCAAGTTTTGGTTCAAGTTTAAATGCAGCTCTAATATTCTTGACTGCTTCTTCGTTGAAACCTTCTGCAGCATTAAGTTCTGCTTCCTTTAAAAGTAAAGTTGCATCATCAAATCTATAGTCATATTCATTTTCAAGTTTAACTAATGATTCATCAATTAAGACAAGAGCTTCTTTATTTTTACCTTTTGCTGTAAGTTCATCAATCTTTGAGAATAAGAAACATGGTAAGAATGAGAATTCATTAACAAGTGCTTCGTATTGCTTGCTTGATTTAACTTCTTCTGGGAGTGAATCTTCAACAAATACTTTAATCACGTCACTTGCTTTAACTAAATCTGCTTTAGGGACTGAGCCTAAGAATGATTTAATATCCTTAAGTTTTTCAAGTGAAAATTCAGGATCATTGAAGCCATAAATCATCTTCTTGACAATAAGTTCTCTTTCTTTTGGAGTTGGAGCGGCATCAAGAGCGCTTCTTAATTGTTCATATGCAAATTTAACTAACTCTGGATTTTCAACATACTTACTTAAATCAACGAGTAAATTTACAATCTTTTCACCAAAAATATTGAATGTCTTTTCGCTATTTTTGAGTAAGTAATGAAGCATTTCACTAACTAATGCAATACTTTCTTTTTTATATCCTTCATTTAAATATTCATTAACAAATGGGAATACGATTTCAATTGGAGCAAATTGAGGAACGATTTCAAATAAATATTCATCGTTATCATTAATTAATCCATAATAATTCTCATATGAATCAATGACGTCTTTAGCTTTATTTCTAATGTATTCTTCTTTTTCTTCCATTGTTTTGAAAGCATATCTAAATAAAACCATGTGTCTATTTTCTTTAGAATCATTTGCAATATATGAATATAAAAGCTCATCTTTTTCATTTTCGTTCATTCTTTCAAGAGCCCATTTGATTCTATCTTCACGATGGTTATCATTAAGTTCAAATTTTAAACGTTGATTGAGTTCGTTTTCTAAAGCTGTAATAGCTGCTGCTTCATGTCTACATCTTTTACCGAGTTGAGCTTCTAAACATGAACAATCCATTCTTTTAACTACGTTATCAACTAAATTGATTTTAACTTTGTAAAGATCGTTACCATAAACTGATGCATAGAGCATATTGTCTAGCATGTGAATGTTTTTAACTTTTCCTTGATTGTAACGTCTTTTACCTTTTTCAAGGACCTCTAATGAGAATACTTCTTCTTTAGTCATTTCTTATTCCTCCCCTAACTAAACGAAAGTAATAAAAAACAGAAACCATTTTGCACTGCATAAATAAGCAGGCCAGATTTCTGTTCATCATTTATTACTTCTTAAAACATTGAATTTTAAGAGTCTATCTCCATATAAAATAAAAATTATGTTTTGACGCGCATTATTTGCGACTTTTATTTTATTCATACTTTAATTTTACAATAGATAGAATTTTAAACAAGCAAAATGTTAATTTTATCTTAATGTTTTTTAACTGCTAATAACTTGTTATTAACTATAAGTAATTTCATTCAAGAATAAAGCAAATTTAAATTAAAAACCTCTAATCAAAGTTAGAGGTTAATAATGTAGTTTTTATTCCTTTTTCTTATCTAGTTCAGCGATCTCAACTTTATATTTTTCAACTTCTGCTGAGTTTGCAAGAATGAAGTGTCCTGGTAAGATTTCAACAAGTGATGGTTTTTCAACACTATAATCGTGATATTCTCTAGGATTGTAAGAAATTCTTACTCTCTTCTTTTCTAAATATGGATTTGGAATAGGAATTGCTGATAATAAACTCTTTGTATATGGATGGAGAGGATGCTTGAAAAGTTCATCTGATGTAGCAAGCTCAACAATTTCACCAAAATACATAACAGCAATTCTATCACAGAAATATTTAACAACTGATAAATCGTGAGCAATGAAGATAATTGATAAGCCCATTTCTCTACGTAAATCATCAAGTAAATTAATAATTTGAGCACGGATAGAGACATCAAGTGCGGAAATTGGTTCATCACAAATTAATAATTTTGGATTCATGATAAGAGCGCGTGCAATACCGATTCTTTGACGTTGACCACCGCTAAATTCATGTGGATATCTGTTTGCATAATCTTCAATTAAACCAACACGTTCAAGAGCTTCAACGACCTTGATATGGTTTTCTTTCTTATTATGGAATCCTTGAATTTCTAAACCTTCAGAAATAATTGATTCGACAGTCATACGAGGATCAAGAGAATCAATAGGATCTTGGAAGATCATTTGAATTTCTCTCATAAGTTTTGGATCTACGTGGGTATCATCATATTTAATTTGCTTAATTTTTGCTTTTTGAACTTTAATAATACCTTTAGCGTGATCAACAATCTCTTTCTTTTGAGCTTCAAATTCTTCTTTTGTCACTTCGCCTTTTTTAAGCTTTTCATTTAGTTCTTTAAGACGTTTTCTTTCTCTGATTTTAGTATATTTGATTTCTTTTTCGTTCCATCTTGAACCAGCAGCAATTCTATGTCCTTTATAATATACAGAACCACTAGTAATGTTATATAAACGAATAATAGAACGACCAGTTGTTGTTTTACCACATCCTGATTCACCAACGATACCAAAAACTTCCTTTTCATGAACTTGGAAAGAAACATCGTGAACCGCTTTAAGCTTGAATCTTCCTGGACCGCTTCCAAAGAAGAAATATTGTTTCAAATGATTTACAGAAAGAATTACATTGTTTTTTACATATTCTTCTCTAAATTTTGTTTTACTTTGAATTTTCTCAATAAGTTCTTTTTCTTCTTCAGGAGTTTTAGCACCTTCAATCTCGTTTTCACTAACTGGGTGAGCATGTTCACTATAATACTCATTATCAACAAGACGTCTTTCATCAAGAGATTCTTGAGCTTTAGCTAAATTTTCTCTTAAAATTGGATCATCTTTAATGTTTTGATAATCTTGTTCAACAAGTACTTCTTCGTCAGCTAAAGTTTCTTCAGGAGTAATTATCTTTTTTTCTTTTTCTTTATTTTTCATTCTTTGCGTCCTCCTCCATCATCTTTTTAGCTGTCTCAATACGAGTTTTAACGATTGCTGGCATCTCAACTTTTGGTGCTTCTTTAGCTAAAAGCCAAGTTGCTGCATAGTGAGTATCTGTAACCTTAAAGTAAGGTGGCATATGTTCAAAGTCAACCTTCATAGCATATTTACTTCTTAAAGCAAATGCATCTCCTTTTGGAGGATAAAGCATATCAGGAGGTGTTCCTGGAATTGCATCAAGTTTTTCTTTACTATTTAAATCAGGAATTGATGATAAAAGTGCCCAAGTATATGGATGACGTGGATCAAAAAATACTTCTTGAGCAGTTCCATATTCAACAATTTTACCAGCATACATAACAGCAACTCTATCAGCCATATGAGCGACAACACCTAAATCGTGCGTAATGAAAATACACGATAAATTACGTTTTTCTTTAAGTTTATTAATAAGATCAAGAATTTGAGCTTGAATCGTGACATCAAGCGCTGTTGTTGGCTCATCACAAATTAAAATATCTGGATTTGCAGTTAAAGCAATTGCAATAACGATACGTTGTCTCATACCACCTGAGAATTCAAATGGATATTGTTTGAAACGTTGTTCAGGAAGTGGAATGCCAACTTCTTTCATGACCTCTAAAGCCATACGTTTTGCTTCAGCTTTTGTAATACGAGTCTTATTAATAAAATCTTGTTTTTCTTGCTCGGTTTTTACATCACATTCTTCAATCTTAGCTAAAAGTTCTGCATATCTAGCATTTGGAAGTTCTTTTAACTCAAGATCATTTTTAATTTGCTTAGAAAGGTTAATTTCTTTATTTTTCTTTTGAGCTTTTTCATAAGCCGCTTTTGCTTTCTTATTGTAATCTAAGATTTCATCGATTGTCTTGAGTTCAGCTTCTGAAAGCGTACTTCTTAAAGATGTAAGTTCAGCTTCATATTCAGCCTTTTCTTTAGCAATTGCATCAAGATTAGCTTTATTTTCTTCAATAAGTTCTTTATGATAAGCGTCAACTTTTGCTTTTGCTTCTTTTTTCTTTCTATCTAAATCTGCTTTTAAAGCATTTTTACAAAGTTTAAATTCTGCTTTATAAGATTCTAATAGTTTGCTAAGTTCTGCGTTACGATGTTTTAAAGAAGACATAACATCATTAAGATCAAATTCAACAAATGAAGGATCTTTAATGATATCTAAATGTAACTTAGTTTTAGCGATATTGTTTTGGTTAATTTGTGATTTAATCTCATCTTCAAAACTTAAAGCTTCATATTTTTTAATACGTTTTTCATAACGTTCAATACTAGCAACATTTTGCTTTTTGAAATTCAAGACATAATCAGCAATTTCGGTACTAATTCTTTCTTGCTTCTCTTTATTTTCTTGTAATGAAGCTTCTAAAGCTACTTTCTTTTCTTCTTTTAATGAAGGATTAGCAAGCTGTTTTTGAACCTTTTCTTCATTCTTTTTAAGTTCAGTTAAATTCTTAATATAGCCTTCATTAATATTTATTTCATTTTTGAGTTTTGAAATATTGTAATTTGTATTAGCTTCATTATTTCTAAATGCAGTTAACTCATTTGCGATTAATTCGTTATATTTTCTTTTTAAAATATCGTTATTAACCATGGTAGCTTCTGTAATTTGCTTACCAATTTTCATAACAGGATTTAAAGCGCTTAAAGGATCTTGGAAAATCATTCCAATTTTATGTCCTCTAATACGGTGGAACTCTTCTTCAGAAACTCTGATTAAGTCTTCACCTTCATACATAATTGAACCTTGTTCAATGATTGCATTTTTAGCACTAATTCCCATGATTGCTTTGTTAGTAACTGATTTTCCTGAACCAGATTCACCAACAATACAAAGAGTTTCACCTTTATAAAGGTCAAATGAAACTCCTCTAACTGCGTGGACTATGCCTCTATCGGTTTTGAAGGAAACTACTAAATCTTTTACTTCCAATACTTTTTCTTTATTTTCCATAATTATTCGCTTCCTTTCAATTGAGGGTTAAAGGCATCACGTAAGCCATTACCGAATAAATTAAACGAGACAAGTAAAAGCATCATAATGAATGTAGGAATAAAGAGTAAATATGCCAAATCTCCTTTATAGTAGTTATTGTTATTTGCAAGAACAACACCAAATAAGATTTGATTCTTTAAACCTAAACCTAAATAAGCAATACTAGCTTCTGTATAAATAACACTTGGAATCATTAAAATTGAACCAGTAATAATTGTACCAGCACTATTTGGTAAAATATGTTTAAAAATAAGTCGAGCATCTTTTGCACCAAGTGTTCTACTTGCTAAAACATATTCTCTACCTTTGTATCTATAGAATTGGGTACGAGTTCTTGCACTTACTCCCATCCAACCAGTCATGAATAAAGCAATCATAAGTGCGATAACATCGGCACTATTGCCCCAATTAAACTCACGACCATAAAGAATACAAAGTGTAATAATAACTGTAGTTGGAAGACCTGCGAGAATATCACAAATTCTTTCCATGATAATATCGGTCCATCCGCCAAAATAACCAGAAATTGAACCCCAAATAAGACCAATGATAATATTTACAGCACTAATTCCAATTGCAAGTAAGAACGAGAATCTCATACCTGTAAATAATAATTTCATGTAATCTTGACATTTTGTATTTGTTCCAAGGAAGAATCTTGGCATAGTTTCATAACCTAGCTCTCTATACTTCCATAATTTAACAGTTAATGTAAATCCTGAATATTTTCCAGTTGCTGGATTATAAACAGCATCACCAATTTGTTCAACAACTTCAGCTAAAGCAGTTTTAGTTTGATCGATAACTTTATATCTTTCTTTTAAAACTTCTAAATCATTAGTTGCATTAGTTCCATGATGAGCAAAATCTACTTCGACTCCACCGTTTTCAACATCGATTGATAATTGTCTTGGTCCATAAGTTGTACGGTATTTTCCATAAGCATTTGCGTATTGATCAAAAGTGAAATCGCAATAAGTGAATAAGACTTTATGAGCAGAAAGCCCAAAATCACCATCCCATCCAGTTGCTTCATCTCTTTCTCTAACCATTGCTTCGTTTCCATCATTAAATGAGATACGACTTAAAAGTTCATTTTCTTCTTCTTTCGATGAAGAAATATTTACTTTTTCAATGAGTAAATTTCCACTCTTTTCATCATCTTCTGATGGAGAGACTTCAAAATATAAAGAACCACTAGTTGGGAATTCAGAAATTGAATAGCCATTAGCTACAAATTGTTCTTTAATACTGAAATTATTTTCAAGTACAGTTGAGTATGAACTAGAATCTCCAACAAGATAATACATTTGATCACCTGATTTAATTCCTAATTTATAACCAACAAATTGATAAACTTCATAATCTTCATTACTTAGTTTATATGAAAGCTGATAATTTTCTGTAGAAGTAAAATTAATTACAGGTGAGAAATAATTAGATGGGTCATCAGCATTTGAACAGAAAACATTTACAAATCCACCTTTTGCGTATTCACTATAAACGTTTTCTTCGATTCTTTCGTAAACAACAACATTAAAATATGTGTCTTCTTTATAATTAACCGGAGCTTTCGCTTCGTTATCATATAAAACTCTTTCTCTTTTAACGGTTCCATCCCAGAACCCAAATCCAGCATCAAATAATTTAGGAGAAAGGCCTGCTTCAGCAGCGGTTCCACCACCCTTATTTGAAACATCATAAACTCCTTCATCAGGAGTAAATGTTGGGAATATAATTGCTCCAAGAACGAGCATTCCAACAATAATACCACCAACGACTGCAGATTTTGATTTAGCGAAACGTTTCATTGCATCTTTAAAGAATGTAGTTGGCTTTCCATGCAATTTAACATCAGTAATCTTTTTATTATTTTGAACAAGTTCAAAATCACTTTGATTAAGATTTACTTCTCTTCCATCAGAATCTAAATATGTAATGTTCTTTTCTTCCATACTATTTCTTTGCCCCCATTCTGATACGAGGATCGATAAATCCATATGATAAATCAACGATAATTCCGGCTAATAAACCAATAATTGTATAAAACGCCATATCTGTCATCAAAAGTGAATAATCTTTATGATTGAATGCAGCCATATAAAGTTGGCCAACACCTGGAATTTGATAAAGGTTTTCTAAAATCATAGAACCACCTAAAATTCCAACGAATTCACTAACAACAGATGGTAAAACAGGAACCATTGAGTTTCTAAAAGCATGACGCAAAATAGCTTGACGTCTTGTCAAACCTTTTGTACGTGCTAAAAGTAAATATTCTGATTCCAAAACTTCACAAAGCTCGGCTCTAACAAATCTTGCATATCCAAAAATAGAACCAAGTGATAAAACTGTGACCGGAATAATATATGCGGCAACTTTTCTTGAAGTTGGGTCAGTGGCTTGTGGCCAATACGATGGCAGCCAATCGACATTATAAGAAAGCATGATTAAATATGAGATCAATACGAAACCAGGTATTGAAATCATAATCATGATTATAACTTGAGATACATTATCAAATACTGAACCCTTTTTAAGAGCTAAAATGACACCATATCCTATACCAAGCGGAACAGAAATAAGAACAGAAATGATATTTAAAGTCATTGTCGTAGGAAGGCGTGAAAGTAAAATATCAAGTGTATCTCTACCTACTTCAAATCCACTACTCGTACCCCAATCCCATTTTGTAAAGATACTTCCTAACCAACTAATATATCTATCAAAAACTGGTTTTTGATAAAAATAATAGATGGTTTTGTTTGCACCTTCTCCAAGTGTAATGGTATCAAGAAGATTACCATATTTGTTACTTGGAATATTTTCAGTTACAACAAGGAAACCTCTTTTAACTTGATCCATATAGTAAGCGAAAACTTGACCTTGAGAAGGTAAAAACACTTTTTCAACTTTAAGTAAGCAAAGAAGAATATATGTAAGTGACAAAACAATAAAACAAGTAAAAAATGCTAATAAAATTCTTTTTATGACATATTTTGTCATTATTATTCCTCCTTTCTGAATCCATAAATATAAATAATTCTAGCCATAAGGCTAGAATTATTCTACAACATTTATTTGAAATATTGAATTGTTTTTATGCTGCAGGCTTTGTCATTGGAACATACCAATCAGCGCTATGTTGTTTTTGAGCAACTTCACCTTCGATTTCGAAGTCATATGTAGCAACTGGCATGATATTATACATTCCTTTATATTCTTTTGCTAGATCTTCATAATAAGCTTTACCATCTGCGCTACCAACAGATTCATAATATGCAGCTACGTCAAGGAAATATGCTTCAATATCACAAAGTTGATCGCCCTTGAATTTCAATGTTAATGTTCCATCGCCATTTTCAACAGTATCAAGTGGAGTTACATTTTCATCTAAATCCAATGCATACCATTCGATGTTCTTAACATATTCTTCAAAATATGAGAATTCAACAGTTACATCGATTTCAGTAGCGCTAACATAATCAACAGCTAAGAAATCATCGCCAAGTACAAATTCTTCTGATGGTTGACCGAATTCATTTAAGATCTTACCACCATTTGCAGCGGCCCATAAGCCTTCAAATGAATAGTATTTACCTTCATATTTGATTTCTCTTGATGGTAATGAGGTATTTGGACCATAGTTAAGAGTAAATCCACTACTATCATCAGCTTTATATTTTTCAATGTTGTTTAAGACATCGTATGGATTACCACTAACATAGTAGACACCTTCACCTTCATATTTACCAGCTTTGACACCATTATAGAGGATATCATTTTGCATTTGTGTATCTGATTCTTGTGGGAAATCAAGTGAAGCAGGATCAAGAGCAATTAATGGTTTTCCGCCTTTAACCCAGTCGTTCTTACCTTGTGAGTTCTTATGCGATTTGACAGCTAAATCAAACGCTTCTTTCCAACCATCAGTGATTAATTGGAAACGTTTTGCCATTGATTCTGACTCAATATAAGCAATCTTCATTTCGATTTTGGTTGGATTATCTGGAGTACCAAGTTTATAGTGGCCTGCATCTAATTCTTCTAAAATTGCTGCTTCAAAGTAATCAGCACCGACTTCTTTATAGTTTGCAGGATCAGCAAATGCATCACCCATTGCATTAGCAACAGCTTGTTTATGAGCATCACTTTCGTTATAAACTTTTGATGATTTAGGAGTTGATTTATTGACAGGTTCTTGCATTTCAAATGAAGTGCTTGATCTGTGATAATACTCAGCTATTGCATTTCTATCTACACCAGTAAGTAATGCTTTATAGAAATTGTTGTTTGACATAACTGGTTTGACTTCCCAATCACTTTCAGGGAAAAGTTCATCTTGGAATTGTCTATCAATTGTTTGTAAGAACCATTGATATAAACCAGAAGCATCAACTTTCTTTCTTCTAGCATCAGAAACATATTTATCCCAGTATGATGATGGAATATTACTTGTATCGTTTAAACCTGCTTCAAATTTTTCAATAGTTTCATTTTCATTATTTGTAAGAGCACTATTGATATTTAAATGGACACCAGCGATTTGATATAAATCTCTACCAGCATCGTCCTTCTTCTTTGGCCATGCTTCATTCTTTGCAAATGCACAAGTTTTCTTTGATTCATAATAACTTGTGTAGTATGGACCTACAGAAAGAATTGTATCAAGTGGTGTGACGTTAATATCATTAACTTTACCATTACCACCATAAATTTTTGAACCATTAAGAGCGTTTCCACCGCCTAATGCTTTTAAGAAATCTTCACAGATTGGATTTGCCCAAAGACCATCGATTTGATATTCAGCATAGTCTGGAGTAATCTTTCCGTTAAATTCAATTGTAATTGAGTTATCGGTTTCATCAAGTTTGACACCTAATGCTGCTTGAATCTCTGCATCTGTTGGTAACTCTGTTAAATTCTTACTACCTTTGTAGAATTCAGCAAAACCTTTAACTTGTCTATTTGCTGTATTTTCACCAGCTTGTTCACTACCTCTATAGTAGCCAACAGCTTGTGTAGCTAATAATTTGAATGGTGTTAAATAGTCTCTTAATTCAATATTTCTACCATTGAATGGTGAAAGTAATGAATGTGTTGAAGCACTTCTATAGGCTAAACCTGGAGTTACACCTTTTGTAGCATCAGCAGTATCTCCACCAACTCTTAATTTAACTTTCCATGTAGTACTTGCACCATTTTCATCTGGATTGACGGCAATTGGAGCATTTTCTCTAGAAAGAATACCTTCATAATGTGTTCCACCCATATCTTGGTTAACAAATGTTCCAAAATATGAAGCAGCAATGTAGTCATAGAAATCAGCAACAGCACCAGCATTTGATGCGAGGTAGTTAAAGCTACCAATATCGCTTTCAGCTGCTTCTTGTTGGTGGAAGAATCTCTTGAAAGCTGCAGTTTGTTCTGCTTCTAAATCAGCAGAAAGTGATCCATATGTTAAGATACCATATCCATAACCTGGAATATATCTGCCAGCATCTAAGAATGGACTATGAACACGTGCATTATAAAGTTGATATCCAGCATTGTTCATATATGTTAATGGAGAAAGGCCTTGGTTAAGCATATATTCTTCAATAGCAGCGGTCATTTTTTCTCTTTCGTCACCGTTTTTGCCTGAGAAGTTTTTCCAACCAGTTGCGATTGAATCAGCAGGAACAACTGTAACTTTTAAAGTTTTCTTAACTTGTGGTTGACCTTCTTTATTACCAAAAACTACAAAATTATATGTTGTTTCTGCGGTAACAGTTGGAGCAGTAAATTTGCCGTCTTCACCAATTGAGAAATCAACTTTTTCTCCAGTAGCTGGATTTTCAACTGTAAGTCCAACTTCATAATCTGCTGGAAGACCATAAGTTGAAAGATAGAACTTTTCTCCGCTTTGAATTAAAGCAGCATCTTTAGTGTTGGCGTAAGTTTTACCATCTTCTCTTAATAAATATGGTGCAAAATATCTTGTTCCTTCACCTTTAGGATTGAACAAGTTCTCACCAAGTTTAAGATTATATTCAGGTGTACCTTCAGCGCCAGTGTAAGTTCCTTCACCGTTGTCACCGCCACAACCAGTAACAGTTGTTAAACTAAGCATTAAAAAGCTAGCGGCTAAAACAGTTAAAGTATTTTTCTTAAATTTTTTCATAGAATACCTCCTAAAATTATAAAAGGTGACTCATACGAGTTCACTTTTTCTAAAATTTATGACTAAAATAATAAAAATCGTAAATATAATAAAAAATTTTAATATTGTCTTAATATTTCAAAAAAGAAAGCGCTTACATTTTATGTAAGCACTAAATATTGTTAAATTGTTTTTAAACGTAATTTATCGAATAAAATACTATAAAAAGGATAATCATTGGTAAGCTTGCAACCAAATATGCAAGAGGAGCAAACCTGTTTCCAGCTCTTTTTGGCTTTTTCATTTCTTTATAATCAAAAAGACTATCATATTTCTTTTTGCCTTCTCTCCTCATGATACCAACTAGATTTGCCGTTCCAACAGCAATAGTATCAAAAAAGCCACTATATGTTAAAAAAGAAAAAGATGCTAAACCAATTCCGACAACGGCAGCAACAAATAGACCATCAACTAAAGCTCTTATGCCCCATCCATTAATGCCGTATATCAAAACAAAAACACCATATTCTATAACTAGTCCAACTATTAATCTAATAAAAATTCTTCTATTGAATAGATCTTTTCTAACACTTCTTTTTTCTTTAAATTCTTCCATACTCACTATCCTTATTAATAATAGAGTCATTAAATTTTATTGTCAAATTTTACATATTTTAAAATAAAAAAGACCTACAAATTTTAAATTTATAGGTCATATTTAAGTTGATATTTTAAATTTTATTTGGTTTCTGCAGGCTTTTTTGATTTTCTAGCCTTTTTTACAGGTTTTTCTTCAACTACTTCTCCATTAGCGATTCTATCAAGTTCTGCCATTTCTTTTTTATAGCGCTCTACTTCAATAGAGTTAGCTAAGATAAAGTGATTTGGCTCAATTTCAACAAACTTTGGCTTCTCAACTGAGTAATCATGAGCTTCTCTTGGATTATAAGGAATTCTAATACGATTCTTTTCAGTTAATGGATTAGGTTTTGGAATTGCAGAAAGCAAACTCTTTGTATAAGGATGGAGAGGATGCTTGAATAATTCATCAGAAGTTGCAAGTTCAACAACTTCACCAAAATACATAACAGCAATTCTATCGCAGAAATATTTAACAACTGATAAGTCATGAGCGATAAACATGATAGTTAAGCCCATTTCTTCTTTTAAGTTGTTAAGTAAGTTGATAATTTGAGCACGAATTGAAACGTCAAGTGCAGAAATTGGTTCGTCACAAATAAGTAATTTTGGATTCATGATGAGAGCACGAGCAATACCGATTCTTTGACGTTGACCACCACTAAATTCGTGTGGATATCTATTACAATAATCGGCAATCAAGCCAACTTTTTCTAAAACATCAACAACTCTATCATGATCGTGTCTAGCGTGGACCGATTCAAGATTTGCTTCATATTCAACTTTTAAAGCATCTGCTTCTTTAATATATTCTTCATTTGAAGCATAGGTTTCACCAAATTGATTTTGAAGTTCAGCTAGTTTTTCTTCGTACTCTTCTTTAAATCTTTGCTTTTGAACATTACGACTAATAACAAGACCTTCTTTAATAATATCTTCAACAGTCATACGAGGATCAAGAGAATCAATAGGATCTTGGAAGATCATTTGAATTTCATTAATAAGCTTTTTGTCTGGATGCTTATCGTCGTGTTTAATTTGTGCAATTTTTGCTTTTTGAACACTTACTACTTCATTTCTAAATTCTTTAGCTTCTTTGAGTTCTTGATTATATTGTTCCTTATCAATTTCTCCATTTTTAAGTTGTTTAGCTAAAGAATTAGCCTTCTTCTTATAACGAATATTGGTATATTTAATTTCTTTTTCGTTCCATCTAGAACCAGCACCAATTCTATGTCCTTTATAATAAATTGATCCAGAAGTAATATGATAAAGTCTAATGATTGATCTACCAGTTGTTGTTTTGCCACAGCCAGATTCACCAACTATACCAAAGCATTCACCTTCTTTAATTTGAAAATTGACATCGTGAACTGCTTTAAGTTTGTATCTATTTGGACCTTTTCCAAAGAAGAAATATTGTTTCAAGTGGTTAACACTTAAAATAACGTTATTATCAACATATTCTTGCTTGAATTTGCATTTTGTCTTGATTGATTTAATAGCTTCTTCTTTGTTTTCTGCTCCTTCAATTTCATTAACAGGCACATAGTTTTCATCAATCTTAGCATCATCAACTTTTTCGACAACCACGTTATCTTCTTGAAGTTTTTGATAAGCTACTGGATTTTCTTTTAAAAGATTTTCGTTTAGTGATTTATCTTCAAGTTGATTGATAAATTCAAATGATTCTTTTGGAACATATTTAAGTTGTTGAGCAATGCCTTTTGAATCACTTTCTTTAAATTGTTTAATTGAATTTGCAATACGTGTTTTAACAATTGAAGGCATCTCAACTTTAGGTGCATCTTCATGTAATAACCATGTTGCAGCATAGTGTGTATCACTAAGTTTAAAGTAAGGTGGCTCATACTTAAAATCAATATCAAGAGCATATTTACTTCTTAAAGCAAAAGCATCTCCTTTTGGAGGGAATCTCATATCTGGAGGAGTTCCAGGAATTGCATCAAGTCTTTCTTTAGAGTCTAAATCAGGAATTGATGATAAAAGTGCCCAAGTATATGGATGTTTTGGATTGTAGAATACTTCATAAGCTGTTCCGTATTCAACAATTTTACCAGCATACATAACAGCGACTCTATCAGCCATATTTGCAACAACACCTAAATCGTGAGTAATGAAGATACAAGATAAGCCTCTTTCTGCTTTAAGTTTATTAATTAACTCTAAAATTTGAGCTTGAATAGTAACATCAAGTGCTGTTGTAGGTTCATCACAAATCAAAATATCTGGATTTGCAGTTAAAGCGATTGCAATAACAATACGTTGTCTCATACCACCAGAGAATTCGAATGGATATTGTTTAAAACGCTTTTCAGGAAGAGGGATACCAACTTCTTTCATGACTTCTAAAGCCATACGTTTTGCTTCTTCTTTTGTGATTTTTGTTGAATTAATGTAATCTTCATTAACTTTTGCAATTTCAGCTTCTAAAGCATCGCGTTCTTCAAGATATTTATCAAAAACTTCGTTATTAGTTTTTGTGATTTTTTCTTCTTTCTTTTGAATCTTTGAGATATTAATTTCTTCAGGTTTTTCACTCTTGAATAAATTCTTTTTCTTATCTAAAGCAACTTGCCTATCGTGCTTAATAATGTCATAACGTGCTGAAGATTCAAGGTCTAAGAATTGAGCTTGGTTATCAATGTTTTTATTGACTTCATCAAGTTTAGTTTGAAGTTCTTTAATTTTTGCATCTCTTTCTTCTTTTAAGTGTTTAGCATAAGCATCATTTTCTATTTTTGCATCTGCTTTTTTAAGTTTTAAAGCTTGAGCTAAAAGAGGTTTAATTGCTTTAGCTTCTTTACGTGTAAATTCGACAAAAGATTTCAAGTAAACTTTTCTATCCGTTAAAAATTCTAAGTGAGATTTTTCATCTAAACCACTATTTAAATAGTCACTTAAAAACTCAATTTTACGTAAATTAGATTCAAATTTTGCTGTGTTAATATCTTGATCTAAGAATCTGTTATCAGGTTTTTTATTTTCAACAAGATATTTATTTTTGTAATTAAGAGAATCGATTTCTTCAGTTAAGTTTTTCTTAATTAAAGTTCTATATTCAACAACTTCATTATTAATTTCATCAAGTTCTTCACTTGTAACTTTTGTGTCTTTTAAAACTTTAATAAGGCGATCGACACGCTTAAGTTCAACTTTTGTTTTGTTTTCTTCATAAGCAACATTTGCTTCATTATTTCTAACTGCAACAAGTTGTTCAGCAATTAAATCCATGTAATGTTTCTTCAAAATATTACGATTGATTAAAGTTGCTTCGGTGATTTGTTTTCCTACCTTTGTGATTGGGTTAAGTGAACTTAAAGGATCTTGGAAAATCATTCCAATTTTGTGTCCTCTAATACGATGAAATTCTTCTTCAGAAATTCTAACTAAATCTTCACCTTCATAAAGAATTTGACCAGTTTCAATAATAGCATTAGCTGCTAAAATTCCCATGATTGTCTTACTTGTAACGGATTTTCCTGACCCTGATTCACCGACAATACAAAGAGTTTCACCTTTATAAAGGTCAAATGAAACACCTCTAACTGCATGAACTAAACCAGAATCACTAGTGAAATTAACCCTTAAATTTTTAACTTGAAGGACTTTTTCAGCATTTGCATAATCAAATTTATTTACTTGTTTTGCCATACTAATCACTTCCTTTCAATGATGGGTTAAACGCGTCACGTAAACCATTACCAAATAAGTTAAACGAAATCATAATTAATGCCATGATGGCACTTGGGAATAAAATAAGAACTGGGTTTGTTAATAAGTATGTTTGATTTTGGCTTAATGTAACACCAAGTGAATGCATACTTTGGAAACCTAAACCTAAATATGAAATTGTAGCTTCTGAGAAAATAACGCTAGGAATCATTAAAACTGATGAAGTAATAATTGTTCCCATTGCGTTAGGTAAAATATGTCTAAAGATTAAACGTGGATGCCCTGCTCCTAAAGTTCTAGAAGCAAGCGTATATTCTCTATCTCTAAATCTATAGAATTGAGTACGAGTAAGACTTGCAGTTCTAATCCATCCTGTCATACACATAGCAAGGATGAATGTGAAGAAATTACTACCAAGATTTAAGATACAAAGTGTCATGATAACAATCCATGGAATACCACTTAAAATATCGGTAAATCTTTCCATAACTAAGTCGACTGTTCCACCAAAATAACCACAAATTGATCCCCAAATTAAACCAATCGTGAAACAAATTGCAAATGTCATTAAGCCTAAAGCAAGTGATGTTCTTAAACCAACAAAAACAAGTTTAAGTAAGTCATTTCCTGTACTATCTGTTCCAAAGAGGAATTTTGGCATTTCAGCATAACCAAGCCATTTATATCCATAAATATCACAAACAAATGAATAAGCAGTTTGACCACCACTTGATGTGACTTTAATCTCTTTCATTGAAACGATTGGACAATATTTATCAGTTTTATCAGTTTTAAGCCCTTTATAATATTCATCTAGTTGTAAAGCTGCATCACTGGCTAATGCATCATTAATATCAAATGCACTAGAAATCCAACCATTAGCGACATATTCTCTTACTTGAGTTTCAGATAATATTCTCTCTTGAACGCCATAAGCTGCTTCATATGTATCATAAACAAATGAACAAACGTAGCCTAAACCATGATATAACTTTTTAGTTCCATTACTTGTCCAATAACCTCTTGCGCTCGATTGTTTTAAAATCATTTCATTTGCATTTTCAAATCCGAGATTAATGAATCCAACTGATGTATCGTTTTCAGCTTCAAATTTGACTGATCTAATAGGTAAACTTGATTCATCAGCATTAGGAACTGGAAGCATATCGATTCTTAAATTTGCGCTTTCAAGTCCATAAGCTGCTACATCTGAATCTAAAGCGACATCTTCAAGGAAGTTTTCAACTGTCAATTTCTTTGTTTTTAAAATTTGAATTGAGTCATTGATTCTATCGTTTTCCAAAGCTGAAGTATCATCAAAATCTTTTAAAACTAATAATTTTCTTTCATCAACTGTTCTAGCTTTATAATCAACAGAAACTCTGAAACTACTTCTTGCATAACCTTCGATTTCTTCATCAAGAACAGTTAAAGTAAATTTGTATGTATCAGTTAAATTAAATGCATAATCTTGTGAATAGAAATATGTTGAATATCTATCTAATTCTTCAGGTTTACTTACATCAATATCTGTAGCAACATGTTCATGACAAATGATATTTGCAAAACCATAATTTGCTGCAGCTGTTGCATCTTCTAAATATCCAACTCTAGCTGGAGTTAATTTTGAAACTGCACGTTTAGGATAATTTGATTCAAATGGATAATAATAAACGTTTCCAGCTTTATCAGTAATTTTCTTTGATGTATCACATGGAGCATCTTTAATTTCTTTAGTGCCATCCCAGAATCCTGATCCAGCATTAAATGCTTTTGGAGCAAGGAAAAGTTCATAAGGATGAGAAACATCGATGTTATTTGTATCAATAACAGGAATTAATAAACTTAAAACGAGTAAAATTCCTAAAATAACGCCACCAGCAACACTACTCTTATTTTTAGCAAAACGCTTTAAAGCATCTTTAAAGAATGTTGTAGGTTTGGTTTTAAATTTTTGATCATGTATCTTTTCGTCTTTTTGTGAAAGATTAAAATCACCTTCACTAAGGGCAATTTTATGTTCAATACCTGAACTATCTTCATAGATATATTCTTTTTTATCCATTGTTCTTTGCCCCCATTCTAATACGTGGATCAATAAATCCATATGATATGTCTAGGAAGACACTTGCTGTTAATGAAATAAGTGTAAACATAGCCATATCAACCATCAAAACACTATAGTCTTTTGAATTGATAGCTAAAACGAATAAACCTCCAATACCTGGAATGTTGTATAAATTTTCAAGGATCATTGATCCTGATAAAATACCAATAAATTCAGCTAAAATTGATGGGACAATTGGAACCATTGCATTACGTAAAGCGTGACGAGTAATACATTGAGTTTTTGTAAGTCCTTTTGTTCTAGCAAGTAATAAATAATCACTACTCATGACTTCACAAAGTTCAGCTCTTGTGAATCTACAATATCCACAAATTGAACCAAAGCTTAATGCCATGACTGGGATAAAATAACCTAAAATTTTATTTTGTGTACTACTTGTTGCATCTGGCCATTGAGAAGGGAAAAGTTTAAGGTCAAAAGCAAACCATTTGATAAGAAGTGAAATAACGATAAAACTTGGAACTGAAATAAAGACCATAACAATCGTAGAAATAATGTGGTCTGTTGGTTTATTTTTCTTTAAAGCAGCCCAAATACCAAGAGCAATTCCTAACGGAACACTGACCAAAACGCTCCAAATATTTATACCTATTGAGACAGGTAATCTTGAACCAATAATACTCATTGCGGAAGCATTAAATTGAATAGCTGTTGAGGTTCCCCAATCCCATTTTGTTAAAATATTACCCCAGAAATTAAAATATTGTTCCAAAATTGGACGTTGATAATAGTAAAGGTAATTACCATCACCATCAACACCAATTGATGTACCTTCTGTGGTAAACAAAAGTTCACCGAAACCAGTTTTCTCTTCGGTAAATTTAATTACATAACCATAATCTAGTTGTGCTTCATAATAACGCCGCTGATCTGTAGCCATACCAATTGGACGTTGGAAAGGCAACAATTTCATCATCAAGTAAGTTAAACTTAGAATAATAAAGGCGGTTAATAATGCAAGCAACAATCTCTTAACGACATACTTCCACATATTTTTCCCCTTAAAATCTTATAGATTTTACTACAATTAAAATAAAAAGTATATAACAAAAAATTAGCGTGTATTAACACGCTAATCTTTTTTGCCAAAAACCTTGCAAATCTCAAGTATTTTTGTTTATTTTATTGATTTGATAATTGAATTGCTTGTGTTGTTAATGAACTTGCAACAGCGATACCTTCAATCTCCATGTAGTATGTAACTGTGATGTTAAGTGAAGTAATATCTTTCCATAAGATTGTTTCGCTGACTTGGCCATTAGTGATTTCTGAAGTTAATATCATAGGAACATTAACATAGAATCTACCAACACCATCGTCTTCTTCTTTACCAAAGTAACCATTTTCATCAACATCTCCTGCTCTTGGAGCAAAGAATGATGAATTTGCATTATCGCCATAATAGAAGTTAACAGCAGCTGTTTCTGTTGCTGAACCTTTCTTGTAAGAGATACTTGCTGTAACATAAGCTTCATTTTTAACTTCATCGTTTTCAAAGATCTTGAATGCGGCTTGTTGCGCGGCAGCAGCAACTTCTAAATCAAGAGCGATTCTTTGACATGCAGTTGAATTGATTGTGAATGATTGAGTACCTGTACCAGCTTGTTTTACTGTAACTGGTGTAGCAACTGTTTTACTATCACTACCAATGATTGCACCTGTTTTTGAAGCAGCCCATAAGCCATCAAAACTCCATGTTTTACCATCATAGATAATAGCATTACTGCCATCTTCAGCAATCGTTGATGTATCCATACCATAGTTAAGTGTAAATCCTGAAGAGTTATCACTCTTTAAGACTTCCATGAAACCAAGTGGGTCACTTGTCATACCTGAAATAGAACCAAATCCTAAATCAAACATACCAGATCTCATTGTGTCATAAACGACTTGATAATCACTATTACCTTCATCTTGTGTGAAGTTAATTCTGAAACCTGTCTTATAAGCATTTGTTTTTTGGAATGCTGTATTCCAGTAACCAATAATATCGTTACCATATTCTTTAGGGTCAGTTGTGTTCATCCAAGAAATCTTGATTTCTTCGCTAGAACTATAACCTGGATAACTTTCATTAACTTCAACTTCTTCTTTAATTGCAGCATCGAATAATTTAACAGCTAATTCTTCGTTGTAACCATAAGTTTCTGGTGAATAATCGGCTAAAACTGCTTTGTGTTGAGGAGTATCGTCATATGATTTACCTTCTTCTGGTTCCCAAAGATATGCAGGAGCAAAGTAATCTTGTGAAGGAATGTTACCTCTATTTTCAGCAAAATTCTTTCTATCGATAGCAAAACTTAATGCATTAAGGAAGTTATCATTGCTCATTAATGGTTTGACTTTATAAGAACCAGTTGCGTTATATGTTGCTTGTTTCTCTGGATCTTTGAATCTATCATTCCATTCGGCTTGGGTCGATGAGTTAACATTCAATTTAAATGTTGATGAACCTTCTGTCTTAGTTGTACGTGAGTCATTAACATATTGTTGAATGTAATCCTTAGGAATTGAACATGCATCGATCATGTCTTTTAAGAAGTAATTTGTAAATGCAAGGTTTGGATCGCTTGATGCACCTTGTAAATACATTAATTTAAGACCTTTAACATTGTATCTACCTGTTAAAAGTTGATTATTTGCATCCCATTCTTTATAAAGTTCATTCTTTTTATATACGTTATATTGAGATTGAGCTTCTTCAAGAACGTATGGACCAACTGATAAGAGGTTATCAACTGGGGTAATTGAGTCATTTGTTTTATTGACTGTACCATAAGCATCTTTCATACCAGATTGATAGATATTTGCTTCTGTTTGATCTGGAGCAATTGCTCTAATGAAATCCGCAGGGAATGGAGAAACAAGTGTACTTGAAACAGCTTGCATTGCTGAGAAAGCTGTTAATTGATTGTTGAATTCGAAATCAATATATTCACCATAAGTATCTTCACCAGTCTTTAATCCGACCATGTTGTCGAATTGTGTCTTCATTTGGTCGATGTTTGAGTTACCAGTTGATGCACTATTAAATGCTTTTGCACCTTTAAGAGTTGAATCACTGGTATCAGAAATCATATCAGTCATTCTCTTTAAGTGGATTTTGCCATTTAAAAGGACTCTATATGGTGTAATGTAGTCTTCAAGTTCAAGTAATCTGCCCTTGAATGAATAATCTTGGTGAGCAACACCTTTTGAATCGGTGAAATTATATTTTTTATTACTTAATGTGTTATAAGCAATACCATCGCTCTTTCCAGTTCTAACATAGACTCTATATTTAGAAGCTAAGCCTAAACTATTCTTGTTTAAAGCAATTGGTCTAACTTTACCTTTTTCAGCATCTTTATCTTCATAAGCTGTAATGGTTTTACCATTATATTGAATAGTTTTTGGTGATGGTTTTGCTAAATGTGGGAAATATTCATAGCCATCTTTTGTAGCGTTCATCTTTGTGTTATATAAAGTTGAAGCAACATAACTATAAAGATCACTTGATTCACTACCATCATCATCAAGATAGTTGAATTTTCTCTTATTATTTGTACCAGCATATGAGTGATAATATTCTCTCCAAGCTTCGTTTGATTCTTGTTCTGCTGTCATTGGTTTAGTAATGGTACCTTCAGTTAAAATACCAAATCCATAACCTGTGATATATGTATTTGTAGGTTTATTAATACGGCTACTATACATAACATAACCACCATTTTGGAAAAGTGTGATACCAGTTAAGTGGTTATCAACAACATATTTTTCAAGTTTTCCTAAAATGTCTAATTTTTCTTCATAAGTTTTACCAACATAGTTAAATGCACCGACTGCTTTATCTGGCACACTTAAAACAGTAACAGTAATTGTTTGTGCTGTTAAGCCTTCAACACCATTTCTAACTCTAACAGTGACTTTACCAGTTCCTGAAGCTTTACCAACAACTTTACCGTTTGTATCAACAGAAATGAAATCGGCACCTTCAGTTACTTGATATGTATAATTTCCTGTAACTTCTTGACCTTTTGAGTTTTCAGCGTGACATGTAACATAAACTGATTCACCAACATAAATTTGATCAGCACCACTTAAAGCAACTGTAAATGAAGCAACTTTTGTTAAATCTTCATCAGGTGTATCTGGAGTATCTGGACCAACTGGATCATCTGGACCTGATGGGTCATCAGGATCAATTGTTGGGGTATCGTTACCTCCACATGAAGCTAATGGCATGCCTAAGAGCAAAATAGCACTTAATGCGAATAGATATTTCTTGTGTTTCATATCTTTTTACCTCCATCTAAATTTTGGATAAACATATACTATATGTTTTTCTATTATTAAGCAATTGATATCTTTATATAAATAAAGATAATTAACGCTGGAATTAAGAACAAGATACTAGATGCGTAGTAACTAAGAAATACGAATCTATTATCTTTTCTTCTTTCTTCTTTTGCCTTGCTATATTCATATCTTCCATTCATTTGAGCGATATGCTTCATTTTGTTTGGTGAGATATGCGAGAACATCTTTAAGAAGCTATAAGCGAATATATCAAGGAATTCTAAATTAGTAATGATTGAGAATGTACCAGCTGCAAAAGCAATCATTCCTGCTATAAATAGGCCATCACAAGCACCCACTATAGTCTTATTAAACACTAAATAATATATAAGAAAGAACGTTAATTCTATTGCAATAGATATAAGAAATTTAACACCATATTTTTTAAAAAAGTCTGCAAATTCCATATATTTTTAAAAATTCCTTCTAATTTAGTAGTTTTTTAGTAGGTGCCTAGTAGATTTCTAGGCACCTACAAATTGTCAATTAAGCTTCAACAAATGTAACAACTACAACATTATTTCCTTTTGCAAGGACAAATGCGTAATTACCATTTTCATCAGCTTGAATTTCAAGACCATTAACAGTAACTGAACCAACTTTATAACCTTTGTCTGGAAGGGCATAAATTGTAGCTCTATCACCTTCTGCACCTACTTCTTTATCAAGGTAAACTTTACCATGTTCTGGAGATGCTTCATAAGTAACAGTAGCGTTTTGGACGTTAATATATGGGGTTGTTTTGCTACCTGTATCTTGGACCAAGAAACGTGTAGCTCTTGTTGAGATTCTTAATGTGGAATCATCAACTCTGACACCTCTTGTATTTTGGTTAGCAATTAATGCACCCTTAACAAGATTGCCATTTCCATCATCAACCATTTCATAAACTTGGAATGTTGGGTTGATCTTTCTATCAAATGAAACAACAGCGTTATATAAATCTAAATCGATTGCATTACCTCTAGCGTCTTTAGCACTAACTTCATAGATGTAAGAGATATTTCTGCTTGTTTCATTGACTCTTCTAGAGTAGGAATATGTTGAACCATAACCTAATCTACTACTTTCAATTGCTAATCCACCTTCAAGTTCGCCTTCATTAATCATAATAGAAGCATAATTGTAAGTTGAATCGTAAATTGAAACGAATAATTTACCATTAAGGTAAGCATTTTCAAGTGGGATATCAATGATATAGCCATCACTTGCTTTTGTCATTGTAAATGCGGTTTGGTCAGCATTTACGTGGACTTTTGTTTCATCAGGAATATAGATTTCAGAGAATTTAAGTCTAAGTGTTTTTACACCATTGTTATCGAATATACTTCTATAGAGAAGTGTTGGTGCATCACCATCGATAACTAACTTATATGTCTTCTTTTGTGTTGATCCATAAACAAGATTATGTGTGAATTCCATCTTATATGTTCCACTAGCAAGTTTATAACCTGAATCAGAATATAATGGAATTTCAGCATAGCCTCTATGGACTAATTCTCTACCACTAATGTAACTTGATGTAACATGTGATTTAAATAAGTATGATGTTCCTCTTAATAAATCTGTAATAGGAACATTCTTAACTCTTGTGCCAATTGAATCATAAATTGAGACATTTGCACTTTGGACGGAACGATAGACGAATTCTTGAATGTAAAGAACATCAGTATTTGCACCACCAACATAGATTGTGTATTGATCTGCATCTTCATCATAACTTGTGGTTAATTGTTGACCGAAGTTATAGAAGTTATCTGAGTTAGTTGTAACACTAGATTTTCTATCGTTTTCTTGGAATCTTTCAAAACTATCACCAGCAATCATAGAACCTGTATCAATAAATGATAAGCCATATGATTTTGTACCTAAGAAGTCAACTAAATCACTTCCGTAAAGTTTTCCATCAGGAGCATTCTTGACATCATATTTTTCTTTCTTTTCGAAATCAAATGCTTCAATTGCTTCTGCTTGTGCATAATCACCATAGAATCCAAGGTAAGGAACATTAAGTTCTGGATTATCATCATCTGGTTCAACACCAACTGGTGTTAAAGTAAGATAACCTTCGATAAATGCGCCATTTTCAAATCCTTTAAGGTATTCTTTTGATTCACTACTTAATTCGTGTGTTTCAAGAATGACATCTTTTACTGTTTCACTACTTGAGAGTGCGATTGTACCTAAATCGATATTATCTTCTAAAACTCTATCATAAGCTGTTTGAATCTTAGCACCTTCGAATTTAGCATCGCTACCAACATAATTTGCAAGTTGGTTATCGTGATTGTGATAATCAGAAATTTGTGAAGCTTGGACATTTAATTTAACTTGGTATGTGCCATTAAATCCTTCGTTATGAAGTCTGAAGCCAAGTTTAATCTTTCCTTCTTTAATAAGGTCGTTATTTCTTAACTCAATCTTGCCAAATTTATTACCTTTAGCACCATCATAACTTCCGTCTTCATTTGGTTCTAAACCTTCAATATAAACTTTTGAACCAATTGCTTCGGCTGCATTTACAATACCAGCACCTTGTTTACGTGGTGAATATTTTGCAACTTCATCAACTTCAACTTCTGGAGTGTAAATTGTAACTTTTGAACCATCTGTAGCTGTAGCTTCACTAGCTTTGATACTTCCATATCTTGTTGATGATGAAGTATATGGATCAGCTGTTGACATGGTTCTCATTGAGATTGTCTTTAAGTAATCTGTTCTTTCTTCTTCAGTAGCAGCTTCTCTTTCACCAACAAGTAAAGCAACGATACCTGTAAAGTTTGGAGCAGCCATAGATGTACCACTTAAGTATTCATATCTATCTGGTTCGAAGTTTTCGACAACGCCAAGTGAATTTGTTTCACCAAGTGTAGCACCTTTAATTGAGCTACCTGGAGTTGAAATAGTAGGAATAATTGACATATCGCTTGCTGCACCATCACTGGAGAAATCACTCATTTTTCCCGCATCTGGGTTATCAGCGATCTTATTTTTAATTAAATTTGCTGATGTTGTTCTACAAATTTCTTTTCCGTTATCGTCTCTAACGATGTTTTGTCCCATTGCTTGAGAGAGAATTAAATCTCTATCTTTGAAAAGAACAAATACAACTGGAATTGTAGGAACAACAAGAGTATTTGTTGTGCTATCTGTGAAGCTCATTCTCATGTTGAATTCATATGCTGTTGGGTCATTATTGATAACAACAAGAGCTGCAGCACCTGCTTCAGCAGCAGCTTGAGCTTTTGCTAAGAAGGTATTGCTACCTCTATCACAAACAGCTATTTTTCCTTTATAGTAATTTGATCCTAATGCTGCTGTAACTGCTGAATAATCAGCATCAGTACCGTAATAATTACCATTTGAATCAGCAGCACCTGCAGTAACAAGTTCAAGTTCTCCACTGAGTACATCAGCTAAAACTTGTTGTTGATCTTCAGGAATGTCTGCTTGTGTTTTGTGTGAAACTTGGTCATTATAAGCAACGATTTGGCCATTAATTTGAAGACCATTTTCATAAAATGCTTTTGGAGTTGTTGATGAAGCAATAATATTTGCTGTTTCGCTACATGCATAACTTCCTAAAACACCTGTATCTGTTGCCTCTGTTGACCAGTGTTTATAAGTAGAAAGTGATGAGAATAATCCTTTTCCACCATTACCTGCTGAAATACATCCTTGTGTACCAGCAGCTTGTAATTGATCGATAACTGACATTGATGTTGATTTGTTACCAAAATCATCAAGGTCACTACCAAGTGACATATTGAATGCATCAACTTTTAAGAGGACACAATCGTTTAATGCTTGGAGGATATCTTCATCTCCTGCACCAACACCACCTGCTGCACTGCCATTTTGTGGTAATGTTTCTTTGAAAACTTTCATTAAAGCAAGTTGTGCATTTGGTGCGATACCTTGATAAGTACCATTAGCGCCAGTAATTGATGCGACATGAGTTCCGTGTTCTGAAATTGTTGAAAGTGCATCGAAATCATCATTTGTATTTAAATTACTTGCACCATAGTCAAAATAGAAAGGAACTTTTAAGTTGTAATAAAGTGATCCATCAGCAAGTTCACCTTGATAACTATCTGTAACACCAGTAAGTGTTTTTGCGGCTTTTGCTTCAAGACTACCACTTAATGCTTTTAAATCATTATATTTGAATCTTGCTTTTGCAGCACCTTCACCTTCTAAATTCTTGAAAGCGTGGTGATCAATATAAAAACCTGAATCTAAGATAGCGACAAATGAACCAGCTCCACCATTATTTGTTAGAGGGACATGCATTGTTTCAGCTGACATATTCTCATCAGCTGATGTGTCATCTTCTCCACCAACTGGATCTGCTAAAGGTACATAACCTTCGTCAATTTCAGCTTGTGTTCTTAAACCATTAAATGTATCACCGAATCTATACATCGCGTTTTCAGAAACTTTAACAACGCCAGGAATTGATTCAATAATTCCTTTAACAGCTTCATTAGCTCTAATTTTTAAGACGTTAATTGCACTATAAGAATGCTCAACTCTAAAATTAAAACCAATTCTTTCTCTTAATGCTTGGATGAAGTTATCTTGAGAAACTTTGACTCCATCTTCTCCAAGTGTTGTTGATAAACCTTCAAGGTTAACTAAGAAAGATGTATTTCTTTCTAAAATTGGATTTGATGTTTGAACTTCACCATTTGAGCAGCAAGCAAGGAAACCAAGAGCACCTACTGCAAGGGCAAATAAACCTAATTTATTCTTTTTCATATTTCCTCACCTCCTTATAAAGCTGCGTTTGCAGCTGCAATTCCTTCTTCGATCCATGAAACATGTGTAGTTCCAACATTTGATGTGCAAACTGGCCAACCTGAACCATCATTAATTGCCCAGAATTCACAATCTGTAACTGATTCAACTGTATGAGGCTTATTTTCTTCGAAATTGACAATAAACCAAGAAATCAATTCTGCATCAGCAGTTGAAGCAGATTCTCTATATAAAGTGTAAATAGCATCAGTTGATTCCCTTGAATATGATTGAAAATAAACTGAACTATCACTTGAATAACTTTGAAGTTTTGAGAACAAGTGCAATAAAGAATTACCACCATTTGTTCCTAAGACATTCTTAAATGAATAACTAAGATAAGAATTTGTAATACCAACATTACCTAAACTCTCTAAATATTCAGGAACACTTGTTGCGTCTGTCTCAACTACTTCACCTAATTTAAATGCACTGCCGTTTTGAGTAAATTTATAAATTTTTCCATCATCGAGTTCGCAATAGCCAACTTTCCCTGAAACTTTATAAGAATATTTTTCATTAAAATATGCAGTAACTGTTGAATTACCATAACCATGGGTTGAATAGTTATTTTCAAGTAATGCCTCTTTTGCAAGAGATAATTCTTGTGGGACATCATAACTTGGAGTAATTCCGCTTCTTAATGCTCTTTCGACTGATCTAACTGATGCGTTTCCTAAAGCATTAATTTTCATTTCGGTTGTTCCATAACTACCAAAATAAGCTTTCATTGATAAGTTATAATCGTTTGTAATTGAGATAACAAATCTAGTCATAATTGTGATAAGCGAACCTGACCAACCACAATATGATAAGAATTGTTCACAAAGAGGATATTTGAGAAGTGTTTGTGTGCCGTTTTCATCATCACCTTCAACTTGTTCAACGTTTATAACAAGATATTTTCCATTTAATGTTTCTGTTGGTAATAAATTCAAATTAAAGATACTAAATGGTTTTGTTAATTTTGATGAGAAATCCCACCAATTTGTAGTATCTGTAGAAACGATGACAGAACCGACAATATCGCCGATTTCATCAACTCTATATTCACAAACACCTGATGTATCTCCATCTTCAAATTTAGCATAACCAATATGTTCTTTTTCAATATCAGTGTTAAATTCGATACCATTTGTTCCAGAAACGTTTTGATATGTAACTTCGTCGTAATAATTTTCAGTATAAGTTCTTAAATAGTGGAAACCGGTTGTATCTCTTGTTGTTCCAACATTATTTAAGACTTCTGCTTGATAATTATGTGTTGTTTGAAGTTGTTGCATTAAGTTTCTAAGTGTTAAATCTTCTGTGTAACAAATAACATTGAAACTTGTGCCTTCAACACTTGAGTCAGTTGGATAAACATAAATTGAAGTTGTTCCTTCATATTTAAGTTCATCACCATTTTTCATGCTTAATGTGTAAGCTGTAGAATTAACAGCAACATTTGAAGTTAATTCTCCATCGGTATAAGTCAATTTATTAATGACTAAACCAGTGGTATTAAGTGTAACTTTTGTGCCTTCTTTTAAAACATATTTTGTTGTGTTTGGATATTTTGCAACGTAAAGTCTTTCGCTAACCACGTTGTTTCCAACTTTAATTGTAAAGTTTGCAGCTTGATAACCTGGAGCTGTAACACTAACAGTTTGTTCGCCAGTTGTCGATAAAGTTGTTCCTTCAGCAACTGAGAATGTTAGTTGTGATTTATTAAATGCAACACCACTAGTATAGTTTTTTGCACCATCTGGAGCATATTCATAACCCATAACCTCAATACCTTCAAAACTTGTTTGCTCACCTACTTTATATGATGTTTTTGTAGGTAAATTAACAATTTCAAGGGATTTTGTTGTTGTAGTTGCTGAATAAATTTGAATATAAACTGGTGATGATTTTTTCGCTGGATTTAATTTACTTGTTGCAGTAACCGTGACTGTTCCTTTTGAAAGTAATTCAACTAAACCAGTTTCACTAACTTTAGCAAAAAGTTCATTATCAACACTCCATGTAACGGCGTTTGTTTCATCTCCGCTAACAATAGCATTAAGTTGGATTTTATCGCCAACCACGCCATTTTTTGCACCTGTAACGATAACTTTTACATCAATTGCTTCAAATGTAACTGAGACATTATTGACGCCTTCGACAAGTTTAAAAGAATAATTTGGTCCTTGAAGAACTTCATTATTTGCTTTAACTTCAGCTATTTGATAACCACTATTTGGTGTAATTGTGAGTGTAACAGTATCTCCAGCTCTGCCTTCCGTAGCACTAGCTGTAACATTACCTTTTTGTGAATCGAAACCTAAATTAACTGCAGCATTATTTACGATTTTTGTTTCGCCGGTTCCTCCACAAGACGAGATAATCATAGAACCTGCTAAACCGAAGATAATTGCTGAAGTTGCTCTAAGAGTAATTTTAGTCTTTCTCTTCATAATTTTCCTCCTCTTAAACATGCAAAGAACCGTAAGCGACTTACGGCTCTTTGTAAAATTTGTATGTGATAATCTTATTTAATATAAGAGAATCTTAATAAACCTTTTAATGGGTCAGTGCTTGCTCCACCTTCGGAACCACCTTCGGAACCACCTTCGGAGCCGCCGCTTTCGCCGCCTTCTCCGCCTTCGCCACCTTCTGGATCTGGATCTGGAGTTGGATCTGGATCTGGGTCTGGTGTAGGTTCAACATAATCAGCAAGACCAGCAATACAGTTTTCAAGTTCTGTATCAGCTGTTGTACCTAATTCAGTGAAATCAACTTCAACATTGAATCCAGCATTTCCATTATATGTTGTGTTTGCTTCTAATGTTAATGATGTGATAGTTCCATCGGAATCAGCTGTTCCGCTTAAAACCATTGATAATGGTGCGACATATTTTGCATAGCTTAATCCTGCATTGACCATACCAAATACAGCATTACATGAAGCCCAAACACCATAATTAGCACCATAGTTGACGTAAGCAAAACCATTTCCGAAGCCAGTATTAAATTGACCATATGAGAATTCGATTTCACCTGTTTCATCATCAACACCATAATGAATAGGTGTCCAGAATGATTCAGCTTTAAGGCCGACACTGCTTACCAATCTATTGTTAATGCCAAACAAATAATCGAGTCTTGCATAAGGGTCATCAGCTAAAGAGCTTCCTTCATCGTCACCAACCTCGAATGTATATTTTGTTTCAGTCAATGGGTTTTCTGGATCTTCAGGATTCTCAACTTCAACTTCTTCACTTGTAAGTGTGAAAGCATATGCTGATTCATTATATGCATTATTATCTTTATCTGCTTTTCCTGCAGGCATATCGAAGTAACCTTCTTTTGCACCAGATTCAAGATCTGTATAGACAGTATATTTTTCATTATATTGTGCAGAGTAATCAGCACCATCACATTCAAGCGTAGCATTATTAGCAGCAACAGCATTAATAGCATTTGTTAAAACTTCAGGATAAGTAATAGTGAAATCTTCTTCGGCTGCAATAGCTGCTTTAAATGTAGCTAAGTCTTCATCTGCTTCTCCTAAAGGTGCATAAACTGCTTGGCCTATTTTAGATGTAACTTTATCAGCAGTTGAACCATAATTGATACCTACAACAACATATGGACCATTAAGTTGAACTGTTGCTTGGAAGAATAAATTATAATAACTAAAACCATCGCCAACATAATCTCCTAAGCCAGCAAGTTTCATTGCTAATCCAGAGAATCCTGCAGTTGCGGCACCAGCTGTAGTTGATTGGAAAACTGGTCCAGCAGCAACGCCGGTTTCAGCATCAAATGTTAATGTAGCAAGCTGTTCAGCAGTTAAATCACTCCATAAAGCATCAGAATAGAAACCTCTTTGTACATCGGCATAGGCTGCATAATTTAAACCAGCTCTTAATGTACCTGTATATTTTGCTGTTGCTTTACCTTCTTCATCAAATGTGACATCGTTTGCATAAACAACTGGAGTGCCACTACTTGTTTTAGCGTTTTCATAAGTGTGGTAAACTTCTAAGTCGGTTGTTGTAACTGTTAACTCATCTGAAACAATATCAGTTAATGAAACACCACTACTAGAAACATGATATTTCTTATATCCAGATTTTAATGATTCGAGAGCTTGCATTAATTGCCATTCTTTATCTTCAGCAACACTAACTGTAAATTTAGCAGCTTCAGCAACTTCTTCGATATCACTAACTGTAACTTCGACATCGCCAACTTCTTTAAAGACTGTTCCTTCTGCAACGCTTAATGTAACTTCAGCAAGTGCCATTTCAGTTTCGGAAATCTTTGTTCCATCAACTGTAAAGACTTTTTTAATTCCTAAGCCTTCAGCTGTAAATGCTTCACCTTGTTTATAAGCAGCTTTGACACCTGTTGTATCAAGAGCTAAAGCATATTTTTCAACACCTTGAACTACATTAAGATCAAATGTGGCTGAAGCAAATGCTGTTGTTGCAGTTGCGTTTTCATAAGCTTGTGCTTGGATTTTGTATGTACCAGCAGCTGTAGCTTTAAATGTAAAGACATTACCTTCAGCACTTCCTTCGATTGCACCAGAAGCATTATCAGTAAATTTGACTACTGGGTTTTGAACTGGAGCATCATTAACGGTAGCTGTTAATGTGTAAGTTAAGTGAGCTTTGAAAGCTTCTGCACTTGCTGCTAAAGTAATTGTTGGGTTCTTTGTAAATGTGACGACAACTGTGTTTTCGCCTTCAACTAATTCAAAAGCATAATTTGGACCTGCTAAGACAGCATTATTTGCCTTAACTTCTTTAACGCTATAACCTTCATTAGGTGTAACTGTTAAAGTAATTGCTTCGCCAACCTTACCTTCTGTAGCACTAGCTGTAACGTTACCTTGAGTATTATCAAATTGAAGTTTAACCGTACCAGTTTTATCTGGTTCGACGATAGGTTTTTCGTTTTCACCGGTTCCACCACAACTTGCTAAACCGCCAATTCCTAATCCAATGAGTGAAAGGACGGCTAATTTTTTAAATAATTTAGTTTTCATGAATTTTCCTCCTACCAAAAAATCAAGATTATTAAACAATTTATTAAAAATAACTCAAAAAAAATAATTCAATTCTTAATATCATCTTAATATTGAATTTCAAATTTCAATTTTTAGGTGCATTATATATTAAAATTTACTATGTAAATATTAATTATAAAAAATGCTGAAATTTTGACTTTCAGCATTAATATATTCAACAATTTGTCGTTATATTGGTTCAATGAGGAGATCGATTCCTTCATTTGTAACATTTTCAAATTTGATTTTTATGTCAAGTGAAGAACCATTATTTAGTTTTGCTTCATTGTTGTAGAAATTGACTTTGTAATCTTCCATTGTAAAGACATTACCAGTTTGGAAGAAATCAGCAGCACTTGAATATGTTTTACGTCTCATATAAGCTCCACCATTCTTGTTTGATGAAATTAAAGCGATTTGATCAAATAATTCATGAGTGTAATTTCTATCATAATTACTTGAATTTGATGCACCAATCATTGCTCCATATGGGAAGCCAGATCTTGTAAGTGGATATTCAATATATTTTTGTTTTTGAGTTTCAGTTCCGATTGTAGATGAGAATCCATAAATTAATCTACTATCGACGTGATAAATTTTTGCTCCAAATGTTGAAGGCATCTTAGCTCTTCCATTATATGCATAAGTTGAATCAAGTTTATTTAACCCATCTGGAGTATAAAGTTCGACCACTAAAAATTCATCAAATGCTGTTGCTTGATACTTATTTGTGATAAATAAGCAAGATCCATCATTTCCTTTTCCTAAATGAACTGATGCGTATGTATCAACTGATGCATCATAAATTACAGGATTTTCCCATCCTAATGCAACTTTACTCCAAGAATTATGGCCACCAACGTTATATGATTGCATATCAAAACAACCAATTGGTTCATTTGCACTACTACTATCATCATAATTGTAATAATCGTTTAAGCCTAAAAGATGACCAGTTTCGTGAATATATGTATGTGAATCAACTCTAGATGAGCCAACTTTATACATAAAATCATAACTTGCCCAGCCATATCTCACGATGTTGTAATTTGTGCCAGTAATTTTCGTATTTGTTGAAGTAACAAATGCCCAATAATTCGAACTTAATGAGGATAATTCGCTATAATCTGGACAGCTATAAATTGTCCAAACCGAATCTAAATTACCATTACTATCGTAATCATAATCAGCATAATTGAAATCTGAATGATTTGCTTTATGTTGTCTTAAACAACCACTCATATATGAAGGAATTTTGTTGTAATAATTGCTATCGTCAACACCTTCAGATGAAGTTTCATTTGGTTTATAAACATCTAAAATTTCAAATTCTAAATCAAGTTTACCATGGCTTGCTGTTTTAAAATAAGAAGCAACAGATTCCCAATATCCAGTAGTTTGATTTGTACCTGTTCCATTAAATGCGATTTCAAGATCGCTTAATGTTTTGCTTGAAAATGGATAATCATCAAATTCAATTGGACATACTGCGATTTTTGCTTTTTTAACGCCATCAGTTTTGCTTAATAAAACGTCGTATCCAATCGCTTGCTCAAGGTCTTGATAATCACCAAATTTTGTTGGTGAAAGAGATTCATCAACAGCAAGCGCAACATATCCTGATTCAAGAACTTCAATTGCGACAGTAGCTTCGGCATCATCTTTATCAAAAAGTGTAGAAATAGTTAAGGTTGTTTTGCCTGGATTATGACCAACAATTTCAGTATTTGTTTCATTCATCGATGCAATTGTTGGATCATCAAATGTATAAACTAGTTCAGTCTCTGTTGCATCTTCAGGAACATAACCAACACTAATTGATTTTTTACCACCATCTTTGACAATTTTTGCCGATTTAATACTTGGAATAAGTTCAGTAACTACGATTCTTTTTATAATGTTAAAAGTAACTCTTTCACTAATTACTGTTCCGTTGATATTTTGATGAGAAATAACAATTTCAACAGTGCCTTCACCTTTTCCTGTAGGAGTAACTACCCCTTCACTAGAAACGGTAGCAAGTGTAGTGTTTGTACTTCTTAAATTAAATTGAGGATTTCTAGCATCACTAGGAAGATAACTATAATTAATCTTATAAGTTTCACCCCAATGTAAATCTATTCCATCTTCTTCAATAACGATACTTTCAATATCGCTACTTTTTACTTCTTCAAATTCATCGTCTTTTTCTTTTTCAATAACAGTAATTGCGATTTCACAAGTTTTTTCATGATAAGAAACAGTGACCTTTGTATCTTCTAGCTTCAAAGGTTCATTTTTATCGATTGTATAGGTAATAATGTCTTTTGTTGATTGATCACTATAAACCGCTTCAATAGCTAAACCAGTATTGTCAAATCTTTCACCAACAAAATATGTAGTTTTGGTTGGTGGAGTTTTGACTCTAATGCTCTCTAAAGTAACTGGAACAACAACATCAGGTTCTTTGTCTTTATTATTGTTAGATCCGCCATTAAAAAAAGTACCACAGCTTGATAATGATAAGCTGATTGCAAAAAGGCTCACTAAAAATATACACTTCTTTTTCATAACGCTTTTTATAATATAGACTTTTACTATTTTTATCAAATTAAAATACACTTGATTTCAAATACTGAAATAAAATATAATAATAAAACCGAATGCAGGTGTAGTTTAATGGTAGAGCATCAGCCCTCCAAGCTGATTACGCGGGTTCGATTCCCGTCACCTGCTCCAGTTGATTAAAAAACAGTTCTTCGTGAACTGTTTATTTTTTATCTTCAGGATCGTATTTGGTTCTATATCCTGAATTACTATTTGGCCTTAAATCATTTGGATACATTGTATCAGCGTAGATATCTCTACCTGTTTCAGAAATTAATTTATAAACTTTCATATAATCTTCAATATCAACAATATTAAAACCTGCGTTTGTTAATTTTCCATTACTGCTAGTTGTAACACCAGTAATGATATAAACATCACCAACATCATGCTTTTTATCAAAAATGCCTTGGTGAACTGAAACATTTGTTATTTCTTGGAAAGTTTTTCTTTTGCAATTTGTTGTAAGTACACCAGATAAACAATAAACTGCTTGATCAGTAACCATATATTCGGTATGTTTCCATCTAGCAAATGCTGAAAAAACACTAGCTAAATAAATCCAAACAGGTGCTAAATGAAGAATAAAAAACGGAATAATGAAAAAGAGTTCTAAAGACATACCTGAAGTAGCAAATATCGTTATAATGACTCCAGCATCAATAAAAAACCAAAGTAATGCGAAAAGGAAAAATGGTGAAAATATTTGCTCTTTTATATATACAGATTTATGAGGCTTGCCTTTCCATAAGATAGTTTCATTCTCGTTTCTAAAATCTTCAATCTTCATAATGTAAACTCCGTTTTGCATAAAAATATTAATGCATTTCTTGTTTGCATTCAATATTCATTAATTTTTCTAATTGCTCTAGATATGATGAAACGTTTAGGTATAAAATTTAGACATGTTAAAAATTATTATCGCTACTAACAACCAACACAAAGTTGAAGAATTAAACGCAATGCTTGAAGGAAAAGTCGAACTCCTTTCTTTAAAGGATGCTGGAATATCTGTTGATCCTGATGAAAACGGAAAAACTTATGCTGAAAACGCATTCATAAAAGCTCAGGCAGTAACAAAATTTACCAATTTACCAGTAATGAGTGATGACTCAGGCATTGAAATCGATGAGCTCGGAGAACATTTCCCAGGCATTTATTCACATAGATTTGCTGTTGAAAATGGCGGTCAAGAAAAGTTGAATAAAATTCTTGTTTCAAAACACCCTAATTCAAAAGCTAGATTCACATGTCATATCGTTTTATTAAATTTAAACTTTGAGGGTGAAAGATTAGATTTTGAAGGAATCATGGAAGGCAAAATCAATACTAAAATCGAGGGCATAAATGGTTTTGGTTATGATCCTGTGTTTGTTCCTGAAGGCTATAATCATAGTGTTGCCACTTTAAAACCTGAAGAAAAAAACGTCATATCACATCGATATAACGCCGTTAAAAAATTATTAAATTATCTTTTCGAAAATAACAAAATTTAAGAAAATCTGCCGGAATTGGCAGGTTTTTTACTCTAAACACCATTTTTTTTGCGGTAACTACTAATGAGCCAAAATAAGAATCCAGCAGGTAAAAGTAAACCAAAATATATGTAATTAATTTTTGTTATAGCGGCTGCAATTATGATTCCAATTGAGACTAATAGCGAAGCACCTAAAGCAATATAAACTTTCATTACCATGCTTTTTTGCTCTGAAGTAATTTCAACTAAACTTAGATTGTCGAGTTCGTATTGTTCATCAACAACTTCATAAACATCTTTTCTTTTTTCACAAGCGATTTTTATCTCTTCATCTACCTTTTGAGGAACATTATTTGTCTCAACAAATTCTTTGAGTTCACCTTCATCACATATTTCGAACACGCTTTTAATAAATTCAAGAGCGTCAACGACGTCGTTTAATCCATCACGATACATTCTTAGATAATTCTCGTTGATAAATTTCCCATTTTTTGTGAACTTGGAATTAATTGAATTATAGAAAATATGAATATGTTTAATGATGTCATCGACTAAATTTAGGAAAATGAACGTATTTTCATTGTTTAAAGCAATGTCATAAGAATTTAATATCTCTTCTACTTTATTAAAACGTAGATCATCAAGTGTTTGCATCGATAAATTACATAACAAAATACCTAAAACACAGGTGAAATCATTAGGTTTAATCTTCAAAGCGTTTTTATATTCTTCAATAGCTTTTTCATAATCATATAACTGATACGTAAATCTATTTGCCCTATCGATATAAGTTTTATATTGTCTATTTAATAAGTTCAAACCTTCTTCTACGAAAACGTTATTTCCACATTCATTGCAGAACACAGTTTTATCTGTATCGTAACAAGAAATTATTTTCCCACATTTTGTACACATTACTTTCATATTTCTTACCTACAATTAATTATGAATATTTTATCATTGTTTGATATGAAAACGAATAGTAATTTATCACATAAAAAATAATAATTTTTGAATATGATTTAAATTAAAAAGCCGAATTAATATTCGACTTTTGCAAGCTTTTTCATCATTCTTCTATATTTCGTGCTATTCTCGATGAAATTATATCTATCATTAATATACTTGAAACATTTTAAATATGTATTTGCTCTTTTGAATTCGCTATCTTTAAATTTTGTTAAATCTAAAAGTGCTAAATTATCTTCGATGTCAAGCATCTTAACCATTGATGCAGT
>JAFUEZ010000019.1 GCA_017470115.1 Bacilli bacterium | reverse complement strand
TTGAATCCTTCGTGCATAGCAACAGCTGCTGCAAGCATGTCAGAATTGTAATCTTTATTGATAACTGGTTGGCCGAAAGCATCGATATTGATAAGGGTTGGAGCTAATTCATAGAACTTGTAGCCACCACCACCGGTCCAATTAACAAGTTTTGAAATACCGCTTTTATCTTCATCATTGATTATCCTGTCTAATCGTGGCTTGCAAAGAGAATAAGCGTGTTCACCCATTTCAATGCCGATCCAACGTCTATGCATTTTATGAGCAACTGCCGCTGTTGTACCGGAACCAAGGAATGAATCTAAAACCCAATCACCCGGCTTAGTAACTAAATCTAAGCAGCGTTTAATGAGCTTTTCTGGTTTCTTGCCTTTTTTAAATCTTACACCACCTTCAGATGCAATACCTTCCCATGCTATATCTTTCCAAATATCAGTCAAAATCATAGACGGGGTTTTCTTGCCATCAATAACAGCAATGTTTTTGGAGTAAAAAGAGATTTGTTGTCCATTCAAAACATAAACGTCATCAAGACCATTTCCTCTCTCCATTTTTAGAATTTCTGTTGGAGTTTCTTTTGATTTGTATTTCAACTCAACCACCGCTTGACCAGCACCTGTATCGCTAATTGCGGTGAATCTAAAGATTCTGTGAGCGTTTTCAACAATGAATTTGTGATAACTATTTAATACTTGCTGAGGCTTTCCAGAATTATTGGAATTAAATCTTTGATAAGCGTCAGAAACATTAATGAATTGCCATTTTTTATAGTCATCATCAATATTTAAAATATATTTGTCATAAGCATAATCTGGATCTCTAGCGGTTCTTAATTGGTTTTCTACGAGCTGGCTTCTATCTTTGGCATAAAACAAAATATATTCAGCAGCCTTAAACACTCCAGGATTGACTGTGCTAAATGCTGAAGGAGATCTTGAGTCAACCGTGATTCTATTCATGAAATTTTTTCTTCCAAAAACTTCATCGCACAAGACTTTACAATAATCAACTTCGTTATCATCTAAATGGATAAAAATTGCGCCATCATCGCTCAAAAGATTTCTGAGCAGTTTCAATCTAGCGTGCATCAAAGATAGCCATATCGAATGTTCAATACCATCATCGTATCCAATCTCTTTGCCATCGGCATCAATTCTTACACCTGTATTAAAAGGAGGATCAATATAAATACACTTAATTTTTTTTGGATAAAGATTTTCCAATGTCTTTAAAGCCAATAGATTATCTCCGTGGATTAAAACATTGTCGAAATATTCTTCTTCAGCAAACAAAGAAGTCATCTCTCTTTTATGACTTAGAGATTTGTTTTCCAATAATATTCTTGGTTCAATACCAATCTGATTGTCTTTTCCAAACCAAGTGAGTTCTAGTTTGTTTGCCACTCTATTTCACCTCTATACCGTATTTTTCAAACAACGGAGCAAGTTTTCTCTTTGCTTTCATGGTTGGCTCATATGAACCGTTTTCCCATCTATTGACACTTACAAAAGCAACCCCTAATTGGGCGGCTAACTCAGTCTGTGTAATGAGCATTTTCTTACGTAAAGTCTTTATTGCTTCTGCGTAGGTCATGATATGCCTCCGTATAATTGTTAAAGTGAATTATATCACTTTTATTAAACTTACTCTATAAGTATTGAGAATTTTCTTTAGTAAATTCCTCATACTTAGCCTCTAATTGGCCTATAAGTCCATAAATTCGTACATTTGAAACTTGTAACTCGGCAGAAATATCCACTACTGCCTTATCTTGCATGTAGCATTTATGAAAGACATCAGTCTCTCTAGGGGTCATCTTCTTCTGCCATTTAGTCCATAAGACATTGAATGATTCATAGTAGGCGATTTTCTTTTCAATCCTATCTATTCGATCTAGGTCGATGGTTATCTTGTCGAATTGAGGAGTCGAATGCTGGACGTTGGGCTTTGAATAATCTATTCCTTGAGCGGCGTACATCAAATACCTGGCGTAGCCTAGTTCCTCATATAGCCTTTCAAGCCTTCTTTTATTAGTCCTCACTATCTTCGCGAATTGCTCTAAGGTAGGCACTCGTTTCTTCATACCACTTCTCCATCCTTTCATCGTATCCATCCATCTTCCTCAGGTTTTCATAGAAAGCCGCTCTAAAGAAGCTGAACATCCTATGGATTCCGTTTTTGTTCTTCCTGCAATAGTCCCTAGTGTATCTGAAGCATCTTCTAAAGAGGTCTTCATCGATGTCGCTATTTTCATCAAACATCTGATTGAAGAGGAATATGTCGTTGTCGTAGACAGTGATTAGATGATCCTCGATTAAGCAACGAGTCCAATAGTTCAAATGGAACGGACAGTTCCTTATATCGTATTTATCTTGTATATCTATTCTCTTTTTCACTTTCTATTTCTTTTTCCTTTTCTCAAAGAGAGGAATGTTTCCGAATGTAACATAATGTCTGCAGAATCATAGTTTCTGTACACATATTGCAAACATAATGTAGGCATAATCACACGGAATCATCCTCTCTATTCTTCATGTAAGTTCTAGCGTCAGCTTCCTCTTCTGGTGTTAACAACCAGTGCGGCTTCTCCCTAGGCACTCTCCTCAAAGTTGATTTGACAAACTGGATCTGTATCGCTTTAGAGGTAAAAACGGATTCGTATTCATAGGAAAAGCTATCGAGCAGATTGATCTTCATCATGTACTCAATCACCTCTTTCACCAACGCGATATGCTCCTCGGTATCGTTATAGCCGAGGTCATAGGCGATATCCAAAGCAAAAGAATCGATGTCATCTTTGATGAAATACCCGTTCAGATAGATGCGTGAAAGGACATGGAGAAAAAGCCCATATCCCTCCACTTTGTATTTATGGACCAGCTTCCTGACCTTAGGATCCTCCAGGATTCTCGTGTCCACGGGAAACCAATCGAGCTTGCTCTTCGGATTAGCCATAGGAACCACCCTCCTTTATGTTCAAAGCGAAATAACATGCATTATTTCTCATTGTTTTTCGATTTTTTCCTAAGGTATGTCTCATAGAAGAATTCATAGTTGTGACGAATCGCCAGAACAGCCTCGTTTATGGACTTCTCATTGAACCCTTCAGACTGATTGCTTACCCCGTATTTCTCTCTATCCACGAACTTCATGTAAAACACAATTGTGTTAAATTCTCCAAGCATCGCCGTGAACATAGGGAGTGCCTTCATGACTTTAAATGTTTTGTTTATCTTTTTGATAAGATATTTTTGAAGTTTCTCCTGAGCTTCTAACTCCGCCTTATCTTCTTCGGTTTTGCCTTCTTTGAAATAAAGGCTATCGATTTTGTCGTTCACTCCAAAAAGAGCGGAATAGTATCCGGCAATTAAATCTGGTGCGTGCTTTACGGTCTCACCAAATATTTCTAATGTCATTTTCATGGTTAGTCCTTCCTTCCAACCATCTTTTCGATGATTCTTCTCATTCCATTTATGGCGGTTTTATAGCAGAAAACTCTCTTATGAGTGACTTGACCAGCTTTCTTGTCGCTATAGGTGCAATCGATGACCCTGAACCATCCCTTATCGATGAATTCCTGATTAGGGAGATTATCGCTATTTAAGACATCGTTGTTTCTTAAAATGGATAAGAGATTAACTTTGTTAATGCCTTTGATTTTGAGTTTGCTAGGCACGTCGAACAAATCGATGAGGACACCGCTATCGGTCATCCTTTTGACGTATTCTCTAGCCTCTACCGTTTCGGCGTTTATGGATTCAAGGATGTTATTGCGAATCTTGAGTTCGCTATATGAATCCAAAAATGACAAAGCGGCTTCTGGCGATCCATTGATTAACTGGACGTCGAACCTTCCGAATTTCCTAATCGTAGGAAGAACGGTCTCGGTTACCCAATCCATGAATAAGACAGCTTCTTCTTTCCTTGATTGGAAGATTAAGCGGTAAAGGTTGTCTTCGGTGACATAGAGATAGTTTCTGAATTTGCTTCCATCGTTCATCACGAGCCTAACTACACCACTGGCTTTTAATCTGCCTTTGGCATCGCTAGGATTCTTGATATCTAAGATGTTGCAAGCATCCTTTAGGCAAACAACTGGTCTACCGTAGTTATCATAGGCAGTTCTTAAGCTTCCCAATGACTCCGATGTGAATGTTTTGATTTCAATTTTGAGAGAGGTTTGCTCTTCTTTTTCTAGGGAATTTCCCTGCATAACCTCGTTATTTTCGTTTTTTGACATTATTTTTTCCTCGTCTTTCCACATCTTCCACGCATTTAGATGGTCACTCTTCTTCGTTTTCCTCTCCGTCATCGAAGGCCCTTTCTATATATCCTTGGCTTGGATTATTTTCCGGGGTGATTTCACGGAGATAGATTGTTGTTGTTTCGATGGATTTATGCCTTAACAACTGTTGAACTTGCTGTATAGTGGCGCCATTAGCAATGGCAATAGCAGCGCATGTATGCCTTAAGGCGTGTGCGGTATAGATATCGTCGTTAAGGCCTATGGCTCTAAGATGCTGCTTCACTATTTTGGAGATGATTTTAGGCTCTATCCTTCCATTAGGATTCCTATTGCTGTGGTTGACAAAAATAGCCCCTTCGGTCAATTTCCTCTTCTTGATGTAACGATTAAGGACTTGATATACCTTTGGCTCTAATCTAATAGCGTCATCGGGATCATTATGTCCTTTACCTTTCACAAACAAGAACCTCTTCCCTTCAATGGTTTTGAGATTGGAAAAATCAGCGTTGGAGACTTCCACAGTTCTAAGGCCTATATGAAGCATCAGATAGATCATCGTGTAGTTTCTTAACTTGACTAGATTTTTAGGATCCTCTTTGTATTCTTTTCTGCATAGTTCGATAAGCTTCTTCGCATTATCAAGTCCTATGGACTTTCTTTTAAAGTCTTTCTGGATCTTCTCGTTTTGAAGTCCGCGGGCCATGTTTGGATAAAGCTCATTGTCTAAGCACCAAGAATAAAAGCCTTTTAGCACTATCGTGACCAACTGCAGAGTTCTAGCGGATAACCCTTTCGCTCTAAGTTCTTTTTTGTACGCTTTGGTAGTGAATTCGTTTGGCTTATCGATTCGTTTTTCTTCTAGATAATTCAGATACCTCTTAAGCGTTGAACCATAGACTTTTTCGGTGTTAATGCTTCTGAACTCGGTTGAGCCTAGATAGGTCTCCACCAGCTCCTTATGGCTAGGCGCATCATCCATCATCTTCTGCTTTAATTCAGTGATCATTCTTTGATCCCTTCGGTTCTTTTAATTGCTTCATCCATGTAGGCGATTTCTAAATCGATGAGCTCTGCTACTGGAACACCAAAAGCGAACGCCAGCTGCTTTAGTCTTTTTGCGTTCATAAGCGCGCCCCTGTGTCCATTTTCAATACCGTTATACACGAAGGTATCGATGCCCATCTTCACCGCTACTTGTTTCTGCGTCCACCCGAGCGAATACCTCATCTTTTGGAGATAATCTCTTGGGAAGAATGGTTTCTTTTTTCTGGATTTTTGCGACATTAAAAACTCCTCCTTTCCTTAATTGGTTCTCACCTATTTGCGTGTCAGGTGTTGATAGAATTGTAGAAAGGGAAACAGGAAAAAATAATTGACGCGGAGTAACATTCTGAATATCCTGATGGATTCCGCGGAATTTTTACTTTGTAAACTTTGCGATAGTTACTCGGAGTAACATTCTTTCAAGACGGTCTTGTCAAACCCGAAAAAGCAAATAGTTATTCCGCGTTAATTACATTCAAAGAGTGATTTTGGTTTAATAATTATGCTTATCATTCGTTTCTTCTAGAGGAAAGGCGACTCTATGAAAAACGAAAAGAAAACCCCTTTCGACAATGAAGGGGCAGCTTACGATATATTTAAGAAAAAGGTCTTTGACCTAGTTACTTCTAACAAGATCACATTTGCAACTGGAGCCAAATTAATAGAAAACTTCCAGAGGCATTTTCATATTCCTTCTACAGGTATTATTTCAGTAGAAAACAATTGATATTATCACTCTTTAGAGTGATAAATACTAATGAAAGGAGGCAGTATGGAAACAACTAGAATCATAAGGGTAATCCCAAAGAAAACCACTTCAATAGACCCTAATGGGGCAATTATAAAAAAGAAAGTGGCCGCGTACGCAAGAGTATCCACAGACTTTGAGGATCAAAGGAATTCTTTTAAAGCTCAGCTTGAAGAATATTCCGAGAGGATTAAACAAAACCCAGAATGGGAATTTGTCAAACTCTATTCTGACGAAGGGATATCTGGTACATCACTCAAAAATAGAAAAGGCTTCAAAGAGATGATTGATGATGCTTTGGCAGGAAAAATTGACCTTATACTTACTAAATCGATATCAAGATGGGCAAGAAACACCGTAGATTTCCTAACCGAATATAGGAAATTAAGAGATGCAAAGATAGCCATCTACTTTGACAAAGAGCATATCAACTCACTCGAAGAGGATGTGGAATTTCAATTAACCATTTACGCATCCATGGCGCAAGAGGAATCTAAAACCATCTCCTCGAATGTTAAATGGGGTGTCAGAAGCCGCATGAAAAGAGGTGAAAGGAAAATGGTAGTTAAAAGCACGCTTGGATACGACTATGAAAACGGGAAAATCGTCATAAAGGAACAAGAGGCAGAAACCGTAAGAAGCATCTTTTCATATTACAAATTTGGATACACGCTTAGCGAGATAGCAAAAATGCTAACAAGCCAAGGCATCAAAACCGGCACTGGAAAATCGAAATGGGAATCGGTCGATGTCAAAAGGATCCTCACCGATGAAAAGTACATCGGCAACTTTGTCATGCAGAAAACGGTTATCGTTAATTTTTTGGACCATAAGCCTTACAAAAATGATGAGATTGAACCAAAGTACATATTTGAGAATCACCATCCAGCGATTGTTTCGAAGGTTAATTTTGATTATGTTCAAAAAATGCTAGAACTGCAAAAGACTAACAAAGCAGAAAGGGGCGACCTTTCACCACTACATAATCTTGTCATCTGCTCATCTTGCCATAGAGCAATGAATAAATTAACTCAACATCCTGGCACAAAATTTCAAAGGGATGTCCTAACATGCAAAAAGATAGTAACCAATAATGAATCTTATATACAATGCCCCAACAAACACACGGTAGATTATGAACTAGCAATGAAAGCCGCAAAGGACATTTTCGATAGATTTTTTGCAAAAAAATGCTTATTTAGCAGTAATTTTGAAGAGATTGTTGATGAAACAATAAAGGATATTCATATCAAAAGAGAGGAATTATTAGCATTAAGAAGTAGGTATCAAGAAGAAATACAGGAGGTCTTAAAAAAGGCGATCCATTCCACTGCTAGCATAACCGAATCCGATGAGTTCAATCAGATTAATGCAAAGCTAAACGATACGAAAGCGCAGCTGAGCGAATTGGATAGGCAAATATTGTTATCTTCGAACTATTTTAGAGAGATACATGACTCATTTGTTTATCTGGATACTAAAGAAATAACATGTAGGTTGCTAAAAAAATGCATAAAGGTAATCATCAAAAAACCTGATGGCGGTCTTAGATTTGTTGCATCAACTTCTGCTACCAATTGCCTAGAAAACTCAATTGATGAGTTACTTTCTCTTAAACCAATTTATGAAAACACACTTAACGAAGGAACAAGGAAACTATCCTACGACTTAGTGAGAAAGGACTAGTATGGTAATTAAATCACTACATAAACCTAAAAAGAACGGAAAATTAAGGGTGGCTGCATATGCGAGGATATCAAACGCTAAAGATGTGCTCGAATCATCGATGAAAGAGCAAATCATCCACTACACTTCACTTATTTTGGAAAACCCAGACTGGGAATTTGCAGGAATCTATCCAGACGATGGCATCAGCGGTACCTCTATCACCCACAGAAAAGAATTCATGAAAATGATAGAAAACGCAAAGCTTGGCCTCATCGATATCATCCTAGTCAAATCAATATCGAGATTCTCAAGAAACCTAGTTGATTTCCTTAAAATTGTAAGGGAGACAAGATTGCTCGGAATAGAAATATACTTCGAGGATCAGGAGATATCATCTTTAGATGAAAAATGCGACCAGATGATAACAATACTCGCAAAATTCTCCGAAGAATACGTCAAGAACGTCAGCGAGAATGTTAAATGGAGATATAGAAAAAATTATCGCGAAGGCCACTACCAATTCCCAACGAATCTATATGGATACAGGGTAAGCAACAAAGTTGTCAGAATCATCGAGGATGAGGCAAAAATAGTTAGAGAAATATTCGATTTATATCTTGATGAAAACGGAACATGCGCAATTGCAAAATACCTGAATCAAAAGGGGGTAAAGTCACCTTTAGGCAAATTATGGCATCAATCAACAATACTTAAGGTATTAGAAAACGAGAAATACGTAGGCGATGCAATTCTCAATAAAACATACATAGTCGATGTTCTTACCCATAAGAAAGTGAAGAATCTTGGCGAGAGAGACATGTTTGTTGTCGAAAATGACCACCCCGCTATTATCGATAGAGACACTTGGAATAAGGTTCAAGCTTTAAGAAAAAGCAAAAGCGACCACTACCACATTCAAACTGGGCATAGGCAAAACGAATACGTCAAATCTGATTTAGTTGGTTTCGTAGTTTGCTCGCATTGCAAGGGCAATTACATCATAAAAACAAACCACTATCATGGCGTGAATAATAGGATTAGCAAATTCCTGATGTGTGGAAAAAATAGAAACAGTAAGGATTGCAATGGCGAGAACATTGATTTAGAGGTATTTAAAAAGGGCGTGATGCTGTCAATCAAGAAACTAAAGGACAATCAACCACTTCTAAAAGAAATGCTCTTAGAAGGGTTCAAAATAAGCGAATCCTCAACCAAGGAAATTGAAAGCCTTTCTAAAGAAATAGACATCCTTAAAAAGAAGCTGGAAGAGATATCATCTCGCTATGATGATTTCAGCTGTGAATTAAAGAAAACTCTAATGGATGAGTTTAAAGAAAAAACCATGGCAAAGCTGGAAATGGAAAACGACCTTTTAATAACGGGTTCTGCAGAAAATAGAGCAAAGAAAATTATCAAGAGTTTAAACGCTATACCATCAAATGCTGAATTCTCGGTTGATTTAATGACATCGCTTTATTCTAGGGCTTACGTGATAGACAAAAACAACGTCATCCTGATAATTGGGAATCCAGATGTATCAAACTTGCCTTATAACCTAACAGGTGCCCTTAAGGTAAGAGTTGACTATCGAATCAAATGTACCGATTACCACACGAACTTCAGCATGTTCATAAATAAATAAATTATAGATAATAGCAATGCCCAGATCATCATTCTGGGTTTTTCTTTTGCCTAAAAAAGTCAGGGGTGGTAGGAATTAAGTTTCGTTCGGGTAGTATGGAAACTTAATCTATCCACTTCTCTATTTAGAATGTCATCACCATATGATTTTAACCATCCAAGTTTACACAAAAACCTTAAAAACAAAAATAATACGCCAATTTCGACGTATTATTTCACGATTTTAATGTTGGCGGGGATGGAAGGAATCGAACCCACATCAACGGTTTTGGAGACCGCTGTTCTGCCATTGAACCACATCCCCATAATCTTAAACTGAACAGTCAGTGTTAAGATTATAGACTTAAAATTAATTCTTTTGCAAGAATTTAATTATTCAATCAAAAGAAAGAATTATTTACTTTTTTGGATTTTGCCTTTGTTAGCACCTTTTGATGCGTGAACTAAGACTGTACCACCTTGATTTTCGGCAAGTTTAGCACAATATGCTTCTGCTTCTACTTTTGTATTAAAAAGTTTAATTGCTTTTTCTCCGCCTTGTTTTAAAACTTCCCATTTTCCATCTTCTGGTCTTTTCTTTAAATGATAAACAGGTTTTGCCATAAATAATTTCTCCTTTTTAAATTAGTTAAAGTGCAACATTGTGATAAACGTTTTGGACGTCTTCACAATCATCTAATTGATCCAATAATTCTTGGAATTTTCTTAAATCTTCACCTTCAAGAGTGATTTCATCATTTGCTTTATAAGTAACTTGAGCATATTCGAAATCATTGATTCCGTTTTCTTCAAGTAAAGCTTTACATGCATTGAAAGCGGATGGTTCGACTTGAACTTCAGCAATACCATCTTCAAGAGAAATTTCTCTAACATCGATATCACCAAGAATTAATAATTCTTCGAGTTCTTCTTCTGAACCTTCATATTTGAAATCTAATAAACCTAATTGTTCAAAATTATATGAAACATCACCTAAGTGACCACCTTTTCTTGTAACAATTGTTCTAACATTAACAAGAGCTCTATTTGAGTTATCTGTTAAAGTATCGATAATTAAGTAACTTCCAGCAGGTCCATAAGCTTCATATCTACCTTCAATGTAGTTTGTTGCATCGCCACCTTGAGCTTTTTTAATTGCTCTATCAATGACGTCTCTAGGACATGACTTTCTATATTTATCGATTGCAGCTCTTAAAGCGAGATTAGCATTTGGATCTGGAACACCTCTTTTTGCGGCCATATAAATTTCTTTTGAGGCACGCATATATATAGCGCTTTTCTTAGCAGCTGTTGCAGCCATTGAGGCAGCTCTAACTTCAAAATGTCTTCCCATAAGAATCTCTCCTTTTAACTTAAATATTTTACTACTACATCTACTAATTCTTCAAGAATTAGTGAAAAACATTAATAAATTACCTCTTTGAGGTATAAACCTTGAGGTGGGGCGGTAAAAGTTACTATATTTCTTTCATTCAACGCCATAAATTCATCAATATATTCGCTTGAAATCTTTCCTTTTCCAATTTCAAGTAGGACTCCGACCATTTTTCTCACTTGATACTTCATAAAGCCATTCCCTTTGAAATCAATTTTAAGAATGTCACCATCATGAATAAAATCAATCGATTCAATTGTTCTAATATAATTCTCTTCATCTTCTTCTTTTGAAGTAAAATTCATAAAAGAATGAGTACCAATAAATTTCTTTGAAGCTTCTTTCATTTTCTCAACATCTATATTTCTAATGTTGTATTCAAAGTTTCTTTTTAGCGGATTATATTCTCCAAGATTTAAAACATATTCATAAATTTTACCTTTTGCTGAGAATCTCGCATGAAATTCATCATCAACTTTTTCAAGTGATTTAATATGAATATCTGTAGGCAAAAGTTTATTTAAAGAGACTATAATTTTGCTTTCATCTATTTCTTTATCAATATCAAAATGAGCAACTTGATTTAATGCGTGAACACCTTTATCTGTCCTTCCAGAAGCTGAAATAATAATGTCTTTTTGAAAAATAGTCCGCAAAACCCCTTCCAATTCTCCTTGAATTGTTTTTTTATTTGGTTGCTTTGCATAGCCAAAATACTCACTTCCATCATATGAAAAAATAATTTTATATCTCATTAGAATGTTGCAACTCCAAATATCATATTAATCATATCATCAAAGCCTTCAACATTATTAGTGAAGTAACAAAGGGTTGAAAAACCACCTACAAGAATTAAAACAACAAAAATCGCCACAACATCTTTAAGTCCAAAAATTAAGATGTTGTAACTTGTTCTCTTTTCATATGGTTCATAACCTCTAGCATTCATCGCCAAAGATAATTCATCACTTCTTGAAAAACAACTAACAAGTAAAGGGACAATTAAAGTAGTAACACTTTTGATTTTCTTGCCTAAAAATCCTCGTTGATAATCGACACCTCTACTTTTTTGTGCTTTCATTATTTTATTTGCTTCACTTAATAAAGTAGGAATAAATCGTAAAGCTAAAGAAAGAGTCATCGAAATAATTTGAGTTGGAAATTTAATTAATCGTAACGGAGATAAAAACCACTCAAAGGCATAAGTCAAATCCATTGGAGATGTTGTTGAAGTTAAAATAAGCGTTAAAGAAAGCATAAGGCCTAATCTAAACGAAATATGTAGAGTTTGCAAAACGCCTTCCCAATAAATCGTATAGCCATTTTCAAATGCTATCATTACATGCTTTGTACTTGTATCCCCTGCTTGAGGAATCAAAGCAAAAATAATAACTAAGAAAACCATCATGAACCAAATATGTCTTAATGATTTTAAAAAACTTAAAAATGACACTCTGCCAAGAAGCATTATGAACAAAATTATTAAAAACAAACCACCTAAAATTATGAATCTATTCGCATAATTTCCATATGGTAAAAAGCACATTACCATCAAGGCAATAAGTGAAATGATTTTTACACGAGGATCAAGTCGATGAATAATCGTGTTATATGGAGTTAATTTACCAAAAACACTATTCATGTTTTTCTCCTAAAACTCCCATTAATGAATCGAAGTCGTTAATACTTGAAATATCTTTTTTATATCCTTTTTCTATTAACATCTTTTTAAATTTATAAAAAGTAGGAATCTCTAAAGCAAAAGTTTCAAAATCATCACCATTAAAAAGTTCTTCAGGGGTACAAATCTTCATAAGCTTTGCGTCATTTAAAACGACAACTTTAGAAGCGCATTCCATAACAACATCCATATCATGTGTGACTAAAATCACAGTTTTACCGCTTTCATGTATTTCTTTAATTAGTTTTATTAAGTCTTTTTTACCATCAGGATCTAAACCTGCGGTTGGTTCATCTAAAATTAAAATATCTGGATTAGATGCTAAAATTCCAGCGATAGCAACTCTTCGTTTTTCTCCGCCCGATAATTCAAAAGGAGATTTTTCATAATATTCTTCTGAAATACCGACTTCTGAGAGAGCTTTTTTGCTTAGTTCTTTAGCCTCTTCTTCAGGAACCTTAAAATTTCTAGGACCGAACATCACGTCTTTTAAGACGGTTTCAGCAAAAAGTTGATATTCAGGAAATTGAAAAACCATACCAACTTTTTTACGAAGCATGTATTGTTTTTTGTTATCTATTTGTTCTTGTTTAGATAAATTCTTAATTTTTGATTTGAACAATTTTTTATCGCTAGTTATATAAAAATATTCGACCTGTGAATATCCAGAAGTTGGCAATATCAATCCGTTGAAGGTTTGAATCAAAGTAGATTTGCCACTACCAGTTTTACCTACAATCGCAACAAAATCACCCTTTTCAATTTCAAGAGAAATATCATCAAGAGCATAATAGGAATTAGGATCTTTAGGGTTATAAATATATTTTATATTCTCACATTTTATTTGCATAAAAAGTCACTCAATTCATCAATATTTTTAATTTCATCTGGGATTTGCAGTGTTTTTGTCTTTAAAGCATTTTTAACTTTCAAAACAAAAGGAATATCTAAACCGATTTTTCTTATTTCATCTTTATCCTTAAAGACTTCTTCTGGTTTCCCATCTTTATATATTTCACCCTTATTTAAAATAATCACTCGATCACTCATATACGCTTCTTCAATATCGTGAGTAATTGATATAAATGTTAAATCTGGATGTTCTCTTTTTGTTTCTCGAATCAAACGTTTAATATCTTCAACACCTTCAGGATCAAGCATGGAAGTTGCTTCATCAAAAATGACAATTTCGTTATTAAGAGATAAAATTCCAGCAATTGCTACACGTTGCTTTTGCCCTCCACTTAATTCATCAGGAGCTTTTTTAAGATATTTCTCCATTCCAACTTTTTGAGCATACTTTAAAACGAGCTCTTTCATCTCTTCACGTGGAACTCTTCTATTTTCAAGGCCAAACGCTATATCGTTTTCTACAGTTGAACCAATAAACTGGTTATCAGGGTTTTGGAAAACAATTCCAATTATTTTTCTAATCTTAGCTGAATTTTCTTCACAAACTTTGATCCCATTAAGATAAATTTCGCCACTATCGGCTTCTAAAAGATAACAAAGCAATTTAGAAAGCGTCGATTTTCCGCTTCCGTTATGACCAATTAAAGTAACATATTCTCCTTTTTCAACAGAAAAAGAGATGTTCTTAATCTTTTGAACATCTTTTTCATAAGAAAAACAGAGATTTTTTACTTCGATTGCTTTACTCATTTGAGTTCGATTTCTTTAAACTTTCCTTTATACTCTTCTACTTCAACACCAGCAAGTTTTAACATCTTTCTTGATGCTTGCATTCCGATTGTATCTGCATATTTATCAGATAAATAAACTATCTTCTTAATTCCGGTTTGGATGATTGCTTTCGTACATTCGTTACATGGGAAAAGTGTTACATAAACAGTACATCCTTTTAAGCTGCTGCCATTGCGGATATTTAAAATAGCATTAAATTCAGCGTGACAAACATATAAATATTTACTATGTAAGCCTTCACCTTTTTCCCAAGTCAAATCGGTATCGGCGATTCCACGTGGCATCCCATTATATCCAATCGAAACAACTTTATTGTCGTTATCTACAATACAAGCACCAACTTGTGTTGAAGGATCTTTACTTCTTTTAGCACTTAATAGTGCAATACCCATAAAATATTCATCCCGATTAATAACTTGCATAACCATCTCCTTATTTAAATAGTTCTTTTAGTATCTCTACCATCTTTTTCATCTGAGTAATACTCAAGAATTCATATCTTCCGTGCATGTTGTAGCCACCAGTTCCAATATTAGGACATGGTAGACCCATGTATGTAATTGTAGCCCCATCTGTTCCACCTCTAATAGGTTCATATTGTAATGGAGTAAGCGAATTAATATACGCTTTATTTAGGGTTTCAATAGCTGTCATATCCTTTAGGAAATACTCATGCATATTTCTATATTGATCTCTAATTTGTAATATAACTTTGGATGTAGGATATTTGTTTTGAATAAATTCAGCGGCTTTTTGCAAGGTTTTTTTCTGATTTTCAAGTAAATTAGCATCATGATCTCTTAAGATGTATCCAAGTTCAACGTGCTCTACATCACCTTTAAAATGCTCTAAGTGAATGAATCCTTCATAGTTTTCGGTTTTTGAAGGAATAGCATCTTGAGGTAACAAATTATTAAATTCGATAGCTAGCAAAACAGCATTAACCATTATACCTTTTGCAGATCCAGGATGAACTCCAACGCCATCAATTTCTAATTTAGCTGCAGCTGCATTAAAATTTTCAAAATTTGCTCTATCGATTGGGCCACCATCAACTGTGTAAGCTATATTTGCATTCATTTTATTAACGTCAAAATGAGCAGGACCCATTCCAATTTCTTCATCTGGAGTAAAACAAATTGCTAAATTGTATTTGAATTCTTCTTTATGAGCTAAATAGTATTCAGCAAAAGCAAAAATAATTGCTATGCCAGCTTTATCGTCCGCGCCTAATAAATGCTCACCATCAGTACACAGTAAATCTTGTCCAACAAGATCCTTTAGAAATGGAAAATCGGCGACCTTCATCGTATATTTGTCATTTAAAACTATATCGTTACCATCGTAATTGTCTACTTCTTTTGTGTTCACACAGCCACCATTAATTGTTGGTGCAGTGTCCATATGAGCGATTAACCCAATTGTCTTTTCGCTACCATTTTCAATGTGGCCATAAACCAAACCCCATTCATCTTGATATGCATTAGTAACTCCAATCTCTTTTAAATCTTTTTCAAGCATTTTCCCAAATTGAAGTTCGCTTTCTGCACTTGGATAAGTTGATGAATTTTCATCACTCATTGTGTCAAAAGCAATATACTTTTTAAATCTTTCTAAAATATCCATAACCATCACTATTTTTCTCCATAAAACATAATAACCAAACGATCAAGTTTGTCGGTAACATCATCAATATATACATTACCAAAACTAAATTTTAAACTTGAGGCAGTCGATTTAAATTTAATCTTTTTAAATACAACTGAACTACCTTTAGTTTTTCTATATTCGTTACTATTGATGGTTTTATCATCAATCGAATAATTCAATGAATAAACTGATTTTTCTTTACCAGGAGTAACTTCACTAATTTTAAATCCTACATCAACTAAATAATTTGAAAATTGAAATGAAGAATTGTTAGCATATAGTTTTTCCAATTTAATCTCGAAATAATTTGTTTGAACATTAAAAAACTCTTTGTCATCTTCTCTTAAAAAAGAATAATTTATATCCTCTTCAGTTAATTCTTTTTTGTCTACATTTTTATAAACATCATAATCGTTTTTAAGCAATACATAATTTGGAGTGGACATATATATCCCAACAAAAGTAAGCACACTAGCAGCTATGCAAAAAATACCTATCAAAATAGGTAACCAAATTTTAATGCTAAAACTTTTCTTTTCTGAAACAGGTTTTTCCATACAATTGATTATAAAATAATCAAACATTTATTGAAAGATAAATAAAAAATTATAATCATTGAAATGATTAATAATTCTAGATTGTTTTATTTGTGATTAGTGAAAAATTAGTAGAAAAATAGTAATTGCAACAATAACTACTAATAATGAAATAATTAAAATTAGTAGGGTTTTAGGGGGTTTTTGCTTAATAATTGGCTGTTTTTCAGTAGTTTCTATTTCTGAAATTTCTTCATTTTTTTCATCCATAATTAAGCGTTCTCCTCAGTTGTTTCTAAAGGTTTTGGCTCACGTTTTTCTTTAATTCTTTGAAAGAATGTTGGCTCTAACAAAGCACCTTTCATATTGAAACGAAGTGATAAATCTAAAGCTAAACAAATGATTATAATATGAACAAATGTTGTCAAGAATCCTGTCAATGTCCTTACAATAAATATTACCCAGAAATTCCAATTTAAAAGCAAAGCTTGCACTAAACTTCCTACAGGAATTTTAAAAAGGAAATAAGTAACATAAACACTGCTTGCAACTATGAAAACATTATAATTTTCATTAAATTTACGATTTGCAAATTTCTTCTTTATGAAGAACATTGCAACGATGAAAACAACGCTTAATGCTAACAATACACCACAGACACTCCATTTTATCCATGGATATAAAGTATATGTTGTTTTCCCAGATTCACTCTTGATAGTATCATTAAAAATCATGAATATTATCGTAAAAATATTTAATGCTCCCATCAATATTCCTAAAAGAATTGGATATTTGTTATCAAGTTTTGTATAGCTGATAACTCTATATGCCAAAAAAGGAATAAGTCCAGTTAATGAAGCAGCAATTGTATAAAGTGGATTAAATGCACCACCAGTTGGATAAATCAAAGCTCCAAAAACATCTACTGCTGTTCCAACAATAAAGCCCCATAATGGTCCTAAGTAAAATGAAGAGAACATTACTATTGATGGTGAAAAAGAAATTTTTAAAAATGGCAATCCAAACAAATAAGGTAAAGAAATAAAACGTGACAAAATAATCCCCAACGCGATAAATAAGGAACCATAAGACATCTTATAAATCAATGACATTTTTCTCATAACTATCCTCTTTTTACAGCTTTTTCCATCGAACGTTTATCATCACGTTCCTTAATTGTTTCACGCTTATCATAAAGCTTTTTACCTTTTGCTAAAGCAATTTCAACTTTTGCCATACCTTTACGTAAATATACTTTAGTAGGAACAATTGTGTAACCTTCTTTAACGACTTTTTGTTGATATTTTAAGATTTCTCTTTTATTCAAAAGAAGTTTTCTGCTTCTTAAAGGATCATGATTAAAAATGTTACCAAGATCATAAACAGAAATATTCATATTTAAAAGAAAAGCTTCATTTCCTTTAAAAACTACATATGAATCACTTATTGAACACTTATGAGCGCGAATAGATTTTATCTCTGTTCCTGTTAGAACAAGACCAGCTTCAATATAGTCACTTAAGAAATAATTAAAAGAAGCTTTTTTATTTGTAACAACAATCTTAATTCCTTCTTTTTCCATGAGAAAATTATAAAACTATAAACAATATTAAGATAGTTAATTTTTTGATAAGTAAAAATAAAAAATTATTTATTTTTATGTAAATATAAACTTAAGGAGTTTAAACAAACAGTCACACTACTTAAAGCCATAAGCATTGAAGCGTGCATTGGTGTAAGCATTACCCCAAAACACGCTAACGCTCCAGCAGCAAGCGGAATTAAAATTACGTTATATAAAAAAGCCCATAAAAGATTAAAACTTATATTTTGCCTTATTAGCTTAGATACTCTTAAAATCGCTAAAATATCGAATAAATTCGAATTCATTAAAATAAAATCGCTACTTGCTAAAGCAACATCACTTCCTTTAGCAAGCCCAATTCCTACATCAGCTTTAGTTAAAGCAATCGAGTCATTAACACCATCACCAACCATAACAACTTTGTAACCTTCATTTTGAAGTTTTGCTACGACTTCTCCCTTATCACTTGGCTTTACATCACTAATTACTTCTTCAATTCCAACCTCCTTAGCGATATTTTTTGCAATAATTTCATTATCTCCTGTGAGCAAAATCACCCTCTTAAACGCTTTCTTAATTTCTAAAATGAAATCTTTTGCATTCTCTTTTAATTTATCTTTCATTAGGAAGATTACATTTGCCTCATTTTTACTAAATCCAATGATTGGAAGAACACCTTCTTTAATTTTCTCATTCATTTTTATAAGAATATCGCTCTTATCATCACCTTCATATGTTTCTTCGAAAAGATTAATGTTGCCGATAAAAATAGTCTCATCTTTATAAACACCTTTTACACCTTTTCCAGGTACATTGCTTATCATAATAAATGTTTTATCTAATTCACATTTATCTTTTAAATAGTCTGAGATTCCTTTTGATAAAGGGTGGGTTGCAAATGATTCAATACTATAAATTCTATCTAAAACCTTACTATTCTCAATTATTTTCTCAATTTCAACTACTGAAAGCTCTCCATTTGTGATTGTGTTTGTTTTGTCTAAAACAATTGCATCAACTCCTTTAATGTTTTCAATAGCTTCACTTTTATTTACTAAAATTCCTCGTTTAGCAAATATAGAAGAACCTACTAATAAAGAAATTGGGGTTGCCAATCCTAGTGCACATGGACAAGATATTACAACAACACTAACACCAAAAGTGAATGCCTCATCAAAAGGAGACATAAAGTGAGTTTGCATTAGTGGTTTGCCTTGAATCGAATCTCCAATAAACCATCCAGTGAATACTAAAATAGCAAGTAATATGACAACAGGAACAAAAATCTTAGCTACTTTATCAACTTTACGAGTAAGTTTTGTATTCATATTACTAGCTTCCATCACTAAAGAAATGATTTTATTTAATAAATTATCTTTCTTAGTTTTGTTTATGAGTACTATGATTGTGCCTTCTTTATTTATTGAACCACCAATAACTTCATCTCCATCCTTTTTTAATACTGGCAGAGATTCACCTGTTAAAAGAGATTCATCAACGCTAGTAACTCCATCAATAATTAAACCATCTAAAGGTATTGTCTCACCTTCTTTTATAATAATTTGATCACCATTACTTAAAAATTTAGTTTCAACTTGTTTGACTTCTTTACCAATTAAAACATTTGCATATTTTGGTCTCAGTTTTAACAACTCATTTATTGTGGATTTAGCTTTTCTTTTTGATAGATTTTCAATAAGTTTTCCTATAGAAACAATGACTAAAATCATTGCAGCACTATCGAAAAAACTATGGAACATCATCGATGATTCTGATGTTTTAAGCGACTCATATATATAATACATTTCAGGATTAATAAAGAGCTTAATAAGGAGATAGATTGAATAGACTAATGAAAAGAATGATCCAATGAAAATTAAACTATCCATATTTGGAGAAAGTTTAATTAAACTTTTAAAACCACTTATATAATAATTAAAAAAGATACCAATAATTGCTAGAGTCAGAATCAATTCAATGATAGGCAATAACCAAATAGGTTCTTTCCGTGCATCAAGTACTGCTACTTCCCGCATATTGCTCATTGATAAATACATCAAAGCTATTAATAAAATTCCACCTACAATTAATTTGATGATGTCTTTCTTGTAGCTATTATCTTTTAATATTTCGGTTTCATCGCCCTCAATTTCCTCAAGTTTATATCCTATTTCTTTACAAGCAGAAATTATGTCCTCGGAAGTAACTTTCTTATCATTAAAATTTACTTTGACAACATTAGTAACTAAATTAGCTTCAACAGAAAAAACTCCATCAATTTTCTTTAATTTTGATTCGATATTGCCTTTACAGGCAGCACAATGCATATTTGAATTAAAAATCTTTTCCATCTTTAAAACATTTTGAAAAGGTTGGAGAGTTCTTCAACTATCGATTCATCTCCATCTTTAATTCCTCGAGCAATACAAGTGTGAACATGATCATTTAAAATTTGATTTGCCAAACTTTTGATAGATTTTTCTGTAGCCAATAATTGAATTAAAATATCTTGGCAATATCTATCATCATCAATCATGTTTTTGATGCCGTTGATTTGTCCATTAATTCGATTTAATCTATTTTTTAAAGATTTCTTTTTCGTTTCGTCTCTTACAGTTTTCTTTTCACAACAACAATTGCTCATACTCAACTCCTCTTAAAATAATAATATACCCTCTGGGGGTATATATCAATTCAAATGCAATAAAAAAATGGCCTTAGCCATTTTGAGCAGCGTTTGCTTTCTTTCTGAGTTTAGACATATGGTAGACATCAATCATTCTATCCATCTCCTCTGTCCTTACTAAATTAATTGGAGTAGAAAGTCTTTGTTCAATCATTTCTTCAGTTACGCCTTCTGGAAGTTGCCCTGAACTCATAGCTTTTTTCATGCCTAATTTCATAATCTTTTGCTTCAAAGGAGACATTTTTGATATGTCCATTCCGCCTGGATAAATATAAAGTCTTACATGATAGAAAGATAATCCGTTTGCATTAATTACATTTGTTCTTTTATCATCATCTAATGGTTGAATTCCAGTACAAAAAATAAATACATCCTTATCGCCAAATAGTTTGTGGTGTTTTAATAATTTATCAACGCCTTCGATTACATTATTTTTTAAAGGACCACCATAAAAAATCGCATCAGCTTTTTTAATATGATCTTTTTTAAGTTTTGAGACTTCAACAACTTCACAAGGAAGAACCCTTCTTTCTAAACTATCAACATACTGTTTAGTAAAACCAGTATTAGATTTATAAACAATTAAATTAGCCATAATATTTCCTACCCATAGAATTATAATCCAAAATAATTTTCTTTAACACATTTAAATATTAAATAATCTCAAATATATCAAAAACCTTGCAAACCCCAAATAAAAGTAAATTATTTAGTAGATTAACAGTAATTAATTAGTATTAGTCTCTATTATATTTTTGAACATTTAATCTTAAGAATTCACTTATATTTTTCTCTTTGTTTTTGAAAATTCTTTTGTTAATACGCCAAGTCCAATTTTGACAACCAGTTAAAGAAGGGTAATTCATCCTTGCTCTTTCATCTAATAAAAGCAAATCTTGCATTGCAATAATTGATGCTTTTGTTTGACTTGCAAGAATTAATTCTATTGCTTTGTATGTAATACTTTTATAATCTTTTATGCATTTCTTAATCCCTAACAAGTCACATTCATCATCTATAATTCTTTTTAACATAACATAGTCTTTTTTGTTTTTGTGTTTTTCTTTAAGCAATCCAAGAAAAGTATTCGAATCATGTGTTGAAGAGTATGAAAAATAATTATATGTGTAGTTAGATGGTCTCCAATACCCATCTCTACCTTCATAATCAAAAGCTTGATTAATTAATCTCATGCCTGGATAACCAGTTTTCTCAAAAAATTGATAAAAATTATCATCCAATAAACCAAGATCCTCCGCAACAATTGGAAGGTTAAGCATATCTTCAAAAAGTTCAATTCCAGGCCCTTCAATCCGTTTCCCTCTAAAAGCGTTTTTATCACCATAAGGAATTGAAAAAAATGCACTAAAACCTCTAAAATGATCAATTCTTAATAAGTCATATAATTTTAAGCAATCATTAATTCGATTTTTCCACCATTCATAATTTGTCTTTTTATGATATTCCCAATTGTATAAAGGATTTCCCCATAGTTGACCTTCTTTACTATAAACATCTGCTGGATGACCAGCCATATTATGTAAATTACCATTTTCATCCAAATCAAATAATTCTGGATGTTTCCAAACCTCAACGCTATCATAAGAAACATAAATTGGGATATCACCCATTATCTTTATCCCTTTTCTATTCGCGTATTCTTTTAACTTAGTATATTCAGAAAAACATTCATATTGAGTCCGCAAGTAAAAATTAATAAGTTTCTTATACTTAATAATAAAATCATTAATAGCATCATTGTCGATATTTTTATAAGCGCTTCTCCACTCATTCCATGGCTTCAAGTCTTCACCTTCTTTTATTGCCATAAATAAAGCGAATTCATAAATTTCTCGATTACTATCGACAAATTTCTTAAACTCTTTATCATTACAATCAAAACGAGAAAACGCCTTTTTTAAAATAGGGATTTTCTTCGAATAAAGAATGCCATAATCGACTCTATCCTTTTTTTCACACCATTTTATATTTTTATATTCACTTTTCTTTAAAAGTTTTTTAGAAAACAATATATCTAAATCAATAAAATAGTAATTAAGTGCTTTACTTGAAGGAGATTGATAAGGTGAATCTCCATAACTTGTAACATTAAGTGGTAATATCTGCCAAATTTTAATTTTTGAAAGAACTAAAAAATCAACAAACTTAAAAGCTTCTTCTCCAAAAGTGCCAATTCCATACTTCGAAGGTAGAGAAGAAACATGTAATAAAATGCCAGCCTCTTTTTCAAAGTTACACATATTAAAAGTTTAATTTAACATCAAATTAGATTCAATATTTTAATAGGATTTTGTTTTTAATTAGATACCTTTGTTTTGCAAAAACCCTGCAAAACATGAATATTTATTTAAAAAGACCTAATTTCTTAGGTCTATATTTAAAATGTTTTTTTCAATTAATCTCTCTTACCTAATTCTTTATTAAGAAGATATAAATTGCCTTCTTTTGAAGCCAAATCATATTTAGCAATCATTTCATCAGCGTTCTCTTCTTCTTCGGTTTGTTCAGCGATGAACCAATCAAGGAATTTTTGAGTTCTGAAATCGCCTTGTTTAACAGCTTCAGCATAAATATCATTAATCCAAGCTGTAACTTTCTTTTCGTGTTCTAATGCAGCTTCTAATGCTTCTCTTGCATTTTTGAATTCGACAACTGGTTTCTCGATAGCTTCTAATACTACTTTTCCACCTTGTTGATAAACGTATGCATTAAACTTCATTGCGTGTTCAACTTCTTCTTCAGATTGTTTAACATACCAAGAAGCAAATCCTGGAAGTCCATTTTCATTAAAATAATTAGAAATTTCTAAATATAAATAGGCTGAATATAATTCCTTATTGATTTGTGAATTGATTAAATTATAGATTTGTTTGTTTAACATATTTGTACTCCTTATTTTGATATAGTAATTTTAAAATATTTAAAATCCAAATTAAACAATAATGCTTTTTATTTTTATAATTCTTCAATTACTTTACGCGCAAATTCTTTTGCAGCTTTTAAATCCTGTTCGTTTGGCCTACCTTTATTCATTTTTAAGAATTCGCCTGGAATTGAAAAATGCTCTTTATAGAATTGAATATTTGGATCCTTTACGCATTTATTCACCTTTTTATGTGTAGATGAATCGCTTGCTGATGTTGAGAAATTAACAATCATCTTTGCATTATTTGATTTTAATTCACTAACAAACTTTTTAATATTTTTATCAACTGTAAAAGCATACATTGAAGACCCTAAGAATAATACATCTGCTCCTTCAACTGTATTTGTTATATCTAAAGCTTCAACACCTAACTCTTCAGCAATAGCTTCTGCGACCTTTTTAGTATTTCCTCCACGACTAAAATATCTTACGCAAATATTCATGAAATTATCCTCCAATTTCATAATCTCATTTATATTTAAAATAATCTAGTAATCTTTAAATTAAGATTAATTGTTTTGAAGCGCTAGTTTATTCTCTAAAGAATATTGCTCCATTTCTTTATATGCTCTTGGCAATAATATAATGATGCCAACAATTGAAAAAATAATACAAAATACCCAAGAAATTGGGAAAACAGCATAAAGCCAAGTAATAGTATGGAAGAAATCTAAATTAAATAGAGTCTCAAGGAAAATAATTCTAAATAAAGTGCAGAATAAGAATGTTGTAATCATTGGGAAAGAAGATTTTCTAACGCCTCTTAAAAGAGATGCGTTTACATCCATTGCCCCATCTAGAACATAAGTCATTCCTACAATATAAAGTCTTTCTGTACCAGCATCTACAGCAGCCTCACTAGAAACAAAAAGATGTAAAAGTTGACGGTGTAAAAGTAAAATTATTATGACCGTTATCGCATTATAAATAATATTAATAATATGTGAATACCAAAAAATCTTCTTAATATTTGCTTTATTATTTGCACCATAATTAGCTGCAATAAAAGACATACAAGCTGAGAAAATTGCTGATACACCTGCATATAAATAGCTTTCAATTTGACCAGATGCAATTGCTCCATTTTCTAAATCAACGTTTCCAGGATCAACTGTATAAAGTTTTGCTTGAATAAAAACATTAGGTAAGGCAAAAAAGAAGCCTTGTAAACCTGCAGGTAAACCAATTTTAATGACTTCTTTTAAGGAAGAAGAATCAATTCTCAATAATTTTAAATCCAATCTTAAATATGCATTTTTGGAATATCTTAAAGCGAAACCAGATAACACAGAAGAAACAAATTCAGATATAACCGTTGCCCAAGCAACTCCAGCAACATCTAATCCAAAGAAATAAACAAAAACAAAATCAAATACGACATTAATGACACCTGAAATAGCCAAAATAATAAATGGTGTTTTAGAATCTCCCATTGCTCTCATTATTTGAGCGGAATAGTTATAGATCATTAAAAATGGAACGCCAACAAAATAAATCTTTAAATATGTTGTAGCTAAATCTAAATATGCTGGTTCAGTTCCCATTAATCTTAAAAGATTATCGCTAAAGAAATAGCCAAGCACACCAACAAAAATGCCTGAAAGCAAAGCAATTACAAGTGATGTGTGCAAAATATTTGAAGCTCTTTGCTTATTGTTAGCTCCTCTAGCGTTTGCAATGGCAACATTTGCACCTAAAGATAAATTAGCAAATACAATAATTATAAGATTTATGAGAGCCCCATTAGCTGCAATAGAGCCCATTGAAGTGTCGCCACCACCCCAAAATTGAACTGAAATCAAATCGATTGTGGAATATAAAAGTTGTAAAACTGTTGTCAACATTATTGGTACAGCAAAAACGATTAATTTAAGAAATAAATTACCGTGTTCCATATCCATGTTGTTAATAAAAATCGATTTTCTCATAACAAATGAAAATTATAAAACTTTCTTTTCAAAAGAAAAGAAAAATAAATATTAAATTTTATTTTTTTGTACTATTTTGTAATCGAATATCTTCAATTTAACTACTAAAAAACTACTAGTAGTTTTCTAGTATTTTTATTTTATCAATAAATCTATAAAATTATTAAGGTTTTGCAGGGTTTTTCTTTCTATAAGGTATCCAAGGAATATATCTTGAAACTTTCTTTTTGTATTCAGCGTATTCAGGATATTTAGAACCGCTAATTCCTTCACCAAATGTTGAACTACCTAAGAATAAGATTACCAGTAGTAAAGCACCAATTGCAGTCCAGTTAAAATAACCAACTCCTGCTGCCATAGAGAAAACATAAAAAGAAATCCAAACCATTTGCTCGCCTAAATAATTAGGGTGTCTTGAATGATTCCATAATCCTAATGTATTAAATCCTTTATTATATGGATCAGGTAATTCTTCAAGTTTTTTACCTTCCTTAATCATTTTCCGTTTTGCGGTTTGAAACTTATTTTGTTGTTCATCGGCAATTGTTTCAAGTAAAAGAGAGCCAACAAATAAACCAATTGCAAGAAAATCTAGCCAATTAAGTTCTGCTTCAGACCCAACACTAGCTAATGCAGGAATAGTAATTAATAAAACTATTAAATTTTGATATAAAGAAATAAAGAAGAAATTAAATAACATCCATTTCCATCTTGGTTGGAATATTTTTTGGGATCTTAAATAAACCCATCTATAATCTTCTTCTCCTTCCCAGAATTTTATTTTATATGCACCTTTTCTTCCAAAATTAAATGTCAATCTTACTCCCCATAAAGTCGCAAGAATTGCCATAATTATTAATCTTGGTGTCATTCCACCCATTCCAGCAATAACCCATGTATAAGCAATAGGCAAAATAGACCATAATTTATCCATTTGACTGTTATTTCTTGTAAGTTCGCCAACAACAAAACAATATAAGAAACTACCACCAACAATATAAAGTAATACTAGCCCAATTCTTAATTGCTCCTCTGTTAATTGAGGCCCTACTAAGAAATATAAAAGAGGACATGCAGCAATAGTTAGACCAAGAATAACAGCTAAGATAATATTCTTCATAATATAACTCCTTCACTTGTGACTATCTTATTATATTTTATATAGACATAATTTAATATTTAATAGTTGCAACAGTTCAATTTTTTGCGATAAAAATCCGAAATTATAAAACGCCTGAAAATTACATTATAGTCTGGATGAAATGACAATTAGTTAAAAACAAGTAAGATTTGCAAGGTTTTTCAAAGATATTAATTCTAATTTTTACATTTCATTTTGTAATTTTGAAACTTATTCTAATAAAAAACAACCTATAATAGGTTGCAAATAATTGAATCTGGTCGGGGCGACAGGATTTGAACCTGCGACCTTCTGCTCCCAAAGCAGACGCGATACCAAGCTACGCTACGCCCCGAACGTTTTAATATTATAGCACAATTGAAATTAAATTAAATAAGGAAATTGGAGCTTCCTAGCGGACTCGAACCACTGATCATTGAGTTGCAGTCAATTGCCTTACCAACTTGGCTAAGGAAGCATTCAATTGCGCGTTTTTAACTATATCATTAAATAGGTAATAAGTGCAAGAATTTTTAATTTCTTGCACCTATTTTTCTATTTATTCTATTGTTGTTGATTTCTTAAGGCTTTTCTCTTTTTAACTTTATAGCGTTTAATTGCATTAAAGCTTGCAAGATAACCTAACACACCAACAATAAATGTTACAAGTACAACAACTACCCAAACAGGTAAAGGGTTAACTTTAACATTTTCCCACATTGAGACAATTTTATCGTTTTGAGATCCAAAATCTCTCATAACATAAAGATTTTCAATATCAGATGTACATGGATATTGAGCAATTAAACTTCTCCCTTCATAACTTGAAAGGTCAGTTTTAATCTTTATATCGAGTTTCCCATCACCGTTTTCATCAGTAAATGTAAATTCTCTTCCATCTGCTTCTAATCCTTCTTCTTCAGTTTCTGCAAATGGGTCACGAACAGTAACGCTAAGTTCTGTTAAAGGATTTCCATCATCATCGACAAAATCGAAATAATAACTTAAATCATATTCATCAAGTTCTGCAGTTCCTACAGGATCCTCTTCATCAGTTAAATCATATGAATAAAGTATATAATTTAAGACTTCATCATCATCAAATGTGCTTCCAACAAAAGTTGTATATCCGTTATATGACATGTTATCCATTGCATTCCATGGATCATTAAGATAATTTAAGAATTCAATGGTGTATTTACATTCATCAGAATCGTAATATTCAGCATCTCTTAAAGGTTGAGCCCAAGCATCAAACCAAATATTAGCTCCAAGTTGAGGAATTGTGTAATAAAGAACAACTTGATCATCTTCTTCTCTAACTTCTTCCCAATCATCATCAGCGTAATATCCTCTTCCAATTGAGTTTGTTGCATCACCACTCCAAGCAATATTGACACCAATTTTTTTAGTAACGATATCGTCTTTTCCACTATCGACTTCAAAGCCAAATATATTATCCTTTAAATCAATCAAAACATCTTGAACTTTTTTAATTGTTGCATCATCACAACTATTAAATAATTCATTTCTAGCATCATAATCAGAAATATATGAGGTTGATTCTTTATTAAATTGATCTTTATAAACTTCAAAAATACCAACAGCATAAGTATCTCTCATTGAGTCTTTAATTGATTGAGTACCTTTAAATTCTTCTTCCCAAAGATAAGAATAGCCATCTAAAGATGAAAAATCTTCAACAATTGCTTCTTGGAGTTCTTCGTCACTTAAGTCCTTATATTCTTCTTTTGATTTAAATATTTTTCCGTTTTTCTCAACGATTAATTCTGGATTATAAAGAATACCTAATGTACCCCACATATAACCAACAGCATATTCACTTAAATTATGTGTCTCATCATAAATTACGTTTCCATCAGTATCTGTTCCGTTAGGAATTTGAACAGCAATTTGATTTAATTTTCCTGCTTCGTTACCTGAATAATCAGCTAAAAATGGTGAAACATAATCTGTGTAATTTGATAAAGATCCATCATCCATAAATGGAGCAAATGAACCAATAAGTTCCTCACGTGCAAGACGTTGAATCATATAGTCACTGCAGCAAAGTAAGTCATAAGTTTGTTTACCTGTTTTTAAAGTGTTATACATGGTTTCATTTGTGTCATATGTTTCATAAATAACCTTGACACGTTTATGATCATTTTCATAAACTTCTTCTTCAAAACCTGTAAGAAGTTCATCATCCATATAATCTTCAGCGTTTAAAACATGGATGTAAATTGTATTTCCAACATCACTTTCTTCTGAGCAAGAAGAGATAATTGGAGAAAGCAATGAGATAAGAGCAACACCTAAAACTGCTCTATTTGCAAATATTTTTTTCATTTTTAGGCCCTCTCTCTTAATTTCTTACGTCTTAAAGCACCTCTGCTGACGTTCTTGTTTCTATTTAGCGAAATAAATAAGACAACAAGTAAAACGATGATAAAGATAATAGTTGTCAAAGGTCTCATTTCGGCTGGAATTGGACCTTTTTTAATTTTTGCTTGAACAAGTGTTGATAATGTTTCAATGTTTCCTTCTCCTGAAAGTAAACCAGAACCTCTTGTGAAAGCTGTAATAATAAAGTCATCAAGTGAAAGAGTTACTGCAAGCATGAATCCACTAATAACTCCAGGAATAATTTCTGGTAAAACAGCTTGACGTAAGGCTCTACTTGGAGAGCAACCTAAGTCAAGTGCTGCTTCGTAAAGTGATGGATCCATTTGTTGTAATTTAGGTTTAACGTTTAAATAAACAAATGGAGCGCTTAAAACAACATGACCAGCAAGCAATGTCCAGAAGCTAAATAAATTTGCTCCTCTAAAAATAACATTACCAACAAAAACGAACATAACAACAAGAGAAAGAGCCATAACAATTTCAGCATTAACAACTGGAATTTGGTTAATAGTTTCTAAAGCTGCTCTACTCTTTTTCTTACTATAGAAGCCACCAATTGCTCCAAGTGTACCTAAGACAGTTGAAACAAAAGCACTAATAATTGCGATGATTACCGTATTTCCTAAAGCAATCATGATTTCTTCTGATTGGAATAATTTTCCATATAAATCAAATGAGAAACCGTTCCATGTTCCAATATAAGTTGCGTTAGTAAATGAGAAAACGATTAAAACAAAAATTGGAACATACATTAAAAGAAGAATGAAATAAATGTAGGAATAAGCAAATATTTTCTTTACCATGCTGTACCTCCTTTCCCTGAATCTTTTTCAGAAAAATTACGAGTTGCAAGCATTGAAATACCAATGATTATAAGCATAATAATTGCCATAAATGAGCTTGAATTCCATTGGTTATTTGCAAAACCTAAATAAATTGAATTACCAAATAAAACAATTTTTCCCTCAGATAATGTTTCAGGAATGACATAACTTGACATTGTTGGCATGAAAACCATTTGAGCAGCAGAGACAATTCCTGGTATTGATTGAGGAATAATGCTTTTTGTAAAAACTTGAATTCTATTACAACCTAAATCACTTGCAGCTTCAATTTGAGATTGATCAAGTTTTAACATGGTTGTATATAAAGGAAGAATAACGAATGGTAAATAGTTATAAACTAAACCAATCATTGTTGCTACATAAGGATGAGTACCACCATTGATTCCTAGCCAAGAGAGAACATCACGAGTAGCACCAGTTCTTAAAACGAAGTTAATCCACATTGGCATGACAAATAAAAGAACTAAAACATATTTTGTATTATATTTTTTATTTGCAAGTAAATATGAGATTGGATACCCAATTGCTAAACACAAAATCGTGTTTAACGTTGAGAAGAGTAAAGATTGAACTAAAACATTTAATTTATTATTTGTTGTAAAAAACTCTACTACTGCATCCCATGTAAAGTGTCCACTACCATCAGTAAATGCATAAAAAACAATAAAGAAAATAGGAACTACAACAAATAGAACCAAGAAAAGCCAATAAGGGATGCAAAGAAACTTTCTTTGAAATCTAAATTTCATAGACACTTACCTCTTTTTTGAGTCGAAGTTTAATGTCTTCCTTATTTACTTTAAGTCCAACTTTATCATCTAAGTTATACGAATATTGAGAATCTAAAACGAAATCCTCTTCGTTTTCTGTTCTAACAATGTATCTATAGTGATCACCAATATAAATTGAGTCAACAATTGAGCCAACAATTTGTGCTTCTTCACTTTCGATATCATCAATAATTTCGATTTTATCTTTTGCGATTTCAGCAACAACATCAGCATCTTTTAAATCATATTTATGAGCTTTATCAGCACTAACTAAGTAGCCTTCTTCATCAAGAGTTGATCCAGCTAAAAGTTGAGTAACATCACAATCAAATGGAGAATCATCAATCATGACATGATTATTTTTATCAATCCAAGCATCTGTATAAATATTGACTAAGAAGTCTTTCTTCATGATGTGGATGCCATCTGGTTCAATATTAAGTCCGACTTTTGTGCCAACTTCATAATCTTTTGTTGACTTTAAGAGTAATTCATTCTTTCCAATCATGATGACATATTGATAATTAACACCTTTAAAAATCTTATTATCAATAACGCCTTCAATCATTCCACCTTTTTCAGAAATAATGACATCTTCAGGTCTTACGACAACATCAACTTTCTCATTGAGTTGGAACTCATCTTCACAATCGAAATTATGATCTAAGAATCTAACCTTCTTATCTCCAACAATTGTTCCGTTATAAATATTTGATTCGCCAATAAAGTCAGCAACAAAAGCATTCTTTGGTTCATCATAGATTTTCTTTGGTGTACCAATTTGTTGAATGACACCATCTTTCATAATAACAATAGTATCTGACATTGTGAGTGCTTCTTCTTGGTCGTGAGTAACATAAATAAAAGTAATGCCAAGTTTTTTATGCATTTCTTTAAGTTCGATTTGCATCTCTTTTCTCATTTTTAAATCTAGTGCACCAAGTGGTTCATCTAAAAGTAAGATTTCTGGCTCGTTAACAATAGCTCTAGCAATAGCAACACGTTGTTGTTGACCACCAGAAAGAGTTGAAATATCTCTATCTTCAAGAGCTTCAAGGTCAACAATTTTTAAAGCACGAGCAACTTTATTATCAATCTCTTTTTCAGAAAGTTTAACATAATTGTAGCTTTCAACAGGATTAGCTTTTAAATAATCGATTTGAGATTGTAAACCGTTTAATTTCTCGCTTTTTTCAGCCTCATCAAGATGTTTATTTCTTTGAATTAATTTATATTCGCTTTTTAATTCTTTAATTTTCTTTTTATCGATTTCAAGAACTTTATTTCCTTGTTTATCAGTTTTTAAAACAGGAATACGTTTAAGTCTTAAACCAAATGCAATATTCTCATAAACATCTAAGTGTGGGAATAAGGCGTAACGTTGAAAAACCATATTAATTGGTCTTTTGTTTGGTGGCACATTCGAAATGTCTTTACCGTTTAAAAGGATTGAACCTTTTGATGGAAATTCAAAACCAGCAATCATTCTTAAAGTGGTTGATTTTCCACAGCCTGATGGTCCCAAGAAAGTGACAAACTCACCCTTTCGGACGTAAAGATTGAAATCATCAACAGCAATTGTTTCATCATCGAAGATTTTACTTACGTTTTTGAGATCAATAATGTAGTTATTTTCCATTTAGAAACTCCTATAAAATTGAAAGTAAAGTTCTTTCAAAAATCGTGTAAAAATATACGAAAAAAAGAATAAAGAATTTTCAAGAAAAAAACAATAAAAATTTTGGTCATTTTTTTAAATGTTAATTTCAACTTAATTTTTGAAGAATTTTGAAATTTAAATTAATTCGATTGTTGTCGCAAATTTTTCATATTTTACAAAATAAAAAAGATTACAAAAAAATATAAGAAAAAAAGAGCAATTTTTTGCTCTAATTTTCATGTGTTTTTCTCATGAATTTTTTCAATGATTTTTTGATTGTTTTTTACATTGAATCTTTAGCTTCGATTCCAAGTAAATTTAAAACGTTTTTAAGTACAATTCCTGTCGCTTTTACAAGTGCTAATCTTTCACGAGTTAATTCAATATTTTCAGGATCAATAACTTTAAAATCGTTATAGAAAGAATGGAAAAGTTGAGCAAGTTTATAAGCATAATTGCAAAGAATGTTCACTTCTTTAATCTTACAAATATCAAGTAAAACTCCTTCAAATTCACCTAAATGTTTAAGTATGGAAATTTCTTTTTCTTCTTTTAATAAAGGATAAGAATCTTTAACTTCATAATCGCTTTGTTTATTCAAAATCGAATTAATTCTAGCGTAGGCATATTGAATATAATAAACAGGATTTTCATTGGATTGTTTGCGTGCTAAATCTAAATCAAAATCAAGTTGAGAAATAATTGGTTTAGAAATATAGAAATAACGAGCAACATCTACTCCAACATCTTCGCAAAGTTCACGGATTGTAATCGCATTTCCTGTACGTTTAGACATTTTCATTTCTTCGCCATTTGCCATAAGTCTAACCATTTGGACTATTTTGATTTCTAATTCATCAGGATCATAACCTAAAATCTTCATTGCAGCTTTTAATCTAGCAATATAACCATGATGATCAGCACCAAAAAGATTTATTAAATGCTTATAACCTCTATCAAATTTATCTTTATGATAAGCAATATCAGGTGTGAAATATGTTAAACTTCCATCGCTTTTAATTAAAACTCTATCTTTATCATCACCAAAATCTGTTGTTCTTAACCAAAGAGCACCATCTTTTTCATATGTGTAATTTGAAATTTTGAGTTCTTTGATTACATTTTCAACTTTTCCTGATTTATAAAGATCAAGTTCTGATTGATAATGATCAAATTCCAATCTATAAAGTTTTAAATCGACCTTAATTTTATCAAGTTCGAGATCTCTTCCAATTTTTCTAAAATAATCAAATCTTTCTTCAGAATCATCGTTTAACCATTTATTACCATCTTTCTTAGCGATTTTTTCAGCAAGTTTAATAACATCTTTCCCTTGGTAACCAATTTTTTCTAAATCAAATTCTAAACCAAGTGCTTGTTTATATCTTTCATATAATGATTCACCTAAAACAGCAATTTGGTGTCCTGCATCATTGACATAATATTCACGTAAAACATCATATCCGCAATATGATAAGACTCTTGTCAAAGTATCGCCATATGCGGCACCTCTTGCGTGACCTAAATGTAAGTCTCCAGTTGGATTAGCAGAGACATATTCAACCATAACTTTTTCTTTCTTTCCAAAGTCATTTCTACCATAGTTTTCTTTTGAAGTAATAATTTTCTTTATAATTTCAGTAATTGAGTCTTTCTTAACTAAGAAATTAATAACAACAGGACCAGCACTTTCAACATTTGAGATTAATTAATTTTTTAAAAGATTAGCTTTGTGTGATTCAGAAATTTCTCTTGGTGCTTTATGCAATTCTCTTGCAAGTTTCATTGC
>JAFUEZ010000004.1 GCA_017470115.1 Bacilli bacterium | reverse complement strand
TTTTATCGCTATTTTTATTACTTTGCAAGAGTTTGAAATACTAAATTCCTATTTACATAAAGAAAAACTCCATTAAATAGAATTTAATCTTTCAGACAAAATTTTAATTCTAAAAACGGAATTTAGTTTTTTAAGTTACAATTATGCCGTCGATGAAATTAGAATGGATTTGGTATGCCGAATGCACCAGTTGCAAGGAAGATATATAAGAGTCCAAAATATAGACCTAATGAAACTAAATCACTAATTGTAGAGATAAGTGGGCTAGCTATAACAGCTGGGTCCATTTTCATTTTTGTAAGAATAAATGGAAGCGAAGCACCAATAAATTTTGAAATTACAATTGTTAAAAATATAGTAATTGCGACGATTGTACTAAGAATTAACCAAGTCGAGACACCTGTTGATATTCCTTGTGGATTATCTGGAGGAATTTCAACGATATGGACGGCAAACAAGAACATTATCCAACTGAAGGCAAAGCCACCAACAATAAGACCAATAAAGATTGCGGCCAAAGTTTCTTTACCAACAATTCGCCAATAATCTTTTAAGGTAAAATCGCCAGTCGACAATCCTCTTATCATTAATGTTGATGATTGTGATCCAGAATTACCACCAGTATCGCAAATAAGAGTTAAGAATATTGAAACAACAGTTAATATTGCAACGATTGGCTGGAATTGGTTTTGAAGGGCTATCGCACCAATACTAACAACAAGAAGAACGATTAACCAAGGAATACACTTTAAAACAAGTTTTAAAATTGGAGTATCTGTATAAGCGTTTTCCAAAGGAGTAACTTGCGCCATAGCTTCGATATCTTCGGTTGTTTCTTGTTCGATAACATCGATAATATCGTCAATTGTAATAATGCCAGTTAATTTATTGTCTTCATTAACAACAGCAATTGCGTTTAAGTCGTAACGTTTAAATAGTTGAGCGACTTCTTCTTGGTCGGTGTTGACATTAACTGTTTGATAATTTGTTTCGCATACGTCGATTAATTTCTCTTCATCTTTAGCAAAGATTAAATCGTCTAAATTTAAAACACCAACAAGATCCCACTTCATGTTTCTAACAAAAAGTGTATAAATCGTTTCAGCGCTTTTACCTGTTGTTCTAATGATTTTTAATGCGTGATCAACTGTGTCAGTATCGAGCAAGGTTAAGTACTCAGTTGTCATGATTGATCCAGCTGAATCTTCTTTATAACCTAAAAGTCTATTAACTTGTTTTCTATCTTCTGCGTTGATGTTTTTTAAAACTCTTTGAATCAAGTTCGCTGGTAATTCTTCAAGGAAGTCAGCAATATCGTCGTTATTGATGTCTTCAAAAATTGTTGCGATTTCTTTATCAGTAAAGATTTTAATTAAAGCTTCTTTATGTTCGTCATCAAGCTCGCTAAAAACTTCACTAGTATAAGAAGGTTTAACAACTTTGAAAAGATATACAATATATTTGAATTCATCGCCATCTTCAACGTCTAATTCGTTTAAAGCATCAGCAATATCAATATTTGGATACTCTTCAAAAATTTCCCTAATTTTAGTGAAATCTCTTTGTTTAATGAGAGTAATAATCTCTTCAATAGTAAGCTTAACGTTTTCCATAATTCTACTTAGTTAATTTTAATTTTTTTTACTTATTAAGTAAACTATTTCATTTTCTTAATTCAAAATGATAATATTATTAAGTTAATAAAGAGGTATTAAAAATGGGAAAATTTATAGTTGAAACAAGCGCAAGACATATTCACGTCACTCAAGAAGCATTAGAAACTCTTTGTGGTAAAGGATTTGAATTATCAGTAAAGAAGATGCTTTCACAACCTGGTCAATATGCTTCTAATACAAAATTGATTATTAGAGGACCAAAAGGTGAACTTTCAGCATCAATTCTTGGACCAGTAAGAAAAGATTGTCAAGTCGAAATAAGTGCAACAGAAGCAAGACAATTAGGTGTTAAGGCTCCAGTTAGAGAAAGTGGAGATATTAAAGGAAGCGCACCTATTACAATTATTAATCCAGAAAACGGAAATTCAATCGAACTTCAAGAAGGATGCATTATTGCAAAACGTCACATCCACATGACTCCAGAAGATGCAAAAGAATTCGGTGTTGAAAATGGTCAAATTGTTGCTGTTAAAGTAGCTTCTGGTAACGGAAGAGATGTAATTTTTGGCGATACAGTCGTTAGAGTTAGTCCATCATATGCATTAGCAATGCACATCGATACTGATGAATGTAATGCCGCTAACGCATTTGGTGAAGTTTACGGAGAAATTGTTAAATTCTAATGCAACAAACTTATACACATATTTGTAGTGGTACTTGTTCAAGAGCAGTTAGGATTGTTTACGATGATGAAAACCAAATTATTGAAGAAGTTGAATTCTTTGGCGGGTGTCCCGGAAACACTCAAGGCGTAGCAAAGCTTTCTAAAGGAAGAAGTCTCCAAGAAGTACATGATATATTAATTCATACTGATTGCAGAGGAAGAGGAACAAGTTGCCCTGATCAACTAGCAATAGGAATAGAAGAAATTCTTAATATGAAAAAATAGGACTCGCGAGAGTTCTATTTTATTTCTTTTAAGCCTGATTTCTTTAAAAAACCTCGCAATTCCTCAATATTTTCTCCATAAAATATCAAATGATGATTGCCTAAAGGTTTAGTTAAGAAATAATTAACTTTATTAGTTTTGTCGAGTTTAATTCTGATTTGTGTTCTACAAAGGTTTGGCAAATTGAGGTTTTCATCAATCGTTCCTTTTAATAAAACATATCTTGATAAGTCGTTTGAAATTCTAAATATATAAACGTTACCACATTTTAATTCACCTTTGATGCCGACCCCAATTCCACTTTCATAATGTGAATCAAATTTAAAAGATGTGCACATATCAAATGGTAAAGTACAATGAGCAAATATTATTTCATTCTTTTCGATATCAATCTTTGATGGATTAGCCTGAAACGAGGAAAGGCCAGTAAATTTTTTAACTAGCATCATTGAAATTAATGCGGGAATATCACCTTCACAAGCTGCGATAATGCCTTCGCTGTTAAGTAATGCAAACGCTAAACATGATGTGCTCTTTACTGTATCTAAAAGATCAAAACATCTAATAGTAAGACCATCTAAGATATAATCTTTAGCTATTTTTTTGATAGCAAGATAAATTTTATATGCTTCATTTAGTTCATTATAATCGTATTTTTCGTTAAATTTAGACGGATCTAAATCTTCTTTTGTTTTGTTAATTTGATTTATGAGCTCTTCGATATCAATATCGATTAAATTCATGTCAAAAATCGCTTTTGCTTCAGAATATTTTACATCACTAGCAATAAGCCAATCAGAAGGGTGACCAATAACACCAAGTCTAAGCATGTTTATTCTCCAAAAGAGAAAGCACTCTTTCTTTTATATATTTATTACTACCATGTAATATTTCGCCCTTCATTTTCTTATTTTGAATATAAGTCAAAATTTCTAAACTAGCAGCAAGTGAGTTGTTATTTCCAAAAGTTAATAGATAAATTGGTTCTTTTAATTCAGATTCAATTTGTTTGAAATAGTGTTCGCTGCCGCCGCTTTCAACAAGTATTAAAGATAAATCTGCATTGTATAAATCATCGATCGAACTTAGAGTAAATTCATGTTTATTACCTGATGAAAGATAACTTAATAATTCATTAGTTTGCTTTTTCATAAATTCTTCATTGTGAAGAGGTGAATATATTGGGTAAATATTAATTTTCATAAACTTATTTTACATTCAATTACTAATAAATGAAATTGGAAAATAGAGAAAATATTTTATCAATTTTTATACTGATTTTATGATATTTTTTATAAATAATGGAGTTTTGCATGGTTTTTAGCATAGTATTCCAGTAAAACATAATAAATCTTTATAATTATATTTTCGAATTACTTGCATTTATAAAGCAAAAATCTTAGACTATATTCACTTATCAAGAATTCACGAAAAGTTAAGTGAAAAATCGTGATAGCAACTCTACATAGTAGTAAGTGCTTCTTAACAGCAAGGTGCCCACACCTTGAACGATAAGAGAAAGTATTGATGTTATAGACTTTCCATAATGTGGGGAGTCTTTTATTTATATACGAGGTAATTTTATGAGCGAAGAAAGAATTTTATTTACAAGTGAATCTGTTTCAGAAGGCCATCCTGATAAAATTTGTGACCAAATTAGTGATGCGATTTTAGATGCTGTTTTAAAAGAGGATAAAGATGCATTTGTTGCATGTGAATGTTATGCGACTGAAAACTTTTTATTAATTGGTGGAGAAGTAAAAACATCAGCAAAAATTGATTATAAAGAAATTGCGAGAAGAGTCATTAAAGATATTGGTTATGATAAAGATGAATATGGTTTCAATTATAAGACCGTAAAAATTAAGAATCTTATCCATACACAAAGTCACGATATTAGAAGAGGCGTTAAAAATAAGAATTATTTAAAAATTGGCGCTGGTGATCAAGGAATTATGTTCGGTTACGCTTCAAATGAAAGTGAAGGATATATGCCTTTACCTATTTGTATTGCTCATAAACTTGTTCGTGTTGCTACTCAATTAAGAAAATCTGGAGAATTTAAAGGCGCAAGACCAGATATGAAATCTCAAGTCACTATTGATTACACCGATGAAGAACCAAGAATCAAAACTATTTTGATGAGTGTTCAACATGATGAAGATATAGATGAAAAGGAGTTTAAGAACTTTATTAAAGAAAAAATAATGAAACCTGTTGCTGCTTCATTCCATTTAAATACTGATTTTGAAGTGTTAATTAATCCAACAGGAAGATTTGTTATTGGCGGACCAAAAGGCGATACAGGTTTGACCGGAAGAAAGATAATAGTCGATACTTATGGCGGCTCTTCAAGACATGGAGGCGGAGCTTTTAGCGGAAAAGATCCATCAAAAGTTGATAGAAGTGCAGCCTATTATGCTCGTTATATGGCCAAAAATTTAGTTGCAGCCGGAGTTGCTGATAGATTAGAAATACAACTTTCTTATGCTATTGGTAAGAGCTATCCATTATCAATCTCAATCTCAACATTTAAAACGAGTCATTATAGCGACGAAAAGATTTTGGAAATTATTAATAAAGTATTTGATGCTAGACCAGGAGCAATAATTCATGCTTTCAAATTAAGAGAGCCATCATTTAAGTATGAAGATACAGCAAGATATGGTCATTTTGGACGACCAGATTTAGATTTACCTTGGGAAAAACTTGATAAAGTAGAAGAAATTAAAAAATGTCTCTAATTTCATACATGAAATATTAAATTCAGTTTATAATTATAGTAGAAAGAAAAAGGAGGCAAACAATATGAAATATCAAATTGTTGGTAGAAACATTGAAGTAACTGATTCAATTAATTCTGCTATTACCAAAAAACTTTCGAAACTTGACAAATATTTCCGTCAAAGTGAAGAAGTTCTATGTAGAGTTGTTTTTAGATTCTACAAAGGGAGCGATGAAGCTAAGGTGGAAGTAACAATTTTCTCTAAAGATACAACTTTTAGAGCAGAAGTTAAGAATAAAGATTTATATGCAGCAGTTGATTTAGCAGTTGATAAATTGACAGGGCAATTAAGAAAACTTAAAACTCAACTTAAGAGACGTTATGAGCACGAAGGCATTGGTAAATCATTAATTTTCGAAGCAATCCAAGAAGAAAAGCAAGAAGAAGAGAAGGCAACTACAGTTAGAACAAAGACAGTTAAAGTCAAACCAATCACTATGGAGAACGCAATTATTGAAATGGAATCCATTGGTCACAACTTCTATCTTTACCTTGATACAGATGATGAAAAAATGTCCGTTGTTTATAAAAGAGAAGATGGCGGCTATGGTTTAATTCAAGCCGATACTGAAATCGATATTAAGTAATTAATAATGTAAATAAAAGAGGAGCGCAATTAAGCGCTCTTTCTTTTTGCAAAAAACCCTGCAAAACTCAAATATTTTTGTAAAATTCAAAATAGAATATTATGCAGAATTGTATTATTGAATTTTTGAAGCATAATAAATATAATTTATTATATAAATTTATGAGTAAGATTATTGCAACTGATTTAGATGGAACTCTTTTTTATCCAAAAGATAAGAAAGAAATGATTTACAAACCAAACTTATTTTTCCTTCAATCTTTTATTGATAATGGTGGAAAATTAGTTTTGATTTCCGGAAGAAGCTTTAAGTATTGCCAAAAAGTTATTAAGAAAATCGGTAGAGAGACAGCTGCTGTTTCTTATAATGGGGCATGTGTTTATAATGGAAAAAACATTATTTTCGAAAACACTTTAAACAACAAGGAAGCTGAAGGCCTTATTCAAGAAATTGCTGACGATTACAAAAATCCAGGCGTATTTCTCATGAGTGATAAGGGTCTTTTTGTTCATTTAAGATCAAAATCTAAATTAGTTAGACAAATTTACATTTGGTATTATAGAAGTCAAAAAATTTATGCCGAAGATTTGCATGTTGGCGAGGATCTTTTTTATGACCAACTTAGAAATGGGAAGATCTATAAATTTATGCTTTTCTTTGGTTTAGGTAAACGTAAAAGAGATCTTGCAAGTAAAGTTACAAAAATTTTGAGAAGTTCAGATGGCAATTTTGAAGCAAATTGGAGTGGAAACGTTGTTGAAATCACTCCAAAAGGTTGCTCAAAGAACGTATCACTTAAATTTTTGCTCGAACAACAAGGATGGTCAGAAAAAGATCTTTATGTTGTTGGAGATAGCGGAAACGATATTTCTATGTTTAAGGAATTTCATGAGAATAGTTTCTGCATGGGACACAGTCCAAGAACAGTCAGTAAATACGCAAAATATACCATAGATAAATTTGAAGATTTATCTAGATATATTTTCGAAAAATAGTATGATATTAAAGTTAGGAGATTAAATATGGAAACAATTAGTAGAGTCATAGTATCACTTGTTTATTACAATTCATTAGTTAGAGACACATTGGAATACACAATTCCTAAGGATAGCTATGAAGTAAATTTTTATGATTATAAGAGAAATGGTATTGTTAACGAACCAAAACTTAACACACCTTTAAAAGTTTTCTTAGATCAAAACGGCGAAAAAGCTGATGAACTCAGAAAGAAATTAGAACAATTCGGTGAAGATTTCTATAGCGACAATTCAACAGTTATTAAAAAAGCTGCTGACAATACTTTAAGAGTCGATCATGCACAAAGCGTCAAAATTTTTGAAAACGTCATTCCTCTACACGAAGAATTAAATTCAATCATTAATTTACACGTCAGTTTTGCAAGACAAAATAATCAACTTGAAGAAAGAGTTGAAAAATTAGTCCAAGCTGATGAAAGATTCTATAGAGCAGTTGCTTTATTATCATTACAAGGTGAATTAGTTAGACAATTTGAAGAATTCAATAAAGTCATGAGAGAATCACAAGGTCAACCAACTCCTCAATCAAACTTCATTCAAAACGACTTAAATACCTTAGTCAAAGCTTTAAATACTGTTAGAGCAAATGCTACATGTAAAGACAATGTTTATACAACAGCACTTGATGCAGTTTTTGCAGAAGTTGAAATGATGAATGGTAGAAGAGACCTTCCAGCAAGAAAGACATTTGCTGATGTCTTTAACGATGCAAATGTTAAGATTAGTGAATTAGTTAAAGATTCTGAAGCAGGATGGAGAGAAAATTACACACCATTATTACAAGAATTAATTGCTGACACACAAAAGAATCAACAAGCTCAACAACAACAAGCTGAAGATAAAGCTGCTTAATATATAAAGGATTTATAATGGCTGATTTTAAGCAAAATAAAGAAGAAAAGAAAATTGGACCATTTACTGTTAAACAATTTATTTGGTTCATTTTGGGAGCATTAATTGCTCTTAATGCTTTAACTTTCCTTGTTTTAGGGTTGATTGATGACTACGCCGGAATTAATAACTCAATTTTGACAGCACCAAATAGTTCGATGAAAACTTCACTTGGTGGAATTGGATTCACATGGTTTGGAGTCATTACACTTGTTCTTGGAGCTTTAATTGTTGCTTTATCCTTATCTTTTTCTAGTAAAGATGATGATAGAGAAAAAGAAAGAACATCTAGACGTGAACAACGTTTAAAAGCTATGAGAGAACAAGAAGAGAATAAACAAAAAGTTGTATTAGATTTTTCTAGCACTAGTGCACAAGAAGAATCTAAATAATTAAATTTGATCTCTAGTCAGGCCATAGCAAATGCTATGGCTTTTATATTGAAAATTTGATAAACAAAAAAATATTTCGTGGTATGATTTTAAATTAGGGTATTAATTATGACTTATAAAGAAATGAAAAAAGAATATAGAGATTTAGAGAAAAAATATATTGAAGATAGAGAAAAGATTATCGACGAGAAGCATAATCAATTAGAAGACCTTAAAGATCAATATAAATTAGATAGAATGGTATTAAGAAAACCATTAAAAGCTGAAGAATATCGAATAAAAATAGAAAAAAAGAAGAAGCACAGGATGCTAAATGATGCTCCAAGAAGAAAAACTTTAGAAGAAATAGGAAACTCTATTTCTCATGGTGTTGGAGCGCTTCTAGGCATTTTGTTTCTGGTTTTAATGATTTTAAAATCAACAACGCCATTAAGTTTAACAGCCGCTATTATTTATGGAACTTGTTTCTTTTTACAAATGTTATTCTCTTGTTTGTATCATGCGTTCAAGGGCGGAACAGTCGTAAAGAGAATATTTAGAAGATTTGATTATTCATCAATTTACTTACAAATAGGCGGAACCTTTGCCCCATTATTTTTAATTTATATGGTAGATAAAATGTGGGGACTCGAATGGGGCTTAACATTATTTGTTATTCAATGGGCTTTAATTGCTCTAGGGGTAACTTTTGTTGGAGTTTTTGGACCTGGAAGAATTAGATGGCTACATTTTACTTTATATTTTGCTGTGGGCTGGAGTGGATTGATGTTCCTACCTGCTTGGTTTACAAACGATTTATATTTGGCTCTTTGGATACTTGGAGGTGGCGTAACATATACATTAGGAATGATACCTTTTGCGGCACTTAAAAATAGACCTGTATCACATTTTATTTGGCATCTTGTTGTTTTAGCAGCCGCAATACTCATGTGGGTAGGCATATATCTCTTTGTATTTTGATAGATAAACAATATATAAAATCAATATAAGAAAACATGAAAATTCAAGTTAAATGTAAAAATATACGAGTTTTGCAGGGTTTTTTGAATAATTTAATTTTATCGTTTAATAAATATTTTATTTTTGCTTTATTGAAATAATAAATATTAGTAAAATTTTCATATATTAAATAAGGATGATTATGGAAAAGAAATCAAGAGTATTTTATTTTATAGGTAAGGTTGTAATTTACACAATTTTAGCTATTCTTGTTTTTATATTTAGAACTTTTTGTGTCGAAAATCTTAAATTCATAATTGCGTTTCTGATGTTATTATATGCGGTTGAAGAAGTGGTCTTTGAAATTATTTTTGGCCATCGACATATTTTGCATTCAGATAAGTTTTACCTTGCAATAATTGAGATAATCTTAGGAGTTGTTCTTTTAGTATCTAACGTTACTTACGATTCTGTTTGTATAATTTGGGCTACCTGGTCAATATTAAGGGAAGCTTACGAAATTAAAGAAATAATTGTTGAAATGAAGGTTGTCATTCCAAAAGTTTTAAGTGGAGTTGAGTCTCTTACTACAATAGTCTTTTCTGTGTTGCTCATATTAGAACCAGATGAACATCACGCTAAGATTCATATCTATCTTTTGTTGGCTGAACTTGTCTTGGCGGGGCTAGTTCCATTACTTGATGAGTTATTAGAAAAGAAAGAGAAAGCTGTTGTTAACTATCAATAAAATTGTGGTAATATAATTTATAATTATTGGAGGTAAATTTATGAGAAAAATGATTTTTGCAAGTGCAATTGCCGGTGCATTATTACTATCAGGATGTTCATTATTTGGAATGACAAAATACGATTCAAATACTGATGGAAAAACATTAAAGGCAAAGGGCTATGAAATTAGTAATTATACAGCTGAAGAAGCAAAAGCTAAAATTTCGGGAATTAATTTCGAAGATGTAAATTGTAAAGGCGCTTTGTTCGCTGAAAAAGGTGAAGGCGATGATAAAGATTTATTCATTGGATTCTATTTCGATTCTGTCGATGAAGCAGAAAAGTTTAACGCAAAAAATAACTACGAAAACCAAGGCTTAATTCATGATCATTGCGAAAGAATTTTGGGTAAAAATTTAAAGCTTAAAGTTGGTTCACATAACAATGTTGCTTATGGCGGATCTGAAACAACTGCAAATTTACTTTATAACATTTAATTGATTGATATTATTAATAAATAAAAATTAGGGACTTATGATAGTCCCTTTTTACTTGCATGTATAGTTAATTTTGTTTGAAAAACCTTGCAAATCTCCTATATTTTTTTAAATTAGTAGTTTTTAGTAGTTTAATGTTTTTAAGAATTAGTATTTATAACAAAATAAAAATGAGTGCTTCAAAGTGAAAACACCCATTTAAGTATCAATTTAATTAAATTTAGATACGAGCAATCTTTAGTTTAAATAATTGTTAAGAAGTCTGTAAAACAAGTAAGTTCGAAGGTTTCCATGACCTCTTTGCAAACATGACTGACAACCATCTTGCCTTGCTTTTCCATAACTTTTTGAGCAAAAAGTATAGTTCTAAGTCCTGCTGATGATATATAGTCAACTTTTTCTAAATCTAATTCTAAATCTGTAACATCTTTAAGATTTTCTTCAAAATAATCGTTAAGTTCTGGTGCAGTAGTAGTGTCAATTCTGCCATCAACTGAAACGATGAGTTTATTTCCTTCTTTTCTATCTTTGATTGTCATTGTTTTAGCCTCCTACTATAGGTTTTTAACAAATTCCAATATATTTTGATTGTTATGTCTTTGATATCTTATATCATCAACCATATTTTTGACTATATAAATTCCCAAACCACCGATTTTTCTTTTTTCAACAGGTAAATCCAAATTTGGGTCTTCTTTTTCTAAAGGATTAAATGGTTCACCATCATCTTTAATTACGACTCGTAAGTTATTCAATTCCTTATTAATTTCATATGAGATGTATATTTTTCCCTCTTTTGAAGGATATGCATAATTAGCGATGTTAGCTAAGATTTCTTCTAGTGCTAAGTTAATTTGATATACCTTTTTATGGTTAGCATTAATTTCTTCAAGCGCAGAAATAATAGGGGAGATCATTTCCTCAATTAAATCAATTTTGGTATTGAATTGATAATTATTAATCATTATTACCATTATATTGACAACATAACATTGTTATATCGTCAAATTGATCAGCTTGGCCAACAAATGTATCGATTTCTTTTTTGAGATTTTCAACAATTTGTTCAGGAGTTAAATCGGCATATTTATTAAGTGTTTCAACTGTTTTTTCGCGAGTAAATTGACCTTCAGTTGATGATGCTTCTGGAACGCCATCAGTGTAAAGGAATATCTTACTACCTTTTTGAAGTTGGATTTGATAATCGGTATACTTTACACTTTTATACCAACCAACAACAAATCCATGTTTATCTTTATATAATTCAAACGAGCCATCTGGGTTTTTAATAATTGGTTTTTCATGTCCAGCATTAGCGGCAGTCAAAACACCAGTTTTAAGATCTAAAATACCTAACCAAACTGTAACGAACATTTCATCTTGATTGTTTTGACAAATTTGATTATTAACAGCCATTAAAACTTCAGATGGAGATTTTCCCATCATTGCATAGTTTTGAACCATAATTTTTGAAGCCATCATAAATAAAGCAGCAGGAACGCCTTTTCCGCTGACATCTGCCATAACTAAGCCAAGATGAGTTTCATCAATAAGGAAGAAATCATAAAAATCGCCGCCGACCTCTTTAGCAGGAGTCATCGAAGCATAAACATCAAATTCTTTTCTTTCTGGGAAAGCAGGGAATATTGATGGAAGCATATGTTTTTGGATGTTTGTAGCTAGACCAAGTTCTTTATTTGTAGAGAATAAGTTTTTTTCATTATCAGAAAATAGAAATGCGAAAATCAAAATAACTGACATCATCATTGCAATATATTGAATTGCAACGCCAGTTTTATATCCTCCAGAAGCCATAGCAATAATTGGCAATCCCATGAAAACAGAGATAATAATCTTAGATTTAGCGTTTTCTTTAGAAAGTATTATGGCGATTGTTGTAGCGACAATTGAGTAAGTTGAAGGGATTCTTGAAATCCGCCATTCAGGTTGTCTACGAGCATAAATCCCAGTAGTTGGATCAACTGTGAAATATAAAGGATTTTTAACTGTAACAACAGGGATGAGAACAAAAGCTATTAAAACAAGGACACCAATAAAATAAAGAATACCTATTGTTTTTCCTTGGCTTTTTAAAACGTGAGTAGAGTAGACAAAAAAGAAAAAGAAAGTGGCGGTTTCATTTGCCCAAACTAAAGTGGCAAAAGTTTTATTCAACCATACTAATTCTGGAATACCATCAACTAGAGCTTCCGCAAGATCACAAGCCATTAAAAAGCACAAAAGAGCAATTAATGTAACAAATACTCTTGTGTAGCCACTTTGTCTTTTATGTGAAGGAAGAATTGAAAGAGTAACCATGACTCCTGCAAAAATTGCAGCAATTTCTCCCCCAGTATTAAAAGTTTGGAAGTGATCCATGTTTGCTAATCCCTTTAATTCAACACCTACAAGTGATGAAATTAAGCACAAGCACATAAAACCAAATAAAATTGGGATGATTTCATTTCTTTTGTTTAAAAAATTAGTAATTCGATTTTCTATAGCCATAATTAATTTAATTTTATCAGTATTTTAAAATATGGTAAACGAATTAAATATACGTTCGTACGCGTCTTGACAATCGATGATGTCTCCAATTGTCGATACACATACTTCTTCGACTAAAATCGCATTGCACTGTTGTTTTGGTCGAATTTTATAAAAATCTATTTTTGTTTAAAAGAAATGACCTGTTTTATTGTAAAAGAAAGTGGGGGAAAATATTTAAAAGAAAACCGGGAAAAATATTGACCAACAACTGATGTTTATCTATAATCATGTTGAGGTGATTTTATGGCATACTTGAAAAGATACATAGAAGAGCAAATCAAAGAAGCATTAGAAACATCTGGCGCTATAGTTGTAGCAGGACCAAAGTTTTGTGGTAAGACGACAACTTGTGAACTTTTTGCTAAAAGCAAATATACATTAGACACATTGTCAAAAATAAGGATGGTTGAAGCAAATCCTGAAGCGATATTAATAGGTGATAACCCACGTCTCATTGATGAATGGCAAAATGTTCCTGACTTATGGAATTGTGTTAGAAGCGAAATTGACCATCGAGATAACAAGTTTGGACAATTCATTTTTACAGGTAGTTCTACTCCGGCTGAAAAAGACAATATTTATCATTCTGGCTCTGGGAGAATAGTGACTATTAAAATGAGACCTATGAGTTTGTATGAATCAAATGACTCAAAAGGGCTTGTTTCTCTTAAAGAATTATTTAATGAAAAAAAAGAATTATTTGTCATCAATGATTCACATACTTTGTTAGATACAGCGTTTTTTATTTGTCGTGGTGGATGGCCTCTTTCAATAAACACTGATAGAGAAAAAGCTTTAAAAATAACTAAGAATTATTGTTCTACTTTGTTTGAGTTTGAAAACTCTAAAAATCAAAAATTCCGCAATAAAAAACCAGAATTGTTCAAAATGATTCTTAGAAGTTATGCAAGAAATATATCCACTGAGGCAAGAAAATCTGCTTTAATTGATGATATCAATAGACATGATGATAGAAAACTTGATGAAGAAACATTTGATCAATACGTCGAAGCTTTGAACGATCTCTACATTGTTAAAGATATTGAAGCATGGAATCCTAATTTCCGAAGTAAAACAGTTATAATTACATCACCAACAAGACATTTTATCGATACATCAGTTGCTACATATTCGCTGAACATGTCTCCGAATGATTTATTAAACGATCCAAAGACGTTTGGCTTTATGTTTGAAGATTTTGTCGTTAAAGAATTATCTATTTATATTGCCAATTATGGTGGTGAGATTAGACACTTTAGAGATGGTAATGGTTTAGAATGCGATACTGTTATTCATCTTTCTAACGGAGATTATGCTCTTGTGGAAATAAAATTAGGTGGTGAAAAACTCATTAATGAAGGTATCTCTAATCTTAAATCTATTGAAGAAAAGATATTAGAAAACAATCAAAAGTTACCATCGTTTAAAATGATTGTTACGGCGAGCGGAGACGCTAGAATAAAAGATGGCGTTTATATTGTTCCAATTAATATGCTAAAAGCATGAATAAAAGCATATAGCTTAGTTAAATAGCGCCATAAAAGTTTAAACTTCGTGTCCCTCCAGTTTTTAACGTGGTTTTTATGTGTCTAGTTGCAAATTGATAATAGTTGTATTCATAAACCAAATATAGCGAAAAATGCCAAAAAATAAGAAAAAACACGCACTTTTACATACGTGTCTATTCAATCATGATGGCGGAGAAAGAGGGGTTCGAACCCTCGCGCCTTTGACAGCCTACGAGCTTTCCAAGCCCGCCCCTTCAGCCTCTTGGGTATTTCTCCGTGCTAATAATTTTAGCAAAAGCGCGAGGGTTCTTCCATAATTTTGTATAAAATAGCACTTAATATTGATAAAATTTAGTCATGGTTCAAATAAAGATAACAAAAGAAAACTCTTCCCAAAGAGTTGATAAATATGTCAGAAAGTATCTTAACGATGCTCCTTTAAGCTTTATATATAAGTTGTTTAGGAAGAAAGATGTAAAAATTAATAATCATTGGGTAAAAGAGAATTATATTTTATCTGAAGGAGATGAACTTAAAATTTTTGTCACCGATGAACAAATTGCCGAATTTAATAAACCTAAAAAAATTGAAGATATTAAGACCAATATCAACATCATTTATGAAGATAAAAATATCTTAATTATTAATAAACCTAAGGGTCTTTTAATTCATGGGGATATTTCAGAAAAAAGAATCACATTATCTAATATGGTTCTATCTTATTTATATAATAAAGGTGAATATAAAAATGATGGGAAAAGCTTTATTCCTTCCCCTGTTCATAGATTAGATAGAAATACATCAGGTGTAGTTGTTTTTGCTAAAAATTTATCAACATCGCAAACATTGATGGAAGTTTTTAAAATTCATGAAAACGTTTCTAAGTCTTATTTGTTGCTAGCTTGTGGAAAAGTCGATGAAAATGGTGAAATTAATGTTCCTTTGCTCAAAGATGAAAATGAAGGATTTGTAAAAGTAGGGAGTTTAGCAAATGGTGCAAAATCTGCAATTACAAAATATAAACGAATTTCTTATTCTTCAGATTTGTCCTTTGTTGAAGCTAATTTAATAACCGGAAGGACACATCAACTACGCGTTCATTTTGCTTATATTAATCATCCTATTATTGGCGATCAAAAGTATGGAGATTTTAAACGTAATAAAGAATTTGATAATAAATTTGATTACCATTATCAATTCTTACACGCATATAAAATCGCCTTTTATAAGCTAGATGGTGAGCTTGCGTATTTAAATGGAAAAGTATTTATTGCTCGTATTAATAATAAAGAAATTAATATTTTAAATGAATTAGGTTTCAAAAACCCTGCAGAAACGCAATATTTTTAAAATTTTAATGAAAAAAATTGAAATCATATTTGTTTTTTAAAGTATTTGTAGATGCTATAATAATCTTATGAAAAAAGAAGTTGTTGAAAAAATATTTGATTCTTTTAAACAAGATGAATTTGATAAATCAAATTATGGTGATCGAAACGAAATCACTCGTTTTTATAAGAATATAAGATGTGCGCTCTTTTTAAATTGCTATTTTGAGAACCGGGATAAAGAATTACTTGAAAAATATTTGGAAGACAGCAAAGAACATTTAAAGAAATTCTTTGGTAAGGATTATAAAAATCAAGAAGATAAGATTGAAGAAATTTACGATAATCTTCCACAAATTAAAGAAATGCTTATGTTGGATGTCGAAGCTATTTTTGATGGAGATCCTGCTGCAAATTCATATAAAGAGATTATTTTAACTTATCCTGGCTTTGTTGCTATTAGTGTCTACAGAATTGCTCATGAATTTTACAAAAGAGGTCTAACTTTTGTTAGTAGAGTTTTATCAGAATATGCTCATGGCAAAACGGGTGTTGATATCAATGCCGGAGCAAAGATTGGCAAATATTTCTTTATTGACCATGGAACAGGCATTGTTATAGGCGAAACTGCTGAAATTGGAGACCATGTTAAGCTTTATCAAGGTGTTACAATTGGCGCTTTGTCTTTAAGAGATGGGCAAGCTTTAAAAGGAAAGAAGAGACACCCTACAATTTTAAATAACGTAACAATTTATTCTGGAGCTTCTATATTTGGCGGGGAAACAATAATTGGTAATAACGTTATCCTTGGCAGTAATGTTTTTATCACTGAATCAATCCCAGATAATACAGTTTGTAGATTAACTCCATGTGGAATGGAGAAAAGAGAGAAGTAGAAAATACAAAACATCAAGAAATTTCTTGATTTAATCACCTTCTTTATTGTATATTATTAAAGCACTAAAAATTATGGGCCTTTAGCTCAGCTGGTTAGAGCGCACCCCTGATAAGGGTGAGGTCGATAGTTCAAGTCTATTAAGGCCCACCAATTTAGTGCAAAATGAGCGTTTAGCTCAGCGGGAGAGCGTTTCCTTCACACGGAAAAGGTCATTGGTCCAATCCCAATAACGCTCACCAAATAAGCGCCTTCTTAGCTCATCTGGTAGAGCAACTGATTTGTAATCAGTAGGTGGCTGGTCCGAGTCCGGCAGAAGGCACCATTAAAATGAAAAAATGACTTGATTGTTCAAGTCTTTTTTTGTGCCTTCTATAGGTTAATCTAAGTTTATTTTAATTCGAAACTATAAAAATTTAGCTTTCCAGATTTTAATGCAAAATGTAAAAATATAGGGGTTTTAGAGACTTTTTGTGGAAATTCAATAGTTATTTGTTCAATATTTCGTTTGTTATTAATGTTTAGATTTACAAAATATTGTGGGTTTTCTATTTCTGAAAAACTAATTCCAATTTTACCTTTTGCGTGTCCAGATATATTTAATGTAATTGAAGTAGTATTGCTTAAATCGAAATATTTATATCCGATTAAACATCCATCTCTTATATTTTTAATATATTGGGATTCGATTTTTTCTTCATCTTTTGTTGATTGAGTAATATAAGTTTTTCTGCTTTTAAATATTTTAAAGAAAGGATAAAAGACGTTACCTTTTTTAGGAATTAAAGTTGAACAAATCGAAGAAGGATAAACTCCTTTACCCTTAAGTGGCTCTCCATTAAGTCCGCAAGAAGTTTTTTCAACTTGCTTAAAAAGCCCATTATTATCGATAAAAATTTCTTCGGCCATGCCTTGGCGATCAGTGTTCGTATAATTTGTATGTCTATGATAAAAGATATACCATTTATCTTGAATTTTTACTAATCCACCATGATTATTGCCCAAAGGATAAAGTGCATCTTTAAGTTTTCGCCCGTTCAAATAAACATCTCCGTTGCTGATTAAAGTCCCCTTATATTCAAAAGGACCGAATGGAGAAGAAGATATTGCATAGCATAATTCATGCCCGTTAATCGAAGAATAAATTAAATAATACTTCCCATTAATTTTTCTTATTGAAGAAGCTTCAAAAAATTCGTGGCCAACACTTTTATCTTTTGCTAAGCCTTTTTTATCCATGACTTTTATTGGCCCTTTAAATACAGTAAACATATCTTTATCTAGTTCATAGACATAGCATCCATCAGTTTTTTGAGATTTTTTAATTTGAGGAAAGTATTTATCTGGACCAAATCCAGAATATAAATAAATACGATTATCATCGTCAACTAAAACGCCTGGGTCGAATTGAAATATGTCTTTCTTTTTTAAACCAATGGTGTCACCATCTTTATATTTAACATGACTTAAAAATTCAAAAGGGCCATTTGGTTTTGAAGATTTTGCTACTCCTAGATATCCTGAAAAGTATATGCCGTAATAAAGATAGAAATTTCCATCTGGACCTTGAACAACATCTGGAGCAAAGAGAACTTTTTTGCCTTTTTTATTTGATGGGTCTTGATTCTTTTTATAAATTACTCCTTCATATTTCCAATCTGATAAATCATCAAGAGGGGCAGAATAAGTTACGTAATCATTTTCGCAGAACTCAAAAGCTCCGAACTTATCATGTGATCCATATACATAAAGTCTATTATTAAAAATATGTGGTTCACCATCTGGTATGTATTCATATAAAGGAAGGTATGGATTATAAACTTGCTTTTTCATTAAAAACCTCGCTAATCTCACTTAAAATGAAAAAAGAATCATTAATTTGATTCCTTTTTGTTAAGCGTATTTATTGTTGATAATATAATTTCGTTGAGTTCGTTTGAGAATTCATCGATCGATTTTTTAAATCCAGTATTTATCCATTCAAAGATTACAAACATTGCTCCACCAGCAACAAAGTTGTACCAGAAATTAATTTCTTCGATGGATTTATCTTTAAATAATTTTGTGTAGAAATTATTTACTAAATTCTTCGCCATATCTAAAATCTCTTTAATTAAACTTTGATTGTTGCCGCTATAAATAAGAATTTCGCAAAGATCTTTATTTGTATAGATGCTTTTTAGTAAACCTTTAATAAAGTCTTTTGTTGTCAAATTTTCTATATCAACAGTGGATAAAAATTCAACAAATGTTTCTTCAAGCAAAGAAGTGAATTGGTTTACGAGTTGATTTTGCAAATCATCAACATCTTTGTAATGACTATAAAAAGTTCCGCGATTAATATCGGCTTTTTCGCACAAATCTTTAACAGTGATCTTTTTATCACCTTTTTCTTTTAATAATTCAGCATAAGATTTTCGAATCATTAATTTTGTAATTTTTATACGATAATCTTCTTTTTTCATAATGAACGTTTTTCAACATTTCTTTCTTTTATGTTCATTATTTTACACTTTTTAGAAGAAAAAATGAATTATAAAATACATTTTTATTAATGAATTAATAATTTAATTAAAAAACGAATATTAATCTAGATTATTTAACAAAATGAATATACTTATTGATTTTTAATAATGCTATTGATAAAATTTTAAGACAATGGCGAAATTGGAGAAGCGGTTAACTCACCTGGCTGTGAACCAGGCATGCACCGGTTCGATCCCGGTATTTCGCCCCATTCTTAAAATCACGAACCGATGCATGCGTTGGTTCTTTTTTTAACGTTTTTTATCGGTTTTTGCATTTGGATATTTGATCATCAATTTCAATTAGCAGGTTTTGATAAAAATAGATTGTTTTATACTCAAAGTGATTATGGCTTATTTCAATGTTCTACACCATGTCATAATAAAACATATGATAATGAAGATTTTATTCATAAAATGCTTAAAGAGACAAAAGATAATAAAATACCATCATATTTAATCCCTAAATGTCCTATATGTGGAAAAGAGATGACGACAAATTTAAGATGTGATGATAAATTTGTTGAAGATGATGGATGGCATAAAGCTGCTAATAATTATCAAAAATTTCTAGAAGATAACAAGAATAAGAAAATTCTATTTTTTGAATTGGGTGTTGACTGGAATACTCCTGGAATTATTAAATATCCTTTTATAAGAATGACGCATCAGTTTGATAAGGCTTTTTATGTTTGTATAAATAATGGCGATAATTATGTACCTGATGAAATTAAAAGTAAGTCATTAATAGTTGAAGAAAACATAAAAAAGATAATAAATTCAATTAAAAAATAAAATTGCAATGTATGCAGTAGTAACATTAGGCATAATTTCTTGCTTTTATCATACAGTATAAATGCCCTTGAAAAATAGGCATTTTTGTTTATTTATAGCCCCGATTCATACTTTTAATAATTAAGGGTTGTGGACGAGGAACAAGAAAACATCATTTTTTAAATAGTTCGATTACCGACTTTTTTCAAACCACCCAACATTGCATAACCACCTTCGCAGGACGGGTGCAAACTAAAAAGAACAAATTGAAATTAAGATTATGTTTTGATTAAATAACGACGAATCATGCCGTATTTATCTGGACATGGCAATTGATTGCTTATTTATATTGATTCCTAAGCTCTTTCGTGATAGCATAAATCTAACAAACCTAACAAAAAAATAAATCTAACAAACCTAACAAAAAGGAGAGTATTATGGAAAATAAATTTTCAGTGACCTTTGGTCAATTGCCTTCAAGTTATATTAATAGAGAACATGTTTCAGATAAAATATGTAATGATTTTTGTTTGGATTTTCCATTGTCTCATATTTACATTATCAGTGGAGTGAGAGGTTCTGGCAAAACTGTTCTCTTAACAAATGTGTCTAAAAACATTGAAAAGAAAAAAGACTGGGTCGTCGTAGATGTAAACCCTAATAGAGAGATACTCGAGCAAATTGCTTCCGGCATTTATGAGAATGCCGGCGTTAAGCATCTCTTTTTAAGTAAATCGTTTTCATTTTCCTTTCATGGATTTGGTTTTTCTATTGAAGGCGAAACGCCAGTATCAAATGTAAAAACTATTTTAGAAAAAATGCTTCATCTTTTAAAAAGACAAAACAAAAGGATCTTAATAACAATTGATGAGGCATCAAACAATATACATATGCGTTCTTTCGCGCATGATTTTCAAAGTCTGCTAAGAGATGATTATCCCGTATTTACCTTAATGACAGGCCTATATGAAAACGTTAATTCACTTCAAAATAATAAAAACCTCACATTCTTATATAGAGCTCCAAAAATTGAACTCGGCCCATTGAACATTAATTTAATAAAAAAGGAATATTCTAAAATTTTTGCTGAGGATGATATAGAAACAATTAATTCACTGGCAGATTTGTCTAGGGGATATGCTTTTGCGTATCAAGTCATTGGGTATCTGTTCTCTAAATATAGAAAAATTTCAAAAATATATAATGAATTAGATCAATATTTATCGATTTACGTTTATGACAAAATATGGTCCAAACTTCCTAACAACGAAAAGGAATATCTAAAGACTTTTAAAAATGAAATTGCTTCGACTGAAAGTATAGTTAATAGTGTTCCGTTTGATGAAAAATCAAGTTCCGTTTATCGTGATAGATTAATAAAACGTGGACTTATCGCTGCAGCTGAATACGGCAAAGTTAGACTCGTATTGCCAAGATTCGAGATATTTATTTCTAATCAAGATTAAAAAATAATTACTAAATATCACTACCCAATTAACTACCCTAATTTACTGCCCTATTATTAATTCGAAGTAAATAAGATTAATAATCAAGAAACCATTGAAGTAGCTAGAGTGGAAATCACCGATTTCAAGGATGGATACTTATTCGTCCAGAGAAAGCGACACAGCTCTAATGATTAGAGAGTGGGACCGTTCAGTTTCAATTTTAATGCTGAGATTAGAAATCACTATCTACTTCCATGTAATCATATATATAAATAGTTTTACAAAATACTTTATCTGCTAAGAAAGCAATATATTTATCAAATGATTTATTTCTCCTTTTAACTGTCATATTTATAACGCAAGAATCTTTTTCTTTGCTTGAATATATATAATTAGTGGATATTTCATAGCCTTCCATTTTTATTTCATTATAAATGTCAGAAAAAATTCTATTACCACAGAATATAATCGTTATTTTTCTAGCATGCTTTCTATGTCTTACATCAATAATTTTATTCATAATTATTCGCCTTTTAGAGATGGCAATTTTCTTTGCTTATTAAAAGATGGTACTTTTTACTATTATGTTTAACATATCCATAAAACAAAGTAACTGCTACAAGAGAACAAATAATATCGGTAATAGGAGTGGCCAAAATTATAAGCTCTGGTCCAATTGAATTATTATCCATTTTTGAGATAGAAAAGAAGATAAACATAAAAGGTATATCTAAAACTCCTTTTCTTAATAAGGCTAAAATAAGACTCCTCCAAGGTTTACCGACAGCTTGGAAAAACGAAATAACTGTATAAGCAACGGCAGAAAAAGGACCACCGATACACAATATTCTTAAAAATTTTGTGGCGTAAGCAATGGAATTGTTTTCGTGGATGAAAATAGTGGATAAAGGAGCGGCCCAAATAATAGAAATAATCATAGCTAACAAAGCAATGCTTATTGAAATAACGCCACTAACATAGACAATTTTTGACATTCTTTTACGATTTCCACTAGCCTTGTTATAACCGATGATAGGTAAAACGCCTTGTGTCATGCCTCTCACTGAAGAATGAGCAAACATATTGATTTTTTTGGCGACTCCAATACCTGCTAGTGCGGCATCGCTTTCTGCTTTAACAACAATAACTGAACCGATTAAAGCATCAAGAATCATATAAGAAATATTTTCACATAAAGTCATTAGACAAGCTGGAATTCCAACTTTAATGACTTCGCTAGGAATATTTTCTGTGAACATTTTCTTAGAAAATTTAATAGAAATTACTAAATCTTTTTTTCTGATTATCATTAGGATAATGTAATAAATTAACGCGATAGTATTCGCTATCCCGGTTGCTAAAGCTGCGGCAACTTCTGGATTTGATGGCATGATAACAAACATGAATAGAGGATCTAAACCGCAGTTTAGTAATCCCCCTAAAACAATTCCATAAGAAGCATGCTTAGATTTTCCTTGCGCTCTTAATAAATGGGAAAACAGTGTATTAATTGCTGTTGGAATACCAAATATCACTACGCAATATAAGATATATGATCTAGCGTAACTAGAAGTTTCAGGAGATTTGTTTCCTGATAATAAATTAGATAAAGGATTATTAAAAATAAAAATGAATAAACAATAAATTAACGTTGTAATTAAACAAGCATAAAAAGCAAAGCGAGATGCATTTTTAGCTCTCCATGGATCATTTTTTCCAAGAGAACGAGATATAACACTAGAGGCACCTATCCCAAATAAATTTGATATTGCGCTTAATATCATATACACAGGCATACAAATAGTTACGCCAGCTACTAAAGCATTTCCTAATTCCTTATCCGCCATATTATTAGCTGCTAAACCAATAAAGAATGTATCGGTAATATTATAGATGACAAGAATAAGCTGCCCGATAATAGAAGGGATAGCTAAACTTAAAATCGCCTGGAGTACAGGTTTATTTTCAAACAAATCTTTCTTTTTTAAATCTAAATTATTAGTCATAACAGTAAATTAAAAAAACTTTCTTATTTGAATTTAGTCCAAAAAACAAGAAAAAATAAATAAGAAAAACTTTTAATGCTATAAAAAAAGTTTATAATTATATGCATGGATGCAAAATTGTTAACTCTCATCGAATTAAGCAAAGTAAATTCATTTACTAAAGCCGCAAAAGCACTAAATTTGACTCAACCCGCTGTTAGTCAACACGTCAAACAATTAGAAGAGGAATTTGATGCTAAATTATTTGTTCGCTCAAACAATAATCTTTTCCTAACAAAAGAAGGGGAAATCGTGCTTAAATACGCTTTGCGTATTCAATCTCTTTACAACGATATGAATCGTAAGCTAAAAGATTACAAGAAATGTGCTAATAATTTAACAGTTGGTATTACCCATACTTCCGAGAGTAACATCGCTCCAGAAATCATGGCAAAATATTCAGAAAGAAATAGTGGATCAGATATAAGAATTATTTCTGACTCTATAAAAAATCTTTATGAGAAATTAAGCCTTTATCAGATTGATTTAGCAATAATTGAAGGAAAGATTACTAATAAAAAATTCTCCTCTATTTTGCTTGGCACCGATTCTTTGGTAGCAATTGTTTCTTTAGATAATCCTCTTGCTAATAAAAAAGTAGTTACTATTAACGATTTAAAAAAAGAAAATCTTATTTTAAGAAATCTTGAAAGTGGTACCTCAACTCTTTTCCTTAATGAATTGGCAAAAATGGACGAAGATATTAATAATTTCCATTTATCTCTAGAAATGGATAATGTAGCTTCTATTAAAATGCTTGTGAGAAAAAATCTTGGAATTTCTATTTTGCCAAAAAGTGCTTGTTCTAGAGAAATAAAAGAAAACAAATTAGTAGGGCTCCCCATTGAAAATTTAGATTTGATAAGAGAAACAAACCTCGTGTTTATAGATAATAATATAGATAGAAATATTTTAGAAGACATAGTCTCTATATATAGAGAATCAATATAAATATGATTCCGATTAGTTATAAAAAAGTCTCTTTCAAAAACAGCGAGATAACAATTATTAAAAAAAGCAAAAAAATAGTTATAAAAATTACTGATGTTTTTGCGATGGCTTATAAAAAACCAAGTGTAAAGAATTATTTTACAACGCTCAAAGGAGATAGGCTTGGATTGGGCATCCTTTATATAGCAACAAAAAAAGCAAAAATTTTTAAAGATATTGTTCAAATTAGAATACCATATTCAAAATTGAAAGAAATACCAACGAACTGGTTTACTTTGGTTGAATTTTATAGTTTTGGGGTCTCCTTACATATTTATGAAATATTGTATAAAGGGTTATGAGCAAAAACAGAAATATCAAACCAAAAAACATTGGTACTTTTTATCGTTCTTTAAGTATAGCGTATCGTTTTTTTCTGCTTAGTATCATTCTTTAATGGAGGTTATGTTATGTTATTCATCTATAAAAGATTGAAAAAAGATTTTGAATTTATAGAAAATTATGGTTTTCATTATGCCTATCAACTTAAATCGAATATCGCTCCAGGGATTTTTTATAGAAAAGAAGAAGAGAGTCTCAGCGTTGGCTTTGATTATGTAGAAGGGAAATTCTATTGCCTTTATAATCCTAATGGTTCTGTGCAATATTATGAACCTTTGGAAAAATGTGAGTTTAACGATCACTCGTACAACAAACAGGTCTCTCGAGTAAAGGAGATAATTAATACCTTTTTAAAAGGACTTTAAAGTCAATACCCTTTATGCTTTTTTAAAATTCGATACAAAAAGAGCCACAATCAATGTGACCCTGATTGTAATTATTTGTCATACTTCTTTTTGTCTTCTTCATACATTTCCGCTATTGCCTCTAAAAAGAACGATATTATAGCTTTGTACATTGATTTTGGACATTTATCACCGATTACTTCTCTGCGGAACTCAACCGTTGTCTTCTTTAAGCTCTTTTGGCTTTTCTTGTTGTTGTCGGCCATGTTTTTTTCTCAAGTGGCTGTTTGACTACTTCTGGATGGAAATAATCTGGTAGTTCGGCATGACTATAATAATGTTTTAACTCTAACACGCTACGGAATTCTTTTAGTCCGAGATTTTGTCTATAGGAATTGATTTCTTCCAAATCCTTAGACACATTGTTTATGATACAAGCTACCAGTTCCTAAACTAATCATATCCACTGGTGCTTATCCTTGTATTTTAAAAACAGAGATGGTGCTAGGAGTTAATCTCTATATCAATCTACAAAAATGTTTTTAAAATCACAAAAAAATATTTTTTGTCAAGGTATTTAAGGCGTTCTAAATATAAAAAAATACGCATTTTAGGCGCACATTGAGTTCATTCTCGAAATAATGGACCGATGCATGCATTGGTTCTTTTTTATTAACTTATAGTTTATAAAATTATAATATTATAAAGATAAATACATACAAGCCTTGATAGAAAGGAAATTTATGGAATATAAGTTAGAAACATCATTTGGTGAATTTAAAGGCATTAAAAAGGATAGCCATTTAGAATTTTTAGGCATTCCTTATGCAACTTCTAAAAGATTTTCATATTCTAAAGAGATTGAAAAATATGAAAAAGAAGTTGATGCTACGAAATTTGGACCAGCTTGTCCTCAATATAGACAATTTTTTCCTCATTTAGATGTTCCAGAAAGAAAATTCTATTATCGAGAATTTAGAGAAGGACTTGAATTTGAATACGATGAAGACAAATGTCTTAATTTGAATATTTACACACCTTTAGAAAAAGGGAATTACCCTGTTTTAGTATTTGTACATGGCGGCGGGTTTAACTCAATGTGCAATTCAGAATCTTATTTAGCAGGAGAAGGCTACACAAAAAGAGGAATTATTTTAGTTGTTATAAATTATCGAGTTGGTGTTTTTGGCTATTTAACTAATGAAGCAATTAAAAATGAATTCGGAAGAGATGGAAATTTTGGACTTGATGATATTTTAGTATCGTTTAAATGGGTTAAACACCATATTGCTGATTTTGGTGGTGATCCAAACAACATAACTGTTATGGGTCAAAGTGCCGGAGCAATAAATATCCAATATCTTTGTCTCACAAAAAAGAGTGAGGGACTTTTTAATAGAGTAATAATGATGTCAGGTGCTGGTGCGTTTCCTAAATTTGCTTTACCTAAAGAGTCAAATCTAACGCACGATTATTGGAATGAGGTAATTAAAGCAAGTGGCAAAGAAACATTTGAAGAATTTAAGAATTTAAGTGTGAAAGAAGTTCTTTCCGCAGTAGAAGTTATTAAAGCACAAAGAAAAGATAATCAAACAAATACTATGCCTGTTGTAGACGGCTATTTGTTAGAGGATCATGTCGATAAATTAATCAAAAACCCTGCAAAACTCGACTATTTATGTGGATATACAAATAATGACATGTTTACAATTGTTGTTGCAAACATGGCAAATAAATATATAAAGAGTAATAATGGTTATCTATATTATTTTGATGTTGATGCACCAGGTGACGACAATCAAGCTTTCCATTCGAGCGATTTAAGATATGTTTTTGGAACACTTGATAAAAGCTGGAGACCATATGATGAAGAAGATAAAAAGATTTCAGAAATCATGATGGATTATTTTGCTAACTTTATTAAAACCGGTGATCCTAATGCTGAAAATTTACCACATTGGGAAAGAAGAAAAGTTGCTTTAGCAATATCAAAACAAAGAATCGGCATGCGAAAACCTCCAAAATTAAAATTATTAAAGAACACTCTTAAAGGAGATCCGAAATAATATGAAGTTTCATCACGAATTTATTTTAAAAGAAAATAACGGATCAAATTTCGTTTTTGAATCTAATGATAACTTAGTTAGATTAGATTTTTTTAGTACAACTTTTAGAGTTGCTATTTATAAAAAAGGTGAAGATTTATTCCCTACATTTAGTGTGTGTCCTGATGACAAGATGCCATTAAATGGTAGAAATAAGTTGAGTTCTGCAGGGTTTTTCTGTGTAAATCCTGAATTTATAGAGAATAAAAGTGAATTCATTTTTGAATTTGATAATAAAAGAATAATTATTAAAAAGTTAAATTTTGAAATCTCGTATTTCGAAAACGATGTTTTGCTTTTTAAAGATAGAGAAGTTTTGGCTTATAACTTTGATGGCGAGTTTCGAAACGGTTCAATCCATTATTTAACAAGAGAAGAAGATGAAGAAATATTTGGTTTAGGCGATAAAACAGGAAATGTTAATAAGAATAAACAAAGTTTTAAATTATCAACAAGCGATTCAATGGGGTTTGATGCAAGAAGTAGTGACCCGCTTTATAAACATATCCCTTTCTTTATTTGTAGAAACAAAGTAGGTAGTTATGGAATTTATTATGACACCTATAGTCAAGGAGAATTCAATTTTGGAAGAGAAATAAATAACTATTACAATCCATTTAAATATTTCCGTTGCGATGAAGAAGCTTTGGTTTATTATGTTTTTTTTGGAAGTGTCGCCGAAATCTTAAATAAGTTTGCTTCTATTAGGGGACACGATTTCTTTCCACAAAAACGGACACTTTCATATTGTGGGTCAACAATGAGCTTTACAGATGCTCCTAACAGCGAAGAATTATTAAATGAATTTGTTAAAAAATGCGATGATTATCATATAAAATGCGGCGGCTTTTATCTTTCGAGCGGTTATACGCAAATAGGTGAAAAGCGTTATGTTTTCCATTGGAACAAAGATAAAATTAAGTCTCCAGAAAAGTTAGCAAAGTTTTTTGCAAGTAAGAAAATCGAATTTTTACCAAATGTAAAACCATGTTTTTTAACCGATCATCCAATGTATGATGAGATAGCAAAAAGAGGATGGTTTTTAAAATATAGTAATGGTGAACCCGCAATTTTTCCTTTCTGGTCTGGTAACGGTAGTTATTTAGATTTTACAAACGTTGAAGCTGCTCACTTTTGGACAGAATGCGTTAAAAGAGAACTTGTTGATAGAGGATACTTAAATACTCGGAATGACAATAATGAATATGATATACAAGACGAGGATGTTTTTGCAGATGGTTTTGGACATAAAATTAAAGCAAAACTTATTCGTCCTTTATTTTCATATTTAATGACAAGGGCATCTTTAGAAGCTCAAAAAAATGATGTAAGAAAAGTTGCTGTTTCTAGATCTGGCATTGTTGGAACAGGTAGAATTGCTTCAACTTGGACTGGTGATAACCGAACAAGTTTTGAAGATTTTAGATATAATCATAAAATGGCAATGACTATGTCTTTATCTGGAATTTATAATTTTGGTCAAGATTTAGGGGGTTTTTCTGGAGAAAGACCTAATAAAGAGCTCTTTTTAAGATGGATTCAATACGGAGTTTTCACTCCAAGATTTGTATTGCATTCTTGGAATAATGATGGCTCATCTACAATGCCTCGGCTTTATCCTGAAGAAAAAGAAACAGTTCAAAAATTATTTAATTTAAGAGAAGAACTTATTCCTTATTTATATAATGAGGTTTATAGATCTACCCAAGATAATAATCCAATAATCTATCCATTATTTTTAAAACATGATGGATATGATGTTGAATCTGACGCTTTCTATTTTGGAAATTCGATAATTTCATTACCAGTTTTTGATGAAGGTAAAGATGAAGTTGAAATAGATTTGCCTTCAACGAACGGAAATTGGTATTTAAAAAATGAAAATGTTAAGGGTCATATCAAAGCAAAGTGTACAATTCATGATGAACCTATATATTTTGTAAAGGGTGGTTCGATTATTTTAAGAAATGATGAATTTGTAATCTATCCTTTAGATAATGGCATCTTTGAATGTGAATATTTTCTTGATGATGGAAAATCAAATTTAGACGATAATTATCACGAAATTATTAAGTTTAAAGTTGAATGCAACGAGAAGCAAATTAAAGTCGAATATTCATCAAAATCAAAGATCAAAATCAAATTGGTTGATTATAAAAACAGAGATTTTGTTATCAAAAATTAAATAGACAAAAATAGTTTATTAAAAAAAGAATTATATTCTTCTTTTTAATATTGCATGTTAAAAAAATAAGACTAAAATTAGAGGTCGTTAGGAGATAACTATGAAGCATTTATTATTTGCAGTATTTGAAAATACCGATGGAACACATGAATTAATCCACGAATTAGCTGAAAAAGGAATTAATGGTACAGTACTTGCATCAACTAGTTTAAGACACATTCTCCACTCTATTGAAGAAGAAAGAACTTTTATTACATTAAGACAATTAGAAAGACAACAATTTGAAGACAACACAACTTTTTATACTTTAATTGAAGAAGAAAACCTAGATAATGTTTTAAATATCATCAGAAAAGGAACTAATAATTTTAAAGATATTAAAGGTGGAATGTTTGTTTTACCAGTAGAAAGATACGAAGGTTCATTCTAAAACTGATTATGAACGTTTTACTTTGCATAGCAATAGCATTTATTGTCGGTCTTTTATCTTCTAGATTGATGAAGTTAATCAATCTTCCTAATGTCACTGGATATTTAATTGCTGGTATTATTTTTGGTCCATATGTCTTAGGTAGATTTTTTGGTTGGTCTCTTGATGGTGCAAATTCTCTTAACTTACAAGTAATGAATTTGATAAGCAATGTAGCTTTAGGTTTTATTGCGTTTTCAATTGGCTCATCATTTAAATTATCTGCTATTAAATCAGTAGGGAAAAGCATCGTAGTTATCACGATTTTTGAGGCTTTAATGGCGGCAGTTTTTGTTATAGCAGGACTATTATTAACTAAAATCTTTATTAATGATATTCCTATTGAAATCATTTTAACAGTTGGCGCAATCGCTTGTGCAACAGCTCCAGCAGCCACATTAATGGTCATCAAACAATATAATGCAAAAGGACCTTTAGTTAATACTTTACTTCCTGTCGTTGCTTTTGATGATGCGGTTGCTTTAATTGCTTTTTCAATTTTATTTTCAACAGCAAAAGCTATGGCAAAAGGAAGTAACCCTAATGTTATGGACCTTGTTGTTTGGCCTCTTGTTTCGATTGTAGGAAGCGTCTTAATTGGTTTAATTCTTGGTATTTTGATTTCTTTAGGCCATAAACTTTTTAAATCAAGAAGCAATAGACTTATTATGAGTATTGCTGGAATATTGGTTTGTATAGGCATTTCAATTATTGATTTCAAATCATTATGGGGAGTTGATATCTCAATCTCAGGATTATTAAGTGCGATGATGATTGGTGCAGTAATCGTTAATATGAGAAAAGATTCAGATAGGCTCTTTGAAAGAATGGAATATTTTACAGCGCCTATATTTATGTTATTTTTCGTAATTTCAGGCGCTTCGCTTGATATAACGATTTTTGTTTCAGGAAATGTAGGAGTTCTTTTAACAATTTCAGCAGTTTATCTTATCTTTAGAGCAATGGGTAAACGGGTTGGCGCATTCACATCAGCTAAAATGGTCCGTGCAGAACCTACAGTTCAAAAATATTTAGGATTTACTCTAATTCCTCAAGCCGGTGTTGCTATTGGTTTAGCTACTACAGCATCGCACACATTAATAGCAGAAGGAAATTCGTTAGTAGATGAGCTTGGAAATATTACAGAAGCAGGATCTCAACTTGTGACTTATGGAGGAATGATTTTAGCAATTATCCTATCTTCAACAGTAATTTATGAAATTTTTGGACCTATTATTACTAAGTTTGCCCTTATGAAAGCAGGAGAAATAGAAAAAACTCCAAAAGTTGATAAGGCAAAATAAAAGCAGCGCATCAAGCGTTGCTATTTTTTTAATTAGTGGCAAATGTTTACAATTTTAATACAAACGCTCTGTATGGCCTTGTAATTGATTTAAACGAATCATTCCATAAATTCATTTTTATGTATTATCATTTATTCCCTTCATGTTATAACACAATAATAATTATTCTTTCTTTAAATGATGATAATTATATTCATATTTTTCTAGATTATAATCTTTTATTGTTTGATATTTTGATTCACCATTTGTTACTTTCTTTAAACTAATAGCATCTGATAATATCATTTCTAGATGTTCATATTCACTATATTCTCCTATTGAAGCAAGCACAAGCGCGTTTCTAAAAAACTTTGAATGTTCTCCAATAAAATCAACATTAAGCTTCAAGTTATATTTCTTTATAAAAAAATATAAATATAGACAGATAGTTCTTGTATTACCTTCTCTAAAAGCATGTACTTGCCACACATTAGATATAACCCTAACGATTTTTGATATTATCTCTTTTTTATTACTATTTACCCAATCAAATGAATCAATATCATTCTGAATTTTACTTAAATCTTTCATAATTTGATTATGGTCAGAATAATTGACAGATAAGCCTCCAAGAACCTGTTCTGTTTTATAAATGTTTATTGTTCTAGGCTTTCCTGCCCAAGAATATACTTCTTTAAACAATCTTTTATGAATTTCAAATATATCTTTTGTTGAAGTTATATCAATAGGATTTTTCAATAATTCTACGATTGCAACACGCGATAAAGTCGTTTCAAAATTATCAAGTTTATCTTGTTCCTTAATATTTGCTAAATTGATAAGTACATTAGTACCTTCATATACATACGGATCTTTCATAATTACATAAAACTTCTCTTTATAGCAAATACTGCCGTCTCATAGTCAATTTCGCCTAAAGCATACAAATGAATAATTTTTTGATTCTTTTCACTTACTACTCCATTACCACCAGTTGATTCAATTATTTTAGCTAAAGATTCAAATTCAGTTTCATTAACTTTTGGCAATTCCACATTAAAAGGAAAGCCATTTTTAAGTATTACTTGATTTAAAAATAAAGATACAGCATAAGACATATTAATTCCAAGCTTATTAAAAATATTTTCTGACTTTTCTTTCACTGTTGGCTCTATTCTAATGTGAATCAGTTCGTTTTTATTCTCTTTAGACATATCTATCATCTCCATAAATATTGTATCACTTTTGATACACATTTTTCAAGTATTTAATTCTCTTGACGTGGTTAATAAAATAAGAATAAACGGCTAATAAAGTGGCTAATATTTTTCCCCTAAAAATAAAAAATTGTGACCGATTCCTCGTATCACAATTCTAATTTTTTAATTAGTGGTGGAGATGAGGAGAATCGAACTCCTGTCTTCGAAAGATCCCCCAATAGCGCCTACAGTTTATGGCCTTTCAAATCTTAATACATAATCAAGGAATGGCCCCTAAGCAAATGTATAGTAACTTTAGGGTTTTCGTCGCTAAGCCTAAGTTAAGACTTTCGCGCTTATCACTCAGAATCTGACATTCAGGAATTAGTAGAGTGAATACTAATTAATGAACGGGCTCTTTCGCAAAACTAGTTGCGACTAATATTGGCTAAAATTAAGCAAGAGCAACAGATGTACGAACATTGTTCAACATCCATGGTTTGACTTCTTTGTCATTTATTTTTTGTTTGATCTTATGGTCTATCAGACCACTGCAGCTAATGACCTATCTTCCGAATCGAAACCAGAACATCCCCAAGTAGAAAAATAATATACTTGTAAGATTTGAAAGTCAATATAAAAAGAAATAATTATAAAAAAGTCCTCAAAACTAAATTATTTTATAAATAAAGAGGCTTTTTAAGCCTCCTTATTTAATGTTTGTTCAACATCTTTATAATTTAATTTTTGAAATGTAATTGTATCTGTTTTACCTTTTACTCTAGCTAAAGTTTCAGGAGTTTCAACGGTCCAACAATTAACAAAATGTTTCTTTTGATATCGCTTAACTTTTGGCCATTCAAGCATTGGGTATTCAACATCGACTGATTCAAATCTTGAATGAAAAATCCATGTCCATTTATGAGATATAGCAACAAGGAAAGATCTAACATAGCCAAATCCTTTACATGCAAAGAGAGCTCGAGGGTCAAAAGCAATTAAGATAATATTCTTTTTATCTTTAATTCTTTCAAGTTCAACTTTGACTCTGGCAGCAAGAGGCTTATTATTTTTCTTCCGTGTTTTAAGTTCGACAAATATAGGGACCTGTTCATTTACAAGATCTAATACTTGTTGAAGAGTTGGAACCTCAGAACCGTCTAAAAGACGATAATTATCTTTAATTTCTTGAACGGTCAAATCTTCAATAATTCCTTGTTTTCCTGTCGTTCTTATCAAGTTTTCATCATGACAAACAACAAGTTGATTATCTTTAGAAAGATGAACATCAAGTTCAATTGCTATTCCGTTTTCAAGTGCAGCTTTAAAAGCGGGAATACCATTTTCCGTTCTTTCTTCATTCCAATATCCTCTGTGGGCAACGCCTTTTAAGGCAATCGGGTTTATTGAATCAATGAACTTTTGTTTTTTCATAATTAATCATTATCACCAATAGCTTCTAAACCAACTTTTACATCTTCTTTAGTTTTGTTAAGTCTAACGTTCTTAACGAAGAAGAAGATAATAGCAGAAACTACCATACAACCGACAGCATAAATTGGTAATAATTCAAATCCGAAGTTAGGATTTAACATTAATAATCCAAGTGTACATGGTGTGATTGTTTGAGCAAGCATAGATGAAGCGTAGTAATAGCCTGTGAATTGTCCAATCTTTTTAGCGGAACAAAGTTCAACAACCATTGGGAATGAATTGACATGAACTAGTGACATTGCATAACCTTTAACAGCAAAAATTATAAACATGTAAACTGGGAAAGGATTTAATTTAACAACACCATCGACGATTTGTGGCTCGGCTGGTGGCATTGCAAAACTTAAAATTGTCCAAATAACATATGATAAAACAGTGAGGACTAAGCCGATTGTTAAGGTCCACTTTCTACCTATTTTCTTAACGATCATACCTGCAGTAGCAAAACCTACAACAGACATAACTCCGCTAATAATTGTATTAATACTTAATGAACCGGTTGAAGCAAGTAAGTGATAACGTGTGTAGTTTGTTAAGAAAGTAGAAACGCCATTATCTGCCATAAACCAGAAGAATTCAGCAACAAGAATAAGAATTAACATTGTCTTGTTTGCTTTTGACATTGGTTTTTCATCATCGTTTTCGACACTATCTTCGATTTCGGCTTCTTGTTCACCGCGAGCTAAATCTTCAGCGATTTCTTCTTTAACTTTGTTTTCTTTAATTAATAAGAAGAGAACAAGTGCTGAAACAACCATTAAAACCGAGGCTAATAAGAAAGGAATTTCAATAACCCAGATGTTGTTGAATTGCCATTCCGCACCTTCTGTGTTGGTGAAATATTTTGATAAGACAAGGAAAATTCCTAAAACTGTAGGAACTGCGCCACCAATATAACCCATGATATTGATGATGCCATTAGCTTTAGATCTTAAAGGTTTTGGTGTTAAATCTGGCATCAAAGCAACAGCAGGGTTACGATACATCATGGCAAAAATGACCGTAATAACCATTAAAATAATTAATGCAGCTAAATTGTTATGATGGAAAGCGACAGGAATAAATGGGAATGCTACTGCACAAACAAATGTGCCAATTAAAATGTAAGGCATTCTCTTTCCAAATCTTGAATTTGTTCTATCTGATAGTTTTCCAAATATAGGCATTAAGATTAAAGCGGCTAAATTATCTATTGCCATCATAATACCAACCAACCATTGAACATCAGTAGATTCAGTGGTATCAAACGCTTTCATGAAAAGTTCAGATAAGAAAGAGGAACAATAGGAGTCCCAAACTTGCCACATCAATAAGATTCCAAAGAAAGCAAAACCGATGATGAACGTTCTCTTATAGTTTAATTTGAGAGCGCCACCATTTACTTTTTCACTCATAAAAATCTCCTTTCGTTAGTTTTTATATGTAGTAAATTGTAAATACATTTTTCAAAAACCCTGCAGAACTCAATTATTTTTCTGAAATGTAGAGCTTTTAGTGTTTAATTTGATATTTCATCTAGATATATTTTATATCTATGAAATTAGAAATACAAAGGTAAGTTATTTAGATAATTGGTTATAAAGTTCTTTTATATCTTTGAATACTAAAGTTGGTTTTCTTGGGTCTTCTTCAATTGTTTTTAAAGTTGATTCGCCACTAAGTAGGCATATCGAACAAACGCCAGCATTTAATCCACTAGCTATATCCGTATATACTCTATCTCCAATTACACATGTTTCATCTTTGGAATAGCCAAATTTTTTCATGACATAATTGATCATTGTTGGTTCTGGCTTACCAATATAAATTGGTTTTCTTCCGGTTGCATTTTCAAGCATAATTGCAACCGAACCACAATCTGGAGTGTAACCAAAACTAACAGGACAAACTAAATCAGGGTTAGTAGCAATATAAGGAACATCTAATAATAATAATTCGGATAGTTTTCTTAATTTAGAATAATTAAGTTCAGTATCGTGCCCCATAATTATTCCTTTTATATTCTTGTTAAATCTTGTGGTAACTTTGATTCCTAATTCTTTTAATTCTTTCACAAAAGATTTTGTTCCGCTTGCAAAAACAAGGACATCTCCTAAGTGTTCTTTTATGTAAGCGGCGCTTGCTTGAGTCGATGTATAAAAGTTGCTTCTATCAGCTTTTATACCCATTTTATTTACTTTATCAACATAATCATCAACCGATTTTGAAGAATTGTTAGTAATGAAAACGTATTTTCCTCCAATTTTATCGACATAATCTAAAAAATCTAATGTTCCTTCAAAGATTTGATTTTCATTATAAATTGTTCCATCCATATCAAGTAAAAATAATTTTTTATTTGACATATCAAAATTTGTATTAAAGAAATCTTGTACCATGCATTATATATTATCATAAGTCAAAGGTGTTTTCATAAATTACTATGTAAATTTAAATACGTTTTTACAAGTTTTTATTTTCTAATGACATACATTTAAATTAAAGTTATAAATACATTTATAAATTTGGTAAAATTAAAAATAATATAAAGAGGTTTTTTGTATGGAAAATTTATATATTGGTTTAGATGTTGGTGGCATGTCTATTAAAGCCGGATTAGTTACTGAAAATGGTTCAATTGTTTATAAATCAACAAGAAAAACTAACGCACTTGAAGGTGGACCAGGCGTCTTACTTCAAGATATGAAAGAATTAATTAGAGAACATACAAAATATGCAAAAGCGCATGGTTATGCTGTTAAAGGTATTGGCTTTGGTATTCCTGGAGTAGTAAATAACGAAAAAGGCACCATTGATTATGCATGCAATCTTGGTGTTGAAAACCTTAATTTAAGAAGTTATTTAAGTGATTTGCACTTACCTATTTGTTTATCAAACGACGCCTCTGTTGCTTGTCTTGGTGAAGAAAGATTTGGCGCAGCGAAAGAGTACGATAATGTTGTTATGCTTACTTTGGGAACTGGAGTAGGGGGCGGAGTTGTCATTGATGACAAACTTTTTGAAGGAGTTGAAGGAAAAGGAACTGAACTTGGACATATGACAATAGTTGTTGATGGTGAACAATGTAGTTGTGGTAGAAAAGGCTGTTTCGAGACATATGCTTCAGCTTCAGCACTGTTAAGAATGACTAAATCCGAAATGATCAAAAACAGACATTCGATGATGCGGGATTATTCAAATAGAAGTTTAGAAGAAGTAAATGGATTGACATCTTTTGAATGCGCTAAAAAAGGTGATGTTTCTGCTCAAATTGTTATTGATACATATGTTAAATACTTAAGTGAAGGTATTTTAAATATGTGTAATATTTTTAGACCTCAAGTAATCTTGTTAGGTGGAGGTATTTCTAATCAAGGGGACTATCTTGTAGATAAAGTTGTTAAATACTGTGAAGAAAGAAATTACGGTTATAAGAACACTCCTAAAGTAGAAATTAGAGTTGCCACACTTAAAAACGACGCAGGTATTGTTGGGGCTGCTTGTTTAGCAATGGATTATGTAAAAGAGCTCGAAAATAAATAAAACCTTGTAAAAGTAATATATTTTTAGAAAAATGAATAAAAATTATAAAGAGAATTTAAAATCAAGAAACAATGGAAAAAGGCCCGAAAAGGAAAGAAGAAGACTTGATATAAAAGAAATTAAAGTTAGACGAGAGGCCGAACTTTTAACATACTTAATTGAAGATTTACAGTTCTCAAGAAATAATGCTAAGAATTTGCTTGCGCATAGACTTATTTCAATTGATGGAGCACCAGTTACTCAATTCAATTTTGTTGTCTATCCAGGTGATACATTAATAATTTCTAAAAATCCAATAAAGAAAAAAGCAATAGAAAAACTTCCTATTATTTTTGAAGATGAAGATATTATCGCAATCAATAAACCATTTGGTCTTTTAAGCGTTGCTAGTGATAAAGAAAAAGCTATTACTGCTTATAGACAAGTAATGGATTACGTTCAAGCAAAAGATCGTCATAATCGTATTTTTGTTGTCCATAGAATCGATAAAGAAACAAGTGGCATATTAATTTTTGCAAAAAACGAGCGTATTAAAGATGCATTGCAAGATAAGCGGAACGAATTAGTAAAAAAGAGAGGATATTTTGCTGTTTGTGAAGGTAAATTTGAAAAAAAGGAAGATACGATTACGAATTATTTGAAAATGAATTCTTTGAATTTAATGTATATAGGATCTCCTAAAGATAAGACTGCCCAAAAGTGTATTACTAAGTACAAAGTTATTAAAGAGAATGAAAAATATTCTTTAGTTGATGTAAATATTATGACTGGGAGAAAGAATCAAATTAGAGTTACTTTAGGAAGTTTAGGTCATTTTGTGCTTGGTGATGATAAGTATGGTGAGCCAGAAAATCCGATCAATAGATTATGTTTGCACGCCTATGAATTAGATTTAATAAATCCATTGACAAACAAAGAATATAAATTAAAAACAAAGATTCCATTGGAATTTGAAAAACTACTAAAAAACAACTAATTTTGTAAAATAGTTGAGTTCTGCAAGGTTTTTTATAATCAAAATTAGTAATGTACTTAATTTTTAAAGGAGAATCGACATGGAAAATGAACAGAAAAATGTTTCTAAAGTTGGTTTAAGAAATTGGTTAATTATTATAATTGTTGGTTTGGCTGGCCAATTTGCGTGGGCAATCGAAAATATGTATTTAAATACCTACATTACATATTTGAATTTTTCTGCCCCAGCAGAACAGGCTTTTGATTATTCTTTGATGATCGCTATTACAACAGCCGCTAGTGCGGTCGTTGCAACCTTTACTACGATGTTCATGGGAGTTTTAAGTGATAGGTTAAATAAAAGAAAGATATTAATTTCAGTTGGATATATTTTGTGGGGTATTTCGACCGCTTCATTTGGCTTATTTAATGTTAATTCGAGTCAAAGTTTATTTGTCGTAGCGATGACTGCATCAATGGCAGCAATTATGGTCATTGTTATTGATTGCGTTATGACTTTTTTGGGGTCGAGCGCAAATGATGCTGCATTTAATTCGTATATAACTAAATCAATTGATGATAAAGATAGAGCAAAAGTTGAGGGAGTCTTATCAATTTTGCCACTTGTAGCTATGTTAATGATATTTGTTGCATTAAATGGGCTTACAACAGAAGAAGGTGGAAATAGATGGGATCTTTTCTTTTATATAGTTGGAGGAGTCGTTGTTCTTGTTGGCGTTATTTCGCTATTCCTTGTTCCTAAAGATAGTGGAGAAAAAGATGCATCACAATCGTTTAAAAGACTTCTTGTTGAAGGATTTAGACCAAGTATCATTAAGGAAAATAGAAAGCTTTATTTTACGCTGCTTCTTTATTTTATATATAGTGTTGCAATTCAAGTCTATTTCCCATATCTAATGGTTTATATTGAGAAATCTTGTAGCATTTCAAACACTGGTGGAATTTCTCCTTTTGTTATAGTTATGGCAGTTTCTTTAATTATAGGATCTGCTTTAAGTGTTCTTGTTGGTTTTATAGCTGATAAAGTAGGAAAAGAGAAGATGATTGCGCCTGTTTTTGGAATTTTAGGAACAGGACTCCTGTTAATGTTCTTTATTCCATATATTCAAAACGATACTTTACGTACAGTTTTTGGTGCAACAGGTGGGTTAGTAATGATTTTGGGTTACGTTTCTGTACCAACGATTTTAAATGCTATTGTCAGAGAGTATATTCCAAAAGGAAAAGAAGGTACTTTCTTAGGTGTAAGAATGATATTTGTTGTTGCTCTTCCAATGGTAATCGGACCTTTCATCGGAAACGCACTTAATGGTGCTTTTGGTGAACTTTATGAAGGAGCATACGGAGTTAAAGATAACTTACCATCTAATTGGGGCTATATTGTCGCATTAGCAATTGTAGTAATTGCGGCAGTTATCTACTTTATCTTTAGAAAGAAGTTTTATAATGGATCAGAAGAAAAAGAAAAATAATGGTTTCTTATATGAGAATTTAAAACATGTTGAGTATCATTTTGATGAAATTCCACTAAATGAATATCCTCGACCAAATTTAAAAAGAAAATCTTTTGTCTGCTTAAATGGGTATTGGGATTTAGCAATTTGTCAAAATGATAAAGAAATAAATTACGACAAAAAAGTACTTGTTCCTTTTGCTGTTGAATCGCCTTTAAGTGGAGTTAATCACTTATTAGAACCTGATGAAATTTTAGTGTATAAAAGAGTGTTTAATTATAAAAAGCCTGCAGAACTCAAACATTTATTTTTAAATTGTGATGGTATTGACCAGATTTGTGAGGTTTATATAAATAATAATTTCGTTGGAAAACACGTTGGTGGATACACAAAATTTAAATTCGATATTTCTGAATTTGCTATAGATGGAGAGAATGAAATTATAATCAAAGTTCAAGATTTAACTGATTCAAGTTATCATTCTCGCGGCAAACAATGTTTGAACCCTAATCATCAATATATCTATTCTTCATCAAGTGGTATTTATAAACCAATTTGGTTAGAAGAAGTAAATGAAAACTTTATTGAGAGCGTTAAATTTACTCCACTTGTTGATGAAAACTCTGTAAGAATTCTTATAAAAACTAATGTTGACGGCATTGCACACTTAAAAATTGGTAATCAAATAATTGATGTTAAGACAAATGAAGTAGCTATAATCAATCTCGAAGAAGTACACCTTTGGAGTCCATCCCATCCTTATTTATATATAGTAAATATCAAATTTGATGAGGATGAAGTCGAATCTTATTTTGGTTTTAGGAAAATTGAAATTAAAAAAGGTAGGAACAATAAACCTCAAATCTATTTAAATAATAAAAAGATAATTCTTAATGGTGTCTTAGATCAAGGCTATTATTATTTAGGCAACTTGACACCAAAAAGTTACCTTGATTATAAAGCTGATATTCTCGCTCTTAAAGAATTAGGATTTAACACTATAAGAAAGCACATAAAAATTGAATGTGACATGTTCTATTATTTATGTGATTCTTTAGGAATGTTAGTTGTTCAAGATTTTGTAAATGGTGGAGAAAAATACAGCTTCGCTCAAACTGTTTTTCCTCGATTATTTTCACCAATTTTAAATAGACCTTGGTTTGAAAGTGACAAAAGAAGCGGAAGGAATTTTCAAGAAAGCAAAGATGAATTCAAGCGAGAAATGGTTGAAACAATGGACACGCTTTGGAATTATCCTTCAATTGTTGTTTATACAATTTTTAATGAAAGTTGGGGTCAATTTGACACGAAAGACAATTATCTATTCTGTAAATCTTATGATGGTTCTCGACTTTTTGACGCTTCGAGTGGTTGGATAGATACAGGATATAATGATTTTTATTCTGTTCACGCCTACACAACACCAAAGCGAATTAGGCATGATAAAAAGAAGTTTAATAGGCCATATTATTTAAGCGAGACCGGTGGCAGAGGTTACGAAGTTAAAGGACACTTTGATTATGGCAAGATTTGGGGTCAAGGTTATTCAAAAGATCAAGCAGACATGGATTTAAAATATAAGGATATGTATGAGGCACTAATAAAACAAGTTAATAAAGGCGACTTAGTTGGGATAATTTATACTCAATTATCTGATATTGAATGCGAAGCAAATGGCTTATTTACATTTGATAGAGAAGTGCTGAAAATAACAAAAAAATTGGTTCAAGACATGAACCAACAAATAAATATAAATATAGAAGAGGATTAATCTTTGTTGATTAATTCTCTTTTTAGTTTGTTCTTGTTTGCTCCAAATAGAATCGAGACGATATTAATGGCATCTTTTACAGAATATCCAGCATCCAAAAGTTTATTTACTTCACTTAAATAAGTGCCGTTATTATCGCAATTTTTAGATTTATCAAGAACGATAACGAGCTCACCTAAATATTCACGATTTTCATCTACAAGAGTTTTTAAGTCAGAACGAATAAATTCTTCAAATTTTTTAGTCAATTCTCTTGCAATAGTTATTTTTCTATTGCCTAAAACTTTATACATCGATTTTAAAGTATCATTAATTCTATGTGGAGCCTCATAAAAGATAAGAGTATAAGGAAAATCCTTTAAATTTTCTAGTTCTTTTTCTCTACCAGATGTTTTTGAGTCTAAAAATCCATAAAAAAGGAAATGTGATGTATCAATGCCACTGCCTACAAGAGCGTTTAAAAAAGCGTTTGGCCCACTTAGAGGTACAATTTGAATATCATTTTCAATCGATTTTAAAGTTAATAAATATCCTGGATCAGAAATACAAGGATAGCCTGCATCAGATAGATATGCTACACTCTTACCTTCAAGAATTTGACTTATTATGCCTTCAGAAGAAGAAGCTTCATTGTGCTCGTGGCAAGAAATGCACTTCTTATTTATATTTAATAAAGAAAGAAGATGAGAAGTATTTCGAGTATCTTCGCAAGCTATAAAATCTACAGACTTTAAAACATCTATCGCACGTGGAGAGACTTCTTGAAGATTACCAATTGGTGAAGGGACTAAATATAATAAACCTTTCATTATTCTGATTTTTCCTCTTTTTTATCCGTGTTTTGAGGGTTTTTTCTAAAATTTCTATTTTTGTTGAAGTGTTTGTTATTATTGTTCTTGTTGTAATTCTTTTGATAATTTTCAGCTTTATTTTGTTGGCCAGCAAAAAATTGTTTGTTGCTTTCCTTTTGTTCTTGTTGCTCTTTTTGAGGTCTTTGTTGGTCTCTTTGTTGCTTATTTTTATTTTCTTGGCGTCTATTATCATCTTTGCGTGAGAATCTATTTTCTTTTTGATTATCAGCTTCGCCTTGTTGGGTGTTTTTGTTTTGTGTATTATCAACTTTTATAAATCCATCGAAATTATTCTTTTTCTTTATAAATTCTTTTTTGCCTAATAACCCATTTATTTCATCTAAACTTAAAAATTGTGCGTCTTCATTATTTGCGATTTTAATCACTTTGCTAAAAATGTTATATGATTGGACTTTGTATTCGTTGCCTTCATATTTAACAACGGTTCCAACTTCTGGGAATTCTTTTTTAGCTTCTGTATAATAATCATCTTCATATTTTAAGCAGCACATCAATTTTCCACATTGACCGGAAAGTTTTGGGATGTTAATTGCTAACATTTGATTCTTTGCTTTATTTAAAGAGACTCCATCAAATGTTGAAAAGAATGTGGTGCAACAAAGTGGTAAACCACAAACGCCAATTCCTCCGATAAATTGCGCTCTTTCTCGACTGTTAATTTGCTTAAGTTCGATTCTGCAATGAAGTTGTGCAGCTAAAATTTTAAGTAATTCTCTAAAATCAACTCTTTCATCAGCAACGTATGTAAATAGAATTTTTGTTCTATCAAGAGTATATTGAGCACCAATTAGCTTCATATCAAGATTAAGTTTTTGGATGCTTTCTTCAAATAATTGCTTTGCTGAATTTGCATAAAGTTCATTTTGACGAAGTTTGGTCATATCAGCAGGAGTAGCAAGTCTTAAAATTGGTTTGATTTCTCTATCATAATTTAAGTTAGAGATATCTGCTGGAAAAGTCGTTACTTCGCCAATTTCTACACCTACAACAGTTTCAACAACAACAAAATCACCGATTTTAATCGATGGATCATCGGTTGCAAAATAGTATGTTTTGTTACTGATTCCAAATTTAATATTTATATAGTAATTCATTTTTTATCTCCAAATACGGATTCAAACGTATGGACTATTAATAGATTTAGATTTAAGTTATAAGAAATTTCGTTTCTTGAATTCATAAAAACTAAAATTGAGTTTTCTAGAGAATCAAGGCTAGCTAAATCTTTTAATATATTATCATAATTTTTAAGAATCGTATCTTTATTGTATTTATATTTAAGCGCTTCTTTAAAGAATGTGATTATGAAATCAAAATACATTCTTGCAGAGATTTTATCTTTAATTATTTTTATAACGTTGTTGTAAATCGAATTCATCAATTCGTTATAGTTATTTATGTGAGATAAAGTTTCAAGAGCAATTTCTTGAATGGCAATAAAATTCTTATCTTGTTGAGCTTCTAAAATTGAATGTTCGTCATTGTAAAAGAAAGATAATAATTCAGCATTTTCTAAATTTGAGCCGAGATTTACAGCCTTTTCAATTAAAATCTCCTGATTAATCTTTGAAAAATGAATTGTTTGGACTCTTGATTTTATTGTTGGAAGAAGGGCTGATTCGTTCTCGGTAATCAAAATGCCATATGTATCTTCGTTAGGCTCTTCTAAAAATTTAAGTAGAGCATTTGTAGAATCAATACCTAAATTTTCAACCCCATTTATGATATAAACTTTTTTACCAAATGATTCAGAAGAAGTCTTTGAAAATCTATCTTCTAAATTTCTTATATCATCGATTTTTACTGGATCGCTTTTTGTATCAAGAACAATTAAATCTCCAAAATTATTTGAAATTATACGATTGAAAGCCGACTCATTTTTTATATTGAATGGTTCATTGTCATTTAAAATAATATTTGCGGCCAAATATTTTGCTATATCTAAAAGTGGAGTCCCCATTTCTCCAACAAAAAGATAAGCATGAAAAATTTTTCCATCCTTTAAAGCGTTATAAAATATTTTGTAAGGAATACTTTGATAAGTTTGTAAATAATTAAGACAATTCATTAAGTTTTTCTTTTAATATCTTGTACGTATTTTCACTAACTTCATTAAGTGGTTTAGAAGCGTCAATAACAACGATTCTATCTTTATATTTTTTAGTCAATTCTAGGAAAGTTTCATAAACTTTGTCATGAAAATTTTCGCTTTCGTTATCAAGTCTATCAGCAACACGCTTTTTATCTTGAGATACTCTTGAAAGGCCAACTTCAGGAGATACATTGAAGAAGATTGTTAAATCTGGGTAGGTATTTTCAGTAGCAAATAAATTAATATTTAATACATTTTCAACACCTAAATCTCTTCCTCCTCCTTGATAAGCAAGAGAAGAATCAAGATAACGATCGCATAAAACTATTTTTCCTTCTTTGAGTGCTGGCCAGATTTTTTCAACTAAGTGTTGTCTTCGACTAGCGGCATAAAGCAAGGCTTCAGCTCTTGGATCTAAAGCGACATTCTCATTATCTAGAATCACTGTTCTAATTTTTTCAGCAATAGGAGTACCACCAGGTTCTCTTGTCAAAAGAATGTTATATTTTTCGTTAACAAGTCTTTCGTAGATAGTTTTAATGACGGTTGATTTACCGCTTCCATCTGGTCCTTCAAAAGTGATAAACATAATTTTTCTCCTATTTATTGATTTCTGTTCTGCCTTCAAGTGCATTTTTTAAAGTTACGGAATCTAAATATTCAAGCGATTGGCCATGAGGAATGCCGCTTGCGATTCTAGAAACTTTAACATTTTTCTTTTGCAAAAAATTTTTGATGATAGAAATTGTGATTTCTTCTTCAATGGTTCCGCCAAAAGTGAAGATGACTTCTTTAATGTTTTCTTTTTCGACTCTTTCTAAAAGCTTATTTAATCCCGATTTTTCCCATGTTTCTTGTTTTGTAGGATTAATGTTGCAATTTATAACGTGATATACGCCATTAAATGTTTCGACCTTTTCAAAAAAATCTATTTCTTTTGAATCACGAATAAGAATGCATAGTGAATGATTTCTTAATGAGCTGCTACAAACATTGCAAAGAGAATCTTCAGTTAAAAGTCCACAATTAGGGCAGTGGTGGATTTTATTTTTAGCCTCTTTAATGCTTGCAAGAAATTCTTCAACCTCTTCATCAGACATTTCTAAAAGGTTATAAGCAATACGTTCAGCACTTTTTGCTCCAATTGAAGGGAATCTTTCTAGACAGTCCTTTAGTTTTTCGAATGATTTTAATTCATTCATTAGAACATCATTCCTCCCTTATTGTTTTGTTGGAATTTTGCTGCTAATGCATCTTCAGCATCGTTAATTTGATCTCTTGCTCCATTATAAGCAAGTTTAATCATATCAGAGACCATTTCAGGATCGTCTTTAAGTAATTCTTGATCGATAAATTCTAAAGAAACCATTTCTAAATTTCCTTTAAGAACGATTTTAACAGCGCCATTAGCGGTGTATTCAAATTCGGTTTCTTCTAAAACTTTATGCTCTTTTTCATATTGTCTTTGCATTTTTTGCATGGCTTGGACCATTTGTTGCATATTCATAATCTATTTCCCCCTTAGAATATTTTCTTATCTTCGATATCTTTTTTGTTTGGAAGTTTTCCAACCTCATCGAGGTTTCTATAATTTTTAAGCAAGTTAGTGTAATTGTCTCTATTTAGAGCGTAAACACAAACCTTTCTTCCTAAAAGTTTTTTAATAATTTTGGCTAAACCATCTTGGTTTTCTTTAATATTGGCTCTTGTTGCAGGAACCTTTAAATCGTAAACAAGAACTAAATTAGCATTCGTTACAATAAGTGGCTTTCCTTGTGAAAGAAGTGCTGCATAAGGACCATCTGTAGGATCATTAATTAAGTTAGCAAGTTGAGGCCACCTTTCAATTAACGAAGCTCTTTCCTGTTTATTTGAAATTATTGTTAAGTTCAATAATTCTTGAAGGTCAACTTCATATGAATCTCCTTCAACAGCGATAGGTGATAAATCTAAACTCTTGCTTGATATTTTGAATTCTTCAACAGGCTTTTCTTGTTGAATAACAACTTTTTGTTGAGGTTCTGCAGGCTTTTCAATAGGTTTCACAGGTTCAGAAGTAAATAAAGGCGCTTGGCTTATTGGTTTTTGATGAGCAAATGGTTGTTGTGCTATCTCTTGTTGAACACCATTTAATGCTTTCATAATTTTCAATAAATAAACTTCAAATAAGAAACCTGGATTGCTTGTTGTTTTAAATTCATTTTGGCAACTAAGTAATAAATCAATGGTCTTTTCAATTTCTGCATCATCATAAGAAAGAGTAATTTTCTTTGCATCCTCATAATTTGAAGAAGTAATTAAATTGATATTTCTTGTTTTAGAATAAACAAGGGCGTCTTTTAAAAGGTCCAAAAGTTCGTTAACTAATCTTGATAAGTCGATGTTTCTATTTAAATATTCTTCATATTTTGAGATTACTTTGAGTGTATCGTTTGCTTTAAGTTGACTAAGTAAATCAATTTTTTCGGCTCTAGTTGTTAAACCAAACATTTTTATAATGTCGCTTTCTTCAATTTTGTTGCCAGAGAAGGAAATAATTTGATCTAAAAGCGAAAGCGAATCACGGGCGCCGCCATTAGCAAGTTCAACAATGAGATTAAGTGCTGTTTCAGAGCAAGTAACGTGCTCCTCATTTAAAACACGAGTGAGGAGTTTTTTAAGATCGTTATCAGAAATTTTCTTGAAATCATATCTTTGACAACGGCTTAAAATTGTAGGTAAAAGTTTGTAAGGTTCAGTCGTGCAAAGAATAAAAACTACGTATGCTGGTGGTTCTTCCAATGTTTTCAAAAGAGCATTAAAAGCGCTATTTGTCATCATGTGAACTTCATCAATAATGTAAACTTTGTATCTACCTTTAATAGGTGCATACTTTACTTTTTCAATTAAGTTTCTAACTTCATCAACGCCAGAATTACTTGCTGCGTCAATTTCAATTACATCAGGATGAGAACCTTCACTAATTTCTCTACAGTTGCCGCATTCATTACAAATATGACCGATTCCTTCATCACAATTTAAAGCTTTTGCAAATAAACGAGCAACACTAGTTTTACCAGTACCTCTTGGGCCACTAAAAAGATATGCATGAGATATCTTTTGTAATTGCAAAGCGTTCATCAATGTTGTTTTGATGGCATCTTGACCAACTAATTCTTCAAAATTTTTACTTCTATATTTTCTATAAAGTGCTAAATAGGACATATATAAATTATACACGACAAAGACAATTACATAAAGTAATTGAGAATATTAAATAAGAAAAATTTTAGTTAATTTGAAGTTTATAAATATAGCCTCTTTTTATATTAAAATTAGAGTTTATTTTTGATATAATCTTTTTTTGAAAGAAGGCGTTTTATGGATAAGAGCATGTTTGATAGATTAACAACCAGCGAAAAGAGGCTTCATGAAATTGATGATCTTTTACTTTTGCCTGAAACTACAAGTGACATGCGCGAATTTAAAAAGCTAAGTAAAGAGAGAAGCATTTTAGAACCAATTGTTGAAAAATTTAAAGAATGGCAATATGCTGACCAAAACAAAAAAGACGCTTTAGAAATGTGTAACGATTCAGACCCAGAAATTTCGCAAATGGGTAAAGATGAATTAAAAAAGAATGAACAATTGCTTGAAAGCATTGAAGAAGAACTGAAAATTTTACTTATTCCAAAGGACCCTAATGATGGAAAAGATATAATTTTTGAAATCAAGGGAGCAGTTGGTGGAGATGAAGCAAATATTTTTGCTGGTGATCTTTTTAGAATGTATACAAGATACTGCGAAACTAAGGGTTGGAAATATAAGATTGTTGACGAATCTCCTACTGGTTTAGGTGGTTATTCTTATGTTCAATTTGTTGTCTCAGGAGATGATGCTTATTCAAGATTAAAATTTGAAAGCGGTGTTCATAGAGTTCAAAGAGTTCCAAAGACTGAAGCAAATGGAAGAATTCATACTTCCACAGCAACAGTTGTTGTCATGCCACAAGTTGAGACTGCTGATGTAAATATCAATACTGCAGATTTAAGAGTCGATCGTTATAGATCTCAAGGAGCAGGCGGTCAAAATGTTAATAAAACAGAATCAGCTGTTAGAATCACACATATTCCAACTGGTATTGTTGTTTCTTGCCAAACAGAAAAATCGCAAATTCAAAATCACGAAATTTGTATGCAAATGCTTGCTAGTAAGTTAGCTCAACTTGAAGAAGACAAGAAAGCTGAAACAGAAGCTCAATATAGAAGTAAGATTGGCAGTGGAGATAGAAACGAAAAAATTAGAACTTATAACTATCCACAAAATCGTGTCACTGATCATCGAATAGGTTTTTCTATTCTTCAACTTGATAGAGTTGTTGATGGTGATTTAGATCCGATTATTGATGCTTTAATTAATTACGACCAAGAACAAAAAATTGCTGGAAATGAAAAAGGCATTTACTAATAGAGAATTATTTTTCTTAGCAAAAGATAAAGTTAAAAATAGTAATAGTAATATATCGGATAACGAAATTTATCTACTTTTAGAGTACGTAAATAACTACCAAAATTATACTGAAATAGTACTAAATTTCGACAAAATATGTGAGAATTGCAGGGTTTTTGATGAGTTACTTGATGAAGTTATTTCTGGAAAACCAATTCAATATGTGTTAAAACAAGCTCAATTTTTAGATTTCAATTTTTATGTAGATGAAAGTGTTTTAATACCACGACCAGAAACTGAAGGACTGGTATTAAAGACAATTTCTTATATTGATTCTTTAAATTTGAATCACGACAATATTGCTGATATCTGTACAGGAAGCGGAGCGATAGCTATATCTTTAAAACACAAATTTCACGAGAGCAAAGTTTTTGCTTCGGATATCAATAAAAGATGCCTTAACGTTGCTAGGAAAAACGCTGATAAATATAATCAAAACATTATCTTTTTTGAAGGCGATAAACTCAATCCGTTTATAAACAATAATCTTAAGTTAGATGTACAAGTTTCAAACCCTCCATATGTAGAAAATGCTGATGATATCGAAGAAAAAGTGAAAAAGTATGAACCTAATGATGCAGTATATATTAAAGATGGAACTGAATTTTATGAAGAATATTTTAAGCACCATAAAGATGTTTTGAATGAAAACTTTTTCATGGCGTTTGAAATAAATTATGATCAAGAATTAAAGTTAACAGAATTAATTAAAAAGTATTTTGATAAAAATGTTAGATATAAATTTGAAAAAGACATCTATAATTTAACTAGATACTTATTTATTTTAGGTGGTTATGAAGACAAAACTATTAACTAAAAACGAATTAGCTGAAGCCTCAATGATTTTAAAAAATGAAGGCATATTAGCGTTTCCAACAGAAACGGTTTTTGGACTTGGCGTTATTTCAAATAGTGAAAAAGCCTGCAAAAACCTAATAAAAGTTAAAAAAAGACACCCAGATAAGCCATTTACAATGATGTGTTCTAGTATTTCTCAAGTCGAAAATATTTTAGAAATCAATAATATAGCAAAAAGAATAATTAATGAATTTATGCCTGGACCTCTAACAATTATTTTGAAAGCAAAAAGTAATATTCCTTCTTATTTAGATTTAGGAACAGGTTATGTTGGAATTAGAATACCTAAAGATGAAACGGTTTTAAAATTAATCGACATGGTTGGTGTCCCGCTTTTAGTACCAAGTGCAAATCCCGCTGATATGTCTCCAGCAAGAAACACACAAGGGGTGCTTAATTATTTTGATGGAGCTATTGAAGGTATTATCGAAGGTGAAACAAAAGATATGAGCCCATCAACTGTCATAAAGATTGTTGAAAATGATATTATATTATTAAGAGAAGGACCAATTTCTTTAGAAAGAATAAAAGGAGTGCTACAAAAATGAAAATTGCAGTTGGATCAGATCATGGAGGATTTGCTTACAAAAGTGAAATCATTAAACATTTAGAAAGTTTAGGACATCAAGTTTTGGATGTTGGAACTTACTCAAGCGATAGCTGCAATTATGCAGAATTTGGTTTAGAAGCAGCCGCACTTGTTGGAAAAGGTGAAGCGGATTATGGAATATTAATTTGCAACACTGGTGAAGGAATAGCTATGGCTGCTAACAAAATTAAAGGCGTAAGATGCGGAATTGGTTATGCTGATGAAGTTGCAGGTTTAATAAGACGACATAATAACGCAAATATGATTTCCTTTGGAGCCCATTTTATGACCTTAGAAGAAGTGTTGAGAAGAATTGATATTTTCTTAACTACAGACTTTGAAGGCGGCAGACATGAAAAGCGCGTTCAAACGATAATTGATGCTGAAAAATAACAAATTTTATCAACATTTGAACAAATAATTGAATTTTCAGTAAATTTTTCGGAAAAAAATACCAATTACTCCCTTTATATTTAGTGAAGGGAGTTTTTATATAGATTTTGTATGTAGTGTTTGTGGAAATAGTGATAAGAGATATCTAGGTATAAAAAACGGAAAGACATATTGCAGAAGATGCATTAGTTTTCATGGTGAAGAAGTTGATGACAAGTTATTTGAAAGAAAATTTAAAGGAGAACTAAAACTCAACTATAAACTTTCTAAAGATCAGGATGAAATTTCTTCAAAAGCATTAGAATCTGTTATTAGTCATAAAAATGTACTGATACATGCAGTTTGTGGCGCCGGAAAAACTGAACTTGTATATAAAAGCATTAATTATGGGCTAAAAAATAAATGGAAAATAGGCTTTGCAATACCAAGAAGAGATGTCGTAGTTGAACTAGCAAAAAGATTACAAAATGCTTTTTCAAATTACATTGTTACTGCAATATTTGGGGGTAATACTAGTTTGCTTACTGGCGATATTTTGTGTTTAACAACTCATCAATTATATAGATATGAGAAGTATTTTGATCTATTGATATTAGATGAAATTGATGCCTTCCCATATAAAGACAATTATGTTTTAAATCAAATATTTAAAAGAAGCGTTAAAGGAAATTACATCCTAATGAGTGCAACACCTTCAAATTCTTTAGTTGATGAATTCAAAAATAGAGATGACAAGACACTTTTAGAACTCCATACGAGATATCATAAACAGCCAATTCCAGTTCCAGAATGTAGGGTGAACTTGAAGATATTGTTGCCGATATTAGTATTGATTAAATTAAAGAAACATCTAAAAGAAAATAAACCTGTATTTATATTTTGTCCAACCATTGAAGAATGCGAAATTATGTATTATTTTCTAAAAAACTTTGCTAAATCAGGATATTTTGTTCATTCTAAATGCAAAGATCGCGAAAAAAGGATTGAAGATTTTCGCCTAGGAAAATACAAATATCTTGTTACAACAGCAGTATTAGAAAGAGGAGTAACTGTTAAAAATTTACAAGTCATTATTTATAATGCTGCAAGCAATATTTACACAAAAGAAGCCCTAATACAAATATCTGGAAGAGTTGGAAGAGTTATTGGAGCAACAAATGGTGAAATCACTTATTTTGCTGAAAGAAAAAGCGAAGCGATGGCTGAATCTATTAAAGAAATCAGATACGAAAACACATTTTTGTAAGATTTGTTTTGAACCTATAGAAGAAAAAAGCTTTCATAATTTTGCAAATGAAGTTGAAGTTTGCAGTAAGTGTTTAGCCTCTTTAAAACCAATATTTAAAAGCTATAAAATTGATGGCTATAATGCTTTAGCTTTATACAATTATGATGAGTCAATTAAAAGTAAGATATTTCAATTAAAAGGATGTTCAGATATAGAGTTAGCGCAAATTTTTGTTAAACCATATTCTTTCGAACTGAATTTAAGATATCGAGGCTACAATATAGTTTTTCTTCCGTCTTATGAAGGTGATGACAATAGAAGAGGTTTCAATCATGTAAAAGAGATTTTCTCTTGTTTAAATCTTAAAATTTGTGATTGCCTTTATAAAAGTGAACATCACAAACAATCAGATCAATCCTTCAAGAAAAGAAAAGAGATTGAAAAGTACATTTTTTTGAAAGAGGGTGTATGTCTTAAAAATAAAAAAATCCTCTTGGTTGACGATATTTGCACAACAGGATCTACATTAAGAGCTGCAATTAAACTTGTTAAGCAATCTAACCCAAAAAAGATCAAAATTTTGGTTGTTGCAAAAAGAGATTTTTCAAAAGATGAACTTAAACAAATTTCAGGATATATCGATGTTTTGAAATAACAAAAACATAAAAGAATTAAAAATTCTTTAATGTTAAGGGGCTTAATGATAGAATATTTAAAGTTTTATAGGTGATTTTATGGCAAACATTATTGAAAAAATATTTAGAATTGACAAAAGAATCCTCAATAAGTACAAAAAAGAAGCAAGAAATGTTGTTAAATTAGCAGACAAAATGGCTGCTATGAGTGATGATGAACTTAGAGGAAAAACAGAAGAATTTAAAGCAAAACTTAACGAAGGAAAGACTTTAAATGATATTAAATTTGAAGCTTTTGCTGTTGTTAGAGAAGCATGTAGACGTGTCCTTGGAATGTATCCATTTGAAGTCCAAATTATCGGTGGATTAGTTTTAAATGATGGTGACATCGCCGAAATGAAGACTGGTGAAGGTAAAACTTTAACTGAAACCATGCCTGTTTATTTAAATGCTTTAACAGGAAAAGGCGTCCACGTTGTTACCGTTAACGAATACTTAGCTCAACGTGATGCTAACGAAATGGGACAAGTTTTTAAATGGTTAGGTTTGACAGTTGGTGTTAACTTACACAGCTTGCATACAGAAGAAAAGAAAGCAGCACATGCATGTGATGTTACTTATACAATCAACTCTGAACTTGGTTTCGACTATCTAAGAGATAATATGGCTCCATCAGCAAGCCAACGTGTTTTAAGACCATTAAATTATTGTATCGTTGACGAAGCTGACTCTGTTTTAATCGATGAATCTAGAACCCCACTTATTATTTCAGGTGGTGCAAAAGCAAGTGCTTCTCAATATACCGTTGCTGATAGGTTCGTTAAAACTTTAAGAAAATCAACTCCAGTTGATGAAGACTACAAAAAGAGACATCCAGAATATGTTCCTGATGGTGATTTTGAAGTCGATGTCAAAACTAAATCATGTAATTTAACTGATAAAGGTGTTGATAAAGCCGAAAGAATGTTTGGTATAAGCAATCTTTATGCTCCTCAATATAATGATTTAGTTCATAGAATTCACCAAGCTTTAAAAGCAAATTATATTATGAGTAGAGATGTTGAATATCTCGTTGATCAAGAAAATGAGATTCAACTTATCGACCAATTTACAGGCCGTGTTTTAAAAGGTCGTGAATATAGTGATGGTTTACAACAAGCTATCCAAGCTAAAGAAGGTGTAAAGATTAAAGAAGAGACTGTTACACTTGCTACAATCACATACCAAAACTTCTTTAGATTATTTAAGAAGATTGGTGGTATGACTGGTACTGCAAAAACTGAAGAAGAAGAATTTAGAAAAATTTATAACATGAAGGTTGTTTGTGTTCCTACAAATAAACCTGTTATTAGACAAGATGCTACAGATTATGTCTTTGGAACAAAACAAGCAAAAATTAAAGCTTTAGTTAAAGAAGTCAAGGAAAGACATGAAAAAGGACAACCAATCTTAATTGGTACTCCATCTGTTGAAGCTTCAGAAGAAATCGCATTAAACCTTACTAATGCTGGATTAAATTTTGAAATGTTAAATGCTAAGAACCACGCTAGAGAAGCTGAAATTATTTCCCACGCTGGTGAAAAAGGAAGAATTACACTTGCAACTAACATGGCTGGCCGTGGTACTGATATTAAGTTAACTCCAGAGACAAGAGCTCTTGGCGGACTTTGTGTCTTTGGTTTAGAAAGACATGAATCAAGACGTATTGATAACCAATTAAGAGGTCGTAGTGGACGTCAAGGCGATCCAGGTTTCTCTAGATTCTATGTCTCACTTGAAGATGAATTAATGGTGAGATTTGCTAATGATAATTTAAGAAAAATGTTTGCTGGATATGGCGATGAAGCTATCGAAAGCAGAATGTTAACATCAGCAATTACAAGTGCTCAAAAACGTATTGAAGGTCAAAACTTTGATGTTCGTAAGAATTTACTTGATTATGATGATGTTCAATCAAAGCAAAGACAAATTATGTATGCAAAACGTGATCAAATTCTTTTTGCAAAAGATATTAGTGAACTTATTTTAGATACATTTAAGGATTGTGGTGTAGCTTTATGTAAACGTTCAATTCCTGAAGATGATCCTAACAAAACAGTTCATGGTGATAATTTAGTTAATATCCTTGTTCCTAGATTCTTGCCTGAAGGAGCAATTAAGCCATCACTTTATGATGAAGCAAATCCTCAAGAAGCAGGTGAAGATTTAGGTGAAGTTTTACTTGACGCATATCAACACAAAAAATCTGAATGGGATCCTCAACAAGCTTCCCAAGTTGAAAGACAAATTACATTAAGATGTATTGATAGAAACTGGACACAACAAATTGATAACATGACAAGATTTAGAGAATCAGTTTCTTTAAGAAGTTACGGACAAATTAACCCTCTTCAAGATTACGTTAATGAAGGTTGGGCTATGTTTAGAGAAATGCTTGAAACAATTGCTCTTGAAGTCGTCCTTAATTTAATGAACGTTAAACTTGAACGTAAGGTCCAAGAAAATAAAAACGGATTTACAATTAATGCTAAAGATGTTGAACAAAAACCAGCTGTTGAACAAGAGAATCCTCAATTAAAAGTTGCTGAAACAAAGGAAGAACAAGCAACTCAAGTTAGTGCTCAAAAAGCTGAAAGTTCAACCAGTGTTGATGATGCACCTGTTGCAGAAGCACCAAAGGCAGAAAGCGCTGCAAAAGCAGAAGAAAAACCAGCTGAAGATCAACCTAAAGTTGATGCAAAAGCAAGTTTAAATATCACTGATATTGATGAAAATGCTACAGCTGCAAAGGAAAATAATTTCGAAGATATTCATACTAATTAAGAGGTTTAAAATGATTGATTTATACACTTTAAAGATTGGATTAAATGAGGCTGAAAAAGAGATTTTACAGCTCGGTGATTCTCTTTGACTTGCCTAAATTAGAACAAAAAATAAACGAATATGAAGCACTTTCTCTTCAAGATGGATTCCGGTCCAATCAAAGAGAAGCTAGTAAAATTATTGATAAGAAAAATAGTTTGATTGAAAAAAATAAACTATATAAAAAATTAGAATCTGAAATAAAAGACTTAAAAGAATTGGTGGAAACACTAGATGTAAATGACGATGAAATGGGTCAATTTGCTTTAGAGTCTTTTAATGCTACAAGCGAAGAGTTACAGAAACTCAAAATAATCGTTTTATTTAATGGTGAATACGATTCATTAGATGCTGTTTTGGAGATTCATCCAGGAGCTGGCGGTACTGAAGCTTGCGATTGGGCAAACATGCTTTTAAGGATGTATGAAAGATTTGCTGAATCACATGGTTTTAAATTTAAAGTAATGGACTATCTGCCAGGAGATGAAGCCGGAGTTAAATCGGTTACGCTTTTAATTGAAGGCGAAAACGTTTACGGCTTACTTAAAGGAGAAAAAGGCGTTCATAGATTAGTTAGAATTTCTCCTTTTGATGCTAATGCAAGACGTCATACTAGTTTTGCTAGTGTAAATGTCATACCTCAATTTGATGACAGTATAAACGTTGATATTAACCCAGCAGATTTAAAAATTGATACTTATAGAAGTGGTGGTGCTGGCGGTCAAAACGTTAATAAAGTTGAAACTGCAGTACGTATTACACATATACCAACAGGAATCGTTGTATCTTGTCAAGTTGAAAGAACACAACTTAAAAATAGAGAACTTGCGATGAATATGCTTAAATCTCAATTATTTGAGATTCAAGAAAGAGAAAGAAAAGCTAAACTGCAAGGAATTATTGGTGAGCAAAAAAATATAGAGTGGGGTTCGCAAATCAGATCATATGTATTTTGTCCTTACACCTTGGTAAAGGATAATAGAACTAATTGCGAAGACACACAAATTGCTAAAGTTATGGATGGAGATTTAGATAAATTTATCTATGCATATTTAGAAAAGGAAGCTAAGAAAAATGAGTAAAGTTTTTGAAAATATTTTTAAAAAAGAAAATTTGAAAAAGACTTTGAAGAATATCTTCATTATTTTTGTTGCATCAATTTTACTAGCTATTGGTAGTGGATTTTTTCTAGTACCATTTTCAATTAACATTGGTGGAATTACAGGTATTACTATTTTGTTTAGTGGTTTTTTACCTGTGGATATCACTTCATATATCTTTTATTGGGTTCTTTTTGCTGTCGGATTAATATTTTTAGGACCAAGGTTTTCTTTATCAACTTTAATTGTCACAATTTTGGAACCTGTTTTTATGACTATTATATTAAGAACAGGGCTTCAAAAATTCTTTTTAGATTTAGTTTTGAACAATGCCCCATATGTGCTTGAAAATGGTGTTATTCAAAATCTTGGAAGTTTAGATATATCTCTTGGATTAATCTTAGCATTTGCTTTACTAGGTGGTTTACTCCAAGGAGTTGGTTGTGCTTTAACTTTTAGAGTTGGTGCTTCAACTGGCGGTGTAGATGTTTTAACGTTTATTATTACAAAATATACAGGTATAAAAGAGACGGTTCCATATTTTGCAATTGATGCAACAATAGTTGGTACTGGAATTATATTAAGTATTGTAAATTCTTCAAATATATTGCTTATTAGCAGCGTTTTTGGTATTCTTGGCGCATTTATTGCATCTATTGCGGTTGAACAATTCTACTCTTCAAGAACAGATTCTTATGGCGTTGATATTATTACTGACAAGCCAGAAGAGATAGTTAAATTTGCTATTAATGAACTAGATAGAAGTGCAACAATCTTTAATGTTACAGGCGCATATAGTGGTGATGAGAAGAAAATGGTTCGAATTTTGTTTTCAAAAAGAGAATATTCAAAAATTAGAAGCGGCATTGCATCCATTGATTCTAAAGCGTTCTGTAGTTTCTTTAGAACATTATTCGTTGGTGGAGAAGGTTTTGATTATTTACAAGCTCAAAACGAATCTTCAATTAAACTCATAAAGAAATATAACAAGTCCAAAAAAGATAAAAATGGAAAATAAGAAATTTGTCATACATAGTAATTTTAAACCTTCGGGTGATCAACCAAATGCTATAAAAGAATTAGTTGAAGGCATAAATGAAGGGAAAAAATATCAAGTTTTACTTGGCGCTACCGGAACGGGTAAGACTTTTACAATGGCAAATATAATTGAAAAAGTACAAAAACCTACATTAATTCTTGTTCATAATAAAACTTTAGCTGGTCAACTTTATGCAGAATTTAAAGAATTATTTCCAGAGAATCGAGTTGAATATTTTGTTTCTAATTTTGATTTTTATCAGCCTGAAGCTTACATTCCTTCAAGTGATACATATATTGGAAAAGAAGCGATGATGAATGATGAGCTTGAAATGATGAGAGTTAGTGCTATTAACTCAGTTATGAGCAGAAGAGATACGATTGTTGTCGCATCTGTTGCTTCAATCTATGGACTTACTGATCCTGATGAATATAAAAAGTTAATTTTTGATATTAGAGTTGGTGAAAAGCTTGATAGAAGAGAATTTTTCACTAAACTAATCAATCAATCATACAAGAGAAATGATATTGATTTACAACCTGGCAGATTTAGAGTTCATGGCGATTTAATTGATATTATGCCAGCGGACTCTTCAGAGTGGTATATTCGAATCGATTGTTTCGATGAAGACATTGAACATATTGCTAAAGTAAATTATTTAACAGGTGAAGTAATTGAACGATATAAAACTTTTAATTTATTTCCTGCATATGATCACGCATCCACGAGCGAAAATATTTTGCGCGCTTGCGAAACAATCTATGAAGAACTTCTTGAAAGAATGAAATTCTATGAAGCAGAAGGTAAACCACTTGAAAAAGAGAGAATCGAAATGAGAACCAAACAAGATCTTGCTAGTTTAAGGGAGTTTGGAATGTGTCCTGGAATCGAAAACTATTCTAGACATATTGATCATAGAAAACCTGGTGAAAAACCATTTTGTTTAATGGATTATTTTGCTGATGATTATCTACTTTTTGTAGATGAAAGTCACGTTACGCTTCCACAAATTAGAGGTATGTTTAACGGTGATAGAAGCAGAAAACTAAATTTAGTTGAATATGGTTTTAGACTTCCAAGTGCTCTAGATAATAGACCATTAAATTTTGATGAATTTCAAGGTGAAATAAATCAAGTTATTTGCACGAGTGCCACACCTGGAGATTTTGAACTTGAAAAAACTGGAGGAAAATTTGTTGAACAAATTATTAGACCTACTGGTTTATTAGATCCCGAAATTGAAGTACGTCAAACGTTAGGTCAAATTGATGATTTAATGTTCGAAATTAAAGAAAGAATTAAAAGAAACGAAAGAGTGATGATCGTCACTTTAACAATCAAAATGGCTGAGGATTTGACGGCTTTTTTAAAGGAACACGATATAAAAACTGTATATATGCACTCAGAATGCAAAACTTTAGAAAGAAGTGAAATTATATATCAATTAAGAAAAGGGAAATATGATGTCCTTGTAGGAATTAATCTTTTAAGAGAAGGTTTAGATATTCCTGAAGTCAGTTTGATTGCGATTCTTGATGCGGATAAAGAAGGCTTTTTAAGAAGCACACGTTCATTAATTCAAGTTGTTGGTCGTGCGGCTAGAAACGTAAATGGCAAAGCGATTATGTACGCTGATACAATCACTGATTCTATGAAAGAATGTATAAGTGAAACAAACAGAAGAAGAGCAATTCAACAAAAATATAATGATGAAATGGGAATTATTCCTGAAACAATCATTAAACCTATTCAAGCGCCTCTTCATAGCATTGAAACCGAAGCTGAAACATACGATATTTCGAAAGCTAAGTTAACAAAGAAGGAACTTGATGCAAAAATTAAAGAAGTTGAAAAAGCAATGCATAAGGCAGCTAAAGAATTTGACTTTGAAAAAGCCATTGAGCTTCGTGATATATTGTTTGAATTAAAAGCTGAACGAAATTAGGCATAAAAAAAGACTCATTTGAGTCTATTTCTTATTTCCAACATAGTTGATGACTTCTATTGCAAAATCAACAGCTTTTGACTTATCTTCATCTGGTAATCTTTCAATTGTTTCAAGTAATATTTTTTCTTTACCTTCAACTGATAATGGAGCATTATCGTTTCCAACTAACTCATCTATACTAATATTTAAAACTTGAGCAATTTTAATAAGCAATTCAATCGATGGTTCACTTCTTCCAACTTCATAATCAGAGACGTTGTATTGCTTCACGTTTAAAGCACTCGCAAATTGCTCTTGTGATAAGCCAGCTCTCTTTCTATATAGTTTAAGTCTTTCGTTGAATTTCATACTAGAATTATTCTATATCTATATTGAATATTTTTCAAATATGAAATAAGGAATTTTTACATAATAAATTAATGAGTAAAAAGATTTTCAAATTTTTTGAGAATTATATAATTTTAGGTATGGACGGATTAGGAATTAGTATTATATCTTTATCTTTAATTTTCCTTGCAACGACTTTGGGCTCAGCTCTTGTTTTCTTTTTTAAACGCAATTATTCAGCTCGAACTTCAAGTATAATTGTTGGATTAGCAAGTGGCATTATGATTGCGACTTCCTTTTTTGGGCTTTTGCAACCATCAATCGAAGAATCAATTGTAACATATGATCAAACAATCTCTTGGATTCCACCTTTAGTTGGCTTTATTCTTGGAGCGATGCTTTTATTTGCTCTTGATAAAATTGTTCCTCATTTGCACAAAACCGATAGAGAAGATGAAGAAGGAATAAAAACTAATAAAATTAATAGAAACACAAAATTTATACTAGCTGTTACTTTACATAATGTTCCTGAAGGTATTGCAGTTGGTTTAGTATGTGGCATTGCACTTAATCAAGGAAGTCAAGCTTCTATAATAGCGGCTTTAACTTTAGCGATAGGCATTGCTATTCAAAACTTCCCAGAAGGTAGTGCAGTTTCAATTCCTTTATTAAACGAAAACGTTTCTAAGCCAAAAGCATTTTTGCTTGGAACACTAACAGGAATAGTTGAACCAATATTTGGTGTAATTGCATTATTTTTAGCTTCTCAAGTGACTTTCTTGTTGCCTTATTTGCTATCTTTTGCAGCTGGGGCAATGATTTATGTAACAATCGATGAATTGGTGCCAGAGTTTAAAGAAGCTGGAGATGGCCATGCAGGTATTTGGTCATTTATCATCGGTTTTGCAATAATGATGTTATTAGAAGTAGTTCTATAAATTTGATATTCTTTAATTAGGAGGATCATTCATTATGCAAGGAGATTTTGTTTTTAGTAATCCTACTAAAATTTATTTTGGAAAGAATAGTTTAGATAATTTATCAGTTGAACTTAAAAATTATGGACCTAATATTTTGCTTGTTTATGGAAAAAGTGCAATTAAAAAGATTGGGTTATATGATAAAGTCATTAAAATTTTAAAAGATGCCGGTAAAAATGTATTTGAAGTTAGTGGTGTAATGCCAAATCCAACTTATAAAAAGATGATGGAAGGCGCAAAAGCTATTAAGGAGAACAACATTGATTTAATTTTAGCGGTTGGAGGCGGAAGCGTTATTGATTGTTCAAAAGGAATGAGTGTTGCCGCATATTTTGAAGGTGATGCATATAAAGAGTTTTATTTAGATTACAAGCCTGTTAATACAAAAATTACCCCTATAGGAACAATATTAACAATGGTTGGCACAGGTTCTGAAATGAATGGTGGGTCAGTAATTACTCATGAAGAATTAAAATTGAAACACGGAAGAGTATTTGGACCAGAAATGTATCCAAAATTTTCAATTCTCAATCCTGAATTTACTTATTCATTATCTGAATATCAAATGAAATCAGGTATATTTGATTGTTTTTCGCATTTAATGGAAACGTATTTTAGTGATGATGGCGATAATGTTTCTGATTATTTGTTAGAAGGATTAATGAGATCTCTTATTGATTGTTCAAAGAAAGCATTTAAAAACCCACTAGATTATGAAGCAAGAAGTAATGTTATGTGGACAGCCACACTTGCTTTAAATACATTACCAGGATGTGCAAAGAAACAAGATTGGCAAGTTCATTCAATCGAACACCAACTTGGAGCATACACAGATTGTGCTCACGGAATGGGATTAGCTGCAATTTCGATTCCTTACTATAGATGGATTTATAAATATGGTATCCATCAATTTGCAAAATTTGCTAAGAACGTTTGGAACATTAATAGCGAAGGAAAAAGCGAGGAAGAACTTGCTAAAGAAGGAGTCGAGGCGCTTGTAAACTATATTAAGGAAAGTGGTATGGTAACAAGTTTGAGAGAACTTGGCGCTACAGAAGAAATGTTGCCTTTAATTGCAAATTCAACTGATTTAGGAGGAGGATTTAAAGATATCACTCCAGAAATTATTTTGAAACTGCTTAAAGAATGCTATTAAAAACCTTGCTAAACTCAATTATTTTCATTAAAATCAATGAATAAAGAAAAAAGTTTGATATTAATCAAACTCTAATTCTAATATTGGCGGAGTAAGAGAGACTCGAACTCTCGCACCGGTTACCCGATCTACTTCCTTAGCAGGGAAGCCCCTTCACCAACTTGGGTATTACTCCATTTGCCTAATAATTTTATCAAAGTATGGTAAGTGGTGCAACAAAGAATATTGTTTTAAAATTTGCAATATTTAAGAAATATTTACTATTTTTAGTAAACATTTCTTTCTAATGTAGTAAAATAACTAAATATGAAACGTTTGTTCTCAAAAAGCATTGTCAAGAATATCTACATAGCAATTTTCTTTGCTATCTTTATTGCACTAAATATTATGATTATTTACTTAGCAGCTGAAAACGGTGAAAAATCTACACAAACAAGTAATTCAGTTGGTGAAGTAGTCGCTACTGCGGCTGATAGTATCGGTATCCATGTTGATAAAAATAGTGAAGCATTCAAAAATTTCATAAGAAAATTCTTTGGTCATTTTAGCTTATTCTTCTTCACATCCTTAAATGGTGTTCTATCGATTATTTTCCTTAAAAACAATCCACAAATGAAAAGAATTGTCGCATATGGCTTTTTAGGTTATGGCTTAATACTTGCGATTGTTACCGAAGTAATTCAAATTTATGCTGGAAGTAGAAATGGCAATTTTATTGATGTTTTAATTGACTATCTAGGCTACGCTATTCCTATGGGAATTTATTTAGCTTTGTCGTTTTTTATCTATAGAAAATCTAGAGATAACGTTAATTATATCGAGGTTTAAATATGAACGAAAAGGAAAAGAAATTAAGTGTATGTGCTTTTATCGGTTTTGTTTTTTCTTTAGCCGCAGCGATATTTGCCTTCTTATGTTTTTGGTTTTTATATCTTTCTTTAGTTGCTCTTGGCTTATCAGTTGCTGGTTTAGTTAATTGCTCCATTGGAGTCCAAATTTCTAAAAAGAAGAATGGTGGGGAAGTTAAAGATTTTTCCAATTTCGGTTTAAGTTTGAATTTAATAATTGTTATTGTAAGCGCAATAATATCTACAATTTATCTGATATTTGCAATTTAAAAGAGGTTCAAAACCTCTTTTAAATTAACACAATTTGATAGTCAATTATTTATTGAGCATCAAATACAAATTTTTCTAATTGTGGTAATGGTTTAAATCCGGCTGAAGCAGCTTTTTGCTCGCCATCTTTAAATACTAAAAGTGTTGGAACTGCATTAACGTTGAAGATTGCAGCGATTTCACCATATTCATCAACATCAATTTTAAGAACAGTTACTTCAGGATGTCTTTCAGCAAATTTTTCAAGTTCAGGAGTGAGCATTTTGCATGGACCACACCATGTAGCAAAGAAATCTAATAAAACGGTACCTGATTTGATGGTTTCTCTGAATTGATCAGCATTTTCTAAATGAATTAACATAACTTTCCTCCTTTAAAGCGAAATTAAATAAACAACTGAGAAAATAATAACTAGATGTAGAGGATAATACAAATAAAATGCAATTTGACTTATTTTATTTGAGAATCCTTTTTTACCATTATATAAAAGGATAAATGGTAGAGCTATCAGCATGTAAGTTTGTGTAACAAAATTTATTGCACTAAATAATTTAGGGAAGTAAGTAAATACGTGACACAAAACTCCTAAAATAGTTACAAGAATTGTAAATACAATTACTCGAACATTAAAGGATGAATTTTTAAAAGAAGGAATACTTTCTTCGGAGTGTCGGATTTTCTTTTGAATGAAAGAAACTAAATAGTATAGCGCTGGATATAAAGGAAAAATGAAAACATTTAGAACTGCATATTGAGCAAATAATCCAGCTGTAAGATTTAGTGCAAGGCCAGTAAAATATGGAATGTAGAAATTTTGAATTAATAGAATTAGTAAATTATATATGAATGGTAATATCGATAGCCATCGCAATTTTTTGTTTTCGTGAAAGATAAAATAGAAGAAGACAAGAAATAGTAATAAGTCTATAAAAATATTACCTAAATAGATCAATATATAGCTAATTCCATCGCCAATAACAAAAGTCGCTCCAACAAAGCCAGCATAAATTATTGCGGCCATTATTCCCATTCTTAGCATATATTTTTTAAGATTTTTTGTATAAACGAAGCCTTCAACTAAAAGAAATAAGAATACCGGATAGGCAATCCTTCCTATTATAGAAAGGACATTGCATGCGATAGATAAACCTCCAGTAGGAGTTAAAAAAACTTGTATCATTTTAGCTACATGATCTAAAGTCATTGTAAATGCGGCAATGCACCTTAATATAAAAGAAGAAAATGGTCTTTTCATTTATTAAAAAGTTAAAAATTTCAAGATAATTTGAATGCCAACAGCAACAAAATTATTTGTTGCGTGAGCTAAAAAGCTTACTTCAAACCCGCCATAATCATAAAAATAACAAAGTAGTAATCCAGAAATTACATAACTTGGCAAGTTTGCAAATTCAACGGCTAGATTTGATGCTCCAAAATCAAAATGAATTAAACCAAAAACTAAAGCTGTACCTAAGTAAGCTGCAATTTTGTTCCACTTTTTAATGGTGCCAAACAAACCAATTCTATATGTAAATTCTTCAACGAACGGACCAACAAGTCCAAAAATAAATAAAGACAGGAGAGGATAAACATCAGTAATACTATCTAATCCTGTTTCGTTATTGTTTTGTCCGGTTGGGAAAATTAATTGAATAACGGAATTGAGTGCAGCGCTGACTATCATCAGCAAAAACCCAAAGGCTAAACCTTGAATCCACGTCTTTGATTTTTTAAATGCTGCAAAGCATTTTGCTAGATCTTTATTTGCAACTATTAGAATTATTCCTAAAAGTAGAAGATATAAGGCAAAATTTATTGCGGCATTACTATTAATAGAGACCAAAAAATATTGATTATCAAGTGATTTTGCTATCGCAGAGAAAATGTAGGCAAGTAAGTTTAAACCAAGCAAGCCAATAACAAAGAAAGCAATTGATTTAAATATATTTATGTCAGCAGCTTTTGATTCAAAACTAAAAAATTTGATACTTCTTTCTTTTGGTTCGTTTGAAGGAGTTGACTCATTAACTTGTTGAGCTGAGTCATCTTTAGTCTCTTCAACTTGAGGAGTACCACAATAAGGGCAGTAATTGAGATCGCTGTCAATTTCTAGACCACATTTTTTACACTTAGTTTTTTCATTCATGCAATTATTATAATATAATAATAAATAATTTATGAAAAATTATTTAACTCCTAAAGAAAAAACAGAATTTCAAATCGAAGTAGAAAAATCTAAATTTATTGGAATCTTACTTCCTTTTAATAATAAGAATAATTTACAAGATGAACTTTCTAAAATTAAAAAGGATTACCCAAAAGCAAGACATTATTGCTATGCTTATAAAATTAATGAAGAAAGTAAATTTAGTGATGATGGTGAGCCTTCTGGAACTGCTGGGAAACCTATTTTAAATCAAATTGAACAAGCCAATCTAACTAATTGTTTATTGGTTGTTGTTAGATACTTCGGAGGGACACTTTTAGGAAGTGGGAGATTACTAAGAACATATTTAGAATCTGCTAAACAAATTGTTGAAAGAAGCAGCAAATTTGAACTAATAACTTCGCAAAAATGGCGTATTTTTGTTGAAATTGAAAATTTTGATTATGTGAAAAACTATATTTTAAGAAATAATTTCTTTATCATTAATACTATGTTTAATGATAAAATATGTATAGACTTTGCAGTACCTAGAGAAGCAAAGGAAAGCATTGAAGAAGATTTATATGGTAAAATTGAAGTCGTTGGGAAAATTGATTATTTGTATAGGAGGGAAGTTTGATGCCAGGAATTGAAAGATGTGAACCAAATGATGAAACAAGAATTAAGCATTGTTATGCAATAGTTAGTGGCAAAGGTGGAGTTGGAAAATCTTTTGTTACATCACTTTTAGCTTCAAGAGCTAGACAAAGAGGATATGAAGTAGGTATTTTAGATGGCGATATTGTTGGTCCATCTATTCCAAAATTATTTAATATTCATCAAGCTGCTTACGGAAATGAAAAACAACATATTGTTCCAGCATTGACTGAATCAAAAATTAAAATCATCTCATCAAATTTGATGGTTGAACACGAAGACGACCCAATTATTTGGAGAGGCAGTTTAGTTACTTCTTTATTAAAGCAATTTTATACTGAAGTTGCTTGGGGAGATGTTGACTATTTATTTTTAGATATGCCACCAGGAACAAGCGATGTTACTTTAACGGCATTTCAATCGCTTCCAATTGATGGAATCATTATCGTAACTTCACCTCAAGAATTGGTCTCTTTAATCGTTAAAAAGGCGATTAAGATGGCAAAAATGATGAACATTCCTATTATTGGTATTGTTGAAAACATGTCTTATTTAGAGTGTCCACACTGTAAGGAAAGAATCAATCTTTATGGTGAATCAAAACTTGAAGAATATGCAAAAGAAAATGAATTGACTCCTCTTTGTGCATTACCTTTAAGACCAGATATGTGCGAATTATTAGATTCAGAAAAGGTTGAAGAAGTTGCAAAGCACTTTGAAGAAATCGATAAAGTTTTAGATGTATTAGAGAAATAAGTTATGATACCAACCAAAGAATTTATAAAAAGAAGAGAAAGATTAGTTGAGCGCATGGACGATAACAGCGTTGCTGTTTTATACGCTGGTTATCCACCAAAAAATAGTGCTGATGAGACTTATGATTTCGTTGTTAATAGAAACTTTTATTATTTAACCAATATCAAACAAGAAAATTCTGTTCTCTTTTTAGTTAAGCAAGATGGGCTAATCAAAGAATATTTATTCGTTTCAGAATTTGATGAAGTAAAGGAAAAATGGACAGGTAAACGTTTAACAACAAAAGAAGCTGAAAAGTTAAGTGGAATTCAAAATGTTTTGACAACAAATCAAGTTGAAAGCGAATTGGATTTACTTCTTCGCAAGAAAAATGTCGGTTTTGCTAGAATCGCTACAATCTATCTAGATAAAGAACCTGAATGTTTGCTCGAAGGATTTAAAACAACAGAAGATGTTGAAAAAGCATTGCTTGCGAATTATCCATGGCTAAAGGCAAAAGATATTTATAATGATATCGTTGCTCTTAGAATGATTAAAAATAAAGATGAAATTGCTGAACTTCAAGCCGCAATTGATAAAACTAATATTGGTTTAAAGACTTTAATGAAATCGATTAAACCAGGAAAATTTGAATATCAATTATCTTCGCTATTTTATTACACTCTTCAAGATTACGATTATAGTGAATTAAGTTTTCCTACAATTTGTGCTTCTGGAGTAAACGCAACAACGTTACATTATCCAAATCCATTATCTAAAATAAAAGATGGTGATCTTATTTTATTTGATCTTGGTGTAAGAAACGAGGTATATTGTGCTGATATTTCTAGAACTTATCCAGTTTCTGGAAAATTTAGTCCTCTTCAAAAAACAATTTATCAAATAGTTTTAGATACAAATAAACTTGTTTTGACGAAAATTAAACCTGGAATTACTCTTGTTGAATTAAATAACATCGCTAAAGAATCACTAGCAAAAGGTTGTTTAAAAGCTGGTTTAATTAAAGATGAAAGTGAAATTTCAAAATATTACTTCCACTCAGTCGGACATCATTTAGGTCTTGATACCCATGATCCTGGAGATAGAAAAGCTCCATTAGTTGCTGGAAATGTCATTACTGATGAACCAGGACTTTATTTTAAAGAACTTGGAATCGGTGTAAGAATCGAAGATGATGTTTTAGTCACCGAAGAAGGAAGCTATTGCTTAAGTGGTGGAATTATTAAAGAGATTGATGAAATAGAAAAAGCAATGGGGTCAATTAAATGATAAGAAACATTTTTTTCGATTTTAATGGAACAATTCTTGATGATCTTCAAGTTTGTTTTGAGATTGAAAGTGAAATGTTTGAAATGGAAGGGTTACCACAAATATCTATAGATTTTTATAAAGACAATTTCTCATTTCCTGTAAAAGAATATTATAGAAAAGTTGGATTTGATGTTGATACTGAAGGTAATTATGATCGCCTTGCAAAATATTTTTTTAGTGAATATACTAAGCGCCAACAAGCTGAAAGTAAATTGCACGATGGCTTAGTCGAGTGTTTAGAAAAGCTAAAAAATGATGGCTATAAATTATTTATATTAACAGCAACGGAAAGAAAACTTCTCATAGAACAACTAAAATATTTGGGAATTGCAGGCTTTTTTGATGGATTTGCTGCTTGCGATGATATTCATGCTGGTGGAAAAATCGAATATGGAAGAGACTTTATAAAGGAAAATAATCTTGATCCAAAAGAATCGATTATGATAGGCGATTGTATCCATGATTATGAAGTTGCTGTTGAAATTGGGCTTAAGCCTGTTTTGTTCTCACAAGGTCATAACAGTCTTAAAACTTTAAAACAAGTAGAGGCACCAATTGTTAATTCATACGAAGAATTCTATGAATTTGTTAAAAATTCATAATTAAATTAACTAAAAACTTAAATTAAATGTTCTTTTTATTTTAAAAGAACATTTTTTATATATATAATATTGTCATTATTTAGGTGAAGGAGGAGTTGTTATGGCAGAAGAACAAATTAGACTTACTGGTATAAGCAAAATCTATGGTAACGCCCAAAAGAAAGAAGCAGAAATCGTAGCTCTTTCTGATGCAACTTTTTCAATTAATAAAGGTGAGTTAGTTTTTATATTAGGTCCAAGTGGTGCTGGAAAATCAACACTTTTAAACATTTTAGGTGGAATGGACAAAGCAACCTCTGGGGAATACATAATTAATGGAATTGATGTAACAAAACTTAATGAAACTGACTTAGCTAAATTTAGACGTAGTGAAATTGGATTTGTCTTCCAATTTTATAATCTCGTTCCTTCACTTAATGCATATGAAAACGTTTATTTAGCTTCTTCACTTGTTTCAAAACATTATGATCCTTCAAAAATGTTAGAACTTGTCGGTCTTAAAAATAGAGAAAATAACTTTCCTGCTCAATTATCAGGTGGAGAACAACAACGTGTTGCTATTGCGAGAGCTTTAGTTAAAAATCCTACTTTACTACTTTGTGATGAGCCAACTGGCGCACTTGATTCAAAAACCGGAGCTCAAATCATGAAACTTTTATACAAGGTTTCAAAAGAAGAAAACAAGACGGTTATCGTTGTTACGCATAATAGAGCATTGACTGTCATCGCAAATAGAATCATAGAAATTCAAGATGGCAAAATTGTATCAAATAAGGTTATTAGTAAACCAAAATCAGTTGAGGAAATTGAGTGGTAGATGAGAACTTTTAAAGTTTTATTTAAAAAATGTATTAGAGATATCCTTCATAACTGGCATCAATTTATCTCTATTATCTTCATTATCGGGATTTCCGTTACTCTTTTTGCTGGACTCGATGCAAACGCAATTGAATTTGAAAGAAGAGTTGATTCAGTTTTTAAACAAGGAAATATTGCCGATGTATGGGTAATGATAAATCCTGATTTTACTAATACAGATGAATTAGATAATGATTTGAAATTTTTAGATGGTATTAGTGGTGAAAAGGGAAGTATAGAAAAAAGAATGTTTGTTCCAAGCAATGTTGGTTCAAGCAGCGCAACAGCACTAATAAGTGATAAATTCCCTAAAATCAATACAGCTTATGACATAAAAAGTAATGGATATGAAGATAAGAATTTCTTCTTTGTAGATAACACTGTTATTGAAAAATATGAGTTTATTAATGGTAAAAGTGTAAATTTAGGCGATGAATTGCCAGTTTCTTTCCAACCCGCACTTATTAAAGGCATGCTTGGAGGCTTTGAAATTGATGATGATTTGATTCATTCATTTATTGATGATATTGCTGAAAATTACGAATTAACTCCAACAGAAAAAACTGTCATTACGACAATTGTAGAAAATAATATTGATGCTATAAAAGATAATTTAACTGAAATTTTTGATGAAGTATTTACTGATGAAAATCTTACATTTAATTTCAAGGTAAATGGAATAATGCATCACCCTGAAAATGTTGATAATGGAACGTTTGTTTCTTCAAATTTCTTACTTTCTACAAGACTTTTAGTTTCAGCACTTTTAGATAAAGTCGATTCAAAAGTAACATCTGAATCGATATTAAATATATTAAATGATATTAAGGATTCTCAAGAAACACAGGAAGCGACTGATTTTTATCAAGGAATTATCGATTGGTTTGATGAAGACGATAATAGGCAAACTGTTGATACACTTATTGGTGTTTTATTCACTAATTTAAAACTAAGAATCAATGATGGCGAGGCAGAAAGTGTAGAAAGAATAATTAGTCATTTATTTAATCAAGTTACGATGATTATCGATAAAAATTTAGATTTAAAAACAGTCGAATATCAAATCAATTCTTATTATAAGAAAAAAGACAATAATAACTTACTTGCCATTATGACTCAATCAAGTAATGGATCAATCGCAGCAATAGTTAATGATATTACCCAATCAAGACAACTTACTTATGTTTTCCCTGTTATATTTATGATAGTAGGTGTCTTAATTGTTCTTACTACAATATCTCAATTAATTTTAAGAGATAGAACACAAATTGGAACATTAAAAGCTCTTGGTTTTAATAAAGGACAAATTCTAGCATATTACTTTGGAATGATGAATTTTATTGGAATTCTTGGTTGTCTATTCGGCTTTATTGTTGGTCCTTTGCTTATTCCTTCAATCATGGACATTAAATTTACAATTCTATATAACATTCCTGCAAGAATGTACTGCTTCCCATGGTTGATGGCTTCTATTGTTCTATTTATAATAATCGCTTTAATTACAACTCTTACATATATATTAATAAGAAGAGAATTGTCAAATAGTGCGGCGGAATCAATGAGACCAGCATCGCCAAATATTAATTATTCAAATCAAATTAAACATAAATTTAAGCATGTCTCACTTGCGATGGCTTTAAGAAATATGCGTGTCCATTTAGCTAAATCAATCATGGTTATAATTGGTGTTTTAGGATGTACGGCCTTATTGATTTGTGGCTTTGGAATTGATGATACAATTGTTAATGGTAAAAACTGGGATTTAAAGAATTATTTAAATAGCGATCTAACGATTACCTTAACTAGTGGAGTTAGTAGAGGAAAAGGAAAAGAAGAGCTTTTGAGTTACGATGAAGTAGATATATGTGAAGAATTTACTTTAAGTCAGGTTTCTATAAGTTCTAAAAATATGACTATTTCCTCAAACGTTTATTATTTTGATGCTGATTCAAAATTCTTTGGTTATGATGATGATCTTGAAAACGGACATTGGAATTATAATAAAATTGCAATTTCGGAGCAAAAAGCTAATAAATTAGGCGTTAAAGCAGGAGATGTTTTAACATTCAGTGTTAATGGAGAGATTAAAACTTTTGAAATCGATGTTGTTTTATTCGCTTTCTCAGTAAATGGAATTTATATTTATTACCAAACCCTTCCAGATTATTCTTCAACTTCAACAAATATGTGGTGCAACTTAAAAGAAGGAGTTGATGCAAGTAAATTTAAAGAGAAACTAGAAGATGAATCTGAAGTAATATACTCAATTTTAACTAGACAAGATAATAACGATAGAATCGAAGGCTATATGTCAAGTGTAAGGATGTTAACTGGAACGATTAAAGTCTTTGCAATTCTTCTTGCTGTTGTTGTCTTAATTAATATTTCGATTTTAAATTTCAACGAAAGAAAACGTGAAATTGCTACACTCAGAGTTTTAGGTTTTGCAAGAAAAGAAATTGCTTCAAGTATTGTTTATGAAACAATGATGTTAACCACAATTGGAGCTACAATAGGATTATTCTTTGGACTTCCAATGGAAATGTTAGTTCTTGGAATAAATCAAGTCGAATTAATTTATTGGAAGTATGTAATTTTCATAATTAGTTATGTGCTTGCTTTCTTAATTTCGTTCTTAACAGCTTTAGTTGTAAACATTGTTGTTGCATTAAGAATTAATAAAGTTAAAATGGCTGAATCTTTAAAGTCAGTTGAATAAAAACCCTGCAAATCTTCAATATTTTATAGTAAAAAACCTGTCAAGTATTTTTACTTGACAGGCTTTAATTTGTTATTTAGTTTTGTTTCTTGCTTCCCATTTTTTTCTTTCAGCGTCGTTTAAGATTCTCTTTCTCATTCTGAAATTGTTTGGAGTTACTTCAACAAGTTCATCACTGTTAATGTAATCTAAGCAAGCCTCAAGAGACATTTTTCTTGGTGTCTTTAAGACAACAGTTTGATCTTTATTTGCGCTACGTTGATTGGTTAAGTTTTTGGTTAAACAAACATTGACACTTAAATCCATATCATATTTATTTTCACCAACAATCATACCTTCATAAACTTCAGTACCTGGATAGATGAACATCGTTCCTCTTTCTTCAACGTGTTGAATAGCATATGGAGTGGATTGACCTGATTGAGTGGCAACAAGGACGCCAATTGGACGTTCACCAATTTTTCCGCCAGCAATTGGTCGATATTCTCTGAAAGTATGTGCGATAATTCCATAACCTTTTGTTAATGTTAAGAAATTTGTAACAAAGCCAATTAAACCTCTAGAAGGGATTACATAGTTAATTTTTGTATTTAAGTCATCTGAAGTCATATCGATTAATTCTGCATCACGAGATCCTAAAGATGTCATGATATCTCCAACATAATCGTTAGGAACTTCAACACTTAAATCTTCATATGGTTCTTGTTTTACACCATCAATTTCTTTAATGATGACTTGAGGTCTAGATACTTCGATTTCGAAGCCTTCTCTTCTCATATTTTCAATTAAGATGCCTAAATGTAATTCGCCACGTCCTGAAACAATCCAGTTTTCTGCGTTTTGAACTCTTTTTACTTTAAGTGAAACATCTCTTTGAGCTTCTTTGAGTAATCTTTCTTCGATTTGTCTACCTGTTAAGAGTTTTCCATCTTTACCTGATAAAGGAGATGTATTTGTACCAAATGTCATTTGAAGAGTTGGCTCATCAATATGTAGTGGTTCAAGTGGTTCAACAGCGTCAACGTCACAAATTGTTTCACCAATATTAATATCTGGAAGACCAGCAAAAGCAACAATTTCACCAGCAGAGGCTTCTTCAATATCTTGCTTTTTAAGTCCGTAATATCCGATTAATTTGAGGATTTTGAAGTTTTTAACGGTGCCATCAAGTCTAGCACAACTTACTGTTTGACCAACTTTGATTGTACCTCTTTGAATTCTTCCAATACCCATTCTTCCAACATAATCGTTGTAATCTAAAAGGGCTGCTTGTAATTGAAGGGGGCCTTCTAAATTGACTTTTGGTTCTGGTATTTCAGAAATAATTAAATCAAAAATAGGATCCATTCCAGGTTTTTGAGATTCTATATCGGCTGTAGCAGAAGATGTTCCGTTTAAAGCAGAAGCATAAGCTACTTTAAAATCTAAAAATTCATCTGGAGCACCAAGTTCGATAAAAAGATTTAAAACTTCATCGACTGCTTTATCTGAATTTGCGTTTGGTCTATCAATTTTATTGATAACAACAACTGGTTTGACGCCTGCTTCAATTGCTTTTTTAAGAACAAAACGAGTTTGAGGCATGGTTCCTTCAAAAGCATCAACAAGAAGTAAACAACCATCAACCATATGCATGATTCTTTCAACTTCACCACCAAAATCAGCGTGCCCAGGAGTATCAAGAATATTAATTTTATAATCTTTATATTGAATACTTGTAGTTTTAGCTAAAATCGTGATACCTCTTTCTCTTTCAATATCGTTGCTATCCATTGCTCTGTCTTCAAGCTTTTCGTTTTCTCTAAAAGTACCACTATATTTCAAAAGTTGGTTAACTAAGGTAGTTTTTCCGTGGTCAACGTGTGCAATAATTGCGACATTTCTCATCTTCATAGTCTAACCCTCCTTAAAATCACGTTTAATAAGTTATCATAAATGGCGATTAAATGAAATAAAAATATACATTAATGTATATTTATCTCGTAAAATTTTTGTTTATTTGAATTCATAAAACTTTTAAATAGTTCGTTTAATGTTTATAATCTTAACTATGGCAGTAAATGAAATCATAGTTAACGGAGCAAAAGTTAATAACTTAAAAGATATTAGTGTATCAATTCCTAAAGAGAAGTTGGTAGTTTTTACTGGCGTTTCTGGATCAGGGAAATCCACTTTAGCTTTTGATACGATTTTTGCTGAAGGTCAAAGAAGATATGTTGAGAGTTTGTCAAGTTATGCTAGACAATTTTTGGGAAATTTTGAAAAGCCAGATGTTGAATCTATTGTCGGACTTTCTCCTGCCATCGCAATTGATCAAAAAAGTGTTTCACATAATCCTAGATCAACTGTAGGAACTGTTACAGAAATCTATGATTATTTGAGATTATTATTTGCTAGAGTTGGTGTTCCATATTGTCCTCATCACAATATTCCGATTGAGGCTGTTTCAATTCAAAAAATCACTGATTTTGCATTAAAAAACCCTCTAAACTCAAAGATTCAGATACTTTCTCCAATTGTTAGAGGTGAAAAAGGAACCTTTAAAGACACCATCGAAAAGATTAAAAAAGCAGGTTTTACAAGACTTAGAGTTGATGGTGAAATGACTTTAATTGAAGACTTGCAACCACTTGATAAAAACAAAAGACACAATATAGATATTGTTATTGATAGAATTGCTTTAAAAGAAGATAGTCGTTCTAGAGTATATGAAGCTGTTGAAATTGCTTCGGAACGGGCAAATGGTTTTGTATTAGTTGTTGTTGGAGAAAACGAAACTCTTTATAGTGAGCATAATTCATGTCCTATTTGTGGATTTACTGTTCCAAAACTTGAACCAAGGCTATTTTCGTTTAACTCTCCACAAGGATATTGTCCAAATTGTGAAGGTTTAGGAATCACTCAAGAAGTTGATATTAATCTTTTAGTACCTGATCCAAATTTATCCATAAATGAAGGAGCAATCTTCTTTTATAAAAATATTGTAGGTAGCAAAAATTTAGATTGGCAACAATTCCAAGCTTTGATGAATTATTATCACATTGATGGTGATAAGCCATTTAAAGATTTATCAGAAAAAGATAAAGATATTATTTTAAATGGATCTAAAGAACCTCTTGATATTACGCTTAAATCAACAAGCGGAAATGTTAATAAGAGATCTGGATTTATTGAAGGCGCAAAAACAAGAATAGAAAGATTATATCGAGAAACTTCTAGCGAATGGACACGTGAGTGGTACGCATCCTTTATGAAAGATAAAGAATGCTCAAAATGTCACGGAGCAAGACTCAACGATCAGGTTTTAAGTGTCAAAGTTGATGGCTTAAATATTTATGAAGTTACTTGTTTGAGTCTTGAAAATCTATATAAATTTATTGATGGATTACGCTTTAAATTAACTCCATATCAATTAACAATTGCTTCGATGGTTATCAATGAAATTAAAAATAGAACGAAGTTCTTAATTGATGTTGGATTAGAGTATTTAAATCTTGCTCGTATGTCAATGACATTATCAGGAGGAGAATCTCAACGTATTAGACTTGCTACACAGATTGGATCAAAACTTTCTGGTGTTTTATATGTTTTAGATGAACCATCAATTGGCTTGCATCAAAGAGATTCCGAAAGATTAATTTCATCTCTAAAAGAAATGAGAGATTTAGGAAATACACTTATTGTTGTTGAGCACGATGAAGAAACAATTAGAAGTGCAGATTATATTGTTGATATTGGACCAAGAGCAGGAGTTCACGGGGGAGAAGTTGTTGCGGCCGGAACTTTGGAAGATATTATGAATGCAAAAGATTCATTAACCGGAGATTATTTGGCTGGAAGAAAATTTATCTCAGTTCCATATCAAAGAAGAAAAGGAAATGGAAAATTTTTAACAATAACTGGATGCAAAGTAAATAACCTTAAAAATGTTACAGCAAAAATTCCTCTTGGAACTTTTACTTGTGTAACAGGTGTTTCAGGTTCAGGCAAATCGAGTTTAATAAACGATACATTATATAATGCCATTTTGGAAAAAATGGAAGGCAAATATCTTGATGTTGGAGAATATTCTGAACTTTTAGGCTTAGAAAACATTGATAAAGTTATAAATATTTCTCAAGAGCCTATCGGAAGAACACCAAGATCTAATCCCGCAACATATGTAAAAGCATTCGATGATATTCGTGAAATTTTCTCGCAAACTGTTGAAGCAAAATCTAGGGGTTATGATAAAGGCAGATTCTCGTTCAATGTGAGCGGTGGAAGATGTGAACATTGTTGGGGTGCTGGTGTTACTAGAATTCCAATGAACTTTTTACCAGATGTTTATGTAACTTGTGATGAATGTAATGGTAAAAGATATAACGAAGAAACTTTAATGTGCACATATAAAGGCAAAAATATTCATGATGTATTGGATATGACAATCGAAGATGCTTATGATTTCTTTAAAGATCACATAAAACTTTCTAGAAAGTTAAAGACACTTGTTGATGTTGGTTTAGGATATATTAAAGTAGGTCAACCAGCTACAACTTTATCAGGTGGAGAGGCTCAAAGAGTTAAATTGGCATATTATCTTGAGAAAAAAGCTACTGGCAAAACATTATTTATTCTTGATGAACCTACTACAGGTCTTCATTCAGATGACGTCAAACGACTTATTGAAGTTTTACAACGAATCGCTGATAATGGAGATACAATCGTTGTAATTGAACACAACTTAGATGTTATTAAAATTGCTGATTACATTATCGATTTAGGACCTGAAGGCGGTGATAAAGGCGGTAACATCATTGCTTGTGGTACACCTGAAGACATTGTTAAAGTTAAAGAAAGTTATACTGGAAAGTATTTGAAACGTGTACTCGAAGAAGACAAGTCAAGAAAGGAGAAATTCCTAAATGAATGAGGTTTTCTATTATATTGCAATGGCGCTATTTGTAGGAGGTGCGATTGCTACTTATTTAGCTATAAATAAAGCTTATAAAAACAAAAAAGACCTTGATGAGAAAACTCTAATTTTTAAAAAATCCTTGGGTTTTGCAGGGTTTTTCTCCCCAATTCTCATTTCTTTGATTCTTTTTACAATAGTTTTTTATACATCTGAATCAACAAAGAATTATTTAGATGCAAACTCTATAACAGTTAATGCAGGTCATCAATTCTTATCATATTTCTTTTTGATTTTGTTTGTTCTTTTTGTACTCGCTTTCCTTCTTTCTTTTATTTATATATTTTATTTCAAAGAAGTTTTAAGTGATAAAGCCAAAAAGATTCTTAAATATGTAATGTATGGCTCCATTCCTTTAATGGTTATTTCTTTTATTTTGATGTCAGAAGGAAACGCCCCATATTTACAATACCCACTATGTAATTCTTTATATATAGGAAAACATGGCATTAAATTTATTAATTCTTATACTCATCCATCTCCATTTTATAACGATTCATCACTTGATGGAGGAATCACGATTGCCTTTTATGCGATTTTTATTTTAAGTGGCGCCTTACTTGTTTTAGGAATTTGTGATCATTATTGTTATAAGTTTTATGGAAAACACGGCTTATTAACAACTTGCTTCTATGTAGCTTTTCCAGCTGGAATTATTGGAGCTCGTATTTGGTATGTTTTGCTTGATTTAAGTGCAAATGGAACATCTTCAAGTTATTATGGCTCTAATTGGACCAACATTTTTAGAATTCAAGATGGTGGTTTAGGCATTATGGGTGGAGCAATTTTAGGTATTATTGCAGGTGTTTCTTTGATGCTTGCACTCAAATATTGGAAAAAAGACCCAATTTATCGTCATGTAAGCTATTTACGAATTGTAGATATTTGTGTTCCTGCGATTTTAATTGCTCAAGGAATTGGAAGAACTGGCAATTTCTTTAATTGTGAAGTTCATGGAAATTTAATTCCTTTCGAATCTTTAAATTTCCTTCCAACTTTCATTCAAAACAATTATCAATTTTCATACGCAACTCAAGCAACAGAAGGAAATGCTTATTTGCCACTTGCTTTTATTGAAACAATTACGAATATCACCGGATATTTAGTTATTTGGTTTGGCTTTATTAGAGGGCTAAGAAAATATCACGCTCCTGGTGCAGGAGTAGGTTTATATTTGATTTGGTATGGACTTACTCGTGTATTGTTAGAACCTTTAAGATATGGAACATTTGAATATTCAATGAGTTATTATTCAGCTTATGGAATGATTGGACTTGGCGTATTACTTTGTGCCTTCTTTGTTGTTTGGAGAATACTTGTTGTTAAAAAATTATGGTTTTATAGTGAAAGAGAATATGTTGATGGGATAATCGTAGATGAGTCTATTTCTAATGAAAAAACCCACAGAAACGCCATTATTTTAGGGATTATCGTTGCGATAATCATTGCAGGAACAATAGTTTTAATGAACATATGGTAAAGCTTTTAATCTTCGATATGGACGGAACCCTTATCGACACTGATAAGGTTCTTTTGGAAACTTGGAAAGAATTATTTAAGCTTTATAAGCCAAGTGATTATGTCGTAGATGAAGAAGTCGTTAGAACTTTTAGTGGACCACCAATTCAAGAATCAATCGCTAAAGCTTTTCCTGAAAAAGATCAATCATTCATATTAAAAGAATATAGAGCAAGAACAGAAAAATATTATGATTACTATCTTAAAATTTATCCTGGAGAAAAAGAGGTTTTAGAACGCCTATCAAAAGAAGGATATATTTTAGCTATTGCTACTCAAAAGAATAAAAAGATGGCTCTTAAATCTTTAGAGATGCAAGGAATTTATGATTATTTTTCTTTGATTTTGACAAGTAACGATGGATTTAAAACTAAACCATCACCAGATATGATTAATTATATTTTGGCTAATTTTGATTGTAAGCCAGAAGAAGCCATTATGATTGGGGACACTGCTTATGATTATTTAGCAGCTAAAAATGCTGGTGTCAGATCGATATTGTTTAAAGGCAGCAAAAGAACTTATTCAGAAGAAGTTGATCCACTTGGAATTTTTTCATCATATGAAGAAATTTATCATTTTTTGAAACAATTAGTATAAAAATTTGAATTTTTGATAAAAATATCGGAAAAAATACCCTGTAACTCTCTTTATATTTAGTGAAGGGAGTTTTTATTTATGTTGAAGATTACAAAAATTTCAAAATCTTTTAGGATTTCTAAAGATCGATCGATGTTAGCTTTAAACGACATCAGCTATAATTTCCCATCTTCTGGATTGTTTTATATTATTGGAAAAAGTGGAAGCGGAAAATCAACTCTTTTAAATATTATTGCAGGATTAATGAAACCTGATTCTGGTACAGTCGAGCTTGATGATAAGGATATTTATAAATTAAAAGAAAAAGATAAAGAAAATTATCTTAAAAATGATATCTCAATAATATTCCAAAAGTACAATTTGATTGAAGACATGACAGTCTATGAAAACTTAAGTGTAGTTTTATCAATAAAGCAAATCGATGATAAATCTCGTATAGATGAGTACTTAAAAAAATATGGTTTAAGTGATAAAAAAGATCGAATGGTATCATCTTTAAGCGGTGGAGAAAAACAAAGACTAGCACTTGTGAGGTCTTTGATTGGGAATCCAAAGGTTTTGCTATGTGATGAACCAACCGGAGCGTTAGATAAAGATAATAGTGATTCTTTAATTGACGACTTAGTTGCTCTTTCTAGAGATATGCTTGTTATTGTCGTTACACATAATATGAAATATGTGAAACGTTTTAAAACTGGCTATCTTAAATTAGATAATGGCAACTTAGTAGGAAAACGGATTCCACGCAAAGAAGAAAAAGTAATCGAAAGAAAACCTATTAAAAAGAAAAGAAACGATAAATTTATTTATCAATTAGCAAGAAAAAATATCAAGAAAAATCGTGGAAAAAATATAATTAGTTCGATTTCTGCAGGGTTTTCGTTTTTATTACTGCTTTTATCGACGTTTTTTAATAGCTCAATTTCATCATCAAAAATAAATTTAATTAATACATATACAGATAATTCATCCTTTAAAGTTTCTGAAGTTAGTTATGAAGAAATTACTGATTCTCCATTGAATTTGATGAAGAATAAAAGGCCGAGTTATAACGATGTCTACAATTTAATTGATGGAAAATCTTTCCTTATTAATTATTCTTACGATTATTTCTTTAATGAGAATGTGCATTTAAAATATGGTTCATTAGACTTTACTAATTTTAAGTGCAAGCCGATTTATAGGAGTGACCTTTCAAGCAATGAAGTTATAGTAAACGATGCTTTTTATGAATCATATATAAGACAAAATGTAAGCCTTCCTTTAAATAGATCACTTTCGCTAACTGTACAAAAGGAAATTAGTTATTTCAGCGAAATCTCTAACAAAATGATTGTCGATAACTTTGATAGAGTTGTTGAAATTAAAGTTAAAGAAATTAATGAAGAGTTTAGATATATGAATGAACCGATTTTATATTATCCAATTTCTTTTATAGAGAAGATATTTAAAGAAACAGAAGCGCTAAATTCAACAAATGATCGAGGGCAACCTATAAGTTTTTACACTTTAATTGAAGAAAGCAAAAACACTGATGAAATAGGTGATTTCTCATATTACATATTTTCTCTTGATGAAGAAAGCAAAAACTATGCATATAAATTAATTGAAAAGTTCACTGAAGAAGACAAGATTCATTTAGATAATTTTGGCTATTCAATAACAACTTCATTTGTTGCTTTATCTAAAACTATATTTTTGGTTATTAATATTCTTTCTTTTATAGCGCTGTTGGTATCTTTATTTATATGTGGATTTTTAGCTTATTCATCCTCACTAATGAATAGAAAAGAATCTGCCATTTTATCTACATTAGGAGCATCAAAAAATAGTATTTATCAAATTTATGTTTTTGAGCAAGGCGCCTATTCGATTTTAGGAATTATGTTTGGAATTTTGTTTTCTTTGCTAGGAATTTCAATTATCAATTATTCTGTAAGGAAATTCTTTGTAACGAATGCGTTCATAAAATCCGACCCACTTACAATTATAATATTTAGCTTGGTTATGCTGATATTTGAAATATTAGTTGCGTTTATTCCATTAAAAGTTATTAAGTCTAGAAAAATTTATGAGGAACTTAAAGAAGAATGATATTAGAGATAAATAATTTAAGAAAAACGTTTAATGATCAATTGCTTTTTGAAGACTTTTCTTATGTTTTCAAAGAGAATGGAATGTATTTCATTTTAGGTGAAAGCGGTAGTGGGAAGACAACGCTTCTAAATATTTTAAGTTTAATAGACGATTCTTTTGAAGGAAGCTATAAAATTGATGGTCTGCCAGCTGATGAAATGAATAATTCCAATAAAGAACAAATCAGAGCAACATCATTTGGATATATTTTTCAAAATTACAATTTATTTGAAGACGATACCGTTAGAAATAACGTTAGTTTATTTTTTGATGCTGTTTCGAATATGGATGAAGATACAAAAAATATCATTATTGAAGAGACTTTAACTAAACTTGATATAAAAGAGTTAGCAGATTTCCATGTAAGAGATTTAAGTGGGGGTGAAAAACAAAGAGTTGCAATCGCTAGAGCGATTATCGCTTCACCAAAAGTAATATTTTGTGATGAGCCCACAGGTTCATTAGACACTATAAATACTGATAATATTTTTAAAATACTTAAAAGTATATCGAAAGATGCGATAGTAATCTGTGTAACTCACGATGAAGAAAACGCATTTAAATATGGTGACTTTGTTTTGAAATTTAATAATAAAAAGATCGAAGTTTATAAAAATAAGGATGACACCCTAATTCATCAATTTATGTTAGCAAAAATCATAAATAAAAAACCGAATGCATTATTAAAAATTAGATACCTTTTTAAACATATATTTAGTAAGTTGAAAGTGCAGAAAGTTAGAACTTTAATTAGGATTGGTTTAGTAGTTATCTCACTTATCACTACAGGAATTTCTTTATCATTATCATCGGGAGTTCATGATTCTTTGATGAATTCTTTTGGCTCAATAATTGATTCGAAAACTGTGATTTTAAACAAAAAACCCTGCAGAAACGCCATATTAGATTACAATTCTACATCAAAAAAAGATGTATTTGCATTAACAAAAGTATATTCAAACGACATTGATTATTATGGATGTAACTACTTGGTTGATTTCGAAAATAATTTTTGTGATGCTAATGATTTGTATTTAAATGTTAGAGGCTTCTTAAGAAAAATCCCTGGTTATAGCTTAAGAATATTTAATGAGTTTATATATACAAAAGATTTCAATGAATTTGAAACATATCCTAGAATAACTAGTCAATTAAATGATGATGAAGTTGTGCTTTCTTTATCTTATGAACAAATGAAAGATATGTGTCTGCAATTACAAATTATGAGGGGGTTTGAAACACTTGGTGAATACTTATTGAATAATGATGTTTATTTAACGCTTCAATTGAGAAATAAGACATGGAATTATGCTGACGAACAATTATTCAAACTTAAAGGTGTTATTTTCGATAAGTTAAATAGGGTCTATCATACTAATCCACTCTTTAATGAAGTTTTATTTGAAGATCGAATGAGAATGCCAGTATCTTATTCGCCAACAAGAATAGAAAGATATCCTTGGGTGATGAAGAAGGTGTTTTATATTCATACAAAAGCATTTCAAACTCAATTTTTAGATAAAATTATATACGATAATAATCGGAAAAATTTGATATTTGATAGCGATAATAGCAACTATTCACCATTAAACTGTTCTTACGATACAAAAGTTACAAATAAGCTTTATGTTTACGATGCGATTAAAGATACTATCGAGCTCGATATGATTAATCATGTAAGTGAGTTAGGCCTTGAATTTGATGGATATTATTTTTCATCTCAAAGCGGATATTTTAATAATGGAACCTCTATTTTTTCGGGATTTGCAAAAAGGATTTTCTTTTCTTTGGATTTGGAAAAGAACGAAAGTATAATAGATGCCTACTCAAAAGTTGAAGAAAAAGATTTAAATAATATTGTCGTACCTAAAGGAATTGTTGACGGCTATGCTTTAAAAGCTAATTCAAGCAATCTTCGTCTAAAAGTTTATAAGGGAAAAGAAGAGCTAAAACCAAATGAGATTGTCGTAAGCAAGGGATTTCAAAGAACTCTTAATGATAATTCTTGTGAAGGCAAAGAAATATATGCCACCTTATTGAAAAGTTCAAATTATTTTAATGGTAAGGTGAATAACAAATTTGAAACTATAAAACTGATAATTAAAGGTGTTGTCGAAACCGATGATGGTGTTTCGATATATCAAAAACCAGAATTTTCAATATCGTTATTTAGAGATTTCTTTAAAATTTCTTCATTTAATTTAATTCCAATATCCATCATATTTGAAACAAAAAAGCCGCTAAATCAGCACGAAATTGAAAATTTCAATTCTTATTTTACAAATTATGAGCTTTCTAATCCGTTACATGAGATTGAAAAATCTATTAATGAATCAACCCAATTTTTAAAATACCTGTTAATTGCTTTTAGTATTATAAGTATTATTTCATCCGTTATTTTATTATTCATTATTACTTTGATATCTGCAGTTGAGCAGAGAAGAGAAATTTCAATTTTCAAAGTCTTAGGATTTTCAAATAAAGAAGTAATGAAAATGTTTTTTCTAGAAAATGGAATTACGGTTGGAGTATCTTATTTTGTTAGTGTTATTTCACTAATTATAATCTCTTTAGTTGGTGAGAAACTTTTTATGTCTTCATTAGGGGTTTCGAATTTAGTGATATTTTCACCTCTATCAATCATTTTCAACTTTTTCTTAATAATGCTAATATTTGTAATTTCATCATTTGGAGCTTATAAAGAAATTAAAAATGTTAATATAGTGAATGAAATTCATTAAAAATACTTTTTAATGATTTTTCTAGTCGTTTATTTTATAATAATCAAGATTTGAAGGAGTTATATTATGGGATTGAAAGCAGGAATTGTTGGATTACCAAATGTTGGGAAATCGACATTATTTAACGCAATAACAAATAGTTCTGTTGAAGCTGCTAACTATCCTTTTGCAACTATTAATCCTAATGTCGGCACTGTTCTAGTTCCTGATGAAAGAGTTGATAATTTATCTAAGCTTTTTAATCCTAGAAAAACAATTTATACAACTTTTGAATTCTGCGACATAGCTGGATTGGTAAAAGGGGCAAGTAAAGGTGAAGGTCTAGGAAACCAATTTTTATCACATATAAGAGATACTGATGCAATCATCGAAGTTGTTAGATGTTTTGAAGATAGTGAAATTATTCACGTTGAAAATTCAGTCGACCCAATTAGAGACATTGAAATAATTAATTTAGAACTTGTTATGGCCGATCTTGATACATGTTCTAATAGACTTGGAAAAATTGAGAATAAAGCAAGAATTTCAAAAGATAAAGAGGCGCTTGCAGAAGTAAATTTATTAATAAAATTTAAGGACAAGTTACAAAAAGGCGAAGCATTAAGAGGAATCTCGCTCAATGATGACGAGCAAAAGATTGTTAAGAATTTTAATTTCTTAACACTTAAACCAATAATTTATGTTGCAAACGTTAGTGATGCAGAGTTGGCTGATATTCAAAATTGTGAAAATTACAAAAAAGTGCTTGATTATGCAACAAAAGAGAATTCGCAATGCATACCAATTTGTTGCCAAGTTGAAGCCGAACTTGCCACTTATTCTAAAGAAGAAAAGAAAGATTTCTTAGATAGTTTAGGTGTTGAGCAAAGCGGACTTGATCTCTTAGTCACAAGTGCTTATAAATTGTTAAATTTATCAACTTTCTTTACAGTTGGGGCTGATGAAGTTAGAGCTCGGACATTTAAAAATGGAATGTTAGCTCCTGATTGCGCTGGAATTATTCATACTGATTTTAAAAAAGGCTTCATTAAAGCAGAAGTCTATACTTATCAAGATATTATGACTTATAAGACTGAGCAAGCTTTGAAAGAGGCCGGAAAGGTAAGAATCGAAGGAAAAGAATACGTAGCAAAAGATGGCGATATTTTCTTCTTTAGATTTAACGTTTAATATGAAAATTGGTTTTAGTAAAGATATTCACATCATTAAAGAAGGGCTACCTTTAATTCTTTGCGGAGTTAATATTCCTTCTGAATTTGGATTGGAATCTCATAGTGATGGAGATTGCGCTACTCATGCAATTGTCGAAGCAATATTTGGAGCATTAAATGTTGGTGACTTGGGAAGTCATTATCCTCCAACTGATCCAAAATATGAAAATGTTTCAAGCTTAATTTTTTTAGACGATGCAAGCAGAATTCTTAAAGAAAAAGGTTATAAAATAGGAAATATTGATTTATTTATTTCTTGTGAAAAACCAAAATTAAAAAATTACATCACTGAAATGAGAAAAATGTTAGCGAGCCATTTAAATACTGACGAAGAAAACATCTCAATTAAAGCAGGAACAAATGAAGGTGTTGGACCCGTTGGAAAAGGCAAAGCTATCGAATCATATTGTGTTTGTTTATTAGAGAAATTATAAGTTTTTCAAAAGAGAACAAAACTATATTAAATAAGTGGTAATTTGGGACTTAATTATTTATAATTAACGCGAGGTAAATTTATGGAAAATTATAAGAACGAATCAATGGTAGATGTCGCATTTAGTGTATTAACAGATGCTGGCTCAACGGTTAAATTTAAAGATTTATACAATTTAGTTTGTGAAAAATTAGAATTAAGCGAAGAAGAAAAAGCTGATAAGATTTCTAATTTTTATACAAATTTGTCATTAGATGGTAGATTTGTTACCTTAGGTGAAAATGAATGGGATTTAAGATCACGTCAAAAGTATGAAAAAGTTCATATTGATATGAATGATGTTTATTCTGATATCGATGATGAAACAACAGGAAATATGGATCTTGAAGAATACTCTGATGAAGAACGTGAATCTGAAGGAATCGTCGTTCCTGAAGATGATGGTGACGAATCAATTGACTACGATAAATCTCGTGAAGATTTATAATATTAATAGAAAGAAGGTTTATTTATGGCATTAGTTAGTGCAACCGAAATGATTAATAAAGCACATGAAGGTCATTATGCAATTTGTGCTTTTAACATCAATAATTTAGAATGGACAAAATCTATTTTGACAGCTTGTGAAAAAGCTAAAGCACCTGTAATTTTAGAAGTTAGTGAAGGTGCTAACAAATATATGTGTGGCTTTAAGACAGTTGCTAACATGGTTAAAAATATTGTCGAATTCTTAGGAATTACAGTTCCTGTTGCTTTACATCTTGATCATGGTACATATGAAGGTGCAAAAGCCGCAATTGAAGCAGGTTATACTTCAGTTATGTTTGATGGCTCACACTATCCATTTGAAGAGAATCTTCAAAAATCAAAAGAAATTATTGAATTAGCACATTCAAAAGGCATTTCAGTTGAATGTGAAGTTGGTGGAATCGGTGGTTCAGAAGATGGAGTCACTAGTGCTGGCGAACAAGCAGATCCAGAAGAATGTAAGACAATTGCAAATTTAGGAGTTGATTTCTTAGCTGCTGGTATTGGAAATATTCATGGTATTTATCCTGAAAACTGGAAAGGCTTAAATCTTGATTTATTAAAAACAATTCAAGAAGCTACTAGCGGAAAACCATTAGTTTTACATGGCGGAACAGGTATTCCTTATGACATGGTTAGAAGCGCAATCGAAAGAGGTGTTTCTAAAGTTAACATTAATACCGATTTACAATTAGCTTTTGCAGCAGGCGAAAGAACATATTTTGAAGCTGGTAAAGATTTAGATAAAGCCGGAAAAGGTTTTGACCCAAGAAAATTATTAAAACCAGGTTGCCAAGCAATTGAAGCAAAAGTAGAAGAATTGCTTAAAGCATTCGGCTCATACGGAAAAGCTGCTTAATAAAATAGCCATCTTAAGATGGCTTTTTTCGTGAGGTGAAAATATGTTTCAACGTGAATTACAAGAAATGATTAAAGTCGCTGCTGAAGCTTCTGAGAATATTATGAAATACTATAAAAATGGTTTTCATACTGAAATAAAAGAAGATAATAGCCCAGTTACCGAAGCTGACAAAACAACTGATGCATTAATTAAAGATCGTTTGCATCGACTTTTTCCTAACTATTCTTTTTTAACAGAAGAAAGCAACGATGATTTAAGAAGACTCCAAAACGATTATGTTTTTATTGTTGATCCAGTTGATGGAACTAAGGATTTTATTGCTAAAGACGGTGAATTTACTTGCAATATTGCTTTAGCTTATAAACATGAGGTTGTTGCTGGCGTTGTTGCCGCTCCAGCATTAGGAATATATTATTATGCTTCAAAAGGTCATGGTGCTTTTAAAGGAAAAATAGGTGAAAAAGGTGAACCAATCCATGTTAATGATAAGATTGATAATTTGACTGCGTTGATTTCCGTTTTTCATTTCAAAGAGAATGAGCAACAACTTTTAGCACGTCACGCAAACAGAATCATTCGAATCGAGAGAAGAGGTTCGAGCTTAAAAGCTTGTGCAATCGCAGAAGGAAGTGCGGAAATATCTTATAGACTAAATAACGGAACAAAAGAACGGGATACAGCGGCATTCCAAATTATAGTTGAAGAAGCAGGCGGCCATGTTTTGAATTTATCTACAAGACAACCAATTAGATATAATAGAGAAGATGTATATAATAAAGAAGGTTATATTATTGTTAATAATTTAGAAAATATCCTACTTTAGAAAGGTTTTCAAAATAAAAAAAGAAGCAAGTTTGCTTCTTTTTAATTATTTGGATTTAATGTTTTTAATTGTTCGTGAATGAATTTTTTATCTGCCGCATTTTTAACGGCGATAATTCCAGGGACCTCTTCCATTAAGATAACTTCAATTCCACCTTGAAGATCTTGATCGATGAGAGCACATCCTTCACAAGCACCATGAACATTTAAATAAACAATTCCATCTTCGAAAGAATCAAAGGTGACATCGCCGCCATCTCTTTGTAAGAATGGACGTATTTTTTCTAGTGTTAATTCTATAAGTTTAATAGTTTCTTCGTTTTCCATAACTAGAATTATATAACTAACTCATTTGTAAATAAAATGAAATACAAATAAAAATTAACTTAACTATTTGTTCTCTATCCTTTTTTATATTAGGTTAATAAATTTTAGATTTAGTTGCTCAAAAAGAAAGTGGTGGTAGTGAATTTTAAAATAAAATAAAAACCCCTTTCTCATCGCACTAATTAAATTAGTTTAAGAAACGGGGATTTTCACATTTTATGGTGCCCGGGACCGGAATCGAACCGGTACGGTATTGCTACCACAGGATTTTAAGTCCTGCGCGTCTACCTATTCCGCCACCTGGGCACTGTAATGGTGATCCACTGGAGATTCGAACTCCAGACCCCTTGATTAAAAGTCAAGTGCTCTACCGACTGAGCTAGTGGATCGAATTTGGCTGGAGTGACTGGACTCGAACCAGTGAGTGACAGAGTCAAAGTCTGTTGCCTTACCGCTTGGCTACACCCCAACACCTTGTTGGTGGGAGGGGGCAGATTCGAACTGCCGAACCCGAAGGAATTGATTTACAGTCAACCGCGTTTAGCCTCTTCGCTACCCTCCCAAGAGTACAATTTAGATTGGTGGATGTTAGAGGGCTCGAACCTCTGACCTCCGCCGTGTAAAGGCGATGCTCTCCCAGCTGAGCTAAACATCCGTCCGCTACACGAATCTAAACGTGCTTAAATAATATATCAACAAACCTATCTTTTTGTCAATAAATTATTTATCTGAATTAAAGGTTAAAAATTATGTTCTAATAACCCTTTTTACCGAGTAATTTGAACATGTTTTTCTTGTAAATTTCTACACCAGGTTGATTAAATGGGTTAACATTGAGTAAATAACCTGCCATAGCACAAGCTCTCATTGAAAAATATAAAAATTCTCCAAATTTATATTCATCAAGTGTATCAATTTCAATAATTATATTAGGAACATTTCCATCATTAGCATGAGCGCTAATTGTTCCTTCTGATGCTTTTTTATTAACGTAAGATAATTTCTTGTTTGCGATGTAATTTAATTCATCTGAATCATCATCATTCCATGGAATTACAACATCAATTTTTGGATTATCGAAAAGAAGTACTGTTTCAAATAAATCTTTTGTTCCATCTTGAATAAATTGGCCAAGAGAATGGAGGTCTGTTGTGAACGTTGAACTCATGACAAGTAAACCTTTTCTATCTTTACCATTTGATTCATCGTAAAGTTGCTTATACCATTCTGCTAATGCTTGAAGTCTTGGTTCATAAGTGACTAAAAGTTCGATATTATAGCCATTATTGTAAAGTAAGTTTTGTTCTGCAGCATATTGATAAGCAGGATTTTGTGATAATTCAGGTGAGCCAAATTTTTCTTCAGCTCTAACAAAACCAGCAATAAATCTATCAATATCGATGCCAGCACATGCAATTGGAAGTAAACCAACTGGAGTGATAACTGAATATCTTCCACCAATATTTACAGGCAATTCAAAAACACTGTAACCTTCCTTTTGGGCCATTTTATATAAAGCACCTTTTCCAATAGAAGTGACACATGCAATAGCGTCAGCAGCACCTTTTTTACCATGTTTCTTTTCAAGCAAATCTTTTAATAATCTAAATGCGATACTTGTTTCAGTAGTAGTGCCTGATTTTGAAATGCAAACTACGCAGAAATTTTTATGTTTCAAATAAGCTAACATTTGGGAAGTATAATTTGGATCAAGTGTTTGTCCAAAATATAAAACCTTAAATTTATCTTGTGGCATTAAACCATTTACAGCTTCAATAACAGCACGTGCACCAAGATAGCTTCCACCAATTCCACAAACAACTAAAGTGTCATAATTTTCTCTAAAATATTTTGCTTGTTTTTTGATAGATTCAACTAAATCATGATTTATATGTGATGCATAATGTAACCATCCAATATAATTATTTGGATTTGTCCGTTCATATTCTAAAAATTCGTTAATCTTTCTAACTTTCTCTTCGTAATCTTCAACTTTGAAAACTAGATTTTTATTAACATGCTCAAATCCGACTTCAAAACTCATAATTGCTTCTCCCTTTCAATTTCCTCTTCAACCATTTTTGGTAAAGATTTTTCGAGTTTACTAAAATCTATTTCTTTTAAATAGCTCGTCACCTTTTTTGATGGCAAAATTTCTTTGTATTCGTTTAGTTCGTCTGGCAAATCTTTAATAGAGACCTTTAAAAACTTAGAATTTTTATCAACATCTTTAATTAAAACGTTAACTAAATCACCAACCTTAAAGAAGTTGGAGATGTTGTTAACAAAATTTGTCGAAATTTCGCTAATATGTAAAAGGCCAATGTATCCACCATCAAAAGATAAGAAAACACCGTATTTTTTAATACTAGTAACGATTCCTTCAGCGATGTCGCCTTTCTTAAAATTGATTGAAATATACATAAATCCTTACCTTTTACAAAACGAATTATGCGGTTATTATAGCAATAAATGCGAATAAATTTAATTAATAAATTTATTTTGTGCATAATTTGCATTATTTTGTTCCTAAATATGAAAAAAGATAATAGTTTAATTATCTTTTTCAAAATATTTTTGATATAAGTTTCAGAAAATTTACAATTTCTTTTCTATTTTTTCTTGTTTGATTTCAAGAGCTTCTTTGATGGCGATACCATCGATAATAAGTTTAACAATTCTATCTAATTCGCTTCCATTCTTATAGTCAGCTTTTGCAATGAAGTTTACTCTATTTCCTTCATATAAATTTGCAACTTTTTCAAAGCCGCCTTTTGGGTGAACAGCAATAGAAGTGCCACCATTTTCTTTAACTAAAATCATGCAAGGAACATCGGTCATTCCATCGCCAAAGTAAATCATATTTTGATATTTTATACGCCTTTGGAGGGTTTTTTCGTTAACTTTGGTGTCATCGTTGTTATAAATTGCACCTTTAGAAATTCTAAAAATGTATTGAGTTTTAAGAGTATAATTGATGATTGATTTTGGCCAGCATGCAACACCATCTTTATCATAAACATACTCACAACCAAATACTTGTTTGAATTCTTTACAAATTGGATTACCTTCTACAATCTCTTTATTTCCACTTGTAATTAAATAATGCTCAACTTGTAATCCCTTCGATTCAGCGTATTCGTTAATTCTTTGAAACCATGTGGAAACGCCTTCGAAGAATTTTATGTTTTTTCCACATTCCCTTAAATATTCTTTTGTGATTTTGATTCCTTTTTCTTTAGCGATAAGAATCATCGTGTATAAATAACCTAAAACACGGTCAGTATCGTATTTTTCGCAAAATTCTGATGTCTTTGCCCAAAATTCATCAGCTGTTAAACCTAATCTTGGAATAAAATCAAAACTTTGCATATCTGATAATGCTAAAGTTTTATCAAAGTCATACATTAATGCAACTATTGGTTTTGACATTTCTTTATCTTCCCTTGATATTAGAATATCAAATATGTTTATTTTAGTCAAAAATGTGATATATTTTCATTATGCAATTTTCTTTGTTTTTAAAAGATTTAGATTTATATGGTTTGTTTGCACTTATAGCTATTGCAAGCTCTCTTTTCATTGCTTACATAATTATGTTTGTTTTATCTTTTGTTTTGATGAATCGTTTTAAAGCAAAAATTAAAAAACAAAGTGAAAAAGTGAACATTATCATCTATCAAAAATTTGAAGTTTTGACTGCCTTATCTGAGATACTTGATACCTACATTAAACCTGAAAGCAGATTAAAACATTTAACAAAAAATGAAATTAGAAATTATATTTCACTTAGTCCATCATCATTTAGTGAAGCATATCTGATTTCAAATCAATTAGCTTCAAGTGCACAAAAGATTTATGTCGATAATGAATTTAATGGAAAAAAAGCATCAATCGACCTCTTATTTGAGTCTTTATATGATTTAGATAACAAATATTACGAAAGTATTCAGACATATAATTCATATGTTATTGGTTATAATTATTGGAGAAATTTATTATTTACTAGATGGATCAAAAATCTTTTTAAGATTAAAAAAATAGAACCTATTAATTAAGGAGACAAATAATGAAATTTGAAGACATGCCAGTTAGAATTCCTAACGAGAAAAAAGCAAAAGCTAAATTAGCAAAAATCAAAGAGAAGCTAGAAAACGCTCAAAACGAAAAAGAAGCTCTTAGGGCAGTAAAAGCTTATTTTGATTTTAATGATGAACTTGAAACTGATTGCACAATTATTAGCATTAAATATTCAATTAATACAACAGATGAAGAAATTGTAAAAGCAAATGATGTTGTTGATGAAGTAATGCCAGTACTCGGGGAGTCAATTCAAGAATTTGAAAAAGCTTTATTCAATTCTAAATTCAGAAAAGCAATTGAGGCAAAATATGGCACATTAATGTTTAAGAGAATAGAAGTCGGTTTCAAAACATTTAGTCCTGAAATTATTCCTGAATTAGTTCAAGAAAATAAATTAACTTCTGAATACAGCAGATTAATGGCTAGTGCAAAATTAGAATTCAAAGGCGAAGTCATGAATTTGATGCAAATCGGAAAATATTTAAGCGATAAAGATCCTGAAACAAGAATGGCAGCAGCTAAACTTTATTATGGGTTCTTAGATGAAAACGATTCAAAAATTGGTCAAATTTATGATGATTTAGTCCATCTTAGAGATACAATCGCACATAAATTAGGCTTTAAAAACTATGTTGAATTAGGGTATTTAAAACTCGGAAGATTAGATTATAATAGCGAAATGGTCCACGGTTATCGTGAACAAATTAAACGTGATGTTGTCCCAGTTGTCAAAAAATTAAGAAAAAGACAAGCTGCTAGACTTGGAATTAAAAATCCAATTTGGCTAGATTATAATCTTGAGTATTTAAGCGGAAACGCTAAACCTGCTGGAGATACGGCTTTCTTAGTTAAATCAGCAGCTCAAATGTATGATGAAATGTCACCTGAATCAGGAAAATTCTTCCACTTTATGATTGAAAACAATTTGATGGATTTAGATGCAAAAGCAGGAAAAGCCGGCGGAGGATATATGACATATATCCCACGTTATAAATCACCATTTATTTTTGCTAATTCAAATGGTTCAAGCCAAGATGTCGATACATTAACTCATGAAGTAGGACATGCATTCCAAGGTTATTTAGGAGCAAACATTAAAGTTCCTGGCGAAAGAATGCCAACTTTAGAGGCTTGTGAAATCGATTCTATGTCAATGGAGTTTTTCGCTTGGCCATGGATGAATTTATTCTTCGGCGAACAAGCTGATAAATATAGATTCTCCCATCTTGATGGTGCAATTTCGTTCTTACCTTATGGAGCAGAAGTAGATGATTTCCAACATTTTGTCTATGAAAACCCAAACGCAACACACGAGGAAAGATGTGCATATTGGTCAAAACTTGAAAAGGAATATAGACCACGGATCCGTTACACTTTACCAGTTCTTAAAAACGGTAGATATTGGATGAGACAATCTCATATTTTTGGCAGTCCATTCTATTATATCGATTACACACTTGCCCAAGTTTTAGCATTGCAATTCAAATGTGAAATGGATAAGAATAGAGAAAAAGCTTGGAAGAAGTACATTAAATTACTTAAGATGGGTGGCAAATATCCATTCTTAGAATTAATTGAAAGAGCGCATTTAAGAAATCCATTTATTGATGGCAACATTAAGAAAGTAATTAAGCCACAAGTAAAGGTTCTTGATAGCTTCGATGATAAGTCGTATTAAAAATAGGCATCTGCGTGCGGATGCCTTTTATTTTAGGTGAAAGAATTTAATTAGTTCATGAGCGACGCCATCGTGGTTATTGTCAAATTCTGTAACATATTTTGCGTTGTGTTTTAATCCATCAATCCCGTTACACATGAAAAAACTATTTGGGAAATCATTTAACATTTCAACATCATTAGGAGCATCTCCAAAGACTAAAACTCTCTCTTTTGGTATCTTATAAAACTCTGCAACGTGGGCTAAAGTTTTTGATTTAGAAACCCCATCTAAATATAATTCTGAATAAGCGTAATCTTGCCAAAAACGCATCTTTATGTTCGAAAACCCTGCAATTCTCGCATTAATTTTGGAATTTGCATCAATTATATCTTCTTTATAGCGAACAACAAAGGTGTTTAAATCACCATCTAAAATTTGATCAATTGGTCCTGTTTTAATTTTCATACCAACTGTATCAAAGAATTTAAATAGAAATAAATCTTCTTTGTCTGTATAAATAGTGTCATCATTTTCACATGTAGTTTGTATTAAAAAATCATCTTTTAATTCAAGATAGATTTTAATCGCATCATCTTTAGGAATTTGGTATTTGAGCTCACAAAAAGTAGGGTCAAATCTATTGATTGCTCTATGTCCGTTATAGCAAATCATAGGAGATTTCTTAAGTCCTATGTCATCTTGAAATTTTGAGATACTGCGAAAAGCGCGGCCACTACAAAGAACAATATAATGACCATCATCTTCGAGTTTTTTAAGTGTTTCACGGTTTAATTTAGAAATTGTTTTATCATCTGAAAGAAGTGTACCATCTAAATCAACAGCGATTATATATTTATTTTGAGTCATGGACGTAAAGACCAACTGTCTTTTTAACTTTTCTTAAGGTTTTATTTGCAATATAGCTTGCTCGTCTTGCTCCTTCAGAAAGGATTTCATCAATTTTTCCGCTTGCCAAGATTTCTTTATATCTTTGTTGGAAAGGTCCGATTTCTTCGATTACTTTATCAGCAACAGCCTTTTTAAATACACCATATTGTGTGCAGCCTTCGAATTGTTTTTCGGCTTGTTCAACTGTGATATTTGAAAGAGCAGCATAAATAGTTAATAAATTAGAGATTCCTGGTTTATTTTCAGGATCATATTTGATCTCATTTCCTGTGTCGGTTACTGCAGACATAATTTTCTTTCTGATAATATTTAAATCATCTTTTAAGAAGATGTCGCCTTTAGGATCTGATTTTGACATTTTACGTGTTGGATCACTTAATGACATGATACGTGCACCAACTTTAGGAGTGATAGCTTTTGGCATTACGAATACTTCTTTTTGATAACGTTGATTAAATCTATGGACTAAATCACGACAAAGTTCGACGTGTTGAGTTTGATCTTCACCAACAGGAACAACATCGGCGTTATATAGCAAAATATCTGCGGCCATTAAAACCGGATAAGCAAAAAGACCTAAGCCAATTGCTTCATTATTCATTTTTTGTGATTTATCTTTAAATTGAGTCATTCTTGAAAGTTCACCCATATAAAGATAGTTAACAAGGATAGTATTTAGTTCGGAATGAGCACTAACATCGCTTTGTAAAAAGATAGTAGTTTTTTCTGGATCAAGGCCTGCAGCAATATAAAAAGCAACTATGTCTTTTGTGTTGTTTTTTAAAAAAATAGGGTCGATTGGAAGGGTTAATGCGTGTAAATCAGCAATAAAAATAAAAGATTCATAGTCATCTTGAAACTTTTTAAACTCTCTTAAAGCACCAATGTAATTACCTAAAGTAAGGTTACCTGTTGGCTTGATTCCACTTAAAGCTCTTTTCTTTTCTTCCATAACAAAAACTCCTAAATGCGAAAATATTATAATTGATTTTTCATTTTATTCAAAGTGAGTAAACTAAAGCAATGTAAACTTTCAATCGTCTTTATTCAAATACTTTGTTTTGGTATAATATTACAGTTGTTTAAACAAAGTTTAATTAGGGGTAATGGTATGCGTGAAATAAAATTATATAACACACTTACAAATTCAGTAGATGTATTTAAGCCAATAAAAGAAGGTGAAGTCTCAATGTATGTCTGTGGGCCAACAGTTTATAACGATCCACACATTGGAAATATGAGACCAGTTGTCTTTTTTGATACTTTCAGAAAATATCTTGAATATATCGGCTACTCTGTTAAGTATGTTTCTAATTACACTGATGTCGATGATAAAATCATCAACAAAGCATTAGCAGAAAATAAAACTGAAAAAGAAATTACTGATTTTTATATCGCTGAATATAGGAAATGCCTCGATCAATTAAACGTTGCTAAGAATTTTGAAAATCCACGCGTTACCGAATACATGCCTTCAATCATTGATTATATCGATGGTTTAGTTAAAAAAGGTGCCGCTTATGTTAAAGATGGTGAAGTATTTTTTGATGTTATGAAAGATGAAAAATACGGAGAACTATCGAAGATAAATCCAGAAGAGTTAAACGCTGGAGCAAGAATTGAAGAAAATTCAAAAAAGAAAAATCCTTTAGATTTCTTACTTTGGAAAGAAACAGAAAACGGAATTAAGTGGCAAACAAAGTGGTGCTATGGAAGACCAGGTTGGCACACTGAATGTTGCGTTATGATTGATACGATTTTTGGAGGAATGATTGATATTCATGGAGGTGGTATGGATTTAAGATTCCCACATCATGAAAATGAAGTCGCTCAAGCTGAAGCAATGCATGGAAATCATATAGCAAATTATTGGATCCATAACGCTATGATGAACATTAAAGGTGAGAAAATGTCTAAATCACTTGGAAATGTCATTTTAGCTAAAGATGCTATAAATGAATTTGGTGCTGATTTAATAAGATTAACATTAATTAATGCTCCTTATAGAAGCATAATCAATTTTAGTGATGAAACTTTAAATGATAATAGATCAATTCTTCAAAAATTAGAATTTGTATATAAACAACTTAATCTTGAAATGAATATTAATAACTTTGAACTTAAAGGCAAAAGCGATAAGATTGAGCAATTCTTAAATGCTTTAGCAAACGATATTAATGTTTCAAATGCAATTACTTCAATGTTAGACGTTATTAAAGAAGCTAATATTGAGTTAAGAAAACGTGAAAAGAATTATGAAATTTTGAAAGAAGATTTTTATGCCTTAACTGATATGGCTTATATATTAGGTTTGCATTTTGTTCCATCAAAAATGAATGATGAAGATGTTGATCTTTATAAAGAATATCTTGAAGCAAAAGCAAATAAAAATTTCGAAAAATCAGATTCTTTGAGAAAAATTCTTGTTGAAAGAAAAATTATCTAAAATGTTTTTCTTTCAAGCAAGAATGTAAAAATAGTCGGTGGTTATCATAAAAAATTCACTTGCAATGAAGTATTAGGAGGAATAAACTATGGGTAACAAAATTGTTTCAACAAACGCCATTCGTGGCGCAATTGAATCAAATTACTGTGTTGAAATTTTCGCAACTGAAAAATCCAAGCAGAACAACCTAATAACATTAGCTGAGAAAAAGGGAATTAAAATCAATCTAGTTACTAAAGAAAAATTAGATTCGATTTTCGGGCACAACCACCAAGGAATTTGCGCATATGCAAAACCAGTTTATACAGTTGGGTTAGAAGAAATCATTCACGATGCTAAAAAGAAAGAAAATCCAATTGTTGTTATGCTCGATGAGCTTACTGATCCTCATAATCTTGGAGCAATTTTAAGAACTTGTGACGCTTTTAATATCAGTGGTGTTGTTTACAAAAAAAGAGGTAATGTTTCCTTGAATGAAACTGTTGTGAAAATATCTACAGGCGCCTCATATTTTGTCAAATGCGCCGAAGTTTCAAATTTAAGCAATGCTATTAAAACTTTTAAGAAAAATGGGTTTTGGGCCGTTGCTCTAGATGGGGATTCAAACATGGTTTTAAAAGATGTTCCCCATGACGTTCCATTACTTGTTGTTGTAGGGTCTGAAGGATATGGCATTTCAAGATTGAACAAGGAAAACTGCGACATGATTGCAAAAATTCCAATGTTTGGAAAAGTGAACTGTTTAAATGCATCAGTCGCATGTAGCATTGCATTATATGAGCTTCGTAGATAGAAGGGGCTCAAATGTCTACAAAAAAGGAAGAAAATGAACATTTAGTAAGTATTATTGAAAAAAGCAAAAGAAACGATAAGGATGCGCAAAAAGAGCTCTTTACTTATATGAAAAGAGTTAGTACGCCAATCGCTTATTCGCTTAAAAATACCGCATTTAAAAGTGGTTTAAATGATAATGATTTGGAAGCATGTATTTATGACACAATGTGTACAATCATGTTTCAAGATGACTTTAAAAATGTCAAAAATTTAGATTCATATTTTAAAACTTCATATAGATATAGTGTTATAGCTAAAATAAGAGAAAATTTGAATTTTTATAAACATTTTTCTCTGGGCTTATTAGAAGGTGATGACGGAGATCACTCTTTAAATATGGAAGCTTTAAGAGTAGAAGCAATGTCCAAAAAAGATCGCAAAAGAGACATCATTATCGATGTTTTGGATACAAATAGAAAATATTTTTCAAAAACAGAATTTTCAATACTTTTATTGTTAATTCAGGGTTATAACTTAAATGAGATTGTTGATTTGTTAAATACTACGAAATATCAAGTATATCGAAATTATGATAGCGCAGTAAAAAGATTGAAAAAAATTATCAAGGGAATATTTCCGATTTTGCAAAATTAAATCGATTATTATTTGACTTTCTTGCTCCATAAATATATTATTTATGATAGTTTTATAGATATAAGGATAAGATATGAGAAAAAAAGTTATTTTAATTTGCTCCGAATGTCTATCAAGAAACTATACAACGACTAAGAGAGTTGAAGATAGCACAACCCGACTTGAACTCAACAAATTTTGCCCACATTGTAATAGATATACTATTCACAAAGAAAGCAAATAGAAAGGACTCACTATGAAAAAGATATTAAATTATTTCAAAGGTGTAGGAAAAGAATGTAAGAGAGTCAAATGGCCTAAAATTGATGCTTTTTTACCAGCCATAATTACAGTTTTATGTATTACAGCATTTGCTGCTATCTTTTTAGTTATTGAAGATTATGCCGGTGGTATTTTAATCTCAACGTTAAGAGATGCGTTCGAATCAATGAGATAGGAGTAGTAGAGATGGAAGAGAATCAATTAGCTGAAAAACAATGGTATATTGCTACAACATATAGTGGACATGAACAAAAAGTTCGTGAAAACATTGAAAGACGTAAAGAAAGTATGAACTTACAAGATTATGTCTTTAGAGTTGTTGTTGCTGAGGAATTAGTTCCTGCAAAAGGAAAAGATGGCCATCAATTAACTGTCAAAAACAAAGAAACAGGCCTTGAAGAACCAAAAATGAAGACAATCAACCTCTATCCAGGTTATGTTTTTGTTGAAATGATTATGACAGATGAAAGTTGGTTCATGATTAGAAATACCCCAGGAGTTACTGGTATTGCTGGTTCATCAGGTGGCGGTCAAAAACCAACTCCAGTTTCATCAAGAGAAATTGAAACAGTTCTTAAGAGAATGGGTATGGTTGATAAATCAATGTATGAAGGATATGAGGTCGGAGATCTTGTTAAAATTATCCATGGTACATTTGATTCTGTCGAAGGTAAAATCATTGCTCTTGATAAAGAAAACGGCACTGTTACTGTTGAAACAATCTTCTTCGGAAGAAGAACTCCTGTTGAAGTTGACTTCAGTGAAATCGTTAGAATTTAAGTTATTTAGACTAAAAAATTACGCTTAACTTCATGGTTAGGCGTTTTTTATTACAAGTAAAAAGTTAGTTGATATTCAGTAGATTTTAATGGCGAAAACTAGTAACTAAAATACTACTATAAATCAACTATTTTTAAAAAATATTGAGGTTTTGCAGGGTTTTTAATCGGTTTTTTGTGAGAAAATCACTTTAAAAAAGATATAGAAATTTTTTTAAACTTGAGATTTTCCGAAAACCTTAATGCGGCAATCTCAATATTCGAATTTGAAATTTCCTATATATTTTTATAAAAAATATCTTGCAATGACATTATTGTTTGTTATAAAATTTAACAGCATATCGTTCGTTCGATGTGCTATGTATTATATACATAGTGGGAGGAGAGGCGTACTACTCCACACCACAACTATTGAAAGGAGATTCACACAATGGCCAAAAAAGTCGCAAAAGTTGTCAAGATGGAATTGCCAGGTGGTGACGCTAAACCAGGACCAAAATTAGCTAGTGCTGGTGTTGTCATGCCAAAATTTTGTACTGAATTTAATGCAAAGACCGCTGACAGAAGAGGTGAAGTTGTTCCTGTTATAATTACTGCTTATGAAGATAAAACCTTCAGCATGGAAATTAAGACAACACCTGTTACAGGATTATTGTTGAAAGCTGCTGGCATCAAAAAAGGTGCTGCAAATAGCAAAACTACAACAGTTGGTACTGTCACAAAGGAACAAGTTAGAAAGATCGCAGAGTACAAGATGCCAGATCTTAACGCTAACGATATTGAAGGTGCTATCAAAATTATTGAAGGTAGCGCACGTAATATGGGCATCAAGGTTGTTGACTAGGAGGGTGAAGCATGAAACACGGTAAGAAGTATGAAGCAGTCGCTCAATTAGTCGACAAAACAAAAGTTTATTCAGTTGAAGAAGCAGTTGCTTTAGTCAAAAAGACATCAATTGCAAAATTTGATGCAACAGTCGCTGTCTCAATGAAACTTAACATCAACACAAGAAAAGCTGACCAACAAGTTAGAGGTACAGTTATTCTTCCAGCAGGTACTGGTAAAGACGTTAGAGTCGTTGCTATTACTGGAAAAGTTGACGAAGCATTAAAAGCTGGTGCAAATTATGCTGGTGGAAAAGAATTACTCGAAAAGATCGTTAATGAAAAATGGTTTGATTTCGATGTAATCTGTGCAACACCTGAAATGATGGGTGAAATTGGTAAAAATGGTCGTGTCTTAGGTCCAAAAGGCTTAATGCCAAACCCAAAAACCGGAACAGTTGGTCCAGATATCGCAAAGATGGTTACCGAATTAAAAGCTGGTAAAGTTGAATACAGAGCTGATAGAGATGGTAACGTCAACGTTCCAGTTGGTAAAGTTTCATTCGCAGATGATAAACTTGCTGTTAACGTTCAAACTTTAATCAATCAAATTCTTAAAGTTAGACCTGCAACAGTCAAGGGTAACTATGTATTGAGCTGCCACATTGTTTCAACAATGGGTCCATCAATCAAAGTTCAATACAATTAATTATTTAGTTTGTTAGGCAAATATACCAAAGACAGTAACGGACGCAAGTCTTAATCATGTTACCGAGGTTAGATTGAATATATCCTCATGTATATTAGCCTCAAATAAATTAAGGAGGTAAAAAATGAATCAAGACATCTTAAAGCAAAAACAAGCTGTAGTTGATGAAGTTTCCGACTTAATTAACAAGAGTAACGCATTTGTTGTTGCTGAGTATCGTGGATTAACTGTTAAAGAAATTTCAGAATTAAGAAAAGATCTCAGAGCAAAAGGTGCACATGCTGTTGTTTATAAGAACTCTCTTGTTGAAAGAGCAGTTGACGGAAAAGGCTACAAAGAAGTCGAGACATATCTTGAAGGTCCAAATATGTACATCTTCTTAGAAGATTATTCAAACGGATCATTAGGATACGTAGCAAAATTTGCTAGAAAAAACGAAAACCTCGTCATTAAAGGCGGAGTTATCGAAGGTAAAGTCGCAGATGCTGATTATGTTAAGAAAGTTGCTGCATTACCAAACAAAGAAGGACTTGTCTCTATGTTATTAAGCGTATTACAAGCCCCAATGAGAAACTTAGCTTACTCATTAAGCCAAGTTGCTGAACACAAATAGTTTGCTGAATTAGGAGGAAAGAAAAATGGCAAAATTAACAAATGAAGAAATCATCGCTGCTGTTAAAGAAATGACAGTTGTTGAATTAAATGAATTAGTAAAAGCAATCGAAGCTGAATTCGGTGTTACAGCTGCTGCTCCAGTAGCAGGTGTTGCTGCTCCAGCTGAAGAAGAAGAAAAGAAAGGACCAACAGAAGTCACCTTAACACTTAAAGCATGTGGTGCTAACAAAGTTGCTACAATTAAAGCAGTTCAAGCTATCACTGGTTTAGGCTTAATGGATGCTAAGAAACTTGTCGATGCTGCTCCAAGTGTTGTTAAAGAAAACATCTCACCTGTTGAAGCAGAAGAACACAAGAAAGCATTAGAAGCTGCTGGTGCACAAGTTGAAATTAAATAGTTTTTAATTTACTTATCACATTAACCTGTCTCTATCTTGAGGGCAGGTTTTTGCCTATTTTAGAGGGTATTAAATGAGTCACTATTTTGAAGAAGATCCTAACTTAAAACCACATGAAAGAGAGATTAAATTCACTCTTTCTGGTGTTGAGATGAGCTTAATTAGTGACTCAGGAGTATTCTCAAATAAACACATAGATAGGGGTAGTGAAATATTTATTAACTATCTCCTATCGCTTAATTTAGAAGGTAAAGTTCTTGATTTAGGATGTGGCTATGGGGCAATCGGAATCAGTCTATTATATTTTAAAAAAGATAAAATTACGGTTGATTTTATAGACATTAATCCTAAATGCGTAGAACTCACTAGTAGAAACTTAAAGAATTACGATTTGAATGGTAAAACCTCTATAAGTGATGGCTACTTAAACACAGGTGAGAAATACGATTACATCTTGTTCAATCCACCGATATCAGTTGGGAAAGAAAAAATTTATTCGCTCTATGCTGATACAGTTAATGAACTTGAAAAATCTGGCAAATTTTATCTAGTTATTCGAAAAGATAAAGGTGGACTTTCTCACTTGAAATATCTTTCTTCTTTATTTGATTCAAGTGTCGTATATAAGGAAAAAGGATATTTAATTATCGAATGTTTGAAAAAGGAGTAGAAAATGAAATCATATAAAGATTATCCAAAAATCAATAATGATCGTATTAATTTCTCTAAAATTAGTGGTAAATTAGAACTCCCTTATTTAGTTGAAATTCAAACAGAATCGTACCATAACTTTCTTAAAGAAGGTATTGACGAAGTCTTCAGAGATGTTTTCCCAATTGATAACTACGCAGGTAGCATGTCAATTATTTATAACAGCTTTAGATTAGATGAACCAAAACGTACATACCTTGAATGTAAAGAAAAGGACTTAACTTATAGCGCTCCTCTCACCGTTAATTTAAGACTTTTAGACAAAATTACTGGCGAATTTGTCGATAGTGATGTTTTCATGGGAGAAATTCCACTCATGACAAATAGCGGTACATTTATTGTTAATGGTGCTGAAAGAGTTATCGTCTCTCAAATTGTTAGATCTCCAGGTGCATATTTATCAAAAACCTTTGATAACAAGGTTGGTAAAGATGTTTACAATGCAGATTTAATTCCAGGCCGTGGTACATGGCTTGAATTTGAAAGTGACGTTAAAGGCTTTTTATGGGTTAGAATCGATCGTCAAAGAAAAATTCCTGCAACAGTTTTAATTAAAGCTTTAGGAATTGAAAAAGATGAAGATATCGTTAAACTTTTTGGCGATAGAGAAACACTTAATCAAACTTTAGCAAAAGATAGTGAAACAACTAACTCACTTAAAGCATTAAAAGAAATTTTTAAGAAATTAAAACCAGGTGAACCTTTAACAGATGAAGGTGTTCATACATTCCTCATCCAAAAATTCTTTGATGCAAAACGTTATGATTTAGGTAGAGCAGGAAGATTTAAATATGCTTCAAAATTATCTGTTTATAACAGATTACAAGGAAGAATTCTTGCTGAAAACTTAATTAGTCATGAAGGTGAAGTCGTTTATCCAAAAGGAACCTTAATGACTGAAGAAATCGTCAAAGATCTTAAAAAGAAGAACTTCTTTGAACAAGGTGCACATTTATATGACCTTAAAATCAATACAAAACTTGACGATCATGGAAGAGTCAATATTGTAAAAGTATACACAAACGATAAAAAAGAATTTGTTTCAAATATTATCGGAACAGATTTAAATTTAACCGTTTCAAGAGTCACAATCTCAGATATCATTGCTATTTTCAGCTATTTCATGAATTTAATGGATGGCTTTGGATCAGTTGATGATATTGACCACTTATCAAATAGACGTATTAGATGTGTTGGTGAACTTATTCAAACTCAATTTAGAATCGGCCTTACCAAGATGGCTAAAAACATTACACAAAAAATGTCTATTACAACAGGTGAAACAAAAGAACTTACACCTAAATCCTTAATAAATATAAAACCTTTATCAAGTGAAATTAGAGAATTCTTTGCAAGTTCACAACTTTCACAATTCATGGATCAAACAAACCCACTTGCAGAACTCGCAAACAAGAGAAGAATTTCTGCTTTAGGTCCTGGAGGTCTTACACGTGATAGAGCATCCATGGAAGTCCGTGATGTTCACTTCACACACTATGGTCGTATTTGTCCTATTGAAACACCTGAAGGTCAAAATATTGGTTTAATTAACAATCTTGCAACATATGCAAAGATTGATAAATATGGATTTATTGAAACTCCATATAGAGTTGTTGATAAAGCAACTGGTGAAATCACAGAAAAAACAGTTTATTTATCAGCAGAAGAAGAAAATAATCACGTTATTGCTCAAGCAACTCGTGATGATATTAAAGATGGAAAACTTGTTGGCGACAAGGTCGTTGCAAGATTCAATGGTGAAAACATTTTAGCTGATGCAAAAGATGTTGATTATATCGATGAATCCCCAATGCAAATCGTTTCTGTTGCTGCAGCATGTATTCCATTCTTAGAAAATGATGATAATACTCGTGCTTTGATGGGTGCTAACATGCAACGTCAAGCCTTACCACTTTTAAGACCACATGCTCCATATGTTGGAACAGGTCTTGAACATAGAATCGCCTTTGATTGTGGTTTAGCAGTTATTTCAGCTGAAGAAGGTGTTGTAACTTACACCGATTCACAAGTTATTAAAGTCCAAGAAAAAGAAGGTTTAAGAACATATAAACTTCAAAAATTCGAAAGAAGTAATAACGGCACATGTATTAATCAAAAATCAATCGTCAAAGTTGGTCAAAAGATCAAAAAAGGTGAACTTATCGCTGATGGTCCTTCAATGGAAAATGGTGATTTAGCTCTTGGCCAAAACGTTGTCGTTGCCTTTATGACTTGGGAAGGTCTCAACTACGAAGATGCTGTCATCATGTCAGAAAGACTCGTCAAAGACGATGTCTACACAACAATTCATATCGAAAGTTATGAAATTGAATGTAGAAGAACAAAAAATGGTGATGAATCAATTACTCCAGATGTCCCTAACATCTCACTTGAAGCAAAAGCACATCTTGATTCAGATGGTGTTGTTTTACCAGGTACTGATGTTAAAGAAGGTGATATTTTAGTTGGTAAAGTTACTCCAAAAGGTATTTCTGAACCATCACCAGATCAAAAATTATTAGATGCTATCTTTGGTGATAAATCTAAAGATGGTAAAGATACCTCACTTCGTGTCCCACACGGTGGTGCAGGAACTGTATTAGATGTCAAAGTCTTCACTAGAGAAAATGGTGATGAACTTGCTCCAGACGTCTATAAGAAGGTTAGAGTATACGTCGTTCAAAAGAGAAAGATCTCTGAAGGTGATAAGATGTCAGGACGTCATGGTAACAAAGGTGTTATTTCACGTATTGTTCCTGTTGAAGATATGCCATTTTTACCAGATGGTACCCCAGTTGATATCTTACTTAACCCACAAGGTGTCCCTTCACGTATGAACATTGGTCAAATCCTTGAAGTCCACTTAGGTATGGCATGTAAAACACTTGGTGGTTTAAAGATTGCTACACCAGTTTTTGATGGAATTACAAACGATGAAATCAATGAACTTATGAAAGAAGCAAAGATGCCAAGCGATGGTAAATATACTTTATACGATGGCAGAACAGGTGAAAAATTCGACGATAGAATCAATGTTGGTGTCATGTACATGATTAAACTTGTCCACATGGTCGATGATAAACTTCACGCAAGAGCTACCGGACCTTACTCAATGGTTACACAACAACCACTTGGAGGTAAAGCTCAAAACGGTGGTCAAAGATTTGGTGAAATGGAAGTTTGGGCACTTGAAGCTTATGGTGCAGCAAACATTCTCCAAGAAATGATCACAATTAAATCAGATGATAGAGTCGGTCGTAGAAAGACTTACGAATCAATTATTAAAGGTCATCCATTACCAAAACCATCAATTCCAGAAGCATTCAAAGTTTTAACAAAAGAACTTATGGGCTTAGGAATGAATGTTGAATTATTTGGCAAAGATGGCAAAGAAATTGATATGGACGATCTTGCAAGAAAGACTCAACAAGAAGAACAACGTTCTATGAGATCCCTTAGAAGTATTGGTACTGATGGATCTTCATCCTCAAGACACTTCGATGATTTTGGTGAATATAGCGAAGAAAGTGCTACATCTGAAATTGTCAGTGACTTGATGAACTAAGGAGGTATGCGTATATGTTTGATGTAGAAAAATTAAGTAGCATTAAAGTTGGATTAGCATCCCCTGCAAAAATTAGAGCTTGGTCTCATGGTGAAGTTACAAAACCTGAAACCATTAACTACAGAAGCCAAAAACCAGAAATGGATGGTTTATTCTGCGAAAAAATCTTTGGACCTTCTAAAGATTTTGAATGTCATTGTGGAAAATATAAGAAAGCAAGATTCGCAGGCGTAGTCTGTGAAAAATGTGGCGTTGAAGTCATTACTAAAGAAGTTAGACGTGAAAGAATGGGTCACATTGAACTTGCTTCTCCATGTTCCCATATTTGGTATCTTAAAGGTATCCCATCAAGAATGGGATTAGTCCTTGATGTTTCACCAAAACAACTTGAAGAAGTTATCTATTTCTCAGCTCATATTTGTTTAAATCCAGGTACTTCTAAGAGCTTATATTACAAGCAATTTCTAGACGATAGAATTGGTAGAGAAACATTTATTGCTGCAATTAAAGAAATTCAAGCAGGACTTGAAACTTCATCATTTGAATATCAAAAAGCTGATGATTTACTCTCAAAACTTGCAAATCCTAATGAAATTTTCAATTTCTTCACATGCGCAGCATTTATTTCCCAATTCACAGGTGCTGAATTTGGTGAAGGTGCTGAAGCAGTAAAACGTTTACTTCAAGAAATCAAAATCAATGATTATAAAGAAGTTGATCCAGTTACTGGTGAAGAAAGAATCATTGAAGGTGAATTCAATAAGGTACAAAAAGAAATTAAAGATGCAAGCGGCCAAAGACTTCAAAAATTAATTAAGAGACTTGAAGTTTTAGACGCTTTCAGAAAATCTGATAACCTTCCTGAATGGATGGTATTAGATGTTATCCCAGTCATTCCACCAGATTTAAGACCTATGATACAACTTGATGGTGGTAGATTTGCAACATCTGATTTAAATGATTTATATAGAAGAATCATTATGCGTAACAATCGTTTAAAGAAATTAATCGATATGAACGCACCATACGTCATTCTCATGAATGAAAAACGTATGTTACAAGAAGCAGTTGATGCTCTCATTGATAATGGTAGAAGAAATGGTAAACCAGTTACTGGTCCAAATGGCAGACCATTAAAGTCACTCTCAGGTGCTTTAAAAGGTAAACAAGGTAGATTCAGACAAAACTTACTCGGTAAGAGAGTCGACTACTCAGGCCGTTCAGTTATCGCTATTGGTCCATCATTAAAGATGTATCAATGTGGACTTCCACGTGAAATGGCTATCAATTTACTTAGACCATTCATCGCTGCAATCTTAATTAAAACAGGAAAATGTCAATTACATAGACAAGCAGACAAGAAAATCGATGCAAAAGATAGTGATGTCTACGATGTTGTTGAAAAGATTATCTCAGAACACCCAGTTTTATTAAACCGTGCTCCAACACTCCATAGACTCGGTATTCAAGCATTCCAACCAATTCTTGTTGAAGGTCGTGCAATCAGACTTCACCCATTAGTTTGTACTGGATTCAATGCAGACTTTGATGGTGACCAAATGGCTGTTCACGTTCCTATTTCAAAAGCTGCTCAAGAAGAAGCTCTTGATCTTATGCTTGCAAGTAACAACATTCTTGCTCCAAAAGATGGAAAACCAATCGTTACTCCATCACAAGATATCTTAATTGGTAACTATTATCTTACAACTGAAGCTGATAAAGCAGATTTCTTAAAGAGAGCTGATAAATACGAAAAAGTCGGTGATATTGAAAGAGCTGAACAATATCGTAGATATGCTGAAATGGAAGGTAAAGTCTTCAAAGATATCAATGAGTGTTATAAATGCTATGAAATGGGTTTAATCCATTTACATAACAGAATCGCACTCCCAGGAAAAGAAATGAAGAGAACATCATTTGACGATGAAATGAACAATAGTTATTTAATTACAACTGTTGGTAAAGTTATCTTCAATTTCGCTCTTCCTACAGACTTCCCATATATTAATGATGGAAGTGCTGCAAATGCAGTTATGAATAAGAGAGAATTCTTTGTACCAAGAGGAACAAATATCCCTGAATACATTGCAAATCTTCCTTTAAAAGCTCCAATTGGTAAAAAACAAATTAACACAATTATTTCTGAAGTTTACCAAAAATATGGAACACAAAAGACAAGTGCTGTCCTTGATAAGATTAAAGACCAAGGTTATCACTATTCAACAGTATCTGGTTTAACAGTTGCTATTTCAGATATTTACGTTATTGGTGGTAAAGATAAACTTGTTAAAGAAGGCGACGCTAAAGTTGAAAAGATTCAAAAACTTTATGAAAGAGGCTTCTTAACAGATAGTGAAAGACATTCAAAAGTTGTTGATGTCTGGAACGATATTAACAAAGTTGTTGGTGATAAAGTTGAATCAACATTAAACGAAGATAAGCACAATCCACTTTATATCATGTGGAACTCAGGTGCTCGTGGTAGTAGATCTAACTTCGCACAACTTATGGGTATGAGAGGCTTGATGGCTTCTACATCAGGTGAAACAATCGAATTACCTGTTAAATCATGTTTCCGTCAAGGTCTTAACGTATCAGAATTCTTCACCGGTACCCATGGTGCTCGTAAAGGTGGTGCTGATACCGCTCTTAAGACAGCTGACTCAGGTTACTTAACAAGAAGACTTGTCGATGTCTCACAAGACGTCATTGTTAGAGAAGAAGATTGTCACTCTGACCATGGCTCATTTGTTACAGATATTATCAACACTGCAGAAAATTCAGTTATCGTCACTTTAGAAGAAAGATTAATTGGGCGTTATGCATGTCACGATATCATTCACCCAGAAACAGGTGAAGTCATCGTTAAAGGAAATACTTTAATTGATGAAATTTCTGCTCATGAAGTAGTAAAGGCTGGAATTACACGTGTTGAAATCAGATCACTCTTTGGTTGTCAAACTAAAGATGGTGTCTGCCAACACTGTTATGGTAGAAACTTAGCTACTGGTAAACCAGTTGAAATTGGTGAAGCTGTTGGTATTATGGCTGCTCAATCAATCGGTGAACCAGGTACCCAATTAACCATGAGAACATTCCACTCTGGTGGTGTTGCTACATCAGAAGATATTACTCAAGGTCTCCCAAGAGTCCAAGAATTATTCGAAAGTAGAAATCCAAAAGGTGAAGCTCTCATTTCAGAAATTTCAGGTAAAGTTACTAAAATTGAAGACCATAATGGTACATTTGTTGTAACAGTTTCTAACGATTTAGAAGAAAAACAATATACGACAGTTTATGGTGCAAGATTAAGAGTTAAACTTAACGATGAAGTTAAAAATGGTGGAAAAATCACCGAAGGTGCTATTTCACCTAAGAAACTTCTTGAATGTGCTGATGTTGGAGCAGTTCAACGTTACATTGTTAAAGAAGTTCAAAAAGTCTATAGATCACAAGGTATTGCTATCTCAGATAAGCACATCGAAGTTATCGTTAGACAAATGTTGAGAAAAGTCGTCATCATCGATGGTGGTGACACAGATATGATTCCTGGTACTAGAATTTCTGTTGTCGAATTCACAAGAAAGAACAAAGAAGCTTTACTTGCTGGAAAGAGACCATCGGTTGCTAGACCACTCGTCTTAGGTATCACAAAAGCCGCTCTTGAAACTGAATCATTCTTATCAGCCGCATCATTCCAAGAAACAACTCGTGTCTTAACTGATGCTGCAATTAAGGGTAAAACAGATACATTACACGGCTTAAAAGAAAATGTTATTACAGGTAAATTAATTCCAGCTGGTAGAGGTTTACTTGATAAAGCAGAAGCTAAAAAACTTGTTGATGAATTCACAGTCTCTGGAAGAATGAAAGAAGTCAAACAACAATATATTGGAATTCATGATAGTGATTATGAAGAACAAGAAGCTATTGATAACGGACTTGAAACTTTAGAATCATTAACAACCGAAGACAACTCAACATATTCAAATTAATTAGAGAAATCTAGTCATTGAAAAGGTTTGGTAAATCCAAACCTTTTTATATAGGAATTTTGAGCCTTAAAAACTTATAAAATTTTTGAAATGTGAGAAGAAAGCGATAATTATCAATTAGCTTTCCATAAAGCAACTCCAGTTTCAACAGTATTTGCAAACTTATTAAATTGTACCCCATCAATGTAGTAAATTGGTTGAAAAATAGGATCAACACATATGTATGATAAAATCATTCTAACAGCATATAAGTTATTGTATTTCCCATAATAGCGAATAATTCTGACATCATCAGGAGATGGATTTCCCCCGTAACGCTCGCAATATTCCTCAATATAAGTATTTTTTAAACTTGGTACGATAGTTTTATCAATATCTTCAACAGTTAATATAGGTTTATTATATGTTTCATAATCTTCTTTAGAAGGATGATTATAGTAAAAACTTAAATCATATAAGTTTTCTTTGCTTATGTAACCAAGATTATAAGCTTCTTCAACACTATAAAAGTGCCCTTCAATAGGTTGTTCACAACTTACGCTTACTTCTAGAATTAAAGATAAACCAATTAGCAAAATAATTTGTGACTTTTTCATAAACTTACTCTATTTAAACAGAAAGAACGATTGCATCTAACATAATTTTATAATAGCATGGTTTTTTAAATTAACAAGAATTAAAACTATTTTATAGATACTAAACTTCTTTTAATCTATAATCTTATAGATGGAATCAATTAAAGACATTTTTATAATCGGAAACGGACCAAGTTCATCTCATACAATTGGTCCATCTTTTGCTGTTGATATTATATTAAAAGATTATAAAAATATAAAAAGTATTAAAGTAACTTTATATAATTCTTTAGCTCTAACTGGTAGGGGTCATTTAACAGACAAAATAATTAAAGATAAACTTAAAAATTTTGATGTTGAAATTGATTATGATATAAATACAGCAACACCTCATCCTAATGCACTAGATTTTGATATCGTTTTGACTGATGAATCTAAAGTTCATAGAAGATTTTATTCAATTGGTGGAGGAACAGTTGTAGAAAAACTATCTTCAACATGTAAAAAGAATCATATATATAAAGAAAACAATCTAGAAGATATTTTAAAAATATGTCATGAACAGAACTTATCCTTATATCAATATGTTTTAGGCCACGAAAATGAAGACATTCTAGATTATATTAAAAATGTTTTAAAAGTAATGGATGAATGTGTGTCTAGGGGTTTAAATACTTCAGGAATATTACCAGGAAAACTTAAAGTTGAAAGAAAAGCAAAATATTTACTTGAAAACTCTAAATCTACAATTAGAATTGGAACAAAAAACGATCAAATGGTAATGGCTTACGCTTATGCTGCTTCAGAAGAAAATGCAAGTGGAGGAATAGTTGTTACAGCACCAACTTGTGGAAGTTCAGGTGTCATCCCTGGATGTATTGAATATTTAAGACTAAATAATATTAAAGAAGAAAAGATATTAGAAGGGCTTTTAGTTGCTGGATTAATTGGAAAATTAATTAAAACTAATGCCACTGTTAGTGGAGCAGTAGGAGGTTGCCAAGCTGAAATTGGAAGCGCTGCTTCAATGGGAGCTGCTTTAATAATGCATGCTTTAGGATATGATAATGAAAAAATTGCACAAGCCTCTGAAATTGCTTTAGAACATTCTTTAGGTTTAACTTGTGATCCGATTGAAGGATATGTTCAAATTCCTTGTATTGAACGTAATGCAATATTTGCCTTAAAAGCAATAAATTCTTGTAGCCTTGCAGCGGTTATAAATTGTGAAACTTCAAAGATTAATTTTGATGATATTGTTCAAACGATGTTTGAAACTGGAAAAGATCTTCAAAAAGGATATAAAGAAACCAGCAAAAAAGGCATGTCAAAGATTAAAATTGAATGCTAAAAAGATCGTCTCGTTATATTTGAAAGGATAGTGTAGTAGGGTATTTTTGCATAATCGTTTTTGCGTCCGTTGTATTGACAATGACTACACATTGTTTTACAATTTTTAAAGCTGGAGGTGAAAAAAATGGCCAATATTAATGTTAGAATTGATAATAAAATTAAGGAAAAAGCTGAAGCAGTTTTTGCAAGTTTAGGTATTACACCAACGGCAGCAATTAGTTTATTTTATAATCAAGTAATTAGAACAAATAGCATCCCTTTTAAATTGAAAGCAGATATACCAAACCAAAAAACTCTTTTAGCTTTAAATGAAGTTAAGAAAATGGAAAAAAATCCTGAAAAATTTAAGGGATATAATAGTGTAGAAAGCATGATGGATGATCTACGTAAGTGACATATATAATAAAAATAATATAAAAACAGTCTTAATTCATGCTCACAAATCCGGGTGTGTAAATTTTTTAAAAATAATGCTTGCAAGCCTATTTACAATAATGTATATTATTGAAGCGACTGAAAAGTTTTATTTTTTAGTAAGTAGTATGATACACCAGGAAATGTGTGTATGAAGAAGGAGAGAAAAGAATGCCAACTATTAATCAATTAGTTAGACAAGGTAGAACAAAACCTACATTCAAGTCAAAATCACCTGCATTATTAAAAAGATTCGATTCTTTAAATAAAAAAGAAAGAAATCAAAATAGTGCACAAAAAAGAGGTGTTTGTACCCGTGTCGGCACAATGACACCTAAAAAACCTAACTCAGCATTAAGAAAATACGCAAGAGTTAAGCTCTCTAACGGATATGAAGTTACTGCATATATCGGAGGAGAAGGACACAATTTACAAGAACACTCAACAGTCATGATTCGTGGCGGTAGAGTTAAGGACCTTCCAGGTGTTAGATACCATATTATCAGAGGAACACTTGACTGCGCAGGTATTGAATCACGTAGACAAGGTAGATCACTTTATGGTACTAAGAAACCAAAAGGTAACGAAGAATAAGGAGGAGACGGACTATGCCAAGAAAAGGAAGTGTAGCTAAAAGAGATGTCTTACCAGATCCAATTTATAATTCAAAATTAGTCACAAGATTAATTAACAAAATTATGCTTGATGGTAAAAAAGGCACAGCTCAAAACATTTTATATGGTGCTTTCAACAAGATTGAAGCTAAAACAGGAAAACCAGCAATGGACGTTTTCGCCACAGCTATTAACAACATCATGCCAGAAGTCGAATTAAAGACAAAAAGAATTGGTGCTGCAAACTATCAAGTTCCTACTGAAGTTTCACCAGAAAGAAAAGTCACTTTAGGTTTAAGATGGTTAGTTAACTATTCAAGACTTAGAAAAGAAAAATCAATGGAAGACAAACTCTGTAACGAAATCATTGATGCTGCTAATGGAACAGGTGCTTCCGTTAAGAAGAGAGAAGACGTTCATAAGATGGCTGAAGCTAACAAAGCTTACGCACATTATAAATGGTAATTTAGGTCGAATTTATGGCTAGAGAGTACGACTTACAACATACCAGAAATATTGGTATCATGGCTCACATTGATGCCGGTAAAACAACCTGTACAGAACGTATCTTATATTTCACACATAAGATTCATAAAATTGGTGAAACACACGAAGGTGCTGCCACCATGGACTGGATGGTTCAAGAACAAGAAAGAGGTATCACAATTACTAGTGCTGCCACAACTTGTTTCTGGAAAGAACATAGATTAAACATTATCGACACTCCAGGGCACGTCGACTTTACAGTTGAAGTTGAACGTTCACTTAGAGTTCTTGATGGTGCTGTTACAGTTCTTGATGGTAAAAACGGTGTTGAACCACAAACTGAAACAGTTTGGAGACAAGGTACAAAATATGGAGTTCCAAGAATTGTCTTTGTTAACAAACTTGACGCAATTGGTGCAGATTTTGAAATGAGCTGGAAATCAATTCAAGAAAAATTAGGCGCCAATGCAAAACCAGTTCAAATCCCTATTGGAATATCAAGCGAACTTAAAGGTGTCATTGATATTATTAAAAGAGAAGCATGGGATTTTACTGATCCAAATAACCCAAAATTAATTCCAATGCCAGAAGAATATGCTGATAAAGTTGAACTTCTTAGAATGGAATTAATCGAAGATTTAGCAGGATTTGATGATGATTTCATGATGAAAGTCTTGGATGGAGAAGATCCAACTGTAGAAGAAATCAAAGCAGTCATCAGAAAAGCCACAATTAGTGGTGAATTCCACCCAGTATTCTGTGGTTCTGCTTATAAAAACAAAGGTATTCAATTATTACTTGATGGTATTATTGATTACCTCCCATCACCACTTGATATTACTCCTGCAAAAGGTAATAAAGAAAATGGTGAAGAATACTCATGTGTTCCAGCAGACAATCAACCAATGGTTGGTTTAGCATTCAAGATTGCTACTGATCCATATGTTGGTCGTTTAGCTTATGTTCGTGTTTATTCAGGTGTTCTTAAATCAGGAAGCTATGTTGAAAACACAAACAAAGGAATTAAAGAAAGAATTGGTCGTTTAGTCTTAATGCATTCAAATCATAGAGAAGAAGTCGAAGCACTTCACGCTGGTGAAATTGGTGCAATTATTGGTCTTAAAAATACCACAACAGGTGAAACACTTTGTCAAGAAGGTGTTGGAGTCGTCTTAGAGAAGATGGAATTCCCAGAACCAGTTATTGAAGAAGCTGTTGAACCAAAAACAAAAGGCGACCAAGAAAAAATGAGTATTGCTTTAGCAAAACTTGCTGAAGAAGACCCAACATTCAAAGTCCATACATCAGAAGATAGTGGTCAAACAATTATCGCTGGTGTTGGTGAATTACATCTTGATATTATCGTCGATAGATTAAGAAGAGAATTCAATGTTCAAGTCAATGTTGGTAAACCACAAGTCGGATATAGAGAAACAATTAGACGTGAAGGCGATTGTGAAGGTAAATATATCAGACAATCAGGTGGTAGAGGTCAATATGGTCACGTCATTATTGATTTTGAACCAAATCCAGGTAAAGGATTTGAATTCGTCAATGCTGTTGTTGGTGGAACAGTTCCAAAAGAATATATTAAACCAACTCAAGATGGATTAGTCGATGCTCTTCAAAGAGGTTTAATCGCTGGTTATCCAGTTATTGATATTAAAGCTACATTACATGATGGTTCTTATCATGATGTTGATAGTAGTGAAGCAGCCTATAAGATTGCTGCAAGTATGGCTTTAAAAGAAGCAGCTAAAAAGTGTGACCCAGTCATCTTAGAACCTATCATGAAGATTGAAGTCACAGTTCCAGAACAATATTATGGTGACGTCATTGGCGATATCTCAAGACGTAGAGGTAATATGACTGGTGAAAGCCAAAGAGGAAATGCAAAAATCGTCGAAGCCGAAGTTCCACTTTCAGAAATGTTCGGTTATGTTACAGATTTAAGATCATTTACTCAAGGTAGAGGAAGCTACTCAATGTCATTTGATCATTTCGGTGAATGTCCAAGATTCATTCAAGACGAAATTATCAAAAAAGTTGGTGGCGCTAAGTAATAATTAATTCAATATATATCTTTTAGATATTTATTGATTAACAAAAGAAAATTTAATAAAATATTTTCATTGCAAAGCTATTTAATAATTAGGAGGAAAAAATTACTTTATGGCAAAAGAAAAATTTGATAGAAGTAAGGTCCATATGAACATTGGTACCATCGGTCACGTCGACCATGGTAAAACAACCTTAACAGCAGCTATCACACACGTTCTTGCAAAAGCAGGCTTATCAAAAGTCATGGACTACGATCAAATTGACGCAGCTCCAGAAGAAAAAGCAAGAGGTATTACGATCAATACAGCTCACATCGAATACCAAACAGCAAAAAGACACTATGCTCACGTTGACTGTCCAGGGCACGCAGACTATGTTAAAAACATGATTACAGGTGCTGCACAAATGGATGGTGCTATCTTAGTCGTCGCTGCTACAGATGGTGTTATGCCACAAACAAGAGAACATATCTTACTTGCTAGACAAGTTGGTGTTCCATATATCGTTGTTTTCTTAAACAAGACAGATTTAGTTGATGACCCAGAATTAATCGACTTAGTCGAAATGGACGTCAGAGACTTATTAAGTAAATATGGCTTCCCAGGTGATGAAATTCCAATCATCCGTGGTTCAGCAAGAAAAGCTCTTGATGGTGACCCAGAAGCAGAAAAAGCAATCCTTGAATTAATGGATGCTGTTGATAGCTACTTCCCAGATCCAACCAGAGATGTTGATAAACCATTCTTAATGCCTATCGAAGACGTTATCACAATTACAGGTCGTGGTACCGTTGTTACAGGTAGAGTTGAAAGAGGTCAAGTCAGATTAGGTGACCCAGTTGAAATCGTCGGTATTAGACCAACAAAGAGTTCAGTTGTTACTGGTATCGAAATGTTCAGAAAAACACTTGATTACGCCGAAGCAGGCGATAATGCTGGTGTCTTATTAAGAGGTGTCGCAAGAGATGAAGTTATCCGTGGTCAAGTCTTAGCAAAACCAGGATCAATCACTCCACATTCAAAATTCACCTGCCAATGCTACATTCTTACAAAAGAAGAAGGTGGTAGACATACAGCTTTCTTAAGCAACTACAGACCACAATTCTTCTTCCACACAACAGATATCACTGGTACAATCACACTTCCTGCAGGAACAGATATGGTCATGCCAGGTGATAACGTTACATTCACAGTTGAATTAATTCACCCAGTCGCAGTCGAAAAAGGTACACAATTCTCCATCCGTGAAGGTGGTAGAACAGTTGGTGCTGGTACTGTTGCTGAAATCATCAAATAGTTTTAACTACTTGAATATTAAAAAGAGCTATCGAAAGATAGTTCTTTTTGCTTACAAAATTTTGAAATAAAAAGCCTGTATAGTATATTTACTTGACAGGCTATTTTAATAAAAATATTCTTGTTTTGCAGTGTTTTTGGTTGAAAACTACAATAATCTAATGATATTTGTCATTATTTCAAAAGTAATTCCAGCAGATTCATCAACCATTTTATAGTATTCATCAATGCCACCATTTCTTGAATCAGAAACACCCTTAATGAATATTGACTTACAATTATGTTTTAAGCAAGCAACTAAAATTCCAAGTGCTTCCATTTCACAAATTAGGCAATCAAATTTATCGTGTAGATAGTCTTTGAATTTTGTATCAGTTATAAATTTATTGCCAGAAGCGCATGCAACATGAGGTATATTAGGGAAGTTATTTTTCACAAGTTCAAGCAAATCCTTTGATGGATTTAAATAAACTGAGTCAAAATCTTGATGATAGCCAAGAGGAGTGCCATCGAGATCTTTTAAATCGAGTTCATAATCAAAAATTCGGTCAATAACAACTGTGCTATTTAATGTTAAATCATCAACTAAACTTCCGACTACACCATAATTAATAATTGTGTCGACACCATATTTATCGATTAAATGTTGAGTTGCTAAAGCGGAATTAATCTCACCAATTCCACAATTTATGGCATATATTTCTTTACCTTCCAATATAATTTTAAATAAAGGAAAAGGTGATTGCTCAAGTTTAACATTTTCAATGTTTCTAAATTTAAAAATTGCTGTAAATTCGTTTTTTGTTGCAACAACTAATCCTAATTTCATAAATTTATCTCCAATAATTGATATTAATATTTTAAGGAAATCAATTATAAAAATATAGTAATTTTTATGGTATTATTTTAAAGGTATGAAAATAGGTATTATTGGTCAGGGTCAAGCAGGATTATTGCTTGCCATTATGTTAAAAAAGAATATTAAAGACGTTGATGTTACAATAATCGACAAGAATCAAGTAACAGGACGTAAGCTTTTAGCTACTGGAAATGGTAGATGCAATTTAGCAAATTTAAAAATTAAAGAGAATTCTTATAATTCAAAAGAAGTACTAAAAATTGTTAAAGATTTTGACGCTAAAAAGCAAATCGAGTTTTATAAAAGCATTGGGGTTATGACGAGATCTATTAATGATTTAGTTTACCCATTTTCTTTAAAAGCAAAGGACTATGTCGATTATTTATTTAGATATTTAAAAGAATGTAAAATTAAATTCATCAACAATGAAACAGTTAAAGATTACGAAATTAATAAAGATAAAGTTAAATTGACAACTAATAAAAAAGTATTTGTTTTTGATTATTTGGTTTTTGCTACTGGAAATGAAAGTGCACCTCAACTTGGAGGAGACGCTTCGATTCTCTCAATTCTTAAAAAACATGGCTACGAAATCAAAGACAATAAACCTGGTTTATGTCCAATACGCACTATTGAACAAACAAAAAATATTGAAAACGAGAGATGGAAAGCCAAAGTATCTTTAAATATTGATAAAGATAAAGTCTATGAAGAAGATGGCGAAGTGATTTTTAAGAAAGACGGAATTAGTGGCATTGCAATTTTTAATTGTGCGTCTCTAATAGCTAGAAGTAAAAAATTCAAGAAAGCAACAATCACTCTCGATTTAATGCCTGAAGTGAGTTTAAGTGAATTAGAATCTATTTTTAGTGATATGAATTTTGTTTCAAAAGAATCTTTCTTATATGGAGTTTTTACGAAACCTATGGCTGCATATATACAACATATTTCAAATGTAAAAAATCCATTTAGATATACTCAAACAGAAATAAAAAAATTAGCAAAGACTGTAAAAGAATTAACTTTTACATATAAAGATAGTTATGACTTTAAGGAATGTCAGGTTGCAATCGGTGGTCTTGAACTATCAAATTTAAATAGTGATTTATTTTCAAAAACCGAAAAATATGTGGGTTTTGCAGGAGAATTATTAAATGCAGATGGTTTATGTGGCGGTTATAACTTAATGTTTGCGGCAGCTTCTGCAAATAAAATTGCAAAGTATTTGATTAAAAAATAAGTCTTATAAATCTATTTCTTTAAACTCGTATTTTACGAGTTTTTTATTTTCTAATGTTAAAATTAAATATGATCCCTTAGAACCATCTCTAGGTCTAGTTAGACTTCCAGGATTAAATATATATGTATTTTTTACTTTATTTGCTAACTTTCTATGAGTATGGCCAAATAAGAAAATATCGCAATCTAATTCTTCAATATATTTAGTAGGATTCATTTGAAACTTGAATCCATCGCCATGCTCTAGATGTATTTTTAATCCTTCTATTTCGACGTCTTTCATTTTAGGGAAGTCTGCATAATCGCAGTTCCCTTTAACGGTTGAATAGTCTTTCATTAAATATTCTGGAAGTTCAGAATCACCTAGATGAAAGAAATAATCACAAAAAGAATTTGCAAAATATAAATCTTTAAGTGCTGTAATATTTCGATGGGTATCGCTGACAACTAGAATTTTCATAACAATTAATATTTTAAAATGAAAAAAAGATTAACTAAATATTTATTTATATAATTAAATATTTATAATTAATACGAATGAAAAAAGAAGAAAAAGAAGAACAACGCAGAACGCCTTATATCGATGCGTATTTAAAATATATTCAAGATAAGAATATTGTTTTTGATGTGCCTGGTCATCATCAAGGCAAAATAAGAACCGATTTTGATAAATTATTTTCGCATCAAGTCTATAAAAATGACGTCAATTGTCCTAGAGGTATGGATAATTACATGCATCCAACAGGCGCAATTAAGGAAGCACAAGACTTATTTGCTAAGGCTTGTCATGCTGATTATGCAAAATTCCTACTTAACGGATCAACTTCTGGTAATTTAGTAATGCTTTTAAGTGCATTAAAAGCAAACGAAAAGATACTTTTGCCTCGTAATGTCCATAAATCAGTAATAAATGGATTAATTTTATCTGGTGCCATTCCTGTTTTTATTCTTCCAAACATTGACACCCAAACTGAAGTTGCTAATCAACCAACTTTAAAAGAGTGGAAAGAAGCAATCGATAAAAATCCAGACATCAAAGCTATTTTTGTTATTAATCCTACCTATTTTGGTGCAACATGTGATTTAAAGCGCCTTGTTGAATATGCTCATAAGAAAAATATTATTGTTTTAGTTGATGAAGCGCATGGAACACATTTTTATTTCTCAAATAAATGTCCAATTTCAGCAATGGAAGCTGGCGCAGATATGGCTACACTTTCTGTTCATAAAACAGGAGGAAGTTTAACTCAATCAAGTGTTTTATTAGTAAAAGGGGAAAGAGTTCCTAGATATGAAGTCATTAAAGCATTTAATCTCATAACGACAACTTCACCAAGTTCTATTTTACTTGCAAGTTTAGATGCAGCTAGAAAGTATCTTGTATTTAAAGGAAGCAGACAAATCTATAATGCAGTAAAACTAGCTAAACAAGCATACATTAGAATTAATGAAATTCCAGGATTTAAGGCTCATTCTAAAGACTATTTTACTAAAAAGTGCCATTCTTTTAGCTATGATGAAACAAAACTTTGTGTTGAACTTGATAAACTTTCAATAGATGGATTTGAGTTCTATAAGATATTAAAAGATAAATATAATATTCAAATTGAACTAGCTGAAAAATATGTTTTCTTACTTCTTTTTACAATCGGAAGTGAACAAAAAGATGTTGATAGATTAATTGATGCATTAAAAGAAATTAGTGAAAAATATTATGATGAAAATGTCGTTTACGCTGATCCACATTATATGTCTAGTTTCCCAGTTATGAAAATTAGACCTAGAGTCGCATTCCATGCGCCATTAAAAGTTGTTGATTTAGATGATTCACTAAATATGGTTTCAAAAGAAATGGTTATGGCTTATCCTCCAGGAATTCCTATCATTGTCCCAGGAGAAGTAATCTCTCAAGAAGTTATTAACCAAATTAAATATTATGAAAAAAGTAAAGCGACTATACTTTCTGATTGGGATTCTACAAGCCAAATCAGCGTTGTAGATGAAGAAAATTGGGACTACGAACTTGAAGAAAAAAATATCGAATAAAATGAATGTCTTATAGATATTCATTTTGTTTATTTATATAATTTTATTTATATGAAAAATAAAGAAGAAAGAGTTATAGAAAGATACAATCCATCTTTGGAAGAAGGACTTACTTCAGCACAAGTTGAAGCAAGAAAACGAGATGGTTTAGCCAATTTTTCTAAAGGTGTTAAAGGAAAGTCACATTTAAAAATTATTGTTGAGAGTTATTTTAACTTTTTCAATTTAATTTTATTTGGTGTTGCTATCGTCTTTGTGTTTTGCCAAATTTATTTTCCTAATGGATTAAAAGAAATTCCATTTACTAAATATATTTTCTTATTATTCGTTTTAACAAATGGAACGATTTCAGTAATTTCTCAAGAAGCAAGTAAAGAGAAAATTGAGAAGATGAAGTTAATCTCCGATCCAAAGAGCACTGTCTTACGTAGTAAGGCAACTCATACGATTTTGAGTAAAGATATTGTTCTTGATGATATATTAGTTTTTAAATCTGGAAACCAAATATCTTGCGATTGTGAAATTCGTGAAGGGCAAATTTTTGTTAATGAGTCAATGTTAACTGGTGAATCTGATAACGTTTTAAAAACAGTAGGGGACACTCTTTATTCTGGTTCTTTTGTCGTAAGTGGTAGTGCAAAAGCTATTGCAACTGCAGTTGGTGAAAAGACTTATATTTCTCAACTTGAAGGTAAAATTGGAAAGATTAAAAAGAAAAAATCCAAGCTCATGGTTAATATTTACGCAATCATTAAAGTAATGGTTTTAGTAATTATACCTGTAGTTAGCGCGGTTTTTCTTAAAACATGGTATGTTGGAGATGGAATTGATCACTGGGTTTTTTCTTTAAATGTCATTACTAAAAGTGCAACGATTCTTGTTGGTATGATACCAATCGGAATGATTCTTTTAACTTCAATGACTTTATCTAAAGCAATTATTGAACTTAATAAGCAAAACACAATGATCCAAGAATTATATGCTATTGAGAATTTAAGTTCTGTTAATACTCTTTGCCTTGATAAAACAGGTACAATCACAACTCAAAATTTTGAAGTAAGTGAAGCTTTGAAATTAAAAGAAGTGGCAGATTTTAATGATGTTGTTTATACATTTTTTAATTCATTTGAGCATTTAAATCAAACAGCAACAGCTTTAAAAAATTACTTTAACAATGGAAAAATGCTCGATGTAATCGATGTTTCTCCTTTTGATAGTAAAAAGAAAGTATCATCTATAAAACTCAAAGATGGTCGAGAAATCATTTTAGGTGCGCCTGAATATTTATTTAAAAAAGAAGAGAATCTAAAAATCGCCGCTGAAAAAACTGAAGAGGGATTTAGAGTTTTAGCCCTTATGGTTGATAATGAAGAAGTAGCATTATTCTTACTTAAAGATGAACTAAGAAAAAATATTAACGAGACTCTTGCTTTCTTTGATAATTTAAACATTGATCTTAAGGTCATAAGTGGTGATAATCCAGTTACTGTTATGAGAGCTTGCAAAGCGGCAGGACTTAGAAATTTTGATAAATATATATCAATGGAAAATGTAAAATTAGAAGAAATACCTGAGATTTGCGAGGTTTATTCGATTTTTGGGAGAACTTCTCCAGATCAAAAACAAGAAATAATTAGATGTTTACAAGAAAAAGGAAGAATAGTTGGTTATATAGGAGATGGTGTAAACGACACACAATCTTTAAGGCAAGCTGATTGCTCGATTGCATTAAAATCAGGTGAAGATTCAACAAAGGCAGTAAGCGATGTTGTCTTACTTGATGATGATTTTGCTCATTTACCATCCGTTTTAGAAATTGGAAGAAGAGTTGTTTCGAATATCGAAAGATCAATTTTGTTATTTTTAACAAAAGGAATATTCTTTGCTTTCTTCTCGATTATTTCTGTATTTGTACCTTCAGGCTTGATAATTGAAATTGAAGCAGTTTATGTTTATGAACTTATTGTTATTGGTTTATCTGGCACTTTGCTTGCTTTCCAAATGAATCAACCACAACCACGCAAGGCCAACTTTGTTTCTAATGTCTTGCTCAAGGCATTAATTTCTGGATTATTTATGACTATTTCAGCATGTATTCCATTACTTTTATCTACGTTTATGGATGTTCCTCATTATACTGAACTAATTCCAATATTTATTTCTATTGCTGGACTTGGAATATTAGTTGATATTTGTAAACCATATACAAAATATACGATAACGGTCTTTGTTGTTGCTTGTGTATTAACAGTATTTTTCTTCTTACTTGCTGCTGATATTTTCTGTAATCCAAGTTATCTTAAAGGTGCTTCAGGTATCGCTGAGCAGCTCCAACTTGTTGGAAAAGCAATGTTTGATATGACTGTTTATAAAGAAATGACAATAACAGAAATTGCCTTACTCATCGTCTATTTCTTTGGTGGATATTGGATATATTTTGGATTAAGAAAACTATCAGATTTTATTTATGGTTCTTTTAAAAAGAAGAGTTAGATTGGTTTTTTCATTATGAATTATTACATAATTTATAATGTTGAATAGTAACTGTTGCTTCTTTATAATATATGTGAGGTTTTTTATTATGGATGAAAATGTAGAAAAAGAAGGCATTAGCCTAACTGATATTTGGAAAATAGTTAAAAAATATTGGGTTGGTTTAATTACAATCATTGCTGGTACTACTTTAATTGGTTTATTAGCAGCGTTTTTTGTTGTTCCTAAATCTTATGAAGCACATGAAACAGTCTATGTTATGTATAAAGAAACAGCCAGTAGCGATCACATGAGTTCTGGTGATGTTACAACATCTATTAGATACGTTGAAACTGTTGCTACTTATTTAAAGAACGAAAAAGAAGTTTATAAAGCCACCGAAACAGCATTAAAGGATGCAGGTATTGAAAAAGATTTCAAAGTATTGATGAAAGGATTCTCTTTTACAACTGGAACAACTAGTTTTGCTATTAATGTTCAATATACATCAAGAGATAAAGATACAATTCCTCAAATTATCAATACATTTGCTGCTACAGCTAAATCCAAAATTAAAACAGATTTATTTAACGATGAATTAGATGTCTTAAAGGTTCCATCAACAGTTGGAAAAGATGATGTCAACGACGTATCAACAAGTAAAATTGTTGTCGTTGCTGCTTCAGCAGTAGTTGGTGTTGTTTTAGGTTTAGCTTATGAATTTATCGCTAATTCACTTGATAGAACAATTAAGAGTAAGAAATTCATCGAAGATACTTATGACATTAAAGTTATTGGTATGATTCCTGACGTCACAAAGAGTGTTAAAAACGATAATGATGTCGAAGCTAACGAATTATAGAGCGAGGTGAAAGTATGGCAAAACGTAAACATAATGGTTCATTATTTGATGAAAGAATTATTGTAAACGACCTTTCATCAAGCGCAGGCGAAGCTTATCAAAGATTACAAGTTAATGTTGATCTCGCTTCAATCGATTCAAAATTAAAAGTTATAGGTATTACATCATCAACAAAATCAGAAGGAAAGTCGACAACAATCGTCAATTTGGCGAATATTTATGCTCGTAAGAATAAAAAAGTTTGTGTTATTGATCTTGACTTAAGAAGACCTTCACTTCATTATTTCTTCAAAAAACCTAACGATGTTGGTCTAGTTGATTATGTTCTCGGTGAAATTGATAAAGAGCACGTTGTTAAACATAGTGAAGAAGGTATTGATTTTATCAATACTGGAAAACATACACCATTCCCAGCACAAGTTCTTGAAAGTAAGAATTTAATGGATTTAATCGAATATTTAAAAGGAATTTATGACTTTGTTTTACTCGATTGCCCACCAATTTTAGTTTCAGCAGATACAACAATTATTTCTAAATTTACTGATGGATTCATCTTTGTTGTCAAAACAAATTCAACTGTTAAGGATGCTTTAGGTGACTCACTTGAAGCCTTAAGAAATTGTGGTGCAAATATCATAGGTGCAGTTATGACTGATGTTCCAAGTGGCAGAGGTACTGACTACTATGGTTACGGCTATTACAAATATTAATCGAGTAATTTACTTGAAATAAAAACATAGAGACCTAAAATTTTATTAGGTCTTTTATTTAAATTATGATTATTGAAGAGTACAAAAAATATTGCAAAGAGAATTTTAAAGATTATTATAACGAAAAAGTGTTACATACATTTTTAGTTAATTACGCTTCAAAAAAAGAATTGTCTCTTGAAAATGTCTACTCAACATTAGAAAAAGAATACATTCCATATTTAGATCCAGATGGTGATTATTTATTTTCGAATGAAGTAATTAAAAATGTTGAAAATTATTATTACTTTGAAATTTTATATTTAAAAAGTGATTCATCGTTGTCGCTATTTGATAGAGAAAATCGAATTAATAAATTATTCAATTCTTTTATAAATAATAGAAACTTTGATGACGAAGAAACTAAAGAATATAACCTCAATAATCTTTTAGAATTTGCTACTTTATTTTTGTATGTAGAAAATTATGCTAAAGCAGAAGAGTGCTATAAACTAGCGTTTAGAGAAGTAATTAATGATGATTTTTTATACAATGTTGCTTTAACAATTTTAGCTATAGAAGAAGAGGACGATGATAAATATTACGCTTCGTTAGTTAGGGTTAATGATCAACCAAAGGTTGAAGAATATGTTTATGCTCTTCAAACACTTTATGAAATTAGTAATGAAAATTTTGAAGAAGCTTATAGTTATTTAAACAAAATTGAACTTAGAAATTTATATTTATATTACGTTGTTGGATACAGATATATAACAACAGATTTCACAACTGAAATCTCTCCATATAAAGAAATAATTAATTATGAAAATGCCGAATTTAAACAAAAAAAGTCGAGTTCTGCAAGGTTATTTGAAAAATTAGCATTTCATTTCATTTTTATGAACCATGCTTGGGAGGATTTTAATTCGATAGTTTTAGATTCTTTAATTGATAAATATAACTTTACAGATTTAGAGCGATTAGTTTGTTTAGCATTATCTGAAACATTTATTTTTACTTTCTCAAGTGTTATTAGTTTATCTAAATTTGAAAAATATATTTTTGGTACAGGACGCAAAAAAGATTTTAGCGATACGAATTTTTTTGGAGAACTAACAAGCGCTAATAAAGATGAATTTTATAGAATCTTAAATAAATTTGAAGACTTAAATCTTATCGATAGAAATTCTGAAGACCCAGATAAGATTCATGTTCATGAGCAACTTTATATCCTTGCTATCTCAATAATGAATAAATTCTTTAATGATAAAGATTTAAATATTTAAAACTTCTAAAAACTTTATTTATAAGTTTATATAACTTATAATTTTAGTATGGAATCAATATTTAAAAAGACATTTACTGTTACAAATAATCAATTAGACAAAAACGATCACTTAACATTAAGTTCTATTCTTGATTATATTCAAGAAGTTAGTGGTAATCACGCTGATACAATGAAGTGTGGTTATGATGATTTGATCGATAAAAATTTGATATGGGTTGTTGTTAGACATCATATTGAGTTTTATCGTCATCTACATGTAGGAAAATATATTGATGTTGAAACCTATCCACTTAAACGTAGGTTTGTTGAGTATCCTAGAGAAACAAAAATTTACGATAATAATGAACTAATTTTAGCTGCTCATACTACATGGGTAATTCTAGATTTAGACACATTTAATTTTGCAACAAATGACTTTGTTCCTCTTGAATATTCGAATACTCCAAGTTTTTTTGATACTAAATTTAAAAGAATCCCTAAGAAAAATAGGGAGGAATTAACGTTTGTTAAAACAGCAGAAGTTATGTATTCAATGCTTGACCACAATGGTCACATGAATAATTCTAGATATTTAACATGGTTTTTAGATATTTTTGAAGAACCAAGAGACCCTAAATCATTTCAAATTGAATATTTAAAACAAAGTTTCTCACATGAGAAAATTGATCTATATGTACATGAAGAGCATAACTCCAAAGAACTTTATGGATTTGGTGAAGATGGTCTGAAGTTTTATTGCAAAGCGGAATACGAGGATTAAATATGAAAATTAGTGAAGAAGTAAAAGAAGCGATTAGGATGCATAAACCAGTTGTAGCATTAGAATCTACAATTATTTCGCATGGCATGCCATATCCTAGAAATGTTGAATGTGCTTTACTTGTTGAGAAAACAATTAGAGAAAATGGCGCTATCCCAGCAACTGTTGGAATTATTGAAGGTGAAGCAATTGTTGGTATGTCTCCTGAAGAAATTGAAGAATTTGGCAAACGTAAAGGAATTGTGAAATGCTCTCGTAGAGATTTGCCAATTGTTTTTGCTAAAAAAATGTGGGGAGCAACAACTGTTAGCGCAACGATGATTTTGGCTGAACGCGCTGGAATCGAATTTTTTGTAACTGGTGGAATTGGTGGCGTTCATAAAGGAGCTACACAAACATTTGATATATCTGCCGACTTAGATGAACTTTCAAAAACCAATGTTTCGGTAATTTGTGCTGGCCCAAAAGCTATATTAGATTTAGGGCTTACTCTTGAATATTTAGAAACTAAAGGAGTTCCTGTGATTGGATATAATACAGATAAATTACCTGCATTTTATACAAGAACAAGTGAATTTAATGTTTTGTTTAACGCAAAAAACCCTGCAGAAATAGCACAAATTGTTAAATCTAAAAGAGAATATGAACTTGAAGGCGGAGTTTTAGTTTGTAATCCTGTGCCTGAAGAATTTTCAATGGATCCTGAGTATATAAATGCAAAAATAAATGATGCCTTAAAAGAAATGAACGAAAAAGGAATTGTTGGAAAAGATCAAACGCCATTTTTACTTGCTAAGATTGTGGAATTAACAAATGGCGAATCTTTAGAGACGAATATTAAACTTGTTTTAAATAATGCTAAGCTTGGAGCAAAAATTGCTCAAGAATATTCTAAGATTGGAGGATAGCTATGAAGAATTCGATGCTGCTTATTGGTGGGTGTAATATTGATTTTATTGCTACTAGTAAAGATAAACTCATAAAAAGGGTGTCTAACATTGGCGAAGTCAGTGTTTCAAATGGCGGTGTTATGAGAAATATCGCTGAAAATTTAGCTCGTTTAGGTAATGATGTTGATTTCATCACAGCTATTGGAAATGATGATTTAGGCAAATCTTTAAAAGCTGAGCTTATTAATTTAGGCATTAAACTATATTGTCCTGAAACTGATTTACCTACTGGTAGTTTTGTTGCTATTAATGATTCAAATCACGATTTAGCGGAAGCGATTTGTGATAATCGAATTGACGAAGTGATTAATGTCGATTTCTTGAAAGCAAATAAAGAATTAATTGAAAAGCACGATGTTATTCTTATCGACACAAACATCACACAAGAAACAATTGATTATTTATTTGAGAATTATCCAAATAAAAAGTATATGATGGATGCAATTTCTCCAACAAAAGTTTTAAAAGTTAAGAAATATCTCGATAAATTCTATTTAATTAAATGCAATATTCATGAAGCAACAGCTTTAATGGGTATCGATCTTGCAAATAAAGACTTAACAAGTGGTTTATTAGCTAGAGGAGCTCAAAAAGTAGTAGTTTCTCATGGAAGTAATGATATTTATTTCGGCGAAGATTTAAGAAAAATTGATTTTGTTCATGTTGAAGAAGTCTTTGATTTTGTGAATACCATTGGTTGCGGTGATGCATTAACAAGTGGTATTGTTGACCATGTTTTGGGTGGTAAATCATTAAAAGAATCAGTAGCATTTGGAAACGAATTAGCAAGAGTAACTCTTATGTCCAAGAGCGCTACAACTCCAGAAATTTCAAAATTTAAAGATAAATAGATATGAAAGTATCAACAGAAACAATAAAAGATACAACTTTGATTAAAGTTGATAATGAGTGCGGATTAAAAATGACTCTTTGCTCTTTTGGAGCAGGGGTTTATTCTTTAATGTTTGATAATCGTAGAATGATTCTTGAGCCAAAAACATTAGATGATTATAAATTTTCTACGCAATTTTTTGGTAAAACAGTAGGAGTAGTTGCAGGACGAATTAAAAAAGAAGGGATTCTATTTGGAAATCCTTATAGTTTGGAAAGCGAAGCAGGAAGTAATTTGTGCTTGCATGGGGGAAATCTCAAATCCATTTCTTTTAAAAATTGGAAATATAAAATCAAAGAATCGAACAAAAAAGTTGATGTTTCGTTTAACATTAAGACAAGAAGCGGTGAAAACGGCTTTCCTGGTGGAGCAAATATTTATGTAATTTATTCAATTTCAAAAGAAAAGAACGAATTTAAAATCACTCATAAAGCATCAACTCCTAAAGAGGCAACTTTACTTAGTTTAACTAATCATATGTATTTCAATTTAGACGATAATGATGTGTCAAATCATCGTTTGAAGATGAATTCATCAATAATTGCTGTTACCGATGAGAATTTATATATTTATTCTTCTGAACACGTTAGTGATGCATATGATTTTAATAAGTCTGCAAAGCTAAATAGTCGCTTGGCATATGTGGAAAAGAAGAATTTTAAGGGGACATTTGATGATTGTTTTAAGTTTGATGATAATTGCGGAAAAGTGATTTTATCAAATAAAGATATCCAATTAAATATTCAAACAGATTATCCTGCAATTAATATTTATGTTGACAATACTAATTCTGATATGAAGTTTAATAATGAAAATATATCTCCTTTAAGAAGAGGTATAGCTTTAGAAACTGAAAAGTGGTTATTAGATCACAATTCAATTATTTTAAAACATGAACAGCAATATAAACATTCAACAATATACAAATTTAAGAAAAAGAGTTGAGTTTTGAGGGGTTTTTATGACTAATTTAGAATTTCATTTTAAAAGAACATTCAATAGAAGAGCAGAATATTATTTTGATACTGGTGGAAGATTTGAACTTTTAGGTAATCATACTGATCATAATCATGGATTGTGTTTAGTGGCAAATTCTTCACTTAGAATTAAAGCCGCGGTTGCTACAAACCCTAATATGGTAAGAGTTTATTCAAAAGGTTATAAGTATTTTGAGTTCTCGATTGATGATTTAACATATTCTCCAGTCGATTTCCCAGCAACAAAAACTATATGTAAAGGAATACTTTATCGTTTTAAAGAGCTCGGCTATAAAATCGGTGGATTTGATGCTTATATAACAAGTGACATTCCAGATGGAAGTGGGGTTTCTTCTTCGGCAGCAGTGGAATCGCTTTTTGGTTATATTCTTTCTTTTTTATATAATGATGGCGAAGTTGAGCAAATAGAAATCGCAAAAATTGGGCAATATTCTGAGAACAATTATTTTGGCAAACCAAGCGGACTATTAGATCAAGTTGGAACATCTTTTGCTAATTCTAACTATATTGATTTTAAAAACATTGAAAAACCATATATTGTTAATTTGCCTTTTAAAATGCCATTAAGTCTCTACTTGATTAAATCCGAAGGCAATCATGCAAATTTAACTAATTTATATGCTGAGATTCCTGCTGCTATGAAAAAAGTTGCATATTTGTTAGAGCAAAAAGAGTTTTTACGTGATTGCAGTGAAGAAAACATTTTTGAGCGCATTGATAAGGTAAATGCCACAGAAAAAGAAAAACGAATTGCAAAGCATTTCTTCTTAGAAAATTACAATGTTGTTAGAGCTGAAAAAGCCATTAGAGAAAATAATGTCGATGAATTTTTAGAATGTGTAAGAGCTTCGCAAAAATCTTCAAAAGAAAATTTGCATAATACATTTGTAGAAGGTGAATTTGAAAACTCCCCTCAAGACATCATTAATAAAGTCACTGAGTTCTTAGGTTATAATGGTGCAGTTAGAATTCATGGCGGCGGATTTAAAGGGACAGTTATCGTATTTGTAAAGAAAAAGTATTCACTTGATTTCGAAAAATTCTTAAATGCAAATTTTGATAAGAGTAGATGCTTTAAAGTCTCGATTTCTAATAAGGCAGTGAATTTTAAAATATACTCTAGGTAACAAAAAAAGGATTTGCTAATCCTTTTTTTCTTCTAGTAACTTGTCCCGTTTTGCAAGTTGTGCTTTTGTTGGAACAAAGATGTAATCGGTATTTCTTGCCATTTCTTTGTAGTCAAGTCCATAACCACATAAGAATTTATTTTCAATCATCGAAACACCTGCATAATCAACAGTTAGATCAACCTTTCTTAGAGGTTTTTTGTCGATGAGACTAATAAGTGTGACTGATTTTGGATTATATTTAACTTTTAAGTATTGTTTTAAATAGCTTAAAGTCAATCCAGTATCAATAATGTCTTCAACAATAAAAACTTCTTTTCCGTTTAAATCTTCTGAAACATCTTTTAATAAATGAATGACTCCAGTAGTAGAAGTTCCGCTATAACTTGATACTTGAATGTAATCAAGTTTCATATCAAAGTTACATTTTTTAACTAGGTCTTGAAAAAATGGCATTGCTCCTTTAAGAACACCAATAAAAACAGGAATACTTTTTTGTTTTTTAAATCTTTCATTTAATTTATCAGCAATTGATTGAACTGCTTCTTGAATTTCTTCTCTTGTTAAAACGATTTCATTTGCCATAATCAATTTCCTTTAAAGTGTATTTATCATATTTGACTTTATGTTTTAAATCAAACTTTTTAAGTCATTTGAAATGTAAATTAATTCTATTTTAATAAACTAAGATATTATTTCCCTCTTTTTGTCAAATTTTTCCACATTTGATAATAAAATTAAACCTTTTTTAAAGAAGTGCGAATAGAATTTATATTACAAATAAAAGATAATAAAAAACAACGCAAAACCCTGACATTTTTATATTTTGATATAAAAACAAGGAAACTTTTTGTATAATTTTAACGAGGTAAAAATAATGGATATATTAAAAAGATTACATGAAGAATTAAATATAAATGAAAAGAATCTTCAAGCTGCAATTGGATTAATGGACGAAGGAAACACAATTCCATTTATTGCACGTTATAGAAAAGAAGTAACTGGAAATTTAACAGATGCAGATTTAAGAAAATTAGAAGAAAGACTCGCTTATTTAAGAAATCTTGATGAAAGAATCAATACAGTTTTAAAGTCGATTGATGAACAAGGCAAGTTAACTGATGAATTGAAAGAGCAAATTGAAAACGTTAAGACTCTTTCTCAACTTGAAGATTTATATAGACCATACAAACCTAAAAAGAAAACAAGAGGAAGCGTTGCAAAAGAAAAAGGATTGCAACCACTTGCTGATGTAATTTTGAACGAAGATACTTCGGTTAATTTATATGAATACGCTAAAGAATTTATAAATGAAGAAAAGGGAGTTAAAAGTGCTGATGAGGCTCTTCAAGGCGCAAAAGATATTGTTGCAGAAACAATTAGTGATGATCCAAAAATTAGAGAACTCATTAAAGCTTATTTAGAAAAAGATGGACAAATTCATAGTGTCGAAATTGCTAAAGATGAACGTAATACATATGAGATGTATAAGGATTATAGTGAAAAGATAAGCACCATACCTCCTCATAGATATTTGGCAATTAATAGAGGAGAAAACGAGAAATGTTTAAAGGTTTTTCTCGATTATGATGCTGATTATTTGAATTTAGAAGTTAAACGTAGATACAATATAAAACCTCAATTTAATGATTTATATGTTGAAATTGTAGCTGATGCAATGAAACGTTTAATCATGCCTAGTATTGAAAATGAAATTAGAAGTGATTTATTTGAAAAAGCTAGTGAAAAATCATTAGAAATTTTTAAGAAAAATCTTAAGAGTCTTTTGATGTATCCACCTCTAAAAAATAAAAATATATTAGGTTTTGACCCAGGATTTAGAACAGGATGTAAATATGCTTTAATTGATTCTCAAGGAACTCCAGATTTTGGTTGTATTGGCGTTGCCTATATTACTGCAAATTCAAAAGAAGAAGTAGAAAGAGCAAAATTAGGATTACTTAAGATATTTAAAACCAAAAAGATTGATTACATTGCCTTAGGTAACGGAACAGCAAGTAGAGAAAGTGAAGAAATTTTATCTTCTATTGTTAAAGAAAATAATTTACCTATAAAAATTTATATCGTTAATGAAAGTGGAGCATCAGTTTATAGCGCATCAAAACTTGGCGAAGAAGAATTTCCAAATTTACCAGTAGAAAAGCGTAGTGCAATTTCACTTGCTAGACGTTTAATGGATCCTTTAAGTGAACTTGTTAAAATTGATCCAAAATCAATTGGTGTTGGGCAATATCAACACGATTTAGATCAAAAGAAATTATCTGAAACACTTTCAACTGTAATTGAAGATTGTGTTAATAATGTTGGAGTTAATGTTAATACCGCAAGCGTATCATTACTTAAGTATGTTTCGGGAATTAATAAAGCTATCGCTCAAAACATTTATGATTATCGTGCTAAAAACGGACCATTTAAGAATAGAGAAGAACTTAAGAAAGTTCCTAAATTAGGTGATAAAGCTTTTGAGCAAGCTGCAGGATTTTTAAGAATTATTGATGGAAATGAACCACTTGATAAAACCAGTGTTCACCCAGAAAGCTATAAAATAGCTAAGGCAATCATCAAAGAGACAAAAATTGACTTAGTTGAAGATGATGAAATGATGTTAGACCTTAAACTTTCTAAGTTAGATTTGAATAGGTTTAAAAACGAGAATGATGTAGGTTTATTGACTTTAAAAGATATTGTTGATGAACTTAAAAAACCAGGTAGAGACATAAGAGAAGATGTGAAGATTGTTGAACTTGATAACGCTGTTAAATCAATCGAAGATCTTAAAGTTGGCATGATTTTGAATGGTACAGTTAGAAATATCTCTGATTTTGGCGCATTTGTTGATATTAACGTTCATCAAGATGGTTTAGTTCATATTTCACAAATATCAAATAAATTCATAAAACATCCAAGTGAAGTTTTGTCGATTAACGATGTTGTAAAAGTTAAAGTCATATCTGTTGATTTAGCTAAAAAGAGAATTGGTTTATCAATTAAAGATGTTAAGCAATCTTAATGTGTTGTTAGTGTTGTATAATAAAGTTTTATTTTTTATAATTAAAAAATACTAGGAGGGCAAATTATGGCCAATAAATACGCAGGAACAAAAACAGAACAAAATTTAAGAACAGCTTTTGCTGGAGAATCACAAGCAAGAAATAAATATACATATTATGCAAGTGTAGCTAAAAAAGAAGGCTATGAGCAAATCGCTGCTTTATTTTTAGAAACTGCAGAAAACGAAAAAGAACATGCAAAAATGTGGTTTAAAGAATTAGATGAATTAGGCGATACAAAAGCTAATTTAAAAGCTGCTGCAGAAGGCGAAAACTATGAATGGACAGAAATGTATGAAGATTTTGCTAAGACAGCTGAAGCAGAAGGCTTCAAGGCTTTAGCTAATAAATTCAGAATGGTCGCAGCTATTGAAAAACATCATGAAGAAAGATATAACAAATTACTCGAAAACGTAGAACTTGTTAAAGTTTTCAAAAAAGATACAGGTATCACAATTTGGAAATGTAGAAACTGTGGCTATATCTTTGTTGGCGAAGAAGCACCAAAAGTTTGCCCATGCTGTTTACATCCACAATCCTTCTTTGAAGTAAACGCAGAAAATTATTAATTCAAAAATTATTAATATTAAGAGGAATCTTTCCTCTTTTTATTTTGATAGCATTAAAAATTTTTAAAAACCCTGCAAAAACTGTATATTTTTATGCAAATTATGTAGGCTAAGAAAATTGAAATGTATTTTGAATATATTTATAATTATAGAGAGGTGAAAAAATGAGTGTTAAATTTGCAGTAATTCCTTGTGCAGGACATGGCACAAGATTCCTCCCAATTACAAAGGGAGTACCAAAAGAAATGTGTCCAATTATTGATAAGCCTACTTTAGATTACATTGTTGAAGAATGTATTGCAGGTGGCATTGAAGAGTTTGTCATTATTGTAAGTGAAGGAAAAGATGATATTAAAAAGTATTATTCACTTGATGAAGCATATGAAAAAGAATTAAGAAGTTTAGGCAAAGATAAATATGCTGATTTAATTCATAAAATCGGTACAAAAGCTAAATTCCATTATGTTACCCAACATGAACTTCTTGGTTTAGGGCATGCTGTATTACAAGCAAAAGAAGTTGTTGGCAACGAAAACTTTGTTGTTTGCTGTGGTGATGATATTTGTTTATATGAAAATAAAACACCTGTTGCACAACTTATTGAAGCTTTTGAAGCAAATGGTGAAAACACTGTTGTAGGTGGTCAAACTGTTGCTCATGAAAACATAAATAAATATGGTTCAATGGACGTTAAACGCCAAGTAGCCGACAGAACTTATGAACTTAAAGGAATCGTTGAAAAACCAGACCCAGAAGTTGCTCCAAGCGATTTAGCTTCTTTAGGAAAATGGGTATTCAACTCAAAAATCTTTGATGAACTTGAAAAAACTCCTAGAGGTAAAGGTGGAGAAATTCAACTTACTGATGCTATTGCATCTTTAATGAAAAAAGAACCTGTTTATTTCTATGATTTTGTTGGAAAAAGATACGATTGTGGTGATAAATTAGGTTATTTAACTGCTATTATTGATGTCGCTTTAAAACGTGATGATTTAAAAGAAGGAGTTAAAGCACATATTAAGAGTTTGAATTTAGATTAATTTCAAATTTTATAAATTTGATTGGGGATGAAAATTTCATCCCTTTTCTTTTTGTTTATCAAGTTTAAATATATTATTTAAAATTTCATTTTTTCTTGACAGTAAGAGCAAAAATGTATATGTTATTTAAGACACAATTCTTATGAAATTAAAGTCCCGGTAAGATTTTAAGAAAATGGAGGATAGTGAAATGTATAAACAAACAACAAGTTTAAAGAAGGAAGAGATCTCACGTAAATGGTATGTCGTAGATGCAGCTGGTTTACCACTTGGAAGATTAGCAAGTAACATTGCTGTCTACTTAATGGGTAAAGAAAAGCCATCATGGACACCAAACCAAGATTGTGGAGACTACATTATTGTAATTAATTGTGAAAAGGTTGCCGTTAGTGGTACACATAAACCAATTAACAAGAAATATTACAATGTTAGTGGCTACAATGGTGGTATGAGAATCAGAACTCTTGAAGAGATGTTAGAAAAGTATCCAGAGGAACTTTTCGAGAGAGTCGTTTGGGGTATGTTACCAAAAGGAAGACTTGGTAGACAAATGTTCAAGAAACTTAAAGTCTATAAAGGTGCTGAGCACAAACAACAAGCTCAAAACCCTGAAGTCTTAACTTTCAAAAATTTAGGAGGTAAAAACTAATGGCTAACGCAAAAACTTATTACGGTACAGGAAGAAGAAAATCCAGTGTTGCAAGAGTTTATGTTAAATTAGGTTCAGGAAAAATTACTGTTAATGACAGAGATGTCAAAGACTATTTCCCATATGAAACATTAGTTCTTGATTTAAAACAACCTCTTACAATTTTAGGCATTGAAGCTAAGTATGACGTCATCGTCTTTGCTCAAGGTGGTGGTTTCACTGGACAAGCAGGTGCAGTTAGACTTGGTATCGCTCGTGCTTTACTTGAAGCAGGAGAAGATAGAGGTGCACTCAAAGCTGCTGGTATGTTAACAAGAAACCCAAGAGCAAAAGAAAGAAAGAAATACGGTCTCAAAGCTGCAAGAAGAGCTCCACAATTCTCAAAACGTTAATCTCGCGTTTATATATTGTGCAAAAGGTCCAAGAAATTGGACCTTTTGTTTTTGTATTATCTTTATATATTAATAAGTTGAACCGTTATATGTTAAGTTTCCAGTTTTATAAGAAGATCCAGAAGTAGAATAGACGTAAACGTTGCTTGTATCGTTATGATCAACTCTATTACCTAGATTTTTAGTATAACTACTAGAATTAAACGCGTTAATAAAATTATCTACATAAGTCATAGTAGAAGAGTGATTTGCTAAACTTTGATCCATTGTCGCGTCCACTGTAATATGAAGTAAATCTGTCACTTTAAAATCTAAATAAACTTTAGAAATACTATAATCATCATTTTTATTGTAAGTAATATCTAAATAACCTGATATACCTGTAACTATTTTATAATTTAGTGTCCGTTTTGAATTTGCCTTATCATGAGTTAATCCTTGTATATAATCTAGATATGTATCTTCTCTATCTTTAATCATGTCGTAGATTGTGTTATATAATCCTTCACCAACACCAAGTATATAAACAACAAGATAATAAACTAAATCAGAAGTAAAAAGTTCGCTAGTAGTGCGCCAATAATCAATAGTTACATTATAATTTGAACTTAACGCGCCGTTTTTAATAACAGTCTTTTTAACATAGACATCTTTTTTTCTTAAAAAGATTTCAACTCTATAATATTCGTGACTTGTTAACCATGAATTATTAATTTCACTTCCTGATTTTAAAAGTTCAATATATCCATCAACCATGTGGACATTTTTTTCATCTTTTTCGTCTAAAACAGTTAAATGAACTTTGATTGAGAAATCTTTAAGACCTAAAAGAGCAGCAACTCCAGGGAAATCTAAGGTTCCAGAAAGCGAATATTCGTGCGTATTAGTAGTTTTAATTCCCATCTTAACTAAAATAGGAAGATATTCTAAATCAACATATGGATCACTATCTGGATTAGCAGTTTTAAATCCATTAATTTTTAAACGTGACATTTCTGAAGATGTAACGTTTCCATCATTATTTTGATCTGCTTCAAATAAATTAATTCTAAAATTACCATAATATCCGGCGATCTTAATGTTTTCTAAGCCGATTCCAAAAGAATAACCCGCATTTAATACTTCATCGCTAAAATCAACTATTAATGTGAATTCATCGCTTGTATTTGGATTAAGTGTGATTCGTAATGTATCACTACTTGGATAGTAAAGTGAAGGAGTGGTTAGATAATTATCTTGAATTGAATCATATGAATTATCGAATTGAGCTGATGAGAAAAATGAAGCAATTTGTGCAAGGGACACATTTTTAGAACCTTCAAGTAAGGATCCTAAAGATGCAGCTCCTGTAATTACTTTGATATATTTATTTATGGCGAATACATATTCATATAAAAGATTAGATTTATTTCCTTCATCATCGCCAAATTCTTCAAGTATTCTTAGTGAATCGAGTATAGAAAAATCCTTATATGTATAGCCATTTAAGCTTCCAAGTTTTGTTGAGTTATAGCAAAAATTAATACCTATATCTTTTTTATTAGAGGCATTAATTTTGCTTTCTAACCCAATATCAACGGTTTGGGTATTTGTAGAAGCTTTATCTTTTAATGTGAAGTGTGCTGCACCAACGCCTTGTGAGATGGAACTCTGATCAACAAGTTCACCGTTTTTGAAACCTAATGAGAGAGCACCATCTACGGAATAAGCGTAATCAGTTACTTTGGTCAGCCTATAAGCTGGGGGAGACTTTGCTTTTTGAAAGTAGTCCAGTGAAGCCGAATGAATCTAAATAATTGCCAGTTAAAATATTAATAACTGCTTCAACGCTTGAATCAGTTGCTTTATATTTTGCTTGGCTTTCTGCATTTAACCCTACAGAATCGGCATTAAATTCATCAAATGCTAATGTGAAATCGAGTGTATCTGAAGTATTTGGAACCGTTAATGAGATATCTAAAGCAGCAAAGTTTTCATTATTTGCATTTGTATTTAAGATAACGGAAATTGTTCCATTTGCATTGTTTGAACCAAAAAGACTTGTATCGAGTTCAACTTTTAGCCATTCTTTATGGCCAGGAACATTGCTTAAAGTTACTTTATCAGTTGGAAGCTCGCTTTGAAGAAGTGACCAAATATCTCCATCGATAAAATCAGTTAAATCGTTAATTGTTTCTGAGATGTTTCCGAATAACTCTTCAGTCTTTTCTGATACGTCTTGATTATTGCTTTCATTAGCATTCAAAAGCGAAGTTACTGCATCAAGAGTTCCCATTAAAGTTTCTGTATTGAGTGAGAGTCTAGTTTGATAATTTTCGTTTTGAGAAAAATACTTAAAGAATAATGTTTGATCGTTTGTAGATGTTGTTTCATTTGGAACATAATCCACTTGAACATGATGTTGAATGTCATTAACAACAGAGAAAGCAGTTAAGCGATATAAACCTAAATTCTTATCATCAAGAGATAAGTCAAAACTTGCATCATTTAAATCGGCATCAAGAGTTCCAGTTACATTAATTGGATCTTTGTTTTCCATTGTGTAGGTTAAAGAATATGTTGAAGCGAATTGCTTTGATTTAACAATTTCAGCAATATTTGTAAATAAAGGAACCGTTGCTTTAAAATCAGCGTAGTTATCAAGTTCTTGAGCATCAATTACGTTAATTCCGGTATCTAAAGTCTCGTTTGAATTGAAATTCGCTTCGCCTAAATTTAATGTAAATGAAGCTGTATCAAGATAAGAAGTGGTTTGTTCGCTTTCGATTCTATTTACTTTTCTTAATGGAATATTTTTAATTTCGAGTTTTTCAATATAAGTATTTTCTTTTTCATCTGTGTTTCTATAAGAAATATTAACCTCAACTAGTGTATTTTCGAATTCAAAAGGAATATTTAAGTTTAATCCTTTAGCTTTAATTTGAATTGAAATTGTAGTTGTATTAAGGTCATCAGTTGTAACTAAAACCTTATTTAAAATATTTTTATATTTGTACCAATTTCCATTAATGATATCCCCAAGTGTAGTGTCATTAAGAATTTCATTAGCATTAAAGAATGAATTTTCAGTGTTTTCATCATTTGTTAAGGATGTTAAAACTCCAGTTAATGATTCGATTGTTGAATTTGAAATATAGCCTTTTAATGAATTATTGACATTAATGAATGTTCCTTGAATGTCAGATTCATCATTACCTTGATATTGAACTGCAATAGAATTTTTAAATGTCTCATTTTGATTAAGGGTAAGCTTATAATTTCCTTTATCGAATCCGTTTGTAACATCGGCTGCTAATGTACCAACTAAGGAGTGGCTAGCAGTTGAGTTAATTGTTCCGATTTTACTACCAAAATCTACTTGAGTTGCATCATATTTATATTCATCAAAATTCAATGAATAATCAAATTTGAATTTCTTAGCATTCATCATTTTTCCAACGGTATAAATCAAGTTAGGGGTAGTGTCTAAATCGTTTGAATAATAAGATGTTAGTGCATTTTCTTCTATGCCATTATGAATTCCATCTTTATAGCCTTGAATGTTACTTGAACCTTCTGAATTGAATCCATGCATGATGATATTATCTGTTGAAACTTTAATAATGATATCTTCCTTGCCTTCTAAAGGAATCTTAAATTCATCAAGTGAAAGGCATGTTAATTCACCATTTTCGTTACAATTGAGTTTTACAACAAGATTAGTTTCAAAACTTTCACCTAAAAGTGATCCTGGAACTTCAATTGCATATTGGTATTCAGTTTCTCCGTTTCTAATAACTTCAATCTTTTCATTAGCAAGTGAGCCACCAACTGTTCCTACCATTGGAAGAAGTGCTAAAATATCGATTTTTTGAAGTTCATTTAATAATTCATTTAAAGCTGTACGTTGTTCATCGTTTAAAAATGTAACAGCAGCATCAATTGCATTTGTGATGAATTTTCCACTGGCAGTGTATCCAGTATTGTTCCAATCAAGATAGATTTTTCCTTCTCCTGGAGCATAAACTGATAAATCTTCATTTAACATAAGTGGATCTTCACCTAAAGATGTATCTTTTAAAGTAATATTTAAATTGCCGCCAAATTTAGCAGTAACATCATCTAATACTTCGTTTTCATCGATATTACCTGTGGCATTTTTCATGAACGAGAGATAATTTGCTCCACCAGTGAAAGTTGCTTCTAAAGTAGAAGTGTCATTTAAAACGTTATCAACAGTAATGTGCAAATTCTCAATTGATAAATCTGCAGCAGTGATATTTTCAAATAATGTATTTTTAATTGGATCGTTTTCAACTTCCTCTTCATTAATTAAACCCGCATCAAGAGATGATGACGAATCTTTTGAGTTCATAAAGATAAGTGTTGTTGAAGCGCTTGAAAGTGCTAATGCTCCAAATAGTGCGACCGCAATAATAGAACCTTTTTTAGAATTACGATGTTGTTTCATATAGAAACCTCCTATTTTTAACCACATTAATTCTAATGAACACTCTTTAGAGTGTCAACAAAATAATGAACAAATAATCAAAAAATGTTGATTAAAATATAAATTTTTAAATTATGTTTATTTATTTTCGTGTAAATATTTTAATAAATATTTATATCATGATTATAATTTTTACAAGTAAGAGGTGTAGTTGTGAAAAATAACTTTACATCCAAAAAACGGTTTTCTATACCTAAAAAGGTTTTAATAATTTTAGGAATGATAGTGATTATCTCTCTTGATTCATTTTAATATAACGTTGAGAGAATTAACGAAAGCTTTTTTACTAATTTCGTTTTGTTATTTACGATCAATTTTTACGTTTTAAGTTTGTTTTAGCAGGTTTTTTCTATAATTTAGTAATTTTAAATATTTGTTAGTTGTTATATTTTTTAACCCTTGTAAGAGCGAAAATAATTTTAAAATTAATAATTTTGGACTTTTTTATTCAGTAGGAATTGCTTAAATGCTTTACTCAAAATGAATAAGAAGTGAAGAAGATTCTAAAATGAAAAGATTTATATTATCCCATGAATATCAACAAATTTGTTATACTACTTATATAAAAGTTTTTTGTCTTTATTTGGAACCGCTACATTTAATTTTAATGTAGTAAGCAAACTCATTGAAGCAATAATATTAGATTCTTATGGGAAATGCATCTACTAAAGAAGTGATAAAAGGATTTGATTTAACTAAATTTGTTTTATCTTTTTTTGTTGTAGCAATTCACACAGAGCTTTTTGGCGAATACATTCATCCTATTGTTCGTATAGCTGTTCCTTTGTATTTCATAATGTCTAGTTATATTTTCTTTGAGAACTTAAAAGGAAAAGATAGCAAAGAAAATAATCAAATACTCAAAAAATATATAAGAAGAAATTTGTTGCTTTATCTTTTTTGGTTTATAGTGCTTTTACCGATCACTATCATAGAAAAAGGATATTTTTCAATGGGGTGGTTAGGGTTAGTTAAATTTCTAATTAATTTAACAGTTGGATCAACATTTTATGCCAGTTGGTACATAATGGCTCAAGTAGAAGCAATGTTACTTTTATATTTACTATCTAAATTTTTAAAAGATAGATATATAGCTTTTATAGCTATAATCTTTTTTATAACGTGTCTTTTAACATCTAATTATTCTTATTTAATAGTTCAAGACATATCTAACATTGAATCTTCTAGACCAAGTATAGGAACTATATTTCCACCTAATTCTTTTATATTAGGTTTCGTGTTTTGCTTTATAGGTAAAATTTTAAGTAGATATTTTCATATTTTTAAAGAACTCAATGCTAAAAAAACAATGATATTAATCATACTTTCTTTGATCTTCTTATTTATTGAAGAGTATTTACTTAAAATATATCACCTACCTAGATTTAGTAATGATACATATATCTTTTTAATTCCATTAAGTATATTTATCTTTATATTAGTAGGGAATATGAAGTTAGAAATAAGGCTATTTAAGGAATTAAGAAACTTATCGATTATAATTTATTGCCTACATTTTTCTATGTATCTATTAATTAATAAGATGTTTATTAGTCTATCAATGTTTGATTATATGAATATCTTTAGATATGCAATGACTATTCTTATTTGTATAGCTATAGGCATATTAATTATTCAATTAAGTAAGAAGGTTAAGCTACTCAGATATTTTTATTAATGAGTAAATTATTGTTTAAGTAAATATTTTGATAAATATTTAATTGCTTATTATAATTTGTTTGCTTAAGAAGGAGAGTTTATGAAAAAGAAATCGTTAATTAAGAAAGCGTTCTCTATAGCGTATAATGTGTTATTAATAGTTCTTGGTATTATTGCAATTGCATCTCCAGATTTATTTCAAAACTATGTTGGTATAATTAGTGGAAGTTTTGTTTTGCTAATTGCTGCTTGTTTAATAGTTATTGGAATTTTAACATTTTCAGTGAGTTTTAGCGGGTATTTTTTATTAATTGGAGGGTTTTTATCGTTTGGAGTTGGCATATTTTTTGTAGCTTATCCTGGAGTAGGGATGACTCTTGTAACGATGATTATGGGCTTCTTATTCTTGTTTAGTGGTATAAGTAAAATTGTATATTCACTTAGACTTAGACAATTTCATATTGGTGGATATTCTTATAATTTAATTGTTGGAATCCTTTATATTATTCTTTTTATCTTTATGGATTTCTTTGCCGGTTCATTTAATGACATCATTTCACTTATTCTAGGCATATTATTGCTAATTGCAGGATCTGCTGGAATTGTTCAAGTATTTCTACCAGAAAAAGGAAAAGAAAAGGAAGCTAAAATTGTTACAAAAGCAAGAGAAGATAGTGAACATATTGACATAGATTTTACAACAAAAGGATAATTTAATTGATATTAATTATTGATTACTTATAATTTGATTATGGATTTACAAAATTATAACAAAGCTGGTCGAATTTTATATTTTATTGGATTTGCAATGAGTTGTCTTAGCTTGATTGTCGCAATAATTCTAACTTTTGATATGATTTTTAAAGCAATCAGCAATGAACCCATCATTTATTCAATACATTTATTTAGCGACTATTATCTTGATTTGACAAGAATAGCTGTCCAAGAAATGATTACAGGATATACAGGTATTGTTTTTTCTATCATGGGATTAGTTCAAGGACTAAAAATGAAGCAAGGCGAACCTCCAAGTTTAACAATTACTATTGTTATATTAGTTGGAAGTATCTTTGTAGGAAGTTCATTAACAACTCTTGTTGGATCAATTATAGTTCTTATATTTATTAATAAACTTAATAGAAGTAAAGCAGAAGCTGAAGCAAGGCGAAATGAAGCTAATAAAGAAGTAATAACTGAAGAACCAGTTAAAGAAGAAATAAATCAAGAGTTTGAGATTCAAGAAAATAATGAAGTTGAACCACCAATCATAAAATAATACCGATTGATATCGGTGTTTTTTATTATATTTTTGTTCATCAAATACTTAAATATTTGATTTTTTTAATCAATATATTTTAATTATCAAAATAATAATTAAAGAATTTTTATTCATTTACTAGTAAAATATTAAACAAGGGAAATTGATTGATTTGTATGTGTGGAATTGTTGGATATATAGGAAATAAAGAAGCTGCCCCAATTCTATTAGAAGGTTTAAAAAAATTAGAATATAGAGGTTATGATTCTGCAGGTATTGCAGTAAAAATTGATAACTCTAATTTTATTATTGTTAAAGAAACTGGAAGAATTTCTAACCTTGTTAAGTTAACAAATAATGGCAAAAATCTTTCTGGAAATTCTGGAATTGGACATACTAGATGGGCAACAAACGGAAAAGCAACTTTAGTTAATGCACACCCTCATACATCATCATTTAATGAGCCATTAAATTTCAAAGAATGCGATGCAAAAATTGTTGGAGTTCATAACGGAATTATTGAAAACTCTGCAGAACTCAAACAAAAATTAGAAATTAACGGATATAAATTATATTCTGAAACAGATTCTGAAGTCTTAATTAAGCTAATAGATTATTATTTCAACAAATATAATCAAGACCCATTTTTAGCTATTTCTAAAACTATGTTAAGAGTTAAAGGAAGCTATGCTTTAGAGATAATGTTTAAAAGTTTGCCTGAAGAAATTTGGGTAGCCAGAAAAGATTCTCCAATGGTTGTGGGGATCAATGATGATGAATCTTTTATTGCTAGTGATATTCCAGCAATTTTAAAATTTACTAAAAATATTTATAGTGTTGATAATTTTGAAATCGGAAAAGTTAAAAAAGGTGAAGTCCATTTTTACAATCTAAATGGAGAAGAACTATTAAAAGAAACTAAAAAGATTGAACTAGATTCTTCGCTTGTAGAAAAAAGTGGATATGAACACTTCATGATGAAAGAAATTCATGAAGAACCTTCTGCAATTAGTGAAGTGCTTAAGCGATATACAGCAGAAAATGAAGTTAAATTTGATATTGATGAAGAATTTATAAAGCAAATTTCTTCGATAACTATCGTAGGATGTGGAAGTTCATATAATGCAGCAAAAGTAGCGCAATACGTGATTGAAGATATCGCTAATATCCCAGTTGATGTCAAATTATCAAGTGAATTTAGAGATCATAAACCTATTTTAAGAAAAAATGATTTAGTTATTTTTCTTTCTAGAAGCGGCGAAACTAGTGACACTTTAGCTTCTTTGCGTTTAGCAAAAAAAGAAAATATTAAAACAATAGTGATTACAAATGATATTAAATCTAGTCTAGCTAAAGAAGGAGATTTTGTTTTAGATACATGTGCAGGAGAAGAAATAGCTGTAACAACTACAAAATGTTTTAGTAATGATTTAATTGTTTTATATTTACTTGCAATTCATTTTGCTCATGTAAGAGATAATCTTGATGAATCGAATTATTTAAATGAAATTAGAAAAATACCAAGTTTAATTGAAGAAATTTTAAAAGATCAAAGCAAGATTCAATGGTTAGCAACTAAATTAATTACTTTAAAAAAAGTATTTTTCATTGGAAGAAATACCGATTTTGCAATATCTTTAGAGGGTTCATTGAAATTAAAAGAAATTTGCTATATCCATTCTGAAGCTTTTGTTGCTGGAGAAATGCGTTATGGCTCTATTTCATTATTAAAAGAAGGAACAGCAGTAATAGGTGTATTAACTCAAAGAAAAATATTAGATAAAACTCTTCAAAATTTATTAGAGTGTAAAAAATATGGAGCATATATTGTGGGAATATCAACAAACGATAATGATATAGATAAGATGGTTGATTATTCTTGTTATGTTCCTAAAATTAATGATCATTTTGAAGCATCGCTAATTTGTATTGTTCTTCAATTGTTAAGTTATTATGGATCTGTAGCAAAAGGATTTAATGCCGACAGGCCAATTAGTTGATTATGATTAGAGTTATTTGTATTGGAGCAGGAGCAGCTGGATTATTTTTCTCACTTAATGCATCTAGAAGTGATGTAGAAGTGACTATTTTAGAATCTAATCCTAAACCTGGAAAAAAGTTAGCAATCACTGGTAAAGGAAGATGTAATATCACAAACAATAAACCAGTTAATGAATTTATAAATCACGTTGTTAGAAATCCTAAATTTTTATACTCATCTTTAAACCAATTTACTCCTCAAGATACGATGGAATTTTTTGAAAGCCATGGTTGCCCTCTTAAAGTTGAAAGAGGAGATAGAGTTTTTCCTGTATCTGATAAATCCAGTAGCATCATCGATTGCTTAGTTAAAGAAGCAAAATCATCTGGCGTAATTTTTAAATATAACGAGAAAGTTATTAACTGTTATAAAGATAATGAAGAATTTGTTGTTCAAACAAAACTAAATGAATATAGGGCTGATAAACTTGTCATTGCTACTGGTGGGAAGTCTTATCCACTAACAGGGAGTTTGGGCGATGGATATAAATTTGCTCAAAATTTTGGGCATACAATAATACAAATTAAACCAGCACTTTGCCCAATAAAAATTAAAGAAAGAATTCATAAGGAAATGCTCGATTTTACTTTAAAAAATGTAGAAATCCTTGCAGAAAGCCAACATTTTAAGAAAAAAATCTTTGGAGACCTTGAATTTTTACCTAATTCAATCACCGGTCCAATCAGTTTAACTTTATCTTCTTTAATCAATAGATTTGATGATGTAAGACTTATTTTAGATTTTAAACCAGCGTTAGATAATGAAAAACTATCTAATAGGATTTTAAGAGAAATTACTAAGACTCCAAACGAAGATGTTAGACATTTAATATCTACTTTGCTTCCTAAAGAAGTCAGAGAATTCTTTATTGAAAACACTAATTTTGATTTAGATAAAAAACTAAATTCCTTTTCCAAACAAGAAAGATTGGATTTGATTAACTATTTAAAACACTTCAAATTAACTTTTGATGGATTAGACGATATTGAAAAAGCAGTTGTCACTAGCGGTGGTGTCAACGTTGAAGAGCTTAAGCAAAAAACACTCGAATCAAAAATAGTAAATAATCTCTATTTTATTGGGGAAGTAATTGATGTCGATGCCTTTACTGGCGGATATAGTTTACAAATTGCCTTGTCGACCGCTTATGCGGCAGCTAAAGATATTTAATTTGTTTTAAGATTTGATTCTGTTTTAGGAATAACAATAATTCCAGCAATGTTTCCACCTTTGCCGGTGGAATTTTCAGTTGAGGAGATGTTTGTTAAGGTAATTTTGCTATTTCCTTGAGGAAGTTTTGCTTCAGCAAATTTAGCTGCAACATAAATTCCAGCAGTTGATCTACAATGCAAATCTTGAAAAGTTTTATTTGATACTTCTAATTCGGTTTCATTTAATTTTAAAGAATATGCGCTACTAGCTTTAAATGTGAGATTATTTGAATACAAGTAAACATAGATATCAGCATCACAGGCTTTAGATGATTCAATATCAATAGAAACAAACTCATTTAGTTTTTCTGATAATGGATAGTAGGTTAATCCGTTATATATATTAGAAGTTACGCTTTCTGAATGGGCGAATTTATTTCCGTTAACAAATAGAGCTCTTTTATTTTCTAAAACTTTAATTTTCTCTTTTTCGCTAACGTTTATTCTAATTATTTCATCTAAATCAAAAGATGAAACCCCAATACTTAAAAGGAAATTATATACATGTTCTTGTAGTGTACTGCCAGGGAATGCATTTATTGCTTCATAATATAATTGAACATTATTGACGCCGCTTCCATGTAATGTTCTCACGTCTTCAATGACGCCAAAATTAGAGAATAGATAATCTCTATAAATATCTTCTTCATCAACACCAAATAAACCTAAAAGAAGATAAGTGATTATACCTGTTCTATCCGTTCCGATTCTACAATGATAAAAAATTGGATAGTTTTCTTCATATGCAAACTCTTGAATGGTACGTCTTACGGCTTCACAATTTCTTTCTAGATAATTTGAATAATCGTTGTAATACATTTGATAAGCAAAATAATTAATATCTTGTCCTAATGGAGAAACTTTTCTTGAATTTGAATCTCTTAAATCGATTTCGGTTTTGATACCTAACTCTTTAAATTGTTCAATTCCTTTTTGAGAAATATTATCTGCATTAGCAGTTCTAAAGATATTTCCTTGCTTAACGATTCCTCCAGTTTTGGTATGTTTACCACCAATATCTCTACTGTTAGTAACTTTATCAATATAAAGATTTCTTATACCATCATCTGAAGTTCTAAAAGTTGCTACTGAACTCGTTAATTCATTATCTTTTTCTTGAACTGTCCAATAATATTTTGTTCCTACTTTTAAGTTGTAGAGTTCTAATTCTTCCTTACCGCTTACTTCATATTCATCGTAAGTTTTGAATTTTTCACTCTCACTAATTTTTACAACATAGTTTTTTATTTCTTCTGAGCTTTCCCGTGTCAATTTAATAGGATCAGGAATAGATAACTCAGTGAGTCCATTTGCTTGGCTAGGTACATTTTCAACATCTTCATCGTCAATATAGAGTTGTTGAAGTTCTGTATGAAATGATACCTCACCTAATTTTGCTAATGTTAATCTATCATCTACTTGTTTAGTAGAAGAAGGGGAACAGCTTGAAGCCAAAAGTGTAAAAATTATTATTAAAAGTTTAGAATTTTTCATATAAATTATTTCCTTTATAAATTGATTTTATAACTAAACATTAATAAATTTAATTCTAAATTTAAATTTGTTAAAAAGTGAAATATCTTAAATTTAAATTGAAATATTATTTTTTGTTATTTTAAGTTTACTTTTTTGAATTTCTAATTTAATTTGAAATTAGTTAAATAAAAAGAGAACAATCGATTGTTTTTTAAAAATTGTTATTTAAAGAGCCAAAATTTTATATCAATTAACGTATTCATTATATTTTCATTTGTATAAATAAAGATAAAAATATGCTAGCATTTATTTAAGTATATGATAGATTATATAAGGAAATAGAATATTAATTCTATTTATTTTATTACTGTTTAGAAAATTATATTTATGGATGAAAACACAAATCTTGAAGCATTAAGTGAAAAAGTAAGTTTAAGAAACATTCTTTCTTACAAAAGAAAGTTAAATTTAATTGAAAAGGTGTTTATTATTCTTGCTTGTTTTGGCGCCTTTCCAGGAGCACTTTTAATATGTAGATTAATTCCAGATTTAGCAGACGATGCGGTTAGAAATTTATCGTTAAATATTTGGATTGCTTACATTATTATTTGGCTATTAACAGCAGTTGTTCAAATGCTAACCTCTTTTGGACTTAAACAGTTTTCGTTAACTAAGGGAATCTTAGCAACAACAATATATTCGTTTTTTAGTGAATATGTTTATGTTGGGGCTTCAGCTCTTGTTTTATTAATTATTAAAAATGAAACTTTTGCGTGGTTTTATATAGCGCTATTTTCTGCGGCAGCCTATACTTTATTTTTGTTTGTAGTAAGATGTGTTGTTTGCTTTTTAAATAAACACCAAACTAAATACATGATGATTATAGGTAAAAAAGAAGATGCTACTGAGTTTGTAAAGAAAATTTGCAAGTCCGGAATTAAAAGATACAAGATTAAATATATCTTCTTTGAAGAGGATGGAGCAATAAATCAAGATTTCTATGCTAGACTTAAAAACTGCAATACAGTCATCTTGCTTAATTCAGTTAATGCTAAACTTAAGGAAAAATTGATTCTTCATCTTGATTCTGCTCTTAATAAAGACGTCTATGTTGATTCTTCTTACTTAGATATATTAATTACAAGTGGGGCAGAGCGAAATGTTGGTAATAGATTAACTCTTGTTCAAAACTATTTAACTATTGATTTGATTGAAAGAGGAGTCAAACGTATAACAGATATTTTAATTTCCTTAGTTGCTATTATTATCTGTATTCCAATTTGGTTGATTGTTCCAATTTTAATCAAATTAACATCTAAAGGACCTGTATTTTATCGTCAAATCAGATTTACGAAAAATCTAAAGGAGTTTAGAATCTTTAAATTTAGAAGTATGTATATTGATGCAGATCCAAATAAAGCGGCACTAAAAGGAGATGATAGAATTACCAAAGTTGGTAAATTCTTACGTGCTTCTAGAATTGATGAGATTCCACAACTTTTCAATATTCTTAAAGGTGATATGAGCATCGTTGGCCCACGTGCTTTGATGCATGGAGATGTAGATGATAGATTAAAAGAAATGCCTGAATTCCGATATAGATTCAATGTTAAAGCAGGATTAACAGGTCTTCAACAAGTTAGAACAAATAGTGGTACTCCATGGAATGAAAAATTAAAATACGATTTATATTATATTTCTCATCACTCACTTGCTTTGGATATAAAAATCATATTTTTAACTATTAGAACTGTTTTAAAAAGTGATACTGCAACAGGTATCGATGAAGATGATTCGACACTAAATGAATTCTTATCAAAAGAAGGATTAGTATATTCGGATCATGGGAATTATTTGCACATTCATCAAGATTAATTAAATATACCTAATAAGGCGTTTAGAAGTTTTTTAAGATATAAACATTATCAAAGTTTATAAATTTTTTATGTCAAAGAACTGTGCTACTTAACTTATCTAAGGCTAAGAGCGACCAAACTAACCTATCTATTAAACGAAGATGAATATTTTCTTCTTAGTAAATTTAATATCGAAAAGAAGAGTAAATAATAGACTGAGATTAATTTGGCTAATGCATTTTTAAAGAATGACTAACTTTTAATTATGTTATCGATAACTGGATATAATTAGCTCAATAAATGAGTGAAAGGTAGTTTTTTCGATCTTAGCTATATCTAACAAGAGCAACAAATTTAGATTAACTTTAAGATTGATTTTATGATAAACTCACTGCATTTTTGTTGTCAACTACTTTTTATAAAATTTTAAAAATATTTTGTTTTTGCAAGTTTTTTCTTAAAATTTGCAAGTTTTTCGGAAAAATTTCGTTTTGAAATACATTATATTTATAGGGGGAGTATTATTAAAGAGGGATCCAATACTTATTTATATTTTTGTTTGCCTGATTATAAAAAGAAAAGACTAGTTAGCAACTAGTCAAACATCACTATTTTTATTCTAGCTTATAGCCAATTATTCTTCAATAGGTGAGGTTAGGTGAAGCTAGAATTTCATAACTCCCCTCTTTCAAATAGAAGGCAAATAGAAGCCTATGCTCTTCTTTTTATATGAAAATTTTAATTTGTAATAAAAAGTTCGGAAAAATTCCACTTTCAAACTCTTTATATTATGTGAAGGGTTAATTAGCAACCTAACTTCTTTACTTGGAGGCCCAAGAAAGGAGAAATTATGGAAAATATAATATTAATTATGTTTTTAATAATATTGATTATTCTTTTATTAAAAAGAAAAGACTAGTTAATAGCTAGTCGAAAAAATCTAATTATATTCTAGCCTGTTGTTAATTATTCTTCAAGTGTAGAAGCTAGGTCAGGCTAGAATTTCATAACTCTCCTCTATCAAATAGAAGGCAAATTACTGCCTTCTTTTTGATTGAAGTTAACTTATAATAAAGAAAGCTTATTCACAATGAATTACATTCTTAAAATGTGTATTTCTTAATTTGTTTCATCAATTTTATTTTTTGGTTTATCTTTTTATATAAAATTTTAATTTTTTTGATACTATTTAAAATATAATTTGTCTAATGAAATATGTCGACTAATAACGAATCCGTTTTTAAAGATTTATATTTGCAATATAAACCTCTTGTAGCTTTTGTTGCTGCAACATATTTAACAAACAAGAATTATGTAGATGATATTATTCAAGATGTTTTTATTGAATTTTTTAATCATTTAAACGAAATTAATGATTATAAGAATTATTTAATTACTTTAACCAAAAATAAATCACTTAATTTAGAACATAAAAATAATAAGAATAATCTTTATGAAGATATGGATCTTTTCTTAAGTGAGAGTGTTAAAGAAAACATCATCACTAACGAATTATTCAATAATTTAAGTGAGATTCTTTCTCGTAGAGAAATTGATGTAATATTTTTAAGAATTTATGGTGATTTTTCTTTTAAAGATATTGGCACAAAATTAAATATTGATGAGAAGAATGTGAAGAATATTTATTATAGAGCGCTTAAAAAGTGCAGAAAGGAGTTCTTATGATTAGTAAAGACGAAAAAGAATTTTTACTTAAAAGTTCAAAACATATTAAAACTAACCATCAATTTGACTCCTTAGAGAAAACAGGAATTTTTTCTCAATCAAATAACAAAATTAAAAAAGAAAATAGCAAAAAAATACGGTTCATTGGTGGAGGTGTTTTTTCTGGACTTGCTCTTGCTGGAGCGATATCTTTGATAGTTATTTTTACTGGTCGATATGAAAATGTTCCACCATTAAGAAGTGGAGAAATTGAAAATTTCTCAACTCTTAAAGGGTTTGGCGTAGCAGGAGAACAGGTTAAGCAAAATAGCTCCACTAATAACGCAAGACAAGCTAAAAATCTTAATGAAAATAAAGTTGCAAGAGCATTTGATGTTGAAGAATATACATATTTTTCTTCACCTGTTAATTTCTATGAATTAACTAGAGACGATGAATTAAAAAAAGCTAACTTAAAAACTGAAAACGGTAACCTCTTAAATGATTATCATGTTTCACTATATTATGAAGATAGTGATTTTATAAAAGTTTCTCTTAATATGACAAAAAATTTGAAAGTTGAGAGATATTATTTAAATTACATTAATACAACTGTTAGTAATTTCTTCTCATTTTCTTATTTGGATAATGATGAAAGTATAGGCCAAAGAGGATCGATTGCAAATGATGAACCAACTCCTTATTTTGGACATAACTATTTGATCTCTAAAAGAAGTGGAAAAATCTATTCAGCTGATAACGTACTTCCCGATTATACTTTTGGACATACAGATGGTGATGACTACCATAGGACCGTTTCTTTTAAAGATTATGAAGATGGCTATCCTTTAATGGGGCTTTCTCGAAAGACAGAAGCATTTGATTTATTCTTAGCAAGAGAAATAAATAATGAAATAAAAATAGAATTGGTTTTAAATAGCTCGGAATTAAGAGCATTTGTAGGAAGTGATCCTGGTGTAGTTGATCTTTATATTGATAGATATGGGAATACATATTATGGTGGAGCAGCCTATATCAATAAAAAAATTGTAAATGATGTTCAATTTGATTCACTCAATAGAACAATTTATAAAACTGATGAAGATGGCTATCCATGTTATTTAAATAAAGAAAATGAATTTATAAGAACTTATGAAAGAGGTAGAGATGTTCGCTCTGTTAAGCCTAATAATAGGTTAACAAGCGAAGAAGAAGCAGAACAAGAAATTTATAATTTATATCAAAATTTTTATGTTCATGGGAGATCGATTAGGCCGATTTTAAGAAAAGATAATTATATTTTAATATATGACTATAAATGCACTTTACTTAATCAAGAAAGTGAAGAAGATTATCGTGAATATAAAATTGAAAGTCTTCCAGTTCCAATTTCTTCTGACGGTGTTATTCAAAATAATAATATTTATTCTCTTTCTGATAATAAAGTATATGTTTTAGATATTAATACTCTTGAATATAAAGAATATGATTGTGGTGGCAATCGTATCAATTCATTAACTGTAAATTCTCATGGAGATATCATCTTAAAAGGATATGCAAAAGATGAACTCAAAGAAATCACTGCATATATTGTCGATGGAGAATTTACTTTTGAATATAAAGATATCGAAAGTGAAAATTTAACTTACTACGTTAAACCTTTAAATTAATATAGATAACCATAATCAAATAAATAATAGGTTAATAGACCAATAAAAACGACTATAATTTTTTCTTTATTTACTATCCATATTTATTATTTTATAATAAATTGCTTAACATATTGGTCTATTAACCTTATCTGAAGCATTGGCACTTATAAGCTTATAGATCCTACTATTAGTTAATGTAACCTTTAAAGTTACCCTTAAGGATGCTGCAAAAAATTAAAATATGTACTTTGTTATTCACACTACAAGCGGAAAAGAAGACGAATTAATTGAAAATATTAAGAAGAATTATGATGCTTCTATTTTTAAAGATGTCTTTAGTGTGAAACGTGAACTTAAAAAGAAATTTAATGGAAAACGGAATGATATTACTGAACGTTTATTTCCTGGGTATATCTTTGTTGAAACAGATTCACCTAAAGACATGCATATCCTCCTTAATTCAATTGAAGGTTATTCTAAAGTAGTAGGATTTAAGGACAATGAAATTATTCACTATATCCCATTAAGTGAAATCGAAGAAGATTTCATTAAAGGGTTAGCTGGAAAAGAAGATGATCACACTATCTCAGTTAGTGAAATAGAAGTACTTGAAGGCAAAAAGATTAGGGTTATTAGTGGACCATTATTAGGGCAAGAAGGAATAGTTAAAAAAGTCAATCTCCATAAACGTGTAGCAGAAGTTGAAATTATATTTTTAAATCAACCTGTGATGATTGAGTTTGGGATTGAAATAATTAAGAGAAGTTAGATGGAAGAAAATAAAGTAATTCGAGTTGCACAAATCATTGGTCACGCTTGTGATGGAGGTGTTGAATCTGTCATTATGAACTATTATCGTCATATTGATAGAAGTAAAGTGCAATTCGATTTTTTTGTTGATGGGACTTCAAACATCATCAACAAAAAAGAGATTGAAAGTATGGGTGGTAGAGTAACTATTATCCCATACATTAAACATTACTTTAAATGCATGAAAGCATTGAAAAAAGCTTTCAAAGAGAATCATTATGATATTGTCCACTCAAATATGAACACTTTAAGTGTTTTTTATTTAAGAATGGCAAAAAAGTGTGGTATCAAAGTTAGAATTGCGCATTCTCATACCACATCTAACAAAAAAGAGCATTTAAGAAATTTTATTAAGAACGTACTTAAATTATTTAGCAAAACATATGCTACCCATTATTTCGCGTGCTCTGAGTTAGCTGGGAGATATATGTTCGGAGATAAAGCATATGCTAGAGGACAAGTCATAATTATTCAAAACGGAATAGAAATTGAGAAGTTTAGATTTTCAGAGGATAATCGAAACTTAATTAGAAAAAAACTTGGAATAGATGATGATACGTTTGTAATTGGTCATGTAGGAAGATTTGTTGAACAGAAAAATCATACATTTTTGGTTAAAATCTTTTATGAGGTTTTAAAAGATAGATCTAATTCAAAACTATTGCTAATTGGTGATGGTCCTTTAAAGGAAGACATTATAAAAAAGTGCGAAGATTTAAATATTTCTAATAAAGTTATTTTCTTAGGAACTACAAGTGAAATTAATATGTACTATAGTGCTATGGATTGCTTTCTGTTTACAAGCTTATATGAAGGATTAGGTATGGTATTAATTGAGGCACAAATTAATGGATTATATTGTGTGGCATCTAAAAATGTTCCACCTAATGTTGATATTTCAAATAATGTTTTGTTTTTAAGCCTAAATGAAAGAGTAAATATATGGGCTGAAACAATTATTTCTGGTAGAAGAAAAGAAATTAGATTTGCTCATAATTTTGATATTAATTTTAATGCAATTAGTATGTTAGATATATATAAATCAACAGTTGAGGTTTTTAAAAAATGAAAAGCGAGTATAAGAAATCTTTAAAACTTTTTTCAAATAGATGTTTTGATGGCAAAGTTAATAAGTGTTTATGTTATTTGACTAGAAATCATTCTTTTTATAGATATACTTTGTATAAATGCTATTTAAAATCAAAAGTTTCAATTGTTCGGCCTTTTAAAATACTATATTCGTATTTATATCAAAGAAAGTCTCTTAAGATTAATGTTCAAATTAATTGTGATTCCATTTTAGAAGGCTTTTACTTTCATCACAATAATGTTGTCATTAACAAGAGAAGTATTATTGGCAAAAATTTAGATTGTTTTGGAAATAATTGTATAGGTGGTAAAAATGATCATGCTCCTATTTTAGGTGATAATATTATTATGGGATATGGCTCAATGATTATCGGAAATGTTAGAATCGCAAATAATGTAGTTATTGGTGCAGGCGCTATTGTAACAAAAGATGTACTAACAGAAGGAGCGACGGTTGTTGGTGTGAATAGGGTTTTATAATTGTATGAATTTAGGTATCACGATATTTGATAGGTCAACTCATCTTGTAAAACATGTTAAGAAAAGTGTTGTTTTTGTTAGCGCAATTTTTGTTGCAATTATAGCTAATTTCTTTCAATTTTCTTTCTTATCAGATTTATATTTCAGGGACTCTAACCTTATTTTATCAATGATTTATAATTCCAACTATAACTCAAATGGTGAAGCGTTTATTATAACTGCTCATTTCTTTTCATTCTTTTATAATGTTTTTCATTTTAAAAATTTAATTGAATGGAATATCTTTCTTGCAATACTCTTAAATCCATTCATCCTTTCATATATTTATATTTCAAAAAAACAATTTTCGTATGCTGATTATTTTTTCTATTTGGCGACAGTTTTTTTATTAAACATTTTTGTATTCACTGTTGCAAAAGAAGTTCTTCAGTTTTTCATGTTCTTTTTATTGTTTTTAATTGTTCGTTTTCTACATTGTAAAAAATTTTTAAAATATTTTTTAATTTTTCTAGTTATTTTATTAGAAAGTATTTTTTTTAGAAATTATTTTATAATTATGTTGGGTTTGTTTTTATTACTTTTGCTTGTTAGTTCTTTTTTTAAAAAGAATTTTGTTTTTTCTATCCTTGTTTCAATAATAATTTTATTTATTGGTATTTATATTTGTAAATTTATATTTCCATCGCAGTATGATAGCATCTTTTTTGTTAGAGAAATATCAAGCGCTTATTTAAATGCAAATACTGAGATTAATAACCTAATTCCCCTTAATAATAGTTTCTTAAATTTTGTTTTAAATTATTTTATTAATTTCCTTAGATTAATGTTCCCTCTTGAATTAATTAGCAAGGGAATAGTACAAATATTCTTTACACTATATCAAATATATTTAAGCATTTCAGTTTTTCTCATTTTTCTCTTAATTAGGAAAAACCGTTTTAATTTAAAGAAAGAGTACTATTTATTCTTTCTTATTTTTTTATCGTATTTATTTTGCAGTGCTTTTTTTGAACCGGATTTTGGATCTTTTGTTAGACATGAATCTTCTGGGTGCTTTGTATTTATGCCTTTACTTTATTCACAAAAGGAGCTTATCAATGAAAAGAATTAAAGTTTTATATATTGGTATAAGTGACACATTAGGTGGCATTGAAAGATTTATAATAAATATTTGCACATTGATAAATCGTGATATTTTCTCTGTTGGTGTAATTGCTTATTCAACTAAATATGTAGAACCTGAAATATTTAATGAATTGGGTGTTACTGTATACCCATTAACCACTAAGAAAGAATATGATTCAATAATTAAACTATTTGATATAATTCATTTCAATAAAAATTCAGCCTTAGATTTATTCGCTTTAAATATCGCAAATAAATATAATAAAAAAGTAATTTGGCATTCACATAACACAGGTTTGAGTCATCATAATAATTTTTTATTTCGTTTTATACATAAGCTAAGAAGAAGTTATGTGGTCAATCACTCAAATGTATTGCTAGCATGTTCCAATTTAGCAGGCAAATGGATGTATGGGAAAAAAGATTTTATTTTTATTCCTAATGGAGTTAATTTACAAAATATCCATTTTGAAGATGGCGTCCGTGAAGAGATTTGTAGAAAATTCAATATTCAAAGCAATTCAAAAATTTATGGTAATGTTTGCAGGTTTTCTAAACAAAAGAATTTATTTTATTTATTAGATTTGTTTAATTTAATTTTGAAAAGCGAAAGCAATTCAACTCTTTTGCTAGTTGGTGATGGACCACTATTTGAGCAACTTAAAGATTATTCAGAAAAATTAGGTATTCAAAACAGTGTTGATTTTACTGGTTTTGTAAAAGATGTTGGGGATTATTATAGTGCGATTGATATTATGATTGTTCCTAGTCTTTATGAAGGCTTTCCAATGACAATTGTTGAAGGACAAGCTTGCGGATGTTTATGTTTTGTGAGTGATACAATAACAAATCAAGTAAAAGTCACTTCGGCTGTTAATTTTTTTAGTTTGAATGATAGGATAGAAGATGTGGTAAAGAATATTTTAAAAGCAGACACCTCAAAAAGAAAACGTATAATTGAAGAATTTAACAATTCGATTTTTTTAGGTCAAAATATGTGTAAGAGTATTGAAAATACTTATCTAAGTCTAATTAAACATGAGAATTAATTTTGATAAATTTAAATCTATTTTTAAAAGCGTTGGGCTAGTAATGGTAGCTACCATATTCGTAAGAAGTCTTGGATTTCTCCGTGAAATGGTCGTAGCTTCTAAATACGGAACATCAATCTATAGCGATGCTTTTATTTCCGCCTTTTCTTTTCCAGATTTACTGGCAAATGGTTTTGGTGCTGCAATAAGTACTTTATATGTACCTTTATATATAAAAACGATGAAAGATAGTGAAAAAGAATCTAAGAATTTTAACAATTTAACTTCTTTAATTCTTCTTTCTGTTTCTATAATAATTGTTACGGTTTTTTCTATTTTTCCAGATTTCTTTGTTAATTTACTTGTAAGTGGTTTTGATAATGAAACTATGGAAATTACAATTAGTTTGAGTAGAGTGATGATTTTTTCATCGATTCCTGTCCTTATTTCTCAACATTATAAAGCATATTGTCAAGTTAAAAAAAAGTATTATGTCGCTCTTTTCTTTGAATGCATAATAAATTTATTTATTATTGCTGGATTAATTTTAATAAGTATTGATGTTTTTCAGATTTTGGCTTACATAGTTGTTGTCGCGAATCTTCTATACGCCTTAATTATGTTCATATATTCTTTTAAAAATGGATTTAGATACAATGGCAACACTAATTTTAAAAATACCTATTTTAAAGAGTTGTTATTAGGTGTTGCTCCTGTTTTAATAGCCAATCTTATATTAGAGATTAATCAAATTATTGACAAAAATTTTGCTTCATCTTTAGAGATTGGAACTGTTTCTGCATTAAACTATTCTTCAAAAATTATCAATTTAATAATTGCGATATTAGGAACAACAATTGCTGTTGTATATTTCCCATCTTTGTCTAAAAGCGCCTTAGATGAAGATAAAACGAATTTCATTAATCAAGTTTATCATATTAATTCTTTTATTTTCATTTTTTCAATACCGATTGTTATATTTGTAATTTTGTTTTCTAATGATATTATTTCTTGCCTTTTTGGAAGGGGTGAGTTTAATGAAGATTCAACATTCATTACTGCCAATTGTTTATTATTTTATTCTTTAACTATCATTGGCGGTAACTTAAAGGCTATCTGGATAAGAATTTTTAATGCAGAGTTGAATACTCTTGTTCCTGCTATAATTTCTGTTGTTTCCGTTTTTATTAATGTGGGTTTGAATTTTTTGCTAATAAATCTTATGAAAGAGAGAGGGTTAGCATTAGCTACATCAGTCACTTCATTATTAACCGCACTAATATATATAGTTGTGTTCAAATTAAAACACTTAAATTTTAAAATAATTGAATACTCTATTGATATTTTGAAAATACTTCTTTTTTCGTCCATATTTCTGCTTATGGTTCCATTTACTTTTATTTTGAATTTTAATTGTTGGCTTAATTTAATTATAGAAGCATTTGTTTTTATTATATTATTTTTGATTTACTTATTTTGTTGCAAGAAACTAAAGTGTTTCTTGTTTATAAAGGAAACTTAGACATGAAAAAAATAATTATTGAAGTAGCTAAAAATTTTCTTTTTTACTCATTTCATTTTCTTTTTAGATTTTTATATCTTTTATTATTTTTTTTACCAATTAATAAAAATAAAATGTATGGAAATCATTTCGATGGAAAACCATATGGCGATAGTCCGAAGTACATATTTGAAGAACTAAAAAAGTTAAACAGACATGTCATTATAATTTGGAATTCAAGTAATCCTAAAAGCCAAGTAAAAATCGATAATGTTGTTTATGTGAGAAACAATTCTTTAAGACAACTTTTTCATCTTGCTACAAGTTCTGTTTGGGTATCAAGTGTTAGAATGCCCCTCTTTTTGATTAAAAAAAAGAAGCAAATTTATTATCATACATGGCACGCAACACTTAATATGAAAAGAGTAGAAAACGAATGTCCTGATTTGCTTTCTTCTAGATATATTGCAACTGCAAAGCATGATTCAAAAATGATCGACTATTTTATTTCAGACAACGATGACCAAACAGCTTCATTTATAAATGATTTTTGGTGTAAGAAAAAACCAAAAATATTAAAATTTGGATGTCCAAGAAATGATGGCATTTTTATTAATGATGGTGTTTTAAAAAAATCTTTAAAATTAGAGGATAAAAGAATTCTTTTATATGCTCCAACATTTCGCAACAATTCTTCTTTAGATGTTTATAATATTAATTTCAAAAGATTAATTGAAACACTTAATAATAAAACAGGTGATTCATGGATTATATTTATTAGACTTCATCCAAGAATTCACAACTTAGTTAAATCGATTAAATTTGATGAAACAATCCGAGATGCAAGTTGCATTAGCGATATTAATTGTGTTTTAAATGAGTTTGATTGTTTGATAACTGATTATTCAAGTATTATTTTTGATTTTGTATATACACGTAAGCCTTCCTTTATTTATGCATCTGATATTAATGAATACAAAGAGGAAAGGTCATTTCATTTAGATTTGTTTGATCTTCCTTTTTCGGTATCTCAAAATAATGATGAACTTATTAAAAACATTTTAGAATTTGATTATTCTAATTATGAAAAAAAACTTAATGAATTTCAGAGCAAGATAAATTTTTATTCTAAAGGAGATGCTTCTAATTTATGTGCTAGGCACATATTAAACGAATTAGAAAAGTAGTGTTTGTTAATGATTCAAATATAAGTAGCGCGAGAATTTGGAATTCTTTTAATGATAAAGACGAGTGAATTAATGTGGGAAATTGTTTAACTATTTATAAAAGAATTATTTTAAATAAGATTTTTAGCATTAATCATCTGAGAGTAGATGAAAAGTTAGATACATAGGTAGTAAAATTTGGGATTATATTTTGTATAGCTGTTTATATTAATTTCTTTAACCAATCTATATTTAAATATATAATTAAATGGATTTACAAAATTTTAATTTTTCCATTATTTAAAGAAAGGAGCATGCCTTGAATTGAAACGAGGTAACAAAATTAATTATGAAAATTGTATATATCGCAATGAGTACTGATGTTCTTCACGAAGGACATATCAATGTCATTAATCAAGGTGCTAAGTATGGTGAAGTGATTATTGGCTTACTTTCTGATAAAGCAATATCAGAATATAAAAGAATGCCTTTATTATCATTTGACGAAAGAAGGATTATTTTTGAAAATATTAAAAATGTGTCGAAAGTCATCAAACAAGATTCCTTGGATTACTCAGAGGTACTTAATACTTTAAAACCTGATTATGTAGTACATGGAGATGATTGGAAAGAAGGAGTTCAACAAGAAACTAGATTAAAAGTAATTGAGACTTTAAAAAGATGGGGGGGCCAATTAATCGAGGTTCCATATACGATTGGTGTTTCTTCTTCCGAAATAGAATTTAAGGCAAGAAAGCTATATAATACACCAGAACGTAGAAGAGCAGCATTAAAGAAGATGATCGCTACTAAACCATATATTAGAGTACTCGAAGCAGATAACGGTTTAACAGGATTAATAGATGAAGTAACTTCAATTGTTGACCCAAAAACTGGTTTTAAAAAAGAATTTGATGCGATGTGGGTATCTTCATTATGCGATTCAACATTTAAAGGTAAACCCGATATTGAGCTCGTAGATCAAACGAGTAGAATGAATACAATTAACGAAATAATGGATGTTACTACGAAACCAATTATTTTAGATGGAGATACTGGCGGAAAAGTTGAACATTTTGTTTTTAATGTCAGAACATTAGAAAGAATGGGCGTTTCAGCTATTATAATCGAAGATAAAACAGGTTTAAAACAAAATTCTTTGTTCGGCACAGAAGTAAAGCAAATTCAGGAAGATCCTGATGTTTTTGCAGACAAAATTAGGAGAGGAAAATTAGCTCAAGTTACTAAAGATTTTATGATAATTGCAAGGTGTGAATCTTTAATAGCGGGTCAAGGCGTCGATGACGCTATGAAGAGATGTCGTAAATATGTTTTAGCTGGTGCAGATGGGATTATGATTCACTCTAAAGAAAAAGACGGAAAAGAGATTTTTGAATTTATGGATGCTTTTAGAAAAGAGTATCCTTTTGTGCCAATTGTTTTAGTGCCTACTTCATATAATCAGTTTACTGAAGAAGAATTATGCAAAAAAGGTGCAAATGTTATTATACATGCAAATCATCTTGTAAGAAGCGCCTTTCCGGCAATGAAAAAGACTGCAGAAAGCATTTTACTCCATGGTAGAAGCAAAGAAGCAAGTGAAGAATACTGTATGTCTATTAAAGACATCATCACCTTAATTCCAAAGGAATAGCGTATATGGTTGATACAGAAAAATTTTATGAATATCTCGTTAATCATGATTTAGATTTCTTTACTGGCGTTCCAGATTCTTTACTAAAAGAACTATGTGCTTGTATTAAAGATAAATCAAACAATAAACACAACATTATTGCTGCGAACGAAGGTAATGCAGTTGGTTTAGCCGCTGGTTATCATTTATCGACTGGAAAACTAGGTGTAGTTTATATGCAAAATAGTGGCGAAGGAAATGCAGTGAATCCACTTATGTCTTTAGCAGATCTTAAAGTCTATTCTATTCCAATGCTTTTAATCATTGGTTGGAGAGGCGAACCAGGAGTGCACGATGAACCTCAACACGTTAAGCAAGGTGAGGTTACTTTAAAGTTATTAGAAGCGATGGATATTGAATATAGAATCCTCTCAGATAATTTCGAAGAAGACCTAAAGTATTTGATTTCTTTAGCGAAATCCGACAATAAACCAGTCGCATTAGTGATAAGAAAAGGAACGTTCTCTAAGTATTCTCCAATCAATAAAGATAAAGCAGTTATGGGTGAACTTTTAAGAGAAGAAGCCCTTGACGTCATTCTAAAAGAAATTGGAGATGATATGGTGGTTTCTACTACCGGTAAAGAAAGTAGAGAAATCTTTGAGTTAAGAGAAAAACATGGCCAAGGTCACGAACATGATTTCTTAACTGTTGGCTCTATGGGACATACTTCTTCTATTGCTTTAGGTGTGAGCATTGGTACTAATCGTAATGTTTGGTGTTTAGATGGTGATGGCAGTTTTATCATGCATATGGGTGGATTAGCGATCGCTGGAGTAAACGCTGGAAGCAACCTTAAATATGTTATTAATAACAATGCTGCTCATGAATCGGTGGGTGGTCAACCAACCGTAAGCGATAAGATTGATATTAAATCCATCTTAAAAGCGTGTGGTTTCTCTTCAACATATGAAGCTAGAACCAAAGAAGAAATCAAAGACTCAATTAATAAGATGAAGAAAGAAGGCAAATGCGCTTTGATTCTTTATACCAAACAAGGTAGTAGAGAAGATTTAGGTAGACCAACAACTACCCCAATTCAAAACAAAGTAGCCTTCATGAACGAAATTAAAAAACAATGAAAGCATTAATATTTAATTCTGGTATCGGTAAAAGGATGAAGGAGTTAACTCAAAATAACCCAAAATCCATGGTTCATCTATACAACGATGAGACTATTTTTGAACGTCAGATTAGACTACTTCAAGAAGCTGGTATCACCGAAGTAGTAATAACCACTGGTCCATATCCAGAAATGCTAAAGAATATATGTAATAAGTCGTGCTATAGGAATATGCATTTTGTATTTCCTCATAATGAAATATTTGATGCATCTAATTATATCTATTCGATGTATAAGGCTAGAGAATATTTAGATGACGATATTTTAATGATGCATGGCGATCTTGTGTTTGATCGCACTTTAATTCCAAACCTATTGAAGAATAAAGAACCAAATACATGCTTAATTAACAAATTTAAACCTCTTCCTGAAAAAGATTTCAAAGGAAGAATTATCGATAACGAGCTTAGAGAAGTTGGAATTAATATTTTCGATAGCGATTGCTATGCTTTTCAACCTTTGTATAAACTAAGCAAAAAAGTGATAAAAGTTTGGTTAGACAATGTCATTAGATTTGTAGAAAACAAAAACATCAATGTCTATGCAGAAAACGCATTTAACGAAGTGAGTAAAGGCTTAGGAATAAGACCAGTTTCATATCACAACCACTTTATTGATGAAGTAGATAATAAAGATGATTTAACAAGAGTAAATAAAGAAATTGAAATGTGGGACTATAAAACCCAAATCATTAAAACTTCCACTGAATATCTATTACCTTTAAAAACTAGATTAAAGAAACTAAACTCAGTTAAACCATTTATTGTTGTAGATAGATTTTTAAGCGAAGAGATAAAAAAGAAAGTGCCTAACGCAGTTATCTTTTCTAATTTCACATCTAATCCAAAATATGAAGAGATGTTAGAAGGGTTAAAATTATTTAAAGAAAGTGGATGCGATTCAATTATCTCTATCGGTGGTGGATCTTGTATTGATGTCGCCAAAGTTATTAGATTAAGTATTAATGCTGACCTTAATAGTGAAACTCCAACATTTAAACAGCCTTATAAATATACAGATATCAAACATATTTGTATTCCAACTACATCAGGTACTGGCAGTGAATCTACAAAACATGCCGTTTTATATTTAAATGGAGTTAAGCAATCAATTGCAAACCCAATAAATATTCCTGACTATGTCATTCTTTGCCCTAAACTAATTGTCTCTGTTCCAGAATATCAAAAGAAAGTAACAATAATGGACGCTTTATGTCAATGTATTGAGTCTTTATGGAGCAGAAAAGCCACAAAAGAAAGTCGAAAATATGCAAGAAGTGGCTTAAAACTATTTAAAGACAACTATAAAGGCTATTTAGAAAATGATCGAGAAGCGATTAAAAATATCCAACTCGCTGCTAACTATTCCGGTAAAGCAATTAATATCTCTGAAACAACTGCGGCTCATGCAATGAGCTATAAGATAACATCTTTATATAATATTCCACATGGCCACGCAGTTGCGATTTGTATGAATTCAATTTTCAATAATTGTAAAACTAAAACAATATTTGGAGACATTGATGCTAAAGAGTTGTTCTATGATATATCGAGTTACTTCAACTTATTTACACATATCGATATTAATGCTAATGAATTACAACTTTTAGTGAAGTCTGTTAATCCAGAGAGACTTAAAAATTTCCCATATAGAATTAATGTTAAGGAATGCTATAAATTCTGTAGTCGATAATTTTTTGCTGTCATAAAGAACCTGAGATGAATTAAATTCTATATATGATTTAACATGCAAAGGTTCTCACAGTGATTTGACAAAAGAAGAAACTATCAGATATTTAATACACATATATCTGCTTGTCTCTGATATTTTAAACATTTAACTTTTTACTTAGATTACTATATGGCGGTGCTGGTTAAACCTTTTTGAATTTTTACTAATTTTTCTTTACCCAAGCCGAATCATCGTAGGCTGCGAATCTGAGCAAAAAAGAGAAAACTTAGGTTTTTGCAGGATTATTAGCGGAAGGTGCAATCAAAAAAAGACGTGCCAAAGATGTAAAAGTAAATAGAGTAACTACAAAAGAATATGGTATTTCTATAGCAAAAAGACCATTTAATTCTAGATTAGATAAATCTAAACTAATCAGTAATGGTTTTGAACCATTACCTGATTGGAAAGATGCGTTAAGAAGATATTTGAAAGAAATATTTAATTAATTCATTATAATTGAATAACGTTTTAATCATTTTTATGCTCAAACTTTTTTGTTTGAGCATTTTCTATTTTCTTTTATAATCAATCTTATAGAAGGAAAATTAGGAAGCTTTCAGTTGTGTTTCTTTTAATTGAGTTACATGAAAAAAGAAGTATTAATTTATTTAGATTCTCAATTGATTAATTTTGATTTGAATAACGAATATGCAAAAAATATTTTAAAATGCTTACACTCATATAAATTAACAATTTCAGAGCTCTCTTTATGCGAATTTTTAATGCACAATTGTACTGAATTAGAAAATATAAAGGGCGCTTTTTTCTTTCTTGAAAAATCAAATATTAATATTCATTATCGAAAAGAATCAATCCTTTTTGATTATGTTAATAAAGTTTTATCTGGTTTAATAAGCCCAATAGAATTTAAAAACCAAATAATTAAAATTATTAATATTGCTTACGCTAAATATATTATTCTATTAAACTGTGTTTTAGATTTTATAATTTCAATGTCTAAAAGCATTAATTCGTATTCTAGCGACAAGGAAATTAATAATTATATTAAAAGATATATAGCTAATAATTTAGGAGAAACATTTAAAGCATCATATAACCAATTTTACGCCCCATTAATTCATAACGAGTTGAATGATACCATTATGAGAAATGTCTTAATAAAGACAAAGAAATCATTTAGAGTTGAAAAAATAAAAAAACAAATTAGCCCACTCTTTAAGAATAATAATTTAATAAATATACTATCCGTCTTTATATTAAATAGCAAAGTCTTAATTAATATGTTATATGGCAATACAAATTTAGCTACATTAATTAGTATAAGTTTTTATCTTGAATATTGTTCTGATAATGCATCATCATTTGCTCTCAAATTGAATGATCCCATAGATTTATATAATATTTCAAATATTGAAAAAAATAGATCAATTTTATTTTCAAGGGATAAAAAAGTTAAAGCAATTTTATTTGCGTTAGAAAAGAACACTAAGTTTAAGAAGTGGTTTAATTTAAATTGTAGACTGAATCAGGGTATATTAAGCGGAATTGAAAATGGTAAGATTAAAAGAATAAAATATAGAGATAATTAAATATTATTTGATAAGGGGGTAAAGTTGTGAAAAGAATTAGTTGGTCGCTAGAAGAAGATGAAATTATATGTAGATTTTATTTAACGCATAAGAATGCTACAAGTAGTGATTTTAAGATGATATATGAAAAGATGTTATCTAAAGGATATATAAGATCTTTAGCAAACATTAAGATGAGATATCTAAATTACAAATATATAGATACTGGTATTGGATTATCACATATTAATAAAAAAGAAATAGATACATATAACAGAATAAAAGAAGAATATTAAGTATGTTTAGTCTATAGTGTTTTGACAATTAGAGTAACAATTAAAGATATTTGTATATGGAGTATTAGGGGCTACCTAAATGGTAGCCTTTTATTATATCCCCAAAAATCTAATATGATGAATCTTTATTATTTCAAGCTATATGAAAATCTATAAATAAAGAATAGTGGGAAAAAGTGGAATCTTTTTAAAAATTAATGTTTACATAAAAATTACATAATGTAATAATTATGTAGGAGGAATGATATGAGCACTTTATTACAGATAACTACATATGGTATGAAAGGCCTTGAAAATGAATTTACATTGGATTTTTGCAATTTAACTATTGACAGGGGTTTTTCTAAGATAAATAAGATAAAAGGCATATTCGGATTAAATGGTGCCGGAAAAACATCTTTTATAAGCTCGGTTTTATATTATAAAAGCATTGTTACTCAACCATATTTTTTAACTCAGACTGAAACAATCAGATTATTCGATAAACTTATAAATAAAAGAAGAAAAGAATTCTATTTCTCAATTACTTTTATGTATGATGAAAGAACTGCTTTAAAACATACAATAATTGTGAAGAAGCGCAATGTTACTAATGATTATGTAATTGAGTTTGAAAAGTTGTCTTTACTTAGTGGAAGAACCCTAAACGAGAGTGAAAAGTTGATTTATAAAAAAGAAAATAAATCATATGTTTTCAATTTAGAGAATGAATTTAAATATAAAGATTTGTTTGCTTCTAATTTGGATAATTCAACAATTTTAAGTGCTTTTATTAACGAATGCTTATCAAAGAAAAAAAGTTCATATATTAACCATCCAGAAAAAACTGACAAATACATGGTTTCAATCTTCTCAGATATTTTTATGTTAAATGCATTTATAGAAGAAGGAGATAAGCATAATTTGGTCTATTTTAATGTAGAATCTTTATCAAAATTATTCGCTAAATGTTTAACAAATACGCTTAGGATTGATGAAAACCAAAACATAAATATTGATGATGATATTGTTCCTAAGAAAGATATTGAAAAGTATAAGCAAGATAATATGGCGCTAGAAAAATTCATTAAAATCTTTAAGCCGGAGTTGAAATCAATCAAGCTTGAATTAAGTGAAGATCGCGATAAATATCATATAAAAAGGAATTTTGTTTATAAGTATTATACTATAGAATCTGAATACGAATCTTCAGGCATCAAACAACTAGTTAAACTTTTTTCATATTTTAAGAAGTGTGCCGAAGGTCAAATTGTATTCATTGATGAAGTCGATGTAAACATTAATTCAATTTATTTCAAGAAATTAATATCTTATTTCGTTAATTATGGCAAAGGTCAATTTATATTTACAACTCACAATGTTGATGTAATGGATGAATTAAAGCACGAAAAGAGATCTATTGTTTTTATGGGCGATGACAACTCAACTTATACACGGGTATCTCATGGCAACAATTCTCCGCGCCAAGAATTTCTTGGTGGTTACATTCCTAATGTAACTACAAATATAGAAGGATTTGATTTTATCAATATATTTGAGGGCGAGATGTAATGCAATTAATTCTTGTTTTAGAAACAACTGCAAAAGCTAAAACTGATTATATTTATATAAAATCGGTTTTTGACTATTATTATGAAAATCGAAGTGTAAAACTTACCCCGATTTATGCTAAATGTAAGCATGAATTAATTAATCAAAGTAAAAAAATAGAACGAGAAAAAGCATTATATAAAGGGAAATCAATTGTTATAATTTGCGCTGATTATGATAGAGAAGGTGAAAAAATCAACAAAGATATTATTAAGTATGCCAAGAATAATAATTGCCAAATCGTTTGGTTTAATCGCAATATAGAAGAAGTATTTTTGCATAGAACAGTAGATAAAGATAAAACAATAGAAGCCATTCAATTTTCTAGATATAGAAATACATTGGTACCGAAACTTAGTTCAATTGACGTTTCTAATCCATTATCAAAACGTCCTTCATCAAATATACTTGTCATTTTTGATTTATACTTAAATAGAAAAAACATAAATATTACATAAATGTATATTTTGTGCATTTAAGTACTATTAATCTTTGCAATTAAATTATTGTCATTTCAAAAGGTTACGAACTTATATAGGATGATTGAAAAGGATTAATTTAAATTATTCACTAATTTATTTGTTCAATGATTAAACAAATACATTCAGCCCTTAATCAATTATAAAAGACCAAAATTCAGGAGGAACTTTACATGGACTTATTTAAAAATTTAGATGATTTTATTAATGATAAGGACGCACATGCGTTTCTTCTAAACGATCCATGGGGAGTTGGTATAAAGTTAATATAAATTCTGTTTTAAATTGTGTTATGTTTTAAAAGAGGTCAACATATGAAAAAGAGTCAATTTCCTGAAAAAGCATTTGAAACATTATTTATTCATGAATTATTAACTAGGTATTCATCGCCATATAAAACCGCCTTTTATATTCCTTCTCAAGTGTTAGAAGGCAATGTAAGTTATGACTTTTGTTTTGTCGATAATTTAGGTAGCAAAACAAAAAGAAAAGTAATTTTTATACAATTCAAAGTATCTGAAGAATACGAGAAAAAATATAAAGGATTTTATAAGTTTAAAATTTATAAAAATAGGAAAAGTCACCCTTTTAAACAACATAATAGATTATGTAAATATAACAAATATGGATTAGGTAATATTGTTGCTGTTTACTGTGCTCCTAGATTTACAACAATGAAGGACTTTTATAATAATGTTGCTAGCCATGATGTAATTAATAATTCTACATTATGTGTTCCAAGAAATCCTTTATATAAGGATAGCCATTATATTAGATTTAATAATTGTATTGCTTATCAATGCTCAAAGAAGCCAACTAGAATTGAAATTGCCTCTTTTAGCGAAATATTAGAAAAGTTAGAACCAATAAGCTGTGATGAATTTGGGTCAATTATTAATAATTATCATATGTCTACTGTAGATGAAGGTTCTCATGAAAATTATGATGAAGATAATCAAGAAATGAAATCAAATAAAGACGAAAACAAATCGAATTCATCTAGTGAAAATTCTTATTTCTTTTTTATTTAAACCTATAATTTATAAATAATTTAATTTTGAGAATAATTATGAAAGATGCTGATAAATTTAACTTACTATACGAATTAATTTGTATGTTATCCCTTGATAATTTGAGAGATGATAATGATTTATCACTGATTTTTCATTATACAGGCGAAAATAATTTAAAATCAATATTTGAAGCAGAGGAAGGCATTAATTTATGGCATATGAAGCATCAAAATGATGCGCTTGAATATTCGATAGAAAAAGTATCTACCTTCTTTAAAATTGCTTTAAAAGAAATTTATGAAGAAACAAAAAATGAAAGTATTTTAGCGCTAAATGATTTTAAAATTGATAACGATTTTTTCTTTAATCCAGGTTCGTTAAAAAGCAATAAAGGCATAGCTTATATTTGTTGCTTTTCAAAAAATGATTATTGTAAATGCTTAATCGAAAAAGTAAAAGAGAAGAATTCAGGTAATGTTGTGAAGCTATCTTTTCTTTATGTGGATATATGCGAAGAATTGAATAGGTCATATGAAAAATATATACATTTAATTTTTAGAGTTATATATGATGACAGTGAGAAAATAGAACTTATAAAGCGCTTTTTAAAGAAAGCTATATCTTTTACGCAATCAAAAGAAACACTGTTATTCTTATATAGAGATTTTGCCAATATATGTCGTTTTGCTTTTAAAGATATTGAATTTAAAGATGAAGAAGAAATTAGAAGTCTAATTGTAATTACAGAAGAAGAAAGCTCAATATTTGAAAATAAATGTATAAATAATAATAAACCAATTCATTTAGATTTTAATTTTAAAGAAGTGGATTTATTTGACATTGAAAATATAATCTAGTGGAGTTAAAAATTTAACTTTATTTAAATAAGAAAAACTTTTTAATCTTCTTAAGATCCATTTATCTTTTAAAAATTATTAATATAAATTTAAGATACATTATTCATAATACATTTAATATTAGCCGATATTAAAGAATATTATGAGCACTATTATTTCTCAAAATGCAAGGAGTAAAAGGCCCAGCTAATAATGGTTCAATCATTAAAGGACATTTAAATAACTTAATGGATGCTGTAGATATAGAGATTATTAAGAAATAGAGTTATATTGGTACATTTTGTGAAAATTAAAATTTAATATTTTGGACACTAATTATAGTGCCCATTTTTATTACCCTCCTTAAAAATTCTCCCCCTATAAATATAATGTATTTCAAAATGAAATTTTTCCGAAAAACATGCAAATTTTAATAAAAAACTTGCAAATCTTAAATATTTTTAAAAATTTCAAAATTTTTGTTGACATGAAAAACTTCACAGATTTATTATGTAATCAATCAAAGGATGCAATCTTGTAACTTAAGTGTAAGCAAGCTCTTCGATCGCTAGATTAACAATTAATATTTAAATTAAAATAATCAATTTATATAGTGCTCTTTAAGTTATAAAAGGGAGAAGCAGCACTATCCACATCATCTAAAACAATAAATTAATAATTTAATCTCTTAAAAAATAACAATTCACAATAATTATCCTTTTCCTTAATAAAAAAGAACAAAAAAATAAACTTACTTATAGTTGAGTCTATTAACACTTAATTAGTTATAAAAACATACTCGCCTTATAATTTGAGTATTATTCGTTAGAAATTTAATAGATGTCCCTTAAGGGTATTAGTAAATAATATA
>JAFUEZ010000018.1 GCA_017470115.1 Bacilli bacterium | reverse complement strand
GCTAGTAGAGGTATAAATCGACAGATCTTTATCAATAATCTCGTGCATAAATTCAATTTCCCTATAAATTCTTTAGAGATAAAGAACAAAATATTAGATTTATATCAAAGCGATGCTTCAAAAACTTTAGTCAAAAGTTTACTTTTTGGAGATGTTGATTACGGAGATTCGTTAATAAAAGAACTTAGAAATTCTGGTTCATTTATTCTTATTTCTTTATCCGGAATTCATATAAATGGTGTATATAAACTTATTAATGATCTTCTATCTAAATTTATAAAAAAGGGAAGAGAGAAGTACATTACATATATTTTATTTTTACCATGGTTTTCATTAAATTTGTTTAATATAACATTTCTAAGAATCTTTTTAGGAAAAACCTTAAGATTAATCATCGAGAGGAAAAATCTTTCTCTAAACGAATTAGAAACTAAATCAATCATATATTTAATTATCTTGCTTCTTAATAAATTTGCGTTAGAAGAAGTTTCAATGCAAATTGGAATGAGTATATCGTTCTTACTATATTTTTCATCAACGCTATTAAGACAAAAAAGGAAAATATTTCGAAAGCTTGTTAGTGCGTGCATTGTGTTTTTAATTTTAATTCCATTTAATTTGACATTAAATCATTCAATAAATCTCATAAATCTAATTTTAAATATATGTTTTTCTCCATTGATCAAATTTATTGTATTGATCATTTATCCCTCATTATTCATGCTTAAGTTTAGTTTTATGGAATTTTTAATAAATAAGAGTTACGATGCATTATCTTTTATAAATTTTCATGCTTTAAATATAAACGGGCCACCATTAAATCAGTTCACAACAGTATTATATTTTGCGATGGTTATCATCTTTCTATATTTTGCAGAAGTGAATAATTTAAAGTGTAAACTGTCTACATTTTATCTCCTATCAATATTAGCATTAACACATTTTATACCTTTTGAAAGACTTAATAGCGTTGAAGTTTCTTTCATTAACATAGGGCAGGGTGACGCTTGTCTTTTACGCTTAAAAGGCGAAAACATTTTAATTGATACAGGAGGATCTTTATATCATGACTTAGCAACAGAAAATTTGATACCTTATTTTAGAAAAAATAAGATTTATAAAATCGATAAGGTTTATATTTCTCATTATGATACAGACCATTATTACGCATTAAACAGTTTAAAAAAATATTTCATGGTTGATAAGATCTTTGATTATAACAATTGTGAGGAATATCAAAGCGAAGAAATTTATATTAGAAATTTAAATACTTACGATTATTTATTCGATGATGAAAATAGTAAATCACTAGTTTTATATGCAAATATAGCAAATTGCTCATTTCTTTTTATGGGTGATGCACCAAAAACAATAGAAAAAGCTATTATTAATAATTATCCATCGTTAGATATAGATTACTTAAAAGTTGGACATCATGGATCAAAAACTAGCTCTCTAGATGAATTTATTAAGACAATTACGCCAAAAGAAGCGATTATAAGCTGTGGTAAAAACAATTCTTATGGGCATCCTGATAAAGAAACAATAAATGTATTAAATAGATATAATGTAACGATTAGAAGAACTGATTTAGAAGGGACAATTAAATATAAATTTTTCCTATAACATGGTAAAATGTAAACATGATTTATATATTATTTGGCAATCAAGATTTACAAATTAAAAACCGTATTAAAAAAATCATTCGTGATAGTTTTAATGATACAGATAATATTACAAAAATTGATATGAATGAGAATAATATAGGCTATCTTGTTGATGAATTTGATCAAATGTCATTAACAGGTGATACTAAAATTATTCTTGCTAGCAACGCTTATTTTTTAGAAGAAAAGAATCCTAAAAATAAGTTTTTTGACAAAAAAGAATATGCTGAACTAGTTAATTCAATTAATTTTGGAAGCAACGAAAATTCGATTATATTCACACTTAATGCTAAAAAACTTGATGTTGATAATGAAATAGTTAAGTACGCAAGAAACTCAGGTAAAATATTAGAATTTAAAGAAATCACAAAAGCTGATTGGCCAATATTTGTAAGCGATTATTTTAAAAAAAGAAATATTATAATTAGCGATGAGGCTAAAGAAGAATTGGTTAATAGAGCGAAAGAAGATCTTAATGTTTTTATTAACGAAGCTAACAAATTGATTCTTTATAAAGGAAATAACATCACAATAGAAGATGTTTATGAAATATGTTCAGCAGAATTAGAGGATGATATTTTTGCAATTTTAAATAATCTTATTGATGGCAATAAAGAAAAAGCTATAAAAGTTTATAGAGATTTAAGGCTTAAAGGTGCTGAACCAGTGACTTTAATTAATTTAATTAGTTCATCGATAATTTCTCTTTTAAATGTATCTAATCTAATAAAACTTGGAAAAAGTAACGATGAAATCGCTAAAATTACCGGATTTTCTTCAGGTAAAGTTTATATGTGCACTAAGAATTTAAAAAAGGTTAAAGAAGCAAGACTCAAGAAGAATTTAGATGTACTTTATGACCTTGATTATAAAATTAAACATAGCTTAGTAGATAGATTCTACGCTTTTGAAATCTTCTTGACCGAATTTTAGGCAAAATAAAAACTTAGCAATCGCTAAGTTAATACTTATAAATTAAAAGATTAAATCTTATTTCTTTAAACCGTTGACAAGGTTTTGAAGATTTGATTTTTGTCTTTTTGCTGTTCCTTTTGGTTCGATGCCTTTAACAACTGCTCTATCAATAATTGAGAATGCTTTGTTTAAAGCAGCAGTGGCTTTTTCTAAATCGCCAGCGGCAACAGCAACTCTAACGGCTTTAACAGCTGTTCTAAGTTTTGATTTATAAGAAACGTTTCTTAATCTAGCTTTTTCGTTTGTAAGGACTCTTTTCTTTTGTTGTTTAATATTTGCCATATTTATCTACCTCTCTCGATACGCTTGAAATAATATCATAAAAAGAATAGTAAAAGCAACTATAAATTGATAAAATTATTGTGAATTTAGGGCAGTTTATGAACAAAAAAGATTTAAAAATTTTATATCTTGGAACACCTGATATTAGTTCCAAAGTTTTAGAAAAATTAATAGAGGCAAAATACACCATTATTGCCGTTATTTCTCAACCTGATAAAGAGGTTGGCAGGAAGCACATTCTAACTCCAACACCTGTAAAATGTGTTGCTCAAAAATATGGAATAGAAGTGTATCAGCCTTTAAAAATAAAAGATATCTATGAAGAAATTGAAAAATTATCTCCTGACATTCTTTTGACGATGGCTTATGGACAACTTATTCCAGATTCAGTTTTAGCTTTGCCTAAAATTAAAGCGTTAAATTTACATGGATCTTTACTTCCTAAATATAGAGGTGCAAGTCCTATACAAGCTGCTTTAATGAATGGAGATGAGGAAACTGGCGTCACTTTAATGGAAATGGTCCATGAAATGGATGCAGGTAACATGTTTTATAAAGAAGTTATAAAAATTGATTCTAAAGATAATTTTGATTCTTTAAAAAACAAGATTTCAGATGCAGCTTTTGAAGCTTTTGATAAAGGAATTGATTCAATTATTAATGATGGCTACATTGGCGAAAAACAAGATGCCTCTAAAGCAACCTTTACTAAGAAAATTAACGAAGAAGATCAACAAATTTTCTTCACTGATTCAGCAAAAAATATTGTTAACAAAATTAGAGCATTAACAATTGAGCCAGGTGCTTATTTTGTATATAAAAATGAGAAAATCAAAGTATTTGAAGCTGAAATAATCAATGCCGAAAACGCAGTTCCTGGAAAAGTAAAAATGTACGATAAGAATGGTCTTTTTATCGAAACAAAAGATGGAATAGTGTCTATAAAATGTTTACAAAAACCAGGGAAGAAACCTGTAAGTATAAAAGATTTCTATAATGGCAATAGAGAATATTTTAAAGTTAATCAAATTGTAGAATGATTAAGATAATTTTAAGTGTCCATGAGTTAGTAGATTTCGTGTTAAGAAAAGGTGATATTGATACACGAGTTTTTAATTCTACGACAATGCAAGAAGGAACACGCCTTCATAGTATTTATCAGTCAGCTCAAAGCGGTTTTTATTTAAAAGAAGTGCCTCTTTCTTATTCGTTTATTTATGGCGATTACGTAATAACTCTTCAAGGAAGATGTGATGGCATTTTTAAAGAAAGCGATGACCACTACGTTATTGAAGAAATCAAAACTACAAATATTGATTTAAATGAATTTTACGAAAAGAATGAATTGTGGCATTTAGGTCAAGCGATTTGCTACGCTTACATTTATTTAAAAGAAAAAGAATTGAAAGATATTGGTATTCAACTTACTTATATTAGTCAAAATGATGGTGAGAAATTATTTAAAAAATATTACCTATCTGAAGATGAATTATTATCTAAAATACACGATTATTTTCGTGTATATTTAGATTTTAAAAATGTTCTAATTGATATCGAAAAAGAGCGTACAAAGAGCCTAAAAGATTTTCCCTTTCCTTTCCCATATCAAAGATCTGGTCAAAAAGAAATTATGGACGCTGTAACTAGTGCAATTAAAGATCATGATTATTATTTTGTTGAAGCAAGTACGGGAATTGGAAAGACAATGTCTGTTTTGTATCCAACTTTAGAGCCTTTACGTAAGAATCAAATCGAAAAAATCTTTTATTTAACATCAAAAAATTCAGGCTTTATAAATTCAATTAATGCGCTAAATAAATTATATGATAGTGGGGCAAAAATAAAGGCAGTTGAAATAATCGCAAAAGAAAAAATGTGCCCACATCACGGATCAAAAAACTGTAATCCTTTAGATTGTTCTTTAGCAGAAGGATATTACGATAAAATTGGCGTCGCTTTAAAAGATATCTTAAGAAGTGAATATGTAATAACGACAAAAGTAATAAAAGACTATTCAAAAAAATATAGGATTTGCCCATTTGAATTCTCGCTAGATATTTCTAGTTATGCAGATTATATAGTTTGTGATTATAACTATGTTTTTCACCCAATTGCTGCTTTAAAACGCTTTTTTGAAGCTCCTGACCGTCAATATAGGATGTTTGCTTTGATTGATGAAATTCATAATATGGTTGATCGTGGTCGTGAAATGTTTAACGTCACTTTATTTAGTTCTCAATTTATTGAGATGTCAAAAACATTAAAAGAAGTCGCAGATAAAAGGCTAAGAAAAGATTTAACATCTTTAAAGAAACATTTTAAAACGTTTGAAGATTTTGACTTTAGCGCACAAAATGAATTTGTAATTGAAAATTTAGATGAAGAATTTATTTTTTCACTACAAAGCTTTGATAAAGATTTAAAAAAATATGAACAATTGAATCCTTATTTTAAAAGTGATGAAGTAGATGCTTTCTCTCTTGAAAGTTATAAGTTTTTAAGGATATATGAATTTTTAAATGATGAATTTAAAATCATACTGAAACTTGAGGAAAAAGGAATTTCTTTATCGATTATGTGTTTGAACCCTGCACCATTTTTAAATCAGCGCTTACTTAATTTAGAAGGAATGGTTGGATTTAGCGCAACTTTAAAACCTATCGAATACTATATGAAATCAATATTTGGTAGAGATAATTTTAAAAACATTTCTTTAGAGTCATCATTTGATAAAAATAATTTAAAAATATTAGTTAACAATACGCTATCACTTAAATATAAAGATCGATTGTTATCGTATTCTGAGATTAAAGCAGAGATAAATACTTTTATTAATTTTAGAACTGGAAATTACATGATTTATGTTCCATCATTTGAGTATTTAAATCTATTAAAAAGGACATATATCGCTGATGATAGATTCATTTTTCAAGAAAAGAGAATGACTAACGATTCTAAAAAAGAATTTTTGGATAATTTTATTGAAAATCCTTTAGAAACTAAGGTTGGAGTCTGTGTAGTTGGAGGAACATTCTCAGAAGGAATCGATTTGGTTGGGGATAGATTAATTGGTGCAATAGTTATAGGCGTTGGAATGCCTAGTATAAGTTTTGAAAATAACTTAATTAAGGATTATTTTGAAGAAAAATATGGTAATGGTTTTGAATATGCATATGTGAATCCAGGAATTTGCAAAGTAATGCAAGCTATAGGAAGAGTAATTAGAACTGAAAGCGATAAAGGAGCAGTACTTTTAATCGATTCAAGATATACGCATTCAAACTATAAAAAGATATTCACAAGCAAGTGGGACAATTTTACATTGATAAAGAATGCATATGATTTAGAAAATGAATTAAATATTTTTTATAAAAAGCAATAAATGATATACTTTTAAAGTTATGAAATACGATCAATCACGAATTAGAAATTTTAGCGTTATAGCTCATATAGATCATGGTAAATCAACTTTATGTGATCGTATTTTAGAATTGACTAAAGCAGTAGAACTAAGAGAAATGAAAGCTCAGTTACTAGATTCTATGGATTTAGAGCGTGAAAGAGGTATCACAATTAAGTTAAATGCTGTAACTGTAAGTTATACTGCTCTTGATGGAAATGAGTACATTTTAAACTTAATCGACACTCCTGGGCATGTAGATTTTACATATGAAGTATCAAGATCATTAGCAGCTTGTGAAGGTGCTGTTTTAGTTGTTGATGCTACTCAAGGAGTTGAAGCTCAAACACTCGCTAACATGTATTTAGCAGTTGATAACGATTTAACAATTGTACCTGTTATTAATAAAATCGATCTTCCAAGTGCAAATGTTGCGATGGTTAAAGAAGAAATTACTACTCGTATAGGTTTAGATGGTGATGAATCAGTTTTAGTTAGTGCAAAAACAGGTGAAAATATTAGAGAAGTATTAGAAAAAATAGTATCCACAATTCCTGCTCCAGGAGGAGATAATGATGCACCTTTAAAAGCTTTAATTTTTGATAGTTACTACGATAGTTATAGAGGAGTAGTTGTTTTAATTAGAGTTAAAGAAGGGCACGTTAAAGTTGGCGATACAATCCATTTTATGAAAACGAATTGTGATTTTTTAGTCACAGAATTAGGAATAAGAACGCCAAAAGAAATGCCAGTTGATGAACTCTTATGTGGAGAGGTCGGATATCTTTGCGCACAAATTAAAGATATTCACGATGTTGGTGTCGGTGACACAATAACTTTAAGAGATAATCCTGCTTTATTGCCTTTGCCAGGCTATAGAAAGATAAATCCGATGGTTTATTGTGGTATTTATCCATCAGATAGCAAAAAATATGAAGATCTGAAGGATGCTTTAGGCAAATTATCGCTTAACGATGCAAGCTTAAAATGGGAAGCCGAGACATCACAAGCTTTAGGCTTTGGTTTTAGATGCGGTTTCTTAGGTTTATTACATATGGATGTTGTTCAAGAAAGACTTGAACGTGAATTTAATTTAGATTTAATTTTAACTGCCCCAAGTGTTATTTATAAAATCTATTTAACTGACGGAAGTATCATCATGCTTGATAATCCAAGCAAAATGCCAGAACCAACTTTGATAAAGAAAATAGAAGAACCATTTGTCACAGCTCAAATCATGACACCTAAAGATTATTTAGGTGATATTATGGAGCTTTGTAGAGAAAAAAGAGGTATTCATAAAAACTTAGAATATTTCGATGATACTCGTATGATTTTAACTTATGACATTCCTTTAAATGAAATTATTTTCAACTTTTTTGACAAATTAAAATCGTATACAAAAGGCTATGCAAGTTTTGATTACGAATTTGCAGATTATAGAGAAAGTAATCTTGCTAAAATGGATATTTTGCTTAACGGACATCCAGTTGATGCTCTATCTAGCATTGTCTATAAACCATCTGCATTTAATAAAGGTCAAAAGATGGTTTCAAAACTAAAAACAGTTATTCCAAGACAACAATTTGAGATCCCTGTTCAAGCTGCGATTAATGGGAAAATTATTGCTCGTTGCGACATTAAAGCAGTTAGAAAAGATGTTCTTGCTAAGTGTTATGGCGGCGATATCACAAGAAAAAAGAAACTTTTAGAGAAACAAAAAGAAGGAAAGAAGAGAATGAAATCAATCGGAGCAGTCGATGTTCCACAAGAAGCATTTATGACTATTCTTTCCATTGATGAAGACGAAAATTAGAAAATTAGTAATTTTTTAGTAGTTTTCTAGTAATTTTATATTTAAAAAATACACACATTATTTTATAATTTTTATATGCGGAGGCTTTTAATATGAGCAGTAATTTAGAATTAGCTTCAAAATTTAGTAACGAAATTTACGCCACTCAAGATGATGTCAGAAAAGAGTTAAAAACATCTTTAATTGATGGCATTTGGACTAATATTCTTCAATATAGAAGTAACTTTTCACAATCCTTATCATTACCACATGTTACAGGATCAAAATATTCAATTTGTTTAACTCCGAAAATTACTGAAAGAGTATCTTCAATTGAAAGAAAACTTACAAAGCTTGTTCTTGATTATTCCAAACTTCAAATGAATGGAGCAACAGAATATTTCGATTTAAAGAATTCAAGAGAAGTGTTGTCTTCAATTGCTAGAGTTTATGGCATTAATGTTGAACTTACAACTATTGATACCATCTCAAAAAATACCTCAATTTTATTACCTCCAGCTTTAATGATTCTTCAAAAATACACTCATTGCTTAAACGAAATTAAACATAATTACTTAAGCAATATCGACGAAAACACATTAGGAGATTTCTATTCAATCTTGATGGGAACAGATGACTTAACTGAGTATTATAGATCGAAAGAAACAGTCAGATATGCTCAATATCAAGTAAATCCTACATATATTGGTGTTCCTGTTAATGCCATTGAAAAATCAGTAGAACAACTCATAAATTTCATAAATTATAGTGATGTTCAACTTTTTGTTAAGGCAGTTTGTGCTTTCTATTACACATATTATGTGAAACCATTTGAGAGCTATAGCGAAGAAATCTCAATCCTTATGCTTAAAAAGGTTTTAGCAAGTAATGGATTTGATTCAATTGTTCCTTATTTAAATTTTGAAGTTTTACTTGAAAATAAGAGTGAACTTGAAAAGATTATTACAGAATGTCAACGTTCTTTAGACTTAACTTATCTTTTAGATTACGTGATGAAGAATATTGAAAATTCATTAAGTGAATTAAGCGATGATATCGTTGTTTCTCAAAGAGAAGCAGTTAAAAAAGATATGTATCAAGCTGACACGCCTATTGAAAATAGTAGACCTCAACCTCAACCAGTTCCTCAACAACCAGTAGTTCAAGAATTTGTTCGTGAAACTCCTGTTGAAGAGCCAGTTAAAGAAGAACCTCAACCAGTTCCACAACCTGTCGAAGAACCTGTTGAAAATGTATATGTTAAACCAGTACAAAATACGATGGTTGGCGCACAAAATGTTAATTTTAATCAAAATATTGCAATCAGTAATGTTCCTACAGGATTAAGCGAAGCTGAAGCAGCTAAACTTGAAGAACATTTATTAGAAATGAATCCTAATTTATCAAGAGCTCAAGCTTTCTTCTATGCAAGACACTGTACAATTGGTATGTGCTATACAATTGCTCAATTCAAAAAAGAAGTTGGTTGTGCATATGAAACAGCAAGAAGCAGTATGGATAATTTAGTCTTACTTGGATATTATAAAAAAGAACCATATAAGAACAAATTTATCTATATGCCTGTTAAAAAGTAGGAGATCAGATTTATGAAAGAATTTTTCTCAAATCCAGCAGTTTGGTTTTTATTAATTGTATTAATGTTTGGTTTGCTCGCATTATTAATTTTCTTAATTAGAAAGTTTTTCATTACTAAAAAAGAGGAAAAACCTGAAATTGATGAGCAAAAAATAGCTGAAGAAAAATTAAATAACATTCTTGAAACAGTTGAAGACGAGTCAGATTTAAATCAATTTGAAGAATCGGCTAAAGAAGTTGAAGAAGATATTAAGTAGATCATGGAACTTATAGATTTTTCAGTCAAAAGTTTATACGTCCATATACCATTTTGTAAGAAGATATGTCCTTATTGTGACTTTATTAAGGTTCTTGAAAATCCGAAATTTATTGAATCTTACATGAAGGAACTACTAAAGGATATTTCTTTTTTTATTAATAATGATTTTAAATTTAATACTATTTATATTGGCGGAGGAACTCCATCGATTTTAAGCGATGGTTATCTCGAAATTTTACTTTCCAATTTATCTAAAATTAAAGATAATAACGCCGAATTTACAATCGAGTGTAATCCAGAATCTTTAAATGAAAACAAACTAAAAATCTTTAAAAAATATAAAGTTAATCGTATATCAATTGGATTGCAAACATTTAAAAAGAGTTTACTTAAAACTTTAGATCGAGACTATAGTATCGATTATTTTGAACTCATTAATTTAGCAAAAAAATACATTAAAAATATAAATGTCGATTTTATTTATGGACTTCCAAAACAAACAATCGAAGATGTAAAAGAAGATTTAAATAAATTTATAAATTTAGATATCAATCATGTTTCTTTATATTCCCTTCAAGTTGAGAAAAATACTGAATTTTATAATAAAGGAATAAAGGAAATTTCTAGTGATAAATCAGCAAAAATGTATAACTATATCCTAAAGTTTTTAGAAGAACACGGCTTTAAACGTTATGAAGTTTCAAATTTTGCTAAACCTGGTTATGAAAGTCGCCACAATTTGACTTATTGGAAAAACGAAAAGTATTATGCTATTGGAATTGGCGCTAGTGGATATGTATCAAATATTAGATATAAAAATTCTGGAAATTTATCTAAATATATAAAAGGATTAAGAGAAAAAGAAGAAGAAATTCTCACTCTTGAAGATGAAAGAAAATATTATTTAATTTGCAATTTAAGACTAGCAGATGGTTTTAACATTAATGAATATAATGCAAAATTTAATAAGAATTTCTTAAAAGATTATAAAGATGAAATAAATTTTTTTAGCTCTGTTGAAGCAATAAATATAGAAAATAACATAGTTAAATGCACTAATTATGGACTTTTGACCCTAAATTTAGTCTTAGAAAAACTTTTATAAAATTTTTTAGCACTTTTTTGTTGACAGTGCTAATTTAATGTCTATAATGTAGTTAGCACTTGAAAAATGAGAGTGCTAGAAAGGGGTCAAAAAATGTCTCTTACAAGAAAAGATAAGATTTTAAAATTAATTGTAGAAGATTTCATTAAAACAGCTCAACCTGTTGGAAGTCATTATCTTTTAAATAAATATGATCTTAATATTTCTAGCGCAACAATTCGTAATGAGATGAACCAACTTGAAAAAGATGGTTTACTTGAAAAAACTCATACATCAAGTGGAAGAATCCCATCTACTAAAGGTTACAAATACTATATTGAAAACCTTCGTGACAATACAGTTGATGAAAAAATTAAACACGAATTGAAAACTATCTTTGATTCATCTTCATCTGTTGAAGACATTTTAGGTAAAAGCTGCGAAGTTTTGAGTAATATGACCAATCTAGCAAGTGCAGTCTTAGGTCCAGGTGCTACTGATGAAAGACTTGTTAACGTTCAAATTGTTCCGTTAAACAATAAAACATGCACAGCTATCTTTATTACCGATAAAGGTTATGTCGAAAATAAAACATTTGTTCTTGGAGAAGATACAAATGTTCAAGATTTAAAGAAATGTATGGAAGTGTTAAATAGTAGATTAACTGGAACAAAAGTAAACGAACTTGTTGAAAAACTTCAAGTAATTAAACCTGTTCTTTCTGACTACATGACAAATTATGCTTATGTATACAATGTCTTACTTAATACTTTCTATGAATTCTCTAAAGGTAGAAGTGAATTCTATGGAAAAGATAAATTGCTCAATCAACCTGAGTTTGAAAGTGATGCAAGCGAATTAAAGAAATTATTTGAATTATTCGAAAATCCTGATTATATCGCTGATATGTTAGAAAAAAACAAATCAAACTTATTAATTGGTGATTTTGATGATGAATTTGATGATGTTAGTGTCATTTCTCATACGTTTAATGTTGTTTGAAGAGATCTAGGAAAAATGGCGATTGTTGGACATCGTAGAATGGATTATGCAAAAGTCATGAATAATCTTGATTATGTAGCTCAACAAATTATCGATCACTTAAGTAAGCAAAACGTTAAAAAAGAGGTCTTAAAAGATGAAGAAAAATGAAGAAAAAAATGAAGAAAAGATCCCAGAAACTTCTGAATTAGAGGAAAAATTATATAAAGCAAATACTGATATGGAATATTGGAAAAACCAATATTACAAAGCATATGCTGATATGGCTAATCTAAGAAAAGAAATCGAAAGAGATCATAGAGAAGCTATTAAATATAGATTAGAAGATTTCGCTGATAGTTTGCTTGGTGTTCTAGATGCATTTGATATCGCATTTAAAATTCAACCTACTAATCCAGAAACTGCTAATTACTTAAAAGGATTTGAATTTGTTTATAAACAATTGCTTCAAGTCCTTGAAAACGAAGGAATCAATACTATTGAACCAACAGTTGGCGATAAATTCGATGAATCTACAATGCATGCTGTTGGAACTGTAGAAGATGAGGGTGAAGAGGGAATTATCAAACAAGTGCAATTAAAAGGTTATAAACTTTATGATCATTTAATTAGAGCTTCCATGGTAATCGTTACAAAACACCCAGAACAAAAAGAAGAAAATGCTGATGATAATCAACAAAAAGAAGAATAAATTAATCTATTAGGAGGATTTAAAATATGGCAAAAGAAATTATCTTAGGTATCGACTTAGGTACTACAAACTCAGTTGTTAGTTATCTCCAAAGCGATGGTACAGTCAAAGTTATCCCAAACCCAGAGGGAACAATGACAACTCCATCAGTTGTTGGATTTAAACCAAATGGTGAAGTTATTGTCGGTAACGCTGCAAAACGTCAAGCAATTACTAATCCAAATACAGTCTCATCAATTAAGAGACATATGGGAAGCGATTATAAAGTTAGAATCGATTCTCAAAATAAAGAATTCACACCTCAAGAAATAAGTGCAAGAATTCTTAGTTATATGAAGTCCTATGCAGAAGCAAATCTCGGACATCCAATTCAAAAAGCCGTTATTACAGTTCCTGCTTACTTCAACGATGCACAAAGACAAGCAACAAAAGATGCTGGTACAATTGCTGGCTTGGATGTTGTTAGAATCATTAACGAACCTACAGCAGCTGCTCTTGCCTATGGTTTAGGTACTGATAAGAGTGAAAAAATCTGTGTATTCGACTTAGGTGGTGGTACACTTGATGTCTCAATTCTTGATATTGGTGATGGAACATTCGAAGTTGTTTCAACAAGTGGTGATAATAAACTTGGTGGCGATGACTGGGATAATGTAATCGCTGATTGGATTAGAGCTCAAATTAAGATTGAATACAATCAAGATATTAACGATAAAATGGCTCTTCAAAGATACAAAGACGCTGCTGAAAAAGCAAAAATTGAATTATCAAGCTCATTAGAAGCAACAATCTCATTACCATTCATCGGTATGGGCGCAAATGGTCCTATCTCATTTGAAAAAGTCTTAACAAGAGCTAAATTTGAAGAATTAACAAAGCATTTACTTGATAGATGTGTAACTCCATTACAAAAAGCTATTCAAGATGCAAAAATGACATATAACGACATCGATGAAGTATTACTTATTGGTGGATCAATCCGTATGCCAGCTGTTCAAGCATTAGTTTCTAGAATTACTGGTAAAAAAGTTAATTTAAGTGTCAACCCTGATGAAGCAGTCTCAATTGGTGCTGCTTACCAAGGTGGTATCTTAAGTGGTGATGTTAAGGATGTTATTTTACTTGATGTTACTCCATTAACATTAGGTATTGAAACAATGGGTGGTGTTATGACTCCTTTAATCCCAAGAAATACAACAATTCCTACAACAAAATCACAAATTTTCTCAACAGCAGCAGATAACCAACCAGCAGTTGACATTATGGTCTATCAAGGTGAAAGAGGAATGGCACGTGATAACAAATTATTAGGTCACTTCCAACTTTCAGGAATCAAACCAGCTCCAAGAGGAACTCCAAGAATCGAAGTTACATTTAATATTGATGTTAACGGTATTGTTAAAGTCAGTGCTAAAGATTTAGATACTCAAAAAGAACAAGAAATCACAATTAGTGGCAGTAATGGTCTTTCTAAAGAAGAAATCGATAGAATGGTTAGAGAAGCTGAAGCTAATAAAGAAGCTGATGATAAGAGAAAAGAAGAAGTCGAAATCAAAAATAAGGCTGAATCATACATCTCAAGCATTGATCAAGGTTTAAGAGAAAAAGGCGATCAAATTGATCCAGCTCAAAAAGAACAAACACAAAAATTAAGAGATGAATTAAAGACCGCTCTTGATAATAACGATATTGCAACATTGAAATCAAAACTTGATGAACTTGAAAAAGCTGCTGCATTTATGCAACAACAACAAGGAAATCCAGGTGCTGGACAAGGATTCAACCAAAATCAAGGACAAGACTTCACTCAACAATCATCTGATTCTTCAAAATCTTCAAGAAAAGATGATGATGTAATCGATGCTGATTTTACAGATAAATAAATCTAAGTAAAAGAAATTAGGGAAGCTGTTAAATCAGCCTCCCTTTAAGTTATAAAGGAGATTGCGATTATGGCAAATAAACGCGATTATTATGAGGTTTTAGGTGTTGCCAAAACCGCTAGCCAAGACGAGATTAAAAAGGCTTATAGACAACTTGCTAAGAAGTATCACCCAGATAACAAAGAGACAGGAGATGCTGAAAAATTTAAAGAATGTACAGAAGCGTTCTCTGTTTTAAGCGATGAACAAAAACGTCAAACATATGATCAATTTGGTCACGCAGCCTTTGATCAAAGTGCTGGTGGTGCTAACCCATTTAGTGGTAGTGGTTTCGAAGGATTTAACTTCAATGGTGGCAATTTTGGTGACTTAAACGATATATTAAATAGAATGTTTGGCGGAGCATTTGGATTTGGTGGCGGCTCATCAAGAAGAAGTTCAAACGGTTCATATCGTGGTAGCGACACTTTGATGAGAATTAAAATCAATTTCATGGACGCTGTTAATGGAACAACCGTTACAATTCCTTTAACTTATGATGAAAAATGTAATTCATGTAAAGGAACTGGAGCATTAAATGGCACTGAATACGATAAATGTTCTTATTGTGGTGGCTCAGGTAGAGTAATTACACAACAAAGATCAATATTTGGATCAATTCAAACCGAATCTGCATGTCCAACTTGTGGTGGAACTGGCAAAAAGATCAAAACAAGTTGTCCAGATTGTGGTGGAAAAGGTTATAAGAGGATCAAAAAGAACATTGATGTCAAGATTCCTGCAGGAATTCAAAGCGGTCAGCAAATTAGAGTTGCTGGCAAAGGCGAAAGAGGCATTAATGGTGGTGATAACGGCGATTTATACTTAGAAGTAATTGTCGCAAAACACAGCAGTTTCGAGCGCGAAGGAAACAATATTCATATTGAAATCCCTGTAGATTTTGTTGATGCTTGCTTAGGCGCAACATTAAAAGTTCCAACAGTTTACGGAGAAGAAGAACTTAAAATACCAGCTGGTACACAGCCAAATGATGTCTTAGCAATTAAAAATAAAGGTGTTAAGGATTTAAGAGGCAATGGCTATGGTGATGAATATGTTCACATCAGCATTAAAATTCCAACACGTTTAAGCAAAGAACAAAAAACAGCTCTTGAAAATTACAAAGCTGCATCAAAAAATAGTGAAAGTTTCTTTGAAAAATTCAAAAAAGCGTTCAAAAAATAATTAAAAGTATTATATTATTTGCAAAGAGGAGAAATAGAAATGCCTAAATGTAAGTTCTGTGGTGAAAGCATAACAAAATTAGACAAAGATATTTGTCCTTTTTGCGGTGAAAAAAAGCCTTTAGAAGGAGTTGATAACGAAACGGTTGATATTACTCAATTTATTCAAACTCTTCCCGAAGAAGAAAAGAAACCTACATACAAGGAGCATAAGAAAATCATTAACATCTTATTATGTATGTTTTTAGGTTATTTTTCTGCTGACTTATTTTATATTGGATTCAAAAAAATTGGATTAATTAGATTATTAATTAATGTTTCAATGCACGCTATTTCATCTTTAACTCTATATTTTTTAGGCGATAAAATAGGACTTTTATGGTCATTATTATTCCCATTTTTTGCGATATTTATCGTTTATTTTGTTAATTCTATTATTTTGATTTTTACAAAAGATAGAAAAGATGCAAATGGAGTTTTGCTTAAATAATTATGCAAAGATATTTCGCTACAACTGACAAATTTAAAAATATCATCATTAGTGAAGATGATATTTTTCATATCAAAAAAGTCATGAGAATGAGAGTCGGAGACACTTTTGAACTCAATTTAGATGGAGATATTCTTTTATGTAAAATTTCATCTTTATCACCTTTTGAATATGAAATTTTAGATAAAAAAGAAGAAAACCACGAACTAAATGGCTACATTAGACTTTTATATTGCTTGCCAAAAGGTGAAAAGACTGATTTAGTTATTCAAAAATCAGTTGAATTAGGTGTAAATGAAATCGTTTTGATTAATAGCACAAGATCAATTGCAAAAATCACTAACGAAAATAAAGCTAAGAAACTCGAAAGATTTAATAAAATAATTAAAGAAGCTAGCGAACAATCTAAAAGAACGAAGCTATTAAAGCTTGAAGATGTAATCACATTTAAAGAAATAGTTAATTATAAAGCAGATATTTCACTTATCGCTTATGAGAATTCTACAAATACACTTAACGATTTAAATAAATTGATTGAGAATGCGCAAGGAAAAACAGTAAATGTTATAATTGGTGCTGAAGGTGGACTTACAAAAGAAGAGGTAGAATTAGCTTTAAACAACGATTATCAAGAAATTACCCTTGGAAAAAGAATTCTAAGAAGCGAAACTGCTTGTTTGTATATACTTTCTTTATTATCGTTTTATATGGATAGATAAATATGGGACAAATTTTCAAAATTTTAGAAAAATATCGAAACAAATCATATTTTCTTAATTCATCAGAGTTAAAATTCTTTAATAAATTCAAGGGATTGCTCAAAATGAATCAAAGTTTTTTTGATTATCTTGAAATAGATAATGATTTTGATGTTATAAAAGCAAACATAATCATTAAATCTATAATCAACAAAGAAGAACTTGATAAAGTATTTGATGAATCAAGTAAAAATGAAGAATTCAATCAAACTCCTGAAGATTTTTCAAAACATTTTGATGAATGTATAAAAGACTTAATCTATATAAATTTTGAGGATGTTAATATTTATATTCCATTTTTTAACACACAAACTAATTATGTTTATTATAAAGATCATGAAAAAATGCGTGATTATCCGTATTTTCAACTTAAAAAGAAGTTTGATACTTTTGTAATAAACCCTTTTAACACATACAATATTTATTTATTTGATTCAGAGTTTACTGACTTAATAAAGATTTCAGAAGATGATACATGCGCTGCATACTATCATCCAGAATTTAACGAGATTTTGATTATTAATAATCAAGGTTCACTAGATAATGTCATTTATTTATTTGATAGATTTATTAAGACTCCAAATAAAAAGAATATTATTGAAAGAATCAAACCTCTAGTAGAAGCCTATTTTAATAACGAAATGAATGATTTTATCAATATTTTATATAAAAATAACTTTATAAGTTATCTATTGTTTAGCAAAATTTGCAAATCAAAAGGTATATTATGACGTTCTTGATAGATTTTTTGGGATGTAAAGTAAATAGTTATGAAGTAGAAGCATTAGCTAATACTTTTTTTGCTAATGGATATAAGTTATTTGATCCTCGACTAGACAGCTTTCCAGACATTATTGTCGTAAATACATGTGCCGTTACCGAAACTAGCGTTTCAAAAGACAAAAAGTTAATAAAAAAATATAGAAAACAATATCCTAATGCAATTCTTGTAGTAATGGGTTGCTATAGTCAATACAAATATAATTACATTGCGAATGAACTTGGTGCAAATATTGTTTTAGGAACTTCAAATAGAACGAAAATTTACGATTATATTCAAGAATTTTTAAAAAATAAAGAAACTATCATAGTTCACGAAGACAATAAGACAAGTAGAGTATATGAGAGAATGAATATTTCTAAATACATTTCAAATACTAGAGCTTATGTAAAAATACAAGATGGTTGTGATAATTTTTGTTCATATTGTTTGATTCCTTATATTAGAGGTAGATCAAGAAGCAGATTGCCAAGCGATATTCTTTCTGAAATTGAAGATTTAATTAATAACGGATATAAAGAAATCATCTTAACTGGTGTAGATATGGCAAGTTATGGATTAGATTTTGATAACAAAATCACATTAAGCGACCTTTTAGAGATGATTTTATCTAAATTTGATAATTTATATAGGCTTAGAATTTCTTCTCTTGAGACGAGCTTAATTGATGACAAATTTCTTGAATTACTAAAACAATTTGACAATTTTGCTAACCATTTACATATTCCATTACAAAGCGGATCAAAAAAAGTGATTAAAGCAATGAATAGGAAATATGATTTACCAGAATTTAAAGAGAAGGTGTTTAAAATTAGGACTATAAGACCTGATATATCAATTACTACAGACGTGATTGTTGGTTTTCCTGGAGAAAATGAAGATGACTTTCTTGAAAGTTATCAAACATGTAAAGAGATTCATTTTTCCAAAATTCATGTTTTTCCATTCTCTTCAAGAGAAGGAACAGTTGCCTCAAAACTTTCTGATCAGGTAGATCCTAAAATCAAAAAAGATCGTGTGCATCGACTCTTAAAATTGTCAGATGAATTAGAAGAAGAGTATTATGCCAAGTTTTATGGCAAACAAATTGAATTCTTATTTGAAGAATACGATGAAAAACTTCAAGGTTTTAAAGGACATTCATCGAATTATTTACAAGCCTATATTAAAACTGATCAAAATTTAAAAAACAAAGTTAAAAAAATTGTTTTCACGAAAGAAAATTGTATTAAAATTTGACAATGTCAAAAAAATTATTTATCGATGGTTATCACATAATTTTACATAATTTAAAAAATATCAAAAAATTGTTGAATTGAAATTATCATGCGAGTATAATATTCAATTGTTAGGAGATTATTATGGCTGTACCATTCAGAAGAACTAGTAAAACAACTAAAAGAATGAGAAGAACTCATTATAAATTATCAATCGAAGGCGCAAGCGTTTGTTCACACTGTGGAGCATTAGTTAAAGCTCATACAGTTTGCCCAAAATGTGGCTATTACGACGGTAAACAAGTTGTTAAGAAATAAATCACGCAACAAAATGCGTGATTTTTGTTTTTTATAGCAAAAAACATGAAAAGTAAATAATTAGTATAAAATTAGTAGATTTTTAGTATTAAATTAGTAGGAGTACATATGGAATACAATAAATTAATTGATAACACTTTGTTAAAAGCAGACGCAACTGAGCAAGAAATTTTAGCTTTATGTGAAGAAAGTAAAGCATACGATTTCAAATCAGTATGTATTAACCCTTGGTTTATTCCTGTCGCAAAGAAAGCTTTATCCGGATCAGATGTTTTGGTTTGCACTGTTATTGGCTTCCCTCTTGGAAGTATGACAACTGAAGCAAAAGTATTTGAAGCTGCAGATGCATTAGCAAAAGGCGCTGATGAAGTTGATATGGTTATCAATGTTTCAGCTCTTAAAGACAAAAAAGATGATTATGTTCTTAATGAGATTAAGAAAATTAAGGAAACTTGTGGCAAACATACTTTAAAAGTCATTATTGAAACATGCTTATTAACTGACGAAGAAAAAGTTAGAGCGTGTGAATTAGCCAAAAAAGCAGGTGCTGATTTTGTCAAAACTAGTACTGGATTCTCAAAATGGGGTGCAAAAGCTGAAGATGTCGCCTTAATGAGGAAAACTGTTGGAAAAGAGATGGGTGTTAAAGCTTCTGGTGGTGTAAGAACACATCAAGATTTACTTGATATGGTCGAAGCAGGAGCAACAAGAATCGGAACAAGCAAAGGTTCAGCATTAATGTAACTTTCTACTTGAAAGTAGAATTCTATTATATTAAAATATGTCGGTATTTAAAGAATGGAGGTGAGTTGAAGTGTCTAAAGTAGTTGTTAGAGAAGGCGAAAGTCTTGATGAAGCTTTAAGAAGATTTAAAAGACAAGTCAATAAAGCTGGAACCATTCAAGAATGCAGAAGAAGAGAAGAATTCTTAAAGAAAAATCTCAAAAGAAAGCTTAAAAGCGAAAACGCAAGAAAGAAATATAGATAAGAAAGATCGTCGTGAGACGATTTTTTTTATACTTTTTTTGAATTTTTGAAAATTTTTCGGAAAAATTCCGTTTTCAAACTCTTTATATTATATGAAAGGAGTTTTTATGGAATATTTCGTAAAACAGATTGGAACAAAAGATTGTGCGTTTGCATGTTTAAAAATGCTTTTAGCAAACGTATATAAATCGAAAAAATTTCTATATTATCCTCAAAATGATACTGATATTTCGTATTCTCTTGCGGATATTATAAAAAAAGCTAGCGAAGAAGGCGTAATATTAGGCGCATATCGATTCAATAATAGGGACTTAATTTTCAGCGAATTAAACTATCCTGTCTTAATTAACATTAAACAAGATAGAAAATTGCATATGATTTTAGTCAAAAAAGCAAAAAAAGATAAGTTGAAAGTATATGATCCAGCAATCGGAATCTATTGGATTAATAAAGATGAACTATTTGAAGTTTGGAATGGCGAAATCATTCAAGTTCTAGAAGTCAAAAAATCAGACTTTAAGCCAAAAATTCAAAATCCAATTCCTTGGAGATTTAGATTACCGATATTTATATTTCAAATTTTAAGTTCTTTATTCTTAATGTCAGGTCTTTTCTTTATAAATAAAGAATATAATTTCTATATTCCGTTACTTTTATTAACCGCGTTTGCCATCTGTGAGTTTGTTTATAAAAGACTTTTAATAACCGGAATGAAACATTTTGATCAAATAATTTTAGAAAAGGCATTTAGCGGAAATAACAATAATTTCAGAGAAAAATACTTGAAAATGAATCATTTTAAGACAATGGTTTTAGGTAGGCCAATTCAGATGATAAACTCGATTATTATCATTCTTTTTGGTGTTACAATCCTTGGTATTAATAGTTATTTAAATATCATTAATGTGCTTTTAATATGTGCATTTGCTGTTTTGCTTGATTTAATTGAAGTTAAACTGTTCAACGCAAAAGAAAGAAATATAGAATATTCAGAAAATAGAATTTTTGAAAATAGTAGTTGCGTTGGACAAAATTTTATAAATGGAATAAGTAAAGTACAAAAACAAGCATATGATCTCGTCAGTTTTAAAAACTTTAAACAATATTTTATTATTTTCCTTACTGCATGTGTTTGCTTGCTTTATTGTGCATTTACTAATGAAATTAGTTTAAATTTCTTATTGTTTCATGCAGTGTTTTATTATTACATGGCTGATAACGCCTCAAAACTCACTGAATTATACTTAAAGACATCTGAATACACATCCTTTACTTGCTTATATAGATATTACTGTAATATCAATTAACCACATTTTAGTTAAGCACAAGTCTAATCCAAAACTATTGGAATCTTTAAATATTAATATTTAAATGTTAAAATAACTCACATGGAATTAGATTTTAACTCTGAAATTGAAAATGACGTCTCTGAATATGAGCCTTTGTATAATAAATTGCTGAAAAAGACGTTAAGTATGCTAAAAATAAGCGAAAACGCTATTATGAGCGTGACTTTTGTCTCGAAAGAACAAATTCATTATTTAAACAAAACTTATAGAAATATAGATAGACCAACTGATGTAATCAGTTTCGCATTTTTAGATGATAAAAATGAGATAATAATTGGAGATGATGTTCCTTTAGATTTAGGAGAAATCTATATTTGCTACGATGTAGCCGATGAAAATCGCAAAACCTATGATAATTCTCTTAAAAGAGAGTTATGTTTCTTATTTGTTCATGGATTATTGCATCTTTTAGGGTATGATCACATGACTAAAGAAGATGAAGATATAATGTTCCCATTGCAGGAAAAAATACTTGAAGGAGAGCTTTAGATGACAAAAGAAGAGTTAATTAAAGAAGCTATTAAAGCAAGAGACTTTTCATATTCACCATATTCAAAATTTAAAGTTGGTTCAGCTTTGCTAACAAAAGATGGTCGTATCTTTTTAGGTGCAAATATTGAAAATGCATCTTTTCCAGTAACAATGTGTGGTGAAAGAAATGCCACATATAATGCTTATTGCCACGGAATTAAAAAGGAAGATATTTCTGCAATAGCAATAGTTGCTGATACTAGTGTTCCTTGCTCACCATGTGGAGCTTGTAGGCAAGTTTTGGCTGAATTGTTACCAGAAGATACTCATATATATTTAGCAAATTTAAAAGGCGATATAAAAGAAACTAGAATTAAAGATTTATTGCCATATGCATTTGATGCATCCGAATTAAAGTCATGAAAAGCGGATTTGTTGCATTAGTTGGTAGATCAAATGTTGGAAAATCTACCATATTAAATAGAATCATTGGCAAAAAAATATCGATTGTTACGCCAAAATCACAAACAACTAGAAATTCTATTCAAGGAATTTATAATAGCGAAGATTGCCAAATTGTTTTTGTTGACACTCCTGGAATTCATAAACCAAAAAGTGAATTAGGAATAAAAATGGATAAGCAATCATATTCCTCAATTAGAGATTGTGATTTAGCTGTATTTGTTGTCGATGCTTCTAAAGAGTTCAATGAAGGTGATGAATATCTTTTTGAACACTTAAAATTTGATTGCAATCTAATGATTGTATTCAATAAAATTGATGAAACAAATATCGAATTAATTAATGACTTAAAGAAAAGATATATCGACCATTACAATCCAATTGAAGTTCTTGAAACTTGCGGATTAGATGGCTTTGGTATTGAAGAATTGATAAGCAAAATTAAAAATCATCTAGAAGAAGGTCCACAATATTATGATGTAACAACAACGACTGATAAGGATCTTTCTTTTAGGGTGCAAGAAATCATTAGAGAAAAGATGTTGCTTCTTTTAAAAGAAGAGGTGCCTCATAGTTCAACGGTAAAATGCGAATTAATAAACACAGATGAATTCCCAATAAATATTTTTGCTAAGATTATTGTCGAAAAAGAAAGCCAAAAAGGCATCGTAATTGGTGCTAAAGGCAAGATGATTAAACGCATTGGAACACTAGCAAGACAAGACATCGAGAAAATGCTTGGAAAACATGTAAATTTGCAATTAATTGTCCAAGTAGTAGAAAATTGGAGGAATTCTAGTAGATTTTTAGTAGATTTAGGCCTTTAATTGATCTATGAAAGAGGTTTATGGAATCGTAATTAATTGCTCTAAATACAAAGATTACGATGCAATTATAGATATTTTGACTGAAGACAATGTATTTCCTATTTGGGTAAGAGGAGCGTATAAACCTAACTCTAAATATTCGAATTATTTGCCTATCTTTACACGTGGAAAATTCGAAGTGTACCAAGGAGGGTACAAATATTTCAAATTAAGAGATGCCGCCATTGATAATAATTTATTAGCATTTCACAATGATAATTATTCGCTTTTATATTATTCCATGATGGAAGAACTATTCAAAAAGACTTATTCTCCAGATATAACAAATAGATTTTATTCACTATTAAACGAAAGTTTAAACGAAATAAACAATCATGTAGACTTATCAACTGTTACATTAGCTTATATAGCTAATTTGATAAAAATTATTGGATATGGCATAAATGTTGATCAATATGAAGATGCTTTCGGGCTTGATTTTTCAAACGGAAGACTAGTAAGTAAAAATAACTTTAATGAAGAAGCGACTATTTCACTAGATAAAAGTGAAGTGGAAATAATATACAAATTGTTTAAATTTTCTCAAAATGATTTCATTTTGGAACCTCATAATGCAAAAACAAATAACCATTTAATCGAAATTCTTTGCAATTTTATAGCTTATTACAATTCTATTGAAATTGATTCTCTAACATATTTAAAATATTTAGAAAATACACTCATAATGGGTTGACAAGTAAGTAATTTAAACGTTTAATATTATACGGCATAAATATCGATGATATTTATTTTTTTATTTCGTGGAGGCTTTCAAAATGGATAAGAAATTTGAAACAATTGTAACTCATTTACAAACAACAGGATATGTTTTCCAAGGTTCACAAATTTATGGTGGATTATCAAATTCGTGGGATTATGGTCCTTTGGGTAGTGAATTAAAGAACAATTTAAAAGAACTATGGTGGAAAAAATTCGTTAATGAAAGCCCAACAAACGTTGGTATTGATGCAAGTATATTAATGAATCCTAGAGTTTGGGAAGCTACTGGACATGTTTCAACATTTAATGATCCTCTTATTGATTGTAAGCATTGCCATGCTAGACATAGAGCAGATGATTTAATCAACGAACAATTCCCTGAGGTCGACACAAATGCGATGACTCTCGAACAAATGAGTCAATTTATCAAAGATAACAATGTCGTTTGCCCAAGCTGTGGGAAGAGTCAATTTACTGATGTCAGACAATTCAATATGATGTTCAAAACACATATTGGCGTTACTGAAGATAGCAAAAGTACAGTTTATTTAAGACCAGAAACCGCTCAAGGCGTATTTGTTAACTTTAAAAACGTTCAAAGAGCTACAAGAAGAAAACTCCCTCTAGGGATTGCTAATGTCGGTAAATCATTTAGAAACGAAATTACTCCAGGGAATTTCATCTTTAGAACACGTGAATTTACACAAATGGAGTTAGAATTCTTCTGTAAACCAGGTGAAGATCTTGAATGGTTCAAATACTGGAAAGATTATTCAATTAAATTTGTTGAATCTTTAGGTATTAAAGAAGAAAACTTAAGATTTAGAGATCATGAACCAGAAGAATTAGCTTTCTATTCAAAAGCAACTACAGATATTGAATATAAATTCCCATTTGGATGGGGCGAAATCTGGGGAATTGCTGATAGAACTGACTACGATTTAAAAAGACATCAAGAATATAGTGGTGAATCTCTAGATTATCTTGATCCTGATACTAATGAAAAATATATTCCTTATTGCATTGAGCCATCATTAGGCTTAGATCGTTTATTCTTGATGGTTGTAGCAGATGCTTACGACGAAGAAGAACTTGAAAAAGGTGATGTTAGAAAAATTATGCATTTAAAACCATTCTTAGCACCTTATAAAGCAAGTATTCTTCCATTAAGCAAACAATTAATTGATGATGCAACTCAAATTTTTAACGATTTAATCCCATATATTAGAGTAAACATGGATACTACAGGCTCAATCGGAAAAAGATATCGTAGAAATGATGAAATTGGTACACCATATTGCGTAACAATTGACTTTGAAACTCGTGAAGACCATTCTGTTACAGTTAGAGACCGTGATACCATGGAACAAGTTAGAATTAAAATCGAAGATTTAAAAGATTACCTATTGGAGAAAACGTTCTATAGATGACAATCATTGAAATATCAAATGAAATACTAAAAAATGTGAATATAGTCGAAGTAATTTCACATTATATAAAAGTTGAACGTAAGGGCAAAAATTACGCTGCATTATGTCCTTTTCATGATGACAAAAGTTTAGGAAATTTCTCCATAAATCAAGATAAAGGTATTTATAAATGCTTCGCTTGTGGTGAAGGTGGAAACGCTATTACATTCGTTCAAAAAATTGAACATTGTTCGTTCACAGAAGCTGTTAAGAAAACTGCAGACATTATTGGCTATCATAGCGAAGATTTAGCAAATTTAACTCCTACAAGAAAAATAGATCCTAAAATAGCAGTTTTATATGATGTTTTAAGCGAAACAGAAAATTTCTATAAAACAAGCCTATTTCAATCTGATGATGGCGTTGAAGCTTTGAATTATTTGCATAATCGTGGATTAGACGATGAAACAATTAAGTATTTTAATATCGGTTGTGCTCAATCTAATGGTGAAAACTTAATTAAATACTTAGTTAATAAAAAATTCTCACTACAATCGATTAGTGATTCTGGACTCCTTGATTTATCAAAAACACCTTATAAGGACGTTAATGCTGGTCGTATTGCATTTGCAATTCGTGATAAAGAAAATAAAGTTGTCGGATTCAGTTGCAGAAAATACAAAGAAAACGACACATCCATTGCAAAATATGTCAATACAAGTGACACAAAGCTATTTAATAAATCAACAATTCTTTATAACTATTTCAACGCTATAAGTGAATCAAGAAAAGTTGGTTATGTATATTTGCTTGAAGGCTTTATGGATGTAATCGCATGCTATAGAGCAGGGATAAAAAGCGCAATTGCCTTAATGGGAACAGCGTTAACTAAAGAAAATATTCAATTATTAAGATATCTAAAATGTGAAGTTAGAGTCTGCTTAGATTTAGATCGACCAGGTCAAAAAAATATTGAAAAAATTATCCCATTGCTTGAAGATGCAGGAATTAGATACAAACTTGTAAATAATGATGTCACCTTTGAAGGAAAAGATAGCGATGAAATCTTAAATAAATATGGACCTGAAAAATTACGTGAATATTTAGGTAATTTGATTACAAAGGGCGAATGGTTAATTAATTTTTATTCAACTGAATTCAATTTATCATCAGTTGATGGGAAGAAGAGTTTTGTAAATAGTTTATTGCCATACATGATTAGTTTAGCTGATGCTTTAGATATAGAAGAAATGCTAAATAGAATTGTTGCTAAAACAGGTTATACAAAGCCAACCTTGCAAAATTATATTGAAAACTATCGCAAAAAGAACTCAAAAAGCGCAAAGCGAGAAGAAGATATATCTGAAATAAACAACCAAAGCGATAAGAAAGATAATTTCGTTGAAAGATACACTAAAAAAACTAGATTAGGTGAGGCTGAAGAACTAGTACTAAACTATATTCTTGAAAATCGTGAAGCGTTTAATATTTACGAGAAAAATTTAGGTTATTTAACGAATTCAACTTATTTCGAAATTGCATCATTAATTGCTGAATATATTCAAACTTTAACTCAAGAAAGCGAATATAGCCCAGCTAATTTGATAAATTACATTTCTCAAGATAGTTGTAGCGCAAAAGATAAAGACAAATTAACTAATACAATTTCTAATGTGATAGGCAAGAAAAATTCATACGGGCCTTATTCTCAAGAAGGAATGAACGAGTTAATTGAAACTATACAAAAAGAAAAAGCTTATCTGCGAAGTAAGCAAGAATATGAGAAATCAACAACCGGCAAAAGCGATGTTGAAAAAGCTCAAATGTTAAAAGATAAAAGCGCAAAAAAGAAAATTACGTTAAGAGAAAACGATAAAAGGAGGTAACATTTATGGCCAGACCAAAGAAAACTAAAGATGTTGAAGAATTAGATGATGAATTTGATTCAGATGAACAAGAAGAAACTATTAATATCGATGATGAAGATGATGATGATCAATATAAATCATTAGATAAAATTGTTAAAGAGTTTGAAACTAAAGGAAAACAAACAAAAGTTTTTGATATTGATGAATTTTTAGATGCTACCTCATATTTAGACATCTCTGATGAAGATAGTGAAAAAGTAATTGAGCACTTCAAAAAATTAGGATATGAAATCGCTGGTGGTGAAGATCAAGAATTAGATGATATGGACATGCCAGAAGATATGTCTGAAGATTTCATGGACAACGATTTTGACGATGATGAAGGCGCTTATAGCGAATCAGAAGAACTTAATATTGACTACGACAACCTTGAAACAGTTGATGTTAAAGTTAATGACTCAGTAAAACTCTACTTAAAAGAAATTGGTAGGCATCAACTTTTAAAACCACAAGAAGAACAAGAACTTGCAAAAAGAATTGTTGCTGGTGACGAAAGCGCTAAACATGAACTCATCAACGCAAATTTAAGATTAGTTGTTTCAATTGCTAAACACTATATTGGTAGAGGTATGCAATTCTTGGATTTAATCGAAGAAGGAAACCTCGGTTTAATGAAAGCTGTTGATAAATTTGATTACACAAAAGGATTCAAATTCTCGACATACGCAACATGGTGGATTCGTCAAGCTATCACTAGAGCTATTGCAGATCAAGCTAGAACCATAAGAATCCCTGTTCATATGGTCGAAACAATTAACAAAATCACTAGAGTCCATCGTCAATTAACACAAGAATTAGGTAGAGATCCAACTGCAGAAGAAATCTCAGAAAGAATGGATGGTTCTTTAACACCAGAAAGAATTAGAGAAATTAGCAGTCTTGCTCTTGAACCTGTTTCTCTTGAAAGTCCAATTGGTGAAGAAGATGATTCACATTTAGGAGATTTTGTTGAAGATAAAGATAGTATTTCACCAACAGATTACACAACTCAATCTATGATTAGAGATGCTCTTTATAGTGTTATGAATGATTTAACTGATAGAGAGGAAAGAGTTTTAAGATTAAGATATGGTTTAGATGATAATAGACCAAGAACTCTTGAAGAAGTTGGTAAAGAATTTAATGTTACTCGTGAAAGAATCAGACAAATTGAAGCTAAGGCAATTAGAAAACTAAGACATCCAACGAGAACTAAAAAACTCGACGATTATCATTAATTATGATTTCAAATAGACTTCAAAATATAGTTGATTTAGTTGTTGAAGACAACAATATTGCTGATATCGGAAGCGATCATGGCTATGTTTTGATTTCTCTAAGAAATAAAGGTTTTAAATCCAAATTACTAGGAGTGGAGAATAAACTCGCTCCTTTTAAAAACCTTGAAAACAACTTAAAAGAAAACAAAATTAATAATGTCGATGTTTCATTATCAGATGGCTTGCAAAAAGTTCCAAGCGATTACAAGACAATTATTATTGCTGGGATGGGTTTTGAGACGATTCAAAAAATAATAGAAGAATCAAAGCAATCAATCGATAATATTGATTATTTCATTATTGATTCACATACTAGTTTTCAAAAAGTAAGACCATATTTTATTTCTTTAGGTTTTATTATTGATGAAGAAAAGATTATTTATGAAGATTCAATATATTATCAATTAATAAGATTTAAAAAAGATAATGTAAAAAGAGAATATACTAAAGCAGAATTAGCTTATGGCCCTCTTAATATCAAGCGTAAAGATAATATGTTTAAAGATTTCATAAGAAATGAAATTAGTCAAAAGATGACAATAATCGATAAAATACCTTCTACAAACGAAAAGGCTTTAAAGCTAAAAAGCGAGATAAAAGAATTAGAGGAATTGCTATGAATACAAGATCATTAATTTCAAGATTAGGTAAGAAATTTCCTAAAAAGTCAGCTGCAGAATACGATTATCCTGGGCTACAAGTTGCAAAATTTCATGATGAAACAAATAATATTTTATTGGCATTAGATTTTGATAGATTTGTTTTTGAATATATGGAAAACGAAAACTTATTAGACAAAATCGATTTAGTCATCACTCATCATCCTTTTATATATGGGAAAAGAAGAGATGTTTTGTCAAACGATGAAGAAAAAAATAAATTATTTCTCAAAATGGAAGAACTAAACATTCCTGTTTTTAGTTTGCATACTAATTTTGATACCTGTAAAGATGGAATGAATGACGCTTTAACTGAAGCTCTTTGCTTAGAAGATATAAAACCACTTGAAAATTATCCTATGGCAAGAGGCGGAAGATTACCTAAACCAATGAAAGCAGAAGATTTTTCGAAATATGCAATAGAAAAACTTGACCTTGATTACGCTCATTTGATTAATAGCGGAAAAGAAATCATAGAAACTGTAGCTATTGTTGGTGGCGGAGGTTCAAGAGCGCGGAAAGTCGCTAAAGAAGAAGGATACGATATTTTTATTAGCGGTGACATTCCACATTACGCTAGAAGAGATATTTGTATATATAATTACAACTTTTTAGATGTTCCACATGAAGTAGAACAGATATTTATGAAACAATTCAAAAAAATACTGCTATCGATTGATAGCAGCTTGAATGTGATTTGTGTTTATCAAGAAAAATTGCCTAAACTTATTTGTAAGTAAAGTAAAAACTAATATTCACAATTGATTCTTTACTAAGAGATCCATCGGTAATAATGATGGCTCTTTTTTTATTTTGAATATTAACGTTCATAGCTTCATTTACGTCCTTAATAACAGCATATAGTACTTTTTTAGTAGATAAATGGTAGTAATCTAGTAGATATTCATCTCTTTTAGATGTATTCATTGCGAAAATAATAATGTCATTTTCTTCATCCAAAATATCCAAAAGTTCATTTTTCTTTGCTGCATTTTCATCGCTTACGTCTTCAGCAATTGTTGCATATGGAAGTATAGCCTTTAAGTATTCTAAAGACGTATCAAAATTTGTTCCAGCAAGTTCGCTTTGATATAAGATATAAGTACTTGGTCTATTAAGCTTAGAGGTTTGTTCTGTAATGACTTGATTTGCTAAAGATGAATTATTGACATCGTAGAAAATAACAGGATGTTTAGCAGTTTTAAAAATATAATTTGCTTCAACTGTATTTAAGTTACATACATAAATGATTCTATGATGTCTTCCATATTTATTTATAAAGTTAATCTTGCCTTTAACTAAATCAGAAGTCGTTTCAATATATCTAATTTTACGTTTCTTTAAAGCTTTGATGACTTTCTTATCGACTCCATAAGGAGAAGTCAAAAAGAATGTATCAAAATCTGCATTATTTACATAATCTACAAAGCCTTCAAAAGGAATATCAACAATTCTAATATTTAAATCGCTTAATTCTTTTTTTACGCTTTCAGCATTTAAAAGACCACCTAATAAGACAATTTGATCATTAGGGTATTCTTTTCTAACGTTTTTTGCTATGTTTAATAAATTTTCTAAAGCTTTTGAATAGCCAACTGGCTCTAATATTTTCGTTTCCATATCATTAATTCTAACATTTTTAATGAAAAATGCACTGAAATTATATAAAATTACAAGCATGAAATTTAATGCATTTAATTTAGATAGTCAATTAGTCGAAATTCTCGCTAGTAAAGGTTATGTTGAAGCAACAGAGGTACAACAAATTGTAATACCTAAAGCTTTAAGGTATGAAAATATTATTGTCAGAAGCGAAACCGGCACAGGTAAGACACATTCTTTCTTAATACCTATTTTCAATCAAATTCAAATTAACAAGCAACTACAGGCAATTATTTTATCTCCATCAAGAGAATTAGCACGTCAAATATATTCTTTTGCAATGGAAATTGCTAAAAGCGAAAAATATAGAGAACTATCGATAAAATTATTTGTTAGTGGTGAAGATAATTTGAAGGACATTAAGTCTTTTTCTAACGGATGTGAGATATTAATTGCAACCCCAGGTAAATTAAAAGGACTTTTGTCTGAAACTGAAGTAAACCTTGATTCAATAAGAACATTTGTTTTAGATGAAGCCGATATGCTTTTAGATGAAGGATTCTTTGATACCATCGATGGAATCTTGGAAAAAATTAATAGAAACATTCAAATAGAAGTTTATAGTGCAACAATTTCAAAAAAGGTAGAGATGTTTTTGAAAAAATATATTTCTCCAGATTATGTTTTGACAAATAACGAGCAAAATTACACAGCTAAAACAGTTACTCATTATTTTATAAATACAAAGCATCAAGATAAAAAACAATTGTTATTAAAATTTATCGAGCTTAAAAAACCATATTTCTTATTAGTATTTGCAAGCACTAAAAAAGAAGTCGAAGAAATTTATAATTTCTTGAACTCAAATAAGATTAAATCTGGAATTATTAGTGGCGCTCTTGAAGCAAGAGAAAGAAAATCAATGCTTAGAAGAATTAAAAATGATGAATTTAGAGTTGTTGTTTGCTCCGATTTAGCATCAAGAGGATTAGATATTGAAAATGTTTCAGATGTTTTAAGCATTAATTTGCCAAATAATCTTGAATATTATTACCATAGAGCAGGAAGAACTGGTAGAAATTATAAAACTGGCCAATCATATGTATTCTATGATTATGATTCTTTAGATTTGCCAACCAAACTATTAAAACAAGGTCTTGAAGTTAAATATTTAAAATATGCTAACGGTGATTTTGTCGATGATAAGGCTCCAAATAAAGAAAAGAAACACAAAAAAGAACTAAATACAGAACTTGAAACAGAAATTAGAAAAGTCAAAGCCATAAATAAGAGTAAAAAAGTCAAACCTGGCTATAAGAAAAAAGTTAAACAAGAAATTCAAAAAGTCAAAAATAAACATAAACGTGAATCTATTAAAAAAGATATAAGACGACAAAGAGTCGAAAGATATATAGAAGAAAGCAAGAAGAGCAATGGAAGATAAATTCTTAATTGGTTCACATGTATCAATGAAAGCTCCAGATTTTTATCTTGGAAGTGTTTTAGAATCCTTAGAAAATAATGCGACAACTCTCATGTTTTATACAGGTGCTCCCCAAAATACAAAAAGAACACCTATTGAAAATTGCAAAATCGAAGAGGCGATAAAATTATTAAAAGAGAATAATTTTGATTTAGATAAACTAGTTTGTCATGCACCTTATTTAATCAACCTTGCAAATAGAACATCAAAAGAAAAAGAAGAATTTTCAATCGAACTTTTAACATCAGAAATTAATAGATGTGCTGCTTTTGGTTGTAAATTACTTGTATTGCATCCAGGAATGAGATTATCTTATCCTGTTGAAGAAGCTTTAGATTATATTGTTGATGGATTAAATAGAACAATTGAAAATTGCGATAACGATGTAATTATTTGCATTGAAACTATGGCAGGGAAAGGAAGCGAAGTAGGAACAACTTTTGAAGAAATTTCTTATATAGTTAAACATGTGAAAAATCAAAGTAGAATTGGAGTTTGTCTAGACACCTGCCATATAAATGATGCAGGGTATGATCTTTCTAATAGTGATGCTCTTTTAGATGAATTTGATAGAGTTATTGGTCTAAATTATTTAAAAGTTATTCATTTAAACGACTCAAAAAGTATTAGAGGTTCTAGAAAAGATAGGCACGCAAATTTAGGTAAAGGTACAATCGGTTTTAATACTTTATATCAATTTGCACATAATAAAAGATTAATTGATATTCCAAAAATACTTGAAACACCTTGGATTGGTGAATTCTCGCCTTATAAACAAGAAATAGAAATGTTAAGAACCGGAAAATGGTTTGATATAGAAAAATAGACAAGTTTTAAAACTTGTCTATTTCTTTAAATAATTCTTTTAATGCATCTTGTTGAGACACATTTTTAATAATTTCACCTTTTTTGAATAGAATAAATGTATCTTTTCCACCAGCCAAACCGATATCAGCGTTTTTGCCTTCACCAACGCCATTAACAATACATCCCATAATTGCGACAGTTATGTATTTTTTATGTTCAATTAAATAATTTAAAGTTTGATCAGCAAGAGAAGCGGTATCGTGAACTTGACATCTACCACAAGTTGGACAACTTATAATTGTTGGATAATTTGGATATAAACCTAAATCATGAAGCAATCTAACACAAGTTTTGACCTCTTTTTGAGGATTATGCGTTAAAGATATTCTAATAGTTGATCCGATTCCTTCTAGAATTAATGGTGCAAGAGCCGAAACAGAGCGAATTATTCCAATTTCATCATATCCGCTTTCTGTAACACCAATATGTAATGGATAATCGCATTTTTTAGCTATCAATCTATAAGCATCCAATGTAACAAGTGGATTTGAAGCTTTGACGCTAATTACTATATTTTTAAAATTATATTCTTCAAAAATCTTAATATGACGAAGTGCACTTTCTACAAGCTTATCAGCCTCAGAAAGTTCGCTATTATCTTGCAAATCTTTCTCCAAGCTACCTTTATTTACTCCGATTCTAATTGGAACATTATATTTTTTAGCAACTTCGATTATTCTTTCTAAATTTTCACGTTTGCCAATGTTTCCAGGATTAATTCTAATTTTATCAGCGCCATTTTCCATAGCTAATATTCCAAGTCTATAATCAAAATGAATATCAGCGACAAGTGGAATATGGATTAACTTTTTAATTTCTTTAATTGCTTTTGCATCTTCCTCATCAAAAACGCTCACTCTCATTAAATCTGCGCCAAGAGCTTCGCATTCGTTGATTTGTTTTGCAACTTCAGCAACATTAGAAGTCTTAATGTCGCACATCGATTGGATCAAAATTTTATTATTACCACCGATAATTTTATTGCCAATTTTAAATTGTTTTGTCTTTTCTCTCAAATTCATGTAAATATTATAACTTAACTTTGTTAAAAAATATAGAAACCATAATGTTTTTATGGTAAAATTGACCACGATTAGAAGGAGTATTGAATATGCGTGATAACATTATCTTAAAATGCACAGTTTGTGGTGAAGAACAATACATCACATCAAAGAACAAAAAGAACAATCCTGACAGATTAGAAAAGAAAAAATATTGTCCACGTTGTCAAAAAGTACAAGTTTTCAAAGAAAAGAAATAATCTAAGAAATGATTAAAGTCTTTCGATTTGATAACGATAGATATGAATTTAGTGCCAACACATATGTAGTTGGCATTAAAAATGGCCCTTGCGTAGTTATAGATTTAGGAACAACACAAGATAGAGTTATCAAATATATTAAAGAAAACCATACTTCATGTTCTGGAATTCTTCTCACACATGGTCATTTCGATCATATTAGAGGAATTAATAAATTCTTAGAGGAGTATAATTGCACGATATTTATCGATGAAAAAGATAACGAACTCTTAGAAAATCCTAGACTAAATGGTCTAGAAGAAGAACAAGTCATAGTAAAATCACAAAATAGATATTTACTTGATGATCAAGATGAAATTAATTTCGGAAATGGACTATTCTTCAAAGTAATTGAAACACCATTTCACACTCAAGGTAGCGTTTGCTTCTTATACGAAAAAGAAAATGCACTCTTTACAGGAGATACATTGTTCAAAGGAAGTATTGGAAGAACCGATTTACCAGGAGGAAAGCAAAAACAAGTTGAAGGAAGTCTCAATATTTTAAAGAATTTAGATCCAAAACTAATAGTTTATCCAGGACATGGTGAACAAACTACATTAGAACACGAAATAAAAACAAATTATTTTATGAACGGAGGAAGATAAATGAACGTAACAGAATTAAGACCAGGCAATTATTTCACAGAAGATGGCAATTTATATCAAGTTATGGATATTTTGCTTAACAAAACTGCTATGAGAAAAATGGTTGCTAAGTTAAAAGTTAAAAACGTTAGAACTGGTGCCATCACCGATATGAGTGCAAATAGTGGTTACCAAGTTGAAACAATCAGATTAGAAAAGAAGAAGATGAATTTTCTTTATAATACAGGCGATGCTTTTGTATTTATGGATAATGAAACATATGAACAAGTCGAAATCCCTTCAGTTAGACTTCAATGGGAAAGCAAATTCTTAAAAGAAAACTTAGAAATCGAAGTTGTTACATATGAAGATGAAATTCTTGGTATTAATCTCCCTGCAAAAGTAGCATTAGTAATTACAGAATGTGAACCAGCAGTTAGAGGTGATACAGTTAACAAAGCTATGAAGAATGCAACACTTGAAACAGGACACACTGTTAGAGTTCCATTATTCATCAACGAAGGCGATACTGTCTTAGTCAGAACAGATACTGGCGATTACGACGGAAGAGCTTAATAGGTATTAGTAATGGAGTGGTGGAGCGTATTACTCTGGTGCTTATTAGCGCTTGTAGTTGGAGCAGTAGCAGGATTCTTTGGCGCTAGATTCTTCTTCAAAAAACAATTAGAAAAGAATCCACCAATTAACGAAAAAATGATTAGAGCAATGTATCAACAAATGGGTAGAAAACCTAGTGAAGCTCAAATCAGACAAATCATGAATAGCGTTAATAAGAACAAATAAAAATTTAAAAAAACAATTATAAATCTGCATGAGTAGTGCAGATTTTTATTTTGTCTATTGTAATAGTGGAAAAAAATGGTCAAAATTAGGCGATTTCAAATTTTGTCAATTAAAAAAGCGATAACAATCGCTCTTTTTTTATTTGTGGAAAAGTGTTTTTGAGTTTTCCACACTTTTATAAAACTACTAGAAAACTACTAGAAAACTACTAATTGCTTATTTCATCCATTTAATCTTACTTTCAGTTCCGTCTTTAATTCTTCCAAGATTTGCTCTGTGTTTCCGGACCATTAAAGCGTAACTCAAAGTAACAACGATTGGATAATAGATACATGCATGAGGTCCATATTGAGTAAACATAAACCATCCAGGAACCTCAGGTCCAAAGAATATAAATAAGACATACAAGACCCAAGAGAATACAGCGAATGCTCCACACATCACAAGTGATGATAATGAAACGTATTTTTTAATCTTTAATGTAATAAAGAATATTGGAGCAAATATTGGTAAAGCAGTCCATGATGTTGCAAGTGCGAATCCACTATAGCAAGCAACAAGTTTTCCGCCTTTAAATTTAAGAAATAAACTGTAACTATGTCCGAATAAGCCACCAGTGGCAACAAGATAATAAGCTAACTCACATAAAGTATTGCCTTGTCCGAATGCATTGATTGAATAATCACCATCGCTCATAAATTCAACTACTGGAGTGCAGAATGTGAATAATGCCCATGCGGCTAAGAAAGGAATTATTATTTTGAACATATCAAGCAAAATTGTTATAACACCTGCTTTATGTCCCATCGTCCTTCCAACATTTGTTCCACCAGTATTATGGCTACCAGTTTCACGCGGATCTATATGGTAAATGTATTTACCAATCAAAACGCCACTAGGAATACTTCCCGCAAAATATCCTACTAATAAACAACCTACTAAAATTAAAATCTTAAATATAATCATACCTACAATTATCAAGTATTTTTTTCTTAAAGTCCACGACGAAAAGACTATATCAAAGATAAAGTTTTAAAATATTCACTGATTTAAGCACTAATCAGAGATAGATTGACTATAGTTTTGCCCAGTTTTTAATAAAG
>JAFUEZ010000017.1 GCA_017470115.1 Bacilli bacterium | reverse complement strand
TCTTTTGTCATATGCTTTTGTTTCATATGTTGACCTCCTTTCGACGGAAGCATAGACATATAAAACATAACATTTGTAAGAGAAAATGCCGAAAAACAAAGTTTAATTCTAAAAACGGAATTAAGTTTTTCAAGTTATAAAAAAATTGATATAACACTTAAAAAGATGAAAATTTAAAGATTAAGTTGTAATATTAATTTAAATATAAATGTTAGCAAGATAATATCGCTAATAAAAACTAATGTAAAAATATGCATTAAGGAGGACTTTCAATGAAAGGTAAAATCAAAATTGTTGCAATAGCTTTACTTGGTATTTCTTTGTGTGCGCCATTATTAACTGCATGCAATTCAACCGGTGAATCAGGTGAGCCTTCAGAGCCATCTGGTGAAACTGAAAAGAAAATCGTTTCAATAGAAATTGGCACTCCACCAACAAAAACTCAATATTATGTTGGAGAGACTTTTGATCCTACAGGAATGGTCGTTTATGCAAATTATAACGATTCATCAAAAGAAGAAGTTACAAGATATACAATTTCTAAAACAGGTCCTTTAGAAGAATCCGATAAAGAAATTACTATTACATATAAAGCAAAAAGAGCTAAAGTGGCAATTACTGTCATTAAAAGAGAAGGTGGAACAGATGAACCTGGTCCATCAGGCGATCCAATTGTAAATCCTGGCAAAAACATTACGACAAGATTTGAAGCAGAAAATGCAGATATTTCTAATTGGGTAATTTCAAGTGCAAATCCTACAAAAATTGTTGAAAGAAGTGATGCAAGCGGAGGCAAATTCTTAGCAGCTGCTACAGGAGATACTACTTATTCAGGTACGTTTACTTTCACTTTAAATCTTGAATTTAATGCTGAAATCACAATGACAGCAGCATATGCTCAAACTGATAAGTGGAAAACATATGATGAAAATATGAATCGTACTTATGGCTATTTAGTTGATGAAAATAGAAGTGTTAAAGTTTCAGGTGATGCAACGTTAAAAGCTAGAGAAGATATCACAGTATGGCAAAGAATGACATATGAAACATATACATTACCAAAAGGTAGGCATACTGTTAAAGTAAGTGTTCTTGAAAATACTTCAACCGGTACTCCAAATATTGATTATGTTGATTTTAACGTTAAAGAAATCGCTGAAGTTCCTGATGAACCAGAAACTCCATCAGTAGAACTACCAGAAAATGATTTCCATACAGAACTTCAATATAACTATATTACTGATTCAAATCCTGAGAACATTTTCAATTATGCAACTGGTGTCCAAGACTTATCTAGACCAAGAGGAAATACTCTTGATTTGAGCGATAAATTAGCAGATGCATCAAGTTATGTAATTCAATATTCTGATTCTCAACAATTTGATTCCTCTGCAACAAGAACTGTAACGAATTTAACAAGCAAAAAACTAGTTGTTAAAAACTTCAAACTTGGCCAAAAAATTTATTATAGAGGTGCATCAAGTGAAGCTGGTTTAGCTTCTGCAGAAGTTAAAACATTACAAGTAAATAATTTAGGACCAAGAAACGTTGATATTCCTGGAGTTGATAACTCAAGAGATATTGGTGGAGTTCCAACAAGCCTTGTTGAAGGAGCCGTTTTAAATCAAGGTTTATACTATAGAACTGCTAGACTAGATGGAATTACTACTGAAGGTAAGAGAGTTTTAACTCAAGATTTAGGAATTAAGTGTGAAATTGATTTAAGAGATTCTAATCAATGCAATGGTCCATATGTTGATGGTGTAGCTTATAATGCAATCCCTATTCCATCAGGAACTGAATCAACTAGATTTGAGCAATTCGCAACTGAATACGTTAATGTATTTAATTTAATTGATAAGGCTGATGAGGCACCAATTGCTTTACATTGTACTGCTGGTGCTGATAGAACAGGTATCATGAGCTTTGCACTTATGACTTTACTTGGATGCGATTATAAAGATATTGCTCGTGATTATTGTTTTACTAATTTCGGTACTCAAGGTAGAAGAGATATCAATAGTGAATTCAAGAACTGGTGGGCAAAACTTGATAATTATGAAGGAAATTCAAAAGCAAATAAGTGTAAAAAATGGCTTATGAGTAAAGGAATTGCCGAATCTAAGCTTGAACACATTAGAGAAATCTTTATTCCTGGATATGAAGCTGGTCAAGTAACTCCAGATGATCCAGAGCCAGAAGGTCCAATTGTTGATTATACAATGCAAGTTGATGATTCAAAAGAATATCGTTTTGAAGCAGAAAATTGGAAGTTGGATAATTATGCAATTTCTAGCGATAATCCAAGTAAGATTGTTGAAAGAAGTGACGCAAGTAATGGAAAATTCTTAGCCGCTGCTACTGGTAATGTTGCTAGTGGTCAATATGCTGAATTTAAATTAGATGTTCAAAAAGAAGGTGATTATCAATTTACTGGAGCTTTTGTCCAAACAGAAAAGAAAAAAGCGAATGCACTTGATATGCCTAAAACTTATAAATTACTTGTTGATAACACAACAACGGTTTTATTGAAGAGTGGAACACTTGCAGCAAGAGATGATGTAACTCAATGGGAAGAATTTGAATACAATAATGTTCATCTAACAAAAGGATCACATACATTCCAAGTTATTGTTGCTGCTAATACCGGAAAAGGAAATCCAAATATCGATTATTTCGATATAAATTGTGTCGAATCAAGCGGAAGCGGTGAAGGTGAAGTCAGCGATGATGTTGGAGAACATGGCATAAAGCTTAATGTAGAAAATAAGGTTAGAATGGAAGCCGAAAATCTTGATACATCAGCTTGGGTAAAAAGCAGTGACAATGCAAGTATAATTGTTGAAAGAAGTGATGCAAGTAATGGTAAATTCTTAGCTTCTTCAACTGGAAACACAGCGAATTCAGGAACAGCTACCTTTAAGGTTTATGCTCCAGAAACTGGAAATTATACTTTCTCAGGCGCATTTGCTCAACCAGAAGGAAAGAAAAATAACGACATTGACATGGGAAGAACTTATAGATTAACAGTCGATGGTTCTCAAATTTTATCCTTATCAGGAACCTTAGCAGCAAGAGCTGATATTACACAATGGGAAGTTATGAATTTCTCTTTAGCTAACTTAACAAAAGGCGTTCATAGTGTTGTTTTGAGTGTTGTTGACAATACTGGTAAAGGCTGCCCAAATGTTGATTATTTCGACATTCAACATAATTAAGATTTAAAAATCTATTATTGAAAGATTGCATTATTGCAATCTTTTAATTTGCTTAAGAAGGTTAAAGAGCCTTTATTGCTATAAAAAATGCAATATTTATTAAAAAGAGTGAGCAAAATGCAAATAAATGTGAAATCTAAGATTCAAAGTAGTAAAATAATTATGTATAACTTAAATAAACTTTATTGGAGGAAATTATGGCAAATAATAAAGATAGAGTTTGTATCATTGGTGCTGGCCCATCAGGTCTTTCAAGTGCAATGTATCTTGAAAAGAAAGGCTACACAAACTATACAATCTATGAAAAGTTAAACAAAGTCGGTGGCAAATGTTGGTCACCAAAAATTAAAGTCAAACATAATGGCGTCGAAGAAGAAAAGAGCTTTGAAACTGGTGCTATTATGGGTGCAATCACTTATCATGCAGTAAGCGAAATGGAAGAATTTGGTGGATATTATCATACTGGTCCAGATTGGAAAGAAAAAGAACCAAATATGAGAAGAGAATTCCGTAAACTCGACGGAACAATCGATCATCCATTTGAACCAAAAGTTAACTTCAGCTTTAAGAAATTATTTGGGTTACTCAAACTTAAAAAGCAAATGAAGAAACTTAACCAATTAATGCAAACAAAGTATAAAGGATACGATTGTTATGGTCATATTGGTGTTGCTAAAGGTGAATACTTTGGTATTTCAAAAGGTGTTGATGGATATTGTGGAGCCACAAAAGAAGACTCATTCCCAAATTATATTAATGGTACTAACCCAAATCTTAAAGATTTAGCATTACCATTCTCAGAATTCTGTAAGCTTAATGGTGTTGAAGAAGTTCAAAGAATTTGGATTGCTCCATTTACATCATTTGGTTATGGATATTTTGATGAAATTCCTGCAGCATTAGTTATGAAATATCTTGATGTTACAACTGCATTAGAGTTTGTTAATATGAAACTCTGGACATGGGCAGATGGTACACAAGAAATTTACGAACATGTTAATAAAAAATTACAACATCCTGCAATTTTAGAAACAGAAGTTGTTAAAGTCGAAAGACCTGAAGGCAAAGTTTTAGTCACAGTTAGAGGAAAAGACGGTGTCGAAAAGATTGAAGAATTTGATAAGTTAATCGTCACAACGCCACTTGATTACTTCAAAGACTATGCTGATGCAACAGAAGAAGAAAAAGAATTATTCTCAAAGATTATACACGAAAGATATATCGATTATATTGCTACATTTGATGAAGGCAAATCACCAAATATCTCTGGTTACATGGTTGAAAACATGGTTCCAGAAAGACTTGGACATGCAATGGTTTATTACAATAGATGGCAATATTTAGATAGAGATTGTCCAGCTACAGTTTATGCTTTAGGAAATCATACAGGATCTAAAGATGTCGCTTATGATGATGTCCAAAAGATGATGGATGAAGATATGGCAAAAGTTGGCTTCCCAATCAAAGAAAAATTATATGCTCAAGAAGTTTATTACTGCCCACACGTCTCAGCTAAAGATTATGCTGATGGTTGGTATGATAAATTAGAAGCATTACAAGGTACAAAGAATACATTCTATGCTGGTGAAATTATTTCATTCGGTGATATGGAAGATTCATGCGCCGCAAGTAAGGATATTGTTGGTAGATTCTTCTAATATATAGCTTGCGATAATAAGGAGGTATAAACCTCCTTTTTGTATGCAAAAAACTACTAGAAAACTACTAATTTTTAAAAATAATTGAGTTTTGCAGGCTTTTTAAACAATTGAATTTATAATATATTGATAATTTTATCAATACAAGGTAATATTCAAATAGAGGACGAATAAATATGAAGTATAAGACATTGCTACCAGTTTTATTTTTACTAAGTGTGACATCTTGTCAGTCAAATTTAGGTTTGAACCAACTAACAAAACCTAGTAACAATAAAATCTCAACTACAAATACTGTAACGCTTAGTGAAAAGACATATAATTCATATGTTTCTTTTGCTAAGAAATTTACTTCATTAATGATGGAAGTAAATAATTCAGCAAATGAACAAAGTTTAGGTATTTCGATTCCTGATGCATATATTTGTTTTGCAATTACTGGCGCAATTTCCAATGATGCTGCAAGAAACGATGTTTTGTCTTATCTTGAACTTGATAACGTAAGTGAACTTAGAACTTCAGTTAAAGAATTAGTCGATACTTTGGGCACTTTATATAAAACAGATAATAAATTATACGGAGGGTACAACCTTAATTCGGTATGGTTAAATCCTGATTATGTATCTTTAGTTAAAGATAAAGATGAAGAGTTATACTATGATTTAGAGCATTATTATGATGCCACCATGTATTTTGAAGCTCTCACTAATGAAACAGCTAATCAATATCTTAGAGACTATGGATTAAAGAATTTGCCAACTCCTAAAATTGAATTACCTGGAGACCCATGCGCATTGAACGCAATGTCTGTTTTCTATTGTTTAGATTATTTTGATAATGAATTAATTGATACATATAAAAAACAATATCAATCAGGTAACCATAAGATGGATTATTCATTTGGATCAACACTAAAGAAAGTCGATTATATTGGTAAATCTCAAATTGCTGAGGTTTATGAAAATGAGAATTTCTATGGTTCTAATATGAGAATTGGTTTATTAAATGCTGATTTCTTCTTACCAAATGATAAAAACGCTATGCCTTCATCGATTTTAAATGATGTTTTAAATAAGAATTATAAAATTAAAAAAGGTTCAATAAAATATCCTGGAGAAGAAAGCTTCGAAGAAACAAATTTCCATGATGTTTCAATAAAGGCGCCATATTTCTCTTTGGATAATAAGATTGCTTTAGATCGTGAAGCGTTATCAAGAATCTTACCTGTAATTACTAAAAATGGAGCAGGAGAAAGACTTGTTAAGGCTAATGATGGTTCGAATCTTTATCTTGATTACATAATGCAATTCTCAAAAATGAAATTCAATTATGAAGGTTTCTATTCGTGTTCAGTTACTATTTCTGGCGAGAGAGCAACTTCAGCAGGAACTGAATATAAAAGATTTGAATTGAATCTTGATCATCCATATCTTTTTGAGATTAATAAAAACGTTAGAGTCGATAATAATCGGCATAGTATACCTATTGTTATTGGTGAAATTGTAGATCCAATTTATAAAGATTAATTAAATATGTAAGTCAAAAGAATACACATTAATTCATATAAATGTGTATTTTTTAAGTATAAAAATTCAATTGTATACAATTAAATTTTATACAATTCGTTTTTCGCTGTTGTTTATTGGTGCTTTAATGATTGAAATAATGATAAAATATTCAATAGTTAAAAAGGCTTTTTATTATGAATGAACTTCAACAAAAATTATTTGAATTATTAAAAGAATTTGTAAGAGTATGTGAAGAGAACAATCTTACATATTGGTTATTAGGTGGAACTTTATTAGGTGCAGTTAGACATAAAGGTTTTATTCCATGGGATGATGATGTTGATGTTGCTATGCCTAGAGAAGATTACGAAAAATTCATTAATTTAAAGCAAGAAGCTTTTTCAGATAAGAAGTTCTTTGTTCAAACTTTCAAATCTGATCCACATTATATGTGGAATTATGCAAAGTTGAGAGATTCATCAACAACTTACATTGAGCCTGCTTTTAGAAATATAAGAATGAATCATGGATTATGGCTTGATATTTTCCCACTTGATGGAATCTCAAAAGAACCACAAGATCCTAAAAAGTTAGTACATCAAATTGGATGGAGATGGCACAATAACTACATGATGAGAATGTATGCTAAGCGTCGTAAGATAAGAAAAGAACGCTGGTTTAAAGATATCTTACTTAATATTTATGCATATATGTTCTTTTGGACAAATGTTGGTCATTGGAGAAACAAATACGAAGAGAAAAGATATCTAAAATATAAAACAAGCGAATGTAAACAATGGGTTTTCTATCATTCTAGTTCAAGACAACGTGGAATTACTTTAAGAGAATGGCGGGAAGGTGAAGCAGTATATGGTGTTTTTGAAGGATTAAAAGTCAGATTACCTCATAATTACGATGCTTATCTTTCTTGGATTTATGGAGATTATATGACACCTCCTCCAGAAAATAAGAGAGTTCCATTACATTTAGCAAAACATTATTCAGCAACAATTGGATACGAAGAATATATAAAATCACACAATTTATAAGATGGAAAAACAAAGAATATATTGGTGGATTCAGCATTTAGATGAAATTGGTGGTACTGAAATGGTTTCAGTAGGTTTAGCCAACCATCTTTGTGATGAATTTGATGTTACTTTGATTGTTTCAAGTGAAATAGTTAAAGATCCAGTATATAAACTTGATGAGAGAATTAAGATTATTAGCTTGAATATTCCTCACGATGTTATTAGAGCAGATCAATATTCTGTTGAATATAAACACAATAAGCAAAGAGGTAAAAGGCTTAAATTATTTTGGAATACTTTTTTAACTTATACATTTAAAAGAGGTCATTATAAAAGAGCTGTAAAAAAGATTATAAAAAAAGATCCTGGTGTTTTAATTTGTAGCAGCGGAGATTCATATTATTTTGCTCCAAGAGGAATTAAAGCCATCTATCATTATCATTTTAATTCTAGATTATTTTTCTCATCAGGAAATAAGATTATTATGAGTTTTTCACATAAGCCAAATTATTCAGTATTTTTATCAAAAACAACTCTTGATATAGTTAGTAGCAAAAGAAAGAAATTAAAAGACGCATCAACGTACATTTATAATCCAGTTCGTTTTGAACCTACTCTTGATACAACGAATTATGGTAATAGAATTATCTTTGTAGGAAGGTTTGTTGAACAAAAAAACCCTCTATTTGCTATTGAAATTGCAAAATTTCTAAAGAATAAGGGCTTAGATTTCAAACTTGATATGTATGGAAATGGTGGTCTTGTTTTCAAAATGGAGAATCTAATTAAAGAGTATAACCTAGAGCAAAATGTATTTTTGCATGAGCCAATTCCAAACATTAAAGATGAATTATTACATAGCGATTTATTATTAGTTACTTCTAAATATGAAGGATTAGTATTAGTTAAAGCTGAAGCAAATTCCATGTCTACGCCAGTAATTTCTACAAACTGGGGAGATACAGTTTATGAGATTTCAAAAAATGGTGAAGATGGATTTGTAATCGACTCTGAAAATGCAGAAGATTTTGCCAATAAAATAATTGAAGTCTTGTCTAATAAAAATGAACTTATAAGTTTGAAACAGTCATCCTATGAAAGTTCAAAGAGCTTTTCATACGAAAATATTATTCCTCAATGGATTTCTTTAATTCATAAAATTAACGATAATAACGCTAAATAATGAAATTAATCTATTTGTAATAGATTTTAAAATATAATTAAATATTTTAAACAAATAATATATACTATTATTAATAAATATAAAGGAGAAAATTTATGCCACCTTTCTTTGAAAACATTGAAGCTTTTGAAAATGTTTCACCAGCCATTCAATGGGCCATTTTCGTTGTCGGATGCTTAATCGTTGTGGTTGCAGCTGTTTCAGTAGTTATTTCTATATGGTTATCAATCAAATACTTTAAGTTCAATCGTAAAATGAATTCAAAAGGACTCACTGGTGAACAAGCCGCACGTCAAATTTTAGATAAAAACGGACTTCAACACATAAGAGTTTCTGTTATGGGTTCGTTACTTTTTGGTAATAGTTATTCACACTATTTCAAAAAAGTTAGAATTAGAAGATTAACAACAAAGAAACCAAGTATTACATCACTTGCAATTGGTGCTCAAAAATCATGTTTAGCTATTCTTGATAAAGAAGGCGATAAAGACATGAAAACTAGAATCATTTTGACACCATTAATGTATTTTGGTCCATTTGCATTTATTCCACTCGTTCTTATCGGTGTTGTTATTGATGTTATTTACTTCAATTTCACAGGTGTTGCTACAATTATTTCTGTTGCTTTAGGTTTAGGAATTTATGTTATCTCTTTCGTTCTTTCGGTTATGACACTTAAAACTGAAAAGAAAGCACAAGATAGAGCATGTCTTATTATGAAGCAAGATAATATGGCAACTGATGAAGAAATCGACATGATGAAGGAATTATTTAAACTTTATAACATTCAATATATCAACGATATTATTATGGAATTCTTACAATTAATCATGAAGATCTTACAACTTGTTGCAAGAGTTCAAGGCAGTTCATCAAGTAGCAGTAGAGATTAATTTATCTAGAAGGCAAGATTGTGAAACTAATTACATTTGAAGATATTAAAAAATTAAATATTCCAGTTGACCAATATTACAATTGGACAGTGGAAATGATCAAGAATAAATCAAAATCAATTCTTCCACCAAAAATTAGTATTAAACCTTATGAAGGAGTTTTCTGCAATGTAATGCCTTCTTTTATTTACAATGAAAATTCCGATTATGAAGGTGTAAAAGTTGTTACTAGATATCCTGAGAGAATTCCATCATTAGAATCAAAATTACTTCTTTTGAATGCTAAAAGTGGTGAATTTTTGGCTCTTATGGATGCTGATTGGATTACTGCGTTAAGAACTGGAGCAGTTGCAGTTCATTCAATAATGCTTTTAGCAAAGAAAAATTTTAAAACGATAGGAATGATTGGTTTAGGAAATGTTGCTAGATCAGTAATGTATACACTTCTTGAATTAAATAAAGATAGAGAATTCATTGTTAAATTATACAAATTCCAAAACGATGAACAATTATTCTATGAAAGATTTAAAGAATATAAAAATGTTACTTGGAAATTTGTCGATACTTATGAAGAAGTAATAAAAGGAAGCGATGTCGTTATTTCTTGTGTTACTTATGCTCCAAAAGATTTCTGTAATGATGATGACTTTGATGAAGGAGTTTTGGTCGTTCCTGTTCATACATTAGGCTTTACGAATTGTGATTTATTCTTTGATAAAGTCTATGCAGATGATACTGGTCACGTTTGCCATTTCAAAAACTTCGATAAGTTTAAAAAATATGCCGAGGTAGCTGAAGTTGTTAATGGTTTAAAACCAGGTAGAGAAAACGATAAAGAAAGAATTTTAGCATATAATATTGGCATTTCTCTTCATGATATTAACTTTGCTGCTCATATTTATGAGATGCTAAAAGACGATGAAAATATATTGAATATCGAAATGAAAAACCCAACTGAAAAATATTGGATTTAGTTGAGTTTTGCAAGGTTTTTAATATAAATATTTAGTTTTTGTAGTTTAAATAAGACTTATCAATTGAACAAAGTTCATCGAAAGAATCAATTTCAACAATTGATTCTTTTTTACAATATCGGCATTTTAATTTAAAGTCTTCTTTGAAATAATGGAACATACACATCTCCCAGAAATCATTATGGGACGATTCATCTTTATACATTTCTTTTAATTTTTCTTGGAGTAATTTTCCATCTTGTTTGTTCCAATATGAGATGCCAAAAGCTTGGATACAATTTGTTCCGCCTTTTCGATAATTATGAATTACATCATCTTTATCTACATCAAAACACCAATCATCAGTGGAATTAACTTTTGTTCCTAAATAATTGGAATTATATTGGTATTTTTTGATGATGTCATTGCCACTGCACACAAAATCAGCTTCACAGAAATATGTGTTATCAAATAGATCAATAGCTCTCATAGCCGAGGAAATATTATTTTCTTTATTATAAAGATTATTATCAATAAATTTAATAAATGGATAATCTGATTTCAATTCATAAAATTTTTCTTTTAGATATCCTCTTATAATATATATTTCTTTAATGTCTGCTTTTAAAATTTTATCAAGTAATGTATCAATAATGCGTACTCCATTAACTTTAACTAATGGTTTTGGAGTTGTTAAAGTAACCGGAACCATTCTTGAACCAAAACCGGCAGCCATAATGATTGCTCGTTTAACTTTATATGGTTCTAAATCTGAAAAAGCTTTATCAGTTAAATTATGATTATTATCGATATAATTTAAAGATTGAAGATATAAAATATCTTCATTAGATAATGAATCTTTTTCATAAACTTTCATTAACAAATTAAACGTTTCTTTATTCATAATTGTAAGTTCCTAATACGTATTTTGAATATTTCTTCGCCATGAAATACCAATTGTAAATAACTTCACCCATTACTGAGCCAATTGCTTGTTTATATAGAGCCCAAACGAACCAATAATAAGCAATAATTGCAACATAACTCATATAATGTTCTTCAAGCTGAGGGGTATATTCATCTTTCAAATATTCTTTTATAAATTTCTTTGCATCTTCAAAATCATACATTGCATCAACAATGTAGTAACCAACATCTACGCCTGGATCAGCATTTCCTGCATACTCCCAATCGATTAGAATTGCATTACTATAATCGTTTTTGATAAGCCAATTTGGTTTATATGTATCACAATGACATAATCTTTTTGTTACTAAGCCGTCTTTTTCAACTCTTGTATAAATCTTATGAATTTTTGTTTTTAAATCGATGAAATCAGGCATTTCAATTGATTGAATTTTCTTAATTTTTCGTTCAAAAGATAATGCTCCTTTCCATGGATTAAATTCAAAATCAACAACTCTATTTTTGTCATGCAATTCTCTCATTTTAGCGATAACAATCGCATTATCTTTTTCATTAAAATAGTCAGGGTAATGAGTTGAATCAATAAAGTAAGAGATTTTCCATCCTTCTTTTGCTGACATTTTTATATATGAAGGGTCTATTTGAAGTTCTCTAGCGATTTTTAATGCTGCTTTTTCATTTTCTCTAGAAATAAATTCTTTAGTGCCTTCGCCAGGATGTCTATAAACATATTTTTGGTTTCTAACAATGAAAGTATAAGAGGTGTTGGTTAAACCTTCTTGAATTGGAGTAAAGTTTATTATTTCTCCTTCATGACAATTCAAAACTCTAGAAATATTTTGCATGATTAAAGATTCTGTATTTTCGATATATTTGTGATCGAAATCACGAAGTTGCTTCAAATTATCGAATTCAAATATAGTTCCTTTTTCACGTTTTGATATAAACATTGGTGGAAGTTGATTTATATATTTAGCAAATGCATTTTCCCAGAATGAATTATCAAATTCTCCGCTTGGATGTTTATCTTCTAAAAGCTTTTTAAAAGCAGAAGAGAAACGTTCATCAAAAAATGCAAAGCCTAAAAGAATGTAAGAATCATTCTTACCTTTTTCAAGTTTTAAAATCTTATCGTTTGTACCTAATACAACTCTTGGTTCAATATTGTCATTATTGTCGTAAACACTTGTATAGAATGTTTCATATTCAAATTTATTAAAAGGATTAATTGTAAAATATTGATCACATGAGCAAATATAAGTTCTTGAGAATATATTTCTTGCTAAATATAAAGTTTCACAGTTATTTTTAGTTTCATAAGTTGGATTGATTAATATTTTTATGTTGTATTTTTCTCCTAAGTAGAAGAAGGATTCTTTTTTATAGCCCAAAACAATTGTTATATCATCAATTCCAGCTTCTTTAAGTTGCTTAATTTGCCTTTCAATAAGTATTTCGCCTTTGATATCAAACAGTCCTTTTGGCTTATCAAAAGATAGTGGTGCAAGTCTAGTTGACATTCCTGCAGCCATGATAATTGCATTATGAACTTTAAAAGGTTCTAAAGCTTCTTTTCCTTTTATAGTGATTCCTTCTTCATTAATTAAATTATCTTTTTTTAACTCATTAATGATTTTAGAAAGCGAACCTAAAGAAATATTAGTAGCCTTAGAAATTTGCCTTAAATTCGATGGACCAAATTGATTAATAAATCTTAAAACGTAGAATGAATTCTTTTTCATATTTTAAATTTTATGTCTGTTAAAGATGCCTTTAAATATCATCGAAAGCACACCTTGATGTTGTTCTTTATATGTTTTACCTTGAAGAATAGTTTCACAAACTTCAATCGATTTTAAATTTTTTAGTGGGATTTGGTAAGGATTTTTGCTTAAAATGACCATATCAGCAAACTTTCCAACTTCTAATGAACCTCTTTCTTTTTCATCAAAAGTTGTCCAATATCCATTATATGTACACATTCTCAATGCCTCTTGAATTGTGATTGATTCTTTTGGATTTGAATGGTTGCAAGCTTTATACATCCAATCAATTGGATCAGGAGTAGTACATGGTCCATCACTACCAGCAGATAGAATGATACCATTATCAATGAATGTTCTTAAGGGATTTAAAGTGGAAGTTCTATCCTTTCCTAATATTTCTTCTAAATATTCATCAGGTTCTTGTTTCCATCCAATGAAGGCAGATTGAACAGGCATGGTTATGTGATATTTTGAACAAATTTCAATACCTTCTTTTGTAGGTAAACAATCGTGTATAATGCCATGTCTATGGTCTTCTCTTGGATAATCATCAAGAGCTGCTTTCAAACAACGAGTTGCTTGATCAAAGGCAGCATCACCAATAGCGTGCATCTCAATTTGTAGCCCAGCTCTATTTGCTTTCTTACAAAATTCAGTAACTTTTTCATCTGAATAATATAAAACGCCAGTATTGTTTTTATCATTTTCATATGGTGCATTCAGTTTTGCATCTTGGCTTCCAAAGCATCCATCAAGCGCACATTCAAAGCATCCACCAATTCTTGGTAAGTGTCTTCTCATAGCAACTTTTGGATTCATTGATTGTGAAAAAACTCTCAATTGGAGGCCGTTCTGCAGGCTTTTTCCAAAAATCTTCTCAAAAGTGATATCTAGATTTAGCAAAAATCCAACTCCAGAAACAGTATGAATTAACCCAATTCCTCGTTTTGCTTGAAAGTCTGCTGCCTTTTGCATTTGCTTTAAGAGGTTGAAAATTGAAACTGAATTTGTGATGTAATCAGATACAACAAAAAATGCTTCTTGATTCATTTCACCAGTATCAGGATGATATCCTCTAAGAGTTCTCAATTTTTTATCGAGTTTCTTTAATAGAAGAGAATTTACGATACAAGCATGCCCATCATATTTGACAACCATCATTGGTTTTTTAGGGCAAACTTGATCAAGTTGATCTCTAGAGAGTAAAACTTTTTCTTTTACTGAATAAGGTGATGCACCAAAAGCAATAATGGTTTTACTTTTTGATTTTTTTACAAATTCTTTTATCATTTCCATCATCTCAGCATTTGATTCACAATCCATGACATTTAAACCTGCATTAAAGATTGAGAACGATGCAAAATGTTGATGAGAATCACAAAAAGTAGGAACTAATGCCTTGTCGCCAAGTTCAATTAATTCTGCATTTTTATATGATTCAGGTAATTCATTTCCAACGTAGATGATTTTTTCATTGTCTTCGACAAGATATTTGAAAACATCATCATTTTGATTAACACTAAGAATATTTCCACAATAAACTTTCATACAAAAACCTCGATGTATATAGTATCGTTTATATTTGTTCATTTTTCAATATAATTCGTGAAAATTGAACAAAAAGAAAGTAAGGTGCAAAAGAAAAATCGCGATTCAAATCACGATTTTCATTATGTATTTATGGAATTTAGATTTGATCAAGTTCTTTTCTTATTGCTTTTTCATCTAAATTTTGACCAATAAAGACTAATTTAATTAATTTATCTTGGTAAGTTTCATCCCGATCGTGAGCAAAACTAACATCATTTTTGACTAAATCTTCAAGTTGCTCTTTAGTCATTTGAGCACTATACCATTTTCCGTTGATGCCAAGTGATTTTTGTCTTCCTGCGGATTCATAAAGGTAGACATAATCTGGATCTCCAGTGAAATATAAGATACCTTTGGCTCTTATAATCTTGTGTTTATCGCAACTTGAAACCCAATCTTTGAACTTATTTTCATCAAATCCTTTTCTTCTATAATATACAAAAGTATTAATGTCATATTCTAAAGCTGTGCCTTCATCTTCATTTTCAACACCATGGTGGTGATGGTGGTGATGGTGGTGTTCATGTTCCTCGTCTTCATCGTCATCATCATGAACTTCAACATCTGTGTTCCAATCTTCAAATTCTCTAATCCAAGCAGCAGAAGTCGAGGCTTTTTCAAAATCAAATAAATTTGTATCGATTAATTTATCAATGTCGATGTTGCAATAGTCAGTTTCAATGATTTGTGCACTATCTTGAATAGCTCTAATTGTCATTTTGACTCTTCTTAATTCTTCATCAGTTAATTCGGATGCTTTATTAAGCAAGACAATATCACAGAATTCGATTTGTTGAATGACCAAATTTTCTAAATCTTCTTCGCCACGTTTTGCTTCTTCAAGTGTTTCACCACAACCAAACTCATCTTTTAATCTTAATGCATCAGTAACTGAGATGATTGCATCAAGTTTATAGAATTCTGGAAGATTTTGTCTTTTGAATTCATTTTGCATATAAGTAATTGTTTGAGCAATTGGTACTGGTTCACAAATGCCAGAAGCTTCAATCAAAATGTGATCAAATTTTTTAGATTTAACAAGTTCAGCGAGTTGATTAATTAAATCCTTTTTAAGAGTACAACAAATACAACCGTTTGATAAAGCAACTAAGTTATCATCTTTCGAAGCAACAACACCACCTGCTTGAATTAAATCAGCATCAATATTGACTTCTCCAATGTCATTGACAATAACTGCCATTTTATGTCCTTTTGCGTTCTTTAAAATATGATTAATTAAAGTGGTTTTACCGCTTCCTAAATATCCAGTGATAAGTGTGATAGGTACTGTTTTGATTAATCTCATAGTAATTTCCTCTTTTCGCTCAATATTTTAGCACAGACAAAGTAGAATAGGAAAAATTATAACTTTGAACATTTTGTAATTTCAATTTTTTGACCTCATTTTTAGAATAAAAATGATAGAATATATAACGATAGGAGTATAAATATGAGTAGTTTTAAAAAACTTGATGCGAAAGACAATTTTTATCAAACATCTTTATTTTTTCCAATGCCAGTAGTTATGATTTCAACAATATCTGAAAATGGTCAAACAAATTTAGGCCCATATTCACTTGTTGCGCCATATTATATTGCTGGTAAAGGTTATTATGCGATGTTATTAGAGTGTAGGAATTCATCAAATACAGCACAAAATATTTTAAGAACAGGAAAATGTGTAATTAATTTTATACCTGATGATAAAAAATATTTTAAGGAAGCTGTTAGGATGGGTTGGCCAGGCGATACAACAGAAGAGAAGATGAAGGGCTGTATTTTTCATCTTGAAGATGGATTGATGAAAGAAGAGAATCCAAATGAAGAATTCCCTAAAGTTGTAAGCGAATCATTCCAAGCAATCGAATGTACATGGATGAAAGAACTTGATCATGCTGAAAATGATAAACCTGGTGAATTGAATGGATATCCTGAACCATATCATGATTTCAATGGAATTACTTCTAAATTCGGAGCTCATTTCATTTTAAGAATTGATAAGATTTTGATGAAAGAAAAGTATTACAACACAATTGTTGAAGGCGTTAAAGCAAACGGCTTCCCTAGAGTTCCGGTTGATTATGGATATAGAGATAGTAAAAATTTCTGGTGTGCAAAATTTGTCAAACCAAGACCAGAATTACTACCAATGAGAGAAACAAGTGTTGCTTCAGTTAGATATGCAGCTGATAGATTACAAACAGATGTTAAGTTTACAGATGATGCATTAAGGATGCTTGTTAAGGTGCCAAGAATCTTCTTACCATTAGTTTTAAAGGGCTGTGTTCAATGGGCAGAAGAAAATAATTGTAAGCTCATAACTGAAAAAGAGATGCAAACAATTAATGATAAGAGAGCAAAAGAAAAAGAAGCAAAAAAGAAGAAATAAATTAAAAAATCCTGCAGTTTTGTAGGATTTTTATTCGAATATTATAGTTTTATTTTCTGACAATCTGGACAAATTCCATATATTTCAGTTGTGTGATCGTTGATTAGGAAACCTGTCTCTTGTTCGATTTTTTCATTTGCTTCATGATATGGGCATCCAGCAATCTCGACTCGTTTGTGACATTTTGTGCAAACTAATATATGTTTATCTTCCTCTTTTATAATAGAGAAAATATTTTCTTTATTATTGTTAATCTCTTTTTTAATTATGTTTGCATCAACAAATGAATTTAATGTTCTATAGATTGTTGATAAGTCGACATCTCTTTTTCTGAGTAACTTAAAAATTTCCTCAGCAGTAAGTGGGGATTGAGATTTTTCAAGAACACTTAATATTTCAATTCTTGAGTGTGTTCTTTTCAAACTATGCTTAGTAAAAATTTCATCATTCATAATTCTTTATATATTATACTGATTTCTTATTGAAAAACAAAAAAATAAGTATATTATATAAATGCAAACGATTTGCATTTGCATTATTTGTATAGATGAAATTAAAGAATTTATTCATTATATTTGCTCTAGGAGCAACAATAAGCAGTTGTGATATATGTAAAGATTATTCAAAGACAATTTTTACCACTTTTTATGCTTCTTATGATTTAGTTAGTCGAATAGCAGGAGATAAATTTGAAGTAGTTAATGTAACGCCAAATGGATTAGAGCCTCATGATTTTGAACCAACCGCTAGGAAGATTACTGCATTTTGTGGTTCAGCTGGAGTATTTATAAATGGCTTAGGCATGGAATCTTGGATCGATAATTTGCCAAAAGAAGCTAGTGAAAAAGTATTTGCAATAACTGAAGGAATCAAAACTAGTAAAATTAACGGAATTGAAGATCAACACGTATGGCTTAATCCTGATTATGCAGTTAAGGAGATGGAAAATATTAAAAACTATTTATCAAAGATTGATTCAAATAATGCTGATTATTATGAGAACAATTACCAAAATGAGAAGGTGAAATTTGATGAATTAGTTAATTATATTGAAGACATCGTTAAAAAACTAACAATCAAACAGCTCGTTGTTTCTCATGCTGCATTCGGTTATATGTGCGAAAGATTTGGATTAGAACAAATCTATATTAATGGATTAGAACCTGAGGAAGAGCCAAGTGCAAAAACAATTGAAGAAATAATTAAATCGGTTGAAGAATATAAAATTACTACAGTTTTTACTGAAGAACTAGTTTCTCCAGAAATCGCTAAAAAGATAGCTGAAGAAGCAAAAGTTAAAACAGATGTTCTTTACACACTTGAAGGTCTTGAAGAAAAAGATATTGGTAAAGAAGATTATATTTCGTTGATGAAAAAGAATTTTGAAAAGATAAGGAAGAGTAACTCATGATTAAACTAACAAATGTATCATTTGCATTTAGCAATACTGATGAAGTCCTTAATAATGTATCTTTTGAAATGAAAGATGGAGAATTTATTGGAATCTTAGGTCCAAATGGTGGAGGAAAATCTACTTTTTTGAGACTTGTCTTAGGATTATTAAAACCTCAAAAGGGAAAAATCGAGATAAATGAGAGAAAAATTAGTTATGTTTCTCAAACAACATCATTAAACGATGCTTCTTTTCCAGCGACTGTAAAAGAAGTAGTTGCTTTGGGTTTTGTAAAAAATAAACCACTTATTTTTCTTTCAAAAGAACAAAAGCAAAAGCTAAATAATATTCTTGAAGAATTTGAACTTAGTGATTTGAAAAACAAACTTATTAGTGAACTTTCTGGTGGTCAACTTCAAAAAGTTAAGATAGCTAAGGCATTAATTTCAAATCCATCACTTATTGTTTTAGATGAACCTGATGCAGGAATTGATGAAAATGGTCATGAATTATTGATTCATACGATTAATTCACTTAATAAAAAAGGTGTGTCTATTTTATTTGTCTCTCATCATAAAGACGATTTAGAGTTTGCTAATAAAATATATTTTATTGAGGATGGTTCAATCATTCCATATGAAGAAGAATTAAAGAGAGGTCATCATCATGTTAACTTATAGTTTTATGCAAATCGCCTTTGTGGTTGCGATTCTTCTTGGCATCTCTTTACCTTTAATTGGATCAGGTATTGTTTATAAAAGATTATCAAGTAGTGGTGACGCATTAGCTCACTCTTCAATGGCAGGAGTTGCTATTGGATTGGTAAGTGGATTAAATCCTTTACTTGTTTCAGTTATCATTTGTATCGTTTCATTTTTGATTATTGAATTGTTAAGAAAGAAGTTCTCTAAGTTTAGTGAAATTGGCGTGGTTGTCGTGCTTTCCACAGCGATTGGAATTGCAGGAATCTTATCCAATTATGCTAAAGCTAGTAATTTTGATTCATACTTATTTGGATCAATTATCTTGATTTCGACAAATGAATTAATTGCAACAATTGCTTTAACTATTTTAGTTTTAACCTTTACATTAGTGTTTTCGAGACAATTCTTTGCATGCTTATATAGTGAAGATGAGGCAAAAACAAGTGGCATCAAAACTAACGCATATAATTTTATCCATTCTTTGTTACTTTCTATAACGATTGCAGTGGGAGCAAAAATTGTTGGTTCACTTGTTGTTTCTTCAATGGTGGTTTTACCTACAGCTATAGCTCTACAATTCAAAAAAGGTTATAAGACTACGTTAATTATTAGTGTGATTGCTTCAGTATTCGCTATGTTAAGTGGGCTCACTATTTCGTATTATGCAGATTGGGCATCTGGTGCAACTATAATTTTAGTTACAATTGTGATATTAATTTTTGCATTTTTATATAGGTTCATAAAAGAGAAATTTTTCTAAAAACCCTGCAAAAGCCAAATATTTTTTCTTAAATATTAAAGAATGAAAGCATCAGTTATTGGTGCTTTTTATTTTTTATGACAATATTTAGCTAAATGATATAAAATATATCTATTAGATTTTATAAATCTAATAAGTCGTTTTAAAAAAGGAGTTAAGTTAGTACCATGGAAGAGATTAGTAATTTTATAAGGACAATTATTGAAAAAGATTTAGCAGAAGGAAAAGTTAGTGCAGTTAAAACACGTTTTCCACCTGAACCAAATGCCTATTTGCATATCGGTCATGCAAGAGCCATTATTAATGATTTTGAGTTAGCTCAAGTTTTTCATGGTACAACAAATTTAAGATTTGATGATACAAACCCTGTTAATGAAGGTGCAGAATATGTTGACGCAATTATGAAAGACATTGAATGGTTAGGTTATAAACCTGACAATGTTTTCTTTGGCAGTGATTATTTTGATAAAACCTATGAAAAAGCAATTATGCTCATCAAAAAGGGTTTAGCTTATGTTGACGATTTATCTCCTGAAGAAACAACAAAATATAGAGGCACTTTAACTGAACCTGGTATTGAATCGCCATGGAGAAATAGAAGTGTTGAAGAAAACCTTCGTTTATTTGAAGAAATGAAAGAAGGAAAATATAAAAATGGTGAAAAAACTTTAAGAGCAAAAATTGATATGGCATCTCCAAATATTAATATGAGAGATCCTGTCATTTATAGAATTTTACATGTTCCACATCATAGACAAGGCACGAAATGGTGCATTTATCCAATGTATGATTTTGCCCATCCTTTACAAGATGCTTTTGAAGGAATTACTCATTCACTATGCTCAATAGAATACGATGACCATCGTATTTTATACGATTGGGTTGTTGAAAAATGTGAGATGGTTCCTGCCCCACATCAATATGAATTTGGAAGATTAAATATTACAAATACAGTTATGTCAAAGAGATATCTTCGTCAATTAGTTGAAGGTGGATATGTCACTGGTTACGATGATTGCAGAATGCCAACTTTAGTTGGTTTAAGAAGAAAAGGTTTTACTGCTTCAAGTATTAGAGAATTTATTTTAGGAACAGGCCTTTCAAGAATTAATTCTACAATTGATGCTAGTTTGCTTGACCATTATTTGATGGAAGATCAAAAAATGTCTGCTAATAGATTAATGGCAGTTATTAATCCTTTAGAAGTTGTCATTGATAATTATCCAGAAGATAAAGTAGAAGAATTAACAGCACTTAATAATATGGAAAATCCTGAATTAGGAAGCCATAAAATATATTTTTCAAAGAAGCTTTATATTGACCAAGAAGATTTTGTTGAAGTAAAACCAAATAGAAAACGGAAAAGACTTGCTTTAGATTCTGAAGTTAGATTAATGAATGCATATTTTATTAAAGCTACATCAGTTGAAAAAGATGAAAACGGCAAAATCATTAGAGTACATGCAACATATGATCCAGCAACAAGAGGTGGAGATGCACCTGATGGAAGAAAACCAAACGGTACAATTCAATATGTTGATGCGGCCACTGGTTTAAAAGCTCAATTCAATTTATTTGATGTCTTAGTTTACGACCAAGTTGAAGGCGAAGAAGAGAAATCTTTCATTGAAAGATTGAATCCAAATTCACGGGAAGTAAAAGAAGGCTATATCGAAGCTGAAGCTAAAAACACTATTCCTGGAGATCACTTCCAATTTGTTAGAACTGGGTATTTCTGTACCGATAAATTATCAACAAAAGACAATTTAATTTTTAATAGAACTTGTTCATTAAAATCATCATTTAATCCTGTCAAGTAAAATTACTTGACACCTAAAAACCCTGCAAAAGTACGATTAATTATGAAAAAAAGTGTTTACTTAAGTAAGAAATTGTTTATTTTGCCATTTGCAACGGCTTCTTTAATCGTGACTTCTTGTGGCGGATATCAAAGAGTAAGAATTGGTTTTGCTTCATATTTAACAGCTGAAAGAGTAGAGTACCCATTTTACTTTAATGAGGATTATTTTTCTGAACCGGCTAGTGAATATAACGAACACTTAGCAGCATCATCTGCCTGTTTAGCTTTAGCAGGTTTTTCAGCAACAAATGGCGCTGATTATGAGAACTCACCAAATAATGCAATAGATTTCTTTAAGGTTATTGGATTTGAAGGCTATAAGAGCAATGAATTTGGTGTTAAAAAACCAACAACTCATTCATTTGGTGTTTATTTAGCAAATAAGAAAATTGATGATTATACCTTGATTGCAATTACTAATAGAGGTGCTGGCTATCTTGCTGAATGGGCCAGTAATGTCACTCTTGGAGGTGATGGGGCTTTTGCTACCGGTTTTAAAGAAGCATCGGATATTTATTTAGATACTTTGAGATCGTATATTGCAGAAAATAACATAAAAGGCAAAATTAAGATTTGGGCAGCTGGTTATTCAAGAGGTGGAGCTGGAACTAATCTTGCTATTGGTAGAATAGATGATGGACTTTTAGAAAATGAAAATATTATAAGTGATGATGTCACATTCACTAAAGATGATCTTTATGCATATTGTTTTGAAACTCCTGCAGGAAAAATAGCAACATTTGATGGAGAAAAAGTTGTTGAAAAAGGTGATGGCTATTCTAATATTCATTGTGTCATCAATATCAATGATATGGTTTCTTTAGTAGGTCCATCTTCATGGGGTTTTGTTAGATATGGAATTGATCACTATATTCCAGATTTAATAACAGATCTTAATTTCAATAGATACATCAAAAAAGTAAAAAATATATATAATAATTTGCCAAATTCATCCATTTTAGGCGAATATCAAATAGATAAATTTATCTTTAATCAAATGTTCAAAACGTCTGTTAAACATAACTGGACTATGAATAGATTTTTAACTACTTTCATAGATGAATTGTCTAACAAAGGAATAGGTTCAAGAGCGGAATATTCGACTAATTTTGAAAAAGCTTTAGCTGATATTTTTGCAATTATATATAAAAATGGAACTCCAAAAGATTCTTTAATCGATTTTGCTATTAATGTAGGTAAGAATGTTCTTTTAAGTGATTCTAACGAAGTTCTTTTAACTGATTTGCAACATAATAGAAAGAGATTTTGGCAAGATTTTAAGCCAGCATTAACTAAAGCATTAAAACGAACAACTTTAGATGATGCAGATATTCAAGAAATAGTAGATTTATTTAGATATGTTGTTGAAGCAGTTGTAGCAATTGCAGCAAGCAATGAAGGATTAGAATGTTTACCATCATTAATTAACTTTAATAATTTTAAGAGTTTAGCAAGTGGACATTACCCAGAACTTTTACTTTCACATATTTCAGCATTAGATTCTAATTATATGGGAAGAGCTGAAACAAAGGTTTCAGAGAGTTATTTTGAATTTACTGTCAAACCAAATAGTGATTTTGTATTTAAAAATGATGGTAAAGTGTTAGCAAGATTTGAAAAAGGCGTTCTTGATACAAGTTTAGTTGCTGAGGAAAGCGATGATGGAATCATATTCTATATGCCTGAAGCAAATTTATATGAAATTGAATCTGAAGAATTAGTAGAAGCAAGTTTATTACGCCATAGTGGTGATTATTTAGTGCCTCAAGATATAACCGAAGATGGAAAAGATTTTGTTGAAGGAGAAATCGCATGGGTGAATTAGTTCAACAAATCGAAATGAAATATAATTTTTCCTACAATTATTATCTTTTTCAATGTAGAAAAGAAAGAGATATGGGGAGAATAAAATTTGCTCATGAATTAGGCATTTCTTATTTTAAATATGCTTTGATTGAAAACGGTTATATTAAACCTAATGCTAAAGAAATTAAAAAGATTAATGATTATTTAGGTATTGATTTTAATTATTATCTAGAAGGGGATAGAAGTTATCCAACTGAATTGCCAGAAAAAAACCCAAATAAAATAGTTCAATTTATTTATCGTCTTTTAGGAAATAAAATTGTTAAAGGCATTTTAATTGGATTAGCATCTTTATTTCTTGTTTCAACTGTTGTTGGGCTTGTTGGTATTGGATGGTCAGTTGATGCTTATGAACAATTTTTAGGAGAAGATATTGTTCAATTAAAAGCAAAAATTATCGAAAATAATGAATATGATTTCTCACTTTTTAATAGTTTCCAATATCCGCAAATAAGTGAGAAAACTGTTGATACAGAAAATAATAATGAAAAATTTATTCAAATATCTGCAAGTAATGATGAATATGATTATAATTTAGATTTTGATGTTTATTTTTGGTCCGATGATTATCGAGTAATTTTGAATTATGATTCTGTAGATGATGAAAGAGTTACTAATTATCGCTATGAAGTTTTTAGATATGAAGACTCTTATTTTGGTTTTGGTTATGCAAATTATAAGACTGATGGAACATATGAATTAACATCTCTTGAAACTGATGAAAATATAAATAATGCTGTAAAGAGTTTTTTAGATACTAGCGATTTGAATGATGATTTTACTGATTTAATAAAGAATAAAACAAGTCTTGATTTAGATTTTGTAGAAGATGTTGCTTTGAAATATAAATATGCAGATGAACAAGCTGGTAAATATAGTATTGGCTTTGCATTATTACATGTTTTCTCTGTTGTTTTTAGCGCTGCATCTATATTTGGTGTAGCATACGCATTTATTTATGGATATAGAAAGAATGAAGTTTTCTCATTTAGACATGGTGATGAATTAATTGTTGGCAATGTTGCGCCAAAAGAACCTAAAACCGATATCAAATTTATTCCATTCCTTCCTGAAACTTTCATGGAAATATTAGGTATTGCATTTGTTGCAATTGGCTCATTTAGAGTTGTTATTTTAGCTTCGCAACTAGGAGCTTTCGCTAGTGATGCGGTCAAGTTTGCTAATGGTGATCTTTTGACGATTCAGATGCTAGGAATGTTCTTATTGTATTTTATTGATTTTGACCTGTTTATGGATGATAAACGTGTTTTGAGAAACGTTTTCATGTATATGATGTTGTTTTTAGTTCTTTATTATATTGAAGCGATTATTATGTCATCATTTGCAAGTAGTGAAAACTTGATTTCTCTTACATTAAATTACTTTTTTATCCCAAATCCATTTGGTAGTGTTGGAGGCTATTTTGCAATCATGGCTTTCCTTTTCTTCACACCAAAATTCATCAAATCTAGAAAAGGATTAATCATTTATAGATCACTTTCTATATTACCTGTTATTTATTTAATTGTTGCATTCTTAATTTTCCATGGAGATGTATTCTTTGGAATGGATGTAAGCAATGCTTGGTTTAGATATTTCTTTAATTCTGAACGTCTATCATTTACTATCTTGGCCGTTGGTTATTTATTTGGTTTGTTCTTCTTAAGATTATTCTTTAAAAAGAAATATGGAGAAGAAGCTGGTACAAGATATCTTAATGGAAATAGATTTATTTTATTAAAGAATATTTTAATTTGTACGATTGTTATCATTGTTTGGACTATTGATTTATTCTTTACAGGAAACTCTAAATTCAATTCAATGGGAATTGGAACAAATGGTTTACTTATAGTTCTTGTTCCGTTCTTACTTTTTTATCATCCACACAAAGGCCCAAGAAACTTAGCTGTCGATTATACAACACAATTCTTATATTTCTTATCACTAAGTTATGCTTATGTGTTGGCAGTAGGGGTTGCGATTATATCATTAGCTGCATAAAAAAACGTGATTTGAATCACGTTTTAATTTCATCTTGAAATGTTTTGTTTTTGCTTATACATGAATTCATCAGCTTCTCTAACGAGACCTTGAATGTTTTTGATATTCCCGAATGAATATCCAGAAGCGATATCACATTCAAGACCAATGAATTTTTCTTTATTTTCTAAATTAACTAAATAAAGTGAATTCTTCCATTCTTCTTGTTTCTTAATTATCTCATCGATTGAATTAACTTTTGAAATTAATAAGAATTCATCTCCGCCAATTCTAAATCCATATGAATTTTCATCGACTACATTAGCGATACTTTTTGCTGATCTAGTTAAGAGAAGATCCCCATAACTATGTCCCTTTGTATCATTAATTTCTTTCATACGGTTGATATCAAAGAAAATAACACCAACATTGAAATCATCTTCAACATTATTTATTAATTCTTGATAACAGCTTTGATTTAATAAACCAGTTAATTTATCTTCTCTACTTAGATGGAGATAATTGATTTGACTTTCTAAACCTTTAATGTTGTTTTTGGTTGTAATAACCATAACAACTGAGAAAGAAACAATTATCAAGGTCATTGGAAGTTCAAAGAATAAAAGGATTTCAAATAGATCTTTTCCAGTATCTCTAGTAGCAGAAGAAGCTGTGGCTTCAATGTTAGAAAAAATTTGTGCTAAATATGAGAAGAATCCATCTTGCCCCCACACACCTGTCCCATAACCAACTAATGGAGCAAATAGTGTTGCTGCAATTGAACCACCAATAGCGATGTAAGTAACTTTTAAGTCTTTATATTGAGTAGTTAGAATCAAAGGTAAAACAGTTAAAAAGGAAGCATGAATATTTAAAATAGAAAATTCAAAAAATACTAATGCTGAGATAAGTGAAATTGACAAATATTTAAGCCATGGCTTTGAGGATGTCTTTTTCCAAAAACCTAAAACAATAGGCAAAGATGCGATGATTATCCCAGTAATCATGCATATTCTCATTATTGGTTTATCAATTCTAAAAACACTGAATTCATTTAATAGTAAGACAATTAAATCTACTCCAACTAACACAGAAGTAGCGATAGCTGTGATAAGGTTTGGCTTTGTGTCCGTCTCTAAAGTAGCAGTGCTATTTAAACGTAATTCTTCTAATTTCATAAAATTATTATATTACTAAAAGTAATCTGATGTTAATTTATTTTTCTTTTTGTAACTTAAAAAACTAAATTCCGTTTTTAGAATTAAAATTTTGTCTGAAAGATTAAATTCTATTTAATGGAGTTTTTCTTTATGTAAATAGGAATTTAGTATTTCAAACTCTTGCAAAGTAATAAAAATAGCGATA
>JAFUEZ010000016.1 GCA_017470115.1 Bacilli bacterium | reverse complement strand
TTTTTACCATTTTTTGCCTTCAAATTTATGAAAAATTCAATATTTAGTATTATTGGATGCACCAAAAAGTAAAATTATTCTTTCAAAAGTTAATTTCTTTAATATTTCAAAGACTTGGTGCATTTTAAATTTCAATTAACCGTAATTATAAACTCTTTGTTTACTTGTTTTACTCTTGTTACTATTTTTAAATATTTAGCTTTCTCTTTTTTCTTACCTCTTTTACCTATATAATTGCAAAATTGCCTATTCTTTTTATCGTTTTTACTCGATTTCTTGTCTAACAGAATTTTAGGAATTTCTACAATATCCTTTACATATAGATGATGATTCTTATTTGCGATATGTTCATAAATTGTTTCACCTCTTTTATCTTTATCAAAATACACATCGTTCCCTTTAAAATTTTTTAGAGGGATTTTTAATTGCTTTAAAGCTTTTATAATATTTTCGTCATATTTATTATTCTGCATAATTAAATTTCTATATCGACTAGTAAAATTTGTGATAAATAAACAGCAATACTCCTTTCACTTAATAAGTAGAGTTCAAAGGTCTAATTTTTCCGATAAAAATGAAAAATGAACCATTTTTGGTTCACTTTATGACAAATAATTGAATTTAAAAAGAATTTATTGATTTTTGTTATTTACCTCTTGCTCTTTAGCCTCTCTAGCTCTACGCTCATCTCTAGCAAGGCGAATTTCTTCATTTATTTCATCTAGAGTCATTTTAGATAATCCTTTTTCTTCAGAATGTTTTTGAATAGCTCTTAATATTCTAAGTGCTTCAACTTCAACCCCTAAATTATTTGCTTCAAATGGTAGTCCTTTTGTTTTTACACTTTTAATTAAAAATAATCTAATTGCTGTAGATAAATCTAATCCAATATCATCATAAATTTCTGTTACTTTATCCTTTAATTCTTGATCAACTCTTACTTGAATTAATGCCATAATTATTTCCTCCCTAACCTAATTATAATATATGACATTGTAATTACAATATCATCTTTTAAAACTTTCTTTTTCAATTATATCTATCATCTCTTTAGGTGTTACAATAAAGCTTCTTTTTGGGAAGTGTTTCATATTACCTGTTATTAAGTATGCGTCACGCTCTTTTCTTGCATTCATAACAATCTCATAAAAAACAATGTCATCATGGTCTATAAACATTTCTAATACTTTTTCTTTTTCCCCATAAAGCGCAACTTTCTTAAAACTAGTTATTAGTTTATTTATTTCTTCATTAGAAATATCAAATTTATTTCTTGTCGTTACTTCTAAATATTCACTTAATATTTCTTCATTAATAAGCGGAATAATTATTCCATCATAAACTCTTTTTACTATTTGTCCTGGTATCGAATCCTTTTTTAATAAAGCTGAAACAATAACATTTGTATCTATTACTGCGTAGTATTTCATTTTTGAACTCCTTTCGCTTGCTCAAAAAAGTAGCCTTCACTAAATATGAGGAGTTCAAAGGTCTAAGTTTTCCGATAAAAATGAAAAATGAACCAGTTTTGGTTCACTTTGTGACAAAAAATTGAAATTTTATAATTTTATACTTTTAAAAATCCACTATCTTTTATCTGTAGAATATTTAGCTAATATACAACTAGATATTGGTTCGCTATGTCTTCCTTTAAATAAGTCTTTTGCTTCCTCTGGTGACATAGCAAAAATATGTTCAGTTCTTCTTTGTCCTTTATAATTATAAGTAATTACATATTCGTTCATATCTTACCTTAATAATACTATTTAACAATTATGATTCATCATAATCAACAATCGATTGATAATTTACGTGTTTATAGCGCATATTTCCATTTTCAATATCATATTCATAAAATGGTTCTTTACCATATCTATCAATTGTTACAATTTCACCTTTAATTAAGTTATTTTGATCATCTTTAAAAATGACTTCATCAAGCATTTTGTATTTTAATTTTAGATATTTATCTTCTACTATACTTTGAGAAATTTCATGATTATTATCATCAATTTTTTCATTTTCAAGAGAAGAAATCTTTTTTAACAATAAATTTCTAGCTTTATTTAATTCATCAGTTAATACAACTCTTTTTTGTTTTAAAGCTTCAATTCCATTTAATCCTTTTTCGTAATATTCTCTCGCTACTTCTTTACTACCTTTTGCTTCATAAAACATTCCAATTGAATCATAAAAATAAGCAAAAACTCCTACTGAATTGAAATTAATTTTCTTAGCATTTGTCATAATTTTATTTTCGATTTCTTTAATTTTTGCTTCTTTTTCTTCGACACTTATATTTTCTTCACTAATTGATCTAATAATAGCGCCTGAAACTTGGACTAGATTACCAAAATAGAAACTTTCTGGTGCTTTTTCAAAGGCATATAAATATGCATCAAAAGATTTCAATAAATAAGGGTGAACTTTATCAAATTCTTTTACACAATATGAATAATTTGATAAGCGTTGATAATACCAACCTCTTTGACCTAAATCTATATCTTCTTTTGAATTAAATAAAATTTCTTTAGCTTCATTTATCATTTTTAAATCTAGCGCTGAATTTTGAGCGAAATTATCAGCAACATTTCCATAAGCAAGAATCGTATTTGTATGATCTCTTAAAGGAACTATTCCTTTTTCAAATAGTTCTTTTGATAATCTATATGATTTTTTAAATAGACCTATTGTTGAATAGTCTGAGTCAAGACGCACTGCCATATTTGCAAATGAAGCAACATTATCTAAATAAGAATATTTTTCTAAATCAGTAAGTAGAGCTTCATGATGCCTAAATATCCAATAACCTTCTTCTAAATGATGAATAGAATCAAAATTATATTCCATGAGTTGCTCATCTATCCCAATTCGCGTTAAAATTTTTGCTCTAGAAATTTCATCAAAATTTTTAAATTCAGCTAGCGAAACTACTTTTTCTAAAAAATATTGTTCCTTATTTATTAGATTCATTTTATCGCCCCAACTTAAATTTGATATTGAATTAGCAATGTTTTTTATCAATTTTGGCCTTTTTTCGTCATTTAATAAATCATAATAAAAATTAAATAAATAAGAAATTTCAATATTTTCATTAATAAAATCTAAAAGCTTCTTTTGACAATTTAGCCCCATAAAAGTAAACTCGATGCTGCCTTTAATATCACTTTTAAATTTTTTATTAGCGCTATCTAAGATGATCATTTCTTTTAATTTTTCATGTTTAATATTAAATCTAATTTTGCCAGTCAAATCATAACTTGATTCAACAAGAATTGCTAAAGTATCTTTATATTTAATAAGAGATGGAGAGACAAGGAAATTAAAGACTTTCAAACTTATCTTATCGAGTTCATCATAAGTTAAAGGTTTGTTAGATATAGCAAGTAAATATAAGGCTGCCATTGAGCGTTCATAATCTTCGCTTGCCTCACTATGTTCTTTTAAATATTCATAATAATAAGTTAAAGCGTTTTCAACTGACTTGACAATTTCAAGTGACTTATTTTTGTTTTCTTCTAGATATAAATTAGCAATATAAAACATCAAAGAGAAAGTTAAAATGTTTTTAGGTTTAACGTTTTCAAATAGTTCATCAACTTCTAAATCTGTATCTTTAAAACTTTCATAAAATCTACCACTATAATAAAGATATAAGAATCTTAAATATTCGATGTTATTCTCATCTACTGTAATTCTTTTACCTTTGAAGTTATCGATAAAATTAGATATATATCTATTATATTTAAGATTGCCTTCAGGAAGTTTGCTAGTGATGACAAAAATAATTCCATCATCATAAAGACTTAAATCACTAAATAATTCTAATATTGGATTGATTCCATTAACAAGCCTTGCATCATCTATTGAATCAAGCAAAATCACAAGTGTCTCATTTTTATAATATTCTTCTTTAATTTTATTTAGATATTTAGCAAAAGACGTAATACTAAAATATCCGAAATCATCTAAATAGAAAGTTTCCTCATTCTTCTTAATAAGTTGAGGTATAAAATCTTTTTTAAATTTACCTACTGATAAATATCCTTCATCTTTATTAAAAAATAAAGCTGCTGAAGAATTAGGAAATAGATCATCTCTAATATGCTTTATAAATGTAGTTTTTCCCATTCCCTTCTTCATTTCAATAAGTAATGCTTTTGAGGAATTATTTTTTTGAGCTAAAGATTTAACTTCTTCTTCAAGCATAGGTATTGGAACATAATTAATTGAAAATGGTTGATTATAAAGTTTAGAATTTGTTCTGCTTCTAAACCAATCTACAATTTGAGAAAAAGAATGAATGTAATCGTGATTTCCATTATATAAAGTATCGTCTTCATCAATTTCAGAAAGTAGTGACTTAACAAATCCATATTTTGCCTCGTTTTTTATTTTGTTACTTAAAAAGCAAACACAAAAATCTTTAACATTTCTTTTTTTGTTTTTAATTAATTTTCTAAATGATTTAATTTCTTCACTTAAATAATACGATCTATCAATGTCTAAAGCTCCATTTTCTTTTCTAGGAACATTATCGTTTATGATTAAAACAAAAAGCTCAGATTGAGGAATCACAACATTCATATGTTCAAGAAAATTATGTTCATCAGTTTCTGGACCACAATATGGTCTATATCTATAATTTTCTCTAGATAAGAGTTCTCGTAGTTCTAGCGCAACAGCTCCACTTCCAAGTTCGCTATTTGAACCATGATAAGCAATAAAAACAGAGTACATATTATGCCTCCTTTGCTTCCTTAGCTTTTTCTTTATGAGCAATAAAATTATCCATCAATGTATAATCCCGTTTTATTACATCTGCTCCACCAAATTTATATTTATTAAAATGCTCATAATATTCGACTAACCCATAAGAGGAGGCAATACATAAATGATAGTTAGGCTCTATTTGGTTTATTGCATCTTCGCCTTCTTTTGTGTTTTCATTAATTTTTAAGAAACTTGAAATTTTTAATGGTAAGACTCCACAAGAAAGTTCAAAAGCATTCCATCTTTCGTGTTCTATAAAAGCTAAAACATCTCTAGCAGAGAATTTTTCACTAGGCGTAATTAAACGCTTAATGTCATTATTATCATCTTTAATATATTTTTCTTTATAATTATTCTCGCTTAAATTTAAAAGATGAGCTTTAAAATTTAAAGATAAAACTGAATAAATATTGGACTTTTGCTTAGTTTTTGGTAATTCTTGCCATAATTTTTCAATGTCTTCGTTCTCTTTTCCTTGATATAAATAATGCTCAAACTTTGCTTGTGAATATACTTCATTAAGCAAGACATTTCTATAAGAGAAAATATCTTTTACTTGTCCCATGTAAATGATATCTTTAGCTTTATTAAGATTTGGATCACCAATAGCATTCCTTACAAAATAATAATTAAATGCATTTTCTATAGATGATAAACTCTTCTTTATAGCATCGGCAATCAAAGAGTTATACATATCTGAATTTAAAGAAATGAAAAAGAAATTAATTTGTCTAGTTTTGTTTTCTTTAATTCTATTTTTAATTTCATCATAAATCGAATTAATAAAATCTCTATCTTCAATATTAGTATTTAAATGAAAATCAACATTAGAAATATAATCTTTAGGTAAATCTAAATATTCATTATGATTAAATGAGGCTTTATTATATTTAAAAATTCCATTATTTAAATCGATCGCTTTTAAACGAATATTTTCATCATAAATATGTACCTTTATTTCTAAAGGCGAAAGAGTAAATTTTCCTTCTTCTGTTTTAACTTTTCTAGCAAATTGATTATTAATTAATGTGTCTTTAAGCATCGCTTGATTTACTTTTCCAAAACCTAAAAAATATGCATGGATATCAGCATTTTCAATAGTGCAATCATCGTTGATAAAATGCAAATTATCGTTTTCTAAGTTTCTAATTAATCCGGCAAAGTCATAATCTCGCATCACTAAAAGTGAATTAAGATTATATTTATTAAAAGTTCTTAATTTTCCTTTTGTGATATCAAGATTACTTACAGGATCATAAATCTTATTTGTTATATATTTATCCTGAACATTATTAACACACATGATAAATCTAACGTTCTTTCTATTCAATTTTTCATCATTTAAAAATCTTATAACTTCACTAGAAAACTCATCGTTTTTCTTATCATCTTCAAAAAAAGTTAATATTGTATATTCCCTAGATTTATAACGTGTGAGTTTAGTAATAGTTTTAATATAATCGCTCTTAAGTTTATATGGATACTCAACAAAACTAATTTTAAATTGATCGATAAATGTTTTTTCATCTACTCTTTTAGCTAAAATTGAACTATCAAGTACGACAATCATCTTAACTTTATTGTCTTTAAAATTTTTAATCATTTGTTTTGCATCATCGTTAAAACCAAAAATTAAAACAATCTTTTTTCCATTTGCTACTACTTTTAATAAACGAGAAAAATTCTTTATAGCAATAAAAATTAAATAAATTGTTAAACTTGTTAAAGCAACAAATGAAACTAAGTAAGCTCCATAATAAGCAATTAAAATAGCAATATCTTTTTCTTTAAGTAAAGCAAGCATATCTTTATTAAAAGAAAGCTTAATAATATCAAAAGCATCACTAAAAGAATCTTTTGTGATATCCCAAAAATTCATATCACTAAGATAAATTAATCTAGTAAAAACCATCAAAAGGAAAGTCGCAACTAAAAGTAGCGGATAAGCAACAGTATCCTTAAGCGTTAAAGTTTTATATCTTCTAATTTTCGAAGCAAGCAAAAAAAGCAAACTTAATTCTACTATATAAAATATGATAGCTACAAAGATTCCCATATTGTTACCTTTTATCAAGATTAATATTTATATTAATATTATCTAGTATTTAAAACAAAAAGTATATAAACACATTGACTTTATTTTCTAAATATAAATCTACATAATAAAATAATCTTTAAATTGCTAATATCATAATTGCCATTTAAAGATTAGTAAATATCGCAACTTATCGAATATTTCTTAAAATATTAACTCTTTAAATATATAAAAGATTGAGGCGCAGATTTAATGCCATATTTTGATAATTCAATTGGTTCAGGATATCTCGTAACTTTTCCAATTTTATAAGCATACGCAATACTTCTGCCTTTAAAATATTCATCAAAAAAATCTTTACTAATACCTGAATATTCTTTTGTATGTTCCCATAAATCATTAGGCTTCATTATTAATACATCTAAAATTTCAGCTTCTGCCACAACCATTTTAATTGGAGTTGTTTCATAGATAATAATTTTATCAATATCTTTTTTTGCAGCTTTAGTTCTATATTCAAATTTCTTTGCGCCAGAAAGAATTTTCTCAACATATTCTGGATTGATTGAAATAATAATTCTATTTTTCATACTACATTTCTGTGCCTCCCAATTCTAATAATTTGCAAAATTCTTCATCTGGAATTGAACATCCAAGCATTGGCTTAACATTATCATTTAAAATCCCATTTTCATTCATATCATTCCGATTAACTTTATTCTCGAACGCTTTTAAAAACAGAATCTTTACGATTACATTATATCTATAAATTCGATTATTATAAAACTCTTTAAGTTCATTTTCAGAAAATACACTTTTGTTTTTGCATTCATTTATTAAAGCATTATCATCATTAGCAACTATAATCTCCTGTATAATACCAATTCCAGTTGTAACAGATTTATATTTTTTATTGTAATCTGACATTCTGTAGATGCACACTACATCTCCAGGATTAACATCGTATTTATAGTTCTTGCATACATAAACTTTTTCAATTGCGTATTGGCAAGCTTCAAAATCATATAAATCAGCGCATTCATTTTTTGTATGTAAGTCGGGAAATAGTCTACTATGATAAATCTCCTTTATAGGTAAAAATGTTTTCTTTACTAATACAAGATCTTTTACAAGTGGAAAATTAAATTTTGGATCCTTAGTATAATCATAGTGTTTCATATCTTTAACAAGGACTATCTCCTTTGTGCTTTTTTTGACTCCCCATTCTTTAAATCCCCGTAATTTCATTAAAGATATTAATGCATCAACATCTTTTCTTTTATTTTTAAACATCGTTACATATATTTCATCAACATTAGCTTTAACAGCATAGTCAAAAATGATTTTTAAAAACCTTTCACCTAATCTAAGTTTTTTATAACTTGTTTTAAAAGTTCCAATCTTTAGCCTTCTACATTTTTTAAATATTGGCTGTATATCCGAATAATCTTCACCTCTATCTTCAATCTTTAAATATAAAAACCCCTCTAATTTGTTTTTAAATCTAAAAGTATAAACATCGACTTCGGCTTTTTTCTTGAACCGATCAAGAAAGCCAAAATCACGATAATCGTCAATTAATGTTTTAAAGAATTCATCATTAATGTCAGTATCCTTAAACTTTGATAATTTGATAGAAAGAACATCATATTCGATTAGTTTTGGATATAGCGCATTAATGCTGTTTAAATAATCTTCGGGAGTTAAGACTAATTCATCGATTCTTAATCTCTTTGCTTTTTCAATTATTCCTTTATCTGAAGTAATAAAGTAATCAACATTTCCTTTATAAACTTCATATAAAAGTTTATCGTCGTTAATCGAATTGATTTTAGAACTGTTAATACCAATAATCTTTTTAAAATATTCATCATTGATTGTTGAATCAGAAAGTAAATTATATGAATTCAATTTAACTAAAATTGATTTTTTAACAGCTTCATCTTTATATTTATTAATTTCTTCTTTGGTAACGCCATGAATGTATTTAAATCCTTGCAATTTTTCTATAGTCTTATAAAGCAGCGCAACATCCTTAAGAACGTTATTTAGCCCTTCTCTTTCGATAATAATATTTGTATCGAGCAAATATTTTGCACCTTTGAAATTTCTTTCAAATTTCTTTAACGAAAAAACATCAATACCAAAAGTATTCATATCATCATAAGAATAGTATTTGCCAAACTCTTTTATAATTTCTTCTTTAGAATCAAACAAACCTCCAAAATCATCTTTCCAATATTTATCTATTGCATCATCGATACTCTTATAATGTTCAACTTTAACGACTTCCATTTTAATGAAATCTAAATTATTTTTATTAGATGTAATAACAAAAATATCGCCTATCTGTGCCTTATATTTTCCTCCTAGTCGATATTCATGCTTTTTCTTTTCGTCTTTAATCAAAGAAAGATAATAATCACGTATCTTAAGATAAAAGTAATTCATTTAATTCTCACTAATTCCAAAGAACCTATCGAAAAAATCTAAAATTCTTTGTAAAACGCTTTTCTTCTTCTCCGATCTATTATTATTTCCAAATCTAGACATTGGAGGAAGTAAATTATCTAAATCAGTTCCGTTCGTTTTAACAAAACCATCTCTTAAAGAATTCGATATAAACTCTCTAGTTTCTTTCTCTTTTAAATTCTCTTCGGCAATAATTTCTTTAATTTCTTTTTCTTTTTTCTCAGCAATAAATTTATGCCACTCTTCCATAACATCATTAGCATCAACAATTCCTTCTACAAAGGTTTGAATTAAAGCTTTTTTGCTTCTTAATTCTGGAGATGAATCAATCGCTTTTTGAATAGAAATAAGGACTTCTCTATCATTACAATGTGAATCATGATATTTCGTAACAAGCATTAAAATATAATCAATATTAACTTCAACTTGTCTAATTAGTTCGATTTCAAATACGATATCATCATTAATTATTGCAGCCTCATCATTAGATTTAATGATGTTTTGTCTTAAATCTAAATATCTACTTATATAATCTTGATAATCTCTTTCTGACAAAATTTCTTTTCCTTCAAAATCATCAAATGAAGATAACAAATTCTTCATTCTTAAGATTTGGCCAAAGAGTTTTAAGAATTCTTTTTCTCTTTGCTCACCCACAATATCAGGATCATATAATGGGAAATTTTCAAGCAACGCATCAATAAGTTCAACATAGCCTGCATGATGTTTTCCATCTTTATCATCATAACCGCTAAAGTAATCTCCGAATGTTTTAAGTAAAACAATTCCTGCAGCTTCTTTATCGCCAAACAAAGAAATTGCTTCCTCTACTTTTGTTTGTAATGGTCTAAAGCAGACAATATTGCCAAAGGTTTTGATGCTATTCAAAATACGATTTGTTCTAGAAAAAGCCTGCATAAGTCCATGCATTTTTAAATTTTTGTCAACCCAAAGTGTATTTAATGTTGTAGCATCAAATCCAGTTAAGAACATATTAACTACAATCAAAACATCAATATCTCTATTTTTCATTCTTAAAGAAAGTTCACGATAATAGTTTTGGAATCCGTCTCCTTGAGTTGAAAAATTAGTCTGGAACATCTCATTATAATCTTGAATGGCTTCTTCTAAGAAATCTCTCGATGACTTATCGAGTCTTGATGTATCTTCAGAATTTTCTTCATCTAAAATTCCGTCACCTAAATCTTCATTAGCCCCATAAGAATAGATTAAAGCTACCTTGAGTTTATGAACTGAATCAACTAAGTCATTCCTTCTTTTGAATTCACTGTAATAAAGTTTTGCGGCTTCAATTGATGATGTAGCAAGAATTGAATTAAAACCACTTAATCTAATCTTTTCTCTTTGTTCTTCTTTTCCTCTTGCTACTTCATTAACGTTTGTAATAACTGTCTTAACATAAGTTTTTTCGTTTTTATAAGTCTTTTGACTAAAATGATCAAAGATATATTTTGTAATTAGAGCAATTCTTTCTTTTGCGTTATACGCTGCTTCTCTATTAATATCTTTAACTTGTTCATCTTCGATATCCTCATCTTCGTCCATTGTCTTAATATAATCGAGTTTGAAAGGTAAAACATTTCTATCATTAATAGCATCAATAACTGTATATGTATGAAGTTTGTCACCAAATGCTTGTTCAGTTGTTTTTAGATTTGGATTTCCTCCACTTGCACTATTAACTGCAAAAATTGGAGTACCTGTAAATCCAAAAATGTAATACTTTTTGAAGTTTTTAATTATTGCTGAATGCATTGAACCAAATTGACTTCTATGACATTCATCAAAAATTAAAACAACTTTCTTATCATATATTGGGTGGTTTTTATTTTGGTCGATAAAAATCGATAATTTTTGAATTGTTGTAATGATAATATGAGACGTTGAATCTTCTAATTGCCTTTTTAAAATTGTTGTTGAAGTATTGCTGTTTGCAGCTCCTTTTTCAAACCTGTCATATTCTCTCATTGTTTGATAATCTAAATCTTTTCTATCAACAACGAAAACTACTTTATCAATATAATCAAGTTTAGAAGCAAGTCTAGCTGTTTTAAATGAAGTTAGTGTTTTTCCACTACCTGTTGTATGCCAAATATATCCTCCAGCATCTCTTGACCCATACTTTTTATAATTTGTAGCTATTTCAATTCTATTAAGTATTTTTTCAGTTGCTGCGATTTGATAAGGTCTCATGACAAGCAACTTTTCTTCTGCTGTAAATACACAATATTTTGTAAGAATATTTAATAATGTGTGTTTAGCAAAAAATGTTCTAGTAAAATCAACTAAATCAGGAATAATCTTATTTGTAGCATCAGCCCAAAAAGAAGTGAATTCAAATGTGTTACTTGTTCTTTCTGTTTTTAATGGTTTATTTTGTTCTTTAATATGAGATTCTCTAGTTGTGTTTGAATAATATTTTGTATTTGTACCGTTTGAAATTACAAATATTTGAACATATTGAAATAAGCCACACCCAGCCCAGAAAGAATCTCTTTGATATCTATTAATTTGATTAAATGCTTCTTTTAATGCAACTCCTCTTCTTTTAAGTTCAACGTGAACTAGTGGAAGTCCATTAACAAGAATTGTTACATCATATCTATTTTTATAGTTGCCATCATTAACTTCATACTGATTAATTACTTGTAATTTATTGTTATGAATATTTGATTTATCGATAATTTTGATATTTTTTGTATCTCCGTTATCCCTTCTTAAAGGAAAAACACTATCTTCTTGAATTATTTGAGTTTTCTCTTTAATACCTGCTGTTGGCTTAGCAATGTAATTATTAAAGATTTGTCTCCGTTCTTCATCAGAAAATTCATAATTATTTAAAAGAGATAATTGTTCTCTTAGATTAACAATTAAATCTTTTTCTTCTTTTATATTTAAATACTCATATGATTGTTCTTGGAGCATCAAAATGAACTCTTTTTCAAGAGCTGCTTCGCTTTGATATCCATCAGAGCGAGTCATAGCAGGCTTATATTCTGCTACTACGGTTTCTTCGTTAGATTGAGAAATAACAGTATATTGAGCCATTATTCAGCCTCCTTAAACGTTAATAGTTTGTCGCGATAATATTCATATTGAGATTTTCTACAATCAATTTCTTTAGGTAAACCTTGTGACAGGTCTGATGAATAAAACTCAAAATTATCAAGTAAATCACTTATTTCTTTTTGTTTTTTAACTGGCGGTAAAGGAATGTCTAATGTCACAAGTCCTTCCTGAGTTAAGTGGGGAATTGTTGATCCCGTTTTTACCGATTCAACAAAATCAGTGAAATTTTTTGAAGTAAAATAATGGTAAATGTATTTAGGATAAACTTTTGATACATCCGATTTAATCCTAAACACCCCACTATTCAGCGTGGTCGGTTTGTCTGGTTCTTCATGCAAAAATGCAACCTTTCCTAAAGTGCCATCTTTTGTAATCAAAACATCACTTTTATGCACAATGATATTGGTGTCCATCTCATATCTTTCCTTACTTACATAAACACAAGAAGAGAAGTCTATTTTTCCACCTTTGAAATCTGTACCTGTAATCAAATAATAATTTCCGCTTTGCAAATATTCTGCTTTTGTCAGTCTTTGCCATCCTACTCTAGCTTTAATTAATGCAATATCGGTAATATGAACAATTGGATAGTTGGAAAGTGAATCAAAAACACTCTGTTTATAATATTCATACTGTTTTCTTCTAGCTGTAAGCTCTGCTGTAAGCTCTGCTGTAAGCTCTGTGAAATTATCCAAAATACGGACAATTTCACACTGAACCTCCATAGGAGGAATAGGAATTTTGATGGATGACACTTTGGTTGTGTTGACCGTCGGAACAGAGCCTGTGCTTTTCATACCAATGATATCTTTTTCAATATTCTTAAGAGCATAATAAAGGTACTTTGTATTCGTCCTATTGTCAGGAATTATCGAAAAGCATTTGTCGTTCAAATAAAACTTAGTGGTTATAAAGTTAACAAAGCCAGCTCCGCCAGCTCTTGCGATAGTAACTGTATTTTCATTTCTGTTGAATTCGTGATAAAAACCCATTGGTTCAACTCCACCACTAATAACAGGATATTGCCCGTCCTCAGTTGTATCTTTATTAGTGATTCCTCTTCCAGTTTGAATAATGCAAAAATCGCCTAGTCTAATAAAAGGTACGCCACAAGGACAAAGTTTATTTATAAGTTCTTCTAGTCTACTCATATTAAATATTCTTAAATTCTTTCTTCTTTAAAGTCTTTAAAAAACGAGCAAAATTAAGTAATTCGTCAACATATTTAGAAACACAATATGTTAAATCCTCAAGAGAGCAACAAATATATTTAAAGAATCTCATCTTATTCTCTTTGCTATAAACTTTAAGAAGATAATCGAATTTAGATTTTCCTTCGTTTAATCCATTTAAGTCTATATTAAATATGTTTTTATCATTCATAAAACCAAAAAAATATCTATCTTCAATTAGAATATCAGAGCAAATGAAGCTTCCATCAAAATTAAACTTTTTATGTCTAGTAGTTTTCATTGGATGTGCAACAACAAAAGATCTAATAGCTTCTAAATAGTCTTTTTCAACATTCAAATCACTTTTTTTAAAAGGAATAATTAGTGATTTCTTAAACAAATCAAATAATAAATTAAAAGTATCTTTAATCCAATTACCTAGCAAAATCATATAAATTATATCTTTTGCCTCTTTTTTTTCTAAGTTAAGTTCCTTATTAAAATCTTCAATTGAAAAATTAATTTTTTGAATGTAATTTCCACACATTTCAAAAGCATTTGAATCTTTATAAATCCATTTTTTTGAGATTCCATATTTATTTGTATTGTTTAAATTATCCAATTGTTTCAAAAGCATTTGAATTAATCACCTATCTCTTCAATAATCTTTTTAATTTCTGTTCTAAGAACTTCTTCTCTAGCAACAATCTCATCAATTTCTTTATTCAATTTAACAATATCAATCTTTTCTCTTGTGTCTTCTTTTTCAACATAAGTTGATACAGATAAGTTATAGTCATTTTCTTTTACTAATTCATAAGGTGCAACTTTAACTATATATTCTAAATCTGATCTATCAGTAAAATATTTAACAATGTTGTCAATATTCTTATCTTCTAATTTATTATTATTTGTAACTTTTAAGAATTCTTTAGAAGCATCTATAAATAAAACATTTGTATCTACTTTATTTTTCTTAAGAACCGTAATACATGTGGCAATTGATGTGCCAAAAAATAAGTTATCAGGAAGTTGAATAATACAATCAACAAAATTATTGTCAACCAAGTATTTTCTAATTTTTTGCTCCGCTCCTCCTCTATACATAATTCCAGGAAAACAAACAATAGCTGCTGTTCCATTTGTTTTTAGCCACGACAAAGAATGCATAATAAATGCCATATCTGCTTTCTTTCTAGGAGCTAAAATCCCGGCAGGAGCAAAACGAGGATCGTTAATTAATAATGGATTCTCATCCCCAGCCCATTTAATTGAATATGGAGGATTAGAAACAATTACTTCAAATGGTTCATCATCCCAGTGTTGAGGAGAAATTAAAGTATCTTCACAAGCGATATTGAATTTATCAAAACCTACACCATGCAAGAACATATTAATTCTACAAAGGTTATAGGTTGTAATATTGATTTCTTGGCCAAAGAAACCACGTCTAACTTTTCCTCTACCTAAAACTTTTTCAGCTTTTAAGAGTAAAGAACCAGAGCCACAAGCAGGATCATAAACACCATCAACTTCAGTCTTACCTACTGTAGCAAGTCTCATTAATAGTTCAGAGACTTCTTGAGGAGTAAAGAATTCTCCACCACTTTTACCTGCATTTGAAGCATACATTGACATCAAATATTCATAAGCATCGCCAAATGCATCATTTTTATTATTGTTTGAATATTCAAGATTCATTCCACCAATTCCATTGAGAACTTTAACAAGTTTTTCATTTCTTTTAGCAACGGTAGAACCTAATTTATTGGAATTAACATCGATGTCATCAAAAAGGCCTTTAAAATCGTTTTCACTACTTGTTCCATTAGCTGATTCTTCAATATTTTTAAATACTCTTTCTAAAGTTTCATTAAGATTCTCATCAGTCTTTGCTCTTTCTCTAACATTGCAAAATAATTCACTTGGAAGAATAAAAAAGCCAACATCATTTACCATTTCATTTCTAATTGTCTCTGCTTGTTCATCATCTAACTTTGCGTAAGAAAACGATGTATTGCCACTTTCATATTCATTAGAGTTAATGTATTTTTCTAAATACTCTGAAATGTAACGGTAAAACATTACACCTAAAATATATTGTTTGAAGTCCCATCCATCAACACTTCCTCTTAAATCATCCGCAATTTTCCAAATGGCTCTATGTAATTCTTCTCGTTCATTATTAACTGGCATAATATTTCTCCATAAAATAATAGAATTTATTTATTAAATTCTACCATATAGGCGATTAAAATCGCATTATTTATTTCTTTTGTTAGGTTAATAATTTTATAAATCAAATTTATTTAAATCTGGCTAAATTCAATCAAACCTTTCCAAATCATATTCTCCATTTTTTAACTTCATTTTTGTAAACGGAATATCGCCTGCAACTTCTTTTAATTCATTAATTAAAGATTCACTGGCTTCACATCCAACAAATATTCTTTTGATCTTAGGCATCTTATAAAAATAATTCCCTTTATTATCACTATATAAAGACTTCATTCTCTCATCATCACTTACGATGATTCTAATTTCTTTTTCGTATTTCCAACATAATCCTTTAGATATAAAAGGTTTATATAAAACATCTTCAATCTTGCTAAATATTTCATTAGAAGCATTATTGTATGCTCTTGCTAAATCTAGTTCTTCATACTTGTATAAATCAAAATCAGGAATTTGCTTATAATACTTTACTTTTTTAAAAACTTTATCATTATCATCAATTTCATATTCTAAGCAAACACCTTTATGCTTATCTGCATAATGTGACCACATTAAAAAATTATAGGGATCCAAGCTAAAGCAAGAAATCAAAACTTTATGCTTAATATCTTTAAAAACTTTATCAATTTGTTTTTTATAATTCTTTTTATTAGATTCAATGAAACTTCTTAAAGGTTCTTTTTTTTGCTTAATAAAAAATTCAATTGATGGCATATAAGTATAAAGACCATCCTTTTTAATGCTTTTGTCAATGCTGTTAATTTGCATTTTTAATCCTGGTATTCGAGTAATAGGGTCTTTAACGTTATTATCAAAAAGACTTTTTAAGTGTGTAAACAAAGCATAATTTTTTATAAGTTTAAAAGTGTTATCATGTATTTTTTGAGAACAATAAACAATTGAATCTAAAGGATCATTATATTCAATTGGGTGCCTAAGCAAAACACAACCGTTTTTAATCGTTTTTAAAGCTCCATTTTCATTCAAATATTTATAGATAATCATATTGTATTTTCTTTATTCCTCATTAAACAAAAAATATTCTGGCTTATATTCACTTTCAGGAACTAACGGATCAATTATTTTAAAAGGTCATAAAGGTCTCCATAATCTTTAGATATATAAATTTAATTATATTAAATATAGTTGTCTCATTTTTAATTATCATTTATTTGCTTCTATTATAAGACGATAATACTCTTTAAAAACAGCCACTGCCTTTTTTTCATCACTTACTGCAATGAGTTGAGTTGGTGTGTCGCCTTCTCCTTCTTTAACATAAAACACAGCCGCATCGTGTTTACCGACGCCAGGAATTTCTTCAAGTGGTTTTAATATGCAATATATTTCTTCTTCATAAGGAATTACAGCAATTTGATCAAAAGCAACTGTTTTGCTGCCATTACTTAAAAATATTGGATCAGAATTATTTTCATCAAGTAAAATATCTAAAATATCTGTTTTATCTAGATTATATGTGTAGCGTGGGTCTTTTTCACTACTTATTGAATCAAAAGTTTTACCATCATTATCAGCATTTTTAAATTTCACTAATTTAATTAATACTTCTTGTAAAGAATCTATATCTCTACTGCTATTAACATCTTCTTCATCAAGTCGACTTAAAATATGTTTTCTTAAAAGTTCTATTTGTTCTTTACTAGGAAGAAGTCCATTAAGTACTAATGATTCAGAAATAATTGAATGCATATATAAATAATAAATTCCATTTATGTTGACTCGCTTTATTAACCCGTTTTTAGCTAGAACTATAATTTCATTACTACTTTTAATGCCTAACATCTCTTTTAAATCTTTTTCTTTAATACCAAAATATTCAATTATGATCATAATGCGTAAGATGTCTTTAATTACTTCACTACTTTCTAAGAATTTAGTAATTTTAAAGAATTCTGATAAGACATTAGAAATAGGTTCAAAATTATCAATGTTATGAAGCGAAGCACTTACATAATTATTCTTTAAATATTCTTCACTTGCTTCATAAAATTCATTTAGCGAGACGCCATGCTCAAAAAGCATCTTAGCAATTAAAATAATTGCTTGTGTATTTCCTGAATATTTTGAATATATTAATTCTTCAAAATCTTCTGCTTCTTCTTTAGTTAGCTTTCCATAATAATTTTCAAAAATAGTTTTAACTTCTTCTAAAGATAATTTAGAAATAACCATTTTCTTAACTTCTTTAATATTAGGGAAAAAAGATGTATCAACTCGAGTAGTAATTAAAAAGCGACAAGAAAAATTAGTAAGCAAAGAATATATAAAACTTGTATTAAGCGAATTAACATTATCAAGAAGCAAAATAACATTATCATCGAGTTTTTTTAATATTGATAATAAATAATTTGTTCTTCCTTGTTCATCTAAAGTTGGTGTAACTTCATACACTTTTTTAGGATATTTGATTTTATAAACTAAGTTTTCTAAAGTAGGTATTTCTTCATCACCAAATGTGATGATTTGAGGCGTAATATATTTTGATTCTTGTAAAACTTTTTTAGCAAATTCTGTTTTACCTATCCCACCTAATCCTTCTAAAATAATTACTCTATTATCATTAAAAGAATCGAGTACTTCTTTTTCTTCATTTTCACGACCAACAAATTTAACAGAAGTATCAATAATTGTATCGCGCATTATAGGAAGTTCAGGTTGAACACTAGGAATTGGATGACCTTCTTTTCTATTTCTAATAAATTCATCTACTTCTTTAAGCAAATCTTCAACCTTTTCTTCTAAATCATCAAGACTAACATCAAAATAAATTTTATGAAATCCTGCTGTATGAGCAGCATAAAATTTTTCTATATTAGTAGATAAAGATTTTTTATCAATTACTGTAGAAAAAATAACAAAATTTAATTTTCCTAATGCTTCTAAATCACTTGCGTAGCGTAATTCTTTTCTAACAAGTGAAAATCTTTCGCCCTTTTTTAAATAAGGATCTTTAAAAAGAGAATTAGTTAAAATCAAAAAATAAACATCACTATTATCTAAACTAATAGCGAAATTTTCACTATAATCTCCTCTACAATCTCGATCACTATCGTAGCAAGGAAAATTATGTTTTTCTAAAACCTCTCTTATTTTATTTTTAAGGTCTCTATCATTTCCTGTCCAGGAAAGAAATACATCATAATGTTTCATATTTAATTTATTATAGCATATGAAAAAATGATTATATTTATAAATATAGATATAGATTGTAATTAGTTAATATTAATCAAATAATATTTAACTTTTCTATTTATCCAAAACAAAAAGGGCAAAAACTTGCCCTTTCCTTATAGAAATTTAAATTCTATTTGCTTGCTGCCCAACCCCAAAGTGTTACTTCTTCATCGCCAACTTTAACGGCTTTTGTTGATGGAGCTGCAACGTTTTCTGGATCTGCTTGATCTAAAGCACATTCATCTTTTAATGTGTAAATCCAAGAATAGTGACCCATGTATTTATTTTCTTGTCCACCTTCTTTACCTCTAACGTCTACGAAGTATGAGAAATGTACATCAGTTGCTCCAGCTGCCATTAATCTCTTATATGTAGCAACTGTGTAGTTATCTGGTCTAACTGTTGTATCATTTGCAGCATGTGTGAACCAAATTGATAAACCCTTTAATGTTTGGATGTTTTCATCTGTAATAAATGAATCTGCATATGCTTCACAAACTGGATAATAAGCTTTGAAGAATGTAGGATAATTAATTGCCATTTCCATAGTCATGTAACCACCATTACTACATCCACCAAGGATAAGTTTTGATGAATCGACATCTGGATTTGCAGCAATATATTTATCAATTGTATCTTTTAAAGCTGCTCTATAAATGGAGTGACCACCACCATTTGTTCCATCTGTACCATTATTCATCCAAGCTGTTGGAGTTTGAACTGCTAAGACGTAAGCGCCTTTTTGTGAGCCTTTAACAAAGTGATTTTGAACTTTTGATTCACCTAAATTTGTAACATCGTTACCAAGTAAAGCGATATCAACATCTGTACCACCTTCACCTTGACCATGTAACCAGATGATTAATGGATTCTTGACACCATCATTTTTAAGTGTATCTGTTTCATATGCTTTATAAGTTAAAGTGACATCATCAAGTGTATTTGATTTTTGTTCACCCCAATCTTTTGTAGAAAGAATAACTCTTCCTTCAACTTCATTATCAATACCAGGATGTTCATCATTAAAAGTTTCTTCACCAACTGTCATTGATTTACCAGCTGCTAATTTAACTTCACATTTAATGTTTTGTGTCCAAGAATTGTAGTTATTTGTATATGTGAATGGACTTGAACCATTATCGTTTGTTCCCCATTGACTTGCAGTGACTGAAACTTTTAAGTCAAATCTAATGACACTACCTGTATCAGCAGTAATCTTTTCATCCTTTTCATTAACAAAATATACATCTAAGATTTCTCTTGCAGTACCTTTTGTTTTGACGGTGAAGTTTTCTTTATCAAGGATTGCTTTATTAACACTACCATTGAGTTTTAATTTGACACCAGTAATTGCTGGTCCCCATTCAAAACCTTCAACATAGTAATCTAATTTACCAAATGCAACTGGTGCAACAGGTTTTTTCATTTCGATTACTAATTCTTCATTACTCATGATCTTTAAGCAATCTAAGTTAGGCATTTGTCCAATACCTTCAAATTCGATAGTATTTGTACCTTCTTTTAAGGCAACGTCTTTAATAAATACATCTTTCCATGTAGTATAACCAGTACCATCAAGAACTATACCAGCAAGTGATACTTCTCTACCATTGACAGTGAGTTTAATGTTGTTAGCTATTGTCATACTTGCATTATGAGCAGCAACCATATCAAGGATGACGGTTTGAGCTTTGTTACATGTGAATGTGAATGTTTCTTTACAACCTTGTTGTAAATAGCCAAGCGACATTCCTCCACTTGCGCTTTCAACATCTTCAATTGGTGATGAACCATCTCCATCATGGCTTGGTACCATACCCCATTGTGGATAGCCCCATGAGCCACTTGGTGAATAGTGTTCAGCATCTTCAAATTCTAATGTGTAGACGTGATCGGCAACTGGAGCAGGTTCTGTAACTCTAACTTGAACTGAACCATCTTTAAAGCCTTCTTTTGTAATTAAAATGTTTGTAACACCAGCAGCTTTAGCTGTAACTAAACCTGTTGCAGAAACTGTAGCGACTTCAGTATTTTCAGAAGTATATGTAACACCTTCTGTTGTGACATTTAATTGTGCAGTTTTACCAACTTCAATTGTAATAGGTGTATTGTCATAAACAAGTTTTTCTTTTGGCATGACTTTTCTTTGAGCAACAGTATAGCCTGTACCATAAACTCTCATACAGTCAAGGTTAACACCTTGTGAACCAATACATTCAACAACGACAACGTTTTCTTCACCTGTTTTAACAGCTGCTGAGCCAAGCATTGTTGTATGCCAATCAGTATATGAACCTTCTGTTTCTGGACCTTCACAGACCTTTCCTGCCATATTGATTTCAACACCATTAACAGTGATCTTTAAAGTTGTACTTAAATCAACTTCAGCGTTATAAGCAACATCAATTCCAAAATCTAATGTGCCTGCTTTATCAGATGTGAAATATAAAGTTTCTTTACATCCTTGATTGAAATAACCAACTGAGATACCACCACTTGCACTTTCAACATCTTCTAATGGTGAAGAACCATCTCCATCATGGCTTGGAACCATGCCCCATTGTGGATAGCCCCATGAGCCACTTGGTGAATAGTGATCAGCAAATTCAAATTCTAAAACTGCTAATTGATCTTCTCTTGCAGGAGCTTTTTCAATTGTTAATGTGAATTGACCAACCTTGTGATCAGTTTTACGAGCAAGAATGATAACTTCACCTTGTTTTAAAGCTGTAACTAAACCTGTTTCACTAACTGTTGCGATAGAATCATCTCTTGAAGACCATGTAACACCTTCAACATTTGCTTGAAGTTGTAATGTTTCATTGACATAAATCTTTGTCTTTTCTGCTGTGATAACAATTTGTGGCTTTTCATCTGGTGTATCAGGTGTATCTGGATTATCAGGTGTATCTGGATTATCTGGATTATCAGGATTATCTGGATTATCTGTAGGATTATCATTATTTCCACCACATCCTACTAATGTGCCAATACTTAACATGCTTAATGCAAGTAAAGGAATTAAAAATCTTCTTTTTTTCATTATATTTTCCCCTTTAAATTAAATTAACTTCTTGGGTTTTGGATTCCGACTGCTTCGAAATCTGCATCGTCCCATGCTGAATTTGAATGAGCAACTGAATAAAGAATATTTCTTGAAGCAACTCTTAACCAGTATTTCATATCTTTTGGAGCTTGATTATATGCGCCGTTTAAGTTACCTGAACCAGTCATTGCAGGAATTAACCATTCATCGTTACCAGCTCTTAAACCACCTGAACATGGCATATTTGAGTTGTTATAGTCAGTAATAACTGAACCATGGAAGCCCCATTCTGTTCTTAAAAGATCTGTACAAAGTGCTTTAGATGCACCAGCCCATGTTGTACCCATATGGCTGAATGCTGTCATCATTCCAATTCCACCTAAATCTGAATAGATTTCAAATGGCTTTAAGTAGATTTCTCTAATGCCTTGTTCACTACACCAAACGTTTAAACCACCTCTATTTGTTTCTTGTTCGTTTAAACCAAAGTGTTTAGCAAATGTATAGACACCATATTTGAGAGCGCCTTTAGCAACATAACCACCCATATTACCTGAGATTAATGGATCTTCAGAATAATACTCGAAGTTTCTACCAGCATATGGTGATCTATGGATATTCATACCAGGAGCATACCAACCAGTTAAACCAGAAGCAGCACCTTCTTTACCACATGATTCTCCAAAAAGAACAGCAGCATTATTGTTCCAAGTTGAAGCTAACATTGTTCCACATGGATGACCAGTACCAGAATTGAAGCATGATGCAGGACCATCGCCTTCAAGTGTTTCAGGCTTTTTGATTGAAGCAATTCTTGGAGTTGCGAAGTTTCCATTAGCGACAAGATTCTTCATATCATTAAGTGATAATTGACTTAAGAAATCATCCCATCTTGGATCGTCCCAAGCAGCATCTTTCATATCGTGAAGTGTAATTTCTTCATCTAAGATTGCGTCTAATTCGAAATCTTCATATTCAACTTGCCCATCAGTATAAGTTTTACTTGGAAGAGTATTGTTATTAACTTTACCAGTTCCAGACCAAACTTTATTGACGTCAGCGTTCTTTGTGTATGTGCCTTCAAAATCGTTTCTTGATAAGTAAGTTAATTTTTCAGCATTTCCACCAAATTCCATATCGGCGAATAAGTTCTTATATTCTGCGCCTGTTTGATATGACTTATCGTAGACGATATCGTTTGCTAAATTGAATGTAAATTTATTTTCTTTGCCATGAATACTATCAACTGATAAATCCCAGCAATTATCTCTAATAGCAATTTCGTAATCGCCTTTTTCTAAGACGTAACATGCATTAGCATTGTCCCAGCTTGCCATATCTCTTAATTTGAAATTAAGTTCATATGTTTCTTCTGTATTTGGAGCAATGAGGTTTGTTTTTAAATATGTAAGTAAATTACGTTCTGATTTTTCAATACCATGATCTGCATAATATGGAGCTTTATGATAAGCTTCAATAACATATTTACCAGCAACATCACCGACGTTTTTAACTTGAACAGTTAATTTACCAGTTCCTTCTGCTTGATCAATCTTATAATCATGTAAAGAAACGTTGAAGTTTGTATATGATAAACCATGTCCGAATGAATATCTAACTTGTTCATCATAATCAAAGTCTTCATCTACTAATGCTCTTGTTGTGTAATATCTATAACCAACATAGATGCCTTCATAGTAATTTGAGAAGTTGTAGGTGGCACCACCACTTGAATATCTTGTTGATCTTGTTCCAAATGTTTCATAAGTTGGATTACTTTTTAAATCAACAGGCCATGTGTCAACAAGTCTACCTGATGGGTTAACTTGTCCAGAAAGTACTCTAGCAATAGCTTTTGTACCAGTTAAACCAGGACTACCGACGAATAAAACTGTTTTAATACCAAATTCATCGAGTGGAGTAATATCCATTGGTCCAGGAGTGTTGAGTAAAACGACTACCTTTTCAAAGTTTTCAGTAATCATTCCAAGTAAATCTCTTTCAGTTTGTGAGAGAGTTAATTGGTCAAAACGTTGTGAATCTTGAGTAAATGGTAAGTCGTATTGCTCAGTTCCATAACGTGAAATACAGAAAATAGCAGTGTCACTATATTCTTTTGAATAATTTAATAAAGTTTTGCCTTCGATTTGATCGAATGCTCTTTCATATGCGCTCTTTGGTGGTTCGTGTTCATATGGTAAGAATTTTCCTTGAATACCTTCGTATCTACCTGTGGTTCCAAATGTAGCGATTGAGGCATGTAATCTTACGTTGCTATCTGCAATAGAGACGTTATTTCCTGATGAGTAGTTTTTGCAAAGGTTCAATAAATAAGGATTATATGTGAAACCTTCTTCTTCCATAGCTTCATAGAATTTAACACTCTTTAAAACTTTACCGTTTGAATATGTGTAATCTTGAGCAAATTCGCCTGATCCACCACCTCCTAAGAACATATTATTGGCGTTCATACCGAAGATGTTGAGAGGTTTTGATTTATCAAGTGGAAGGATATTATCATCGTTTCTCATTAAAACGATACCTTCTTCTTCAATTGTAATGACGTTTTCTGTCGCTTCTTTCATTGCGAGCTCTGTAACTTCATCGTAGTTAACTTTATCTGTATAGAATAAAGTTGCCCATAATGCACCACCCCATGTATAAAGGATAGGGCCAGCAAGCATTGAAATAACTGTAATGACAGAGAAAATAGGAATGACGATTGGTTTTGCTCTTGACCAACCTAACATTGCTCTTGTAGGAGCACTTTGTCCTTTAACGAATTCAGCCTTTTCAGACCTATTTTTAATACTCTTTGCTTGTTTTTTTGTTTCCTTGAAAGCTTGTCTTTCTTCTGGAGACATTCTTCTCCAACTGAGGAAATAAAGTAAAGCAAAGACGGCTGCTGCGATTAATACTGCGACTCCAGCAATAATTCCAGCAATCCACCAAGCTACTTCAGCAAGGTCGTAGCCAGGAACAATTTCCCAGCCTAAGATTCTAAAATTGTCCATCTTTTCCTCCTATAGTAGACTGTTGGATGAATACGAACTATTTCATCCACGGCAAAAGAACCACTTTTTGCCAATCTAATATAAATACAATTTATATAAGTCCACATTAAAATGTAAGCGCTTTCGCATAACCTTAATTTTAAAAGACATAAGTAAGCTTAAAGGGCAATCTTAATATCTAAAATTTCACCATTAATGGTATGTGTTATTTTTCCATTATATTTGTTTACAATATAAACAATAGACTTTGTTCCAAGTCCATGAATTGAACTATCTTTATTTGTAGTTTTAATTGAATGGTCGCTATTAAAATCAAGCTTACCAATGAAATAATTTCTTTCTTCAATAACAACAATTCCTTGCTTTTTATAAGCAGTTAAAGAGATTGATCTTTTAGATTTATCTTCAATTTGTTCAACTGCTTCAATAGCGTTATCAATTAAATTTAAAAATAAGTAATAAATATCATTAGAATCGTAATTTTCAAACATTTTTCCATCAATTAAAGTAGTAAAATCGATACCTTTTGATTTACAATAAACTCCCTTATCTTGAATCAAAATATCAAGGTTTGAAAAACCTGTTCTAACACCGGTATCATAGATTCTTAATGCTTCTTCTAATTGTTCTAAATCTGCGTCAGTAATGCTATCTTTTTTAGTTTTTAAGAATCTGATTTGCTTACGTAAATCATGACATTTCATATTAATAAAATTAATATTTTCTATTTCCATCTCGTGTTGCTTAATCCTAGCTTCATAATTAGATTTATAGATGCTTTCTTTCTCTTTATCTGCGATTATTTTCAAACCCCAAATAGCAATATAATCAACTAATAATGTACTAAGAATTAAAACAGATGCACATGTTCCAATTAACCAATAGCTGAACCAAAAAGTATTTTGTACAATAATTGCATTTCCAACAACAATAAGTAAAACTGCAACAACACTGATTATATAGATTTGGGCATTAGACAAGGCGTACTTCTTATATTTTTTAAATCTTTTAGCAAGCAAGAAATATGAGGAAACTAAAACAATAATTTTTATTGCATAAGTCAAAATGCCATAAATCAAATTTATGTAATCAGGAACATTTTCATAAAGTACACCATAGAGGCCTGTATCTAAAACTATTCGTGCAAATTGATAACTGATATGCTGTACAGAGTATCCTAAAATAGATACAAAAACAATTTCGCTAAATTTATAATCAAATACAACATAAAAACCGAGAATTATAAAAACGAACATTACTAAATATGCTGAAATATTGACATAAATGTTCCACTCCAAACTAGCACAAGCAGCGGCAACTCCTACTGTTCCGCCACCAATAATTGTTAATCCTGCCAAAATTAAAAGTGCTAACTTCCATCCTTTTAACCTTGTTTTCTTTAGTGAAGGGACAAACATTAAAACAGCAACTATCATTTCAATAATGAAGTTTAAGAAAAACATTTGTAAAAATGAAATAAAACTATCTACGTTCATATGTTCCCCTCGCTTGAGACAATGTACTTCTTAAAATCGTTCATAAAACTTTTCTTTCTTGGGTGAGAAATTTCAAGTTCTTTTCCATTATCAAGCACAATTGTATGTTTCTCAATATTATCTATTCTTTTGGCATTTACTAAGTAATTATTGTGACATCTTAAAAAACCAAATTTCCTTAATTTTTCTTCATATTTCTTCAAAGAGCCATAAGCCTCAAAATTACCACTATCTAAATAAAAAATAATATTATGGCCATAAACTTCAAGATAAAGAATTTCATCTAAATGAATTTTCTTAAATGTTTCATTAATTTGGATAGTGATGGATTCTCTTTTTTTCGAAAGAAGAGATGCAATTGCTCTTTCAAATCTTAATTTAAAGCTTTCGTAGTTGATAGGTTTTAAAATAAAATCAATTGCATTTACTTGATAGCCTTCTGTTGCATACTTAGCAAGATTCGTAACAAAGAAAATCAATACATCTTTATCAAAATCTCTAATCTTATGTGCGATATCAATTCCATTTGATAACTGAAGATTAATGTCGAGAATGATAATATCGTATTGACTCTTAAAACTATCTAAAAAAGTATTTCCAGAACTGAACTTGCTTATATTAAAAACGATATTGTGAGCTTTAGAAATCTTTTCTAAGGCTTCAACACAATCGTTAAGGTCTTCGTTTGAGTCATCGACTGCAGCAATATTAAAGGTTTTAATTTCTTCCATTATTTTATTTATAATACTTTTGTCATTTATTTAAAAGATAAAACCATCTTTAATTCAATTTATAAAATTTATGATTCATAAATCTTTTTTTTATAAATTTTCTTGAGTATTTTAAATGAAACAAATAACTTATTTTTGTATGGTTTTTCAAGAAAATATTCGGGTTTTGCAGGGTTTTTGATAAAATTCAAGGTTTTCTATTTTTATTAAATTTTACTTTTATGAATCTAAGTTTCTTCTTTTGCTTAATGCATTTTCATGATTATTTGAATAAGAGAAGCAAATAATTAGCATTATCTAAAAATTATAAGTATAATTTTACCATGGAAAAATTGAAAGTAATTGATGGCGGAATTTATGAAGGAGAAAGAGCTCTTTTTAAAACAAAGGATGCTTTAATCAAAAACGCTACTTTTCAAAATGGTGAATCTCCTTTAAAAGAAAGCAGAAATATTGAAGTAACTTCAACTACTTTTAGATGGAAATATCCTTTATGGTATTGTAATAATGCTAAAGTTCATGATGTAATTTTTGAAGAAACAGCAAAATCTGGAATCTGGTACACCAATAATTCGACATTTTCTAATTGCCTAGTTAAAGCACCAAAAGAATTCAGAAGATGCGATAACATTGTAGTTAAAAATTCAAGCTTTTTAGATGCAAAAGAGACAATGCGGAAATGCACAAATATTAAACTTCAAAATGTTAAAGCTGTTGGTGATTATCTGCTCATGAATAGCGAAAATATTGAAGTAGAAAATCTTGATCTTGATGGTAACTATTTTGTAGATGGAGGCAAAAACATCATTGTCAAAAACTCTAGATTAAATTCAAAAGATGCTTTCTGGAACTGTGAAAACGTGACAGTCATCGACTCTACTATTATTGGTGAATATTTTGGATGGAATTCAAAAAACATTACACTTATTAATTGCCACATCGAAAGTAATCAGGGCTTCTGCTACATGGAAAATGTTAAATTAATAAATTGCACACTTAAAAATACAACTCTCTCATTTGAATATTCAACTGTTGATGCAGAAATCAATTCAAGAATTGATAGTGTTAAAAATCCAATTAGTGGAAGAATCATCTCTAAGGGTATTGATGAACTTATAACTGATGATTGTGATATTACAAAAACTGAAATTATTATAAAAAAGTAATATGAAATATAACTTTGATAAAGAAACAAATAGATTTAATACATCTTCATATAAATGGGATGTAAAAGAAAACGAACTTCCTATGTGGGTAGCAGATATGGATTTTGAAACTTCTCCTGCTATCGTTAAAGGCTTTAAAAAGCGTATCGACCATGGGGTATTTGGCTATGTTGCTTTAAGCGATGATTTTTATAATTCATATATCTATTGGTTTAAAAAACGCCATCACTTCAATATTAAAAAAGAATGGATCATCTTTTCTACAGGTGTAATTCCTACGCTTTCTAGTGCAATTAGACGAGTTAGTGAAGTCGCAAATAACATAGTCATTATGACTCCAGTTTATAATATCTTCTTCAACTCTATTTTAAATAATGGTCGTCATGTACTTACTTCACCATTAATTTATAAAGATGGAAAATACGAAATTGATTTTATAGATCTAGAAGCTAAACTTGCCTTAGAAGAAACAACAGTTCTAATTTTATGTAACCCTCATAATCCAGTTGGAAAAATCTGGTCGAAAGATGAATTAGATAAAATTGGAAAATTATGCGCTAAATATAATGTCACTGTAATTAGTGATGAAATTCATGGTGATTTAACTCGTACAGGATTAGAATACATTCCTTTTGCTAGCGTATCTAAATTAAATGCTGAAATTTCTATAACTTGCGTTGCTCCAACTAAAGCATTTAATTTAGCGGGAATTCAAACTTCTGCAATCATTATTCCTAATCCTAAACTTAAACATCTTGTTGAACGTGGCTTAAATACAGATGAGTGTGCTGAACCTAATGTACTTGCTGAAATAGCGCCTTTCTTAGCTTATAAAGAGAGTGAAGACTGGCTTGATGAATTAAGACTTTATTTAGACGAAAATATTAGAGAAGTTAATGAATTTATTAAAAATCAATTACCTCAAATCGCTTTAATAAAATGTGAAGCAACTTATCTTTTATGGCTAGATTGCTCTAAAATCACTAAAGACGCTGATAAACTACAAGCATATATTAGAGAAACTACAGGATTATATTTATCTAGCGGATCGATATATGGAAAAGAAGGAAATACCTTCTTAAGAATGAATATAGCCACTACAAAGGCAAGAGTAATAGATGGCTTAAAGCGACTTAAAAAAGCTATAGATTCTTATAAAGAAAATTGAAATATTAATAAAAAAGAATGAAAACTGCAGGGTTTTCATTCTTTTTATATAGTTTTTAGCTTTTTTAGAAACTTGTATAAACAATCTTTTTCTTATGGTCAGTGACTTCAACAACAGCAAATGATGGTTCGCCACTTTTCTCGCCAAATACGCCAGCTTTTTTAGTAGCTTCTGTGTGACGAACTTGGTTTAACAAATTTGACCCATATTCAATAGCCACTTTTAATTCACTGAAGATTTCTTCGATTTCTTCAGTATGGCCATCAGGATAAGTAAATATAACTGCAAATGTTTTCATAATTTAATCTCTTTTCTTATAGATTTATTTTAAAGTATCTCAATTAAGATTTAAATAAATTTTTCATATTGATTTTTGTCATAAAAATTCAAATTTTTGTCATAAAGTTAATGTATTTTCGACTTTTATATAAAAATATCGGAAAAATTTCACTTTCAAACCACTTATATTAGTGAGTAGAGTAATTCACCCTTCATCCTCTTTCTCACCCCTTAGGTAGTTAATGCAGAATTGCTCTACTTCATTTGTCGTAAATTTACACATAAACCAAGTATCTTTACTACCGAGTAAATTTACTTACTGTTCTTTGACAACTAAACTAAAAATCGACTTGTTCTAATTCCTTAGATGATATTTTATATACTAAGAAATGTAAAATTGCAGATATTAATAGCGCTCCACCAAGTAAGGCAAATTGAACACCTAAGCCTGACTCACACATGAATTTATAATAAGCATTACCACCTTCAACATATGGAGTATAAACTAAAACAATAGTAAATATAGATAAATAAACAAGGAAACCTAAAATTGTTAATAATGTCGACATTACAATTGATTTACCTCTTTTATAATATATTGAAAAATAAATCAGATCAGCAATCGCGTATCCTAAAATAGCAATAGCAACTATTGAAACAAATCCATCTAAAGATAATCCTGGGAATTCTTCTGCTGGTGCATCAATATTAGCATTAATAAATTTTGCTAAAGGAAATAATGCACATTGCATTCCAATAAATATCGCTTGCATCAATAAAACAATAATTATTCTAGCTAGAACAATATCCTTTTTTCTTACAGGTAAAAGAGTTGAGAATAATAAATCATTACTTTGCTGTCCTTTGTTAGCTCCTAAAAATAAAATAGGATAAGCACTTAAAATGTAAATAAATCCAACTGCTAAAGGATATTGAGGAATAAGTATCATTAAAGGGAAAACAAACATGAAAAGATAGCAAATTGGATGTAGCGCTAATTTAAATTCCTTATAAAGTAAAGCTTTCATGGCCTTCTCTCCTTTCCATATATATCATAATCTCTTCAAGATCTGGTTCTTTTATTTCTATATTCTCTAATTCGAATTTATATCTATTTCTAGCCTCTATTAATCCTTCAATTCGATCATCAAGTTCCTTAAAAGCAACATAACTACTTTCTAAAGAATGATTCTTTGTTTTATCTTTAATAAATAAATATGAGTCTATAAATGCTTGTTTCTTACCCGTATAAATAATTTCTCCATTATGAATATAAGTTATATCAGTTGCGCATTTATCTAGGTCACTTGTGATATGAGTTGAAAATAAAATTGCTCTATCTCCTCTTCTTACAATTTCTCTAAAAATATCTAAGATTTCATCTCTAGAAACTGGATCAAGTCCTGATGTAGGCTCATCAAGAATTAATAATTCCGCATTATGAGAAAGTGCGATAGCGACCGAATATTTAACTTTCATACCACTAGAAAGCTCTTCAAGTTTCTTGTCGATATCTAAGTTAAATAGTTTACAAACTTCATCAAATTTTTGTTGATCAAAATTCTTATAGAATCGCTTTGTTACATCCATTAATTGTCTAATTGTTTTGTTTGGATAATAATTGAGTTCGCTTAAGGCAAAACCAATTCTTTGTTTATTCTCAAGTTCGAATTCAGTCATATCCTTTTCAAAAGCTTCAATCTTTCCGCTTTCATAATGAATTAAGTTCATGATCGCTTTTAAAGTTGTTGTTTTACCTGCACCATTTCTTCCTATAAATCCCATGATTTGTCCAGGTCTAACTTCAAAAGAAACATCTTTCAAACTAAAGGAAGGATATTTCTTATTTAACCCTTCAATTCTTAAAATGCTATCCATTGAATTTATCCTCCATTAAAGAGTAAAAATCTTCTGATTTAACTAATGCAATTCCACGATTTTTGTCACCTAAAACCATTAAAGTATCACCTTCTTTAATGTTGAACATCTTACGAGCTTCACTAGGAATTGTAATTTGTCCTTTAGGCCCTACTTTAACAGATACTATGAATCTATCATTTTCTTCCTTCATATCTTTACCTTTCTTACTTTTCTTACATTTTATACCCTTTCATCATTTTCTTCAATAAATATCGTTATTTTTCAACTATATAATTATTTGAAACTAAAATTATTAAATTTTGAAACTAAGAATCAAATATTTGGCTTTTTCATAACTTGCTATAAACGCATCAACAAAAATAGAAAGGAGAATTCATAATTATAATGTAATTATATTAACAATATGTTACAATTCAAATGGATGATAATAAGAGCAAAAACAATATTTAAGATTATGAAAAAAGAATACGATTTTAAAGATGCAAAAAAGAACCCTTATACTAAATTATTGAAGAAACAGGTAACAATTAATTTAAGCGAGGAAGTCTTAGACTATTTTAAAGAACTTTCATTAAAAACTTCGATTCCTTATCAAACATTAATTAATTTCTATTTATTAGATTGCGTTAAGAATCAAAAAGAAATCGATATTTATCGGAAATAAAAAGACATTCACTAAGGAATGCCTTTGATTGAATTAATATAAATTATTCTACTTCAGCTTCAAGTATAAGTTTCTTTTTCTTATCAACTGCAATTATTACTTCATTGTTAACAAGCATAAATACACTAGTTAAAATTCCACCCATTGATACATCACTTAAGAAATGTGCACCAACTAAGATTCTTGTAAAAGCCACGAACAAACAGAATGCAAATCCAGCATAAAATAAAGGTAATTGTAATCTTTCATACTTTAAATCTAACAAAGGAAGAATTAAAGCGAAGATCATAAAGACACCACTAGCTCCAGTATGCCCTGATGGAAATGATTTGAATTCTTCTGAAGTTAAATTAAATGTTTCCATCAATTCTTTATAATTTCCGCATCTTTTATACCATGGATAAAAATCAATTCCATCATATAAAGAAAGTGTACGATATCTTGGACGATGAAAAATCGATTTAATAAGTGAAACTCCTGGAACTAAAGCCATAAAAATACATGCTGCAACAATAGCGTAAATCAACCATAAATTTTCATTTTTACTTTTCTTTGTTAACACGTATCCTAAATAGGCACATCCTAATCCAATAACGCCACAAATAAGATAGCCAAGCCACATTAATCCTTTTTGATTAAAGCCATTGACACCAAATATTTCTCTTCCTGAGTAATAAACTGCAAGGCCATATAAGACAACTGCAAATATATACATTAGTACTTTATAGACAACCTTATATTGCTTATGAAGTGCTAAAGCAAAATATCCGCCTCCAAGGATTGCTAAAATCATGTAACCTGGAGTTACTCCTAAAGCTGCTACTGTTAAGCCAAATCCATTATCTCTAGAAAATATTGCTTCAGTAACAGATATATCTAAAAATGTTCCAAGAATAAAGCCAATAATAAATACTCCAAGAACAATATAGATATGTAATCTCATTTTCTTCATATATTTAACCTCTAGCTTTAATCATATCACTTTTAATCAAAAAGGAGGATTTCAAATCCTCCTAATCGATAAAATTACTATATCCTTTATATATAATAAATTATTTTAATAATTCTTTAGCGATTGCAGCAGCTGCTTTCTTACCAGCACCCATTGCAAGGATGACTGTTGCAGCACCTGTAACTGCATCCCCTCCAGCATAAACGTGATCTCTAGATGTTTTTCCAGTTTCTTCATCAGCAATGATTCCACCCCATCTTTGAGTATCAAGTCCTGAAGTTGTTGATTTAATTAATGGGTTTGGTGAAGTACCAAGTGCCATAATGACTTCATCAACATCAATATCAAATTCACTACCTTCAACTTCAACTGGTCTTCTTCTGCCTGATGCATCAGGTTCACCAAGTTCCATCTTGATACAAGTGATTGATTTAACATTTCCATTTTCATCACCATTAATCTTTGTTGGGTTTGTTAAGAAAGCAAATTTAATACCTTCTTCAATGGCATGCTCGACTTCTTCAGCTCTTGCAGGAAGTTCAGCTTTGGTTCTACGATAAACAATTGTTACATCTCCACCAAGACGTTTAGCACTTCTTGCTGCATCCATTGCAACGTTTCCTCCACCAATAACAGCAACTTTTTTAGAGTGATTGACTGGTGTATCTGAGTGGTCTTTATAAGCTTTCATCAAATTGATTCTTGTTAAGAATTCGTTTGCTGATAAAACACCTTTAAGTCCTTCTCCAGGAATATTCATGAATTTTGGAAGACCTGCACCTGATCCAATATAAATTGCCTCATAACCATCTTCAAATAATTCATCAATTGTTAATGTCTTACCAATAACAACGTTGGTTTCAATATCAACATCAAGAGCTTTCAAGTTATCAACCTCTTTTTGAACGATAGATTTAGGAAGTCTAAATTCAGGAATACCATAAACGAGAACACCACCAGCAACGTGAAGAGCTTCAAAAACAGTAACTTTAAAACCTAATTTTGCAAGATCTCCAGCACAAGTTAATCCTGAAGGACCACTACCAATAACGGCTACTTTATGACCATTTGGTTGAGGTTTAGCAGGTTTTTCAGTGTTATAAGCGTTGTGATAATCTGCAACAAATCTTTCAAGTCTACCAATACCAACAGCTTCTGATTTAATCATCACTGGTTTGCCATTGGCATCTTTAACTAATTGACCATTTTCATCTTTTTGAGGAACAGCGCCTTTACCACGGACACATAAGCTTTCACATTGGCTTTCTTGTGGACAAACTCTTCCACAAACTGCTGGTAATGAAGATGACATAGAAATAATCTTATAAGCACCTTCAAAATCTTTTTCCTTAACTTTAGAAATAAAATCAGGAATATTAATATGAACTGGGCAGCCACTAACACATGGTTGAGTTGGACAATGTAAGCATCTTTCTGCTTCAGCAACAGCCATATCTAAAGTGTAGCCAGTAGCAACTTCTAAGAAGTTAGCTGCTCTAACTTTTGGATCTTGAGTTGGCATTTCATGTTTTTTAGGAGTCATATTTGCCATAACTATTTGACCTCCTTTTTAAATAAGTTGCATGTTTCTTCATAAGCATGTCTTTCAAAGTCATAATATTGACGACCTCTAGACATAGCTTCATCAAAATCAACTTCATAACCATTGAAATCTGGACCATCAACACATGCAAATTTCATTACACGTTTTCCATCTTGAATGAGTGTTAATCTACATCCACCACACATACCTGTTCCATCAATCATAATTGGATTCATGCTTACAGTAACTGGGACATTATATGGTTTTGCTGTTAATACAACAAATTTCATCATGATAAGAGGACCGATTGTAATGATTAAATCGAATTGATTTGGATCTTCTTCTAACATTTCTTTTAAAGGGACAGTTACATTTCCTTGTCTAGCATATGATCCATCATCAGTCATAACAACTAAACGATCACTTGCTTCTTTAAATTCATCTTCAAGAATTAATAAATCTTTGTTTCTGAAGCCAATAATTGATGTAACTTTGGCTCCTAAACGATGAAATTCTTGAGCAACAGGCATAGCGATAGCGCATCCAACTCCACCACCAATGATACAAACACTTTTGATACCTTCAGTATGTGTTGCAACTCCAAGTGGACCAACAAAATCAGCAATATATTCGCCTTCTTCTTTGTGCATTAACTTTTCAGTTGTTGCACCAACTACTTGGAAAATAATCTTTGTTGTGCCTTTTTCTTTATCAGTTCCAGCAACAGTTAAAGGAATTCTTTCACCACTTTCATCAACTCTTAAAATAATGAATTGACCAGGTTTAGCTTTTTTAGCAACAAGTGGAGAATCAATTTCCATTTGAACTACTGTTGGATTTAAAACTTTTTTGCTAACAATTTTATACATTGTATTTACTCCTTAAATAAGAGAAAAAGCAAAAGTTAACCTTTGCTTTTTATATTTTAATATAAATTAGATTAGATACAAGTATAACCGCCATCAACTGCTAATGCTTGGCCGGTAACATAACTTGATTCTTCAGCACCTAAGAAAATTGCTGCTGAATTTAATTCGCCAGGATTTCCATATCTCTTCATTGGAACTGAACGATTTGCAAATTCTTGGAAGTATTCGCTCTTTAATGTTTCTTCTGTTAATTCTGTGAAGAAATATCCAGGGCAAATTGCATTGACTGTAATTCCAAATGGAGCAAGCTCGGCAGCTGCACCACGTGTGAAATTGACAACACCACCCTTTGTTGTGTGATAAGCAATTGTTGGGATAGCTGTATTTCCAACTAATCCATAAATTGATGCTATATTAATGACACGTCCATATGTTTGTTTACCGCTTGCCATACCTTCTTTCATTAAGTTTCCAAATGCTTTTGTAACTTTATAAATTGAAGTTAAATCAAGTCCTAATGTGAAATCCCAATCGCTATCTTTGAAATCAAGTAATGGTGTTCCTGTTCCTTTTTCACCACCAGCATCATTAACTAAAACTTCAGCATGACCGAAGTGTTCTTTAACTGCTGCAACAGCTGCTTCGATTGATTCTGCGCTTGTAACATCACATTTAACAGGTAAAACATCTACACCAAATTCTTCATGTAATTCTTTTGCTAATGCTTCAAGTCTTTCAACACGTCTAGCAAGTAAAGCTAAATTTGCATGTACTGCAGCAAATCCTTCAGCCATTTGTTTTCCTAAGCCTGAGGAAGCTCCTGTAATAACAACAACCTTACCAGTGTAATCAAAATATTTCTTTGTCATAAATTCTCCTTTTTTTAATTTAATTAAGAACTGAAATTCAAATTTTTGAACTTCAGAATAAATAATTATATAATAATTATTAATTAATGCACTTAATCTGCTCAATTTTTCACAAAATTTCATTTATGAGTCAATAAATTTTACTTATTGGGAAATAACAATTATATAAGTACAATTCAAACGAAGAAAAAGGCTAACACATTTCTGTATTAACCTTATATTATTTATTAATTCAAAAATAAATAAATTAAACTAAATATTAAAATAAATCCGAATGACTACCTGTTCTAAATAGGAACAATTCTAATTCTTCATCATCAATTGTATAAACTAATAACCAATCTGGTTTTATATGACATTCTCTAAAATCAGAATAATCTCCTGATAAAAGATGGTCATGATATTTTTCATCTAATTTTTCTTGATTTGCAAGTTTATTAACAACTTCTTCTAATAAAGATAAATCTAATCCTCTTTTTTGGCTAATCTTAAATCTTTTAAAAATCTATTAGATCTAACAATCGTTAACACTATACTTCATCCAAAATATCTTTAAATGAATTATATCTTTTATATTTATCTTTATTTTGTTTCATTTCTTCATATTCATCTAATGCTGCTTTAGTAACCTTATTAGGTATTTCTTTTTTTATTTCAAAGGGAATTCTTTGTTCTCTTACTGATTGTTGTAAAAATAAAGTTATAGCTGTAGATAAATCTAATCCAAAATCATTAAATAAAGATACCGCATCTTTTTTTAAATTCGCATCTATAGATATATTAGTATTAATTTTAGCCATAATATCAACTCCTTCTATACACATTATACATATTTTATACACATAATCAATATATAGTTGGAGAAAAATATCCGAGTACAAATCTTAAAAAAATAAAAAATATCTTTCGTCACCACAAACTTCAAGAGAAAATAAAAAAGCGCCTAGAATTTCGGCTAAACAGCTTACTTTTGGTATTATTTTTGTATAAAAGACCTATGGTGGGATTGGAACCATAAAATACTGACTGAAACATTGTATCAATCTAATTCAATCAATATGAATGTAGCCGATTTTATAGCATACACTCTTTCCGGTATCATTCCGTAATATGCTAAAGCAGTCTCAAAAAAAATATATGATAGTGATAATAATGCATTAGCGATTGTAATAGGATCAGCATCTTTATCCATTTCATACAATCCTCTTTTTAATTTGATTATATTATTATTCTTTTCTTCATATGCAATTTTGTTATAAATATTAGAATATTTAAGATATTCATAAGTCAACATATCAATAGTCTTAATCATATAATATCCTCCGGTTACTACTATTATTTAGTAGTTATTGGAATAAATTAATTATTTTATAAAGATCAAAAAAGCCTAATACAAAATCTTATTAGGCTTGTTGTTTCAATATGGAACCTTAGATCAATTTTGATACAATCTCGTGCCCTTCACACAAGTTCATAACTCTTGCTGAAATATGTTAGAAGATTAATCTATGTAGCCAATATCAAAATCTATTCTCCAATAATTAGTGGCATTTATATAATCAGCGTTAATTCTAACTCCTAAAGTTGGGTGGCTTTGAATATGTGCACTAAAATAAAGACTATCATTATCTTCTAAGTTATCGTAATAGATTGGCGCAACATCATAACTGGAGGAAACATTTCCTTCTTCATCTAATTTTGCCCCTGCATTATAAAAAGCTTGCATAATGTTTTTAACAGCGTCAACGCCATCTTTTTTATTGACTCGATTTAAATATTGTACGTGCCATAACGCCTCTTCATCGGTGCGCTTACTATCATCCCATTCACTTTCAAAGAGTTCAAAGTTAGGTTGAATAACATTGCTTAAACCTATTTGGTTTAAAAACGAAGTATCCCATTCATAAATATCAACATTTTCTAATAGATTATTAACGTATGTTTGGGCATCATTACCTAAAATGAATTCGGTAATTTGGAAGTTTTCTTTAGCGCCTGAACCAGTAAAACCATCTGAAGCCACACCATGCGCTTCGTGTTTGAAACACGCTCCAGTTATATTATCTATGATAATTTCTTCTTTAAATTCTTGGTTATATCCCATTGCGTTATTATTTTCATAAAGATATTTCGTGCATTGACGGTTTAAAAATGTCACATTTTCTTTGCTTTTATATGATATTTCACAACCAGCATACATAAATAAACCACCAACATTATCTCTACCAATGACATTTAGGCCAGTGACAGGATCTGCTAATCTATTGTATTTAGCACTGCCACTCTGTTTAGTGTATTGATAAAACTTATCACCAATCTTCTTATAAAAACCCGTTCTAACTAATGATGAATAATAGTGATACGTTCCATCACTAGCGGAAGTTGAAGAAGTTCCTCCAGGAAGTGAATCAGCACTTATTTTAAAAATGTCCCCAATAGCTGTTTTAATTTCTTCTTCTGATTTCAATGTTTCTTTATCAGCGGTTTTATCGTCAATCGAACTGTCATTATTCGTATCAGAATTCGGTTCAGAACTAGGCGTTGAACCACTATCACTTTGATCTGATTTTGGACCACTGCAGCCGATAACGCCCAATGTTAAAAACAAAGAAGCTACTAATAATAGTTTTCTTTTCATGTATTTTGACCTAAAAGTTATTCAGCAATTGTAATTGGAGTGACATCATTACCAGATTTAAATGATGTTGTTTCTAATTTAGCCCAATCTTTTTCACTTTCGTTTGTGGTTTCGGCGTATTGATAAAGGGAGATACCTAAATCTTTATCAACATAGTAATCATGTTTAACACTAACCCAACCAACTGTACGCTCATATTTGAACTTTAAAACATCTCTACCGGCATATTTACCATTACTATCAAATGTAAAACCTTCATTTGCGAAGTAGCCATTAGCTTTATATAAATAATTTGATATACCTTCAAACATCGCTTCAAATTGTGTTTCACCAACATTAGGAATGAAAACAGACCAAGTACCTTCATCATAACTAAGCATCGCGCATTTGCCATTTTCTAAACGATAACCAGTACCAGAACCATCGCTATTAATATGCCACCAGAGGTTGCCTTTCATGGCTAAAGTCATTTCGTCATTGGTTCCGTCAGCCGCTGTGACTTTTGTGGTGATTTCAAAACCAGTGTTTTTGCCATAGGCAATTAACTTTTCAAGAGATTCGCTTTCATCAAAGATGGAATCATCATAACTATTGCCACCGGTATTACCATTTGAATCACCGCCGACATCGGTATTTTCATCATCATTATCATTACCAGAATCATTGATTAAACTACTTAAATCACAAGCAGATAATGAGAATGTACTCAAGAGCAAACCAACCAAAAGGAACTTATTAATTTTCATATTAAACCTCCTATATTCCCTTAAGAATAAAGTAGCAAAAATAGGATTTTATTTATATCGGCCTCTATAAATATAGGGGGTTGATTTTTTATTTGATTGTTTCTCTTACAAGGTTCAAGAAATCTTCTCTACTGAGAACGTTAAGTTTGCTATAGATATGATTGATGTGCGTTTTGACAGTGGATTTACTAATAAATGACTCATTTGCGATCTCATCGCGCTTCTTACCTTTTAAGATCATGGTGGTAATTTCTTTTTCTTTATCAGTTAATACATCGCTATAAGCGGAAATAAATTTTTCGATATTTTTATCGCTAAAAACAATAGATTCTTTCTTGCTATTTCTAATCTTTTTTCGATATAAAATGATAAATATTAAAACGCTAATTCCGATGACGCCCATTACAATAAGAGGAAGACCGACTGCTAAGAAATAGAACGCACCAGTTTTCTCGTATTGGGCATATAGATTAATGTCACTTTGGTTAATGATGATGATTTTGTCTTCGTAAACATTATGCGAGTCATCAACATAATTAACAAAAGAATTAAAAAGATTGCCCTCTCTTGGCGTTAACACTATTTCATCTAAGAAATGGGCGCTAATCGTATCAATTACTTCACCTTTATCATGAATATTGATATTCACCTTTTTAGAGAAACTTGTTCCTAAAGAGACGTTATTAAATAAATTAGCTTTTTCCCCAAATATGTCGTTTAAGATTTCTTTAGGCACAATATAACTAGATAATTTAGATGCATCTACCTTGTAGTCACCATTATTATCTTCTTTAATAATTCCTTCATTTTTCCCTTTAGTGATACTAGATAGCAGATTAAAGCCATTATCAATAGAAGGGATCTCGTTTCTTGAAAATGCCTCTTCATAGATTTCATCCAAAATAAGAGAAGCTTTGATATCAAAAGATCGATAAGCTAAAACATCATCAGGAGGATCAAAATCAAAAACAAAAGTATCCGCTAAAGAAGGTTTATTCGCGTAAATTGAGTAATATATCTTGATGTTACTAACATCGTTATCAGTAAAAATCACTGGATGAGCAATACCGGAATAAACATTATTTGAAAGATTATTAATAATCTGACTATTTAAAATGTTTAATGAGTGTCCGCTTCCGACAAAATACATTGCACCACCAAGTTCGGTGTTTGCATATTTACCTTGATATATTTCTTCTTCACTGGAGCGGTCCGCTTTATTGTTATCAATTAAAGTAGAAATAATCTTGCCATTTGTATTGCCTAAATATAAACCGCCTCCATAGGAAGCTACGTTATTAGAGATGATCACATTATTTAATTCTAGTTCCGAATTATATAAAGCAATCGCCCCACCATTTGTACTGTCACCAGTCGCTTCATTTCCAGAATAGATGTAGTTAGCAATATTGCTATCAAAAGTTGAATCACTAGCCGTTAACTTGATATCTGAACCATAAATGGCTCCTCCACCTCTACCACTATAACCAACTAATCCAGCGATGTTTTCTTTAAAAGAAGATGATTTAATATCAACCGCGATATTATCTTCATATCCTTCAAAATATAAAGCGCCGCCACCATGGCTCGAAGCGTTATCAATAAAAGAACAGTTTTCTATATCAACATTCAATTTGCATGATGTTTGGTCACCATATTTTTCTAAATAATAATCAAATTGGCTATAATCGCCATACATCCCAAACATCGCTCCACCTTCATAGTTCATGTATCCTTTAAATGAGCAATTAAAGAAACTAACATTCACATTGCCAGAAAAATAAGTAGCGTACTGACTTTTAGCGATGTCATCCCAGTCACTAGAAGTAAGTCCTTTATTGTTGTCATATAACTTGAAATTGATATTTTCAAATCTGACATTTAATAAATCATTATAGGTTTTACCACCGATAATATTAAAACTCCCTCTAGTTAATAACGAACCAGAATCTTTGCCTCTAATTGTGATACTCTTTCTAATATCAACCCTCTCATAGAGGTTATATTCCCCATCAGTGTGGCTGGTAAAATCTATATCATCTATATATAATATATCGCCATCATGTGCATATGAGATGGCGTTCATCAGTTCAGAACGTGAATTAATTAAATCAGTCGCATAAACTCTCTTTATTGAAAGGGGGTTGATACATAACATCAATGAGCAAACAGCAATTGATAGCGTGAAGGTCTTTATTTCCATGATGTTATATTATAACAAAACTTCTACTAACCATATAGAACCCCCATACTTTTGGGGGTTGATTTGAATTATTTTCATGGAAAATATTGGATATAAAAATATATGCATCAATTGCAATACTTCAATAATAGACTTAGTTTCATAAATATATTTTCGTTTAAAAACAAAACGACTTTCTTTGGCTAGAAAGTCGTTAGGTACATCAAATACGTTTTTTCTTAAACAAAGTTATCAATGCAATAACAATGAAAGAAGATATCATTTCATTGATAATTTTTTAGCTTTGCCATCTTTACCTTTATATCAGATTAATATAATCAGCAAATTATTCCTCCTATCAGTTAAGAAATTGGGAATAATATGTACCATTTTCGAACATCTCAAGTTGTTCTAGCCGCTCTTCTTTACCATCTGTAAGAGTCGCAAAAGCGTCTGCACAGCTATTTTCATCAATATATTCCTTTAGGAATAAGAAAGTATAAAATTCCTTCATCGTGGTAATCATCGCAATCATAAAGGATTTACTAATTCCAAGATATTTTGTTATAAGCCAATAACCGAAAAAATCTCCGAAATACTTATATCCATCAAAGATAGTTCCACAGTAGGAATAGTCAGTTAAATAATAATTAGCAAAAGTATCAACATTATTAATATGTCGATTAATTGTCTTTTTAGATAATTTTTCTGTTTTTAAAAATTGTTCGAATTCATCGATAATTTTGTTATTTGCTTTGCTTATTTCTTCAACCCAAGCATCATAATCCATTTCTTCTTCTTTAGATTTTAAATCGATTATTTTTTGTTTATTTTTCTCATTCATATTAAATACCAATCACTTCCTTTATATAATCTAGAGTCTGTTCTTCTTTTTTAACATAATAAATTAATAATGCATAAGATGCTTCACTAAAACATATCTTATCTTCTCTTTTTTCTAGAATTTGCATTTTTTCTAATTTTTCATAATCTTTTAAAAACTCTTTTTCTTCTATATTAAAATCTTTTAATTTCTTCAAAAAAGTTTTATACGACCCATCGTATATATTAACAAGAGCGAATAGATATGATTTTGTATTTCTTGGTAAAGATTCGGTAATTGATATTATTGGCATATCTTTATAGTAAGCACATTTATGCTGCAGCAAATACATTGTTAGAGTATCACAATATGTGATAAGCATCTCATAGAAAAGAAAACATTCAAAAAATCCATCCGGACGATAATAATTAATCAAACCTTTTATTTTTTGAAATTGATATTTTTTAAAATATAATTCCTTGCCTATTAAGGCATATAAATAAGGAAATTCATCATATAGTGATTTGAATTCTTTATCTTTTTTAGCAAGATTATCTAAATATAGAATAGCAAACCTTAAGGCGACACTAGAATTCTCTGGGCTATTTTTAACAAAGTCTCTTAATTCATTTATTTTGTTTTGCCCAATATAATAAGCCACAAGATGGAATCTTTCTCCTAAATTATCACCCTGATTTAATTCCATCATTTCCTTAATTATTTGATAAGCCTCTTCTACTTTTTTATTTCTTTCATATCTTTCTAATAAGTCCATCAAAATAAACATATATGGTCTTGTGTCGTGGTCATAATATAGGTCTTCGATATCATTAAAATTATTTTTGATAATTTGCCAAGCATCTTCTTTTAATTTTAAAAGTGCATCAAGTTGTTGCTTTTCTGGAAGCAAATCCACTAAACGATGCATAGAGTCAATATCAGTTGGATCTATTTCAAGAATTTCATTTAGAACACGCCTTTTTTCACTTTTAGTTGTGGCTGAATCATACTTATCATATAGATTTTCTAATTTTTCTAGTCTTGCATCATCAAGCATATCAAATACCTCTTTTTTTAATTCTATAAATTTTAGTGGTACTTAACCACAAAAATTCTTATAAGAATAAAAATCCCTAACTATTAGCGGATTCATAGTTGCGTTGCTGGTTATGCAATGCGAAATTTTAAAAGGTATTTTTTGATGAGTTTTTTATGTGAAAAAATACGCCTCATAATTTTATCGTCATAATGTTTTACCCATTAAGGATTAAAAAAGACATCCCGATACCATCAGAATGTCGCATTTAGTTCTTTAACCTTCTCTAACACGAATAATGCTTTAAAGGCATATCTCTAACACAAAATATGATGAAAAATTATTATTTTGCTCATGAAAAACAAGTGATACAACATAATAATTTGAAGCCCCATTTTCAAAGCCTGTATCACCACTTTCATCGACAAAAACACTTAATATTTTTTTCATATTTAATAAAAAAGCGAGACTGTCTCTCGCGGTTTGGTGGGACCTAAACGGCACCCTATCAAGAGGTTTCCCTTTGACACCTATAAAATACAAGATAAAACCCTATCTTTCAATAGGGATTTTAGAGATTTTGGTACTCTGTATGGGATTCGAACCCATGAATGATGCCTTGAGAGGGCATTGAGTTAAGCCGCTTCTCCAACAGAGCAGGTATGACATATTTTATCAAATATGTCTTAAATTTCAACTTAGTTTATTGTGGAAATAACTGATTCAATTCTAAAATCAATTTCTTCTTTTGGAAGAATCTTCATAATAGCAAATAAGTTAGGAGTAACTTTTCTTCCTACAATAGCAAGTCTAATGATTTCACAAGCGTCATTTATATTGCCGCTCCACTTACTTGGATCTTCTTTATAAAGTTTATTATCAGCACAGAAGTTAAACTTAACAGCGATTTCTTTTACGTTTTGGAACCATGCATTTTCATCAGCTTCAAGAGCATAATTTCCTAAATATGCTTTTAAGAATTCTTTGATGATTTCTTTAGAAATATTTTCATTGAATTCTAATGGAGATTTTAAAATTTCTAAGAATTCATCATGCTTAAAGAATTTAATAACAGGATAAATATCAGCATATTTTGCATAATCTTTACGTGGATTCTTCTTTTCTCTATCAATATTTAAAATCTCTTCATATCTTGAGTAATCTTCTTCTATGAACGCTTTTAATTCAGGTGAAAATTCCTTTGCCCAGGCATAAGATTTTGCTGCAATTTCTTCTTTTTTCATCTTTGATAAGATTTCTTTAGCGTAGAATGCTAATTTATCATTATCAAATAAAGCACCATCAAGAGACATCTTCTTAAGAGAGAATTTAAAATGATCTAAATCATAATCTTTTGATTGAACAATAAATTCTTCATAATTCGAATTTGCGATTGTCATTAAATAAACAAGTAATGAATTTGGTTCAAATCCTTGAGATAAGAAATAATCTACACTCGCTTCTGGGTCTTTACGTTTTGATAATTTTCTCTTATTTCCGTTATCAAGTTTCATAATAACTGGAAGGTGAGCATATTTTGGTGCTTTAAAACCTAAAACTCTAAACATCTCTACATGAATTGGTAAAGAAGCAAGCCATTCTTCACCTCTTGTAACTAAATTAGTGTGCATGAAATGATCATCAACTACATGAGCAAAATGATATGTTGGAAGCCCATCGCTTTTTAAAATAACAACATCTTGATCATTTTCAGTTAAAAGTAAATCGCCTTTAATCTCATCATGAACTTTAATTTTATTTTCATGATTTCCTCTTGATTTAAATCTAATGACGTATGGCTTTCCTTCTTTAATCCAAGAAATTGCTGTAGCTTCATCTAAATCTCTATATTTAGCATATTTGCCATAAACTCCAGTGATTTCTTTGTTTTTTGTTTGTTCTTCTCTTAATTCTTCTAAATCTTGAGCACTTAAAAAACAAGGATAAGCGTCGCCTCTAATAAGAAGTTCTTTAATAACGGTTTCATAAATTTCTTTACGTTTTGATTGAACGTAAGGGCCATAAATTCCTTCTTCATGATCACCAAAATAGCCTTCATTTGGTACGATGCCAAATTCTTTAAGTTGCTTTAAAAGAAGTTTATCACTACCTTCGATTTCACGTTTTGTATCAGTATCTTCTAAACGTGTATAAAATATTCCTTCAGTATCTTTTGCAATCTTACTAGCAATCATTGAAGTAAATAAACTACCTGTATGTAAAAAGCCAGTTGGTGAAGGAGCAAAACGAGTGACCTTGGCACCTTCTTTTAAATCTCTTTCTGGATATTTCTTCTCTAAATCTTCAATTGTTTCCTTAATATTAGGGAAAATAAGATTAGCTAATTCTTCTTTTAAGTTCATCTTTAACTCCTTGTTGACAATTAATTCTCTTTTATAATATAATAATCAAGCACTCGCAGGTGTAGTTCAGTGGTAGAACGTAACCTTGCCAAGGTTAATATGCGGGTTCGATTCCCGTCACTTGCTCCAATTTGATTTATCGCTTTGAAAAGATTCAAAGCTTTTTTTATTTCTAGAGAAGCGACTTTAAAATTTTATAAATAAAATTTCTTAATAATCATACGCCTTTTTAAGATTAAATTACATCAAATTAATTTTCTTTGTCTTCTTCTTTCTCCTCTTCTTCGCTTTCGTTAGCTTCTTTTATATATTCATCTAAACTATTTAAACTATTTTCAATTTCTTTTAATTCTTCTTCAGATTTTTCATTTGAATTACTTGCTTTATATTCATCAAATTGTGAACGCATAATTTTACTAGCTGATTTAAAATAATATTTTTGGAAAATTGGAAATAAATTATCATTTAGTTCGAATACAACTGGCAAAAATAGAGTTAATAAGACAAGAGGGATAATAAAAGCAGTAAGAGCTACTATTACTAAATCAAGACTAAGCAAAAATGCTGCTAAAAAATAAGTCACACTAAAAGTTACAAAATATAAAAGTGTCATAGGCCACAATATTTTATAAAAATATTTATGGTATTCAATTCTATGACCCTTAATTCCTCTTTTATAAATAAACATAATTACATTTACAGAATTTGGATTTTTTGGATCAGACATCATCGCATAAAAATATTTAGAAGTATTTTTAGCGGTTGAATGAATATAAAAATATCCAGCAAAAATTAAAGAGAAAAACTCAACATAAAGAGATACAGTATTTAATGTTTCTTGATATTTTGTTAATAGATTAGATACTTCATCAATTGCAGTATCAGCATAAAAATCGATGTTATTAAATTCTATAATAAATTCATGTAATTCACCTGTTGTAAATCTAGCAACACCAAGCACGATTATCATCGCTACAAAGCCAAGCAAAATATAAATAAGAAATGTGATTATTACAGTTTTAAAATTGCTTAAAGCAGTTCTAAATGGCTTAGAGATTCCAATCATATAAGTTTTAAAGAAATTTTTCATTGTAACTTCATCACCTTTAGGAGTTTTCATCACTTGATAGCAAGCAAAAAAACTATAAACAAAAGGTGTGATTAGCCCTGTAATTAAGCCTATTGTAGCTAAAGCAATTAAAATTTCAAAAGTTGAGAGTGTAAATTCAAAATTAATCGAATTATAAATTAAAGAAAAAAGAGCATAAAAAATAATAATGCATAGCGATATGATTCCGCTACACATTACTGTAAAGCCACTATTTTTAAATGCAGCTTTATATATAGATGAGAAATTTATTTCCTTATTCAAAAGTTGTCTCTCCATTCGCTCCAGGGTTTCTTCCATAAAGTCTAGAAATGTCTTGTACAGCGTATTCTAATTGCTTTTGATCCATACTCTTAACATTTCTCTTCTCTACTGCTTTAATAATCTTCTTTAAATTCTTTTTAGAAACGATGAAACTATTTTCTTTATTTAAATCTTTAGGATTTTTAATAGCACAATTATCATTAATTAAAACGATAGATACAAAGAAACTTGGATCAATTTGAGTAATGAGAGATAGCTTTTCAAGTCTCTTCTCGTTTAGTTGCATTGGATTCTCCATTTCAAACTTTTTACCATCATTTGAATAGAAAAACCATGCAGAATCCGCTTTATTTCCTGAAATTGCACCTCTATAGAATCTGTCTTTGATAACGTAAATATATTTATCACCAAACAAAACATGATCAATTGAACAGACAATTTGATCGTTATTTTTAATTACTAAATTGTTAATTAAATAGTAATCATTTAGGTCAGCTATTTTTCTAACTTTCTTGTAATAAATCTTTTTGTAGTTTTTATAAATATATCTTTTTCTAACAAAAGGAAAAGTTAATAAGAATACTAATAATATTCCAATTAAGATTACAAGGATGATAAAAACAATAAAACCTCTAGGGTTATTTTCTCTATCTAAAAACGAAGGTAAATCACTTAAAATATTAAACATAATTATTCAGCCAATGTTAAAGCAATATTAACCATGTTAACAAGCTTATTACTTCTTTCTTCCTTTGTCATATCAGGTTCATCTTTATGAACAAAACTATCAGAAACAGTTAAAAGACATGCTGCTTTCTTTCTAAGTCTCATAGCATTTAAGAATAAACCATAGCTTTCCATTTCAACTCCTAAAATACCAACTTGTTGAGGTATTTTATAGAATGTATCATCTAAATCATAGAAAATATCACTACTATAAATTGGACCCATATGAACTTTAATGCCTAATTTTTGAGCATTTTGATAAGCTTTGAAAGCTAAACCAAAATCGCTACATGGTGCAAGTTTTAAACCTCTTTGTTCAAAATATTTACCATAATTTGAATTGGTTGAAGCTCCTGTAGCAATAATGACATCACCAACATGGCAATCTTCACTATAACTTCCACAAGTACCAATTCTAATAATATTTTCTACGCCATAGTAGCTAAAAAGTTCAAATGAATAAATTCCAATTGAAGGAATTCCCATACCACTTGCCATAACAGAAATTTCTCTACCATCTTTTGTATGACCAGTAAAACCTAAAATTCCTCTAGTATTTGTAACTTCTTCATAATCAGCTAAAAAAGTTTCAGCAATCCATTTTGCTCTGATAGGATCTCCTGGCATTAAAACTGTTTTAGCAAATTTTGCGTTATCATTAATATGAGTTGACATATCTTTCCTCCTAGTCCACTATCATTTCGTTATTAAGAGCGGCAGTTATCGCTCTTTTTATATCTTCATCTACCATTTTTCTAGACATTTTTGGTAGATTGTTGATATCAAAAAATCCAATATCATTTGTTTCGTGAGTGTGTTCTCCACTCATTTTTTTAACTCTTGCTTTAAATAGCAAGGCATATGAAGGGACACTATCCCATTCATGCTTCATATCTTTCCTTAAAGGTGTTTCATTGATAATTCCAAGTAAAGATAAGTTCTCAACTTCTGCTCCTGCTTCTTGCTCGATTTCTTTTAAAATCGCTTCGCTAGGAGAATCATATAAATCGCACCATCCTCCAGGGAAAGAATATGTTCCATCACTTGATTCTTGAACGAGTAATACTTCACCTTTATCGTTAAATATCAAACATCTACATGAAATACTTGGTGTTGGATAAACGTTTCTTAAAAAGATATTTGGTTTATCGAAAGCTAATTCGTCAAAATTACCTAACATCTTCATAGATAATTTTTCTAGTTCAGTATAGTTTTCAATTGCGTAAGGATCAGTAGAATATATTTTGCCAATTTTACAAATTGATAAAACCTTGATTACATAGTCATAAAAATTGAAATATTTTTCTCCTTTATTCTTCAATTTCATGACCTCCAGTTGATGCATCAGCACTTAAAACATCTGTTTCAGACATAATATTGACAAATGCTTTATAGAAATTATCACTTGAATATGATTCAAGTTCGCCATTATAAGCGATAGAAATTCTTCCTGTTTCTTCAGAAACAACAACAGTAACAGCATCACAAATATCAGAAATACCAATAGCAGCTCTATGTCTTGAACCATATTTACCAATTAATGGTTTTGTTGTTGGTGTGTAATAGACTGAAGCAGCTAAAATTGTGTTGCCTCTAATAACAACTGCTCCATCGTGGAGTCTAGTTCCAGGATAGAAAATTGTAATTAAAAGTTCGTAATTAACTGGCGCAAATAAAATGGTTCCGTTTTTAGAAACATCGGTCAAATTGTCTTTTCTTTCGAAAGTCATAATCGCACCGATTTTGTGTTTTGATAAATAAAGAGTTACATCATTAATTGTCTTATATAAATCTTCATGTGAGAAAAGAGTGTCGTTTTCTGCTTTTTTATTTAACCCCTTATCATTTGCTCTTTGAGATGCTTTATTTGCGAGCAAATAACGTGTTTCAGCAAGGTTAATAAAAATTGAAACAACTGATAAGCTCATGATTGTAAAAAGTAAAACGATTCTGGCAATATCAAGTTTAAAAATTGAAACTGCAATAAAAGCTAATGATGCAATTGCATTTGAAATTACAACAAATTTTCTTTTAACGAAGAAATCAACAAAAATATTTACACAAACTAAGACAACTATCGAAGCAATTAAATCAATAAGACTTCTTGTGCTAAATGGGTAAAAAATTGTTACGTTTTCAAGATCGACTAAACCAACCATATTATTTACCTACCTTTTCTAAAATATCACGTGCAACATAAACACCATTTGCTCCTGCTTGAGCAAGGCCACGAGTAATACCTGCACCATCTCCACCTACATAAAGGTTCTTAATTTTTGTTTCAAAGTTATTTCCGCACTCAACTCTATCGCTATAGAATTTTGCTTCAACACCATATAACAATGTATGACCATTAGCGATACCTGGAGTGACATGGTCTAAAGCTTCAATCATCTCAATAATCGATTGAAGTGTTTTATAAGGGAGAATCAAAGCTAAATCGCCAGGAACTGCTTCTTTAAGTGTTGGTTCAACAAACCCTTCAGCAATTCTTTTTTCTGTTGATCTTCTACCTTTTTTGATATCTCCATATCTTTGAATAATTACGCTACCATCACTAAGTTTATTAGCAAGCGCTGAAACATCTTCAGCATATTCATTACTATCTTTAAATGGTTCAGTGAATTTATGAGAAACCAAAATAGCAAAATTGGTATTGTGGCTTCCAAGTTCACTTGAATTATATGCGTGACCATTAGCAGTAATAATTCCATTATTATTTTCCATAACAACATGACCACTAGGGTTTGAACAGAAAGTACGAACAGTTGTTCCTACACTTGTGTTATATATGAATTTGCCTTCATAAAGATTTTCATTAATCTCTTTCATGATGACATCATTAGTTTCAACTCTAACACCAATATCGACTCTGTTATTTGTGAGTTTAATTTTGTGTTTTCTTAATGTTTTTGATAACCATTGTGAACCTGGTCTACCAACATTAAGCAATACATAATTAGCTTCATAAGTTGTTCCGTCTTTTGTAAGAATACCCTTAATTTCACGATTATCTTCAATAATATCACTAACTTCGCAACCAAATTCCATGACAACACCACGGCTCTTGAGTTCTTCATAAATTGAAGCTAAAACTTTTAAGTTAACTTCAGTTCCAAGGTGTCTAACTTGACTACGTAAAAGTTTTAATCCAACAGCTAATCCACGTCTTTCGATGTCTAAAACGGCTTTTGTATTAGGGTCTGTCAATTCTTTTGGTGCTCCATGTTTTAAATTAATTTGATCGACATATTTAATTAAGTCAATGACTTCATTTTTTGGAAGGTATTCACTCATCCAACCACCAAATTCATTAGTGATGTTAAATTTTCCATCAGAAAATGCTCCACATCCGCCAAAACCACTAGTCATTGAACATGATGGGAAACAACCTGAATTGCCATAAATGTCTTGTGGACATTGTTTAATCTTTCCTTCAAGAATAGGGCAAGTTCTATGATAGATATCTTTTCCTTTATCAACTAATAAAATCTTAAGGTCCTTATTCTTTTCGCTTAATTCATATGCAGCATATAAACCGCAAGGACCAGCACCGACTATAATGACATCAAATTTTTCCATGTGAAAACCTCAACTATAATATTATACTTAATATTATAAGTTTATCAAATATTAACCCACTAATTTTTCAATAAAAATTAGTCAGTAAAATCAGTGTCTAAAACAATATAAGTATCGTAATTTGGATACTTCTCTTTTAACTCTTTTGTGATTGAATCAACAATTTCTTTTGGATTATCAGTTCCAAATTTAATAACTAAATCGAATTGAATTAAATGTAGTTTTTCATTTATATAAAATCCATGCATTTGAACAATTTCATTGTGTTTTTGCAGGGTTTTTGATAATTCTGAACGTATTTTCTTGTGATCATCATTAGTGTCATTTGATGCATAAATTCCAACAGTTAGAATTGTTCCAAATTCTTCAAATGCCTTACCTGCGATATCTCTTTCAAGGATATCAAGTTCTTTAGCTGTTATATCATCTCTTACTTCAATATGGACAGAACCTATTAACATCTCAGGTCCATAGTTATTAATGATTAGATCATAAACACCTTTAACCTCATCAAATTCTAAAATCATTGCTTTTAGATTTTGATTGTATTCTTGACTAGTTTTTTTGCCAATAATTTCTGAGATTGATTCTCTCAAAATATCAAATCCTGCTTTGATAATAAATAAGCCAATTATGATACCAAGATAGCATTCTAAGTGCCATTTTTCAGCCCCTTTTACTGTAAAGCAAATTATCGCTACAACAAGTGTCGAAGTTGACAAAACGCTATCCATTAAAGCATCAACTCCGCTAGCTGATAATGCTTGAGAATTTAATTGCTTTCCTCTTATTCTAAAGAAAATACCTAATCCGACTTTAACCAAAATTGCAGCTGAAATAATTATTATTGAAGGAATAGTATATGAAGCAGTATTATCTGCTTTGAAAAATCCTTCTATAGATTCTACAATAGCCACAACGCCTGCAATTAAAACCAAAACAGCAATAAAAAGAGAGGTAAGATATTCAATTCTTCCGTGTCCAAAAGGATGATTCTTATCAGGTTTTTTGTTGCTGAGTTTAGTTCCAATAATCGTAATTGTGCTAGATAACGCATCAGTTAAATTATTAATTGCATCAGTCACAATCGAGATTGAAGAGCTTATAATTCCAACAAAAATTTTAAAGGCAACCAAAAATATATTGCCAATTATCCCAACAAAACTAGTTTGAATAATCTTTTTCTCTCTATTCATTTTTACTTTCCTATAACCTTATGTAATAAATTATACAGCGTTTGAGCTTCTTCTGCTGTTAAATTCATACATTTAGCGATTTCAAAAGGCACATTTTTAAGTTTTTCTCTTAATGCTAGGCCTTCTTTTGTTAAAGAGACGCTAACGTTTCTTTCATCAACATGCTCTCTAATTCTAGTAACATAGCCTTTTTCTTCTAGTTTTTTAACAACAGGGGTAATTGTTCCTGAATCCAAATCTAAAATATCACCAAGTTGTTTTACTGGAAGACAAGCATACTCCCATAAAGCTAGCATAGTAATATATTGTGTATAAGTTAAACCTACACTTTTAAGAAGAGGATTGTATTTGTTTATAACTTCTTTACTTGCTACATACAATGGAAAACATAATTGATTTTCAATCTTTAAAGCATTTATTTCTAAATCAGTCATATTAAATTAACTTTTCAATTTCGCCTTCAAAATCTTCTGGTTTATCTGTTGGTTTAAATCTAACAACAACTTCGCCATCTCTATTTACTAAGAATTTTGTAAAATTCCATGGAATTCTGCCCTTCTTTTGAGACTTTAAGTATGTATATAATGGACTTTCATTTTTGCCATTAACATCAATCTTTTTAAATCTTGGGAATTTTGTATTGTATTTTAAAGTGCAGAATTCATGGATTTGTTCATCTGATCCAGGTGCTTGGCCAAAGAATTGATTGCAAGGGAAATCTAAAATTTCAAATCCCTTTTCATTATATTTTTCATATAAATTTTCTAAAGCTTCATATTGAGGTGTAAATCCACATCCTGTAGCTGTATTAACGATAAGCAAAACTTTGCCTTTATAAGCTGATAATTCAACTTCTTCTCCTTTGTTATTAAGGACTTTAATTTCATACAAACTCATAATATACCTCCTGTAAAATTCAATTGTATACAATTAAATTGTACGCAATTAAATTTTTATGTAAAGAAAGATACTTAAGAAATTTTAAAAAAAGAATGGATAAACCATTCAAATTTATAAATCTTATTCAGCGTTTTCTGCTGTAGGAACATGATTTAATTCATTTTTCTTAACTAAGAAAATAGATTTATTATGAACATTGTATTCTTTACTTATCAAATGAATTAATAATTCTTCAAGTCCTCCAAGCAATGCAACTCCTGCCATAACATATGTGTAAATAATCAATGCAAGATTTGGAGCTAAGCATACAAACGGATATAAGAAGAACATAAATCCAAGTGCTTTGTTCAAGTAGGTATGAACAGATGAGAATTTCTTGTACTTGATTAAACAAGTTCCATAGGAAATCAAACGTAAAACACAACCAGCGATTCCTAAAATCCAGTTTGCCAATTGTAAATTATCAAGTAAAAATCCAAAAATCTTTACTATCATTATTATATATAGAGAAAAATCTGAAATTGTATCTAAAACTGATCCAAGTCTACTTTCAACATGGAACTTTCTTGCAATGAAACCATCAACTGCATCGGTAGCACCACAAACGCCGTAAACAACTAAAAAAGGAACCGATAATGGCTCAAGAAAAATAAGAGATATAGCTCCTAAGATTCTAATAACTGTTATGAGATTTGGTACGTATTTAATAAATTTCATAAACTTATCAACAAATTTCTATACAAAAATATTCAACCATCAATTGGCTGTTATTATTATACTCATTTTGCATTAATATTTTAATTAAAAAGAAATAAAATTATAATTATAAATATGAAAAATTCTATTTTTAAAAAACACCTTATATTTCGGATAGTATACCCAATTGTTATGGCGATAATAACTACTTTGTTGGTTTTCTTTTTCGATTTAACAAATGGTCCACTTATACTATTTATCTTTTTGATGATTGGTGTTGCAGCCTTTATCGCTTTATGTGTTTTCCTTTTAAATAAAAAAATACTTTTTAAAATAATAGCTTGGTTTGGATTTATTGCATATTCGATAACTATGCTAGTTTTTTCACATCCTTCAGAGATCTATAAATCTGCAGTTGACTTTGATAATCCTGAAAAAACTGAAGTTTTAACTCTCGCAAATGGGAAAATACAAGGTGTTTATAATAAAGATAAAACCGTTCAAGTTTATGCTGGCATCCCATATGCTAAGGCTCCTGTTGGTGATTTAAGATGGAAAGAGCCAGTTGACGCTGAAAACTGGGACGGAGTATTAGATTGCTCAAAATTTAAAGCTAAATGTATGCAAGATTCTAGTAACGCAATTACAAATACTTTAACAGATATATATGCAGAAAGATGGTGGAATCCTTATTTAATAAGTACTCCTGAAATCATCATGTCAGAGGATTGTTTATATTTAAATGTTTGGAAACCTAATACAACTGAAACTAATTTACCTGTTATTGTATATATTCATGGTGGCTCCCTTGCTAGAGGTTTCTCAGGTTTTTATGCTTATAATGGTGAAACTACTGCTAAACAAAATGTAATTATGATCACAATTGCATATAGACTTGGAATTTTTGGATATTTTGCTCATGAAGATTTAAAAGCAGAGTCTCCAAATCATACTACTGGAAATTATGGATTATTGGACCAAATTAAAGCACTTGAATGGGTCCAAAATAATATTGAATCTTTTGGTGGAGACAAAAGCAATGTAACGATTGCTGGAGAAAGCGCTGGATCATCAAGCGTTTCTGCTCTTTGCACTTCTCCTTTAGCTCATGGATTATTTAAAAGAGCTATTGGTGAATCGAGTTCAGTTGTACTTAAAAAAGCACCTCATACTTTTAGAGAATTAGATGCTGCTTATGAACAAGGAAACGAATTCATGAAAGAACAAAAATGTGAAACTATTGATGAATTACGTAAGCTTCCTGCTTCTCAAATTGTAAAAACAAAGTATGAGCCAAATGAAATGACACTTGATGGCTATGCACTTAATAGATATCCATATCAAGTATATGAAGCCGGAGAAAATAATGAGGAAGAATTACTTAATGGTTGTAATACAATGGAGTCAGATGCATTTGTAATTCCTACTTATCTATTATCTGGTCAACCACAAACAAATTTATCTAATATAAAAGAAAGATTAGTCCAAGAATTTGGCGAAAACCATGCAAATCAGATGTTAAATTTATATAATTTGAAAACTGATGACGACGCTTTCAAAACTTTTTTAGATATTATTTCTGTTTATTGGTTTGTTTATCCTCACTACTCATGGAGCAAATTTGCTGTCAAAAGCGGAGTCAAAACTTATAAATATTTATTCTCAAAACAGAATGGATACTATAAGAGTTATCACTCTGGAGAAATGGTTTATTGCTATGGAAATTTAAATAGAGATCCAAGAACTTATAGATATAATAAATCAGATTATGAATTATCAGATATCATGGTTAAATATCGGACAAATTTTGCAAAAACTGGAGATCCAAATGGGGATGGAAATCCAGAGTGGAATTTATATAATCCAAGCGATGCAAAAATAATTCAATTTGATAACGAAGTTAAAACTATTGAAGATCCATATAAAGATTTATATCCGATATTTGATGAAATTATGGAAGAATAAAGGCTGATTGTTATCAGCCTTTTCTATTGTTTAATGAGATTAATTTAGTTAGGAAATATATCCCTACTCCAATCGCATAGGCAGCTATAAGCATTGCAAATATTGAAACATACCACAAGCCATTTGCATTGAACCCATAAAAATCGGTCCATGTTTTTGTGATTAAAACATTAATCAAATATACTGTTCCATAAACAAAGACAGTGATTGGAGAAAAACATGTAACTAAGAATTTTGATTTTGGATTGCCTTCAAATAAACAATAAGAAGCAATGGCTAAAATTGGTGTAATCAGGTGTAAAAACAAATTTACACTCTTATACATAATTCCAAATCCTTGTGTAGGACCTAAAAAGAAAATTACAGTTAAAGCAGTCACTCCTACTGCTACACATGCAACATATTTAAATATTTGAGCAACTGTTGAAAAATTATTTGTATCATTTTTTATATTTAAAATGTTAAATACAACAAAAGGAATGCAGGTAAATGCGACAAATAAATTTGATAAAACTGTAAAATATTCTAATGAATACCAGCCAATTACAAATTGTTGATTGCCATCAAAACTTACAAAAAATTGAATAAAAGAAAGTCCAGTAAATATTATTACTAGACTGTTCATTATTAAAGAAATTAAGTTGGTTATCTTATTTTTGCTCATTATACTGACAACGATACCTTATAGAAATAACTTGTTGCTTCTTCTGTCATTCTAACACCAAGTTTTTTAAACGTCTTTAAATCAACTGGAGCAAGTAAGCATGATGAATGGCCTTCACAATCTTCTAATTCAGGTAATTTACTTAAACATAATTCAGCAAGAGGATTAGTATTAGCTTGAATTGCTAAAGCAATCAAAATTTCTTCTGCATGAATCGTCTCAGAATGATTATGCAATGCACCAAGCTTTAATTTTTGGATAGGCTCAATAACATTTCTTGAAATCAATAATAATTTATCATCAATTCCTGCTAAGTATTTTAAAGCATTCAATAATACTGCAGCACTTGATGTTAAAAGTGTACTTCTTTTTCCTGTAATGATTGTGCCATCTTTAAGTTCAAGAGCAACAACTGGTGAACCAATCTTTTCAGCCTTTTTAACAGCAGGTGAAACACAGTTTCTATCTTCAATACTTAAATCGAGTCTCTTCATCAACATCTCGATTTTTGTCATTGCTTCTTCACCAATTTTTCCTAATAAGAAATCTTTCTTAGCATTGAAAAATCTACGAATTACTTCTTGTTTTGCAGCGTTTTTGACCGCTTCATCATCTTCAATAGCAAAACCAACCATGTTTACACCCATATCTGTTGGTGAGTTATATGGTGATTCTTTTTGAATGGTTACAAAGATATCTTTAAGAAGTGGGAAAGTCTCAACATCTCTATTATAGTTAACGGCCATGATGTTATATGCATCTAAGTGATATGGATCAATCATGTTGACATCATTAAGATCAATTGTTGCAGCTTCATATGCCATATTAACAGGATGATTAAGAGGTAAATTCCAAACTGGGAATGTTTCATATTTAGCATAACCAGCTTTAATTCCTTTATTATTATCATGATAAAGTTGGCTTAAACAGGTCGCCATTTTACCGCTTCCTGGACCAGGTGCTGTAACAACAACTAATGGCTTGCTAACTTCGATATATTCGTTTTTTCCTAAGCCTTGTTCGCTAACAATTAAAGGAATATTTTGAGGATATCCCGCAATCTTATAATGCTTATAGACATTAACTTTATAGTTTTTAAGTCTTCTCATGAATTTATCTACTTCAGCATTCTTTTCATAAAATGAAATAACTACGCTAGAAACTAATAATCCAACATTTCTAAATGAAGTAATTAATCTTTCAACTTCGATATCATATGTTCTTCCGCTATCTCCACGAATCTTTTTATTTTTAATATCGTTTGCATTGATGACAACAACAACTTCACATTGATCTTTTAAAGTTAAAAGCATTTGAAGTTTACTATCTGGTTTAAATCCAGGTAAAACTCTAGCAGCGTGATAATCATCGAATAATTTTCCGCCAAACTCGAGGTATAATCGACCACCAAAAAGATTAATTCTCTTAAGAATGTTTTCTTTTTGAATTTTTAGATATTTCTCATTATTAAAAGCGTTAAAATTTCCCATAATTATCACCTCACATTTAATAATTTTAAATACTATTAATATTTTTTAATAATTAACTTTGTATTAAAGATTTACTAAAGTAAATAGATATTTTGCTCTTTCAATTTTTCTAAATATTTTTTGTCCCAAAGTGAAGCTTGAACTTCTCCAATATGAGCTTTTTCAAGGAAGAACATACAAAGTCTTGATTGACCAATTCCACCTCCTATTGTGTAAGGTAATTCTTTATTTAATAACTCTTTCACAAATGGAGAATTGAACTTTTCTTCTTCTTTTTTAAATTTGATTTGCTTAACAACGCTTTCTTCATCAACTCTAATACCCATTGATGAAATTTCAAATGCATTATCGATTACTGCATTATAAAAAATAATATCGCCATTAAGTTTCCAATCGTCATAATCGGATGCTCTGCCATCATGAGGCTCACCATCTTTTAATGGCCATCCAATTTGATATAAGAAATAAGCTTTTACCTTTTTAGCAAATTCTTTTTCTCTTTCTTTTCTTGTTAAATTTGGATACATTTTTTCAAGCTCTTTTGTTGAAATAAATGTAATATTTTTAGGCAATTTCCTTGCAAAACAAGGATATTTTTTATTAATTCGCTTTTCTTCATCAAGAAAAACATTATATATTTTTCTAACTATTTGGAACAAATATTTCTTCGTTCTTTCTTCGTGAGTGATGATTTTTTCCCAATCCCATTGATCAACATAAATAGAATGAATATTATCTAATTCTTCATCACGTCTAATAGCATTCATGTCTGTATAAAGACCTTTATGAACAGGAAAATCATAACGTGATAAAGCATGGCGTTTCCGTTTTGCAAGAGATTGAACAATCTCAATATTGTCATCAATATACTTTGCATCAAAAGCTACTTTACGCTCATGACCATTCAAATCATCGTTTAAACCTGAGTGAGAATAAACAAAAAGAGGTGCAGAAACTCTGTGGAGATCAAGCTTTTTGGCTAATCTCTTTTCAAAATCATCTTTAACAAATTTAATCGCTTCTTCTGTTTCGAGCAATGATAATTTTGATTTGTAATTCTTTACCTCGTAATCCATAAGAGATATATTAACACTTAAAGCTTCAAAAGTGTAAAAAAATATCGAAAAAGAAAAATAAATATAACTTGAAAAACTTAATTCCGTTTTTAGAATTAAACTTTGTTTTTCGGCATTTTCTCTTACAAATGTTATGTTTTATATGTCTATGCTTCCGTCGAAAGGAGGTCAACATATGAAACAAAAGCATATGACAAAAGAG
>JAFUEZ010000015.1 GCA_017470115.1 Bacilli bacterium | reverse complement strand
TCTTTTGTCATATGCTTTTGTTTCATATGTTGACCTCCTTTCGACGGAAGCATAGACATATAAAACATAACATTTGTAAGAGAAAATGCCGAAAAACAAAGTTTAATTCTAAAAACGGAATTAAGTTTTTCAAGTTATAACTTTAGTAAAAAGATGCGATATTTCTTTATTTTTTAAACTATTTGATTTATTATTTTATTTGAGTGTAGAAAGCGCTTTCATAGGAGGAATAATTTATGGACTACAATGCCAAAAGCATTCGAAATGTGGCCGTATTTGGCCATCAAGGCAGTGGTAAGACTAGCTTAGTCGAATCACTTTATGCAACCGTTTACAAAAAGGAAAAAGGTTCAGTTGAAAAGGGAACTACAGTTTCAGATTTCACACCTGAAGAAAAGAAGAGATTAATGAGTATTTCAACAAGTGTTGTCCCATTAATTTATAGAGATCACAAGATCAATCTTCTTGATATTCCTGGAAATGATGACTTTGTTTATGAGAGAATTGCAGCATCACACGCTGTTAAAGGTGCAATTCTTGTCATTAACGCTGGAGCTAAAGTTGAAGTTGGAGCAATTAAAGCTTATAAGACTTTAAGAAAAAGAGGCATCCCATTCATCGTTTATGTAAACAAAATGGATAAAGATTATCCAGATTATGAAGATATCTTAAATGATATTCATGCAAAACTTGGTAAATCATGTATTCCTTTCACATTACCACTTGGTCATGCTGATAAATTCGATGGAATTATTAATGTTGTCGACTTAAAAGCTAGAAAATATAATGGCAAAGAATGTGTTGATGATGAAATTTATGAAGATAAGAGAGCAAAAGTTTTTGAACTTCATAACTCAATTTGTGAAGCAGTCGCTGTCACAGATGATGCATTACTTGACAAATTCTTCTCAGGCGAACCATTAACAAATGAAGAAATTCACGAAGGTTTAAGAAAAGGTGTTTTAAATGGTGACTTATATCCAGTCCTATTTGGAAGTGCTTTAAATAATATTACAATTAACACCTTACTTAATATGATGGTTGATTACTTACCAAGCCCAGCTGATTTGAAACCATATATTGCAAAAGATTTAAATGGCAAGGAAGTCGAAGTTTATACAGATGAAAAAGCTCCATTCTCAGCCTTTATTTTCAAAACATCAGTTGATCCATATCTTGGTACAATCAACTACATTAAAGTCACTAGTGGAACAATTAAAAATGGTGATGAAGTATATTGTCCAAACAATAAATCATATGTTAAAGTTGCTCTTGCTCAACCATGTGGCAAAGATATGCAAACAATGGATTATGCTTTAGCAGGTGATATCGTTTGTTTAACAAAACTTCCAGAACTTGACACTGGTTTTACACTTTGTGACAAGAATAATATAGTCCAATTCAAACCTATCAACTTCCCAACAGCAGTTTTCTATAGAGCAGTTGCAGCTGAAAATAAGAAAGAAGAAGAAAAACTTGGTGCAGCTCTTTCAAAGATTTCAAAAGAAGATCCAACTCTTGAAATTAAGAGAAATGCAGAAACAAAACAATTATTAATTGGTGGTGTTTCAGAATCACATGTCAATTATGTTTTGAGTAAGATTAAGACTCAATTCAACGTTGGAATTACAACTGATGATCCAAAGATTTGTTATCGTGAAACAATTAAAACTGAAGCAAATGGTAACGGTCGTTACATTAAACAATCTGGTGGTTCAGGTTTCTATGGTGTTGTTGAAATGAAGTTTGCTCCAAGTGATGAAATCTCATTCTCAGAAGAAGTTTTCGGTGGTGCAGTTCCAAAGAATTACTTCCCAAGTATTGAAAAAGGTTTCTATGAAGCACTAAACGAAGGTTTGCTTGCTGGCTTCCCAGTTATCAACTGTAAGGCTGTTTTACTTGATGGTAAATATCACCCAGTCGATTCAAACGAATTAGCATTTAAGATGGCTTCAATTCTTGCTTTTAAAGATGCTTATATGAAAGCTAAACCAACAATTCTTGAACCTATTTTAAGAGTATACATTTATGTTGATAACGTTTATATGGGTGATGTTTTAAACGATCTCAATTCAAGAAGAGGAAGAATTCAAAATATCGTTGATCAAGAAGACGATTCAACAATGATTGAAGTTTTAATTCCTGAATCAGAAACACTTGACTACGTTACAAAACTAAAAGTTTTAACTCAAGGTAGTGGTTACTTTGTTAGAGAGTTTGAAGCTTACGAAGAAGTTCCTGCTCAACTTAAAGATAAAGTCATTAAAGAAAATTCATTACTTAATAAACAATAAGAAGAACGAGGGAAACCTCGTTTTTCTTTAAAATATTGGGGTTTTGCAGGGTTTTTCAATTTGAATTTACCTATATTGCTATATTAATATAGCAATTTAGATTTGTTTTTAATATAATATTAATACTATGGAAACTAGTAAACATTTCACATTAGATGAGTCGTTTGACTTTAAAATTATTAAGGATTTGAGCCTTGATGAATTAAATACTTTAAGTAATGAAGTAAGAGAATTAATCATTGATAGATGTAGTGAATTTGGTGGTCACTTATCTAGCAATTTAGGTATTGTAAATTTGACAATTGGTTTATTTAGATCATTTGACTTTGACAGGGATAAAGTTATTTTTGATATTGGCCATTATACATATGCATATAAGATTCTTACTGGTAGACCACTTAGAAATTTGAGACTTGAAAATGGTACAGATGGTTTCCAAAGAATGTCTGAATCAAAATATGATTTTTATGATGCAGGGCATTCATCAACTTCGATTTCTGCATGTGTAGGATTTGCTAAAGCAAGAGATTTTAAACGTGAAAATTATCATTGTTTGGCGGTAGTTGGTGATGGTGGAATTGCTAATGGTCTTTGCTTTGAAGCTTTAAACAATTTAATTGTCGATAATACGAAAATTATCATTATTTTAAACGATAATGAAATGTCAATTTCACCTACAATTGGTGGATTATCTTGTATTTTAAAAGGCATTAAATATAATCCATTTGCTAGTTATGTTTTTAAAGATGCAAATTTTGAATATATTGGACCAGTTGATGGAGATAATTTCAAAGAAATGGCTAAAGCTTTTGAAAGAGCGAAGAAGACAAAACGCTCAGTTTTAGTCCATGTTAAGACTAAAAAAGGACTTGGCTATAAATATGCAATGGAAGACAAGGTTGGCGAATTCCATTATGTTAATCCTTTTGAAAAATCTACTGGTCATCCAAAAAGAAATTTTAAAGCTGGACTTATTAGTTTTTCAGAAACTTTTGCAAATTTGCTTGATGAAGAGATGGCAAGCAATAGAAATGCTGTAGCAATTTGTCCTTCAACAACAGTTGGTGCTTCTTTAACTGATGTATTTTCTAAATATCCGCTAAGAACTTTTGATTGTGGAATTAGTGAAGAACATAGTGCTGTTTTTGCCGCTTCACTTGGTGTAAATGGATATCACCCATATTTATTTATGTATTCAACTTTTCTTCAAAGAGCTTACGATGAAATAATTCACGATATTACTCGTCTAAATGTTCCTTGTACTATTTTGATTGATAGAGCTGGACTAGTTGGAGCTGATGGTGAGACTCATCAAGGAATTTATGATGACTCATTCTTTTTCTCGATCCCGAATATAGCTTTAGCAATGCCTCATGATGTAGAAGATGCTAAAAAGTTATTTAAAATTGCAAAAACATATGAGCATCCATTTGCTATTAGATTTACACCAAATTACAAATATGAAGAAGATGATTTTGTATCTACAAAACCAATTAAATTTGGAGCATGGGATGTGGTTAAAAAGTCTAAAAACAAGAAGAATATTATTCTATCACTTGGCCCACATATTAACGGTATTTATCGTGCTTTTAAAGATAATGATGAAGTGACAATTGTTAATGCACTTTTCATGAAAGAATATAATGAAGAAGAAATTTTAAAACTTTCAAAATATAAGAAAGTTTATGTATATGATCCTTATGGTGTAGAAACAGGATTCTGTTCAAACATTTTGCTTAATTTAAATAAAGTAGGTTTTAAAGGAAAGATTAGAACTAGAGCTATTCCTTTACAATACATAACAAAAGGAACAAAAGCAGAGCAGGAAAAGAGAATCTCTGTTGATGTTGAATCGTTTATAGCTGATTTTAATGATTTCATAAATCAATGAGAGTAGAAGTTTTACAACCAATTTCATATTGTTTTGGCGTAACTAAAGCAATTGATGCAGCTTTAAAAATAAAAGAAGAACATCCTAATAATAATGTTTATTTTTTTGGTGACTTAGTTCATAACAAAAATGTCATTGATTACTTTAAAGATAAGGGAATTGAAGTGCGCTCTTTTAATGAAGAAAATGCATTTGATCAATTAGCTAAGTTTTTTAAAGAAGATATTGTCATTTTTAGTGCGCATGGTCACAATAAAAAATATGAGGACTTTTTAAATAAAAGAGGAGTTAAATTTTTTGATACAACCTGTGTGAAAGTTAAAAGAATTTTAAATTTGATTGAGACAAGTGATCGAGAAATTATTTATATTGGGAAAAGAAAACATCCAGAAACTTTCGCTTCACTTTCATATTCATCTCATATCTATTTATATGAATATGGTTCATCTTTTGATTTTTCAAAACTTAAAACGGATGATCCGATAGTATTAAATCAATCAACTTTAAGTTTTATAGAATTGAAGCAAATCTTTGATGATATTCAAAAAACCCTGCCAAAAGCCACTATTTATGATGAAATTTGTGGAGCTGCTAGAATTAGACAAGAAAATGTTTTAGGCTTAAAAGATAAATTTGATTTGATTGTTGTCGTTGGAGATGCCAAATCAAGTAACACTACAAAGTTATTTGAAATTTCAAAAAAGCATAATGTTAACTCGACAACGATTATGGTCGATAATGTAGAAGAAATTAAAAAGTTAGATTTGAGTAAGTTTAAATCTGCGGTTTTAACTAGTGGAACAAGTGCACCACTTGTTATAATTAAACAGATAGAAGATTATTTGAGGACCTTGTGATATGAAAGAAGAATTTAAATTGACAAAACCTATTAATCATATTGCTTTTATAATGGATGGAAATGGTAGATGGGCAAAAAAGAGACTTCTTCCAAGAACAGCAGGTCATAAAGAAGGTTGTAAACGTATTGTTGAAGTCATTCGATATTGCAAAAAATTGGGGATCAAATGTGTAACGCTCTATGCCTTTTCAACAGAAAATTGGAATAGACCAAAAAGCGAGATAGATTTACTTTTTAGATACTTAAAAGACTTTTTTAACGATTATATTCAAGAATTTATTGACACTAAAGTCAAATTTAGAACTATGGGAGACATAAGTAAACTTCCTCTAGATACAGTCGAAACAATTGAAAAAGCGAAAGAATTAACAAAAGATTGTAACGAATTGATTTTTAATATTTGCTTAAATTACGGTTCTCAACAAGAAATCATCAGAGCAGCAAAACAAATCGCTAAAGAATATAAAGATGGCACTCTTGAACTTGAATCATTAAACCCTGAATCGTTTACAAATTACCTTTATAGTAAAGATTTGCCAAAAGTTGATCTTATGATTAGAACAAGTGGTGAAGAAAGATTATCTAATTTCATTCTTTATCAAGTTGCTTATGCTGAATTTGTTTTTACCGATACTTATTGGCCAGATTTTAAAGAAAAACAATTAATTGAATGCTTAAAAGAATACGAAACACGTGATAGGAGATATGGAAAAATTGAAGAGTAGCAAAATTCTTCAATTTTTTGTTGACAGATACATTTAAATAAATGTATATTTATTTCGTTAAATTAATTAACATTCGTTGAGTGCCCATTGGCATTCATATTTTTTTGAAGGGGGGTCTTTGATGGAAGAACTCGAGCAAGTTAAGTCAATTGTAAGCGAAGAAATTGCTAAAAAAGGTTATGATTTATATTCGTTTAAGTATCTTGCAAAAAAGAAAACATTAGAAATCGTTGTTGATAGAGTTGAGCCAATTAATCTTGATGACATCACTGAAATCTCAAATGTCATTAGTGAGTTACTTGATATTCATGATTTCACTGAAGATGCTTATACTCTTGACGTTTCAAGTTTAGGAGTTGAAAAACCTATCTCTTTAGAAAAATTGGACCAATATGTAGGGAAATATGTAAATTTACATTTATCAAATCCTTATAAGGGACTCAATACGATTGAAGGTAATTTAGATTTAGTTGATGAAAATAATGTCGTAGTCAGCTATAAAGATAAAACTCGTGTTATCAAATGCGAGTTAACAAGAAAAGACATTGATAAAGCCAGATTAGCTATTAAATTTTAGGAGAAATTTATGAGAAAAGGTCAAGCAGGACTTAAAAAGTCAGCATTTATTGAAGCAGCTCAAGCAATGGGAACAGAAAAGGGTGTTTCAGAAGAAGCATTACTTGCTGCATTAGTTGAAAGTTTTAGAGTAACTTTCGCTAAAAAAATCGAAGATGAATTTAGAATCGATAGACCAAGCGGTAAATCAAAAGTTAAGGATGTTGTTAAACTTCCTGATGCTTTAATCAGAACTGAAATCGATTTAAAGAAAGGAAAAATTGAAGTTTTCCATCAATGGTTAGTCGTTAATGATGATGATGTACAAGATGACTACATTGAAATCGGATTAGAAGATGCCAAAGAAAAGAATCCAAAGTTAAAAGTTGGCGATTACTATGAAGAAGAATTAGATTTCAATGCTCTTAATAAAGTCGATGTTAATCGTTTTGTTTCATGCTTCAGACAAAAGATTTCAAAGGCTGAAAAGGATGCTTTACTTGCATCATTTGAAAATAAAATTGGAAAGATTGTCACAGCTGATGTTGAAAAGTTCGATGACAAGAAAGTTTTAATAGTTAATCTTGGAAAAACAAGCGCTTCACTTTATAAGAGTGATTTAATTGGAGATGAAAAATTCTCTCAAGGCGACAAAATCAAAGTTTTTGTTGTCGGCTTTGAAAAAGATGACAAAAAAGGTCTTACACTTAAAGTTTCAAGAAGCTGCGATGGCTTCTTAAGATGTCTTTTCGAAGAAGAAATTCATGAAATTTATGATGGTACCGTTTTAATTAAAGACGTTAAACGTTTACCAGGTAAAAGAAGTAAAGTTGCTGTTTATAGCAATGATCCAAACGTTGATCCAAGTGGTGCATGTATTGGTCAAAATGGTACAAGAATTCAAAACATTGTTTCTCAACTCGGAAATGGTGGTAAAGAAAAAGAAAAGATTGATGTTATTACATGGAGCCCAAATTTAGGTCTTTATCTTGCAGAAATCTTAAAACCAGCAAAAGTTTTAGGAATGAATATTGATGAAGAAAGAAAGAGTGCGACAGTTGTTTGTGAAGATGGTACTGGCACATTTGCTATTGGCTTCAAAGGCGCTAATGTCTATCTTGCTAAAAAGTTAACAGATCTTAATGAGATTAAAGTTTTAGATGAACATCAAGCTCTTGAAGAAGGAATTGTCTATAAACCAATTGAAGAATATGAAATCGAAGCTAAGGAAGAAGAAAGACGTAGATTCAGAGAAAGACAACAAAAATTACTTGCTAGAGTTTCATTAATGAATCCTTCACTTGATGAACAACCTGCAACTGAAGAAGTCGAAGCTCCTGAAGTTGAACCTTCTGTTGAAGAAGTCAAAGTTGAAGAAACTCCAGTTGTTGAAGAAGTCAAAGTTGAAGAAACTCCAGTTGTTGAAGAAAAGGTTGAAGTTGTTAAAGAAGAACCTGTTAAAGTTCAAGTTGAAGAAAAACCTGTTGAAGAAGTTGAAAAGAGAACAGTTAAAACTACAACTACTCTTGAATCACTTGAAAAACTTCTCGACGAAGAAAAGAAATCTTCAGAAAAGAAATCTTCAAGTAAGAAAAAATACAAGAAAGAAGACAAAAAGTCTGCAGATTCTGAACAAAATGCTGACAATCAAGAAAGAAAACCTGTCACCAAGATGGATATTTATACTGAAGAAGAATTACAACAACTTGATGAAGAGTTAGAAGATTTAGAAAACTACGAAGAGGAAGAAGACTACAGCGAATACGATTCAGACGATTATTACGATGAATAATATGAAGAAAAAACCTACTAGAAAATGTGTTGTGACAAATGAAATTTTTCCTAAAGAGGAATTGTTTCGTGTTGTAAGAACACCTAGTGGTGAAGTCATTCTTGATATGACTGGTAAAGCTAATGGTAGAGGTGCTTACGTTTCAAAAAGCGAGCAAACTATTGAACTCGCTAGAAAAAAGAAAGTCCTAGATCGTTCTTTAGAAGTCGAAGTTCCTGATGAAATTTATGACAGGATGATTCTATTTTTAAAGATGAAATAGGAAAAAGGAGGATTTTATGAAGAATAAAAACAAGAATTTTGATAGCAAAGAAAGAGCAACAAATATCCAAACAAAAGGAAATAATGCGAAATCTTTAAATAAAGTTAACAATGGTGTTTTTGTTTTCACAAAATCACTTACTGTTGGCGAACTCGCAAAAGAATTAAATGTTAATGCAAGCGATATTATTAAGAAACTTTTCTTACAAAAGAAATTAGTTACAATCAATCAATATCTTGATGATGATACAATTGGTGAGCTTTGCTTAGAATTCGGTTACGATTTCAAGAAAGAAGAAATCATTAATGCTGAAGACTTTGAAAAAGCAACAATTGAAGATAAAGAGGAAGATTTAGAAGAAAGACCTCCAGTTGTCACTGTTATGGGTCACGTTGACCATGGTAAAACAACTTTAATTGACGCAATTAGAAATTCTAATCTTGTTGCTGCTGAAGTTGGTGGCATTTCTCAAGAGATTGGTGCATATCAAAAGACAATTAATGGACATAAAATTACATTTATCGATACTCCAGGGCATGAAGCATTCTCTGCAATGAGAAGTCGTGGCGCTAGTGTTACTGATATTGTTGTTTTAATTGTTGCCGCTGATGATGGTGTCATGCCTCAAACAATTGAAGCTATTGACCACGCTAAAGCTGCAAATGCTCCAATTATTGTTGCTATTAATAAAATGGATGTTCCAGGAGCAAATCCTGATAGAGTTTTAAATCAATTATTAGAACATAACATTGTTACTGAAAGTTATGGTGGAGATGTATTAAGTGTTGAAATTTCCGCTAAAAAGAAGCAAGGAATCGATGAATTATTAGATGCAATTCTTTTACAAGCTGAAATGTTAGAACTTAAAGCTAACCCAAAACGTTATGCTATTGGTACAGTTTTAGAGGCTGAACTTGATAAAGGTGAAGGTCCAAAGGCAACACTTTTAGTCCAAAATGGTACGCTTTTCAATGGTGATTACGTTGTTGTTGGTACAACATATGGTAAGATCAGAAGAATGACAAATGAATATCGTCAAATTATGAAAGAAGCCTTACCAGGAACACCATGTAGTGTCATTGGCTTAAGTGAAGTTCCTCTTGCAGGCGACAGATTTATGGCATTCCCAACTGAAAAAGATGCTAAAGATATCGCTGAAAAGAGAAGATTAAAGAAAGTCAATGAAGAAAGAGCACAAAATAATGGTGTTACTTCACTTGATGATTTATATTCAAAGATTAACGAAGGTCAATTAACTCAAATCAATATTGTTTTAAAAACAGATTCAACTGGATCAGCTGAAGCAGTTAAAGCAAGTTTAGAAAAATTAAACAATGATCAAGTTAAGGTCAACGTTATTAGATCTGCTGCTGGTGCAATTACTGAAAGTGATATTTTACTTGCAAGTGCATCTGGAGCAATTATTTATGGATTTAATGTCAGACCAAGTGCAATTATCAGAAAGAAAGCTGAAGAAGAAAAGATTGAAATCAGATTACATAGAATCATTTATGCTTTAATTGAAGAAATGCAAGATGCAATTAAAGGTAAAATGAAGAAAGAACAAGTTGAAAATGTATTAGGTCAAGCTGAAGTTAGAAATGTTTTCAAAGTTTCTAAAGTCGGTGCAATTGCAGGTTGTATGGTAATTGATGGATTAATCAGAAATACTTCAAGTTGTAGAGTCTTAAGAGATGGTGCAATCATTTATGAAGGTAGAATTGATTCTTTAAAGAGATTTAAAGATGATGCAAAAGAAGTTAAACAAGGCTTTGAATGCGGTATTAAAATTGAGAACTTCAACGATGTACATGAAGGCGACATCATCGAAGCATATGAAAAGGTAGAAAAAGAATAATGGCAAAAAGTAATAAAGACGTTGAACGTATTAAAAGCTTGATAGCAAGAAACGTAAAAGATATCGTCAGTTATGAAATTAAAAATGAAAATATTGGTTTCATGACTATTACTGATGTCTTTGTTAGCTCTGACCATTCATATTGTAAGATTTATGTTTCCTTTTTAAATAATGCTAAACACAGCATTGAAACATTAAATAGAGCCAAGGGATTTGTTAGAAGCTCTCTTGCAAAAAAAGTAAATATGAGACGTGTTCCTGAGATTACATTTGTTCTTGATGATAGCTATGAAAAGCAAAAACATCTTGAAGAATTAATTTCGAAAGAAGGCGCAGAAATAGAAAATTTGAAAAAATAAGGCAACTTACTTTTTTTAATTTTATTGAGGTTTTGCAGGGTTTTTTGAAAAATCCGTTGAATTTTTACATATTTAATACTATTGATTTCAAGTTATTAATTAATTATAATTTTTATTATGAAAATCTATTTAATTAAAAACACTAATGAGATTCCTAATGATTTGGAAAATCTAAGTTTAGTCTTAGGTTTATTTGATGGTGTTCATTTAGGTCATCAAGGTTTGATTAAATATGCTTTTGAAAATTCAAAAGGAAATAAACTTGGAGTTTTGACTTTCGATAAAGCGCTTAAGGACAGTTCATTTTCATTGATGAATTTAAAAGATAAAGAAATAGAGTTATCAAAATTACCAATTGATTATTTATTTGTTCTAATTTGCGACGAGAATTTAAAGAGAATGTCTCATGAAGATTTTCTTAACAATATTTTAGATAAATTTAAACCACATTCGATCTTTTGCGGTCCTGATTTTAGGTTTGGTTATAAAGCGCTTGGCGATGTTGAATATTTGAAGTCACATTTTAGAAATGTTTCAGTTTTTTCATTTGTTGAAGATGAATTTGGTAACAAAATATCTTCAAGTTATATAAAAAGATTGATTCATAGTGGAGAGATTTCACTAGCAAATAAATTTTTAACAAGACCTTATAAAATTTGTGGAAATGTTGTTTCTGGACTTCATAATGGTCATGAGCTAGGCTTTCCAACAGCAAATATTTTGCCTTCATTAAATTACGTTCTCCCAAATAATGGTGTATATTTTACAAAAGTGGTAATTGATGGCGAAGAATTTATAGCAGTAACTAATGTTGGAATTCACCCTACAATTGATAAACTTGAAAACCCAATTATTGAATCGCATATTTTAGATTGTAAAAAAGATTTATATAACAAAAAAATAGATCTTTATATATATAAAAAGGAAAGAGATGAGATTACTTTTAAGAATTTAGATGAACTTAAAAGTCAAATTTCAAAAGATAAAGAAAATTGCATTAAATATTTTCAAAAATTAGATTTACACAAATAATCTATTTTGATAATATAAATAGGCTACTTTAGTCCGAGACTATCGACATCCCGACGTTAGCCACAGATTAAAGCGAATTATTATTAGGAGGGAAAAGAAATGGCTGTTGGCAAGAATGAAAAGGCAGAATTAGTAAAGACCTTTGGTAAGAACGAAAAGGATACAGGTTCAGTCCAAGTCCAAGTCGCTATCTTAACAAAAAGAATTGCTCATTTAACTGCTCACTTAAAAGCTAACGATAAAGATCACACAGCAAGAAGAAGTTTACTTGTTCTCGTTGGTCAAAGAAAATCTTTATTAAGATATCTCGAAAGAGAAGACAGAGAAGCTTATCTTAAATTAATTTCTGAACTTGGTTTAAGAAAATAATTAATGAGAAGCGTATTAAAAGGTCATATAATAAATATGACCTTTTATTTATCTATGGAAAAAGCTTATTCAAATTTGAAATTTTATAAAAAAGAGCTCATTTTGGGCCCTTTATTTAAAATGCTTGAAGTTGTATTTGAACTTGCAATGCCTTTTTTGATGGCTTTTATTATTGATGAAGGAATAGATAAAGCTTTAAATTTTGATGATTATTCAGCCATTTATATACCTGGTTTAATTATTCTTGGACTTTGTGTTTTAGGTTTCTTTTCAACATTAGTTTGTCAATATTTTGCATCGGTAGCATCTCAAGGATTTGGTACAAAATTAAGAAATACAATCTATAAAAAAGTTTTAGATTTAGATTTAGAAGATGCGGAAAGATTTGGCAGTGGTGCTTTAACGAATATTATTACAACGGATGTGAATCGACTCCAAGTGAGCGTAGCTATGATGGTCAGACTTGTTTTAAGGGCTCCATCTATTGTCATCGGTTCTTTGATTTGTGCTTTTGTAATTAATTGGAGAATTGCTTTTATTTTCCTTGGAGTTGTGGTTTTAATTGCGATTATTATGGCAATTATCATTATTTCTTCATCAAAACAAGTCTTAAAAGTTCAACACACACTTGATGATATTGTTGAAACAACTAGTGATTCACTCAATGGAACACGTGTTATAAGAGCTTTTAATAATGAAGAAAACGAAATAAAAAAATACGAAACAAAAACTAAGAAATATTTTGATGAAATAAAAATTTCAAATGTTATCAATGCGTTAACCAATCCTTTGACTTACCTTGTGATTAATGCTGCTATTATTTTAATTATTTATTTTTCTAGTTCAGAAATAATTGCACAATCTGGTATGAGTAAAGGTGAACTTACAAGTTTGATTTCTTATCTCACACAAATATTGACAGCTCTTGTTGTTGTATCAAATTTAATAGTTATTTTTACTAGAGCTTTTGCGAGTAAACATCGCGTGGATTATTTATTATCGCTTGAAAGTCATATTTATAAAAATGGTATGTTTTCAGAGAAAAACATTGCAAAAGGCCAACAAATTATTAAATTTGATAATGTTTCCTTTAGATACAGAGATGCAAAAAATAGTACATTATTGAATATCAATTTTGAAATTAATAAGGGTGAAACAATAGGAATTATTGGTGGTACAGGATCTGGAAAATCGACTCTTATAAAGCTTTTAGATAGATTCTATACTCCAAGCGAAGGAACAATTATATATAAAGGAAAAGACATTTCTGAATACAATTTTCGTGAATTAAGAAACGAGATTAGCATTGTGAATCAAAAACCTGTTTTACTTGCAGGAACTATTTCTGAAAACTTAAAAATGGGTAAGCAAAATGCTAGTGATGAAGAGTTGATTAAAGCTTTAAAAGAAGCTTGTGCTTATGATTTTGTCTTCTCAAAAAACGGAAAATTGAATGCAACTGTAGAAGAAGGTGGTTTGAATTTCTCTGGTGGACAAAGACAAAGATTAGCGATTGCTCGAAGTCTAGTTAATGCAAACGAAATATTAGTGTTAGATGATTCCTCAAGCGCATTAGATAATCTTACAGAAAAGCAATTAAACAATAATCTTAAAGAAAGAAGCGATTTAACTAAAATCATTATTTCTCAAAGAGTTTCTTCTTTAAGAAACGCTGATAAGATTATTGTAATGTATCATGGGCAAATCGATTCAATTGGAACTCATGATGAATTATTAAAATCATCAAATTTATATAAAGAGATTTATGAATCTCAAACGAGGGAAGAATAATGAAGAGACTCAGCGTTTTATTCCCATATTTAAAAAGACACAAATTTTCATTATTAGCATCTCTAGTATTTGCAATTATTTTTGATTTTGCTTTAGTCATTTTACCTTTAATAAACGCGAAAATGATCGATGAAATTACTTCTCTAATAGGAACAGCGAATTCTTTAAACGATACTCAATTCTTCTTATATTTAATTTATTCGATTATTCTTATTCTTGCTTTATTAGTATTTAATTTCGCTTTTGAAACAACCGTCAATACAGTAGTGGAAAAGATTAATGTTGAACTCAGAAATGCTGTTTTTGAAAAACTTAATAAAGTAAGTATTAAATATATCGATTCGCATAATCATGGGGATCTTGTCTCTAGATGCGTAACAGATACAGAAAATGTAAATAATGCTTTAATTAGTGCTTTTAGGCAATTCTTCCAAGGAGTTGTTGTTCTTTTAGCGACATTAATAATAATGTTTATTTATAATTGGCTTTTAGCGATAGTAGTTGTAATTTTGATTCCATTTGGTTTCTTAATTAGTTATTTTGTTGCTAAAAATTCAAGCAAAAACTTTAAAAAACAAGCAAAGATAAATGGTGTTTTAAGTGGCAATGCATTAGAAACTTTTAAGAATTTGGATTTAATTAATTCGTTAAATTATGGTGATAAGGCTTTTGAGAATTATTCAAAGATAAATGACGAGTTATATGTTGTTGGCCAGCGTGCTCAATTTGTAAGTTCGTTTACAAATCCTACAACAAGATTGGTCAATAATTCAACTTATGCAATAGTTGGCGTTGTGGCTGCAATATTATGTGTATTAAGTAGCGGAAGTGACAACGTTTTACTTGGAGCAAGTTGTACTGTAGGAACAATTTTAGCATTTATTCAATATTCTAATCAGTTTGCAAAACCATTTAATGAGATATCAAGTTGTATTACAGAAATTCAAACTGGACTTTCTTCACTTGATAGAATTAGTGAAATTTTAGCTGAAGAAAACGATATAGATGAAGGCTCTATATTAATTCAAGAAAATCCAAAAATAATTGAGTTCTGCAAGGTTTTCTTTGAATACGAAGAGAAAAAACCTATAATTAATGACTTTAATTTGAAGATAAAACAAGGACAAAAGGTTTCTCTTGTTGGCCCTACTGGATGTGGAAAAACGACAATGATTAATCTTCTTTTAAGGTTCTACGATCCTCAAAATGGGTCAATTAGATTTGATGATACTTCACTCGTTGCTGTTAAAAAGTCGAGTATAAGAAAATCTTTTGGAATGGTTCTTCAAGACACTTGGATTTTTAATGGAACAGTTTTTGATAATATTGCTTATGGCAAAAAAGATGCAACAATTGAAGAAGTCGAGTCAATAGCAAAAGAAGTAAATATTTATAATTTCATTCAAAGACTTCCTAACGGATTTGATACAAAAATTAGTGATAAGAGTGGTCTTAGCATAGGCGAAAAGCAATTAATTTGTATCGCTCGTGTTGCTTTGATGAAACCAGAAATGATGATTCTTGATGAGGCTACAAGCAATATTGATACAAGAAACGAATTAAAAATCGCTAGTGCATTTAATAGAATAATGAAAGGAAAAACATCGATTATTATCGCTCATAGACTCTCGACTATTAAGAATAGTGACTTAATTGTTGTTATGGATAAAGGAAGTATAGTTGAAGTTGGCAATCACAAGGAACTTTTAGAGAAAAATGGATTCTATGCTAAACTTTATAACGCTCAATATTCAAATTAATATTAATTTGTGTTATAGTATCTTGGATTATGGAAAGTAGTTTATTCGCTGTTTTAAAAGCAATTCTATATGGATTTATTGAAGGTATTACCGAGTGGTTACCAATTTCTTCAACTGGCCACTTAATTATTGGTAATTCTTTTTTAGGAACGACAGAAATGTATGGAGAAGATTTCTGGTCATTCTTTGAAGTTGTTATTCAATTAGGCGCAATATTAGCAGTTGTTTTCCATTTCTTCTGGGATTTGAATCCATTTAGTTTCAAGTTGCAGAAAAAAGAAAGACAAAAAGTATTTGAACTTTGGTTGAAGATTATAATCGGAGTTCTTCCTGCTGGTATCATTGGTGTTGCAATGGAAATGGCTGGTTATGGAAAGATACTTGATAATGTTTATATTGTCGCAGCAACTCTTGTTGTATATGGTATTTTCTTCATCATTATCGAAAAAATCAGATTAAAAAAAGAAAAAGATTTCTTACTTTTAAGAGAAATGACATTCTACTCACATAATCATAGACTTTATAAATATGATAAAGCCATCGATTTAGATTATAAGATTGTCATCTATATTGGTATCGCTCAAATTTTGAGTTTAATTCCTGGAACATCAAGAAGTGGTATCACAATTCTTGCAGCTTTATTATTTGGTTGTTCAAAAACCTGTGCTGCACAATTCAGTTTCTACCTTTCAATTCCAGTTATGTTAGGTGCATCAATCATTAGATTAGTTTCATTCTTAAGATCACCAGTTGAATTAACAACAAATATGTTAATTTACGTTTTTGTTGGTAGTGGTGTTGCTTTCATTATTTCAATGCTCGTTATCATGTTCTTCATGAGAATTATTCGTAAGCATTCATTTATTGGATTTGGTTATTATCGTATTTTAATTGGTCTTGTTTTATTTGGATTGCTATTTGGTGGAGTCATTCAACCAGCATTCTAAAATACTAATTTTGCATTAAAATTGTCGATTTCTCTTAAAAACTAGTTTTTAAGGTGGAAATCGATTTTTATTAAGTGTAAGATATTTAATGTTTAAAATAAGAAAGAAGAAAAGATGGAAAAAGTAGTTTATGAAACAGAGTTCTTCGGAAAGAAATTAATTGTAGAGACCGGAGAAATCGCAAAACAAGCAGATGGTGCTGTTTTTGTAAGATTTGATGACACTGTAGTTTTATCAACAGTTTGCTGCAGTGACGAACCAAAAGAGGGAGATTTCTTCCCATTAACTGTTGGATATGAAGAAAAACAATATGCTATCGGTAGAATTCCTGGTGGATTCTTAAGAAGAGAAGGTAGACCAGGTGAACATGCAACATTAACTGCACGTTTAATCGATAGACCAATAAGACCAATGTTTTCAGATGGATTTAGAAATGAAGTCCAAATCGTTAATGAAGTCATGAGTGTTGATTTAGATGCAACTCCAGAAATGACAGCAATGTTTGGATCTTCTTTAGCACTTTGCATTTCTGATATTCCATTTGATGGACCAATTGCTGGCGTTTATGTTGGAAAAGTTGATGGCCAACTCGTTATTAACCCAACAGTTGAACAGAGAGAAAAGAGTGTTTTAAACCTTGCTGTTGCTGGTACAAAAGAAGCAATCAACATGGTTGAAGCAGGTGCTCAAGAATTAAGTGAAGACGAAATGCTTGATGCTATCATGTTTGGCCATGAAGCAATCAAACAACTTTGTGAATTCCAAGAAAAAATTGTTAAAGAAATCGGAAAAGCAAAAAGAGAAGTTAGCTTATACGCACCTGACCCAGTCATTAAAGAAGATATTTATGCTAGAGTCGGTGAAAGAATGGTTAAAGCTATTTCAATTTTCGATAAACTCGAAAGACAAGCTGCAACCGATGCTTTAAGAAAAGAAATTACAGATGATTATGATTCAAGAGAATATAAAAATGAACAAGAACATAAATTAACTATGTTAATGGTTAATGATATTCTTGAAAACATGATCGCTAACGAAGTTAGAAGATTAATCACAGAAGAAAAAATTAGACCAGATGGAAGAAAAGTTGATGAAATTAGACCACTTTCAGCAAAAGTAGATTTACTTCCAAGAGTTCATGGTTCTGCTATGTTCACTAGAGGTCAAACTCAAGTTATCTCAACATGTACATTAGGAATTAAAGAAGATGAACAAATTTTAGAAAGTTTATCTCCTGAAGATACAAAACGTTGGATGCATCACTATAACTTCCCACCATTCTCAGTTGGTGAAATCGGAAGAATGGGCACACCAGGAAGAAGAGAAATCGGCCATGGCGCTTTAGGTGAAAGAGCATTAAGCTATGTTTTACCTTCATATGATGAATTCCCATATACAATTAGATGTGTTGCTGAAGTTTGTGAATCAAATGGTTCATCTTCACAAGCATCAATCTGTGCATCATGTATGGCACTTATGGCAGCAGGTGTTCCAATTAAGAGAATGGTTTCAGGTATTGCTATGGGATTAATCACAAGTGGACCACTTGATGGTAAACATCCATATACAATTCTTACAGATATTCAAGGTTTAGAAGATCACTTTGGTGATATGGACTTCAAAGTTGCTGGTACTGAAGTTGGTGTTACAGCACTTCAAATGGATATCAAAATTAAAGGTGTTACAAGAGAAATTTTACACGATGCATTAATGCAAGCTCATGATGCACGTGCTCAAATTAGAAAAGTAATGAGTGAAGCAATTGCTGAACCAAGAGCAGAACTTTCAAAATATGCTCCAAAATACTTCTCATTCTATATCAACAAAGACAAGATTAAAGATGTCATCGGTAGTGGTGGTAAAGTCATTAATGATATCATCGAAAAATGTAATCAAGTTAAGATTGATATCGAAGATGATGGTAAAGTTACAATTTATCACACAGATAAAGAAGCTATTGAAAAAGCACATGCAATTATTGAAGATATCGCACGTGATGTTCAAATTGGAGAAGAATTCGAAGGTGAAGTCACAAGAATTGAAGATTTCGGTGTCTTTGTTAAATTATTTGGTGATAAAGAAGGTTTATGCCACGTATCACGTTTGACAAATACTTACTTAAAAGATGCAAAAGATTTCTGCAAATTAGGTGATAAACTTAAAGTTGTTGTTATCGGTCTTGATGAAAAGGGCAAGATTAAAGTCTCTCATAAAGAATATGAAGCAGCAGCTCCTTCTCAACCAAAAGAACATAAGCCTTTCAAAAAGGAATTCAAAAAAGAAGAAGAAACCTACAAAAGAACAAATCCTGAAGATGAAGGCTTTGTAGAATATAAAAAAGAAGAAAAAGCAGAAACAAAGACAGAAGAACCAAAGAAAAAACATGGTTTCTTCAAAAGAAAATAAATAATAAATGAATAAAATCTTGATTGTAAGTGATATTCATGGTTCTAAGGAAGCTAGCGAAAAGCTAGTTTCTTTAGATTATAAATATAATTTTGATCGAATTATTATTTTAGGAGACATAAATTATAATGGTGCAAGAAACGCTGTACCTTTAGATTATTCTCCTAAAGATGTCAGTCAAAATTTATTGAATTTAAAAGAAAAATTGACGATTATTAAGGGAAATTGTGATTCAAGAGTCGATGAATTTGTATTAGGAATTAAGTTTAAAGATTTAGTTGAAGAAACGATCAATGGACATCATTTTATTATGACGCATGGAGATTTATATTCTCCTAGCGATTTTGATTTAAGACCAGGTGATGTTTATCTATATGGCCATACTCATGTTTATAAATTAGAAAAAGAAGATGATCATTTTATCATCAATCCCGGAAGTACAACATTTCCAAAAGAAAGCACATTTAAAACATATATTATTTATGATTTAAATAAGGATGAAATGACATTATTTGAATTAAATGATGATAAATTCATTAAAAATATTGAATTAAACGTTTAGTTTTTGCGATAATAAGCAAAAGGATTTACATATGAATAAGATCAGAGTTTTAGCCCTTGGTGGCATTGATGAAGAAGGAAAAGATTTATACATTATCGAAGTAAACGATGATATCTATGTTGTTGGTGGCGGATATAAAAGGCCTACAAAAGCAACTCCAGGTATCGATTTTATCATCTCAAATTATGAATATTTAGTTAAAAATAAAGATAGAGTCAGAAGTTATATTATTCCAAAAGGAAAAGATAACGTTTATGGTGCAATTCCTTATATGATCAATGAAATTCCTGCTCCAATTTACTGTACTGAATTAACTCAATTATTCTTTAAAAGCTTTTCACTTTCTCGTCAAATTAAATACGATTATAATTTCGTAAAAATTACATTACCTACCAGAATTAAAATTGGTAAGTGTTTCTTTGATTTCTTTTCAACGTGTGCATCAATGCCTGAGACATTTGGTTTTGCTATTGAAACTGAACTTGGTAACATTGTTTATAGCGGTGACTTCATTGTTGAATATGGTAATGATCCTTTATATAAACTTGATTTGAACTCATTAGGTAAAATTGCAGAAAATCCAACAATTTTATTACTTTCTGAGTCTATTAATTCAACAAAAGGGGGCTATTGTTCACCATCTCATAGAATTTATCCTTCATTAGAAGAAACATTTAAAAAAGCTCAAGGAAGAATCTTTATAGCTCTTCATTCAAACAATCTTTATAGAGTCAACGAAACTTTTAAAGCTTGTTATGATTTCAATAAGAAGATTATTTTCTATGATGAAACTTCACGTAGAATTTACGAATTAAGAAAGTATGTTACGTCTGTTCAACTTAATCCTAAAAACGTAATTCCTTTAGAAGATATCTTACGTTATAAGGACAATGATTTAGTAATCATTTTAAGTGATACTGGCGATAAGATTTATGAGAAAATTTCTCTTCTTGTAAATCATGAAAATCCAGAAAAACAAGTTAGAGTTCATGAAGGCGATACATTTGTTTTAGCATGTCCTCCAAGTGACACAAATGAAGTTATTGCAACTGAAACAATTGATGAAACTTATAGATGTGGATGTGAAGTAAAATACGAAACAAATAAAACTCTAGCTAAAATGCATGCTTATGAAGAAGATTTAAAGATGCTTCTTTCTCTTTTTAAGCCAAAATATTATCTTCCAATTGAAGGATATTATGTAAATTTATTAGCAAATGCCAGAATTGCTTTTGAAATGCACATTGGTTTATCTCATACAAATATTTTCTTACTTGATAATGGACAACCTTTAACTATTACAGAAGAAGGAGCTGTTGCAGATTTTTATAATAAAGAAAATATAAAAGTCGAAGACATTATGATTGATGGAATTGGTGTTGGTGATGTTGTTGGAGAAATTATCACCGAAAGAAATAGATTAAGTGAAGATGGAGTTGCAGTTTTTGCTTGTGCAGTTTCTAAATCACTTAGAGAAATAGTCGCAGGTCCAGATGTTCAAATGAGAGGGTTCTTATTCTTAAAAGATAAAGAAGCTGATATTTTATTAAAAGATATGTCTACAATGTTTGTTGATGCAGTTAATGTATGGGCTAAAGAAACCGCAACATTTGCAACAACAAAGATTATTGAAGAGATTACAAACGATATTGGCAAATTCCTATTAAGAAACAGCAACAGAAAACCACTTGTTGTTCCTAACATCATTCTTGTAGATTAAGATTGAAATTATCAAAAACCTTGAAAAACTGGTATATTTTCCAAAAAAATATACCATTTTTATTTGACTTTTAATATAATATTAAAAGTATGAAGAAAAATAAATTAAGTATATATGATAAGGCCAAATTAGGCTGGACAAAAGCAGCAATCGGAGTATTTATTTGCTTACTTTCAATCTATGGAGCACTATCTAATGCAGATTTTGCTTTTGGAATTGTTGTAGCAAAATTTATCACTTGGTGCATTTCATTTTTAGTTGGTTCAATCCTTTGTTACTTTGTTTATTTTATTATTTTCTTATTTGGTGTTTATTTGATTCTTTCAAGTAGAAAAATCAAGTTTTCATTTGAAATTTCATTATTTGGATTATCAATTATGCTTGTTGGAGCACTCATTTTAATATCAAATGCTCAAACAATCACAGATGGAACATATTTAACATTTTCAAATATTGGACAAGTTTATAGACAATATTTATTGAACTCTTTCCCAGATGTCACAACATCAAAAAACTGTGGAATTATTGGTCTTATAATCGTTGCAACTATCAATAGTGGAATGACTAATATCGGAAGCAATGTTTTAGGATCAATCTTCCTTGTTATAGGTGTTTTCTTTGCTTTTGGAAAAATATCAATTAAATTTGCTCGTAGTATTATCGATTATTACAAACAAAATTTTGGCAAAAAAGCTTTATCAAGCTCATCAAGTTTTGAAACAGCTCAAGATGTTAGATACGACACAAGTGAAATAAAAACTTTTGATGGTTCACCTCTTAAAAATCAACCTTCAAATGAACCTTTAGAAGAAGTAGCTCCTAATGATGATTTCAGCCAATACGAGCGAAATCAAGAAACAAATAAGGTTGAACCAAATTATTATTCAGAACCTTATGTTAATCCAAATCCACAAGTTTACTTCTCTAGTGAAGGATTAACTAAAGCTACATTTGATCCATTTGAAGATTTAAATAGAAGCGCTGCTCCTAAAAATGTTGCTCTAAGCCAACCAGTTCAGCAACAAGTTAAGCCTCAAGAAGAGGTAAAACCAATCGTTGAACCACAAGTTGAACAGCCAAAACCAAGATTAATATCAGATTTTTTCACTATTCCTACTAAGAATGAAGATGTAAAAGAAGAACCTGTTCAAGAAGAGCAAAATGTAGATCAATATCAAGCTCAACTTGAGGAAGCTAGAAGAATAGAAGAAGAACAAGAACGTATTAGACAAGAACAAGCCTTAAAAGCAAAACAACTTCAAGAAGAATACGAAAGACGTAGAAAGATTGAAGAAATTGCTAGACAAAAACCTGTTCAAAAAGATGCAGAAACTGGTCAAGGCTATACAAACCAAGTTACTGCTCCTAAACATGTTGGTCCATACGAATATCCTTCAATTGATTTACTAGAAACTCGTGATGAAAGCGCGGGAAAAGAAGAAAATATTAGAGTTGCTAATGCAAGACAAGAAAATATCAATACCGTATTTAATGATTTAGGTATTGGTGCAAGCATTGTTTCATATACAATTGGACCTTCAGTTACACAATATGATATTGCAACTGAAAAGAACGTATCTATCAATGGTTTAGGAAAATATGTTAATGATATTTCCGTTAGACTTGGTGGTTTAGATTGTAGATTTGTACCAATTGTTAGTGGTAAATCTACATCTGGTTTAGAAATTGCTAATGTTAAATCAAGTTTAGTTAATTTTAAAGAATGTGTACGTAAATTAGACGAAGGAAAATATGGAAAAATGTATGTTCCTTTTGGTTTGAATATTAGTGGTGATTTTGTTTGTGCTGATTTGCTCGATTTCCCACATATGTTAGTTTGTGGTACAACAGGTTCTGGTAAATCAATTTTCATGCATTCAGTCATTATGTCTTTAATCATGAGAAATTCAACTGATGAATTAAAACTTATTATGGTTGATCCTAAGCGTGTTGAATTTTCAAAATATAAGGAAATGCCACATTTACTTTGTCCACCAATTAACGATCCAATGAAAGCGTACCATGCTTTGAATAAATTAGTTGATGAAATGGAAGCACGTTATACTTTATTTGAAGAAACTGGTGTCAGTAATTTAAAACAATATAATCAAGATGCAGAAGAAAGGGGCAGAGCAAAACTTCCTTACATTGTTTTAATTGTTGATGAATTTGCTGATTTGATGGATACAAATAGAAAATGTAGCGAACCAATCGTAAGAATTGGTCAAAAAGCAAGAGCTGCTGGTATCCACATGATTATTGCTACACAAAGACCATCTACAAACGTTATTACAGGTACAATTAAAGCAAATATTCCTGTTAGAGTTGCATTATCGTGTTCATCATACGTGGACTCAATGACAATTTTAGGTGAAGGTGGTGCTGAAAAATTACTTGGTAATGGTGATATGCTCGTTATGTGTAGTTTGATTTCAAAGCAAGGTTTTGCACGTGTTCAAGGCGCATTTGTTTCGAATAAAGAAATCGCTAGAACAGTCGACTTTTTAAAGCAAAATTATGAAGTTAAATATGATCCTAATTTCTTAGATTTAGAAGAAGCAAGCAAGGTTGCTCCTGGTCAAGAAATTGGTGATATGTTAGAGCCAAAAGAAAGATCAATTGATGATAAATATGAAGAAGTTAAGAAGTGGGTTGTTAATGAAGAATACACTTCAATTTCAAAGATTCAACGTGTTTTTGGATTTGGTTTTTCTAGAGCAGGAAAAATTTTTGAGCAACTTCAAAAAGATGGCATTGTTGCTGGACGTGATGAAGCTGGTCAACAAAACTCAAAAGGAAGAAAAGTTTTAGTCCATACTACTGATATTATTCCAGATGCATCGAATGAAAATTTTGGTGGTGGAAGTACTGAAATTTCAGAGATGGATTATTCGCAAAAAGGCGAATAAATTCGTTAGTTTTTAGGATATGATAAATACTTTTTTTGGAGCAAAATTAGTTGATTACAACACGATTAGAGTTGCGATTTTTTCTGATATTCCTAGAAGCGCGCCCCTATATTTAATTATTGATGATGATTCTAGTTACGAATTAAAAATTGTAAGACAGAATTTTTTAAATGGAATTTGTTTAATCGAATGTAAAACTAAATTTCCAATCGTTTTAGGCAAAAAATATATTGTTAGATGTAGGGATTTAGGGGTATGTGCATTAAATGTTAATGATGCAACGAGTTTCGAACATTTTGATGAAGAATTTTATTATGATAAAGATGATTTAGGAGCGACTTATTCAAGGGAAGAAACTACATTTAAAGTGTGGGCGCCTTTAGCAAGCAAAGTGACTTTATTTTTAAGGAAGAAGCATGGTGATGTTTTTAAAACATTCAAAATGAGCCGTGGCCAAAATGGTGTTTATGAAATAACCTTAAAAGGTGATTATGATGGATATTTTTATCGCTATCAAGTTACAAATAGTGGTCTTAGTCAAATAACAACTGATCCATACGGCAAAGGGAGTTCTGCTAATGGTAAAGATAGTTGTGTTATTGATCATGAACAAATTAAATTAGATTTATGTGAAAAAGATTTGCCTAAATTTAAGACATATACTGATGCGATTATTTATGAACTTAACGTTAGAGATTTTACAATTGATAAATCTACAAATATTGAAAACAAAGGTAAATTTTTAGGTTTAGCAGAAGAAGGGAGGACTACTAAAGGTGGCAATCCGGCTGGTCTAGATTATTTGACTAAATTAGGCGTTACTCACGTTCAATTATTACCTATTTTTGATTTCAAAACAGTTGATGAATTAAATCCTGATAAAGAATATAACTGGGGTTATGATCCTCAACAATACTTTGTTCCTGAAGGAAGCTATTCCACCGATCCAAATAATGGTTATAGACGTATTATTGAACTTAAAAAAATGGTTCAAGCACTCCAGAAAAAAGGGATTAAAGTGAATATGGATGTTGTTTTTAACCATGTTTATTCTTATGAAGATAGTATTTTTGAAAAGATTGTCCCTAATTATTATTTTAGAAAAAATACTAATGGAACAATGTGCAATGGTTCAGGGTGTGGTAATGATTTAGCAACTGAACGAAAAATGGTTAGAAAATTGATAATTGATTCTTTAGTTTATTGGGTTAAAGAATATGGAATTGATGGCTATAGATTTGACCTTATGGGATTAATTGATATTGATACAATTAAGCTTGCCACGAAACGCATTAGAGCAATCAAACCAGATGCGATGATTTATGGTGAAGGGTGGGACATGCTCACTAATTTACCTAAAGATAAAAAGGCTACAATTCTTAACTCTGCTTTATTACCAGATGTCGCATTTTTTAATGATACATTTAGAGATATTGTAAGAGGAAATAATGATTTAGCAAATTATAATTATGGATATTTACTTGGCAATACTAATTATCTTGAAGGCTTTAAATTCGTTAGTTTAGGAAGCTGCGTTGAATATTGCTATGAGCCTAGATTTATTAATGCAAATCAATCAATAAATTATTTAGAATGTCACGATAATTGCACGCTTTTTGATAAGATTTCTGCTATTTATCTTAGCAAGAGTGATAAAGAAAAATTGAAAATATTAAAGACAGCAAATTTTAGTGTTTTATTTAGTTTTGGTATCCCATTTATTCATGCTGGTCAAGAGATTGGTTTAAGTAAACAAATGCATGAAAATACATATAATGAAGGGGATAAATACAACAAATTTGATTACTCGATTTTAGATGAAAGAATCGCTTTATTTGATTACACGAAATCGTTAATTGAATTAAAGAAATCAATGAGTTTAAAGCATATGATTTCAAGTGATTCTGGAGTAATTGAAGATACTAATTTCTTCACAAATTTAGATAAAAATGCTGTTGGACTTTCTTTTGCTGATCCTAATGGAAGTGGAAGAACATTTAATATTTGTTATAACCCTAACGAGAGCAATGTAAAAGTAGATTTTGATGATACATATCGCTTAATTGTCGATGAAAACGGATATAAAAAAGAAAGCAAAAAATATTTTAGTAGTGTAATTTTAACTCCGTTTAGCGTTTATGTTTTTGAGGGAAAATAAATGAAATATACAAGAACTTTGTTTTGGTCAATTCCTTTAATTATTTTTGATTATTTTAAGTGGATGCTTAAATATTCTCGTCATAAAGAAAAATATTCTTTAGAAGAAAGATTTGGTGCTGTCCAAAAAATTATTAGAAAAGTTATTGCTCATTTTCATATTGATTATAATTTAGTTGAATGTGACAAGTTTTTTGACGCTCCAGAAGGCACTGGGAACAGATTTATTGTATGCAACCATATTTCAGACATTGACCCATTAATTTTAATTGCTTGTGCAAAAAGACCAATGTCTGTTGTCGCTAAAATCGAAACAAAAAAATATCCATTTGTTGGCAGATGCATCAAAATCTTAGATGGCGAATTTATTGATAGATCTGATTTAATGAGTCAAGTCAGAGTGTTTAAACGTGTTAGCGATAAAATGAAGACAATTCCTAATTTAGATTGGATCATTTTTGCTGAAGGTAAACGCAATAAAGAAGATGTTGAAAAAGTGCTTGAATTTCACCCAGGATCATTTAAATTTCCTATGAAAAACGGACTTGAAATCTGTTGTTTTTCAATATGGGGTACTCAACGAATTTTAAACATTAAGGATCAATCAAAATATTATCCAGTTCATTTGAAATTAAGTGCAACTTTAACTAGTGAAAATTATAAAGATATGTCGACACCTGAAGTAGCTCTTTACGCTCATGATAAAGTGCAAGAAGGAGTTGATGAACTTAAACTAATAAACACTGATAAATTCTTAGAAATGAATAAGAAAAAGAAAAAGACAAATTAATGTCTCAATCCTTTAGGGTATAAGTTCTTTAAAGTCCCATTGTTATATTTTACAAATCCAAGATTTATTCCTTCAAAACTAACTATGTAATAACCTTTTTGAAGAGATAAGTCTTTTTTTATTTCTTCACCATGTAAATATCTTTTTCTTTCTTCCTCAGTTAATTCAATTGAGTTTTCGTTATTTAAATAATGAGATAATTGAAAAGAAGGGGTAAAAATGTCTTTATTCACACTTCCACATTCTAATCCACATCGAATTGTGGTAAGTGTGGAAAGATCTTGTGGATTGTTGTGGAAATATATGGTGTTTTCCACACATTTTTCATATTTAAAGTTTAAATTATATGTGTTTAATATTTTTTTCGATTTAATGTTTGTTTTTTGCTCTTTAATTTGTGATGAATTACCTTTCTTTTTTAATAAACAAATGAATTGCCCTTCACCTTCATATAAATTTGGGAATAAATGGATAGCTTCTTTTAATTCTTTTGTTCTATAAAAATCTTTATTGTCTTCAATATTGATGATTTCAACATCTTCATGATTTTTAAGTGTTTCTAAGATTATTTCTTCGTTTTCCTCATAGCTAAAAGAACAAGTTGAATATGAGATGATTCCATCCTTTTGAAGCATATAAATTGCTTCGTTTAATAGTTCGAGTTGAATAGAAGCGCAAGCTTTTACTTTCTCTATTGTCCAATCCGATTTTGCTAAATCGTTTTTTCTAAACATAGCAGATCCTGAACAAGGTGCATCTAAAATTATTTTGTTGAATTTTTCTTTAAAATTCTTATATATTTTAGAAAAATCATTTGATGTTACAATAACGTTCCCAAGTCCTAAATGCTCTATATTTTTAGACAATTCTAATGCTCTTTTATATGAAATATCATTTGAAATTACTTCAAAATGTTTATCTAGATTTTCTAAACAAATGGATATAGTTTTTCCTCCAGGAGCAGCGCACATATCAAGCACATTATCGCCTTCATCAATTTGTAAGAATTTTGATACTAATAAAGAAGAAGCATCCATTATATAATATGCGCCACAATCAAAAAGAAAACTTTTTCCAAATTCATAATCAAATTTGTTGTAATAATAAACATTATTAATATAAGGATGTCTTTTTACTTTAGGAAACATCTTTTCAAATTTTTCATTTGATATTTTTGCCACATTTAAAATAAGTGAGTTGGTTCTTTCTTTATCCATTGCTTCAAGAAGAGAAGTAATAAACTCATCACTTAAATAACGTTTAATATTTGAAACAAAATCCATATTTAATATAATTATTATACTTAATTTTAAGATATTTGCATTAAAAGGCGAGATTATGGACATTATAGAAATTATTGAACACAAAAGAGATGGTTTAGTTTTAAGTGATGAAGAAATTCATTATTTTATAAAGAATTATGTAAGTGGCGAAGTTAAAGACTATCAAGCTAGCGCTTTGCTTATGGCTATATATTTAAAAGGAATGAATGATCACGAAACTGCAGTATTAACTGAAGAAATGAGAAAATCTGGAGATGTTTTTGATTTAAGTGATATTCCTGGACTTATTGTTGATAAGCATTCTACTGGTGGTGTTGGTGATAAAGTTAGTTTAATTTTAGGCCCAATGGTTGCTAGTTGTGGAGCTAGACTTGCCAAAATGAGTGGTAGAGGGCTAGGTCATACTGGAGGAACACTTGATAAACTCGAATCTATTCCTGGAATGAGAGTCATTTTAAGCGAAGCTGAATTTAAAAAACAAGTTACCGATATTGGCATGGCAATTATTGGTCAAAATGAAAGACTTGATCCTGCAGATAAAAAACTTTATGCACTTAGGGATGTCACAGGTACAGTTGGATCAATTCCTTTAATCGCTTCATCAATCATGTCTAAAAAACTAGCAAGTGGAGCAGATTGCATTTTGCTTGATGTCAAATATGGAAGCGGCGCTTTCATGAAAACTTTAGAAGATGCTGAAAAACTTGCCTTTACAATGGTTAATATTGGTAAACGTTTAGGTAAAAACGTAAAAGCAGAAGTCACTGATATGGATCAACCTTTAGGTATGGCAATTGGTAATAACTTAGAAATTAAAGAAGTTATCGATGTTTTAAATAATAGAGGAAGTGAAGATTTGAAGAATCTTTGTTTAGATAGTGGAGCAGTAATGCTTGTTCAAGCTAAACTTTATGACGATATTGATTTAGCAAGAAAAGAATTAGAAAAGAATTTATTAAATGGAAGAGCATTTAAGAAATTTGTTGAATTTGTTGCTGCTCAAGGTGGAGATACAAGTTACATTCTCGATCCTTCTAAGTTTGAAGTTGCTAAAAACATTATTCCTTTATATAGCGCTAAAGATGGCTATGTATCTAGAATTGATGCACTTAAGATTGGAGTTTCTTCAATGCATTTAGGTGGCGGAAGAGAAAAACTTGATGATGTCATCGATATGAGTGCTGGAATTATATTAAATAAGAAAGTTAGCGATGCTGTTAAAAAAGGTGAATTAATTGCTACTCTTTATACTAATAAAGAGAATACTAAAGAAATTGAAGAAGTTGTTGTTTCAGCATTTGAAATTAGCGATCAAAAAGTGACAAAAAATCGCGAAAATTTATTAATTCAATAGCTGTTAAAAAATATTTTAAAAAAATATTAAAAAATACTTGCAATTAAATATTGAATAGATATAGAATAATCAAGTTGTGTTTTCACAACGGCAAAATTCCTAGTGAATCTTGCCTAGAAATACAACTGTTATGGTTCTCCAAACACTTAAAAAACACAAATTTCTTAATATTAAGATGATATTAAAAAAATATTAAAAAAATATTAAAAAAAGTGTTGCATTAAAAAAGTGTTTGAGGTATCATTTATAAGCACGCGTCAGAAATAGGACTTCTCGTGTGCAAGAGATCTTTGAAAACTAAATAGATGTACAAACAAAAAACACGTCAATTTATTTAAGAAAATTCTTTAAAACAATAAACCAGAATAATTTTGAACTAGATATAACTTTTTGAGAGTTTGATGCTGGCTCAGGATGAACGCTGGCGGTGTGCCTAATACATGCAAGTCGAGCGAGGTAGCTTGCTACCTAGCGGCGAACGGGTGAGTAACACGTTGGTAATCTACCTTTTAGTTGGGGATACCCAGGCGAAAGCTTGGCTAATACCGTAATACGTAATAAGTTGAAATACTTATTATAAAAGGTCCTTCGGGACCGCTAATTGATGAGCCTGCGTCTGATTAGCTAGTTGGTGAGATAATATCCCACCAAGGCGAGGATCAGTAGCCGACCGGAGAGGGTGATCGGCCACAATGGAACTGAG
>JAFUEZ010000014.1 GCA_017470115.1 Bacilli bacterium | reverse complement strand
CTTTTGTCATATGCTTTTGTTTCATATGTTGACCTCCTTTCGACGGAAGCATAGACATATAAAACATAACATTTGTAAGAGAAAATGCCGAAAAACAAAGTTTAATTCTAAAAACGGAATTAAGTTTTTCAAGTTATACAATTGTTTTTACTTAAGAATTAGTCTTGATTAACTCCAGAAAGAATCTTATTATTTAATTACGTTATAACGGAGGCCAAAAAATGAAATTAAGAGTTAATTCAGACGCATGCATCGGTTGTGGACTTTGTGTCGGAACATATCCAGATGCATTCGAATTTGACGACGAAGGCAAAGCAAGAGTCATCGCTGAAATCGATGATGCTTCTGGCGAAGATGCAATGGGAAGCTGCCCAGTCGGAGCAATTGAAGCTGAATAATTTCAGAAAATAATAAAAGAAGCCAATTGGCTTCTTTTATTTTACTTATAGACCTTTTCTAATAAAAATCTTAATGGTTTATATGCGATGAATGTTACAGTGATAACAATCGCATTTTTTATAGCATTAAATGGTAATAATAGAACCGCCAAACGAATATCACCATCATTTGTGATCCCCCACTTAAATATCGAATCAAAACTACTTGCAATAAAACCATCATCTAAGTGCCATAACCACTTATAGAATGGGAAAATTGTATAAAGGTTAACAACTGAAGAGAAGAATAAAGTCGATATTAAACCGGTTCCGATGCCAATTATTGCCCCTTTGATGGTTCTATTATACTTATAAATTAATGACGCAGGTAAAATTAGAGCCAATGAATACATCAAATCGCCTAATTCTCCTACACATAAAGTTGATGTCATAGGTAGCTTAATTAATGTCTTTAAAATAAGTTCAAATACACCAATTAAAGGGCCGCTTGCTAAACTTGATAATAAAATAGGAATATCATCAAGATGGATTTTCATAAATCCTGGTGCAACAAATAGTAAATTGAATTGGAATATTGGTACACAATATAAAATTGCAGCTAAACCACCAAAAATTGCTGTTTGAGTAATATAATTGACTACTTCTTTCGATGATAATCGATGTTTTTTCTTTGTTGAAACCTCATTACTCTCTTCAATTTCAACTGTTTTTTCGTTTTTCATAAAAATAAAAGGACCTCCATACTTCAGGTCCATAAAAAGAAAATCACTTCTTCCATCCAGACTATACTGTTGCCATAGGAATTGCACCTATTCTTGAAACAAATCTCGCGGGGTATCACCGCCAATAAGGAATTTCACCTATCCCTGAAGCAAGATTATTATAAATCAATAGCTAAAAAATAAAAATATTTTATAGTGGTTTTTTAGTAATTTCTTTGTAGCTTCTAGGATATTTATTAGTAGTTTTTCCTAGTTTAGTAATTACTAAATTAAATCTATTTTCTTCGGTAAATGGCAAATTAACTTCTTGAATACTTGCAACTGTAGAAGATAAAACATCTAATGCATTTTTAGCTTCATTAATTTCACTTTGATAATTCAAACCTTTATAAGCAATTAAACTTCCGTTCACCTTTAAGAAAGGTATAGAAAGTTCTGTTAATATATTTAATTTTGAAACGGCTCTAGAAACAACAAAATCAAATTTTTCTCGATTGTTTTCTTTAATATAATCTTCCGCTCTAGCTGAAACTATAGTAACGTTTTCTAGATTTAATAACTCTTTGCATCTCTTTAAAAAATTTGCTCTTTTAAGCGTTGGCTCCAGTAGTAGAAAATTAGTAGTTTTATAGTAAATTGCTAGTGGTATACCTGGAAGACCTGCACCGCTTCCAAGATCTAAAACATATGAATTCTCTAAATTATTATCTTTTACAATCAGTAAAGAATCTAAAATATTTTTAATAATAAAATCCTCAGCATTATCATTGCGAGTCAAATTAAATTTAGAATTTTCTTCTAATGTATAATTCATGTAAAACTCTAGTTTTTGAATTTGCTCATCATTTAGATGCAAAAAATTTATAGTTTTTAAATCACTTACTCTCATATTTCTTTTAATTTTCTCAAATTCATAACTAAAATCGAGATATCTGCAGGATTAACACCACTAATTCTTCCAGCTTGGCCGATTGTTGAAGGTCTAACTTTATCAAGTTTTTGCCTTGCCTCGATTCGCAAACCATCCATATTCAAATAATCGATATCTTGTCTTAGTTTTATGTTTTCTAATTTTCTAAACTTTTCTGCATCTTTCTTTTCACTTTCGATATAACCTTCATATTTAATAGCGACTTCAAGTTCAAATTCACCAAGCAAATCTAAATCTAAATTTGGATCGATATCTAAATAGTTTTTAAGTAATTTATACGAAACTCCATTACGTTTTAAAATATCTTTGGCTTTTACACCACTTGTTAATCTTTCATACCCTAAAGACATTAAATAATCATTAATTGGACTAGTCTCACCAAAATGTTTGGTATCTAACACTTTATAAATTTCATTAATTGCGTTTCTTTTCTTGTTGAACTCATCATAACGTTTTTGAGAAATAAGACCATATTTATATCCATAATCAGTTAATCTCATATCAGCATTATCGCTTCTAAGCAACAATCTATATTCAGCTCTTGAAGACAATAATCTGTAAGGCTCTTTTGTTCCCTTTGTGATTAAATCATCAATCATAACACCAATATAAGCCTCATCTCTTTTAAGAATAAATGGCTCTTCACCTTTAATAAATAAAGAAGCATTAATTCCTGCCATAATACCTAAACCAGCAGCTTCTTCATACCCGCTTGTACCACAAATTTGACCAGCAATAAATAATCCAGGCCGTTTTTTAATCATTAAATTTGAGGAATATTCTTCAGTTTCTATAGCATCATATTCAATCGCATATGCGTATTTTAAGATTTTTGCATTTTCTAATCCAGGTAAAGAATGGACCATTAAATCCTGCACGTTTTCTGGCATGCTTGTTGAAAAACCCTGCAGATATATACTATTTGTATCAAAACTTTCAGGTTCCAAAAATAATTGATGTCTTGGTTTATCGGCAAATCTAACTATTTTATCTTCAATTGAAGGACAGTATCTTGGCCCAACTCCTTGGACAATTCCACCATACATTGCACTTTCTAACAAGTGCTCATTAATAATTCTGTGTGTTTCTGGAGTTGTGTAAATTAACCAACATGGGATTTGATCTTCTATCTTAGTAAATGAATGTGTCTCATAGCTAAAAGCTTGGTCTTCAACGTTCCCGTATTGAATAATCGCCTTAGAAAAATCAATACTTTCTTTTGCAATACGTTGAGGAGTGCCTGTTTTTAAACGGAACAATTTTATCCCCATTTCTCTTAATGAATCGCTTAAACCAACAGATGCGTTTTCACCATCTGGTCCGCCAACAAATTTATGATGTCCTCTTAAAATTTCGCTATTCATATATGTGCCAGTTGTTAAAATAACAGCTTTTGAATAGTATTCTTTATTGTTTGTTGCTACTCCGATTACTTTACAATCATCATGAAGAACTCTTTTAACTTCATCTTCAACAATAGTTAAATTAGGATTACTTTTAAGTAATTTTTGCATATTGGCAGGATAGCGTTTTTTATCTGCTTGTGCTCTTAAACATTGAACACCAGGTCCTTTTTTGGTATTAAGCATTTTCATTTGTAGATACTCTTGATCAGCAACTTTTCCCATTGCTCCACCAAGGCAATCCACTTCTCTTACAACAATACCTTTAGCACTACCGCCAATTGAAGGATTACAAGGCATATTTGCAGCCATGCTTAAATTGAGAGTGATAAGCAAGGTCTTATCGCCTCTATTTGCACAAGCGAGAGCTGCTTCACAGCCAGCATGCCCGCCACCAACTACAATAACGTCATAATCTAAATTCATGAAAAATATTATATATTTTTTATTTAATAAGTTTAATATTTTTTATTTATCATGAAAAATAGCGTCTAACCAACGCTACCTTCCATATCCATTTTGATAAGTTGATTTAATTCAACCGCATATTCCATTGGCAATTCCCTTGAAAATGGCTCAATGAATCCCATAATAATCATTTGAACTGCATCTTTCTCTTTAATTCCTCTACTCATTAGATAAAATAATTGATCTTCATCTATCTTACTAACGGTAGCTTCATGTTCAAAGAAACTAGAGTTATTTTTACATTCATTCTTTGGGATTGTATCTGATTTAGAAATATCATCTAAAATTAAGGTATCACATTCAATATGTGTTCTTGAATTAATTGCTTCTTCTTTTATTCTAACAGTGCCTCTATAATTACAAATTCCACCATTTTTAACTATAGATTTAGAAATAACTGAGCTCGTAGTATTAGGTGCTTCATGAATCATTCTTGCACCAGCATCTTGATATTGGCCTTTTCCAGCAACAGCAATTGAAATACAAATTCCCTTCGCACCTGGTTCTTTCAATATACATCCAGGATATTTCATATTAATTTGAGAACCAATATTTCCATCAATCCATTCCATGACAGCGTTCTCATAACAAACAGCTCTTTTTGTAACTAAATTTACGATATTATTCGACCAATTTTGAACTGTTGAATATCTACATTTTGCATTTTTCATGATAATTATTTCAACAACAGCAGCATGTAAACTTTCTTTACTATATATAGGTGCAGTACATCCTTCTACATAATGAACATCGCTACCTTCATCACAAACAATTAAAGTTCTTTCAAATTGACCTGTTTTTTCATTATTAATTCTAAAATACGATTGCAAAGGTTTGTCTAAATGAACACCTTTTGGAACATAAATAAAACTTCCACCACTCCAAACAGCTCCATTTAATGCACTAAATTTGTTATCGGCAACTGGAACAACAGTACCAAAAAACTTCTTAAATAAATCAGGAAATTTTTGCAAAGCCATATCAGTGGAAAGGAAAATAACGCCTTTTTCTTCGACTTCTTTAAGCATGTTATGGTAAACCATTTCAGATTCATATTGTGTAGCAGCGCCACTCAAGTATTTTTGTTCTTGTTCAGGAATGCCAAGTTTATTAAAAGTTTTTTTAATTGTCTCAGGAACATCATTCCGATCAGTTTTATCGCCTTTAACATATCTTGTGTAATATGTATAACTATCAAAATCTAAATTAGAAACATCTGGCCCAAATGATGGATTTGGCATCTTTATAAACTTACGATATGCATCGAGTCTAAATTCTAGCATCCATTCTGGCTCATTTTTTTCTTTTGAAATGGCACGAATAATGTCTTCAGAAAGTCCAGTACCAGTTGAAAAAATGCTTTTTACATCATCTTTAAAATCGTATTGATATTCTCTATCTTTTTTAAATTGTTCTTTGTTACTCATTATTTCTTACCATTAATAATTGAACTTACACCAGTAAATCCAATAGTTGCACATTTAATTCTTGATGCTTGTTTATGTGTATTCATGAAAGCGACAAGTTCTTCAAGTACTGAATCATCGTATTCTCTTTCATAAATCATATTTTCATATTGTTCAATAATGTAATTAGCTTCCTTAACAGTTTTTCCAGTGATTAAATCACATAAAATGTCTGTACTTGCTGTAGAAATCGCACAAGCAACACCATCAAAACATGCTTCAACAATTACATCATCCTTCTCTTTAATAAAAAGTTTAATATTGTCAATACAACTGTCACTATCCATGACAATTGTCTTATATTCTTCTTCATTTTTTGGAGTTAATTTATGTAATGGACTTGAATAATGATCCATGATAATTTCACGCATCATATTAGGATCAATTGAAATATGCATCTAAAAAATTACCTCCATTTTTAAGTGCCTCAACAAGAACATCAATTTCTTCTTTAGTGTTATAAAAGTAGAAACTAACTCTTACTGTAGCCATTGTTTTCAAACGTTCTTTAAGCAACTTAGCGCAATGCTCTCCGCTTCTTACGCAAATTCCTTTGCTATTTAAATAACTTGCTTCGTCTTGAGCAAATACATTTTTGACATTAAGTGTAATGATCCCAGAATCAGCATTTTCGTTATAAATAATGAGGTTTTGCAAGGTTTTTAACTTTGAAATGGCATATTTTCTTAATTCAAATTCATGTTTTTCTATATTGTCCATTCCAACTTTATTTAAATAATCGATAGCTGCGCCAAATCCATAAATGCCACTAAGATTCATTGTTCCAGCTTCAAATTTTGCTGGTGGAACTAAGAAAGCGACATTACCACACATATCAAATCTAGCATTATCGCCTCCACCTGTTAAGAGTGGATCCATCTTTTCAAGTAAAGCGAATTTACCATACAAGAAGCCAATTCCTGTTGGGCCACACATTTTATGAGCGCTTGCAGTTAAGAAATCACAATCTAAGTCTTTTACATCAATCTTCATATGTGGACATGATTGAGCAGCGTCGCAAATTAATATTGCACCATTTTCATGTGCTATTTTGCTCATTTCCTTAATATCGATTTTATAGCCTAAAACATTAGTAATCTGAGCGACACTAACAACTTTTGTATTTTTTGTAATTACTTTTCTTAAGTTCTCTGGCGTAGCTCTACCATCTTTATCTAAATCGATATATTTGATAACTGCACCAGTGATTTCGGAAATTTTGAACCATGGTAAAACATTACTTGCATGTTCTGCTTCAGTAAGAATTATCTCATCTCCAGGTTTTAAAAATTTAGCTCCAAAACCATAGGCGATTAAATTCATCGCCATTGAGCATCCACTTGTGAAGACAATTTCTTGCTTTTTCGCATTGATAAAATCAGCTACTTTTTGTCGAATACAATCTACTTTTTTATCTACTGCAAAAGCTAAATCATAGTCGCCTCTATGCGAATTAGCATTTTCTTCCAAATAATAACTAGAACAAGCATCGATTACACATTGAGGCTTAAACGTTGTTGCGGCATTATCAAGATAAACTAATGGAGCACCATTAAAATTGGTCTTTGAACCATCTAACATTGGAAAATCTTTTCTTATTTTATATACATCAAACATTAAAAATCTCCATTAATTTGATTAGCAATTTTTTCAGCATCTTTTTCACCAAAATAATTCTTAATTGGTAAAAGATACCCTAAAACGATTAATCTACGAGCCTCATCATTGGTAAGTCCTCTAGATTTTAAATAGAAAATATGATCATTATTTAAAGCGCCAATTGCAACACCATGGCTTGCAATAACATCATCACAATCAATTTTTAATACAGGATCGGCATGTGCTTTACTCTTTTCATCAAATAGAATAATTTTTGATATTTGATGAGCTTCACTTTTGATGCATTTTTCATGTATATGGGAAACACAATTTGAAACAACTTCACTAGTGCCCGTTGCAACACCAAAACCTTCAAAATTTGATTTAGTTTTATCATTGAAATGATTAATAGAAATATTGTATTTTTTGAGATTCAAATCTCTACTAATAACAGAATATCTAATGTCTGTTTTTGACTCTTTCCCTTTAAGATTTGACTCAATATTTATATGAGTATTTCCATCAGATAAATCAGCATAATATACATTAAATACTGCATTATCAGCACAAAAACCCTGCAAATTCAATGTTTTTTCTGTGTTTTCGACAATAAATCTTAATTCACAAACACTGTTTTTGCCTACATTAATAAGGATATTTTTATCGTTATATTTCCTTAAATCAAATGTAACACTAAGGTTATCGAAGACGTTAATAACAAGTTCAGAATCAAGCAAAAAATTGAGATCAAATTGACCTGATTCAACTATGTTTAAAACGTTATTTTCTACCTTATTTATTTCCATTTGTAATTACTTCTTTTGTGGCACATGTGCCAAGTGAAACTTTGTTCATTGGTTGTTCTTCTTTTTCAATACTGACACCATATTCTTTCTTGATCCATTCATAGCCAAATTTATCAATCTTTTTATAAATTTCTGGACCACCCTCACAAACAACTTTGCCATTAACAATAACAACAGTTCTTGTTGGTTTAACAAGTTCAAATAATCTTGCATAGTGAGAAATGATTAAGAAACCAGTTCCTTTTTCTTTGTGTTGCTTATTTATGCAATCACTAACAGTATTAATTGCATCAACATCAAGACCACTGTCAATTTCATCAAGCATTGCAATGTTAGGATTAAGTAGCATCATTTGTAAAATTTCATTACGTTTCTTTTCGCCACCACTAAATCCATCATTAAGATTTCTATTAAACATTTCAAAAGGAATATTAACTTCTTTACTTGCTGTATCGAGAACTTTATAAAATTGATATAGAGATAAACGTTTTTCGTTATGTTCATTAATTGCTGCTTTTAAAAATTCAGAAGAATTAACTCCAGGAATTTCGGCAGGCGTTTGGAAAGCTAAAAATAATCCGGCTTTACTTCTTTCATCAACGCTCATTTCAAGAACGTTTTGATCGTCTAGAAAAATTTCGCCTTCTGTTACTTTATATCTTGGATTTCCCATTATTGCGTTTAATAAAGTTGATTTACCATGCCCATTTGGTCCAAGCACAGCAACAACTTCACCTTCGTTAACAACAAGGTCTAATCCTTTTAAAATCTCTTTTTCTTCAACACTTACATGTAAGTTCTTTATAACAAGTTTTTTCATACTGAATTCCTTCATTGCAACATTTTATACTAATCAACATTACTCGTAAATCGAAATGATAATAAAATTTCCATCATATTATTTCATAGAAATAAAACTTTTTGGTATAATCACATTTGTTTTTATAAAAAACAAACGACAAAATTAAAATAATTGTTGTTTTCATCACGCTTATAATATAAAATTATAAGGCTATTTGCATGTACAATGATATTTATTGAAAGGAATACTATATGAAGAATAGAAAGAAAGTTATAAGTCTAGCTCTCACTGCTATTGCTACAATCACTCTTTCTAGTTGTGACAACATCTCCTGGAATAAAGAAGGTGTTATTTTAAGTTACAATTACCAAGGTGAATCTTATAGTTTGTCAACAGATGATATTCTTGCAAAGTATGTTAATGAAGATAGAACTTCTCATGCTCAAGCATTATATAATGCTTTATATGAGATTGTTGTTCGTTCATCATTTGAAAAAGGCGGTATCTTAAGTGATTATATGGCAGATGTCACTGAAGCCACTGAAAATACAATCGCAAGTGAAAAAGAAAAAGCTGAAGACGCAGGTCAAAACTGGTACGACTATTTGACTAGTAAAGGCTATGATGAAGCTAATATGACTAACGAAGCTAAAGATAAAGAATTTTATCTTGATACTATTTATTCTGAAATGACTGAAAAAGTCGATGAAGAATTCTTAGATACCTTCAAAGCTTGGGATAGTTCAGATTTCACCGATGAAGAAGAATTGAAACTTCAACAAGAATACAACTTACTTTGGGGTAAAGAAGGATATTTAGAAAACTATGTTCCTTATCACGTCAAACATATTTTAATTAAAACAGATGCATCACAAGACTATGGTTATACACATGGTCACATTTCAAGTGATAATGCCCATAACTTATATGAGATGGTTATGAGACTTACTGAAGGTGTTGATTTTGCTGAAGTCGCTAAAAACTACTCAGAAGATCCAGGTTCAAAAGATTCTGGTGGTGATTACATCATGTCAGCAAGTACAGGTTTCGTTAATGAATTTAAATTAGGTTCATACACCTGGGACTTACTCCTTAATAACAAATATGTCGATGGAACAGGTGCAGGTTTAGATTCTAAATATGAAGAAAAATTAGAAAACTTACACATTCCTGAAAATGTTAAGAATAATTTAGAAGATTTTGGCGCAACATTTATCCCTGTTGGCGTTCTTAAAAAATTAGAAGAAACAAAAGATGTCACTACTTTTGGTGGTGGTAAAACTGTTTATGGTGGTGATGAAGATTACTTACCAAGAAACATCTACTTCAATAAATACTTCCAAAATAGAAACGTTGGCTTTATTACTTATGAAGAAGCTTGGACTAGTGCTGAATTAACTGGCGGATCAAGCGATTTAAATAACCCAAGTCCAACAAATGCTGCTGGTTATCATAAGAGATTAGATGGAATTAGCGGTAACAACGTATTTACAGATATCGATGATACTGGTCACTATGCAACAAAAGGCACAGCAAGTTCAATTGAAGGCGTTTCAGATCAAAACTTTGTTGAATACACATTCAAAATCAATGGCACTGATGTCACAAAGAAAATCTTAGTTGATAACGAAAAGAATCCTATTCTTGTCGTTAGAAATAAAGAAAGTTCCGGTGGTGTCCACTTCATTGTTATTGAAAGATCAGGTTTCGATGTTGATGATGTTAACTTCGAAAATACAATCGCAAATTACACATCACAAGGCTTATCAACAACTGAAGCTGAGAAATTCAAAACATCATTAGAAGAATATTTTGCTCCTGAAGATCCAAAGAGTGTTAACGCTTTAGATCCTGAAACAATGAGACCACAATATCTTGAATCATTCCCTAATGTTCCAACAACATTACCAAATGGCAAGACAATGTATGTTCCAAAGAAAACATATGTCCAATCAAATTACATCACTGCTGATTCATTTGTTGACTATACATATGATACATACGCTGAAAAACGTGGAAATATTGATAGCGCATTAGAAGAAAATGTTACAACTTATAACAAATATTATTGGTTAAACAGAGACACTAATGGTGACTTAAGAATTAAACTTAATAAGATTAATAACGTTGATGTTCAAGGAATCGTCGACAAATATGTCGCAATTCAATTAAAAGATAAAGAAATTAGCAATACAAAATCACTCGAAGATAGCTGGACAGCTTATGACAACCAAATCAAAGCTCAAACTAACGAGAGAATGTATTACTTATTACCAGAAATCTTAGCTACAAACTTTGGTGATGCAAGTCTTTATAAAGAAGGCGGCGCTGGTTATAACACCAAGTACGATAACATCGATGCAGGCAAAAGTTCTGCAATCTATTTAGGATAAGGAGGGAAAAGTCATGAAAAAGAAAAACGCTTTATTAGCATTTGGCGCAGCAACTGTTTTATTACTTTCATCCTGTGATAGAATCACTGCTTATCCAGTTAATGGTGATGATTCTTTAACCGATACAACAATTGTTTTAGATCACAACACATTAACAACTATCTATGATTCAATTAGAACTGGAAGTTCATATTCATCAGATGTTAAAAACTTACTTGCTGTTAGTATTGCAGAAAAAGTTTTAGGTAAATTCGAAATTCAACAAGATTCAGTTAGCGATTCAGGATTTAAAGTCGCTTTAACTGATTATGATGGCAAATCAAGCGAAGAGCAAAAAGCATTCATTTCTTCACATAAAGCATATAGAAACTGGAAACATACAGCTTTCAAATTAACTATGGAAGATGATGATCCAGCTGTTGGCCAATTTGAAGATAGACTTGATGCAATTAAAGCATTAATCGAAGAAAAGGTTGTTACAACATTATGGGATGAAGCTAACACTTCTACTTATAAGAGAAACAATCGTTTCTATGAAGTCTTATTTGCTAGAGATATCTACAAGAAACTTTATACTATCGTTGATGCTACAGGTGCTGAAGTCGATGCAGAAACAGTTCTTTATGAAAACCCAACATATCAAAATCACTATACTTATGAAACAGTTGGTAGTGATGAATTGTTCAATGGTTTTGAAGAATTTGATTTAAATAATCCTGCTTCATATACCACACACGGATTTACTGATGGTGTATTAATTGATAGAAAATTTAATACTACAAGCCCTGAAGGTCTTGCAAACATTAAAAAGGTTTTACATGTCAACTACTATCTTGATTATGTAAACAATTCAATTCTTCCTACAATTATTCAAAACTTACTTGTTGAACAATATATTATCCAAGAACAATATAGTGCTGTTGGAAATACTCAATCAAGAAAAGTTAATTACATCTCAATTTCTGATAATGATGCTAAAAATGGCACCAGATTCATGAAAGAATTTGTCGGAAGTTATATCACTGGAAACGCATCAAGCGTACAAGAAAATTTAGATTTAGCAACTAACGCTAAATTCGAAATTGCTTCAAATGCTTGGAAAGGTGTTACATCTGATATTGAAAAAGATCCAACCCATACAAAAGCATTAGCTCAATCAATCTTTGGCACTGCTACAAGCGACAACCCATCTGCAAACTTAGATGGTCACGCAGGACTTGGATATATTCAAGATTATGGTGATGGTAGAGACTTAAGTTACTATAAAAATACACCATATGCTGATTTAATTGACGATTATTCAACATTAACTCATGATGGAAATACAAACAATTCATCAAATTACTCATCATTCACTTCAATTGATTCAATTACTTATGACCCAATTGTAGGTTTAGAAATTAAAACTGATGACATCAGAGTTAAGAATTATCAAACAGAAGGCTGGTATACAAAAGATGCTTCTGGATTACCAACAGACATTAAAAATAAACTCTATGCTTATGGTTTAATGAACGAATGGGGCCCAGCTCAATCTACTGCTGGTTACCAAGGTTGGTATATCTATAAGACAAATACCGCTCAAGAACACTTCTTCTTAAAGAAAGATAACTATTCAAGTGCTGAAGATTCAATTATTTGGGAAGATGGAAGCAACTTCTATGTTGTTGAAATTATCGATGTCGTTACTCCAGATTTAGTTTCAATCGATGACGATACAACTGCTGAAGAAAAAACTGTAATTGAAGATAAAGTTAGAAGATCAGCTTATACACTTGCAACTGGTTCAACTTATACTACAAACGCTTTAACATATTACTTAGAGCAATGTAATATCAATTACCACGATCAAGATGTATTTGATTACTTCAAATCAACATATCCAAAATTATTCGAAAATTAATAAAAAGGCCTTACTAAGGCCTTTTTTAACAATTTAAAGGAGGCTAATAAAATGAAATTCGATCAAAATTGTATTTTTTGTAAAATCGCTAATAAAATTATTCCTTCTACAATACTTTATGAAGACGATGATGTTGTAGCGTTCTTAGATGTAAACCCTGTCTCATATGGACATACATTAGTTGTTACTAAAGGCCATTATGAAAATTTCTTAAGTTGTCCTAAAGATATTATGCACAAAGTTTATGATTTAGCTCAACGTATTGGCCAAGTGCAAATTAAACAACTCGGTGCTAAAGGTGTTAACATTTTATCTAATTGTTATGAAGCAGCTGGTCAAACAGTAATGCACTTCCATGTTCATGTAATTCCTAGATACAATGCACCTGATGGCTTATGTCTTGAATTTAATAAAATTGATGACGTAAATTTACCTGCACTTGCTGAAGAATTAAAAGAAAATTTAAAGTAATTTTCAAAATTTAAACAAATCAAAGGCGCTTAATTTCGATTAAGTCGCTTTTTTTATTATCAAAACGCACTGAAGATAATAAAAATGGTGATCTAACTTTATTATCTTTAGCAAGATTTGGCATTACAAAAGATAAAATTGTACCAACAATTACTATCACAGCCTATAAAATCTTTAAAATTAATGATGCTTTTAAGTTATTTCTTAATTTCACTTCTTTTTCCTCTTCTATATGTTGATATGTATTACAACTTTAAAATGAGAAAGTGAAATAAAATTTTAAATCCCCACATGAAATATCACCACATTAAATCAGAATATATTGGAGCATGGTCAGAACATCCAAGTGCATCATCATCTACTATTGTATCGGCAAATAATGATGTTACATCTTCATCAGCAAATATATGATCTACTGTGTTTGTTGATTTAACATTACTTGGAAGGAATGATTCTCTTCCTCTTGTCCAGAAATATGAAATATTGGTTGCTTTTTCAATTGTTGCTGGAGCAAGACCATTACCTAAATGGTAATTATCACATATTAAACCAATTTTTTCTGCGTGTTTTGTATCATATAAATTATCAGCTGTTTCAAGTAATGTTGAATATGATTCTTGAATATCACTAGAATTCCAGTCACCAGTCATAAAGATTGGAACATCATATCCATATTGTTCTCTCCAAGAATTATAATATTCACCAACAAATTTAGCTTGTTGAACTCTTGCACTATCAGTTAAATTCCAATGATTTGAGGTAACAATGAATTGTTTTCCTTCATAATCTCCAGAAATAAATTCAAATAATGCTTTTGTAAGATTTCTACAATTATCATTATCGTTTGGAGTTAATCTAATTTGTTCATAATTAACTAATCTAACTGTAGATGCGTTATAAGCAATAGTTGAATAATTAGTATGACCATTTACTTTATTATTGCTTCTATTTACAATTTTATATCCATCAAGAAGTGTGTCGCTTTTTGCATAAAATTCATCATCGAATTCTTGTAAACCAACTACATCTGGGAGATATCTTTCAATACAATTAAATACTTGATTAGCTCTTTTATCATCTACTGGAGGTTTATTGTTGTAATCATCACATAAAACATTAAAAGACATGATTCTTGCTGCAGTTCCTTTAGCTCTAACTTCAGCATTTTCTTTTACGGCAAAAAATTCATCATCAAAAGTCCATTTAGCTTTTAAAACATAATCATGAGTTATTTTTGTCTCAAAATCAAATTTTGTAGCAGGATTTTCATACCAGCCATCTAATACAAATTCATATTCTTTACCATTTTTATCAGTATATGAATATTCAGTATTTACAGGTAGAATATCTTCACCTGAGAGCACTATTTGATGTCGTACTTTTTTATCTGAGCCATTTGTATCAAACGATACAGTATACATTACTTGGTTTTCATCATAATATTGATTTTTAACATTATATAAACCAAATCCATTATAGGTGCCCCAATTTGAGATTGTATAATATAATCTTCCATGAATTTCTAATATTGATTGATAATTAAAATTAGTTGAAGTTCCTTCATCTGGGTTATCAATTGTTTCAAAAGAAATTATATTTCCTGACCAATCTAAAACACCTAATTCACAAGATCCGTTAACAAAATAAATACCATAAATATAATTTTCCTTAACTTGAATACCATTTAAGTGTCTTCCATTTGGAGTATTATAAAAATCTATTGATGTTTCTTTAACTTCGTATTTATCGCTGTTTTTTTCTATTAAATATAATTTCCTATCACCATTATCATTATAAATAGCAGCTACTTTTTCTTTATAGTTCCCTATATATTCAACATATCCATCAGCATCGATTTCTAAATTAAAAGTATAACCATCATCGATTAATTTAAGATTTGTATCAAATTTTAAAGCGCCTCCACTATAAACAATTGAATCGCCATATGAAGTGATATCATTTGCATCAGTTGATGTAACATATAAGTATCCTTCAAAATAATTTAATCTTACCTTATTACCCCAAACGAAGCTTCTATTTGTATAAGAAATAACATTTAAACTTGTATCAAATTTAGCAATAATGCCAACATCATATCCAGTACCCTTACTTGTACCAGTTTTAGCGTTTAAAATTGTATAAATATATGTACCATCTGTACATGCGCCTTTTGGAACATAATATGATGAATAAGAAACTGATGTCCCGCCTTCTTCTACATTTGTAGAAATGCTTTTATAAATACAAGTATTTTTATTCTTTGTACCGACTTGAGTACTTGTTAATACTAATTTCTCTTCTGATTCAATGGCTTGTGTTACGTCATCACCAAAAATATCACCAACTGGATCTTCTTCAATAATAGGTATAGGTGTTTCATCATTATTACTACTATTCGAATCACCACAAGAAGCTAATCCAAGTAAAAATAAACTAGATAAAATAAGTGCTGAATTTTTAAAATTATTTCTCATAAAACACCTCTTATAAAAATAATTATAAATTTTAAAAAACATTTTTAAAGTTTTTATATAAATTATATTTAATTAATATAAAAGACCGCATTTAGCGCCTTTTACTCTTGCCCTTTATAGAAACTTCTATTATCTAATCCAAATATTTTTTCACTATATTCACCTGGTTTAACATCTGCTAAAGCTTTATCAAGCATCATCATTTTTGCATCCATATCATCAATCATCGAAAGAATCAAAGCTTCTCTTGTGAGTGGCAATACACATGCTCCAAATTCTAGTTTTCCATGGTGAGATAATATCATGTGTTCAAGTTGTAATGGAATATCACTTTTAATATTTAAACTATCACATGTATCCTTAACAATATTGAATCCTATTGTTAAATGCCCTAATAAATTTCCTTCATCTGTATATTTAGTTGCAACTGGACCAGATAGTTCAACAGTTTTACCTATATCATGTAATAAACAACCAGTAATTAATAAATCACGATTAATATTTTCATAGTTTTTAGCGGCAGCTTCAGCCATTTCGCACATACTAACTGAGTGATAAAGTAACCCATGATAAAATTCATGATGATTTTTTGTTGCGGCAGGAAAAGATACATATTTATCATAATATTTTTCAAAAACTGCATTTAAAATTGCTTTGCAATCAGAATTTTTAACACTATTTTTAAAATAATTGAATCTTTCAACTAATTCATCAAAAGGTTTAGGCGAATCAACTAAAAAGTTTTTAAGATCAGCATATTTTTTATCAATCAATTCAGCATTAAAAACTTTAACCTGGAGTTTGCCTTTATAATCATAAACATCTCCAGTTAATTGAACGATTTCTCCGCTTTTAAAAGTATCAATATCTTTTTGATTAATATCCCGTTTTTTTGCTTCAATAACACCTGTTTTATCTTGTAGAAGAATATTTAAGTAATTTAAACCGGTTGCACTCACTCCTTTAACAGCTTCTTTTACCAAAAAATAATCTTTTACATGGTTTCCATCTTTTAAATCGCTAATCATCGAGTTCACCTCTCTTATCCATTGCAATTACTTCACTAATTAGTGAATAATTATAGCCTTGAGCAATTAATTTGTTAACAATCTTGCTATTTATATCAACAACACCATATTTGCTGCTGCGATTAAGTTTATTTTTAATTTTCAAATAGGAGTTAATTAACTTCTTCTTTTCTTTAGTTTCATCTATTTCAAGACTATTAAGTACATCAAGAATAATTTCAACGGAATAGCCTCTAAAAAGCATCAAATCATATATCTTCTTTTTTTGTTTAGCGTAATTATTTCTTATATATTTATTTTTAAGTTGCTCAAAAAATTTTTTGGCTTTTTCCATCTCAAATTGCTCATCAAATTCAAGCGAATCAATGACACGTTGCTTAACGTTCTGATTTCTAAAATAATTGATGATGTAATATTTTCCATAAAGATTATTATCAAAATATTCTTTATAGTTTTGAATATAGTTCTCATCATCAAAAATATTAGAATTTCTTAAAGCACTAAAAGCCCTCTTCAATTCTTTTGGATTATCAAATTTCTTGTTAATCTTTTTAATAAGTTGGCTTTCACTATATGGCTTTTTAACAGCCAATTTTCTACAATAATTAACAATTTTTTGTACCATAGCTTCAGATTTAATTTGTTCAATTAAATAATCCGAAGCAATTATATTTTCATCGATATTTAAGCTATTAAAGAAATCAACAGATACTTTATATTTATCGCCATCAATATCAAAAACAACGTAATCACTTTTGATTTTATATTTAATTTTTATATTACCAAGATTTTCTAATTGCACGATTATATACCTCTAAAATTTTGTAATAAAAATTTTTTTCGGAAAATTCATCAATTGAAGCAATTGCTTTAAGGCAAATCGCATCAAGTTTTTCTTTTCCAAGATTCTTAACGTATTCTAATTTTTCAGGAAGATCTTCTTCGTCAATATAGAAGAATCCAGTTTTTTTATTATCAATGATTCCAACAAGGGAATTATCAAATCTACATAAAATAGGAATGCTACTAGCCATAGCTTCCATAAAAGTTAGACCTTGTGTTTCACTTATTGAAGAGTTCAAAAATACATCACTAATCCAATAATATTTTGGAACATCCTCATTATTAACTTTACCAATAAATTTAACGTAATCTTGAATATTTAATTCGTTAGCTAAATTTTCAAGTTCTTCTTTATCAGGTCCATCGCCTACAACCAACAAATAAGTATTCTTTCTACCATATTTTTCTAAATATTTTTCGAAGCCTTTTAGAATGATATCATAACTCTTTTCGTGAGCAATACGACCTAAACAAAGTGCAATATAATCGTCTTTTTTATAGCCTAGCTCTTCTCGTAAATTCTCAACTTCTTTTAAATGTTCTTCATTTTTTTCAAATCTAGAAAAATCAAATCCAGTAGGGACAATGTTAATATATTTTTCAACACCTATAGAACGTAAATAATTCATCGTTTTAATTGATGGAGAAATTATTTCACTAGCTCTATTCATAGTCGTTTTTTCAAACTCACGAATGGCCCATTTTGAAAATCTATCTAAGAAACCTTTAAGCCAATAATAAGTATAATCTTCATACATTGTGTGATATGTAAAAACGATTGGAATATTAAGTTTTGTAGCAACGCTCATCCCAAATTGGCCAACACCAAAATCAGTATTTATGTGAACCAAGTCAAGATCTAAATTCTTTAAAATTTGGAATCCTTGTTCATCCCAAATGAATGATAATCTATATCCATAGAGATTTTTTAATTCTAAGCCTGGTATACGCAAAATATTATCATTGAATTCGAACTTTTCACCAGGGCAAATAACATAAACTTTATGATTATGCTTTCTTAAAATATTGAAAAGAGTGTTGCAACTAGTAGCAACGCCATTTATGTCAGGTAAATATGTATCGGTAAAAATAGCAATATTCACTTGTTTTCTTCTCCTATTTCAATGTTATCAACGATCTCGGTTTTAGTTTCACCTTTTGACTTTGGTTTTTTTGACTTAGTAGTTTTCTTTAAAGATAACTTCTCAATAAGTTCTTTTCTTTCAAGAGATTTTGTTTCGAACGCATAATCGCTAGTCTTTTTACGCTCATCGTATGTATTAAGTTGAATTGTAAGCATAGTTTTTCTATTTCCAGGAGGAATAATTCTATCAGTAACAGGAACTCCTCTTGTTCTATAGGTTGCAGAAACAATGCCATTAACAATAAATGGAATATAGAACGTTCCAAATCTCCAAACAAGAAGTAAAATGTTTAAACCACCAGTTGAATAAAAATCAGGTGCAGTAAAGAAATTTCCTCTTGGATTTGGACCAAATAATGAACTAAATACAAGCTCAGAAACGCCTGCACTTCCAGGGATTGGAATTAATCCAGTAACCATTTGATGGAAATTCATAAAGACACAAGTATCAAAAGCCTTAAGAGCAAAATTTGTTGTATTAGGATCAAATCCGCCTAAAGCCAAGCCTGAGAAGAATGGAGCTAATTCTGAAATAATCATTACTGCTGCTTGTAAAACAGCAATAGTTAATGCAAAAGGTATATTAGTTAAAAGACGTCTCAATTCAATTCTATAATTAGTTACTTGAATAAGAAGATCTTTTCTTTTTTCATCTGGGTTTTTAACGATTTTAATTTTAGCTAAAAAGCCAATCACAACGTTTAAAACGAAGTGTTGAAATTTCCATGAATACGACATGAAAATAAGGCCTAAAATAACTAATAAGTTAACACCAAATCCAAATACAATAAATATCCAAATAGGAATATTTAATGTAAATTCACCAATCGTAATTGGAATAATATTTAAATCTAAAATTACATTAAATCTTGTTGCTAACGAAATAATTCCAAATAAAATCAAAACAGTTTGATGGATAATAAATTGCATTACAAATATTGATGCACCATTACTAACAGGAATGCCTTGCTTTTTATATGTAACAACCTGAGCAAATTGTCCACCACTTGCTCCAGGCGTAATTGCACTATAGAAGGACCCAATTGAGGCATTTGCCATAGCTTGATGGTATTTATAATGTTTAGTATATAATCTTGCATATAAATAAATCATTAAAGAAGAGAACATGAATCCAACAAAAATAAATCCGATAAACATCGAGAAAAATCCGATATTCATCGATGAGAAGATATCTCCAATTGTCTCGTAAACATATACCTGCTCGCTTGAACCAGGCATATCAACTTTACGAGTTAAGTTGTACCATAAAACAAATGCAGTAATTGCAAGAATAATGAAAAGATAAATAAAGTATTTGTAGTTGTTCTTTTTAGTAGCAACTTCTTCTTTATCTTCTTCTTTTTGCTTTTGCTCCTCGATATCTTCCTTAATGGCCTCACCTAGATCAAGATTATCTAATCGACTAGATGGGTCTTCAAGAGCATTATCAGAGGTATCAAAATCAACTTGTTGTGTATCTTTTAAATCATCAGACACTTTTATTCGTCCTCCATTTTAACTGCAGCAGGAACTTTTGGTAATCCAGGCATTGTTAAAATATTTCCAGCAAGCGCAACAATAAAGCCTGCACCATTTGATAATTTAACTTCTCTAACTCTTAAATCAAAATCTTTTGGACAATTCAAAAGCTTTGGATCATCAGAGAAACTTGAAGGTGTTTTTGCAATACAAATTGGCAAATTACCTTTATTCAAAGCTTCGATATCTTTTATATCTTGTAAAGCTTTTTCTGTATAAACTACACCTCTAGCTCTATAAATTTCTTTTGCAATCTTTTCAATTTTTTCTTGAATAGATTCATTAAGTTCATATAAAGGTTTGTATTTAGAAACTGTTGTATGAAGTGTTTCAATAACTTTATTTGCAAGTTCAGTACTTCCATTTCCACCTTTAAGGAAACCATCTAAGAAAGCAAATTTTATACCTCTAGCATTGAATAAGCTTTCAAGTAATTTGATTTCGTTCTTAGTATCTTGAGCAAAATGGTTAATTGCAGCAACAACCGGAACACCATATTTCTTTAAATTGAAATAATGTTGTTCAAAGTTTTCAAATCCTTTTTCTAACGCTTCAAGATTTTCTTTATCAAGTTCTTCAAATAAAACACCACCATGGAGTTTTAAAGCTCTAATTGTAGCAACTAAAACAACACAATCAGGTTTTAATTTTCCAACTCTAGCGGCAATATCTAAGAATTTTTCAGCACCTAAATCAGCAGCAAAACCAGCTTCTGTAATTGTAATAGGTGATAATTTTAAAGCTAATTTCAATGAAATTAAGCTACAGCAACCATGAGCAATATTTGCAAATGGTCCACCATGAATAAATGCTGGATTGTTTTCTTGTGTTTGAACTAAGTTTGGCATTAAAGCTTGTCTCATAAGCTTCATAATCGCATTGGAGATTCTCAAGTCTCTAAGATAAACTGGTTCATTTGAGAAATTATAAGCAACAATTATATCGCCAACTCTCTTTTTGAAGTCTTCTTCATCACTTGAAATACATAAAATCGCCATTAATTCACTAGCAACAGTGATTTCAAAACTTGATTCACGCTTAATTCCGTTTGCAGAACTTCCTAATCCTTCTTGAATAAGTCTTAATTCACGATCATTCATATCGAGTGCACGTTTCCAAAGAATACGATCAGGATTGATATTTAATTCATTTCCTTGATAAATATGGTTGTCAATAACGGCTGCAATTAAGTTAATTGAACTCGTTAAAGCATGCATGTCGCCTGTGAAATGTAAATTGATATCTTCAGAAGGTTCAACAGTGACCTTTCCGCCACCAGTTGCACCACCTTTAAGACCAAAAACTGGACCAAGTGATGGCTCTCTTAAACATACGATTGCTTTTTCATTTATTTTTGCTAAACCATCCAAAAGTGCGATACTAGCAGTTGTTTTTCCTTCACCTGCTTTTGTTGGTGTAATAGCTGTAACTAAAACTAATTTACCATTTGGATTTTTCTCTATCTCTTTATTAATATCAGCACTAACTTTAGCTTTATAATTTCCATATTTTTCTAAATATTTTTCGTTAATTCCTATCTTTTTTGCGATCTTTTCAATATTCTGTAATGCCATAATTAATCCCCCTTAATAATTATAATCCATTATAAGATTTATTTTTAAAATAAAAATAAGCTTCATCTATATTTTTAAACCAAATTACATTTTTGTACTGGTTTTTGAAGAACGTTAACTGCCTTTTTGCATAATTTCTTGTGTTCTTTTTTATTAATTCTTTTACTTTTTCAATATTCTGTTCAACTAAGAATTCTTTATAACCAATTGCTTGAAAAGCTCTTAAGGAATTATCATAGTGACTAAAGAGTTCTTTTACTTCTTCAACTAACCCATTTTCGAACATTTTGTCGACCCTTTTATTAATGAGATTATATAGTTCGTCTCTATCAGGATCTAATCCGATAAAGGTAACATTCTCATAAAGAAGTTTGTCTTTACCATTATCATTCAATTCACTTTTAGATTTGCCATGAACTTCATAAATATAAAGCGCTCTTAATAGTCTTTTTCTATTATTTTGGCCAATCTTTAGAGCATCATTTTCATCAATTTTTAATAATTCTTCATATAAATCATTATTTGTTGAATCTTTTTTATAATCGTCTGGCATCTTTTCTTCATCCATGAATTTATAATCGAATAAAAGTGCCTTCAAATATAAACCAGTTCCACCAACAAGAATGACATTATCGTTATTAAACTTTTTTAAAGTTTCTCTTCCTATTTTTTGATAATTCATTACATCAAAATTATCTTTAATAGAAACAAAATCATATAAATAATATCTAGATTTATTTTCTTCAGTTATATTAGGCTTAGCCGTTCCTTTTTTAATTTCTTTATAAACTTGAAATGCATCAAAATTTATAATTGGGAAATTAAAATCAAGACTTAACTTTTCTGCTAAATCACTTTTTCCAGAACATGTTGGGCCTAAAATTGCATAAATCATAATTCTAAAATTTCTTTGATTTCTCTTTTGAACTGCTCCACTTCTTTTTTAAGATTTTCAAAATTAGATAAAAGTGGATCACTATCTAACTTATTTTTAGTGTTGTAATAGTTTTCTCTTTCTTCATCATTCATCTCACATTTTTTATAAAATTTCATTTCATTTTTTAAACTTTTTATATAAGGAGATGAATCAATTTGAGATTTCACTTTTACATATTCTTTAACTAATTCTTCTTCGCAAATTAATTCTTTAATAGTTTTTAAATCGCTTCTAATCAGATCATTCATTTACTATTTCTCCTGTCAATGAATAAACATGACTTTCAGTAATTTTTACATTAATAATTTTTCCTATTAAATCACTGCTTCCTTTAAAATTAACAACTTTATTTGATTCAGTATAACCAGATAAAATTTCTTTATTTTTCTTCGATGGTCCATCAACTAGGACTTTTTGAATTGTACCAACCATTTCATTAGCGTGTTTTTCAAAATTAACTTCAAGCGCCTTAACTAATTCTTTAAATCTTTTTACTTTTTCTTCGTTAGTCACATTGTCTACAAGTTTTGCAGCAGGTGTTCCATTTCTTGGAGAATAAATAAAAGTAAATGCGCTAGAATAGTCAGCTTTAAGAGCTACATCAATCGTCTTTTGAACGTCTTCATAAGTTTCGTTTGGAAAGCCAACAATTATATCAGTCGATAAAGCAATATTAGGGATTTTTTCACGTATTTTACGCACAATTTCTAAGTATTGCTCACTAGTATAACGTCTTCCCATCTTTTTTAAAATATCATCGCTTCCGCTTTGAATTGGAAAATGAAGATACTTCATAATGTTATCGTGTTTTGCCATTACATCGATCACTTCATCTTTAAAATCTGTAGGGTAAGATGTTAAAAATCTAAGTCTAGGAATGCCAAGTTTAGCAACTTCATCTAATAGTTCAGCAAAACTTAATCCACCAACTAAATCCTTTCCATAAGCATCAACATTTTGGCCTAAAAGCGTGATCTCTTGATACCCTTGTTTAACAAGTTCTCTGCACTCTTTTAGAATGTCTTTTGCGTTTCTACTTCTTTCTTTTCCTCTTGTATAAGGAACTATGCAATAAGTACAAAACTTATCACATCCATATGTAATATTTACGAATGCTTTAGCATTGTCTAAACGTTTAACAGGTAAGTTTTCAATAATGCTTCCTTCTTTAGAAGAAACATCAATATAACGTTGTTTTTTATGAATATATAAATCTAAAAGTTTGAGTAAATCTTGAACATCGTGTGTACCAAAGAAAATATCTACATGAGGAAATTTAGCTAAGACATCATCAACAATATGTTTTTGTTCAACCATGCATCCGCAAAGAATGAGAATTAAATTTTTGTTTTTGTGTTTATAATGCTTAAATTCTCCAATTTCTGCATAGACTTTATCTTCTGCATTTTCTCTAACAGCGCATGTATTTAATATCGCAATTTCAGCTTCACTTTTATTTTCAGTAGGAGTAACTCCGATTGTTGAAAGCAAGCCTAACATCGTTTCTTCGTCTCTAATATTTGCTTGACATCCATATGTTCTTACATATACTTTTTTGCCAACAAATCTAGACTTCAAATCTTCACTTGGAACGTAAGAATAATCGACAGTGTCGACTTCACTTGTTCTTCTACGAGCCTTGCCCATATCAGGTGTATTTAAGTATTCAACTTTCATCGTTATTCTCCTTTCTTCTTTATAATATATAAAGACTCTATTCCTAATGGTTTAAATGTATAATCATCAAAGCGAAGCACAACCGCATTAAATAAGCGGTCATCATCTTCTAATAATTTGAATCTAGCGTTTTCGTTATGATAAATAATTCGCTCAACTACGCTATCGATTTCATCTCCTAAAACACTGTTATAAGAACCACACATTCCAACATCTGAAATATATAAAATTCCAGTGTTTAAGATTTGAGCATCTCGAGTTTGAACATGTGTATGAGTTCCTAAAACTGCACTCACACTATTTTTAAGCGCATACGCAAATGCTTTCTTTTCTCCAGTTGCTTCAGCATGAAAATCAATAATATGAATGTCGCTATCATCGTTTTCAATAATTGGCTTAATTGAAAGATAAGGATCTAGGGATTCTTCTTTCATATAGGCAACTCCAAGAAGATTTGTAACTCTAATTTTTATACCATTACAATCATAAATCTTGCTTCCTTCTCCAGGAAATTCATCCTTTATATTAAGCGGACGGACGATTTCAGGAGCAAAATCTATATAATTAGCAAGTTCTTCACGGTCATTATAATGATTGCCTAAAGTAATGCAGTCAACACCTTCATCGAGCAAAAAATTATAATGATTTTCGTTCATTCCTCTGCCATTTGAAATGTTTTCACCATTAGCAATTACAAAGTCAATTTGGTATTTATTTTTAACAAAAGAAAGGTTCTCTTTTAGAGCCTTTCTTCCAACTTTTCCAACTATATCTCCGATAAATAGAATATTCATTATTTTGCAACTTCTTGTGCTCTATATTCACGAATGACATTAACCTTGATTTGACCAGGATAAGTCATTTCTGTTTCTATTCTTTCTTTAATATCTTTAGCAAGTTTGAAAGCTTGAAGATCGTTAATCTTTTCTGGAATAACCATAACTCTTACTTCACGTCCACTTTGCATTGCATAGCATTGTTGTACGCCTTCATAAGACTTACAAATAGTTTCAAGTTGTTCAACTCTCTTGATATAAGTTTCAAGAGTTTCGCTTCTAGCACCTGGTCTAGCAGCACTTAATGTATCAGCAGCTATGACAAGATAAGCGATAATTGATTTTGCAGGAACATCACCATGGTGTGCTTCAATTGCGTTAATGATGAGATCGCTTTCACCATATTTTTTAGCAATTCTTGCGCCAAGTTCTACGTGGCTTCCTTCCATTTCAAAATCTAAACCTTTACCAATGTCATGTAATAAACCTGCACGTTTAGCAAGTTGTTGATTAATTCCAAGTTCAGCAGCCATTGCTCCACAAAGTTGAGCTGTTTCAACGCAATGTTCTAATTGATTTTGACCATATGAAGTTCTGAACTTTAATCTACCAATAAGGGCAACAAGTTCTTTATTCATATTGCCTAAGCCAAGTTTAAATACTGCATCTTCACCAGCCTTTTTCATGGCTTCATTGACTTCTTTTTCGCATTTTTGGACGACTTCTTCAATACGTCCTGGTTGAATACGACCATCTTTTATCAAAGTATTAAGAGCTCTTGAAGCGATTTCTCTTCTAATAGGATTAAAACAGCTAACTGTAATTGCTTCAGGAGTATCATCGATAATGATATCAACGCCAAGCATTTGTTCTAAACTCTTAATGTTTCTTCCTTCACGACCGATGATTCTTCCCTTCATTTCATCGCTTGGGAGTGAAATTGTAGCAATTGTTCTTTCTGTAGTAACTTCTTGAGCATGACGTGAAATTGCATAAGCTAAAATATCTCTTGATTTTTCATCTGCTTCAGCTTCAGCAGCCTCTTCACGTTCTTTCATATATTTAGCAATGCTTTGTTGCTCTTTTTCTTCAACACGTCTAAATATCTCATCACGCGCATCTTTTTCGGTTAATTTAGCTATGTTTTCAAGTTCAACAATAATTGAATTAATCTTCTCATCTAAAACTTTTGCTTTCTTTTTGTTATCTTCAATTTGGTGGTCGAGTTGATCCTCCTTAGACTGGATCATCTCTTCCTTTTTAAGCAAAGCTTTATCACGATTATCAATTGATTGTTCTCTTTGAAGTAATTTGTTTTCTTGAACAACTACCTCTTGTTTTCTTTCTTTAATGTCCTTTTCAGCTTCTTTTTTCATTTCGAAAACTGTTTGTTTGGCATCAAGTTGAGCATTTTTTTGTATTTTTTCAGCATTAATATTCGCTTCGTTTATAATTTTTTCAGCGTTTATTTTAGCGCGTTTAGCCTTTTGTTGAGGCAAAACTAAGCAGATTATAAATCCAACAATTCCACCAATAATTAAAGCAACTATTGGTAATACAACTAAAAGGACAACTGATATACCATCTCCATCAGTAAGTAAGCTGATAATAGGTAAATTTATCATATTAAACTCCTTTTCTATGAAAAGTGTCGATCCATGAAAAGAAAATTTGAGCTCTTAATATTTTATATGTAATTAATCTTCGGCTTGTTCCATTAATGGAATTTCACCAGTTAAAATTTCTTGTTTAATTTTTTCAAATATTTCAGGGTTTTCAGCTAAAAATTGCTTAGCTGTGTCTCTACCTTGGCCCATTCTTTGATTATAAACTTCATACCATACGCCTTTTTTGTGAACAATTCCGCGTAAGACAGCAAGATCTAAAAGTTCACCTTCTTTGGAAATTCCTTTTCCATAAATTATGTCAACTTTACAGCTCTTAAATGGTGGTGCAACTTTATTTTTGACAACCTTGATAACAGCAACATTACCAATAATGTCTGAACCTTCTTTAATTGCTTCACTTCTCCTAATATCAATTCTAATTGATGAGAAGAATTTTAAGGCTCTACCACCAGTTGTAGTTTCGTTACTCCCGTAAATTACTCCCACTTTTTCTCTAATTTGATTGATAAAAATAACTGTACATTCGTTTTTATTTAAAACGGCAGTAATTTTTCTCATCGCTTTAGACATCAATCTTGCCTGAAGTCCGATGCTGCTATCTGTCATCATTCCTTCGAGTTCTTGTTGAGGAACGAGTGCAGCAACGCTATCAACAACAATGAGTGAAAAAGCTCCACTCTTTGCGAGTCGTTCAACAATCTCTAAAGCCTCTTCACCATTATTTGGTTGGCTCAAAATGAGATTATCAATATCGACTCCTAAATTTTTCGCATAATCTGGATCGATACTATTTTCAGCATCAATAAATGCAGCGGTTCCACCACGTTTTTGCACTTCTGCAATAGCAGTTAAAGCAAGCGTAGTTTTGCCACTACTTTCAGGACCATAAATCTCTACGATCCTTCCTTTTGGATATCCTCCAATTCCAAGACATTCATCTAATAAGATAGATCCACTTGGAATACAATCCATATCTACATTAGGTTGATCACCTAATCTAATGACGGAACCCTTGCCGAATTCGTGTTCGATTTGTTGTAGAACGGTTTTTAAATTGTCTTCGACGTTATTTGTTTTGTTAGTCATAAAAACTCCTTTCTACTAATACAAGGGATTTGAAAACGAAATTTTTCCGAAAAATTTTAAAAAAACTTAAAATAATTCAAAAAAATGACAAAAATTATTCATTTACGATAGAAAGAATAGCGTCAGCAACAGCATTGACAACAAATTCTCTTAATTCGTTTCTTTCTTTATCTAAATGTAATGGGATAGGCCAAATTTGTCCGTTATAGACAATTGCACTATATGTTTCACCAACTGATGCTTTTCCATCTTCTTTACCAGGACCAGCATTTCCAGTGAAAGCGACTGTAACGTCAGTTTTTAATAATTTGGCGCCTTTTAAAGCCATTTGTTGACAAACTTCCCAACTAACAGCTCCATTTTCATTGATATATTCTTCTGGAATACCCAAAAGTTCAACTTTCGCTTCTTTTGAGTATGTAACTAAACCACCTTTGAAAACTTTACTAGCACCTTCAATTTGTGTAAATTCTTCAGCAAATAATCCACCAGTGAATGATTCAACTGAACCGAGTGTTAAGCCTTTTTGGCTTAAGACATCTAAAAGTCTTTGAGCATTAATCATGTTACTCTCCTCCTAAAACATGTGCGTTTTGTTTTACATAAATAATTCCACTTAAAACACTAAAGAATGTGGCAATATAACAAAGCCAATCAGAGATATGTAAATAGATTGGCCAATTATAATCAAGAAACACAAATGGGAAACCATTAATTAAAACGGCAACTAGTGCAATCATTTGCATAACAGTCTTTATTTTTCCAAAAATATTTGCGGCAATAACGACTTGTTTATGAGCTGCCATAAAACGCAATCCATCAACTACTAAATCACGAACAATCATGATAATAACGCAGAAAAATGGGAATTTTACATCACCAGATAAACTAACGAAATTAAGAGCCAAAAACACCATGAGTGAATTTACTAATAATTTGTCTGCTAAAGGATCTAGAAATTTACCTAAATCAGTTACAAGGTTCATTTTTCGAGCCAATTTGCCATCAATTAAATCTGTAAGGCAAGCAATTATGAAAACTACTGCAACAATGACCATTATCCAATTTATTGAAGGACCATCAACATTACCTAAAAGGTAAATGTTACCTGCATCTTTGATAGAAATTACTCCGAATTGATCAAAGAAATACAAAACAACCAAAATTAAAACAAGGAGTATTCCCGTTGCGATTCTAATAATAGTAAATTTTGTTGGTAAGTTGACTTTGTTCATAAATTAGAATGAGTTTTCAGTCCGTAAGCCATGTTATGTTTTATGCAATCATTTATCTAAGCACAAGTGCTTATCGAATCAGATTCACTTCTCCTTTTCGATTTCCTCTACCTAATTTTGAGTTTCTCGCTTAAGGGGTTTACCATCGTTTCATTTTATTTTTTCAAATAAATTCGTCTCTGTGGCACGTTACAAATCTTCACCATGAGTTACCTTTTAGGATTCAATTCGCCGTCACTTTCTCCAAAGTGCCTAACCTTATTTTTTAAGTTAGCTTAATCACTACATTCATCGCAGAATGTGCGAGCATGGACTTTCCTCTAATTCACTAAGGAACCAGCGATTGCATGGACTGAAATGTTTACTTGATTTTGCTAGGATCAATTCCTAAGGAATATAATTTCTTTTCATAAGCTGAACATCTTTGAAGAAGTTCAATATTATCAAGTGATTTTTGATGAGGAGTGGTAAGCGCAGCATTTTTAGATTTTTGCATAGAAATTGCTGCTTCTTTATCACGTAACTTAGTTTTTAAGCTTTCGTTTTCCCTCTTCAATTCAGTAATCTTTTCTTCATAAGTTGAAACTTCTTTTCCAATTTGCTTATAGTCTTCAAGAACCTTATCTAAAAAAGCATCTACATCATCTGGATCATAACCCTTTTGATTCGCTTTAAACTTCTTATTCAAGATTTCTTTTGACGAAAGTAATAGTTTCATTAGTCTTTTCCTAGTAGTTTTAATTATATTAAAACTCCTCATTTTATTCAATAAAATCCATGCAAATTTGCACTTTTTTTATTCTAGTTCTTATTGAAAGTTGAAAAGTCTAAATTTATAATCAAAAAAGTATGAAATTACTTACAAGTAAATTAAACGATGCTACTCAAATTGTCTTCATTGATTTTGAAGGAACACAACTTACTCAAGAAATCATTGCTATAGGCGCAGTGAAATGTGAACTTGATAGTAAGAAGCAAATTAAAAAATTCCATAAACCTTTTAAAGTTTTTGTTGCTTCTGAAGGTGTTGTTGGTCCTTTTGTTGAAAACTTAACCGGAATCACTGATTTATATCTTTTCCAATACGGTTTAAATTTTGAAGATGCGATTGAAAAATTCAAAAATTATGTTGGTAAAGATTTAAATTTCACTTCTTTCATGACTTTCGGTGGTTACGATATGCGTTTACTTCACGAAACAGCATTATTAAATAATCTTGAAGAGGATGATTTTGTAAACAAAATTCATAAAAAGAATATTGATTTCAATCACATATTCTCTAAATTTGTCAGAAGCGATCGTAATGAGCAACTCTCCCTAGCTGATGCTTGCAAGAAATTTAATGTCGAAATAAAAGGCGAACTTCACGACCCTGAATACGATGCAATCAATTTAGCATACCTTTATAATGCTTTTCTTAAAGAAAAGACTATTGTTCGTGAAGAATACTTAAAAGTTATTAAGAAAAATCCTCATCTTCCAGTCCCACTCGTTAAAGCTTTAAACAAACTCATCGATGAAGGTTCTTTAGATTATAAAGATCTCATCAAAGCGATTGACGAGGAGATTAAATGATAAAAATACCATTTCAAATTACCGAAGATAATAAATTTATAAATTATAAAAATCGAGGGATGTCCTTCGAAAAAGAAATAAATGAATCTAATGAATTTTATAAAGAAAATAAAATTGCTTTAATTTACAAAAAACCTACTCCAATAAAAATTGTGAAATGCGAAAATAATACGATAACTGAGGCATATTTTGAATATAAATCTACAACAGATTATTGTGGGGTTTATAAGGGAAGATTCATTGATTTTGAAGCAAAAAGTGTATCTTCGAAAACAAGTTTTCCACTTTCAAACATTAGAAAAAATCAATTTGAGCACGCTAAAAACGTCATCATGAATAATGGCGTTTCATTTATTTTTGTAGAGTTTTATAACCTGGAAAAATATTATATTTTATTTAGCTTTGATCTTTTTAATTTTATTGAAACGCAGAATAAAAAATCAATTCCGTTAAAATATTTTGAAGAAAAGGGAATCGAAATAAAAAGAGGATTAAATCCTCCACTTAATTACATCAAAGAAATTGATGATTTTATATTTTAATTTTCGTATTTTTTACATATTCCCTTAAGTTTACAGTCATCACATTTAGGTGATATTGCTTTACAATAATATCGTCCAAAATGGATAAATTGATGATGTAACTTAATCCAATTTTCTTTTGGAAAAATCTTCTTTAATTTTGTTTCAACTTCCAAAACATCATCTTCTTCACTTGCTAAATTTAATCGTTTAGAAGTTCTAAATACATGTGTATCAACCGGGAAAGCAGGTACTTTAAATAATTCAATTAAGACTACATTACTTGTTTTATTTCCTACTCCTGGAAGTTTCATTAATTCCTCTTTAGTTTTAGGAACAACTCCATTAAAATCAATCAATAAAGAGTGCACAATTGCTTTTACATTTTTAGCTTTAGTTTTGCTTAAACCAAGAGGTCTAATTATCGCTTCAATATCGTTAATATCTGCATTTTCTAAATCTTGCAAAGTTGGATATTTGCTAAACAAAACATCTGTAACTTTATTTACTTTTTTATCAGTTGTTTGTGCACTTAACATGACGGAAATTAAAAAGCCATAATCCGTTGTGTAAGTTAATTCACATCCAGGATTTGGCAAAATTTCATCAAAATATTTTTGGATAATTATTGCTCGATCACTTAAGTTCATTTCCTGATTTATCTTCTCTTCTCATTCTATATAAAATGTAGCGATCAACATTATTTATACTGGTTTGATTTTTAGCTTTTGCATCCAAAATAGAATTCATAATAATGTCTTCAGAAACACCTTCAGTGATCCAACTATTTACTCTGTCGACTTCAATTGGAGATAATGTTCGATTAAGTAATTTTTCCATTTCAGCAAGGACACGTCTTCTTACTTCATCGAGTTCTCTATCTTTTTCAATTTCTTCTTCAGAAAAGATTGAACGTTGAAAAGCTTTATAAACCATATCTTGAAGAGGTTTTAAGCTCGTTAAAGTTCTATTTCCTCTTGTCTCAATTTCAAGCATTTTTGCAGTATATAGTTTTGCTAAAATTTCATCAATTTCCTTCTCGCTTAAATTCATTTTTAAAGAAATCATTGGAGCAGTAATTAAATCATTTTCTTGTTGCGACAAATGTTCGATGACAAGAATAACAGCAAGTTCGTTTTCGCTCAAACCTAACACTTTATAAAACTCAACTAATAAGTAAGTAAAATTAACTACATTTGTGATTTTATTCATAGCAATTCCTCCACTGCTTTTAATTTTCGATTTTCTTCATCAATTTTCGCTTTATTTAATCGAGATAATAAATGTTCATTATCTTTTAAAATCTTAGCAAGAGAATCGTCAATATTTAAATTATATTCTAATGCAAATCTTTTTGCTCTTAAAATTCTTAATGGGTCTTCTTGAATTCTAGTTAATGGATCACCAATAAAACGAAGTGTTCTCGATTTTAAATCATCATAACCAGTTTTTGAAACATCTAATATATTATAATTTTCATCGATATATATCGCATTTATTGTTAGATCTCTTCTTTTATAATCTTCATTAACATCCTTTATAAATTCAACTTTATTTGGATGTCTATTATCTTCATAAGAAAATTCTTTTCTTAAGGTAACTATATCAATATGATTATTATCGATTTTATATTTAACACAGCCAAATTTTGAAAAAGTTAGATCACAATCTAAAAATTTTGCTACTTCTTGAGGCTCAGCATCGGTAACAAAATCATAATCTCTTATCTTTCTATTTAATAGATAATCACGACTAGTTGAACCAATCATATAAAGTCTGAAACCATTTTTGTTAAATATATTCTTCAAATAATCAAATAACTCATTCATACCTAGTTAAATTGTATCAAATTTTAGTATTAAAAAAGACTAATTAAATTAGTCTCTTTTATAACATTTAAAGTTTAATTATTATTTGACAGCTGCTTTAATGTTTTTGCTTGGTTTGAAACCAACAGTCTTTGTTGCAGGAATTTTAATTCTTTCGTGAGCACCAACTGGGCTTGTTCCGATTCTTTCTTTTCTGTCTTTGACGAAGAAATTACCGAAACCTGAAATTTTAACTTCGCCTCCTTCGGCTAAAACGTTTTCGATTTCATCAAATAATAAATCGACAACAATATCAACGTCCTTTTTTGTTAAACCTGCTTTTGATGAGATAGCGGCTACTAATTCTGCTTTATTCATTATTTCTCATCTCCTTTCAATTTAGATTTAAACATAAAAAAAGCAGTTTAGCAAACTAAACCGCATTTTTGCCTATTTTTTGCCTATTTTTCGATTTTATTTTCGTTTTCTTAACACTAAATTTATTGGTGAACCGATAAGTTCAAATGAATCTCTTATACGATTTTCAATATATCTCAAGTATGAAAAATGCATCCATGTTGGCTCATTAACAAATAATGCAATTGTTAATGGCTTTGTTGATACTTGTTGAGCATAATAAATTCTACATCTACCACCATTAAAATCTGGTGTTTCATTCATCATTTGAACATCTTGAATAATATCATTTAAAACACTTGTTTGAATTTGGAAGGTGTAAGATTCATAAACTTTATTTAAAAGATCAAAAATATCATCAATTCTTAACTTATTAATAGCTGAGGTATATACAATAGGAACATAGTCTAAGAACTTAAATTCACTTCTAATATTTTTTGTAAATTCGTTCATTGTATTATTGTCTTTTTTAACAAGGTCCCATTTATTAACAACGATAATGATGGCCTTTTTTGATTCCATTGCATATCCAACAACGTGTTTATCTTGTTCTTTAATTCCTTGACTTCCATCAATAACAAGCAAGCAAACATCACTTGAATCAATTGCTCTTAAAGCTCTTAACGCAGCATATTTATCAATAGATTCATAAATTTTTCCACGTTTTTTAAGTCCTGCTGTATCGATAACAACATATTCTTTATTGTTTCTAACAAATTTTGTATCGATAGCATCTCTTGTCGTTCCTTCAATATTAGAAACAATGACTCTATTTTCATTTAATATAGCATTACAAAGTGATGATTTTCCTACATTTGGCCTACCTATAATCGAAAATCTTAATCCTTCATCATTGTATTCGCCCTCTTTTTTAGGTAAGAGTTCAATAATTCTATCTAAAATATCACCGATTCCAACACCATGTGCGCCACTACACGCAATAGGATCACCTAAACCTAATGAATAGAATTCATAAATATTGTTCTTTAAATGATTTTCATCAATTTTATTAACGACTAAAATGCAAGGTTTCTTTGATTTATATAGCATTGTTGCTACAAGTCTATCATCATCATTTAAACCAATTTGCCCATCAACGACAAAAACAATGACATCAGCTTCATTGACAGCTATTTCGGCTTGCATTCTGATTTGCTGTTGAAAAGGTCTATTTTCAATTTCTATACCTCCGGTATCAACAATATCAAATTCTTTAGTAAGCCAAGAGGCATGAGAATATATTCTATCTCTGGTGATACCTCTTTGTTCCTCAATAATCGATTTTTTCTCACCGATTATACGATTAAAAATAGTTGATTTTCCAACACTTGGAGAACCAACAATAGCAACTAATCCTAATGACATTATCTAAGACCTCTTTCGGCAGCTAATTGTAAAATTCTATTTACAACTTCTCCAATTGTCATTTCTGTAGTATTAATTTGTACACTGTTTTCAGCAGGTCTTAAAGGGCAAAAAGCACGATGAGAATCAATATAATCACGTTTATTAACGTTTTCTAAACATTCTTCGTAACTAGTCTTTAAACCCTTTTCTTTATTTTCTAAATATCTTCTTTTTGCTCTTTCTTCAGCAGATGCAATTTGGAAGATCTTTAAATCAGCATTTTGTAAAACGTAAGTTCCAATATCTCTACCATCCATAACAACGGAAACATTTTGAGCAATTTTTCTTTGAGCTTCGACTAAAAATAATCTAATTTCTTTATAACTTGCAATATAGCTTACATTATCAGCAACTTCGTTAGTTCTGACTTCCTTTGCAACATTTTCACCATCAAGAGTAATGTTATTCTCAGAATCAAAAGAAATATTAATTTTGCCAATTAATGTGCAACTTTTTTCTTCATCTTTAGGGTCAATTCCTGCTCTTAAAACCGCAAGAGTAAAAGCACGATACATAGCACCTGTATCAACATAAATATAACCTAATCTTTTAGCAATAATTTTCGCAACTGTAGATTTGCCGCTTGCACTTGGGCCATCTATTGCAATACTGTAAGTTCTCATACTAGAAATTCAAAAACTGCTCCCCAAAATAAATTAATAAAAATAGTAACAAACCAACAACAACTACAACAAACAAAATGTATAGAATCGTCTTAAGTCTATTCTTAGCAGCATAATTCTTAAAAAAACCATTTTCTTGTGTATTTTCAGACTCATTAACAGGTTGCTTAACTACTGGTTTTTTAGAAATTACAGGTTTTTTACTGATTCCGTAATATTCATCAGTCTTAATTTCAGCTCTATAAGACTTATATTTTTCAGTCCTTGTTGATGCTTCTAACATGTCAAAATTTTAACACAATGTAAATTAAACTTGTATTAAAACATATGACTTTTAATTTAAAAATTAACTACTAAAAAACTACTAGTAAATTACTAAGTATGTTTTTAGTTTAAATTTAGTACTCATGAATAACTATTTTTCAACTATTTAATGAAATATTGCTAGTCTCATGATATATTTTTATAGGGTATTTTTATGATCAAAATTGTCTTAGTTGGTGGCGGTAGCGCAAGCGGAAAAACACATGTTATTAATGAAGTCTGCAAATTGCTCGGAGAGGAGAATATTCTCCATTTTTCTATTGATGATTATTATAAAGAACTCACAAATATGCCATTTGAAGAAAGAGCTAAACAAAACTATGATCACCCTAAGGCTTTCGATTGGAAATTGATGAGAGAACATATTAAAGCTTTAAAAAATGGTCAAGGAATTGATAAACCTATTTATGATTTTACAATTCATAATCGTTCATCAAAGACTGAATATATAGAACCAAAAAAAGTCATTATTGTTGAAGGAATTATGGCTTTAGTTGATAAAGAAGTTAGAAGTTATGGCGACCTCAAAGTCTTCATTAAAGCAAGCAATGAAAGAAGATTGGTAAGACGTATCGAACGTGATACTAAAGAAAGAGGCAGATCATACGATTCAGTTATTAAACAATATTTTGAAACAGTTCAACCAATGTTTGAAGAAATCATTGGGCCATCTCAATATTATGCTGATTTAATCATCAATAATGATGGCATACAAAACAACTCAATTAATGTTTTATCGATGATCATAAAAGACTATTTAGATAATTAAAAGAACTTAAAATCAAGTCCTTTTATCATAAAAATATTGAGGTTTTGCAGGGTTTTTGTTTAAATATCACTCTTTAATGATAAATCACCCTGTTTTATTAAATTTACTTTTCTAAGCAATAAATCTAAGAAAAACACTAATACAATTGGAGCTAAAATACATAATCCGACAATCTCTAAAATAATTATCCAATTATAATCAGTAGCTGCTAAAAAGTTTAATGGACCAACTAATCCACTAGTTCCCATACCTGCTCCTACTGATAAAGTACTTGTAAGTCCATTATCAATATAATATTGAGCATTTTCTAATGGCATAAGCATAGCAAATGGTCCTAAAATTGCACTTGTAATTATAGTTGGAAGCCAAATAATAGGATTCTTAATTATATTTTTAAATTGAAGCATTGATGTTCCTAATCCAACAGCTAAAACTGAGCCCCACTTATTATCTCTCGCTGTTTGAACTGCAAATCCAACCATTTGTGTTGAACATCCAATTAAAGCTGCCGCTGCAGCTAATGGAGTGTTTCCGATTGAAATAGCAACACAAATTGCAACACTTGATATTGGTGCAGTCAAAGCCATTCCAGTTAACACTGAAATCAAAATACACATGATAAACGGAACAGCATTAGTTGAAACCTCAATAAGCCATCCAATAAATAACGTAACAAAATGTACCCATTCAGCTAAAAATGCAGAATATAAAATTGCCGCAACTAAGCCAACTAATGGTATTAAAATTAAGTCAACAGGCGTCTTTTTTTGATTTATATAAGTAATAGCTACTACTGCTAAAATCGAAGAAATATAACAACTTAAAGGATCGCCAATCTGAAAAACATTATAAAGTTCAGCAGTTGGCATCCAACCACTTGTCACCCAGATAAATGCAAAATTTCCTACGAATCCTGCTGCTGTGATTGCGACTGTAGCAATACCTGATTTTTTTAAAGAAAGAGCAACACCTAAACCGATTCCAGCTCCCATTAAACCCTGAATAGCTAAAGCCCAAGTTGAAATAAAGCCAGCACCAGGAATTTTTGCAAATAAATTTATAATTGTACCTATAATTAAAGTGCCAAAAAGCCCAATAGCCATACCATTTGTAGTAGTCATGGCTTTTTCTTTTAATAATTTGAGGTAATCTTTTACACTTCTCTTCACTTCTTCCATACTTTAACTCTTTTCTTTTCAAGTTAATATTTTAAATTAAAAATTTAAAAAATAAACAAATTAATATAAATAAACGCTCTTTTTTGCTAGAATTTACTAGTTAAGGAGTTAAATATGCTATATTCAGAGAAAGTAATTGAATGGATTAAGGATTATTTTGCTAAAAACGGCCCTACTTGTAATGCAATAATTGGAATTTCTGGAGGAACAGATTCATCTGTTGTTGCTGCTTTGTTGGTTAAAACTCTTGGCAAAGAAAGAGTAATTGGTGTTTTAATGCCTTGCGGTGAACAACATGATATCGATGTATCAAAAGAACTTGTTCAACTTTTAGGAATTAAACATTTAATCATTAATATAAAAGAACCAGTTGAGACATTGAAAGCTGAAATCGAATCTAAAGTTGGAAAAGATCCAAATTTAATCGATGCATATAAAACCAATACTCCTGCTCGAATTAGAATGACTACTCTTTATGGTATCTCTGCTTTATATAATGGCAGAGTTGCTAACACTTGCAATTTAAGTGAAGATTATGTTGGCTATTCAACAAAATTTGGTGATGCGGCTGGAGATTTTTCTCCTATTTCTGCTTTCACAAAAACTGAAGTTAGAATTATTGGTAGAGAATTGGGCCTTCCAGATAAGTTTGTTGAAAAGATTCCTGAAGATGGAATGAGCGGGAAATCTGATGAAGAAAAATTAGGTTTCTCTTATGAAGTTTTAGATAAATATATTAGAACAGGCGAGATTTCAGATGAAAACACCAAAAAAAGAATTGATTATTTGCATAAAATCAATCTTCACAAATTACTTCCAATGCCTGCTTATAAAAAGGAGAATTAAAGATGAAACTTGAACCTATTATCAATTCACTTCTTGATACAGACCTTTATAAATTTAATATGAATCAAGTCATATTTCATAAACATACTGACTTGGTTGGTGAATATTTTTTCAAATGCAGAAACAAGAATATTGTCTTTACAAAAGAAATGTTAGATGAAATCAATGACCAAATTGATCATCTTTGTACTCTTTCTTTTACAAATGAAGAATTAAATTATTTACGCTCTATTCGTTTCATAAAAGAGGATTATATTCAATTTTTAAGATTATATCATCCAATTAGAGATTATGTTTCGACATCTTTAACACCAAATGGTGAATTAGTTGTTGATATTAAAGGACCATTGTTTAGCGCAATGCAATTTGAAATCTATCTTTTAGAAATTATTAATGAAACATATTTTAGACTCAAATATGACTATGATGAACTTGTTGAATCAGCTAGAGAAAGATTAAACGAAAAAATAAAGAAATTTAATGATGGAACCTACACTTTTAAGTTTGCTGAATTTGGTTGTAGACGTAGGCTTTCAAGAGATTGGCAAGATGAAGTAATTAGGCGCTTAAAAAGTGAAACTAAAAACCTTGCTGGTACATCAAATGTTTATTTAGCAATGAAATATGGACTAACACCAATTGGTACTTATGCTCATGAATATGTCCAAATGTATCAAGGTATCGATAAAATTCCTTTGGCTTATACAAATCATTATGCTATGAAGGATTGGTATGTAGAATATTTAGGAGATAATGGTACTGCTTTAACAGATACCATTACAACTGACCTTTTCTTACTTGATTTTGATAGATCAATGACCAATAACTATAGTGGCGTTAGACATGATTCAGGTGATCCATATGAATGGGCTGAAAAAATGATCAATCATTACAAAAAATATAATATATATTTAAAAGGAAAGACACTTCTTTTCTCTGACTCTTTAAATTTTGATAAAGCACAAGAATTATATGACACATTTAGTGATCAAATTGGAGTTGCTTTTGGAATTGGAACTTATGTTAGTAATGATACAAAAGTCGAACCTTTAAATATCGTCATAAAATTACAATACGTTAATGGCAGACCTGTTGCAAAATTAAGTGATTGCGAAGGAAAAGAAATGTGCGATGATCCTAATTTCTTAAAATATCTTAAATCATCAGTTGCTTATAGGCTTGATAGAGAAAAAGATAAAAGATAAAATTTCACATATTAAAAGGCTTCAATGAAGCCTTTTAAAATAACAATAAATATGTAAATTTTACATTATAATGAAATAGTTAATGTTGCAGCTTCATCGGTGATATCATCAACTGTAATTTGTGCGGTAAATGAAGATCCATCATAGAATTTTCCATTACTTAATGTTTCAGACAAACTGCTTGCATTAATTGTATCACCTTTTTTATAAAGGTCTAAATCGTTAGCATAGCGATTTCGATATAAACGAGTTTGAGTTCTTGAGGCAAGTTCAATTAATGGCTTTCGGTCTTTGTTTCTATTTCTGTCGTTTAAACTGTTTGTATGAGCAACAACTGGATATCTTATATATGATGATGTGCCACTAATTTCAGGAATCTTAGTAATTGTACTATCTAAATAATTTTCAAAATTGAAAGTCGTTCCGTTATAATTTGCCATTGCCAATCTTGCATCAATATGCCGGATTCTGAGGCCTTTTTGCGTAAAAAACTTAGGATATTGAAGTCTATAATTATGAGTTGCGTCAAGTTTAAATAGACCTGTTGGAGTATAGAATTCAATTAAATAATATTCGCTAAAGCATGATTCGTTATAACTTCCTGAAGGAATAATTAAACTATCAAAACTCTCTTCAAATGGTTTTAAAGTATAAGTTTTGCTTTCATTAACGACCAATGATTTTGTCCATCCAAGTGAGTACTTTGAATAAGAATCATGATCACCGATGTTCAAATTCATCATGTTTAATCCACCATCAAAAGAATAATCATTATCTGGATTATTGTAATCGTAATAATCATCTAAGCCTAACATATGCCCAGTTTCATGAATTAAAGTGTGAGCGTCATGTCCTTTTATAGAGTCCTCATAAAGGAATGAAAGCGCACAATTGCCATATCTTCCAAGACCAGAATTCGTATTTTCTCCATAATAATTAGTAACATATGCCCAGAAATGTGTAGTGTCTACTTTTCCAGAATCTTTCTCATTGTAGATCATCCAAATTCCATCCATATATTTATCATTATTTGAATCCCACTTAGAATCTTTAAAATTAACTCTTGACCCTTTAACTGTGACTCCTCTTGATTCCATTTCATCAAGCAAGGTTGAAGTTTCAGTTCCATAATCATCAACTTGGCTTAAGAAAATACTTGACCTATATGTAGGAACATAAATATCAGAAACAGTAAAATTGAAATTTAAAATCCCATTACTAGATTTATAATAAAAACTTTTTACACTTTCCCAATAATCATTTGTATTATCTTCTTTTGTCCCATTAAATGCGGCATTAATTGTAGATAAATCATTAGATGTAAAAGTAGTTAAATCTTTCCATTGAACCGGAACAACTAAAATATTTACTGTGCCTTTCCCTGGTGTGATAGCATCATGATTGGCTTCATATAGTTGTTGATAATTAAATTTAGAATATTCTCCATTTTCTTGAACTGTTGTGGCAAATTCATCTGGATCGTATTCTTCAGTAATACCTAGTTCGGTAGTAACTAAATCAAAAAGTTGTTTTAAAAAGTCTGCACAAGAAGTTAAAGCAAGCGCAGTTGCAGATAGCATCGTAGCTATTCCTAAAACCTTGAATACATTTCTTTTTTTCATATGCTTACTCCTTTCTACTTTGTTTAAATAATTCTATCATATATGAATTAATTTCTTTAGATTCTTTTAAGTCATATTTCATGACTTGAAAGACATGAAATAGTCCCTCATATTCTTTATATTCATATTTAATGTCATTTTCATCAAATACTTTTAGCATGAAATCGTTATTCTTTTTTAAATCATCTCCAGTTGCGCTTACAACTAACACTTTTGGAAGTTTAAGATATTTAACAAATTGATCAATACTGGAATTTAAATAAATTTTGTCAGTTTTCCGCTTTCTACCAAACAAAGCTTTTCTATAGAAATTCATCGCAATATCAAGGAACTTGCTCTTACCTTCAAATATAGTATCAGTTAAAGATGCACAAGCATGTTGAAGGCAAATAAATGAAACATCTAAATCAACTGGTTCAACTTTATAAATCTCTTGAAGCTCTTTCGAAGCATTAATTGCCATAAATAAAAGAGCTAAATGACCACCAGCAGAATCACCAACTATTGCACATTTTTTTAAATTTAAACGGAGTTCTGCAGCGTTTTTTGAAATATAGTGCATAAATTCAAATACATCTTGAACCATTTCTATAAGCTTAACTTTATCAAGAATTCGATAACTGAATGTTAAAACTTTCGTACCTAAAGAAGCACAATATTTAGCAAATTCACCATTAAGATTTCTATCGCCATACATCCATCCGCCACCATGAATATCAATCACAACAGGTAATGAATCTATAGAATCTACTGGCTCATAGATATTGAATAATCTAAATTCTTCTTCTTTATCATTTGTGTAATTTAAACCATCGGTGACTTTAACACCTTCAATCGTAGGCATATCTTTCCATAACTTTGCGTTATTTTTATCAAAAGAATTTGTTTCGATTTTAATTACTGCTTTAGTTAATAATCCCATAACGTACCTCTCTAATATTATAAAATAATATTCTTATTTCTTAAATTAAATACCTTTATTAATTAATAAATGTCAAATAAAAATTGACCTCATAAAGAGATCAATTCTTATATATTTTGAAAGAAATTATTTATTTAACTGTACCAAAGATTCTATCGCCACAATCTCCAAGTCCTGGGCAAATATAGGCTTTTTCGTTTAATTCTCTATCGATAACACCGATATAAAGAGGAATATCTGGATTTGCTTCGCAGAATGCTTTAACACCTTCTGGAGCAGCAATTATACAAATAAATGTAATTTTCTTTGCACCATGATTTTTTAAAATCTTAACAGCATCTATTGCACTTCCTCCAGTTGCAAGCATTGGATCTAATAAATAGACATTACGTTCGGCAATATCGCTTGGAAGTTTGCAATAATATTCAACTGGTTCATGTGTTTCTTCGTTTCTATATAAACCAATATGACCGAATGTACATCCAGGTAATAATTCTGACATGCCATCTGCCATTCCAAGCCCCGCTCTTAAGATAGGAACAAAACAAAGTTGACTCTTATGAACTCTTGGTTGAATTGTCTTTTCAATTGGAGTTTCAACTTCAATATTGTAAGTATCAAGATCTCTTAAAGCTTCATATCCTTCAAGAATAGAGATTTCTTTAACGAGTTGTTTGAATAAATTTGGTTTAGTATTAACATCTCTTAAATTTGTAATTTTATGGATTAAAAGAGGATGTTCCAATAATTTTGCGTTTTTATATTTCTTTAAATCAAAATCTTTTAACATGATTATTCACCTTCTTTAGCTTCTGATGGTTCTTCAGCTGGTGCAGCTTCTTCAGCTACAGGAGTTTCTTCACCTTCTTTTTTATTTCTCTTTTCAACAAACTTACAAACATTGTTTGTGATAATACCAAGAATTAATGCAGTTGCTATTGAAGTGATTTGAATAACATTGCCACCACCGATTGGGATATTAATAACGAGGCCACCGATACCTGTAATTAAAATAACAGCAACTGTAAATAAATTTTTATTATCGCCGAGATCAAGATCTTTAAACATCTTTAATCCGCTAACAGCAATGAATCCATAAAGTGTTAAGCAAACACCACCCATGACACAATTTGGAATTGTTCTAAGTAATGCGTTTAATGGTGATACAAATGATAATCCAATTAACATTAATGCTGCGACTAAGATTGTTTTAACTGAAGCATTTCTTGTGATTGCAACACAACCAACTGATTCACCATAAGTTGTATTTGGACAAATACCAAATAATGTACCAGCAATTGAGCCAACACCATCACCAAGTAAAGTTCTCTTTAAGCCTGGTTCTTCTAAAAGTGGTCTATCAATAATTGTTCCAAGATTTGTATGATCTGCGACGTGTTCAGCAAATGTAACAAGAGCAACAGGAATGAATGCTAATGCACAAGTTGCAACGCCTGTCCAATTTAAGATTTGTGGACCAACTCCACCATTTGCTGCTTTAATTGCTTCAAGTAATGCGACATCTGTTAATTCAGCAGCACCTTCAATAACAATGCCGTTATTTGCCATATAGGCGTTCATAATTTCACGTGATGGAACTCCGTTAACAAGTTCCATAATGCCTTCAACAAGACCGACACGTGGATAATCTAAGAATGATGTAAAATTAATATTTTTGAAATTGTTAACAAGTGGTGACCAATCGACGAGTTTAAGATAATCAACATCGAAAACATAACCAAATATTGAGAAGATACTAGCGACTGCATAACCAGCTAAAATACCAATAATGAAAGGAATTAATCTAGCACCTTTAAATCTGTTTTGAACTGAGCAAATAATAACAGTCATGAATGTAACTAAACCACAGAATAATGCAACTAAATCATATCCGATATTTCCACCGGTTGCTTTTGTGATATCTCCCATAGCTGCTCCAGCAAGTGAAAGACCAATTAATGCAACGGTAGGACCAATGATTGCAGCTGGCATGAGTTTATGAATCCATCCAGTACCAACGAATTTAATGATTAATGCTATTACAACATAGACAAGTCCAGCAAAGATAGCACCAAGTACGATTCCTAGATAACCGAAGGCTACTGCGTTAGCAAGTGCTCCAAGGAATGCAAATGAGCTTGAAATGACGACTGGGCTCTTAAACTTTGTAAAGAGCAAATAAACGATTGTTCCAACACCAGCTCCTAAGATAGCTGCAGGAATTTGGGTTGGAAGTCCAATGATCGTTGGAACTGCAATTGTAGCAGCTAAAACGGCAAGGACTTGTTGAAGAGCAAATAGCAAGAGTTTACTAAACTTTGGCTTGTCTTCAACTTGGTAAATTAAGTTGTTTCCCATATTTGACCCCCCTATCAAAAAAAATACTCGACACTAAGGACGAGTAAAGAAAGAAACATTATAGACGAGAAAAGAGACTTCAAAACCAGGAATGCCGAAGCAACCTAACTTATCATTAAACTTTGCTCGTACTAAATTTTTCATTGTTGTAAGTTTACCACGCATTCAGGTTTTAGACAATAGATTTTTCAAAAAATTAATAAAGAATTTAAAATAATAACTAAGTTATTATTTTACCTCTTTTCTCTATCGTAATTTATGCCTAATCCCTCTGGTGGCTGATTTCCTTTCTTATTTAATATACTAGTAACGACTAAAACCGCTATTGTAACTACATAAGGAATCATCTTTATGACGTTTTTCATAGCAAAAGAAGCATTCAAATAACTTGGAGCAATATAAAGCGCACCAAAGATAAATGAAGCTAAAATTCCAAAATGTGGCTTCCACATTGAGAAGATAACTATTGCAACAGCTAACCAGCCATATTCATCAAGGCCGTATTCAATATTTCCACCTAAATAGTCCATGATCATGAATAAACCACCAAGTGAAGCAATCGAACATCCGATAATTGTTGCAAGATATCTATAACGCGTGACACTGATTCCAGCACTATCTGCTGTTGCTGGAGATTCACCTACAGCTTTAAGATTTAATCCAACTCTTGTTTTACTAAAAATAATTGTTGCAACTACTGCAATAATAATCGCTAGATAAACTAAGATTCCGTATGATAAGAAAACATCAGTAAACCAATTTGCACCAACTTCAACTTGGAACAAATTTCTAAACCCATCTGATGCTTTTCCAAAATAACTTGAGAAAGTTTCTAATCTTTTGAAGACGAATAAATTAATGCCTGCGCCTAAAGTTGTTAATGTTAAACCAGTAATGTTTTGATTACATCTTAAAGTGACAGTGAAAAATGAGAATATAACACCACAAATTGCTCCAGAAACTATAGTAAATAAAATTCCTAAAACAACTGCTCCAAATAAATTAATTTGAGAAGGATCTGTCAAAGTATTGAAATAAATTGACATGCCTGCACATCCAGCAAGTGCTCCAATACACATAACACCTGGAATTCCCATATTTAAATGTCCTGATTTTTCAACAATTGTTTCTCCTGTTGAACCAAATAAGAAGATTGTCGAAAATCTAATTGCGTTACGTAAGAAGGTTATAAACATTATTCAATTACCTCCTTTTTCTTCTTTTTAAAAGCTTTGAAGTTAATTTTAACTTGATTCGTGATGAAGAAATTAGATGCAATGACAACAAAGAAGAATACACCAACAACGATATCTACAAAAGATCCGCCAACATGTAATGAAGATTCAACTTCTCTTGCACCATACTTCATAAAAGCAACAAGGAAACTAACTCCAGCCATTTCAGGAATATTAAAACCAGCTAACCAGCAAACTAAAATTGCTGTAAATCCTCTTCCTGAAACTGTATTTTCATTCATTGAGTAACTTGCACCTGCGACAAGCAAGAATCCTACTATTCCACAAATTACTCCAGTAATTATCATCGTTCTAATTAAAACTTTTTTAACATCGATTCCAACATATTTTGCAGTGTTTCTAGAGCCACCTAAAACAGAAATCTCAAATCCTTGTTTACTTCTCATCATATAGAAAGCAAAAATGACTCCAATTACTACAGCAACAATAATATTAATTATGTAGTTTTGACCACCAATTCTAGGAAGTCGACCATATTCTAAAACCGGAATGACACCAGATCCGTTTTTAATCCAAAGAGTAATCATTAATGCAACGATTCCTTTAGCGATATAATTCATCATTAAAGTGAAGAGAGTTTCATTTGTATTAAAGAAAGCTTTAAATAATGTAGGAATCAAAGACCAAACTACTCCAAAAGTAACTGCTAATAATAATTCAATTATTAAAGCAACAGCATTTGGTACATTTGGAGCGATAAAAAACATTCCAATGACAGTACCAAGACAAGCCATTAAAACTTGCCCCTCTGCACCAATGTTCCAGAATTTCATCTTAAATGCTGGAGCAAGCGCGCATGATATAAGGAACAAAATTGCAACTTCTTCAAATAAAACTAAAAGTTTTCTAACTGTAGTAAAATTACCAACAATCAAAGATTCGAAAAATTTAAAGAATGAACCTGGGCTAATAAATGAAACTACGATTGCAGCAAAAAGGAATCCTGCAAGTACACCTGCAATTTTAAAAACCCACTTTTTCCAGGTAGGAATTTCCATTCTACGGGAGATACGTATGAAGTCATTTTCTTTAAAGAAATTTTTAAGCATCAATACTACCTCCTGTCATTAAAATACCAACTTGTTCTTTTGTAACTTTATGTGGGTCAACTACTCCAGTAATTTTACCTTGATAAATAACGGCCAAACGATCACATAAAGCAAGTAAAACATCTAAGTCTTCACCAACATAGATTACAGCGCATCTTGCGTTCTTTTGGTCGTTCAAAAGATTATATATATAATAAGAAGTATTAATATCCAAACCTCTTACTGGATAAGCAGTCATTAAAATTTTTGGATTTGAAGAAATTTCTCTTCCAACTAATAATTTTTGAATGTTTCCACCTGAAAGTCTACCTACAGGAGTATTTAAATTTGGAGTAACAACGCCAAATTCTTTAACGATATGTTCAGCAAGTCGCTCAGGTTTTTTCATTTCGACATTCATACCTTTTCCTTTTCTAAAAGATCTTAATGCCATATTTTGAGTTAAATTCATTTCTCCAACTAAGCCCATTCCTAAACGATCTTCAGGAACGAATGAAAGTTTGATACCTAAATTTCTAATTTCAAGAGGAGTTTTATCATTTAAAGGCATGATTTCATTTTCATAGAAAATGATTTTTTCCTCTTCAACCATTTTTCTTATCTCTTTATCTTTTAATCCTGTTAAGTCAATTTTATTTCCATCAGGATCATGGAATTTGCCTTGAGCGGCAAGTTCTTTGATTTGCTTTAAATCTTTGTGGAAAAATGTAACAGGTTTGTTCTCTTTTGGATTATGGAAAATAATATCTCCACTTTTAGCCTTTTGAAGACCAGCAACACATTCAAGAAGTTCTTTTTGGCCACTTCCAGAAATTCCAGCAATACCTAAAATTTCACCACCATTGACTTGTAAATTTACATTGTCTAAAACTTTTACACCTTCTTTAACAAGGGTAACATTATTAATTTCAAGTCTTAAATCAGGATTGACTGGAGTATCTCGTCTAATTTCAAGCTCGACTTTTTTACCAACCATCATTTCAGTTAATTGAGCTGGATTTGTCTCGCTTGTTTTAACGCCACCAATATATTTACCTTTACGCAAAACCTCTACTCTATCACTTATTTCCATAACTTCATTAAGTTTATGTGTGATTATAATCACGGTTTTGCCATCAGCTTTCATGTTTTTCAAAATTTTAAACAAAACTTTGATCTCTTGAGGAGTCAAAACGGCTGTAGGTTCATCAAGAATTAAAAGGTCAACACCTCTAAATAACGCTTTAACAATTTCTAAGTTTTGTTTCTCACTGACAGACATGTCATAAACATGTTTATCTGGATCGATTTTAAAACCATATTGATTACAAATTTGAATAACTTTTTGTCTAGCAAAATTTAAATCATATTTTCCTGAATGATAAATTCTTGATTTTGCATTAGCAACTTCGACATTTGAAGGCTCTCTAACTCCTTTGAGTTTAGCGAAAAACTCTTCTTCAGTTTTAATTTGTTCTTCTTTGAACTTCTTGTAATCACTTTTTTCTAAACCTAAAACAATGTTTTCAACAGCAGTAAAAACATTTACAAGTTTAAAATGTTGATGAATCATTCCTATTTTGTACTTGAAAGCATCTTTTGGAGAAGAAATCGTCACTTTTTCATCGTCAATAAAAACGTCGCCTTGATCAGGATGATAAATTCCAGCAATAACATTCATTAAAGAAGTTTTGCCCGAACCATTTTCACCTAAAAGTGCTAAAATTTCTCCTTCATTTATTTGAAGAGAAATGTCATCTAAGGCCTTAATCCAACCAAAAGCCTTACTGATATTTTCAAGTCTAATAGATTTCATTATATTAAAAGATAAAGAGGGAGATTCATTGATCTCCCTTTAAAATTAAATTAAAGTTCAGGATTAATACCGTCAATGTCGATATCAAAATATGGAGCTGAACGATATTCTGATTCATGGAAATATCCATCTTTGATAACTTCAGTTTCATGTGAAAATGTTCCATCATCATCAACATCTGCTTTATAAGATGTTAATTTTTGACCTTTAACTGTGAATTTATTTGTATCAAAAACTTTTAATGAACCGTTTTCTAATTTTGTTCTAACTTCAGCGACTTTATCAGCTGTGCCGGCTGCTGCTGCTGCACCAAATTCTGTTAATTTAACTGAACCATCAGCAAGTGTTCCTGTGAAATCGTAAGGAATCTTTGTGTTGTTAATAGCAGAATTAACTAAGAATTTAAAGTAAGGAGCCCAATCGATCTTTGAAGAAACGATGAATGAACCTGAACATGTACTTTCTGTTGAACCGTTGTATGAAACATTAGGAATACCTGCTGCTTTACAAACATCTGGAGCACCCATTGAGTCAGCGTGTTGCGAGATTAAAGCTGCGCCATTACCAATTAATTTTGTTGCACCTGCTCCTTCTTTAACTGGATCATACCATGAACCAGTGAATGTGACATCCATGGAAACATTAGGAACAACTGATTGAACGCCTAAGAACCATGATGTATAACCTGATTTAACTTCAGCATATGGGAAAGCGCCAACATAACCAAGTTTATAATTTCCTTTATCGTCCTTTTTACTTGTTGCTGGTAATGTGTTGTTGTCGATCATTTCTTTTAATTTTAATCCGCCTGCAACACCAGCAAGGTATCTACCTTGATAAATATTTGCAAAAGCATTGTAGAAATTTGCTTTCTTTTTTGTATGTGCTGTTGTACCAGTAGCATGTGCGAAACGAACTTCTGGGAATTCTTCAGCAGCTCTTAATAAATGTGACTCATGACCGAAGCTGTCGGCAAAAATGATATTACAACCACTATCTGCTAATTCAGTAGCTGTATTGTAGCAATCTTCTGATTCTGCGATATTGGTTTTGAGAACGAGTTGTGATGGTTGTAAACCTAATTCAGAAACAGCTGCGTTCATTGAATCGATAAAGTTCTTATCATATGTTGAACTTTGATCGTGTAAGCAAATGAGACCAATTTTAATGTCTTCTTTTGCAATTGCTTTTAATGGTGAATCAGCTCCACATGATGCTGCTCCAAAAACTGATGCAGCAAGAACGGAAGAACATAATAATGTGCGTGTTAATTTGTTCATTTTACCCCTCCTTAAACAAAAAACAGCTCCGTATAAGAGCCTCAATTACAAAAAATTTTTAAAAAATTAAAAAATCATTCGTAGTGCTAAATTCCGGTTTAGCGTAGAGACTTCCTACCAATTAAGGAATTATACGAGTCGACCTATCGACAATTTGATTATGGCCAATTAAAAATCGAATGTAAAGCCTTAAAAGTCATTTCTAAGTAAACTTAATTTTATCTTAATTTGTAAGCGCTTACCTAAAAGAAAAGCCCATAAATATCAATAATTTATAGGCTAAATATTTCTTTAAAACAGAGTTAAAAAATATTAATGATGATCAAAAATTATAGTGCCATTTTCAATACTTTTTATTGATGCTCCACTATAAACTTTAACACCTAAATCTTCAATTTTCTTTCTTCCGCCTTGGAAAGATTTTTCAACTGCCACTGCAAAACCAACTACATTTGCTCCGGCTTGTCGACAAATATCAATTAATCCACAACCAGCACTTCCTGCTGCTAAAAAGTCATCAACAATTAAAATATTCTCACCTGGTTGAACGTACATTTTATCGATTGTTATCGTATTTGTTTTCTTTTTCGTAAATGAATAAACTTCTGACTTATATACATTATCCCCAGTAATTGCAGATTTGTTCTTTTTAGCAAAAACTAGATTTTTAGTTTTAAATTCTAAAGCTGCTGCAAAAGCTAATGCGATTCCACTTGTTTCAATAGTCATAATTTTATCGACTTTTCGATCACCAAAATGTTTTTTAAAGTGTTGAGCAATTTTCATGAAAAGTTCGATATTAATTTGATGATTTAAAAAACTATCAATCTTAACAATCTCGCTGTTAATGATGATGCCTTTTTCTAAAATTTCTTTTTCTAGCTCTTTCATAATTATTCCCACTCAATTGTTGCAACTGGTTTTGGTGAAATATCAACTAAAACACGATTGACGCCTTTAACTTCTCTTAAAATTCTATCTCTTATTTTGAATAATAATTCATAAGGAATCTCTTCAACTGTTGCACTTGTTGCATCAATTGAATTAACCGCTCTTAAAACAACGGCATATTCAAATGTTCTTTTGTTATCTTTAATTCCAGTAGATTTAAATGGAGGAACAATTGTGAAATATTGCCAAACTTTTTTATCTAATCCAGCCTTAGCAAATTCTTCTCTTAAAATTGCATCACTTTCTCTGACACATTCTAATCTTTCACGAGTAATAGCGCCTGGACATCTGACACCTAATCCTGGACCTGGGAATGGTTGACGATAAACCATTGAAGCAGGTAAGCCAAGTTGTTCACCAATAACTCTAACTTCGTCTTTATAAAGGAATTTAACTGGCTCAACAAGTTCAAAATGTAAATCTTCAGGTAAGCCACCAACATTGTGATGCGCTTTAATACCTTTACTTTCTAAAATATCTGGATAAATTGTTCCTTGAGCCAAAAAAGTGACATCATTAAGTTTTCTAGCTTCTTCTGCAAAAACATCAATGAAGATTTTTCCAATAATTTTTCTTTTAGTTTCAGGATCTTCAACTCCTGCTAATGCATCTAAAAATCTATCTACAGCATCAACATAAATTAAATTTGCACCGAGTTGTTCCTTGAATACTTTAATTACCTGTTCTGATTCACCTTTTCTAAGCAAACCATGATTGACATGGACACAAGTTAAATTGGAGCCAATTGCTTTGATTAAAAGCGCTGCACAAACCGATGAATCAACTCCACCAGACAAAGCAAGTAGGACTTTTTTATTTCCAACTTGTTTCCTTATAGCTTCAACTTGTTCTTCAATAAAGTCTTGAGCAAGTTTGGCATTATTTATTCTTTCCATCTTTGGATCTCTTAAATCATTTGCCATAAAATTCTCCCTTAATAAATCTAATTGTATTTCTATGCATATCAAAATTAGAAATAAATTTTATATTAATATTCAATATCATGCATTTTAAAACTCCTTTTCTAAATATATTTTTATCAAATTTAATGAAAAATATTCAGGTTTTGCAGGGTTTTTGCTAATTTAGTAAATTTCAACTTTAAAATAAAAACTGGGAAGTAAATTCCCAGTTAAATTAATAAAATTAGATTTCTACCTATTCAGCAGCTTTATTAGAGATTGTTGCTGATTGAGCTGATAGTCTAATTCCCCACCAATTATATACACTACTGGGTGGAGCAGTTTCATTACGTGTATTGACTATTGTATTTTGTCCAACATTAAGATTAACATAGCCGACAAAGACTTTATTAACCAAGTTTACTTGCTACAGCATCAACATCATAATAATTACCGCTAAAAGCTATTGTTGGGGCTGCTCCAGATTCATATCCATAGAATATTTTTTGAGTTTCATCATAATATCCTAAATGAGTATTTGATGAATGTGTAACTGAAGATGCATATGGAAGTTGATTAAAGCCAACAATACATTCTCCACCACCGGTTTTACTTCCAACTATACCAGCTAATTGTAAATCACGGCAATAACATGGTAAGGCATTTCCGCAAGAGAATGAATATGAAGAAGTCACGAGGAAGAATTTGAAATCATTTCCAAAAGTTTTATCGTTTTCATCAATTTTACCATCTAAGTTAACATCAACTTTACTTGTGACTTTTCCAATTGAATTATTTTCACGATTTCTAAAATAAATTGTTGAACTATTATCTTTACTTAAAAGACATAAAAGTTTGCAAAGTTGACCAACGTAGCCTCCACCATTAATAGAGTCATCGATAACAACATTTTTAACTCCGCCTTTTGCTTTAATTTCGTTTAAATTTCTTAAGAAAAGTAGATAAGTATCGTCATATTTATCGCTATCGTTTAAGCCTTGTGCTGGATCATAAACAACAGCTTTGAATTCATCAAAACTGAAATATGCAGTTTTACCATCGGTACTATATCTAACATCGGTAGCAATTGTGCTTGGACCAGCTTTTTCTAATTCTGCAGTTCTTCTATCTCTTAAAATATTATTTAAAGCATTACGATCGTTAAGTAATGTTTGAGAATATGCAATACCTAATCCTGTACCTTCAGCAGCTGCTGCACAGCCAGAAAATCCTGTGTGACCATCATTTAAAATGCTACAAACGTATGAATATGCTTCTGCCCTTGTTCCACCTTCAGGACTTAACATTTGCTCAGCATAAACTGTATTGTCGATGAATTTTGCCATTGATTTATAGCCAATTGTTTCGCCTAAACCATAGAAATTATCCATTACATAATAGAAAGCGTCACGATTATAACTTGTTAAATATCTTGGTAATTCAACTTGATTCTTTTCTGAATTAAAGAACTTTTTACCATAGTTTTCACCTAAAAAATCAGATGCTTTTCTATATGAAGATGTTCCATTAATATCCATTGACAGAGCTACCTGTACATATTGAGCAACATCACAAACTTCATAAATTGATTTCAATCCACCAACATATAATAAATATCGTCCAGTATCTTTAGAAATTTGTAAATCAAGTAATGATAATGGGAAATAATTCTTTTCATTATATGTGAATGTTTTAAAACCAGTACATGCCCATGAATAAACAAAATCACTATTAGCATTACTAATAACTTCTTCGTTCATTTGAATATAATCAGTGACAGAATTCTTAAGTTTGTTTGCTGGTTTAATGGCGCCCTCAAGAGAACCTGGACTTCTAGTTACCTTCTTTTCGCTTCTATCAAATCTATAAGAAACAAGCTTGTTTTCACCATTTTTGATTTCTAAAATTGAAGATGAACCCTCTTCTGTTGTACTAGTTGAAATATTTTCTTTAAAATCTTTACTTAGCAATGAAATGTAAGTATCTAAACTAACGTATGGTACTTCTTCATCATTTCCTAAATAGCAGAATGTAAATTGATCTTTAGTTTTAAAATCTTTCCATTCTCCTTCAAATGTCAATGACTCAGGATCTTCATTTAAAAATGGAACATAAGAAATGTTATAATGATCAACTTTAACTTCGTGAATCTCATAATCTTCTTCTGGTTCTAAATCGTCAACATTAATTGTGATAGTACAACTTGTTGCTAATGCTACGAATGGTAAAAGAAATACATGTTTTTTAAATTTCATAATTAATCCTCCAAATATATTAATCATTAATATGTTTATAAAATTCGGCTTTGTTATCGTACATTCTCTTATCAGATTCTTTTAATAAATCATCTGGTTTATCAAAACCTTCATGTTGATAACAATATCCAATTGAAACTGTATATTTTGTTTCTGAAACATATTTTTCTATTTTACTAACAAGTTTTTTAACATCTTCTTCTGATGTTTTTTTACAAACAATTGCAAATTCATCTCCACCGAGTCTATATGCAGATTGCCTTGGTCCACAAGCTTTTGTAAAACAAATTGCTAAACTAATTAACGCTTCATCTCCTTCTGCATGTCCATAAGTATCATTAACCATTTTAAGTCCATTCATATCTAAAGAAATAATGGCATTAATATCTTTTTCACTTCTTTCGATATCTCCATAATAAGTTTGACGATTTAGTAAGCCTGTTAAAGGATCTTTTTTTACTAATTGAAGTACCAAGAAAACATAATAAATAAATAAAGCAATCGCCATTATTGAACAGAAAATTTGAGAATAAGCGGCTCCAAAAATAAATGGGAAAACAACTCCCGAAATAAGAGCAAAACTGAAAAATATTATAGGGACAATTTCAATCATTCTCTTGTTGCTATTTGAAATTAAAAGCCAAATTAATAAAACAATATAAAGACCAGAAATCACATATGGAACAAAGCCTAACGGACCTCTAACTAAATTACCAGCATCATTATGAGAAAATACTATGCCTGTAAAAATTGAAATAATATTGATAATTAAAAGTAATCCTGCAGGAATAAAAACAAATGCTTTTTGACGTTTAACTAAAGCAAATATAACAAGAGCCAAAATAAAAGGTGTCGAACTATACCTAATCGACATCAAAATCTCTTTAATTAAATTATTTTCTTTGCATGGCTCTAAATAAAATTCAATGAAAACTGTAATTGATAAAACAAATATTGTAAAAACCAAAATGAGCATACGGTTTGTTGCTTTTTTGCTTAAAAAAGAAGTCGTAAAAAGCATTACAGCGAATGCTCCTAAAACAAGTAATAATACCCAATTTTGTAATAAGTATAGTTTAAATGCTTCCATCTTGAATATTATACTTTTATTTTTCTTTCCTAAAAAGAAAAAAGAAGCGTTTGTTAACAAAATTCAATATTGTTTATAGAAATAACAATCTTTATGTTGAATTTCGAAAACTAATACCCTTAAAAACGTGATTTAAATCACACTTTGAAATTAAAAATGTATTTTAAATAATTAAATTAATTATTTTGATATTTTAATTTTGCCACTAAAAATTATCGTAACAATTGATCAATATATTCGTGATCATAAAAATGTGAAGAATCTATTTTGATATCTGGTTCAACTCCATAATCGTTTGTGGAATATTTTCCATTTTCTTTTAATAATGATGTCCATTCACTTGATGAATGATAAAGATAACCAGAAGAATTAGTTAGCATAGAAATAACACAAGATCCTCCACCATTTTTCTCACCGATTACTTTTCCAAAACCTATATTTCGACATAGTGTTGATAGATGATTAGCACAGCTAAATGAAGCGTCACTAGTCATAATATAAAAATTATATTTGCCTTCAAAAGTATCTCCTTCTCCAGCAAAAACACCATCTTGATTTAAATCAACTTCATAATGATATTCATAAATCGAATTATTAAATCCAAAATGAATAAGAATTGATGGATCTTTTGTAAAATAGCCTAATAAATAAGCAAGACCATTTACATTTCCTCCACCATTGCATGTCAAATCAACGACAACATTTTCCACATCATTATTTTCTTTAATTTTGTTAAAACTCGAAGCAAACAAATCCATTGGAGAATCTACATAATCGCTTGGATTTGTGTTTTTATAAGAATCAAATGATTTAATTTTAGTATTTGTTGCAAATGCATCAAAAGTAATAAAAGCTGTTTTCCCTACTATATCTAATCCGCCATCAGGTAAACCCTTTGACTTTCTTTTATTTTGATTAGCAATTAATGTGTCAGTAATTGTTTTTCTTCTTATGCCTTCGTGCTTTACAGAATATTCATTTGCGTTTGACATCGTTGGCAAATCATAAATTGATGGATATTGAATCGTAGTATGAGCATCATCCACTCCTTCAAGAAGAAATTTTGCCATAGCATCATCATAAGTTTTTGCATCAAGAGATAACAAGTCTTCTTTATACTCTTTATCTTTAATAAATTTATCAAAATCTTTCACTTCATTATTGCGAGTATTACCATATAATTCATACATTGCGAACCTTAATTCTTGATAAGTGAAATCAGCTACTGCTTTGCTACGTGTTTGCTTACCAAAATTTGTTTCATCAAGATTGATTCTAAGTGTTGATATATCTGAAATTGGCTCAGTATCTTCCATATCTAATACTGAAAAATACTTTATTGTAATTTCACTTTTATCTTCATTAAGTGTATATGTTGCTTTAACAAAAACGCCATCATCAATTAAATTGCCTTTATCATCGTATGTTTTTAATGTTCCAGTTCCATCATTAAGGAGCGAAAAAACAGTTAATTGTTTACTACTTTCAATAATATTTTCAAATCTATAAGCTTCGTTTTTCTCTTTTGGATCAACCATTTTAAATAAAACAGCTCCAAATTTTCCTCCACTTCTATCTAATAAGAAGTTTCCTTTTGAAGAATAACAATATGGACCAGATGGTTCAGTAGTTCCAAGGCAATCACAATCAAAATAATTTTTACCATTGTAAAGATATGCATTGTTTATATTGCCATAAAATATGTAGCTAAGTAATGAAAATGGAGCGTAATATTTGCCATCTTCAAATACAATATCGAAATTATATTTTTTACAATCATAAATTCTTTCATGACCGCTATCAATATATTTGGTTTTTGAACTTTCTCTAACGAAATTTAAAGTCTCGCTTTTTTTATACATGTCATTTGGAATGCCATTATTTGTAGTTCTTATAGCAAGAGCCATTAAATTCACATCACTAGATGTAGTGACGAGATCTTTTTTAGCATCAAATGTAAAAGTTCCGCCGTTTTGCCCTGTAACGATGAACTTATCTTCCTCTATTTTATATGTTGGTTTTTGTTTAAAATCAGTTTTTTCAAAAGTATCACAAAATTCATCAAGCAAAACATATGGAATATCGCCAAAATTCTTATGATGATATGTTTTTAAAAGACAAGATTCTTCATCGTCTAATTTATCAATATAAAGACGTGATTTGTCATTATAAATTGAAATTAAATCTTCTTGCGTGCTTGGAAAACCACAAGAATTTAATAGTAAAAAAGGAATAATAAATGGAACTTTTTTCATACAACGATTATAAAATTAAGTTATCTTTATTTCAATTTTTTATAAATAAAAAAACTTTGACATAAATCAAAGTTATAATTTCAACTGGTGGAGCTTGCCGGGATCGAACCGGTGACCTCTTCCATGCCATGGAAGCGCTCTCCCAACTGAGCTAAAGCCCCAATTGCTTTAATATATTAATACAAACTTGAATTCATTTCTACTTTTTTATTTAAAAAAACGAATAGATATAACTTGAAAAACTTAATTCCGTTTTTAGAATTAAACTTTGTTTTTCGGCATTTTCTCTTACAAATGTTATGTTTTATATGTCTATGCTTCCGTCGAAAGGAGGTCAACATATGAAACAAAAGCATATGACAAAAGAG